>JBILBR010000002.1:0-507752 GCA_044353585.1 Crocinitomicaceae bacterium | reverse complement strand
TTGTTCGCAACAAACTTGTGAGTAGAATTTTTGCTTGCGCAAATAGAAATTCAAAATATGCTGAAATTTATAAATTCGCTGCATAAAAATTTGGAGAAGTCTTAGAATACGGACTCAGGGACCGGTTATTCGACAGGCTCAGGGACCGGTTCAGAATAATACTTGGGGTCCCTGAGTCCGCCGAGGCGGATCGAAGGGATCACAACTCCACAGCCACTTCATTGCGTCTGGCGATTATATCCCACGGTGCATTGTAGGCCATGAATAGGAAGGGTTCTTTGTAGGAAATCTTAGCTTCATCCAAGATTTGTTTCAATTTGAGTTGATGCTTTTCGATGCGTTTGTCGTTTGCCCATCCCCCAAAGCGAATAACCGCTAAGCGCTTTGCTCCTACTTCTGTAATGTTTACGTTAGCGGAGTTCGGGTTTGGCAACTCGTTCTTCGCATATTGTTTAGGCATGACAAAATACATGCTCGCCTCGGATCCTTGCTCCATAATTACCGGAGAGGTCATCGCGATTTTCTGCTTGTTTTGATTATTGCCAAAGATGTATGAGGCAATGCTTCGGAATCCTTGCGATCCATATTGATCAAAGGATGCTCCCTCCAATGATGTTTTGGCTACAACCATTGCCGAATAGGCCCTGATTTCTACTTTATTTTCTAGCACACGTTCTACGGTGTATGCTGGTTTTTCTATTCGTGACATGTAAAATGAATTAAGCCCAATAAACAGGAATACTCCAACAGTGAGCCAAGTAAAGATACGTTTCATAGGGGTGGTTTACACATAGAACAACTAAAAGACAGAAAAGGTTGGTAATAGTAGTAATAATTGCAAAATCATAACTGGGTGTAATTTATCACTGGGTGCAATTAATCACTGGGTGCGGATTTAAATCCGCACCCAGTGATATAAATTCAACTTTTTCAGCTTAACTCCTTACTTCTGAATCCAGAGCGATTCTGTAATGCGTTGTGTTGATCCCAACAATTGAATCACATACATTCCCGAAGGAAATGCACTGATGTCTATGGTATTTTTTCCTTGATTTTCAAGCGCCTGGCGCAAGACCAATCTTCCCATGGCGTCAACTAAGGCGATTTCTTCTATGGCTACCTCAGCATCCACTTCAATAGTAAGTTGGGTTGTTGCTGGATTTGGATAAATTTTATACCCTAGCCCATGATCAAGCACCCCGGCACATCCTTCAACTGTGATTGGCATGGTGTAAAAACCAGAACCTGCGCTATTCTCTACGTACAAGGTTGCGTGGTAGGTACCCGCTTGAGCAAAGGTAACTTGCGGATTCGCTTGGGTGGAATATTCCGGAGTTACTCCAGCAGAAAAAGACCAAAAGTATGTGTTCGTTCCTGCGGTGCCATCGTACGTTAGGTCTACCGGATTACCTACACATACCGGATTGGAAAGCACTGAAAAGTGGACGGTAGGAACCGTTTCAGTTTGACCATCGTTACGCGTATACCAAATGGGAGAGGTAAAGATTTCATCCCCGTCCATTTGTACGATTCGAGCATAGTAGTAATACGTTTCTCCATTCTGAATGCTGTGATTGTAAGATGCCGTATTTTGCGCCCCTATTTGAGTGAGTAAGGTAGCTTGTTGCCCACTTCCCGGAACTCCATAATAAATGGAAATGTAATTGATGGCTTCAGAAATATCCAAATCTATGCAATCAATGAATATCGTAGGATTACCTGCTTGTTCAATGATGCTCCCCATCGGTTGTTCGTTGATGCGGAAATCTGGTCTAAAATTCCAATCGTCGGTGGAGTAAAAATGCATTTTACGCAAGGCGTACATGATGTCATTCTTGGTAAGGTTTGGTGCTAACAATCCCATTCTCCCCTGCTGTGAACGACCAAACACACTGTAATGGGTGTCGTGATCTAGACCAATTCCAACATGGTATCCTTGCTTAAGCAACTGTGTATACCGTGACCAATAGGAACTGGTTGAAGGATTACTATACGTAAAGTTTTGAGAAAACGCCGGACCGCTTCTAAACGGCATGCCCACCACCGCTTGGTCAGCATTGAAATCCCAAGGCTTGATTAGAAGGGAGTCAAAATCTGCCGCTTGTGGATGTGCTAGATAGCCAAAACAATTGGGCTTGCTGTTGATCACATTCCAAAGCCCATGAAAATCAGTAGGCTGTACATATTCATCGTACAAATTATTTTCCCACCCGATTAAACTATCATAGCCATAAATCAGCACATGTCCACCTTGAGAAATGATACCCCACTCCATGCCATAAAGCGCAATGAACGTGTCTTCTATAGTAGCTAACTCTGCATCGGCTACACCGTTATAATAATTCTGCTTACTGGCCATCCCAGCCGCACTGTGATTGTGCTCCGAAATGCCATAAAAATCTATCTGTTCTGATTCGTTCGCATAAAGAAAATCTTGATACGGTGTATACATCCCAGACGTTAAGCTGTCTTTGTTCCCATCTGAATACCCCGAGTGTGCATGTATATTTCCGAAGTAAAAGTTATACCCTTGACCAAAACAAACAAACATTGGCGCAAGAAACAACAAACAGCATAAGTGACTTCTCATATAACAAAGATAGTGAATTTACTTAAAACTTAAGTACTTTAAGGGTTTCCCGAGCAATCGTCAATGAATACACCCCATTCGCCCAAGGGATATCGACATAGAAATACGGCGTTAAAATCACCCCTTCTCGAACAACTTTTCCAAGTAAATCACTAATTATGTAGGACTTACCGATTAAATTTTCATTCGAATAAATCCAGCATCCAGAAGCTGTTGGATTGGGAAACACCGTAAATGAATGGGTCAAAACAGGAATTGTTTCTATGGCAATTTCTTTAAATTCAGTCCAGGTGCACCCCGTAGAATCGGCAGACGTTAGCGAAATGATATAGATCCCGTTGGATGGAAAGGTGGCTAAACAGGATACATCCTGTGAAATGAACGACTGATTTAGATTCCATTGATAATAGGAGAGTGACGAATCAATTGCGGTAAAAAGCACTTGATTAAATCCTATCGTTGAAGAAACCTCAAAATCCACGTTTGGTTTTCTGGCTTCTATGGCTATTGATTGCCTCGAAAAACATCCCAAGGTATCAGTAACCGTAAGTGTATACACAGCAGATTCCGTCGGGATTAGGATGGGTGATTTTGGACCTGGATCCCAGTCATACCGGAATTGATTGGATAAATGAAAATCTATGGTATCTCCAGCACATACGCTGGTGTCATTTAGATTTTGAATGGAAGGAATCGAGACATTATATTGATTCAAACTGTCATCCATCCAAGTCAAACGTTGTGTTATCCAACTGTGTAGGCTGTCTCGATAGGTTGCATACGGAATATTACTATGGTCTTTCCAAACGGCATCATTGCGCAGGACAGCTTGAGCAATTCGAGTTTCAAGGCTATCCATCACCTGTTGAATGGTGCCATCAGAGAGCGCCTCCATACGATAACTTTTCCAACGGCATTCGGTTTCTTTTCGGTAGAGTTCATCCGACCAAAATCGGGACCACCAGAAAGGGAAGGGCCAATAATAATTCGTGATGTCCCAAACCCAACCGTATGGACTGGGCCAATCATAGCCAAAGGTGCGATCAAAATCCCATGGGGGTCCGGCTTTTATTTTCCCGTTATCGCTTTGATGTTCTTTCACCAAATAAAAACTGCGTCCGTAGGTGTCATAATTCGCTGAAAACTCACTGAGCAGCATAAAATCGATGAAGGAATACACATCAACAAAGGCACGATATCCCAGCGTTGAATCTTGATAACTCGGCGCAGCGATCGCTTGCTCCATCGCATCGGTATAGGCTTTTAGATACTGTAATTGTACACTTGGAATTGTTTGACGTTTGGGATATACCACCTTAAATTCCACGTCGTAATTCGTAGTGATATCATTGATTGGCGCATAACTTGAGTACCAATCAGGGGTGGCTCCGGTTGGATTCATCTCAAAAATATAGCCTCCAGAAATGCCCGGAGAACTAAGCTCCCCGGGGTTTAGCGCATTGATCTTTACCCGCTCATCATTTCGTTTCACCTTTTCTTGCAAGGTGTATACGCCGATGTATTCACCATCCAACACTACCTCACACACCCGCGTTCTGGGCGCGTAATGCCCCATTCGTTCGAAGAGGGAAAACACCAAGCTATTTTTAATTAAGGTACGGTCTAAAAACTCCCCTTTGAGCACCCAATCATTTTCTGCAGGCATCCCGAGTAGCGGAAAATCCAAACGAGTTCCTGATGCATCCACTAAATCAATGTCGAAATTCTTCTTTGGAAATCCTGGACTGCTCCATCCTTGCCACTCCACCATTGCTTTGGCATTATAAATCGGCGCATCCGAAAGGATGTCGTTTACCCCACTAGGGTGGTCAAAGGTTTTGAATTCCACCAAGGCTTTTGTGTAATTATTTATGACTTGATTTTGAGTGTTTATTTCAATGATGGGAAGGTTACTTTGCTGAAAACTAAACGGAACCGCCGGCATGGCATTGAAATTCAACGTAACACCCTGAAAATAACCGGTAGAACCTCCCGCACTGAGCCAATCGTCATAAATCCAGAGCGACCATGTGCCGTTAGGGTTTTGACCGTTATTTACTTGTCCTAAGGGCAAGAGGCTTCTATACGTACCGGTGAAGGGGGCTGATTGAAGATAAATGGGCGGTCCTTGGTCATCAAAACAGGTATTAATCAAATCATCATCAGTATACCCCAATTGATGAAACAAGGTGACTTTGGTGCCGTCGGGAGCCACCAATTTAATGGTGAGGTTACTTACTTCTGGATGGGTAATGTTGAGACAAACCGATGCTAACCCGAACGATTGATCAATGACATTGGGTAGCCCTGAAACTGGAATGGAGATACAATTGGGAACATGGGACATTGATTCAGAAATAGCCTGCCCTTGATTTACGGAAAATGACTGGGCAAATCCGATGAGGGTATACAATTCAAGGAAGACCAAGAATAAAACACTTCGCATAGAACGAAGATAGGGAAATGTGAGGGAAGAACAATTCTATCCAAAACCAAGTTGTCCTGAATGAATATTATTGTATTTCTAAGTGAATAAGGTCTTGCAAATTCAAGGCCAACTTTTCAAATCAGTTATTTATATTGGTCATTAACCACCACGGAATTAACCATCATATTAAATAGAAAACTGAATTCTGACATTTTTGAGGTAAGATCCTCGTTTAAATTTTTAGAACTCACCGAACATTGAATTACGTATGTTTTGTTTTTATAAATGAAAGAATATTGCTTAATCCTCAATTTTCTTGGAAAATCCAGAGATTTATACACTTGATCCATTTCAATAACCCCGCCAGGAATATTATCGATAGTGATTTTGGAAAAGGAAACAAACAGAGCATCCTCAGGTAGTGTTTGACGAAAGCTTTCCTCCGTATACATGGCTTCTATATCAGAATTTGTAAATCCAGTTTGCGGCATTTCTAAATCCTTAACCATAAGAAGTACCAATTCCCCTCCGAAACCCATATCACTGCTAAATTTTTGAATCACATTCGGTCGACTACCTTCCTCCTTTTTCCAACTGATTGGTACATTTATTTTCCAATCGGTATTTTTCGCTTTCGGATGTCCAAGGGTGGAGAATTCATTAGTAAACCCAAAAATGTATTCATTTGCAGGTGAATCTTTATAGTTAAACGCAAGCAGGGTTTCAAGGTATGGAGAAGGAATACTTCCATTAATTCGACTTTCGACAACCTTTAAAAATTCTTTAGCAATATCTGGGGTTATCTGCTCAGGATTATTGATTGTTTTACTTAACGATAGGGTGCTATCCCTGAACATTTTAAAATTTTCGGGACCCATGTATTCCTGAAGATAACGCGTTATTTCCTCTTCAGCTTTACCAAAAGCTATATCAAAACCCAACCTAGCCATAATTACATCATTTTGAAGGGCGGGAAACTTTTTCTCAATTAACATTAATCCTTCTTGTTGTGCTATTAAGAATCCATAAGTACCACTTGCTAATTCGTATTTTGGTTTATTTAAACTCGTAGAAGTTTGCGCATGATCGGTTAAAACAAAAAGATTTAATGCTATAACAACAGGTATTAATTTTTTAAAAAGGGGAACTATTCTTTTCATTGCAAATTATTTTACTTCATACTTTAATAACACTAAAATACCTTTGGAATTATAGTATTCTACCGCAATAGTAAACTCCCCCTTAATTGAAGGTGTTACATTACACGAAAAAACAGATCCATCGGTAGATTCCTTGAACTCCTTAGTCATAGCATTGCCATTATATGAATACACATTGCTGGCTCTAGGAATATAAAACTCAAAGGAATAAGTTTCTCCAGCCTTCAATACCCCAGATTTTGGAGCATTTAACACCTTGATAAAGGTGTTTAAAGAATAAACTTTTGGAAAAGAATTAACTGTTGAAGTGGTACATTGGGTTAAGGTTTCTTTAGCATCAAGTAAACCAGTGGAAAATACAGACATTGAAACTTCAGGTAAGTTAAAAAAAGATTTTAAGGTAATTGGCTTCTCTAAATGGAGATCATCTTGCGATTCCGGATAATGAGAAAATACAAATTCCTCTGGACTGCAATTGAACCATTCATCGGTGAATTCGTAAACAGATTTCATCAATCCATTTGAGGTTGTTTTAGCTGACCCTGAACCCCATGTAGCATCAAAGCAGCGCCATTCCCCATCTAATTTAACTAAATTCCATGCATGATCGCTATCAGGGATCGATTTCATATTAAGCATTTCTTCCTGTTTATATCCATAGCCTTTGGACCATCCATTAACCGATTTAACCTCAAGGTGTAATTGACTGCACAAATAAGTAAAAAGCTCAGAATACCCTGCACAGACGGCTTTTTGCTCTTTTAATACCTCGAGGGCATCCACATAACTATATGTTTTATTATTAAAAGCCACATCATCGTACTTGATGTTATAGGCAATCCATGTATATACAGCACGGCATTTTTCTAGGTCGGTATGTGCTATTTCCTTAACGTATTCTACTAATTGTTCAGGATCTTTTTTTATAGATTTAGGGCACATGGCCATATGATAATCAATGGCGTGATAGGGGTTGACATATTGGTCGTGCCATGAAATTATTTGCTGATCGATGAGTTTCATTTTCTCATTGTTCCGTTCGAACCGACGTTCGGCGGCGGCAAACTCCTCCTTTTGAATCTCAAGGGCTTCGGTTAAACTATCAATGCGCGCTTGCTGCTGCTGAATGATCACGCTTTTAGATTGCGAAAAGGCGTTAAGGCTTAAAAATAAAAAAAATAGGAGATTGTATTTCATAGGTTATATGACATGAGTTGCTTTAAATAAATAAGAGGATTGAGTTTGGTTACAGCTTCGTTGTGTTCTATTTTATCCCTACTCCTTAAAGAAAATGATTGGCATAAATTCCCGGTACAGTTTAATGCGGTCAGATAACTTCATCTCTTTTGCGGGTGTTTGAGTGCTTAATTTTATCGGCTCACTGACTGACTCTACCAAGTTTTTTAGTAGGTTGGATTTTATCGCATAATTTACATTTTCACCGTTAAACATTTCGCGGTTCAAGGTAGCACTCACTACAGCTACAATGTTGCCAGTTTCCACTTGAAACAAAGGTCCACCACTGTTTCCTGGCTGGATCGGGGTGCTTATTTGATATGTGGTAATATCTCCATCAATGCCGCTTTTTGAAGAAATACGTCCATCCGTAAATTTAAGCTCCTCCCCCATCACATCAACCATCGGATAGCCCAGGGTAAAGACTTCCTCGCCAACTTCCAAGGTATTAAAATCCATTCCATAAGGAATATCTTTCCCAAGGTCGAAGCCAGTCTTATCTACTTTTAAGATAACCAGGTCATTAACCTTGTCCTTTGCGACAATTTTAAGTGGAAGTTTTTCAATTTGTCCGTTTACATTAAGCTTAGTGAATAATTCCGAGGCCTCATCCACCACATGATAATTGGTAACAATATGGCCTTGTCTAGAGATAAAAAATCCACTCCCATTTCCGTCAGATTCACTTGGATTGTAATTGATCACTTTTTTCTGAACCATTTCCGAGAAGCCCTCTGAATCCTCCATACTATAGAATTCAGTTGTCTCTAGTGCAGATAAACCAAAGGAGAGTTCACCTTTTCCAATTACCCCAAATTGATCACCGATACTCTCGGCTCTTGCCATATTGGTAATTTCGTTATCGTTCACATAAAAATAAACTTTATCTGGTCCATAACTCACCCCAAAGAAGTACGAAGCCAAACCCTTAGATTCACGCTTAAAATTTTTGCTGAGTGGAAGGCTAAATAATACATTTTCCTTACCATTAAAATGCTCAATGATGCAAGCCTCTTCTCGATCATTTATTTCAAATGAATAATACTCATTACTTGAACGGTAATCGAAGATTAATCCAAAAGAACTTCCTTTTTTCACTTGACTTTTCATAGCCGCCGCATCCATATAGATCCCAAATTTATCCCTCGGATCAACATTGAGTGGTAGTGTCCTTATATACGTTTCATTTTTAGAAACAGGAATGTAGAGTTGTTCATTAATAACCCGTTGTATTTGATATTTTCTATCACCAATGGTATTATATTCAAACCAGAAATCCTGATTATTTTCAATCCGATCAATATCATACACATTGTTATACTGCCAGAGGCCATCCGCTGTTATGGTGTAGAATTTATCCTCTTCCAATTGACCGTCTTCATACATTTCAAAACTGATTAGTTTACCTTGCTCATCAAAATACGCCCAATTGCCATCTTCTTCCCCCGTATCGTTGTATGTGCCAATCTGCCTGTAGTTACCATTTTCGTGATACGTTAATGTTCTACCCTCAAAATCACCCCGATGATTCACATAGGTTTCATATTGAAGGTTACCGTTTGGGTGATAGTGTTGATATGTACCTTCACCTGTAAAATCCAAGGCAATTTCTTTACAATCTACATACACAAGGTTTACTTCTCTATAAGGTTTTCCGCTAATAAAATAGTCCCTTACAAGGCCTGAAGGAGTATGTACATCTTTATAGGTAATTTTACGATAATAGGCCGCCTCAGATTGACTGCAACGGTCCCAATTTTTATTATAGTATTCCGTAAGTTCTTTATTAAGAATGGGACTACAATTCGGAAGATTAAGAGCCCGCTCAACAATTCGTCCATATGCAATATGAATTGTATCCTTGGTTAAGGTGACCACCTTTCCGATATAAGGTTCATTTTTCTTAAAAAATCCAGTAAATACATCACCATCTGGATAATCCATTTGTCCATAACCATGCTGTTTTAAGTTAACAAAGTTACCCACGTATTTTTTACCATTTTTCATACTAAGTGAACCCGAACCCCAAATTCGTCCATCTACGAAAGTCACTTCCATATCAGATTCTATAGCCGTAACTATACGACAGTTACCCGTCGGGATTCCTTTGGAAAAACGACCTTTGATCGAACCAACTTGCTCTTTGGATTCTTGTAAATGAATCAACAACTCCCCTTGCCCATCTGCATAGCCTGCAGAACAACCGCCGCTCCAAGAGAATTCAAAGTCCTCACCAAAATAAAGACAATAGACTTTACACCCTTCCTTGGATTTATAAAATCGAGAAGAATCGATGGGGAAGGTTTGAGCAAAGAATGAAGCCGAGAAAAGAAATAAGTAAAGAAAGATGATGTTTTTAATTTTCATTTGATCTAGTTCTATTATTCACCGGTAAATAATTTATTTCCAAAACTATACCGATTAGCGATTATTTAATGACATAATTATGCATAATTCATGAACAAAAATTCTACTTTATGAAGTTTTCCTATCTTCGTAAAAAATACATTCCATGGACAACTTGAATATTGGTACCAAGATTAAAAAGTTGCGCGAGTTAAAAAATCTGACGCAGGAACACATGGCCAGCGTGATTGGTGTTACGCAAAGTGCTTATAGCCGAATGGAATTGGGTGAAACAGAAATCACCTACAGCAAGTTGGCGCGCATTGCCGGTGAATTGGGTATGAAACCAGAGGATGTGATTGCATTCAATGAAAGCATGGTGTTCAATGTCATGCACAACCAAACCGGAAATGGCTTAATTATTCAAAACAATACCCTCGTTAATGAGGAGCGTGATCTATATAAGCTGCAAATTGAGACGCTCAAGGAAGAGGTCGCCTATCTCAAGAAAATCATTGACAGCCTGCTAAAATAAGTCAGTTTACCGCCACAGGTGATCGATTACCCGCACACTGTCACATGTATACACTTCGATTCAGGACAAAGTAAAATTTTACCTTCGCGTTGCATTTGAGTGAGCACTTCCTGCAAGGCATTCATACCGATATTACAGTTTTTATCGGAACTCGTTAATTTATAGATATCAAATGCCACCCCATAAGAATGCGGGGAATGGTCTCTAGTGCAGGCATTTGGATATCGGTCACAGATTTGAGTTTGCTGAACTTGGCTTCGGGTAATGGAACTCACCATAAAATAGCTCTTTTTTTCATCTGGATTTTGAATACGCTCCCTAAAACGCTGACCGAGTTCATAAAGTCGCTTTTTAGCTAAGGGCGTTAAATGGGCAGAACTATAGTCAAGATTAGAAATACCAAAGCCATCCGCTTCATCGACAGGAACTAACCTTCGTCTTCGAATCCATTTCACCCTAAACGCCTCATTTTTTATGTACATCCCATTGGTAATTCGTTTTGCGGTAGGTTTATGTTTGGTTGGATAATCATCCTTCTGCAAAGCCAGCGAAGACCATGTACAGTCGCAATTACGCTTAGTTTCACTTGGTTTAATGGTTCGTACGATAGGAATTCGTTTCACTAAATCAGGCTTTCGTCTATCAATCATAAAAAGAAGTATCCCAATACAAAGCACCCCATACAAGAAAACAAATAGTATCGATTTAATCCATGTGATTTTCTTTGCAAACGCCCATATTACAAGAAAAACGGACAATGCGAATCCAATAATTGCCAGTAAACAAAATGTAATAAGTATGATTTTCATAATATTTACTTTTTCCCTTTCTGATACGCATCATGCAAGCCTTCCCCGCGCATGATTAAGGGCATACATTTCTCAATGCGCGAAGCCCTAGTTTCAGCCTGCTTAGGTTGTGCAAAATGCAATAAATACGCACGTTGCCGTCCAGGGGTAAGTTGATAAAACGCTGTTTTAAAGGCACTGTCCTCCGCAAACGCTTCTTTTAATTCTTCTACCACTGGATCTTCTTGGGTTCGCTTTTCAACTTTTTTACCCGCTTCTTCCAATTGAATGGCCTCTAAAATGAATGCTTTGGCTCGTTCACGTTGTGCTAAAAAGTCCTCCATACGCGTATAGCGCAATTGACGTCCCGCCGTTACATGTTCTGTTTGTCGATGCAGTATATTTTCCGGGTCCGTTAATAAGGAACCTTTCATAAACATGATACTACAATATTCCTTAAATGCATGAATCATGAGGACGTTCTTTCCTTTCAGGGTATAACACGGAACCGACCACTTCACTTCTTCGGTTAGCATGCACTCTGTTGCTAATTCCCGCATAGCTACAAGTATCGGTTGCCATTTATGTACCGTGCAATTCGGGGTACCGCCTTTACTGCAGCGACCACAGCCGTCTAATAAATACTGTTCTACTGTTGTTGCTTTCATCACACTATACGTTTAATTATTCCCGCAGCTACCGTCGCATTTGTTGTTTTGTTAATGAGTATTATGCGCTCTTTCTTAGCCTGTATTCGTTCCGTTAGCACATCAATGGGTGCCGATAAATTTAGGGTAAGGTGTTGGATATCATTCGGATTGATTCGTATTGGTAAGTCTACTCGTGCTATGCGTTCCGCCGCACCTCTACGAAGTATGAACTCCATGGCACCAGGCTCCATGGCATCCCCCATCCAACACAATTCAACAGTACACTCAGTACATTGTAACGGTGCTTCTTCGCCCCATTGCTGACCACGCTCCAGCATATTTATGTCAGTTCCCAGCAAGGTGACTTGATCGCCCGGCGCTGCAACCGTACTTGGGATTCCATTCACATAGCATTCCTCGATTTCTAAGGATTGATTTTCGCGATACCACGTGTTTTTAACATCCAGTGTTCCTTGTAGCACTTTTCCATAGGCTGCCCCCTCATAAATTCCTTGAATTTCAAGCAATGGCAACGCGCTGTGTGTATCGATCATTGGTGGGATTGATTCAAGGCATTCAAGAATCGTTGGACCCGTATACCACGGCATAGCCTGGGTACTTTCGACCACATTCTCTCCGGCTAAGGCGCTAATCGGAATCCAATGTACGTGCTGGTTTTCTGCCAGATTAAGGACCGCATTTACTTCGGTTTGTCGCTCCAGAAATACGGCATGCACAAACCCAACGGCATCCATTTTATTCACCGCAACAATCAGGTGCTTGACCCCAAGCGTTTCCATGATTTCGAGGTGTTTTCTCGTTTGAGCTTCGATTGGTTTCAACGCATCAATAAGCACAACGGCTACTTCACATTCCGAAGCCCCCGCGTACATGTTTCTGGTATATTCCTGATGTCCCGGCGTATCTACTAAAATATACTTCGTATGTTTCGTGGTGAAAAATTTATAGGCGACATCAATGGTGATTCCCATGCTGCGCTCTGCACGTAAACCATCCGTTAGCAAGGCAAGGTTGGGCACACCTCCCCCTTGCTCCGTGAGCTGATGAAGGATGTCTACAGAAATGGAATCACTGTCCAAAAGCAAGCGCCCCAGTAAGGTACTTTTCCCATCATCCACATTCCCGCATGTAAAAACCTTCAGTATTCGCATATTCGTTCTCCCTTAAAAATATCCTTGTCGTTTTCTATCTTCCATTCCAGCTTCACTGATTCGGTCATCCAAGCGGGTTGCTCCACGCTCAGAAAGTTGAGTTTGATTTAATTCAGTAATTACTTCTTCCACCGAACCTGCCATACTTGGAATTGCCGCAGTACAGGTCATATCACCGATGGTTCTAAAGCGCACCTTACGCTCTACCAAAACATCCGTTGATTCCAAACGCACATAGGGATTATACGCCATCAAGGCGCCATCCGGGAGTTCTACGCAGAGTCGTTCATGGGCAAAGTACAAGCTTGGTAAGGCGATTTGTTCTCGCTGTATGTAGTTCCACACATCCAGTTCGGTCCAATTCGAGAGTGGAAAAACCCGCACATTTTCCCCGGGATTTATTCTTCCGTTTAACATATTCCAAGGCTCTGGGCGTTGGCTCAAGGGGTTCCATGTTCCTTCGTGATCGCGAAAGGAAAAAATCCGTTCTTTGGCACGTGCCTTATCTTCGTCCCGTCTACCTCCTCCAATGCAGGCATCGATATTCAGTTCTTGAATGGCATCTAATAGGGCAAAACTCTGCATCGCATTACGCGAAGGGAATTTCACCTTGGGTTCTGGGATCTCACGTTTGCGCATCGCTTCAACTACCGATTGAACCTCGATGGATAGTCCCATGGTTTGAACAAGTTCATCCCGAAAGGTTAAGGTTTCGGTAAAATTATGCCCGGTATCAATGTGTAAAAGGGTAAATGGAATGGGATTCGGAGCAAAAGCCAAGCGCGCCAAATGAACCATACAAATACTGTCCTTGCCACCACTAAACAGCAGCACAGGACGCTGAAATTGAAACGCAGTTTCGCGTAAAATTTCTATGGCTTCTCGTTCGAGATAGTTTAGATGGTCCACGTTGTCTTTTTTACAAAAATAAAAAAAGCCCCGCTTGCGCAGGGCTCTATCGTGGTTGGTTGATGGACTAATTTAACACCTTAGGTGCAGCAGCAAGAATTTCAGGCGCTGTTTCCGCCTCAAATTTCTTAAAGTTGGTTACGAACTTTTCCGCTAGGCGTTCTGCAGTAGCATCGTATTCCTCCTTATTTTCCCATGTATTTCTTGGATTAAGTAACTCGGAAGGCACCCCTTCGCATGACATAGGAATAGCTAATTCAAACATCGGTAGGGTTTCAAAATCTACCCCATCCAATTTACCTTCTAAGGCTGCGGTAATCATCGCTCGGGTAAAAGAAAGTTTCATTCTACTCCCTACCCCATAGCTACCACCGGTCCAACCGGTATTGATTAACCACACGCGAATATCGGTTCCTTCTAATTTATCGCCTAAAAGTTTTGCATATTTTGCAGGATGAAGTGGAAGGAATGCTGCGCCAAAGCCTGCCGAGAAGGTGGTTGTTGGTTCGGTAATTCCAACTTCCGTGCCTGCTACTTTCGCGGTGTACCCGGACATAAAGTGATACATCGCCTGCTCTTTTGTTAGGCGGGAGATTGGAGGTAAAACACCAAAGGCATCAGCCGTTAAAAAGAAAATGTTTTTAGGTGCGCTTCCAATGGACGGACGCGCGATGTTATCGATATGAAAGATTGGATACGAAACACGGGTATTTTCTGTAATCGATCCATCGGCATAGTTCGGTTCGTTGGTTCCTACATTAAACCCAATGTTCTCCAAAAGGGCTCCAGGCTTGATGGCATCAAAGATTTGAGGCTCTTTATCACGACTCAAATCGATCGTTTTCGCGTAGCATCCGCCTTCAAAATTGAACACTTCATCGTGTGCCCATCCGTGTTCATCATCACCAATTAAACGGCGATTCGGATCAGAAGAAAGTGTAGTTTTTCCGGTTCCAGATAAGCCGAAGAAAATCGCAGTATCGTTGTCTTTACCAATGTTGGCAGAGCAATGCATAGAAAGCACATTCTTTTGGTGCGGAAGAATAAAATTCAAGGCAGAAAAAATTCCTTTTTTAATTTCTCCGGTGTACCCAGTTCCGCCAATTAATATCATTTTGCGCGTAAAATTCAGAATCGCAAAATTCGCTTGTCGGGTTCCATCAACCGCGGGGTCTGCTAAAAACCCAGGAAGACAGATGACATGCCACTCCGGATCGAAAGTGCTCAATTCCTCTGCTGAGGGGCGCAAGAACATGTTGTATGCGAATAAATTCGACCATGGGTATTCTGCCACTACCCGAAGGTTCAATTGATACGTTGGAGAAGCACAGGCGTAACCGTCACGGATGAACAACTCCTTACCTTCTGCATAAGCTCGCATTTTATCATATAAGCGATCAAAGGCATCGGAAGCAAATGGAATATTGACATCACCCCACCACACAGCATCTTCTGTTTGTGAATCTTTTACAATAAATCGATCTTTGGGAGACCTACCTGTGAATTTGCCTGTATCAATGGCTAAGGCGCCGTTGGTAGCTAATTTACCTTGTCCGCGCTCAAGCGTGGCACGAACCAATTCATCCGGTGCTAAATTCCAATATTCTGCCGAGGCCTTATCAAATCCCAGGGATGTTTTTAAATCGGAATGTGTTCCGAGCGTACCAAATTTCGACATAGTCGTTTACTTGAAAATTGTTCGGCAAAGCTACGTGAATTGAACAGAGAACAACGCTAAAAAGACTCGGTATTTACGAACACCACGTGTATATTTCTGTGGAGAAAATAAATTGTAACATGTCTAATTTTTTTGTATATTCAAGTAAGTGTCAAACGTACACTTTCAACACCTAATTGAATCGAATAGAATGATTAAATTCGTAGTCATGAAAAAGCGAACGCTGTTAACTATCGTTGTTGCATGTATTGCATTACTTGGTGTATTTGCACTGTCGGGTCTTGACGCTCCGATTAAACCGCAAGCGCAAAATCAATGGTTAAGCGAACCATTTCAGGGTATAACAGCTTATGATGAACTCATGCGAGCCATTGACACCCATGTGGTTTGTTTAAAAAACAACCAGTGTTTGCCATTAAATGATTTAAATGTACCCACTGTTTATGTGAGTCTTGGAGGAAATTCTGATGCCTTACATCAAGGAATTAAACGTTTTTCAGATGGGCGATTCCTTCAAGTATTTGCCGAGGAAGACTTGGCTAAATTGGATACCTTAAAGACAGAACGCATTATCCTAAGTTTACATCCGGTGCATCCTGATTCGCTTACGATAAACGGATGGATATGGGAAGCATTACGGCGTATTCCATCCGCAAGGGAACGAATCGTATTGACCTTTGGTAAAATCCCTCCACAAATGACTTCGCTGATCAGTACCTTCGATGGAATTTTGATGGCACCAGAAAATCACACGCACATGCAAGATCGGATTTCTCAGCAGGTAATGGGTGCGATTCCAATTGAAGGAAAATTAAGGCAAGGTCTTGGGATGTTCAAGCGTGGGACAGGAATAAAAGTAGCAGTGAATGGTCGTTTACGCTTTAGTTCTCCGGAAGAATTAAAGATGCGAAGCTCAGATTTTAACCGCATCGATCAATTGGCTAAAAACGGAATAACGTCGGGGGCTTATCCGGGATGTCAAATTGTTGTAGCAGTTAAGGGATCAATAATTTATCGCAAATCGTTCGGGAATTTCACCTATGAATCCACGTCAAAGAGCGTGGAGAATGAGGACGTATATGATATTGCTTCGATAACAAAAATTGCTTCATCTACCCTCATTGCCATGAAGTTACATTATGAAAAAAAATTGGACCTAAATGAATCGCTTAGTGCATATATCCCAGAAGTCACGGGAGAAACGCCTTACCGAAACATCATTATACGGGAGATGATGGCCCACCAAGCAGGACTTGAGCCATTCATTCCATTTTACAAACGTACCTTAACTGAGGAGAAACCCTTAGCCCCTTGGTACAGCGAAACAAAAGATGAAGAACACGGGTTAGAAGTGGCGAATGAATTATTTCTAAAAACGGTATATAAGGACAGCATGTACGCTCGAATATTACGCAATCCGTTAAAGGAAAAGAAATATGTGTATTCTGATTTATGTTATTATTTCATGCAACCTATTTTTGAAAAAATAACTGGTGAGAAACAAGATCAATACGTCCGAAACCACATCTATTCCCTCATGGGACTTCGTTACATAAATTATAAACCGCTTTCATTTTACAACAAGAACCAAATTGTCCCAACAGAAAACGACCAATATTTTCGTAAGCAATTGTTGCAAGGTCATGTGCATGACCCAGGCGCTGCGATGTTGGGCGGAGTTGGTGGTCATGCCGGCTTATTTGCCAATGCAACAGATTTGGCGAGTATCATGCAATTATTTTTGAATAACGGAAGCTATGCTGGACAACAATTCTTCGATAAATCAACCGTGACCTATTTTACAAAAGCTCAATTTACAGGGAATAAGCGCGGAATCGGTTTTGACAGGCCTTCGGCATCAGGCGGCGGAACCTGCGATGAATTAGCGTCTCAGCAGAGTTTTGGTCATTCCGGTTTTACAGGAACCTTAGCTTGGGCCGACCCGAAGAACGAGGTGGTGTTTGTGTTTCTATCCAATCGGGTTCATCCGAGCCAGGACAATTGGAAACTACGTGATATGGGCATTCGTACAAACATTCAGCATGTAGTGTATGAGATTGTCAATGCGCGTTATGGGAAGTAGGTATCTGGACATTGGGACTTTTGGACCTCAGGACTTCAGGATTTATTCTTCCCCCTTTGAAGAGGGATATAGGTCTGATGACTCTGACGAGTATCAGGCTCCGTCTGAGGGGATGACTATGACGAGTATCAGACTCCGTCTGAGGGAATGACATCAAAGGATTATGAATTAAAGAGTCACCCTCCTTAATCCTCCCTCAAGGGAGGAAGCGAACAAGGAACAGCTTGTAGTATAATTGGAATTCTAGACTCTTAATGTCTTCTTGGACTTTAGGACGTCGGGACTTTTGGACTTATTCTTCCCCCTTTGAAGGGGAATATAGGGGAATGACTCTGACGAGTATCAGACTCCGTCTGAGGGGATGACATCAAAGGATTATGAATTAAAAAGTCACCCTCCTTAATCCTCCCTCAAGGGAGGAAAGTAACACGAAACATCTTAACGTCTCCCCCCCTATTTAACCCGATTAAAGGCCATTGCTTTGAGCATCCATTTCGGTAAAAATTTCCCTGCGGGACGGTTTTTCAAATTAATGTACCAGCCAAGCTTTTTGATCACGGGAACTTTATGGGTTTCTACGAATTCAATCCATGCCCCATCAGGATCTTCGATGTAAGAAAATCTTCCGCCTGCTTCTCCCATATCAAAGGTATCCGAGCTGTCCACCGTGAATGGAAACCCTGCTTTTTCGCAACGTGATTTAAGTTCATCCATTCCTTGAATATCGAAGCACAAGTGAATAAAACCCCAATCACCCCAAAAACGGTTTTCAAAAATTCGCTTTACGTCCGTGCGGTTTATAGCTTGTACGAGTTCAATAGAGGTTGGGCCAAGTAGTTTTGCAAACGGGCCTTTTCTATCTTCCCGGTGAATCAATCGGACCCTGCGAAACGTGCCATTGGACAATACCCCAAAATCATCAAATTGACGTGTTTCGTCATATACGATGGATTCATATCCGAGGACTTCTTGATATAGTTTAAGCGATGCTTCCATATCTGAAACACCTATGATACTCCCTGCTACTCCGCCACAATGGGATGGGTGCCCGGTATTACTAAACCAACCTAGTCCTTGAACTACCTGAAAAATATTTCCATTTGGATCCTCGACAAAGAACGCCAAGGTGCCATCTGGTGTTGCCGTAGGTTCGTTTAGTACCTTAGCTCCGTTCGATTTCATGTGTCGATAGGATTCTCGTACATTCCTTGATTTGATTTTACATGAATACAATCCGAGGTCACCTAGTTTTACCTCAAATTTTGGTTTCTCTGTATTCCTACTAGTAAATTGCCAGATCTCGAATCCACCTCCGCTGTCCATACTTAACGCCAGGGTAGCCGTTCTAGCATGAACCACGCCGCCCGTATATTTTGTCATTAAAGGCGCTTCAGCAGCTTCTTCAAAAATTCGAACATCCACTCCAAACATGGTACGATACCAGGCCCATATTTCTTGAACATTCGGAACTCCGATTCCCATTTGTTGTATACCACAGATAATTGGCTTCATTCAATAAATTTTATGCAAAATTAATTTTTCTAACGAACTGCGCGCTCGTTGAATAGCACATAACCAAAGCTCACTTGGAAATTTAGTGGGATCGCTTGTAAAGGAAAATAATTCAAGGTCGCACGAATTGGTCCAAGCGGCGTATGGTATAACAAACTGGTAGAAGCCAACCAAGTACTCCCTTTGAATGGTTTAGAATACTTCATACTTCCATCATTAAATTGCTGTAAAATTAAAAATGGTTGGTAATAATATGCATCGAATCGATATTCTAGGCCCTTGAAAATAGGAACCACCAAGTTGGCTCCCAACGCAATAAACTGCGGAGAACGGTATTCCTTAAAGAAATATGTTTCTAAATCCGGAATCACATTTAATGTCGGCATTGATAACAAACTTGCGGTGTAGTTTGAAAATAAAGACTGTGAATTGAACATTGCTTTAGCATGAGCTCCAAGATGAAGATGTGGTTTGGTTAAAAAATAATATTGTCCTTCGATGTTAAGATTCAACCAATCGTGCTGTTTATTAACTGTGCTATCAAAGAGGGCCGTTGACCCAGGAACTGTTGTTTCAAGTGCGGTGATGTATTTAATTTTCATGGTGAAAAAATGACCTTCACTTGCAAATTGTTTTCTATTTAGGGTATTATCCGTAATCTCATAGGAAATTAAACTTCCCTTCAAATGGGTTTCATCCGTGGTGTCTATACTTAAAAAATTCTGTGTTTGATAGTAATCGTCCTCCAAATTAAACCAACGCACATCCAAAACACCTTTCGAGTTGTTTAAAATTGGGTGCTTGAGTTTAAGGCCGAAGTACATTTCATTCTGAACTAAAAATGACGGTTTAACATCCTCAAAAAATGTGGCAAAACTCCGGAAGTAATCCCAACGATTCATTACAAAATAGGTGGATGCTGCTAGGGGAAATACACTAGGGAAATCAATCATTGCCTCCCCCTTTACTGACCCATAAAATTTTCCAAAATAACTCTCGGCATGAAGGATCATCGCTGAACGCCCCATCCGACGATATGTAAGCCCCAAGAACCCTGTATTAATCGGACGTGAGGATAAATGTCCTCCAACCTCCAACCGAAAGGGCGGGGATTTTCTGACATATAAGTCTAGATCGAAACTGCTATCCGTATTTGCCGAGAATGTCGGATATATATAATCAATTTGTTGTGACGCATACAAGCGATAGTACCTGTTCTCAAATTGTTGCCAAGTGAGTGGTTGGGGATGACGAGTCTTAGTTAACGAATAGTTCACATAACTTGGTGATTTCTTTTCATGAAATGAAACCTTAATCTCTGAAATTACCTTCGAATCAATATGGCACTTTAACGCAGCCCTTCGTTGATTCAACAACGCCGTATCAGCGCGTCCTGAAATCGTTTTTTTCAACGAATCCATAAGCCTCATCGTTTCAAAATATCCACTATCAATGGCTTGCTGAACTTTAGAAAAATCAAAGGTCCCTACATTACTTTTTGGTTGAATCAATATCCCTTGAGGACAAGGTAAGGAATAATCCGTAGGGGTTCTTGTCATATGATCCAACAAGCCAATAAAATTATGCTCATCCGGCAACGCCCCATTATCTGCAACATTACTCCCAATAATAAAGTCAGGATTAAATTCATCGTAAAGCACATTGACCGGAAAATTATTATACAATCCCCCATCAAAATAAATGATATCATCAATCTTTATCGGGTTAATATACAAGGGGTAAGTCATTGAGGCCCTTACCGCAGCGTTTAAATTCCCAGATTCAAAAACTACACTTTTCTTGTGTATCACATCACTTGCTACGCAGCGAAATGGCACCAATAACTGATTAAAGTCTTTCCCAACCAAGGCGCCAGTTGCACCCATGATTCTTAGCATTTCAATATCTAAAAACCTGGGACGAATTATATTCATTGGGATAGAAGTGGTCAATAACGAATCCGGGCTAAAAGGCAAATTTAACATGCTGGCATCGGGATCACTTTCTCGGTACAAATATCGCCTCCCCGAGGGAATTGTCCCAGTAGTCATCATTTGAAACGATGGGGATGTTGCGTATGCTTCCATTTCTTTGGGTGACCACCCACAAGCATACATTGACCCCACTAAGGCACCCGCAGAAGTTCCACAGATGTAATCAATTGGAATGTGATTTTCTTCTAAGGCTTTCAGCACCCCTATATGCACTAAGCCTGTGGCTCCACCGCCACTCAAGACTACACCGATTTTTTGTTGGGCAGGGAATTGAAGCGAGACACCACATAAAAAAAAGAAAAATAAAATGGTGTGTATCCCCTTCAAAGTTTGTTCATTTGTACAAAAATACGCGCAATACAGTGTCAATGGCAAAACAGACAGCAGAAAGTGACAAAAAATTAACAATTACATTAAAATGTTTTTACGGATTCGAGGATGTTCTCATGGAGGAACTCCAAGAATTAGGGTACACGAATTTAATCAAAGGGAATCGTGCAGTAAGCTTAAATGGCACCTGGCGGGATGTTTACTATTTAAATCTATACAGCCGCTGTGCGATTAATGTCTTAGTTGAGATTACGCGATTTCCGTTTAGAAACGAAAAAGACATCTACGATGCCGCGCTCACTGTAAATTGGTCTAATTTATTCCATGAACGCAATACCTTTGCTGTACGAGGAGCAATTCAAACCAAGAAAATACGCAATACGCATTACCCATTTCTTTTGGTGAAAGATGCCGTAGTAGATCACTTTAAAGAACTTAATAAGGAACGTCCGTCAATTGACACCAAACACCCTAAAATTGGACTCGATCTATATTTAACAGATTACGAAGGGGTAATTTCCTTGAACACCAGTGGATTGCCCTTATTTCAACGGGGGTATCGGATCGCAACCGGAATCGCTCCGATTAATGAGGTGGTAGCCGCCTCTTTAATTCGATTATCGGGTTGGGACAGAAAACAAGCGTTTTACGACCCTTTTTGTGGTGCAGGAACGTTTTTAATTGAGGCCGCATTACTCGCAACAGGAATTCCATCAAACATTGAGCGAACACATTACGCATTTAAGAACCTCAATACCTTCGATGCGAACGTTTGGCAAGAAATCATTGATCAAGCACCGCGTATCGTAAAAGAATTACCGTGTAAAATTGGAGGGTCTGACATTTCCGACGAAATGGTACTTAAAACACGTCGTAACTTACGGGGTTTTTCTTTTGGTCGCTTTGTTTCTGTGCAATCCCTCGATTTTAATGCCATTGAAGCGAATCCGGAAATTGAGTTTCTGATGTGTAATCCACCGTATGATGAGCGATTAAGCTTGGAGGATGAAGCATTGTATCAGCAACTCGGAACCTGGTTAAAACACAAAATGCAAGGGGTTCCTGCTTGGATAATTAGCAGCAATGAAGAAGGCTGGAAAGCCATTGGATTGAAACCAAGTAAAAAATATGAGGTATTCAATGGCGACTTACGTTGCAGTTTCAGGCGATACGACACCTTTGCTGGAAGTAAAGCTTCCGTAACAGAAAACGACATAAAAAAAGCGTAAGGAAATCCTTACGCTTAATTAAGTTCTCTATCGATTTTTAAAATCTTAGCGTTGATTGATTGGAACGTAGTTACGGTTCGTTGCTCCGGTGTAGATTTGTCGAGGACGTCCAATTGGTTCCTTGTTCTCTGTCATTTCTTTCCACTGCGCAATCCATCCTGGAAGTCTTCCTAAAGCAAACATTACAGTAAACATTTCAGTTGGAATTCCAAGCGCCTTATAGATAATTCCTGAATAGAAATCTACATTCGGATATAGGTTTCTAGCTTTGAAGTATTCATCCTCCAAGGCTACTTGCTCCAATTTCTTAGCAATATCCAATAATGGATCATTAACACCTAGCTTGTTTAATACCTCATCACACGCTTTTTTAATGATGCGTGCCCGGGGATCAAAATTCTTGTAAACGCGGTGTCCAAAGCCCATTAATCGGAACGGATCTTCTTTGTCTTTTGCTTTAGCCACCCATTTATCTACATTTCCTCCATCATTTGCAATCTGCTCTAGCATTTCGATTACTTCTTGATTCGCACCACCGTGTAGTGGACCCCACAAGGCAGAGATACCTGCAGAAATGGTTGAGTATAAGTTAGCGTTTGAAGAACCCACGATTCTTACTGTAGAAGTAGAACAATTTTGTTCGTGGTCTGCGTGAAGAATTAACAAGGTGTTCAATGCAGATACCACTACAGGGTCAACTTCATAATTCTCAGTAGGCATACCAAACATCATGTACAAGAAATTCTTCCCATAATCATAATCGTTTCTTGGATACATGAAGGGGTGACGCATGGAGTTCTTGTAAGACCATGCTGCAAGGGTTGGTAATTTTGCGATTAATCGATGTACGGTAAGGTTTTTCATCTCCGGGCTACGGTTTGGATCCAGCGATTCTGGATAGAAGGTAGACAACGAAGAAATCATAGAAGACAAAACTCCCATTGGATGGGCTTTCGCAGGATATGCTTCGAAAAACCGCTTCATATCTTCATGAACCAAGGTGTGCTTTTTGATGCTGTTTTCAAAGTCATCTAATTCCGCTTGGGTAGGCAAGGCACCGTAGATTAACAAATATGCTACTTCTAAAAAGGTAGCTTGCTCCGCCAACTGCTCTATCGGATAGCCGCGATAATGTAGAATTCCTTCCTCACCATCTAAAAATGTAATCGCACTTTTCGTAGCACCGGTATTCTTATAACCGGTATCTAAGGTTACATAACCAGTTAAATCTCGAAGTTTCGAGATATCAATAGCTTTTTCATTTTCAGTACCGGTAATTACTGGTAATTCGTATACTTTTCCGTCTAATTCGATTTTGGCAATTTCGCTCATGGTATGTTAATCTGTTTCTAGTAAAATTTCCGCCTAATTTACTAAAGAAAATTGGGTTATGGAATAGATTTTATAAAAAATTAAACAATTTTCCAAAGCGATTAAAACCAAGTGCTTACAAATTCTTTAAAATGTAGTCGTACATCATTGAAAACAAGTGATTTCGCGTATTTCCTCCATAAATTCCGTGGTTCTTATTTGGATAAGCGAAAAAATCAAATTGCTTGTTTGCTTTGACTAAGGCCGTAATTATATCTGTACTGTTTTGAAAATGTACATTATCGTCGGCCATCCCATGCACGAGAAGAAATTTACCCTTCAATTTATCTACGTGATTGATTGGAGAATTATCATCATACCCAGAGGCATTTTCTTGGGGAGTTCGCATAAATCTTTCGGTATAAATATTATCGTAGTACCTCCAATTCGTAACTGGTGCTACCGCAATCCCCATTTTAAACACATCGGCTCCTTTTGTCATGGCGAGCGATGTCATAAACCCACCGTAACTCCACCCCATAATTCCCAAACGATTTGCGTCCACGTATGGCAAGGATTGAAAATACTTAGCGGTACCAATAAAATCTTCTACCTCTAACTTACCCAATTGCAAATAGGTGGCCTTCTTAAATGCTGCTCCACGGTATTGGGTTCCTCTTGGATCTACAGAGACCACAATATACCCTTTCGATGCCAATAACTGATGAAACATGAAATCATTACCATCCCACTGGTTTGTTACCTCATTATGGCCTGGACCACCATATACATTCATGTAAACAGGGTATTTATTGGATTCATTAAAATTCGGAGGAAAGATTGTTGAAACATTCAGCGCGGTACCATTTACCATAATGGTACGATACGTTTTCTTACTCAGATTCAAGTCAGCTAACACGTTATTCAACCCAGTATTATCCTCCAAAACCTTTACCAACATACCATCTCCGTTATACAAGCTGTGTACTGGAGGCGTATTTCCATTTGAATAGGAACCCACAAAATACTTCATACCTTGGGTAAACGAGGCATCCATCCACCCCTCAACAGGCGACAGTATTTTTACCTCTTTCGTTTGAACATTAATTTGACAAAGCACTTTAGAAACACCAAACTGATGGGATCGAGTGAAGTAAAAATGTGTACCGTCTTGGCTCACGCCGTATGAATCAATCAAGTCTAATTCACCGTCAGTAATTGAACTTAGCTTGCCCGAATAATCCAAGGAAAACAATTGATTATACCCTGATTTTTCCGAAGTAAAGAAAAACCCATCACCATTAGGCATAAAATGCAAGGACTCATTCACATCAACATAGGTATTGCTAAAGTCTGTAAAGAGAATGCTTTGGATTGGTTTTTTTCCAGCAGTAAAATCCACCATGTGATAACGCAAGCTGTCTTGGTGCCGATTCATGGTTTGTAACAACAGGCGATTGGAAACATTGGACCATTGAATTCTTGGGATATATTCATATTTCCCCAAGTTGATTGGGTTGATTTTAGTTGGTTTAGAAACGGCTACCCAATGCGCTGTGACAACAGAATTATCTTCACCCGCTTTTGGGTATTTATATTCGAATCGATCAGGGTATAATTCACCGTACATATCAATTCCAAATTCTTTCACTCCCTTTTCTACAAACTTTAAAAAAGCAATGTACTTTGAGTCTGGAGACCAACTGTAAGCCTTAGTAATGGAGAACTCTTCCTCGTATACCCAATCCGTGGTACCGTTAATCACTTTGTTACGTTTCCCATCGGTTGTTAGTTTAGTTACCTTACCCGAAGCCAACTCCTTTATAAATAAATCATTTCCATGAATAAAGGAAACCTTTGTTCCATCGGGAGAATATTCTGCTAAGGTTTGTGGATTATGCTCCTCCGATAAGGCATCGAGAACCTTTGTATCTATATCATATAAATAATATACGGCATTGTAGCTTCTTCTGTAAATCGGGCTAATAGAGGTCATGATGAGGACCTTGCGTTCTGATTTATCAAAACTATAATCCTCAATGATCACCTGTTTTCCTTTGTATGTTAAGGCGTTTGCGTCAATTAGAACAATTGGAGCTTCGTTTGGCTTAGAAATATAGGCTAGCACTAAATTGCCTTGATCATCCAATTGGGTATAGCGATCGCCGTCTTGCAATGTATTGAAACCATCCACTCCTTGGGTACGATACTCGTATTTTTTCCAAATTTTTTCAACGTTGATTTCCTGAGCAAAAAAGGCGCTAAACACCAATAAAAATAGGGTTGTTTGTATATATTTCATGAATTTGATTTGACGCGAATTTAATATATTTCAACAGATTGTTGAAATTAACAGAATGGTAACCTTGATAGCTTAAGGATTTTAAAAAAAAAGACCTTAATTTTGTTCTATAAAATTGAATGCATGAAACTACTATTTACCTTACTTGCCCTTACTGTCACTACCTTATCGTTCAGTCAAACGAATTGCGGTGACTTATTCATTTCAGAATACGTAGAAGGTTGGGGAAACAACAAGGCCCTTGAAATCTATAACCCAACGAATCAAGCAATAAACTTAAATGGGTATTTCGTAGCTCGTTATTCTAACGGTTCGAGTACTGCAACAGTGGCGAATGCAGTTCAATTATCTGGAACCGTACAAGCGCATGATGTTTACGTTGCGGTGTTAGAGAAATTAGATAGTGCAGGTACAGGACAAGAAGCTCCAATCTGGGATTCCTTGCAAGTTCGTGCGGATGGATTCTACAGCCCCGTGTACAACACATCAAATGCATTTTATTGGAACGGGAATGATGCCGTTGTTTTAGCTAAAGGAACGCTTCCTGCAAATGCGGCTACCGTTATCAGTCCTGCGAATGTTCCCGGATTTGCATTAGTTGATATTTTTGGTAAAATCGGAGAAAACCCAGCGAACGAAACCGGATCCTCAGCAGGAAACGATGGTGCTTGGGCAACTTCATTTCCATTCAACAACGGTCAAGGCGTATTAGTAACGAAAGATCACTCCATGATTCGTAAGGCAAGTGTACAAAAGGGTGTTACTACTCAAGTTGCGTTCTTTGATCCCTTATTAGAGTGGGATACAATTCCTGCGGTAATTGTTCGATTAGATCAGAATGGCAATCCAGTATTGGGTGGAAGTGGAAACCCAATTTTAGACGGGAATTGGAATTCCCTAGGAACACACGAATGTCAATGTAATCCGGCATCGGTAAACGACATCGATGAATCGGCTTATTCTATTTATCCAAACCCATCTTCTGGTACACTGTATATTAAAAATGCGGCTAGCATCAAGCGTTTTCAAGTATTGAATGCTTTCGGACAAGTGCTTTCAACTAAAGAAATAAATAACCAAGACTTAGTAGTTTTTCAAATTGAAGCATCTCGCGGTGTGTATTTCGTAAACATTACCACCAAAGACGGTAAATCAGAGATTCGAAAAGTAATCATTCGATAAGTTAATTCCCGCTTCGGCGGGATTTTTTTTCTATGAAACGTTCATTCTTCCTTAGCATATTTTTAGGAATTATTTGTTCCATAACCTATGGACAAACCGCGAAAGCCCACATTACAGGAACTATTACCGAAGGATCTTCTAGCCAAACCGTTAGTGGAGCAAAAATCGAATTAAAATCACTAACTACAGGTACCGTCGTAAATCGCTTGTTATCAGAATCCAACGGTTCCTATGAAATCAAGGATGTTCCATTCGGAAATTACCGATTTACGGTAACCCTTATATCTTTTGATACTATTGTAAAAGAAGTGAAGATTTTCAAATCCGAACATGTTGTCAACTTGAGCATGTCCGGAAGCTTGGAATTTGACGAAGTTCGTGTAATTGGTAATGTGGTAAAAGATGGGCCTGTACCAATCGCAGTAACCAAGATAAGCACCCAAAAAATCCAAGAAGAATTGGGCTCGAGAGATTTACCGATGTTGTTAAACGGAACAGCGGGAGTGTATGCCACGCAGTCTGGTGGTGGAGACGGAGATGCTCGGATTAATGTGCGTGGATTCGACCAACGAAATGTGGGGGTAATGATTGACGGTGTGCCGGTAAACGACATGGAAAATGGATGGGTATATTGGTCGAATTGGTTCGGATTGGACGCGATTACCGCGACGATGCAAGTACAACGGGGTTTAGGGGCTACCAAAATTGCCATGCCATCAATTGGTGGGACCATTAACATTATCACGCAAGGGATTGGAAACAAGAAAGGTGGAAGTTTAAAACAAGAATACGGAACGGGTAACATGATGCGTACCTCGATTGCCTACAATACAGGAATTTTAAAAGGTGGTTGGGGGCTTACCGCAGCAGCCAGTTATAAACAAGCAACTGGTTGGGTAGATGGTACGCCAAGTCAAGGATTTTTTGGGTATTTAAAAATATCGAAACAATTTGAAAAACATTTAGTCACACTTTCTGGTTTCTCTGCACCCCAGCAACACGGACAGCGTTCATTTCGTCAACCCATTCAATATTGGAGTGAAGATCAAGCCAAAGAAATCGGAGCTACAATTGATACCAATGCCTTCATGACAGACCTGGGCCTTCGCTATAACCAGCATTGGGGATACCGTACCGTAGATGGCAAGAAAGAAGTAATGAGCGAACGCTTGAATTACTACAACAAACCACAACTCACACTGAAAGATTTTTGGAAAGTAACTAAAAAATTATCTATTTCGAATTTGGCCTATGTATCCATTGGTCGAGGTGGTGGCACGGCGCTGTATAATTCTTCAGCAATCATTAGGGATTCAAACATGAACATCGATTGGGATCAGATGGTTGAAGCGAATAAGGTGAATCCGCTCTTTGGAACGCCCAACATTGACATGCAATATTCACCTACGGAAATTAAGAGTTCTCAAATCCTACTTGCTAGTGTAAATAATCACTTTTGGGTTGGTTATTTAGGACAGGTGAATTACGAAATAAAAAAAGGATTCGAGATTTCAGGTGGGCTAGATGCTAGATACTACCGTGGTTCACATTATCAAGAAGTTAAAGATTTGATCGGCGGCGATTACTACATCGATTTATCCGATAAAAATGCGGCGAGTCCAATGAAGCGCGTTGGCGATAAAATCGCAAAGAATTTATTTAATTCAAACCGCGATGGGTTGGTTTCATGGTTAGGGGCATTTTCACAAGTTTCATACGAGACCAAAACCGTAAGTGCCTTTGTAAATTTAACGGGTATTGGTAATGGGTATCGGGGGATCGATTACTTCCAAAAACGCGAACTCAACCTAGGTGATACTGTGTTACAGTTTGGTTATGGCGACACGTTAACATATGACGGTCAAACATACCACAGCTATTCTGAAGGCGTAGATTACGTAAAAACACCGTGGAAATTCATTCCAGGATTTACATTTAAAACGGGAGCAAGCATTAAGTTGAGTGAATTTGCGAGCGTGTTTATGAACATTGGTTACTTGAACCGAACTCCCATGTATTCCAACGTAATTGATAATAACTACAATAAGTTTTTTGGTGTCGTAAACAATGAAAAGATTCTTGCATTAGAGCAAGGGTTCTCTTATGCAGAGAAAACATTTGGTGTGAATGTAAACGTATACGCAACGAATTGGAAAAACAAACCGTTCCCTTATGGGGTAGCCGTTCCAGATCCAAATGATCCAAGTGAAAACATTTACGTAAATATTAACGGTATGGATGCCATGCACGTTGGCGGTGAGATTGATGTGGCTTGGGAAATCTCAAAAAAACTTTCTGCAGAATTAATGTTCTCGATGGGTGATTGGTTTTGGAATTCCAGTAAAACCATTGTCATTCCGCAATACGATTCACTGGAATATACCTTTGATGCCAAAGGCGTTCATGTGGGAGATGCAGCGCAAACGGCCTTATCCGCCACCCTTCGATACGAACCCATTAAAAATTTATATTTCAAAGGTCAAATCCAATATTTCGATCGCTATTATTCGGACTTTAATCCCTTCTCCTTGCAAGGCGCAAACGGTGGAAGAGAATCTTGGATGATGCCATCATACACCTTGGTTAATTTATATGCCGGGTATCGATTCAAACTTAAAGAAGATGCCCTTGTGCTCTCTGGGAATGTAATCAACCTACTGAACAAAGCCTTTATCTCGGATGCTTCGAACAACATGAACGGAAGTAACCAAAGTTTTGATGCAACCTCATCCGCCGTGATGTTTGGTCAAGGGTTGCGATTTAATGTATCTTTATCTTACCAATTCTAATTATGAAGAAAATTTTTACCCTCGTTGCGGCAATAAGTACCTTGACACTTGGTGCACAAACCATTCAGCAAGTTCGAAACATGTCTATCGGTGCAACAGTTACCGTAAAAGGAGTAGTTTCTAACGGAACGGAACTTGGATCGATACGCTACTTACAAGATGGAACTGCAGGTATCGCTATTTATGGAAACACGCTTTCAAGTTTAACTACGGGAGATTCTGTCACTGCTACCGGTGTATTATTTGACTTCAGTGGCTTGTTAGAACTATCACCAACGAACAGCTTTACTGATCACGGACCTGTTACTCCAAATGTACCCCAGGTAATTCCGATTACAAGCGCAGGAGAAGCCTTAGAAGCGCAGCTTGTTCGCATTGAAAATGTAACTTTTGTTCAAAGTGGAAACTTCGCAACGGGCAACAGCACCGTACAAATCACTAACGGTGCCAATACCTTGGATGTTCGAATTAATGGAACTACCAATATCGACGGAAGTGCCATACCGGCAGGACCAGTTACCATCACCGGTTTAATGGGACAATTTAACGCGAATTATCAAATCGTTCCAAGAAGCACCTCGGATATTGTGCCTTATGTGGCTCCAAATCGTGAAATCAATGTTAAAATTAATGGTACTACCGCGTTAAACAACTCTAGCTTTGTTATCGGAAATACTGCGAATAACATCATCACCATTGAGAATACTGGGGTTCAAACCTTAACGGTATCAGGAACTGCTATTTCCGGCGTAAATGCAGCAGATTATACAACGAGTCTTAACGCAACGACCGTGGCTGGCCTGGGTATTGGAAACTTTACGTTAACCTTTGCACCAACAGGTAACGGATCAAGAACTGCTACGATTACCATAGCCAATGACGATAGCGATGAAAATCCGTACGTTATTAACTTAATCGCGGTAGGATTGGATAACCTAGCTACCGAACCAACAACCAACGCAAGCAACTTAACGTTTTCGAATGTTCAAGCATATACGCTTTCAGGATCATACACCGCAGGAACAGGGGCTGAAAAATACCTTGTGTTGTGGTCGAAAAATGCACCAGTTTCGGGAAATCCTATAGATGGAACGAGTTACCAACGAGGGGATATCATTGGCAATGCTAAAGTGGCTTACACGGGAAGTGCTGTTTCATTTGTACCTAGAGGGGTTCGCGCCAATCAACCGTATTATTTTTCAGTATATGCCTTTAATGGTCCTGCTGGATTTGAGAATTACAAAACAACTACCCCAGCCACGGGAACGGTCACCACTACCGGATTGAACATTGGAAATTACTACAGCGGGATCAATTCCAATTCAGCAACCTTTGTAACAGATTTATCCGCTGTAATCAATCCGCATACCTTCATTTCATATTTTAATTATAAGCAAACGGTAATGAACCAATTTGAGGTGTCAGATACTACGAACGGACAATCCTTTGTTACCTGTGTTTATTCAGGTGAGAACAGGGTGTTTAATGATCCATTTGATTGGTCAGCGACCGGTTATTCAAGAGAACATACCTATTGCCATTCTTGGATGCCGACCTTCCCATGCGATAATCCAGAGGAACCAGAATATACAGACCAACACAACCTTTACCCTACTAACTTAGCGAATGCAAATTCCTACCGTAGTAATCTTCCGTTGATGGATATCACAGGAAATGTACTGTTTACTTACCTTGAAGGTAGTGTTGGATACAATGGTGCACAAATGTGTTACGAACCGAGAGATGCACAAAAAGGAAATGCTGCTCGTTCGATTTTTTATCACGCCACATGTTACAACATGCAGAACAACTTGAATTGGGGAATTGCAGCTAATCAAGATCAAGCGACCTTAAAAACTTGGCATTTTGCTGACCTACCGGATTCTTATGAAATTGCTCGTCAGGAGTATATCTTCAGTGTTCAAGGTAACCGAAATCCATACATCGATTCAGTAAATTTTGCTTGCCATGTGAACTTTGACAACATGTCGTATTTAGAGACCTCTTGTAATGTTGGAATTGAAGAGCAATTAGCCGCTAATTTGTCAGTATTCCCGGTTCCATCGAATGGAAATGTTTATGCCCAAGTTAATGGTCTTACCATTACAGGATATACCATTACCGATTTAAGTGGACGTATTGTTAAATCCGCTATCGGAATCAATGAGGATGTATTAATTGTGAACGGAAACGACTTAAAAGCAGGTAAATACCTGATTGAAGTGAGCACACCACTTGGTAACACGCGCGGAAGCTTTATCAAAGAGTAATGCGTAAGTTGGTTCTCTGTACACTTGTTGTTGCAGGAACCCTTGGATGTTCCTTCAAGGCACACCTTGTTTCTACCTCAAAGAACCTTGGTGTTGATTCAAGTGTAAAAGCAACCGAGCACATAGAGCAATTCATTGTTCCGTACCGTGATTCATTAGCCCTTCAAATGGGAGAGGTAATCGGTATGGCAGACACCAGTTTCGAAGTGGTTTTCCCAAGTTCAAACCTTATGAATTGGGCTACTGATGCCTTATTCCTACAAGAAACGCAGACGGAGACGGTCCGCTTGGCGGAACCTGTGATTTGTATATTAAACGCCGGAGGTTTACGTGCTAGCCTAAATAAGGGTCCTATCACGGTGGGAGATTTATTTAAATTGATGCCGTTCGACAACAGCGTCGCATGGGTTCGTTTGCCTGTGTCTCGTATTCAAGCCATTGAAACGTTTATGAAAAACCAACCCAAAGGCGTTCCGCTTGCGAACGCTAGATTTGAAAAAGGTAAGTTAACAATTCAAGGCTTAAATGAAACACACACCCATTTTTGGGTAATCACCTCGGATTATTTAGCACAAGGTGGAGATAAGATGACCTTTTTCTTAACGCCGGAATCATACCAACTTAAGCCAAAGAATCTTCGCGATGTGTTTATCGAAGAAGTTAAACGACAGGGTACTTTAGTAAATAATACCGAAAAACGCTTTATCCCATGAATCGAAGAGCGTTTGTAGGATTAGCTGGATTAACGAGTTTAGGTGCACTTACAAGTTCCTTTGAACTTCGATCTTCTGCGCAGCGAAAGGGAAAAAAGCTTACTATTCTTCATACGAACGACACCCATTCGAATATTGATCCGTTCCCACTGAACCATGCTAAATATCCTGGGATGGGTGGCGTGGCAAAACGAGCCGCCTTAATTGAGCAGATCCGAAGGGAAGAAGAACATGTGATTTTAGTGGATTCCGGCGATATTTTTCAAGGGACGCCTTACTTTAATCGATACCATGGCGAATTAGAGATGAAACTGATGTCAGCCATGCAATACGACGTTGCTACCATGGGGAACCATGATTTTGATATTGGTATGGAAGGATTCAAGAATGCGCAACGCTTTGCGAATTTCCCCTTTGTCTGCAGCAATTATGATTTCAGAAAAACCACCTTAGCGAACCAAACCTTGCCGTATCACATCTTGAGACGGGGTGCAGTTAAGATTGGTTTTTTTGGTATTGGAGTCAACTTAGATGGCCTCTCCCCTGCCTCGTGTTATGCTGGTATGAGCTATATTGACCCGATTGAGCAGGCTAATAATATGGCCCAATTACTTAGCGATTTAGGCTGTGATTTGGTAGTTTGTTTGTCGCATTTAGGCTTCGACTATTCGAGTTCACAAGTTTCAGATAAGGTACTTGCCGCTGAGACCGCGAATATTCATTTGATTCTTGGAGGACACACCCATACCTTCATGGAAAAACCCTTAATCATGGAAAATGCCAATAAAAAACCCGTCTTGATTAATCAGACGGGCTGGGCAGGACTGTTTCTCGGACGCATCGACATTGATTTCCAACGCGGGATATTCAAACATCAAGCACTTCTAGTGCAATAGGATTACATCCATTTCGATGCAAAGGTTTTAAAATCAGTTCTCAAGCCTTTAAAGTTATTCTCGAAATATTCAATAAAATCCTTCTCCGATTGATGATATTCCGTTCTTCTATGATCAACAGCCACTGGATTATCGGTTACTTCTTGCTGAAACTTTTGTTCATTCAACTGGATGTTGTGTGCTAATTGGTCCAAGTTATCCCGTTGCACAATGAACTGGTTTTGATAATGCTCCACTTCTTTCAAGGCTTCATCCCCTGTGTTTTTGCTAGCAATCTCTGATAAAACTCCTTGTAAAATGGTGATTTCATCTTTGTAAAATGCTACGCGACTCATCCAGTCTTTGTTTTCTTCGTGCTGTTTGTACATGTTCTCTTCCATGGGTACTAATTTTTGATTTAAGCAAACCTAGACTTATAAAACAACTTAAACTATGATTTACGTCATAAATTATACGACAGCAGTCAGGTATTAATGGGTAAATATTCCGAATAGTGAATTTAAAAACTTAATACACCAGATCGATTGAAAAACACATCAATAAAAAAGGGAGCAATGCTCCCTTTTCCCTATATGATAAAATAGCTTTTAAAGCTTTACAAATCGAATTCTATTAGAACCTATTTGAATAAAATAAGTCCCGACATTCAAATTTGAAATGTCAGTTGAGCTATTCTCAAGTGTTGACAACTTGATTAACTTTCCTGATAAATCAAAAAGTTGAAACTCACTTTCAGGAAGCACTCCGTCAATACTCAATTGACCATTACTTGGATTTGGATAAACATATAGTTGATTTGTTTCAATCGTACTTACGCCATTTATACAATCAACATCCTCAGAAATCACAATATCCGATGGGGCAAAAGCGATACATCCGCTAAGATTCATTTTACTTTGAGTGTATGTTCCAGGCGAAGTAACATTCAATGTTGAAGCAGTAGCACCACTAATTTCTTGACCATTCAAATACCATTGAAGTGAACCACCATTGGCACCTTGGATAGTAATTGTATCCCCAGGACACCACAGGGAGTCGCCATTTTGAATTGAAATACTAACACTTGGCATCGTGTATGCACTTACGTTAATTTCCTCACTCCAAATATACGTCGGTGTTAATGTATTATTTAGCATAACTAAACATCGATATGTACCTGCTGTATTGACCGTTATTGATTGAGAATTACCAAATGGGATCATCTGACCATTGAAATACCACTCGTAAGAGGTACTATCCCAAATACATGAAAGTACTAAGGAATCACCTGGACAAAACCCAGTATTTTCATCGTTTGTTAAGAACTTGATTACTGATAAATCCATAATATTATTAAGAGATTCATCAAATTGCGTAAAGGTTACTAGGGTTGTATCCGAAACATACATTTCTCCACCGTACCCAGAAAGAAGCATGGTATGAGATGCTGCATCGTAATACGCTCCGTGCAATTCATCGTTAACCGTCAAAGGACCATAAGAACTAATAGTTTCTGTATTCGTGGTTAAATCAAAAATGTAAAGCACGTTGGGATTAAACCCCTCATAGATGTACAAAGAATTATTATTTGGATTGTACTCCATAGCGCGTGAGTCGGTCACAGCAGATTGCCCTATCAATACTTCTGAGCTGTCTTGCGGATTATACCTCCAGATTTGTCCTGCTATCGCTCCATTGTTTCCATTACCACCAATTAAATAAATGGAACCATCGGATGCCATATCGCCCGAATTATAAAAATTATTGGTTAAATCGGCTACTAAGGTATAACTGCCTGTAGTTGGGTCGATTTCAAATAGGTTTCTATCTCCTTGATTGCCTCCATTAGCATTAACATCCGAAATTAGTGCCCAAACTTTTCCTGAACTTGGATCTTGAAAAATAACATGGCCATTCCCGCCGGCCATATTGTTAATATTTTCGTTGGAGGTTAGATACGTGGAGTCGTTTTTAAAAAAGTCTAAGGACGCGTTTGAAGAAATTCCGAGAAGGCGAAAACTGGTGGTGTCTTGGGCTAGAGCGCTTGTCCCTAAGCTCAAGAGAAAAGTTAATAAAACTGTAGTTTTTTTCATGTATGTGTATTAAATTGGGTTCGAAGGTACACATACTAACACCTAGCGCTGCGTTATTTAACATATAATTTAAGCGCTATCCATTATTAGATAATGATTTTAGATGGAATTCAGAAAACTAACCAACTTAAATCGTTTAGCATCAAGCCCTAAGTAATGAAGATATAATTATTGCCTTCACTTAGGTTGTAAGAATACAATATGTTATATCTTCGACTTGTTATGAAAAAGTCAATCCCATATATTCTAGCACTATTCCTGCTCAATATCCAACTAACGAGTGCACAAACTGGAAAACCCAAAAAAATCACCTATGATTTTTCATGCCTCGACAGTGAAACAACCAATTGGCTAGGAGACATGGAAAAAGAACTGATTGCCACGGTTGGAGTACCTGCTAAATTTTCTGATGAAGTTGATGCTGGAGTTCAGGTCCTAGACGAATGTAAAAAGGAATATACCTTTATTAGTTCAGGTGTTGAATATGACCAACTACAAGCGATTCTCAGTAAATTAAAGAAACAGATTCAAGGTGGAAGGGGATTTAATTACAAACTGTATTATATCGACGATTCAATGATTAATGCATTCACAGCAGGAGGTAAGATATTCTTCACGAAAGGAATGTTTGACTTTTGTAAGGATGAACATGAAATCGCCTGTATTTTGGCCCATGAAATTGCACATAATGAATTAGGTCATATCAAGGAAGGTATATCTAAGAGCAAAACCTACGATGAATATATAGGGAAACATTTCGGTAGCTTTTCAGTTTTTGTTGCCAACTTAATAACGCTATCCTTTAACCAGAAAAATGAAGCGCATTGTGACATGTGGGGAATAGACTTGGCGTATCGTTGCAATTATTTACCCTGCCATACGGTTTCTCTTTGGAAACGAATGAAAACAATTGAAGGGGATACACCGGATGAATTAAGCGCTATACTAAGCACACACCCATATTCAGGACGAAGAGCTGATTGCGTAAAAAATCACTTAAAAACAAACTACAAAATCAATTGCACCGAATAACTAATTCTAATTGAATGTAAGTGATTTTTTACCGCGTTTGTTATCATGATATTCCGGATTATTCTCTTTCTCTGATCCCATCGCCCAAATTACATCTAACACGCCACCAGTTGTAGTGAGTTGCGTAAAATCAAAATCCTCGGCATCGCCTGTGGCAAGTGCCCTAGCCATTGAAAATATCCGTCGACCATTCTTCATCTCTTCAGCTTGTATTACCCAATGTTCAAGTTTGTCGCGTTTAGCGGGCGCATATCCCGTTAATACGGCATCGTATGGGTTGATACTCATAAAAGCCTCCTTCCACGCTGGAACCATAATAACATCCACCCCAGCTTGCATACGCTTTGTATTTAACCCCAAGGCAAACCAACTTTTTGAAGGACCGTCAATTTCGACAAATACGCTGTCAGTCAAGGTGATTTTAACTCCTATCCAATTGGTGGATAAGGTATCACCAAATTTCGCTTGGACCGTTCGCTGCGCATAAGTTCCTGTGAGCAACAAAAACAAAAACCCACTACATAATACTCGTTTCATACACTTATTCAATTATTATTATTTTAACTGCTTTTCGTTCATTTCGAATGAAATAAATCCCAGGGAGCACATCCATTCTCAAGCGATTATCGGCTAAGGTACCTTTCCATAATGCGCGTCCATTCATATCTACCAAGACCCAATTCCCAAAGGGTAACATAAGTTCCCCTCCCCGATGCAACACCGTCGGAAATGGGGATTTAAATTCATCCTCTGTGAGACCACCAGTTGAAACAGTCAAATTCACAGTGACTAAACTATCACACCCTTGGGTGGTACTCAATTGTTGTGTAAATGAACCGGAACTTGTGTACACCTGACCATTCCATGTAAATGAACTCGTAACAGTGGTGTCAAATACGGTCAAAGGCGCCGATTGATTAATAACTATATCCCATAAAACCAACGAATCACAGCCATTCACATTCGTAAACAATTCAGAAATAATCCCTGAAATATTATAGGTTTGCCCCCCAATAATCACGGAATCGCAACTGTTTAACGGCACCAATACCGTATCTCCTTGAGTCAAGGTAAACTGAATATTTAGTATGGAGTCACACCCGAGATTGCTTGGTAAAATCTGCTGAAAAGTACCACTCTGGCTATATGTTTGTCCATTTAAGGTTAAGGGAACGCATTGAGAAAACACCAAATTGGTTTGTGAATTCGATAAAATGTTCAATTGCAAGGTCACTACTGAATCACATCCCGATAGGGTTTGACCTTGAAATGTATAGCTTCCGGATTGTGTTAAGACTTGGCCATTCCAATTCAAGGAATCACATGCACTCAAGGTTTGGCTCACAGTATATGCTGGAACCACCTGAATCTGTGCGGAGGATGATGGCCCATTACCGCAGGCATTTGTTGCCGCAACTTGTATAGCGATTAGTGAAACGCCCGCTTGAGGAGTAATGGTTAATGCAGGTTGTTGCGTCGTTGAATTCACGCCATTAATGGTCCAAAGGTAGCTTGTGGCTCCTTGCACATTGCCTGAGTTGAGTACAATGGTGTTTTGATTGCTACAAATATTCTGAGGGAAATTTGCAGTTTGAGGTGCGTTGATTGGCGCACTAATTAGGTTAACTGTAACCGCCAAGCGTGTTTGTGATTCTAGTCCTGAAACAGTTTGTGATGCATAATAAGTTGTCCCATTCACTAGCGTTGTAGCATTGGATAAGGGACTACCCCCCGAAGCATTGGCGTACCATTGAATGGCTGAGCCAGTTACTTGGAGCTGATTAAGAGTTGCGCCAGTACACACTGTTTGTGGTGAATTACCCGTTGGTGGAGGAGTAACCGGAACTAAGGTTAATGTAGCTGTAGAAATCCCGCGATTTGTATTCCCATGATAGGCGTATGTAAAGGTATTTGAACTCGCTCTGGCCCATATCAACGAAATAGATCCTGGAGCGGCAGTGAATACATGGTCATTTACGTCCCCAGTGTTCAGTGCTCGCGTTGCAATTACAGTTCTAACCACTCCGGAAACCACATTGGAGGTAATCGTCCAATGCTGTTGTGCATCCGTAACTGGCGCTGAAGAACCTGAGAGATATGCATCGAAATTAGTCAGCGTAGCCGAACTGTGTACAGCGGCAACATCGGTACCGGCAGCCATTGACCCTGCATTAAAACCCACAGCAAACCAACGGGCAGAAGGACCAGTTAAGGTCATAGTAACATTAGCTCCAACATCCAATTTGATAGACATTGCCAATCCAGCAGTACTTGTTAAAGTGACAGTTCCTGTTGTATACGTTTGTGAAAACGCTGTTAGCGAAACAATCAATAAAAGAAATAAACTAATTTTTTTCATGTGATGTAAAGATAGCGGTAAGTTGTTCGTCTTGATAAAACAATAATAATTCTTGTATACTGCGGCCTTTCTGATCTGGCATCTTCAGGTTTGGATTTTTAGCAAGCAAGAGATCCACCATCTCATAGCGCTTCATACTCATGGCCATGTGCAAGGGGGAACCGAATTGTGAAAACTGACATGTATCGTCGGGTGATACCCCTTGATCCAAGATAAATGAAAGCATTTCTAGATTATTTTTAAAAATAATTCCATAGAGCGCTGAGCCTTCAGCCGCACAATACCGAATATCTGCTCCACGCTGCACCAATAATTTTGCGACATCATTATTTCCACGGTAGCAAGCCAACACAAAGGGTGTGATCCCGCGCTCTGATAGTCGGTTAACCGATGATGGATCTTTATCTAAAAGCGCCGTCATGGATTCAACTGTTCCAGTTCGAGCAAGTTCATGCACATCTTGCGTCATTCCAACGAAGGGCATGATTAAGCAGATGAAACAGAAGCCAAAAATACGTGTTTTCATGTGTTAAAGATATAGCAAAACCATTAACTGTTCCATTTGTTCGCGCGATTTAACACACACGATGCGGATGAAAGAGATATCCTCTTCAACCATTGTCACCTCCTCTGACGGAGGGAAAATAAATAGCTAATGGATCATTTCCCCCTTGGAAGGGGGACAAAGGGGGATGACTCATAAGTATCAGACCATAATCCCTCCCCGAGGAGTGAAAATAAATAGCTAAGGCATTATTTCCTTAAGAGACTAAAACCTAACGTACCAAATGAAAAAATACATGCCCTTCTTTTTCCTCTCCCCCAATTCCAATAAGCCTGAATTTCATAAAATAGGTTCCATCCTTGGCTACTTGTCCATTTGGCAAGGTCCCATCCCAAAATTGATTGACTTGATTTAATTCAACCATTAGTTCTCCCCATCGATTAACAATAAGCGCTTCTTGACTAAGTACATTTTGAGAGAAAATTCCATATTGTTCATTCGTGCCATCTCCATTCGGAGAAAAAACATTTGGAATAAAATACTCGATGCTGCCACAAGGAATAATTTCAATTCCCACGGAGGCATCATCAAGACACCCATTGGCATCTGTAATCGAGAATAATATTGTTTCGTTTTGCACCCCCTGAACCCAAATGGATGGATTGCTTTCTCCTGTGCTCCACGCATAGGTATAGCCAGGCACGCCTCCGGTTACCGTGGAAACTAATTGAACAGAATCTTCAAGGCACAAGGAAACGCTTAATGGCAAGGAAACTTGCAACGAAGCAGGCTCTGTAATCGTAACCGTTAATGAATTTTGACAGCCCGTGGCATCCATTGCAGTAAGGGTATATTGTCCAGCGGCCAAGAAGACAAATACACCTGAATTTTGAAATGGACCATTATTTAATTGATACTGATACGGAGGGGTAGAACCTCCTGCAATGGCTGAAATGGTACCTGTTGTTTCTCCTGCACAAAGTACGTTAGTTACATTTGGATTATTAAGGATTGGACCACCCAAACTAGGTACCGTATAGGTTGCCGTGGCGCTACAACCCGAGGCTTGATCGGTGACCACCACCGCATATTGTCCTCCCGCTAAATTTTGAATATAATTTGTATCTCCTGCATTTGGATTCCAAGCATAGGTATAATATCCAGAACCCCCAGAAACACTTACTTCGATCGCACCGGTAGCACCTCCACATTGGGTTCCGGTAATATTGGGCGCACTGAGTTGGATCTGGTTGGGCTGCGTTATAGTGATTGTTGTATCTCCAGTACAGTTCATCGCATCCGTGGCGGTAATGGTATACGTTCCAGCGGCTAAATTGGTTTGAGAAGCTCCCGAAAGATTACCCGGCATCCACGTAAAGGCATATGGTGACGTTCCTCCGATGGCTGAAGCTGTTGCTTCCCCATCAGTTAATCCATAACAGGTAACATTGGAAATTCCAGACAAATTCACGGTAATGGTAGGACAAGGATTCGGATTACATGGCAATAAATTGGCAATCGTCAATACTTGTACTGTTCCGGAAGCATCTGTTACTTGAACTTGAGTTACCCCAGCGGGTGGTGTTGCATTCGTTCCATTTGCAAAATTCACCCATTGAGCAGGAGAATTGCAAGAATTCACCGGTACCACGCCGTTTAAGCATTGTCCAAAAAACCACGTATAACCGCAACTTTGACATTCTCCTTGATTCGTGATCGGTGTATTTTGAGCGGCTTGATAATATGCCCATTCATAAGGCGCTACTCCTCCACTAACCGTTAATGAACCATTCGCTTCAATACAAGCGGTTAAGCCTTGACACGGACTAACTACAATGGTTGTTGATTCTGATCCACAAGCTAAGGTGTACGTTATGGATTGATTGCCCACCCCGGCATTCGCTGGGGTAAAGAGTCCAGTTGCACTTACACCGGGTCCACTCCATGTTCCTCCTGGGGTCGCCGCGGTTAATTGCATGGGGGCATCCGAAATACATACATTTTGAGGAGAACAAATCGATGCATCGCAGCAAGAAGAGGTCATTGGCGCACATGCAGCGGCAGCAAAGGTTTGGATATATCCAGTTCGTGTATTGCTCGAAGAAGTCCCTGTACTTCCTACGGCAACAATGTCCCCCGCCAAGGAAACATGGACATCGTACACTTTAAACGAAGTGGGATACGTAGCTACTTGGACCAAATTGGCATCATACTTAACGACCCCTGTAGATGAACCAACATACACATTACCACAATTATCGATATCAATCCCACTGTTACTGACCGAAAAATCACCGAGCGCTGTCGTATTTGCCCCACCTGGAATACCGGATGTGCTTATAATTGCGCCCGTCTGAAGATTTCGTTTCACCACATTCACTCCATTTTGCGTGTAATAAAAATTATTATTCGCTTTAATGGCGCAAATCCCTGCATTATCGTAGCGATAATTCTCGCATTTATATCCGAGATCATAGCTGTTATCTATTTTATAGAATAAAGGCGCACCATTACAGGCATTAAAATTTTGATTAAAGGCTCCAACCGTATCTTGTGTCATGAAATAATATTTCCCGTTGGGCGAGGCACAAATTGCGCGTACTTCTTGCACCGAAGGAGGAAATCCAAAAGTACTTCCCTGAGCCACATCCGCATTGGAAGTGACATTTCCTGTGGCAATATCAATATTATAAATCGATGCTGTTAAATTCAAACCCGATCCACCGGTACCACCCACCACGAGCATACTCTGGTCACAATTAAATGAAATACTCCAAAACTCATCGTTACTAAATAATCCACCGGGATTCGCATTATTCCAAACCAATGCACCTGCCGGACTTATTTTCTGTATCGCTGCCGTAGATCCAGCAGTGACATAAGAATTACCTAAATTATCTACGGCAAAGGTTCCGAGCCACACATTCGAGGTATCGTAGGGAGTATTGTATGTCCATTGTAAGGCTCCAGCCGCATTATATTTAAGTACTTGCATTGGCATCACGCCACCTATGGCATATATATTTCCAGCAGCATCCTTATCGCATTCCCAAACGCAATCCCAATTGCTTGCAAAACTTGGAAGTTGGGTCCATGGATCTATGATTACGGTTTGTGCTTTGTCATACTTACCCAAGTTAAACCCAACAGTCCGTTGATCTAAGAGATTAAAAGTTGAAGGAATGGTGGCATCATCTGCAAACTCATAAAAGGAAATTGGTGCATGATCAACTAAATCACCAAACATCGTTTTAATGTGGAGTTCATCATTTAACAGGTTAAGGTCCCGATCAAAAATCATTCGAAAAGCTTGCACAGAAGCAGTTGGATGAACAACTAAGGCATACTTAAGCCCTGATTCCGGATGAATACGGTATGTTAAATCTATTCCCGGCGCTATGTCTTTATACACCAGTTCATCAAATCCTTTGATATTGGTTTTATTGATTATTCCCTTGGCAGAAGATTGGTAAGAATAACTAAAATAGTCCGACCGTGGGAAAATAGCCACTAGTTCAGATTTCGTTGCACTTGGGAAATGGACATTTAGTTCGTCGTGAGTGTAGGTGTATTTTCCAATCCGTCGCTCCCATTGTTTATGATCTTCCAATGAAGTAAAGGGTGAAGAAGGTACTTCAGATTTAATTCCCTTATCCGCATCTAAAAAAACATAGCTAATTCCTGTAATTCCAAAGAAAACCTTTGCCTTTCCGAAATCGGCAGCATATCGAATTTTCCCCGTTTGTTTATTTTCATATTCATCGAATTGCCCTTGATTTTCAATAAAACATTTTGGGCGTTCGAATTCTTTTTTCCAAGCTTGCCCATAAACGGAAACACTTGATGAGATGAGGGTAAAAAAAGCGACTATAAGCGAGCGCATAGGACACAGAATTTAGGTTTGGATGCCCTAAGTTAACAATAGTTTAATTATCTATATCTTTGTTAAGAACTGAATTGCTTATGAATATTTTTTACCGCCTTGCCATTGTATTAGTTATCCTACTGGGTGCACCTCAAATAATGGCGCAATGTCCAGCCGGACAATGGCCAGTAGGAATCACCATTGTTCCTGATGATTACCCAGGAGAAACGACTTGGAATTTATACAGTAACGGGAATGAAGTGGCAAATGGAAACTTCAACGGTTCAGTGGTATGTGTAGATTCGGCAGATTGTATTCGATTTGATATCCACGATAGCTATGGCGATGGGATTTGTTGTGGTTATGGACTTGGGTCGTATGTAATCACCTTGAACGGAACGCAAGTAGCTAGTGGCGGACAATTTGCGTTAACCGCTTCACATTCGTTCAATTGTGGCCAAGGTACCATTTGCGAAAACCCGATTCCAATAGATACCGGAGTAACGGTTTCTCCTCAGGAAAACTTATACTATTCGTTCACCCCGGATACAACCGGAATTTTCGCCATTTCTACGTGTAATCTGAGCGCCTGTGATACGCGAATTTGGATGTATAACAACTGCGCCAACGTAGACTTCAGCGGTTCAGCTACCGGTGCACTTTATTACAACGATGACAATGCCTTGTGCGGGCTGCAAGCAGATCTTCACCCCCTACTTACCGCAGGTATTCCGTACATCATTAAAATCGGATTAAAAGCGAATACGGCGTGTGCTTCTAGTATACCATTCTCCATAAACTTTGAAGGTGCCATGACCTCGGTACTTCCCATCGTGAAATTAACGACCGTAAATAATGCAATCAACAACGATGTCAAAGTTCCTGTGGTTATGGAAATCATTGATAATGGACCAGGGCTCCTAAACTCAACAGCCGATACGCTATACAGTTATGAAGGGACCATTATGACAGAATGGCAAGGATTCACAGGACCTGGATATCCCAAGAAAAACTACGACTTTGATTTAGTAGATGGGAATGGGAACAAGATTGATACCTCCCTGTTGGGCATGCCCGCAGAAAATGACTGGATTTTCAAAGCAGAATACCTGGATAATTCCTTGTTAGTTAATACCGTGACTTACGAATTTTCTCGAAGAATGGGACGATATGCTCCGCGAACAAAGCAATGTGAGGTCTTTCTGGACGGAACCTACATTGGCGTATATTCCCTAACCGAAAAGGTGAAACGCGACAATAACCGTTTGGATATCGCGAAGCTGACTTCAGCCGATACCTCAGGAAGTGAATTAACGGGGGGATATATCATAGAAATGAACATTAACGGCGACCCTGCTGCATGGAATTCGATCTATCCGCCAATCAATAGTGCAACCTCACCCCATGCGGTTGAATTTAAGTATGTCTATCCAAAGGCAGATTCGATCCTACCCGTGCAAGCTAACTACATCAAGACCTATGTAGACTCCTTTGAAAATGCACTAAATGACATCAATTATACCAACGATTCGTTGGGATATCGCAAGTGGATCGATATAGGAACCTTCATCGACTTCTTGATTGTTAATGAATTCAGCATGAATTATGACAGCTACGGTCGAAGTACCTACATGTACAAAGAAAAAGATACAGACGGCAACAAATTGTGTATTGGTCCGCCCTGGGATTACGACCGTGCCATGGCAGATGATCCAAATTCGGGATGGGTTTGGGAAAATACCCATCCGTATTGGCCTTTTCCTTTTTGGTGGTCAAAATTATATACGGATTCGGTGTATCGTCATGAATTAGCTTGCCGTTGGTTTAGTTTACGGGAGGATGTATTGAAAACTCCTCGGTTTATGGCCTTTATTGATAGCGTTTCTGCTCCCCTATTCCAAGGGCCTGCCGATCGAAATTTTGCAGTTTGGCAAACCTTAGGTGCAAGCACCTATGAGAGCCGAGTTCAAAATATGAAAGTATTCCTTTACCAACGATTAGCATGGATTGATAATGAATTGGCGCCTTTTGGTGCGGTTTTGCCTAGCATTGAAATCCCTACAGACACCACAGTTTGCATAGGTATTATGTACACGGCACCTTACCTATCAGGGTATGCATACAATTGGATTCCAGGTCCTGAAACACCGGAAATCAACTTTACCTTCCCCGGAACTTATCAGTTGAACGTGAAAAATGCGTTTGGCTGTGAACGAACCTTACCGATGCACGTTAACATTTCCGCCCCTGACTCAACCTTTACGCAAGGATTGCATGTAGCGGGTGATGTGTTTTATATTTTCGCTGGGAATAATGGTACGAACAGCCAATACCTTTGGGATTTTGGAGATCAAACCTTTTTGTCTAGTGGGCAGACCGTGAGCCATATCTATGCAACACCTGGGATTTACGACGTGCACATGACCGTAATCGATACCTTGGGCTGTATCGGAGAATCTACCAAACAAATTCAAATTACAGATGGAGAAATACAAGTTAGTATTCAGCCTAACCCATCCGTGAACAATCCAATCATTACGCACAACATTCCACAGAACGAAGCTTTTAGCTTTACGCTTTTTGATGCTGCGGGCAGATTACTACGGGAAATCCAGCAGCCTCCTTCACCATTCACCTTGGAAACAACGGGAATCGCTGGTGGCACCTATTGGTTACAGTGCAGCTACAAGGGTCAAAACGTAAGTAAAGGGTTGGTGTCTATCAAATGAAGTTGACCATTTACCTTGACTTCGACGGAACCGTGGTAGAACACCAATACCCAGCCTTAGGCGCTGAAAACCCACATGCAATTCGAGTAATTCGGGCCTTACAAGATAAAGGGCATACCATCATTCTTAATACCTACCGAGCCGACCTTAACGATGGAAGTTTAGAAGAAGCACTGGCTTTTCTTAGCGACCCGGCACATGGACTCGATTCAATTAGCAGGTCGAGTGCAAAAAAGATTCATCCCGGTCCGTTCGACTTAACGGAAAGTCTTCGATTTGATAAACTATACATTGATGATATTGCGGAAGGAATCCCGCTGATACCAAACCGTATGATTGCCAATGGATTCATGGTAAATTGGCCTGCTGTAGAAATCGAATTGATGAGGGCCAGCATCCTTTGATATTTATTCACATGTTAACATCTTTTAGCGGAAGGGGGTTTTCCTGAATTTACATACTTGGTATTTTTGAGGCAATCCGATTTCCATGCCGTTTACGCTTCGCCCACTCAAAACCATCGATGACGCCCTGCGCCATTTTATTCAGCAACTAGACCTAGAAATGGTTGAGCTCTTACTTAAAGAAATGCCTGAAGACGACCAAGGGGAGCATCAAGATTTACTTCGGCGATTAGAACGCGCCTTTGACTACTTCAAAGACCAAGGGGATGAACAATTGAATGTAATTCAAGGAAAATGCACGAAATGTTTCCCTACTTCTACCGGTTTTTATTTTGTTGGAAATAAAAGTAAGGCGCACATGCATTTATTATTTCATCGCAACGATGCAGGAATTCTCAGTGTTTTCGAATGCACGAATTTTAAGACACAATATACCTTTGGACAACCGGGTAAACGCGTCTATTTAGAGGATGAATCTTTTCGGATTTTCACCTTAGGCGACATCAATAAAGACGATGTGCCGTTTTAACTAATCCCTGATTAAGTTGATCCTCAGCTCTTTAATCGATTTTCGTTGGTTGTTTTATAGATATAAAAGCCCAAGGTAAAAACGGCAAGCGAACTCGTACCATGCCATAGAAAATGGGTGCCTTGGGGCAGCCACGTAAAGGGATTCGGCGTGGGATAATCCATGATTCGAAAGAGGAGCGCAAGCATTAAAAACAACAAGGAAAGCAGATACAAGCCCACATGTTTCCATTGATTACGTTTTAAGTCTATGATAACGGGCACTAGAAAGGCTGAACCTGTGAAGAAATAGCCAATGCTCGGACCCGAAAGGCTAGTCTGCAGAGAAAGAACTTTAACCATGGTGAAGGCCAAGACGTAAAACCCAAGAACTACGCCGATGGCTTTCCAAACCTTATGTGTTATTCGATGCCAAAAATAGATGGATAGAATCAAGGTCATTAGCGCTGCAGGGAGCCAATCCAAGAGTAAAAACCAATTGGATGCTCGAAAGGCATGGAACAAGGTCGACCCCAAGCCATTTAAGAACAGTAAGGGTAAAAGTGCCGTAATGATGCCATAGGTTCGGTATTTTCCACGCAAATAAATCAACCAAAAAACAACTGGTATAAAGAAACATAAGGAACTATAAGCATTCCATGGTTCATGAATCAGGGCGTCGTGTACAAATTCATTATACATCGGACCGTGATCAAAAATCTGTTGTTTGCGGTGTACGAGTTCTAGAGAATCTATCATAGCAAGCCCCTAGGTTGGAATCTTCAAGACCTGTCCAATCCGGATTAAATCAGAACGCAAGCCATTGGCTTTCTTAATTCTGGAAACGGTGGTATGGTATTTCGCTGCAATAGTGGATAAGCTGTCTCCTGATTTCACTTTATATGTTCGATAGGTTGGCGCCACAAACTTTTTGGTTCCTGGTAGCTGTTCCCCGTCGGTGGTATAAGGATATTTTGCAACGTAATCTTCCAGGGTAATGGTATTCCCCACTTGGTTATCGTAATACTTAAAAAAATGCTGCCGGATATTCACAAAGGAACACACCGAATCCAAGCGATTCCCATTCCAATCATAGCATTTGATAACGTTTTCATTAAACTCTAGCAACTTGACGGAATTGAGTGTTGGGTACAAATTGTGCATGCGTGGAAGCTGCTTATTTACAGCGGGTAATCCCCCACCGGCTGAACCGCGGCTATCAACACGGACATAGCACTTTCCATCTTCGCTTGGACCCACTACGGCTACCCAATGTACCGTAAGTGTTTTCGGATTGACTTGAATGTACAGCTGCTTCACATCGGAATTGAATCCTTTTTTGCGAATGCTTTCGAGTCCTTGATTAATTTTCACATTCAAGTATCCACCAAACTTATCCATTCTTCTGGCATTGAACGAATGTAAGGCGTCATATACGTATGGCATACCCATGGCGGTATAGGAATCACAGACAAGTTCATCGTGCTCACCTAACTTCAAAGTATCTGGATTGATCAATTGAAAGGGCGGGATCACCAAAACCTTTTGCGGAAGAGCTACCGGCAATTCTGTGTACACCGAATCATCTAATTCTTCGGTATTGGAAGGTTGGGCCAAAATATTCAGCCCGATCAGCATCCACATGAAAACCAACAAATATCTTCCCCCTCTGATGCTCACTTTTTTCGTTTCATTAAATTGACCTCAAAATTATCTAAATCCCCTTTGACTTTAAAGTAAAGGTACTTGGAATCTTCCGAAGCCGTAATAATATCATTAGAACCTTCCGTTTTATCTTTGTTACGCGACAGTTTATTTTTGGCCACATCTTTAATCAGTTGCCAAGGAATCCCCACCTGGTAATCCATGTTCATTTTTCCTATTATTTCTTGTGTACCTGAAATTTTAAGGTAGCCTAAAGAGGAGGCAATAAGCATTTCCGGAATGGTCATTTTCCCATTCTTGAGCGTAAAATTATTTTTCAGGGTATCAAACGCCACATTGGAAACATCTTTATCTTCGAAATAGGTACCCAAATCCACCAAGGGTGCATAATTTTCAAGACGGCCATTCACTACGGTAATATTCATCTTCAGTTCTGAATCATCGAGTTTAGGAACAAAATCAGCGTGCATGTGAATTTTACCACTTAAGGTTCCTTCTACATACCCGTGTAAATTTTCAGAAACCAAATGATCTTGACCAAAGTCATCAAATTTAACCATGAATTTATCCAAGTTCAAGTGATGAATCGTTAGGTGAGGCGAAAAATAAATATGTTTCTTGTCGCGACCGCTAAAGGTACCCGAACCCGAAATGGAACCTTCTGCTGTTTGCAAGCGCAGGTGATTCAACACTATGTGGTGATCGCTGTAAACATGTGCATCTACATGAAGATTTTTAACATCATACGGTGCGTATATGAGATGCCCAACATCTAAAGTGACATCTAAATTTGGAAACTCATAGTCATATAAGCTTGGGACTTTATCATGATCAGTACCTTTAACCGGTGTAGCACTTGGTGCTGTATGTGCTAAAAACGAATCAACATTCAATTGCTTCGACTTGAATCGGATTGAATTTCTATGTGTTGGGTCATTCAAATGATAGGCGCCATTCAACTCAAAATCGGAGTCTCCAAGTGCTCCTTTGAGGTGCGAAAAATCTAGTTTATCCGCGTGCCAAATTAAGCCTCCTGAAAAGTGATGCAGTGCCAAGGGATGCGACTTAAGTTTGGCACTTAATTTATCCGTCAACAAGGTTGCTTTGGTCAATTCCCCGTGATGAAATCCGAGCGTTGCATGCCCTTGATACGTCAAGCTAGATACTTCTTCACGTTGATATTCTTTCGGTAAATGATTATACCCTGCATAATAAAACAGCTCCTTGAATAACAACTTATTTGAATTCAATCCCACAGTAACGGAAGCTTCTCCATTCAATGTAGGTTTAAACCAAAACTCATAATGGTGCACCTTTGCTGTCATATTTAGATCTGAATGATCTGCAAATCCACGCAGTTCTTTCAACAGCAGGTCGGTGTCATCCACATGAACAGCCAGGTTTAGGCCATGAAGCCGATGCGGATAATGCTTGAATTTCCCCTGAAAATCTCGGATTGCAAATTCTCCACGTGGCAAGTTTTGAGATTCAATAAGTGCTTTTGCCGAACTGTTCGCCTTAAACTTAAAGTGGACCTTATCCAACTGTTCTGCAGTCTTTTCATTTGCTTTAGCATCGGTAGAAAAATCCGCAAAGTTTAGGTGATTTGCCTTCACATCCAAAGCCAGTTCGATTGGAATATCGGTATGATGGAGCAAGGCAGGAAGGTCGCTCAAATACCCATGTAAGGAAAGATCTGAAGCCCCATAGTTCATGTGGAATTGCTTGATGTCGACTTGATGTCCGTTCGCAACGGCCTCCAAGTTCAGGTGCTTTATGGGATGTGGGAGTTCTTTGAAATTCGCATGAAAATTCTCAATCTTAAGCTTGGAATAATACGCTTCATTCAACCTACGCACCGCGAGTTCCGGATTGTTTAAATCAATAATATCATGAAAGCGCATTTCAAGGGCCACCTTGCCTCCCATATTTTTCAGCTCACGTGCATTGCTGAATTTCCCTAAAAACGCGAGGTCTAATTCAGAATCAATGCGCATGTCTATTTCAGGGGCAATAAAATTACGCACACTCAAATCGGCATTGAATACGCCGAGCTCCGGACGAACATGAAATCCCTTTAAGATAAATTCCATCGTAGAAACATCGCGCTTTTCACCATTCGTGAACGATCCATTAAAGGCAATCTCCTTCATTTTTTTATGTGTGATTGTATTTTCCAACAAGCCCTCCTTACAGCCAAAGTTGGCGTGAATAGCGGGTTGATGACCGTTGGCTACATTTCCTTTGATGGATGCATTGAAATAAATCTTTCCTCGATTATCGAATTCTTTGAGCGCATCGCTGAGGGCTGGAGGTGCAACGGACAGGAACAGATTAAAATCGGGCTTATGCCCTTTTAATTTGAGGTCAACAAACACGTTTTTAGTTAGGTGTAGTTTTCCTTGAAAATCCAATAAGGTTTTTTCAAAGGCTAGGGATGTTTCTTTGAACTTTAACACACTTCCGTCATTGAGGTAAGTGAATTCAGTTTCAAATTCAAGATGTTTGTTATTAAAGAAGGTTGTATCCTTAGCTTGAATGATGCTCAGCTTCAGATCGGAATCCAATTCAAAATCAATCCCCTTGGCATGTGAATGAAACCGCGACTCTGCTTTCTTAATGAATAAATCCACCGCAAGGTTGGTCGATTCATTGAGTTTAGAAATATCTACGTTATCCAATGTGATTGATTCTAAGGCCAGGTGTAAATCCTCAGAGACCTCCTCACTTGGCACCTTAGACGCTAGTGCATTGGCGATATTGAATGACCCGTCTTTATGTTGACGTATATCGATTCTTCCATCGCTTAGTTTAATTTTCTTAACCACCACATCTCCAGACAGCAACTTTGTTAGATCAAATCCCAAGTAAGTGTCTTTAAGGTGAACCAGGCACGCGGCGCTATCTACTTTTGACTCATATATTTTAAGGTGTTCGAGATCAATTGAAATGTTGGGGAAATTGGCAAACGGGGCGATATGGCTCCCTCCTATTTCAACTTTTCCGTTAAAATCTGCATTGGCCTTTTCAAGTGCTAAGCCGACAAAGTAATCCTGTTTAGCATACAGCATTGCCACCAATAGACCGAACACCAACACAGGAATAAGAATCATTGCAAAAACGATGCGTTTAATCCATTTTTTGTTTCGTGAAAAAAAATCTTTTAACTTATTCACTTGTTTGCATTTAGTGCCTATAGCGATGGAGTATAAAAATAGTCACTAGCTCCATATTAAAATTAAAAAAATGGTTAATTCTTGCTTAAACTAAAAAAATAATCTACTTTTGTAACCGCTTTACGGAGCACACGTTTTTCGAATATCGCTGTTGCGATAGTCAGAAATGGCAGAAAAAACGGTTTGGTAGTTCAGTTGGTTAGAATACCTGCCTGTCACGCAGGGGGTCGCGGGTTCGAGTCCCGTCCAGACCGCGAAACGGTTCGTTTAAAGAAAAGCCTCTATGGCTGGAGGATTAGAAAACCCTAGGATGTATCAAAGTCCTAGGGTTTTTGCTTTTGGGGGGATTTTTGTTTTTCGAGAAATACAGTTCTTTTGGCCTTTTGTTATTCTATTACTCTCCTATTAAAAACCTATGGAAGTTTATTATCCTAACAAGCTCCGCTTCGTCAGGGATCAAGTTTCTTAGGGTGTTTGCTTTTTATACCTTACGATTTCTACTTAGAGTATTTTGTAAACAATTTTGTTTACTTATGATTTTGTTGTAAATTTGAATGTATTGTTTTAATTATGATTCAGAGTCACACAAGATTTAACGGTATTCACCCTGGTGCAATTCTCAAGCGAGAACTAAAAAAAAGAAGTATCAAGCCCATCGAATTAGCCTCTGAAGTTGGCGAACACAAACAAACCATTAGTGCTATTTTAAATGAAAGACGTGGTATCAATGCCAATTTGTCGGTTAAACTTGCCGGATACTTTCAAATTGACCCTTTGTTTTATATGCAGCTTCAAGCAGCTTTTGAAGTCCAACAAATTCTAAAACGTCAGCAATTAGCCAATCAAACCCCTAACCTTTCCATCATTAGAAAGGTATTGTTTTGGGATACCAATTTTGACAAGATCGACTGGATTGCCAAAAAAACAGCTGTAATAAAACGAGTTTTTGAAAGAGGTAATGAAGAAGAAATTCAGGAAATTATACGCTTTTATGGTAAAGGAATCGTGGAAAAGACCATACGCAAACATCAAAACGATTTCATACCAATGTACCATAGCAACGTGATGAAATTTTTATCAAAATAAACTATGAAGTTACACCTTGAAACAGTATCATCCCTTTTGTGGGAGTCCCTCGAAAAACTCATGTCCCACGATGGCTTAAAGGAATTTCGGCTGGTGGGTGGAACTGCATTGAGTTTGCAATGCGGGCATCGCATCTCTATTGACATCGACTTATTTACAGATTCACCCTATAATTCAGTTGATTTCTACCAAATAGATCAATGGATAAAGGAAACTTTTGATTATGTAGAAATGAGCACTGAAGGCAACATCGGTTTTGGAAAATCATATTATGTGGGCTCAAACTCTACCAACCTGCTCAAATTAGACTTTTTCTATACAGATCAGTTTGTTTTTCCTGAACTAATATCTGGTGGACTGAGAATGGCGAGCAAAGAAGAAATTGCAGCCATGAAAATGGAAATCATTGGTAATGGTGGACGAAAAAAAGACTTTTGGGATATTCACGAGCTATTAGACCATATGTCTATTCAAGACATCGTTAAGCATTACAACCAGCGATATCCCTATGGCCATTCCAAGGAAACATTAGTCAAAGGTTTAACAAACTTCACTGTGGCTGATGATGATTTTGACCCCGATTGCTTAAGGCAAAAACATTGGGAACTGGTTAAATTAGACTTTGAAGAACTTACTGCAAGAGAATTCTAAACATACGAGCCTGCCTGAAGAAGATTATTATTCCAAACACCGCTACCAAATCAATATCATTGAATGTGCTTATGCGGTAGTTCAAAGAATGAAAAGTGAACAAATTCCAAACCATGTAATTGCAGAATATGCACATAAACTTAAAACGGGTATTCTAGCCTATAAGGACTCGATCAATTATGATAAAAATGCCTCTAAAGTAGCAAGAATGCAAGCCTGTGTTATTAAACCAACACATCCTTCGTTTGACTTTTGGTTAGCGTTACTACCTGTACACGATAAACTCGCATTCCGATGACCCAATTGGCCAACAAAACAAACGTCGAATTAGATCAATAGATTTTTATGTTTCGTGAAAAACACGTTATGATAGATCACGATTTAGCACAGTTGTATGAAGTGCAAGTGAAGCGGTTGAATGAACAAGTAAAGCGAAACATAAGGCGTTTCCCGATATATTTTAGGTTTCAATTGTCGCTTGCTAAAAAAGCAGAACTGGTCGCAAATTGCGACCGCTTCAACCACCTTAAGTGTAGTTCCAGTAGTCCATTTGGATTCACCAAACTTAATTCAGATTCGGTTAAGGATTTACTTCGCGAGGTTGCAATGGTAGCCTCACACAAAAACAAATGATTAAAAACCGAAACATCCAAGGTTTTCCACCGAAGCCTGACGAAGGTAGTTGAAAATCAACTTTGCTTTTGGTGCATGATTAAGTGCATTCCCTCTGGGTGCGAAGGTCCCTGAGCTAGTCGAAGGGCGCACCCAGAGGAAAATTGCAGCCCTAAAGAAATAGCACATAACTCTTGCTAGTAAAACAGTCGCTCAGGAAATGACTTAATTATGTTACTCTTTTCTGGGTGCGGGTTTAAACCCGCACCCAGAGGAAGCTTTTAAATTCGTTCTAGGCCAATACCCTAAAATTTTGGGAATTGTGTTTGAGGTTAAGCGCAAAAATAATATTAAGCCAAGGCATAAATTACGCTTCCTCCCAATAAACTACCGACAGTTACAAGCACGGCAACCATACAGCCACTGTTCTTTTGTACGTATTCTTTACGCTTTTCCATTTCCGTTATTTGCGCTTCGTCTAATACAACACAATGGGATAAGAGGTTAAATAAAGTTGAGATATGCTCATTAGCGTTAGAAACCTCATGCGCCTGGTCAAATGCACCTACCTTTCTTCTTATCTCTATAGTCACCTCCGTTTTCGTGTCATCTTGTCGAGAAAATGATATATCCGCAAAAATTCCAAGGCTTAAAAACTCCATCGCCTCAAACGTGTAGGTATTTAAAATATCGTTTTTTGAGTTTAACTTGTATTTTGTGTTTAATACAGCAACATACTCAATCGTAGACTTCAATTGCTCGATTGAAAAATCAATTACCAAGGATTTTTTAGGATTAGGAATAGCACCTAGCATAGTGAAAAAATTAAAAGGGTTATTTTATTAATTACACAAACCTACCCTCCCCGATTGACAATCCGAGTCATTGCTGAAATTGGTATGACAGGATGAGTCAAAATAGGATTTTTTGGCTTTGGTGTATGATTAAGTGCATTTCCTCTGGGTGCGGGTTTAAACCCGCACCCAGAGGGAAATTGCATCCCTAAAGAAATAGCACATAACTCTTGCTAGTAAAACAGTCGTTCAGGAAATGACTTAATTATGTTACTCTTTTCTGGGTGCGGGTTTAAACCCGCACCCAGAGAATATTTAATTTTCCCCTGACAACTCAGGTCAATAAGTTGTGCATATCAATAAAATTAAATTTATTTGTTGACCAGATTCCTGCCTATGCTCAATCAACATAAGATTCTCCGTGTTCTGCAACTCATTACCTACCTGCAAGAATCCCCCCATAAAACCATTAACCAACTCGCTTCGTTCCTTGATTCTACCGAACGGACCGTATACCGCTACCTCGACCTGCTCCGGGAATGTGGGTTTGATCTCCACAAAGACCACAACCAACGCTACTACATCGAACAGCAAGCTACCGACGGCATTTACTTCACCCCCGAAGAAGCACAGCTGCTCAAATCGCTTGTGTTAAGCACCGGGAAATCCTCCAAGCTAAAAGATACACTCCTGAGTAAAATCTACATGGGTTCTGAACTTCCCATGGTGGCCACCCACCTGCTTCATGCCAAGAACGGTAAGATCGTGGAACGCCTCACCAAAGCCATGATGAACAAGGAACAAGTCATCTTAAAGAAATATCAATCCATCAATTCGGAAAGCATTGCAGACCGCGTGGTTGAACCCTTCGGCTTTACCGAAAACTACCACACCGTGATGGCCTTTGAACCGGCTACCCAAAAAAATAAAACGTACAACATAGACCGCATTGGCTCGGTGGAATATACCGGAACCGTATTTAAACACGAAACACTCCATGAACAGCAAATTCCCGATGTGTTTGGCTTTGCCTTCTCCGGAAAGAAATACCCCCTGCGCCTGGAACTACCCTTTAAAGAATTTCTACTGCTCAAAGACCGCTACCCACTCATTGCACCCTTTACGAGCTACCACCCCAAACTCGACCGCTACGTGCTGGAGGTAGAAGTAAACGACCTGAGGCCGGTGGAGGGGATGAATGCAAATATTTTAAAATAATAAGAATGCTTAATTTTATTACTTTAGTGTAATACCTCCGATCATTCATCCTAAGCACTAAGATGCAATTTCAATGCAAGAACATTCAATGCACGTAAATCATATAGAAATATTCAAATCACCCGAGGGGCGCCCTGAACTTCATGTTCGCTTGGTGGATAATTCTATTTGGCTCACTCAATCGCAAATAGTTGAATTGTTCGATTCTAGTAAAGCCAATATTAGTGAGCACATTAAGCATATTTTTCAATCAGGTGAATTAGATGAAGGCTCAACCGTTCGGAATTTCCGAACAGTTCAAAAAGAAGGGACAAGGCAGGTTGAACGCGATCGAATTCACTATAACTTAGATGTGATTATCTCCGTGGGATATCGTGTCAATTCGATACGCGGTACTCAATTTCGACAATGGGCAACACAGCGACTAAACGATTTTTTAATTAGAGGGGTAGCCGTTAATAATCAACGCCTGGAACAACTGGGGAAGAATGTGGAAGTACTCAAGTCAGGCATACGTATTTTAAGCAGAGTTATCGAGGAGAAATCTGAAGGTTCAGCGTTAGATTGGTTGGCCGAATTCTCCAGCGGATTAACACTCTTGGACGATTACGACAATGAAAATCTAGATAAAAAAGGATTAACCCATTCGAATATAGAATACCCCGAGCTAAATTCATACTATGAATTGATTAAGTCCATGAAAACAGAATTCAATTCACCAGTATTCGGAATAGAAAAAGATAAAGGATTTGAAAGTGCTATTCGTCAAATCGAAAAGGGAATGGATAATCAAGATTTTTATCCTTCAGCAGAGGAGAAAGCCGCTGTATTATTATATCTAATCACCAAAAACCATGCGTTTACCGACGGCAATAAACGTATTGCTGCGGCCTGCTTTCTACTCTTTATTAAAACAAATAATTTACTATATAATCAAAATGGACATAAATCAATAAGTGATGATGCGTTAGCGGCTTTGACCCTATTCACAGCGACAAGTAAACCCGAAGAAATGGAAACGGTAATCCGATTGATCTTAAGTGTTTTGAATAGATCGGCAATAAAAAATGGTTAAATTTACTTTATGTCTGAACTCGAAGAATTAATGAAGGCCTTGGTTTCTTTTCGCGATGCACGTGATTGGAAACAATTTCACGATACCAAGAATCTTGCTGTGGCGCTCTCCATTGAAGCGGCAGAACTCAATGAACTGTTCCTGTGGAAAGATTCCGCCGCCTCTGAAGCCGTCGATAAAGAAAAATTAAAGGAAGAACTAGCCGATGTATTCGCCTATGCGCTCCTATTAGCTGAAAAACATGAGTTGGACGTAAAGCAAATCGTGTTGGATAAAATTGCACGAAATGCCGAAAAGTACCCGGTAGAAAAAGCCAAAGGCAGTGCCCAGAAGTATACGGAGTTATGATATCCCCATTAAAAAATGATGCGTTCTTTAATGAATTAACCGAAATTATTGTTTTTGGGAAAAAAGATATTGAGTTATCGATTAATCGAACGATTACCAATGTATACTGGCAAATTGGAAACCGAATAAACACAGAGATATTAAATGACAAAAGAGCAGAATACGGCAAGCAAATCATTAAACATGTAAGTGAATTTTTAGTGGCCAATTTCGGTAAAGGTTGGGGAGAGAAACATATTCGACATTGTCTACGCATTGCGGAGACTTTTCAAGATAAAGAAATTTTCTACGCGTTGAGTAGAGAATTATCATGGACGCATTTGCGAACTATAATGTATCTGGATGACGAACTTAAAAGAAGTTTTTATGTAGAAATGTGTCGACTAGAGAAATGGAGCTCACGCAGGCTACAAGAACGTATAAACTCCTTGTTATACGAACGCACCGCCATCAGCAAACAACCAGATGAACTCATTAAGAAAGAGCTAAATGCACTGAAAACTGAAAAAAAGTTATCCGACAACCTTGTGTTTCGCGATCCCTACATCTTGGATTTTCTTGAACTTAAAGATACCTACAGCGAAAAAGATTTAGAATCTTCCATCCTCGTGAATCTACAAAAATTCATTAGTGAATTGGGAACTGATTTTGCTTTTCTCGCTCGTCAAAAACGCATTCAAATTGACAATCGCGATTATTATATTGACCTTTTATTTTTTCACAGAAAATTAAAATCGCTTGTAGCGATTGACCTAAAAATCAGAGATTTTGATGCGGCCTTCAAAGCTGAAATGGAACTCTATTTAGGCTATCTACAAAAATATGAAATGAACGAAGGAGAGAACCCGCCTGTGGGTCTAATTCTTTGTTCAGGCAAAAATCCAGAGCACATTGAAATTCTTCAAATGGACAAAAGCAATATAAGGGTTTCCGAATATTTAACGCTGCTCCCCCCCAAAGAAAAATTATTGGAGAAATTACAGCTAGCGGTTGAAATTGCTAGGAATAGTCAACAATTTGAAGATTACTTCGCAACCTACGATTCCTTATGAGCGATACCCTGCCCGCTGTTCAAATCAATAAATACGCGTTTACCAAAGAAGGGGCTGTAGAATATGCATTGAATGCCTACATGAAAAATGCGTGGCCCATAGTATACATCATTAAAAACGATAACCTCGGTGAAGCGTATGTAGGGGAATCTACCAATGCCATCAACCGAATGCACCAACACTTGAGTAATCCAGACCGTCAGCGCTTAAAAGACCTGCTCGTGATTTCCTGCGATAAATTCAATAAATCAGCGGTATTGGATGTTGAATCGGAACTTATTAAGTACATGAGCTCTGATGGAAGGTATAAATTACAAAATGCCAATGCCGGCCTCGTTGACCATAATTACTACCAACGTTCCCTGTACAAAGATCTTTTTCATAACATTTGGCAATTTCTTCTGCAAGAGAACTACGCTAAAAACCCGCTTCAACGCATTGATAATTCCGACTTATTTAAATACAGTCCGTTCAAGGCACTCAACAGCGACCAACATGAATCGGTGCTTCAAATCCTTAAAACCTTAACCCTGGGTTCAAATCAATCCATTGTCGTTGAGGGAGGCGCAGGCACCGGTAAAACCATCTTGGCCGTATACCTCATGAAATTGTTAAGCACGCAAATTCAAGCGTATAACCTCGACGATTCCGATCATGTTTACGCAGAGGAGTTATTAAACGTGATGCAGTTTCATAAGGAATTCCCCACCCCAAAAATCGCCCTGGTAGTGCCTATGACTTCCCTTCGGAAAACCTTAAAAAAGGTATTTGGGCAAATTAAAGGATTGAGCAGTAGCATGGTGATTGGTCCGTCGGAGGCAGCAAAAACGCAGTATGATGTACTCATTGTGGATGAAGCCCACCGTCTTCGACAGCGAAAGAACATTACCAACTTCGGTAGTTTCGATGAAACCAATGCGCGTTTGGGCTTAGATAAATATGAAGGCAACGAATTAGATTGGATTTGCAAGATGTCCCGTCATCAGATTTTATTCTACGACCAAGGGCAATCCATTAAACCGTCTGACATTAACCCATCCCATTTTGCAAAACATAAATGGAGCGCAAAAATCTTGCAACTGAAATCGCAAATGCGCGTGCAAGGCGGCCTCGATTACATTTCATTTGTAGACGAGGTACTTAGTGGCAAGGCCTCAACCCCTTTCGCATCCAGCCAATATGACTTACAACTCTTTGACTCCTTGGCGGAACTTTACGAGGCGCTTCGCAGTAAGGAACAGGAACTGGGACTGTGCCGTTTACTTTCCGGGTATTCATGGGAATGGAAATCACAAAAATCGAATGTACCAGACATTGAATTGGACGGCCTCGCGTTAAAATGGAACAGCACCAATGAAGACTGGATTAACAGCCCCAATGCATTCCAAGAGGTAGGCTGTATTCATACCACCCAAGGGTACGACCTCAATTATACCGGAATCATCTTTGGCACCGAAATCACGTACAATCCAAGTACAAAGGCTATTGAAATCATTTCAGCTAATTACAAAGACAAAAAAGGGAAACAAGGCATTGCGGACCCCGAACAATTGCGCGCCTATATCCTAAACATCTACCACACCATGATGCTTCGCGGCATACACGGCACCTACGTGTATGTATGCAATGAACCCCTGAGGGAGTATATGCGGGGGGTGATTGGGGGTGTGCAAAACTAATAATGCTGTTTATCAGGAATAACTCCACGAACCCCACCACTAGGATTTTGGGTATCCCCTTGGTATCTGGGAATTATATGGCAATGAAAATGAAAAATAGTTTGACCTGCGGCTAGTCCACAGTTCATTCCAATATTATAACCTATAGGATTAAATGTTGAATCAATAAGTGATTTCGCTTTAATAATTGAATGGTTTAATTGAACTAGTTCTTCTTCGTTTAGTTCAAAATAGTTAGGAACCAAACGTTTTGAAATAATTAAAATATGGCCGGGTGAAACAGGAAATGCATCATAAATCATGAAGAAATAGTTGTTCTCAAAAACTATTTGATCTTTTGGAATTAGAGTAAAGTCGTCCATTTTATTGTAAAAATTCAAATCCATTATTATATGCAATGGAAATCAGCGGTTCAATCCGTGATCGATACTTTTTCTCTGTCGGTATTAATTCATCAAACATTACAAGGTAATCAGATAAGAATTTATTCTTTGGTTGGCTTAATTTGATGATTGAAACAGCCTCTTTTTGAACTTCATAAAAACTTTTGAAATACGTATTTAAATCAGGTAGTTTATCGCTTTTAATACTATTAAACGAGGGGGATGCCGGTATTAAATTCCACATTAAATCATGGGTAACAAACTGAAATGGAATAAAATGTTCTACCGCATATTCTCCAATGCCTAATTTACTATTGGTATAAATACAATCTATCGATCCTTTTTTATGGGTAATAACAAGATCCCAAAATTCCTTCTTCTGATTTAGTAGAGATTGCCGTTTTAACGGTCTTATGAGTTTATTTGGGATGTTAGGCACGTTTGGATTTCGAGCGGCTAGAAATAATGCTAAATTCCAGTAGCAGAAATCTTTAAGCAATCCCGAATTTCTACGAAAATAATCAAACCATGCAGGTTGAATTAAAATTCGATCATCATACAAACTGTAAGGCGGTAAATTATAATTTTCTTGTGATTTTTCTTTTATAACCCTCTCTGCTCCTGTACCTAACCAAGGACTTAAAAATTTAAAAGGGACATTTTTATCAAAATGATTGAGAATCTGATGAATATCTCTACTTGAGGAATTAATCAACTTACTTGCTAATGTATCTTTACGCTCATCTATTTCAAAGTTTTTAATCTCATTAATTTTATTGATTGCTATTTCAATTTTATCATGCGCACCAAAAGACAGATGGAAGTAATTTACAGTATACCAAGCATTGGCAATCATTCGTGCAAAAAGCTCATGTTTTGCAATTTCAATGAACCTCTTTTCTGAGTTAACTTGTTCAACGCTTTCTAAGATCGCCAAAAACCAATAAAACTTATAACTCGCCGTGGTATGATTAAAAACCGAACTCAGTAATCCGGTATCGACAAATTGGTCTTTTGGTAATTGCATCATTATAAGCGAATAAATTTACAAAGAATAATACATTAACCCTCCCCAATCAAATACGTATACAGCGCGTTTTCCACAGCATGCTCTAATTTGTAGGTAAAATGAACTACGGGTTCGTTGGATTTGGGCATGTAAGCTTGCTTCATGGACCCTTCTGCTATTTTCACTTCCCCTAAGCAATAGAAATCGGTGCCCTCTCCGTCGGATTTCTTAACGAAGAGTAGAATCAATTCGGATTCCAATAAATTTTTAATTTCCTGGCTGTCAACTTTTCGGTTGGATCTCGATTCCCACGCAAAGGTTTTATTGTCAATGAAATGGTCGTTGTATTGTGTACTTTGTGTGCGGTCCTCGGATTTTTGATAGGTAACAAAACAAGGCGTCACCTTGTGGTTGGTGCGATAACCATAAACGGTACTACTAATATCTTTCTCCCAGTTTAAAATTCTGCAAACATCCTTTCGACTATATTTTGCCCCTAAAACAAATCCATGATGAAAATGTGTGGCCTTAAATCGTTTCTGAAATGCATGAATCCCATAGGCCAAGGCGTCCAAAAGAAACCGTTTAAACGTGGGATTAAGCACCATGGAGTTGAAAGAATCCGTTAACTCAAAAGCACCACCAACCTTTTTTAGAACAGGTATAGGTTTTTTGATAAATTCAAAATTAAGGTTCCATTCTAATGAAGCAAAACAAGGCTCAGAAATGGGATATGTACTACCTAAAAGTAAACCACAGTATTTCGAAAGGGTCTTGCTCGTGCATTCTTTTTTCTCCAACAAAACGTTTAATGCAGCAAGCTCCTCAATGCGTTTTCCGTTGGCGATTTCTTGCGAAAACTGCTCCAACAATTGAATCGATGTTTTCGGTAAGATTTCTAACGAAGATTCTAAACCACGAATGAAGGAATAGTAACTCTTTCCATAATCAACATACGCATAAGGATCTCTTGAACCGTGCGAAACAAAATCCATCATCATGGGAATTCTCCCTAGTTGCCGAGTTAACAAATCAAAATCCTTAACCAGGTCCTTTTTCATTTGCAGGTTAGATTCATCAATTGCTTTAAAAATTCGCTCTTTGGTAATGCGATCGAACTGAATGGTTGATGTTCCTGGCATGAATTGACTTCCTGTAGAAATCAAATGCCTCAAATTGTCCTTGTTATACGTTGTATCTCCGTATAGCGCAATTGGTACCATGTAGTTATTGGCGTAATTCCCGATAAAATCGATAACTGTAAGGTATTCTTTATCGCTCGCTTTTCTTAAGCCACGCCCCAATTGCTGAACAAAAATTATAGCCGATTGCGTCGGCCTTAGCATAATAATCTGATTGATTCTAGGAATATCAATCCCTTCGTTAAAAATGTCAACCGTGAAAATATAATCCAATTGATCGGATCGGTCATTACTCTCCAATCGTTCAATGGCTTTCGCACGCACGTCCTCCTGATCCTCCCCAGTCAATGCTATGGTTTGATAAAAATGCTGCTTGCGATTTCGACGTTTATTGAATTCATTTGACAGGGCACGGGCTTCTTCTTTTCTTGAACAAAAAATCAAACCACGCACATTCCCGTCATCACACCCGTAGAATTCTGCACTTGCTTGAATTCGATCTACCCGTTCTTTGGCAGTAAGTAAATTGAATTCGCTCTTATCTTCAATTGGCACACCATCTACGGAAAGATCGGCGACACCGTAATAATGAAATGGACTTAGAATCTCTTCTTCAAGCGCCCGATGTAGACGAATTTCATATGCAATATTGTAATCAAATGCTTTAAAAACATCATAACCATCCGTTCGTTCCGGTGTTGCCGTCATACCTAAAAGAAACTCGGGTTCAAAATATCCCATGATGCGCTGATAGGAGGAAGCCCCAGCTCGGTGGGTTTCGTCAATTACGATGTAATCAAAATGAGTCTTAGCAAAGCGCGAAAGGTGCTCTTCTTTGGACAAGGTTTGTATAGTAGAAAAAATGAAATCCGCATCAACCTCGCGTTCATCTCCTGAATAAAGGCCCATAGTGAACTGATCACCGTACATGGCTTTATAGGTTTCCATGGCCTTTTTAGCAATAGTTAACCGATGCACAAGAAATAAGAACTTTTTCGGTTTAAAAACATTGACATCAAAGGCTGACAAATAGGTTTTACCGGTTCCGGTAGCCGAAATCAAAAGGGCTTTTTTCTTTCCATCTTTCCGTAAGCGATTGATATTTTCAAGTGCCTCACGCTGCATCAAGTTTGGTTTGATTTCCTTCACTACTTCGCCTTCAAAAGGCATTTGGATGCGGCGATTTCGTTCCAATTGACTGCGATAATACAAATCGTAGGTAGTAATCCATCTTGCATCTACCTCAGTAGCATCGGCAAATTCCGCATTGAAGGAGGCAACAGATTGTGCAATAAGCTCGCTTGCATCCATTGCAGTAACCTTGAGATTCCATTCTTTATTTAGACTTAATGCGCTTGCTGTAAGGTTAGAACTACCGATAATGAGGTTATAAAAATTCCCCTTTCTAAAAATATACCCTTTAGAATGGAAGTCCCCATCGGTAACAATTTTTAACTCAATATTTTCAAAATTCAAAAGCCAACGCAAAGCCTCAGGTTGGGTGAAATTCAAATACTGAGAAGCTAAAATTTTACCTGGTATTTTACGCTCCTCGAGCTCTTTTAAGGTTTGTTTTAATGAGGCAATCCCACTCGTGGTTATAAACGCTACCGAAAACATAAACTCATCACAGTTCCGTAACTCTTGCTCAATGGTAGTGAGTACCTTCTTACCTGTAGATTTATCATTGAGCAATAATTCAGGACGAAAAGAACGTATCGAATCATGCGCTTGATCAATGAATCCCGTAGTTAAACTCCCTTGTAATTGGTGAAGATTTGGATTCATCGTTTCATCAATTCATCAACAATCGGCACATCCGCTTCCGCCCAGTCTAAGGAAGGCAAGGCGGCTGGATCAAGCCAACGGTACGCCAGGTGTTCTGTGAGTTGGGGTTCTTCGTTCGAGGTACCGCGATAGGTATGCATGGTCAAGTGGAAATCCGGATAGCGGTGTTCTACCACCATCAGCTTTGCTCCCACCACGAAGTCCATGTGGAGCTCTTCCCGAATTTCGCGAACAATGGTTTCTTGTTCCGTTTCGTTAGCCTCAATTTTTCCACCGGGGAATTCCCATTTTTCTGAAATGTACGGGAGTGCGGATTTTCCGCGCTGCACGCAGAGAATTTTTCCATTACGTTCAATGACAGCCGCTACCACCGTTACGTGTTTCATATGCGTAAAGATAAGGATATTATAAAAGGGATGAATCTACTTTTTTACCGCACCCTTCGATACGCCTCCGTCGAGGCGGAGAACTACTCAGGGTACGTCTAAGTTACAAAAAGCTATGCGGTCCCTGAGTAGTCCAAAGGACGTATCGAAGGGCCGCACCAATAAAACTCGCTCTCTGGCACTTGGATGTTCCGGTTTCCAAACCGAACTACGCATCGTTTTTTTTGGAGGAAGCTGAAAGATCACCGACAAAACAGAGGCTTAGGAGGTGCGGAAATGGTGAAACCAAGGTACCATCCCGTGCCTTGATCTTTTGTTTCTTTTTTACTTGTGTTGAGGAACTCGAAACATCAAGACAAAAGAAAGTTAAGCAGAAGCAATTTCCAAACCGCACCCTTCGATACGCCTCCGCCGCGGCGGAAAACTACTCAGGGTGCATAAGGTCCAAAACTCCCCACTACTTTTTTATCCAAAAAGTAGCAAAAAATCTCCGCGACGGGTTTTATACGCTGCGATTTACTCCTAAGGCTTGACCATTTCAGTGATCCTTCGGCTTCTTCATGGTGACCTTAGGCTCGTTTCCCTCGGTAAGGTCTTGCCCAAGCCTTAGTTCGTCTCTCTTGCTAGTAAAACAGTCGCTCATAAAAAATATAAACTGCTGAAACCAAAACATCCGAGCATTGGTTCTGGGTGCGGTTCCTGAGCCTGTCCGCCTTCGCCTCGCTACTGCGGACAAGGGAAGGGCCGCTTTAAAATCAACGAGAGGTATTTCTGAAAGTCCAAACGTCTCAATGTCCAAACGTCTCAATGTCCAAATGTCTTAATGTCCAAACTTCCCCCACAATGAAATCCATTGCGCATCGTTACTTGGACTATCCAACGAATTGCCATGAAAAACGAAATCATTATATACCAAGCCGATAGCCATTCAGAGCGCATTGAAGTAACCCTTGAAAATGAAACGGTTTGGCTTTCTTTAACTCAAATCGCAACAGTGTTTGATCGAGATAAATCCGTTATCTCAAAACATTTAAAGAATATCTTTAAAGAAGAGGAACTGATAAAAAATTCAGTTGTTGCATTTTTTGCAATAACTGCCTCAGATGGTAAAACATACCAGGTAGAACATTATAATCTTGATGCTATTCTTTCGGTAGGATATCGAGTGAATTCAAAACGAGGAACGCAATTTAGGAAATGGGCATCACAACGTTTAACCGACTACTTGCTCAAAGGATACGCCATCAACAACCGCATGAATCGTTTTGAAAATCAACTCGAAGGACTTACCAATCAGGTGAATCAAATTGAAGTACAAATTAAAACAAAGGACCTCCCTGTACAAGGAATCTTTATGGATGGGCAAGTTTTTGATGCCTATGAATTAAGCTCCCGAATCATACGATCTGCGCAACAGCGCATTACCCTAATCGACAATTACATAGACGAACGTACGTTTACACAATTAGCTAAAAAACAGGCCCATGTGCGTGTTATTATTCGGACCCAAGTCGAACCACATGGAAATAACGCATTAAGTAAGCAACTCGCATTAGACCTGGCAAAAGCAAACGAACAATACGGGAACTTTGAGGTAAAAACATTAACTAAAAGCCATGATCGGTTTTTGATTATTGATGATACTGAGGTCTATCATTTAGGTGCATCCTTAAAAGACCTCGGCAAACGATTGTTTGCATTTACTAAACTCCATGCCGAAACCGCTAACACCTTGTTGAATGCATTGTAATTGTTCTGTTTTACCTCAACCGAAGATTCTAAAGCGGTCCTTTCCGTCAGCTGCTTGTAGCTTCAGTTGGTTAGTGAGGCTAACCAACTCATTGTTTTCCTTCTTGAATTTGGTTTTTAGGTATTTCCAATAGTTTCTTGTTTTTATATAATCGTCTTGATCCGTTAGCACCGAAACAATATCCAATACGCTGAACCACCACTTGGAATTTTCTTCGTCCCAAACCGCACGAACCTCACGGTCATTAAAAAAACGAATGGATATTTTTTGCTGGTTCATCGAAACATTAAAGATAGGAAATTCAAACCAAAAAGCTATCAATGCCCATGGTGAATAGCAAGCGTTCCCTGAGCCTGTAAGCCTTCGCCTCGCTACTGCGGACAAGGGAAGGGCCGCTTTAAAATCAATTATAGTTAATTCTGAATGTCCAAACGTCTTGATGTCCAAATGTCTTCATGTCCAAATGTCTCAATGTCCAAACATCTTCATGTCCAAACGTCTCAATGTCCAAACTTCCCACCACAATGAAATCCATTGCGCATCGTTACTTGGACTATCCAACGAATTGCCATGAAAAACGAAATCATTATTTACCAAGCCGATAGCCATTCAGAACGCATTGAAGTAACCCTTGAAAATGAAACGGTTTGGCTTTCTCAACAACAAATGGCTTTGCTTTTCAATCAAAGCAAGCAGAATATTAGCCTACATATTAATAACTGTTTCAAAGAGAAAGAACTGGATAGGAACTCAACTGTCAAGGATTCCTTGATAGTTCAAATGGAAGGTAACCGTGAAGTGAAACGACGGATAGAATTCTACAGCCTGGATGTGATCATTTCTGTTGGTTATCGCGTTAAATCTATCAAAGGCACCCAATTTCGGATTTGGGCTAATCGTATACTAACCGACTACTTGCTCAAAGGATATGCTATCAACAACCGCATGAATCGGTTTGAAAACCAACTCGAAGGACTTACCAATCAGATGAATCAAATAGAAGTGCAAATTAAAACAAAGGACCTACCTGTACAAGGAATCTTCATGGATGGGCAAGTTTTTGATGCCTATGAATTAAGCTCCCGCATCATACGATCTGCTCAACAGCGCATTACCCTAATCGACAATTACATAGATGAACGCACGTTTACACAATTAGCTAAAAAACAGGCCCATGTGCGTGTTATCATTCGGACCCAAGTCGAACCACATGGAAATAACGCATTAAGTAAGCAACTCGCATTAGACCTGGCAAAAGCAAACGAACAATACGGGAACTTTGAGGTAAAAACAATAACTAAAAGCCATGATCGGTTTTTGATTATTGATGATACTGAGGTCTATCATTTAGGTGCATCCTTAAAAGACCTCGGCAAACGATTGTTTGCATTTACTAAACTCCATGCCGAAACCGCTAACACCTTGTTGAATGCATTGTAATTGTTCTGTTTTACCTCAACCGAAGATTCTAAAGCGGTCCTTTCCGTCAGCTGCTTGTAGCTTCAGTTGGTTAGTGAGGCTAACCAACTCATTGTTTTCCTTATTGAATTTGGTTTTAAGGTATTTCCAATAGTTTCTTGTTTTTGTATAATCGTCTTGATCCGTAAGCACCGAAACAATATCCAATACGCTTGGTTTTTCTAGCGACTGTTTTTCTAGCAAGTGGAGCGAAGTAAGACTTGGGGTACCCTGAAGAAGCCGAAGGATCACTGAAAGGGTCAAGTCTTAGGAGTATAACGCCGCGTAAAAAACCGGTCGCGATTGATTTTTTGTTTCTTTTTTACTTGTGTTGAGGTACTCGTAACATCGAAAAAAGAAAAGTGAAATGGGATTTACAATATTACCTATTTCATTACCGCTTAAGCGGATGAAAATGAATTAAAGACATCTGGGGCGGTCCCTGACTAGCTTGTAAAGCGGCCCTTCGACAGGCTCAGGGACCGCTTTAATTTATATGCAATACATCATGTGCGGTCCCTGAGTAGTCCGCAAAGTCGGACATATCGAAGGGCGCACCAATATAAAACCCGTCGCGATTGATTTTTTGTTTCTTTTTTACTTGTGTTGAGGTACTCGTAACATCGAAAAAAGAAAAGTGAAATGGGATTTACAATATTACCTATTTCATTACCGCTTAAGCGGATGAAAATGAATTAAAGACATCTGGGGCGGTCCCTGACTAGCTTGTAAAGCGGCCCTTCGACAGGCTCAGGGACCGCTTTAATTTATATGCAATACATCATGTGCGGTCCCTGAGTAGTCCGCAACGTCGGACATATCGAAGGGCCGCTTTAAAATTAACGAAGCCTACAATCACCTTTCCCTATAAAACCTAAATACGTAACTTTATCCCTATCATCCGTTACCTATTGCTCCGTATGAATCAACAACTATTCCCCAACGAAACCATCTACAGTGCCAAAGAATACACCGCTCATTACGCCGTATATTTGCACACGTTGAGCAACCAGGAATTGGCCGCTGCCTTCAATCAAAAAGTGGGCATTCGATACTACAACGTTGCCATCCAAGGATTCATGAACGCACTCATCCATGAAATGGAACAGCGTGACCTTGATTTATCCGCCATCAAAACCGTACATGGCATGAGCTGGGCCAAGCACATACACATTACGGGAAATACCTTGTGGATACTCCCTACCCCGATCCATTTAAACTAAGCATAGGGAAATATACGTACCATGAACGGGTTCCTTTGTTGCCCCCTTCAAGTCCCAAGACATGTGGTGAAAAATAAGTACATTCGTAGATACATAATACCGCTAACTTGAATTATTAATTCCGATGTCTAAGTATTTCCTGCATATCGATGGTCGTCAGGTGGGACCGTACTCCAAAGAAGAATTGCAACAAATTCGAATTACAAGAGATACCATGCTTTGGTTCGAAGGCCAAGAACAATGGGAAGAAGCCGGCTCAGTTTCCGAACTTGCCGATTTATTCAAACACCAGCCACCACCCTTTAAACCCAAACAAGCTACCCCACCGCCAATGAGCGACCCCATTCAATCGGCCGCACCACCCAGCGTAAATAAATCGTTTTTAACCCCTTCAACCATTGCGTTGATTTGCCTTGGTTTTATTGTGGTTTCCGTCAGTGTTTACTTATACATGAACAATCAAGAACAAAAGGAAGCAGCCCTGCAAGAACAGTTAGAGATTAAGCAAGAGGAATTGCAAAAACAACGTGAACTAACGCTAGCACGGGAATTGGCCCATCAAGAAGAAGAAGCGAAACGAATTGCAGAAGAAGAACGGCAAAAAGAACTTCAAAAATTGCGTTACCGGTATGACCACGCCGTGGAACAACTTGAAGAAGCCTACGCGAAGCTCGAAAAAATCAAAGAATTCCATTTCTTGAGAACCTTTTCAGAAAAAGAGGCGCAAATTGAAAATCAAACCCTCATCATTAAGTCTTGGGAAAAAGAAGTTGAACGCTTAAAGACAGCCATTAATCAACGTTAAGCAACCCTATTCTTTAACGATTCTTACTGCGTAAAAATAGTTCCCTTGGAAATCTATGCCTATCTTCGCGGCTTAATTCAGGATTCAAACACGACATTTAATCCCAAACGAACACTATCAGCGCATGAAACGCATCAACCAATACAAGAAACTATTTGAGATTGAAGACCCAATTGAATTAGCTGCATTGAAATCTACCTACCGTCGCTTGGTTAAACAATGGCATCCTGACAAGTTTCAAGACGGTGATCCGATGCAAGCCGAAGCGGCCATCATGGGCCGAGAAATAACCGATGGTTATCATTTCTTAGTGAGTATTGCCCCAGAAACCATTGAAGCCAACCGTCCCGAGTACGAACAAGTGATTATGGAATGTGGGATAGCCGATTACAAACACAAAGGCTTACTGCTTGAAATTACCTTCACCAACGGCGACAGCTACGAATACTTCGGTGTCAATGCCAATGTCTTTAAAAAATTCATCAATGCAGACAAGCAAGTACGCTTTGCCAAACGCTTTATCTACGATGCCTACCTGTATCGTAAATCTAAAAAAGGAAGTGCCGAGGAATAAATTCTACCCAAGCTAAACAAGGGATTCGATCACCTTACCTTCGGTGAATTCAGCTTACAATCCCGTCAAAAAGCTATCGTACATGTCATTAAAAGAAAGCCCAGCCGCAGTTCTTTTTTTCGATAGTTGCTTAAATTCCGCCAATGCCCAAAGTACAAATTCCATATGGAATGCAAGATCCTCTTTAGGAACCTTCGGACAATAGGTTTGAACCAATTTCTGGAGGGGCTTAATGGCCATTAATGCCTTGGCATGTGCCTTCTCGGAACCTTCGTCTAACAACTCAAACGAATCCGCATCAATGAACCATTGCAATACCTCATCGTATGCCGTTTCTTGGTCTTCTTTCTTTAACTTTTCGATTTTTGGAAAGGAAGTTAAGAAGAGGGTTTTGGTTGCTTTTTGAATTAAATGTTCCGCAACGACCGCACTCCCCTCCTGCTCGCCTTCATACACGAGTTCCATTTTCCCAATCATGGACGGAATTACCCCGAGTAAATCACTATAACGAACCGTAGTTTCTTTCTCGTGATTAAGTAACCCTCTTCGCTCAGCTGTACTGACCAGATTTTCAAATGCGGTAATGCTCATTCGCGCACTCACGCCACTTTTATGATCGATATACTCACTGTCTCTGGCTTCAAATGCAATTTGCTCCAAAATATCTTTCGCCAGTTCAGGCACATGGACTTTACATAGGCGTTGATCCAATTGTTCCGTTTCTTGCTGTGTTATCTGTTTTGCAATGTGAATGTTCGGTGCATAATGCGTCAAAATTTGGGAACCAATTCGGTCTTTTAAGGGCGTAACGATACTCCCTCGATTCGTGTAATCCTCTGGATTCGCTGTAAAAACAAAGTGCACATCAAGCGGTAAACGCAGTTTAAACCCACGAATTTGCACATCGCCTTCCTCTAACATATTGAATAATGCCACCTGAATACGCGCCTGTAGGTCGGGAAGCTCATTGATCACGAAGATGCAGCGGTTGGCTCGTGGAATCATCCCGAAATGAATCACACGATCATCGGCATAACTAAGCTTCAAACTCGCCGCCTTAATAGGATCTATATCCCCAATTAAATCAGCCACGGTAACATCGGGCGTAGCTAATTTTTCAGCAAAGCGATCGTTGCGGTGTAGCCATGCAATCGGCGTATTGTCTCCCTTCTCTGCCATTAAATCCCGCGCAAAGCGACTGATGGGTTGAAATGGATCATCGTTCATTTCACTGCCCGCAATGTACGGAATGTATTCGTCCAACAAGTTGACCATCAGGCGTGCAATTCTTGTTTTTCCTTGACCACGCAAGCCCAATAAATTGATGTTGTGTTTCGATAGGATGGCACGTTCCAATTGCGGAATTACCGTATGCTCGTACCCATGCATCCCTGGAAACGAAGGACGTCCAGCTTGAATATTTGAAATTAGGTTGTCCCTTAATTCTGATTTTATCGACTTTGGTTGATACCCTGAGGCTTTAAGTTCGCCAAAGGTGCTAATGGAAGTATTCATTCGTTTATTTAATTCGTTTTTTTCTATTGCTTTCGTAATCGTGAAAAATCATTTCCCCCAATCCTTTTAACCCCGTATAAAATGCTTTTCCCTTGTTCGATGCGGTAAATTCTTCGATAAACGTCATTAAATAAGGATCCTGGGCTATCATGAAGGTGGTGATCGGAATGTGCATTTTTCGTGCCTGAGCCGCCATGGTATAACAACGGTCAACGATATACTCATCGAGGCCATTGCTGTTTTTGTAATATTGTCCGTCTGGCATGCGAAGGCAACTCGGTTTACCGTCAGTGATCATGAATATTTGCTTGTTGGTATTCCGTTTTCTGCGTAAAATATCCATGGCTAATTCCAATCCAGCCACAGTATTGGTATGATACGGTCCTACATTCAAATACGGAAGGTCTTTTATTTTTATCGGCCAGGCATCATCACCAAACACAATCACATCCAAGGTATCCTTCGGGTACGACGTAGTGATCAGTTCAGCTAAGGCCATCGCCACTTTTTTAGCGGGTGTTATTCGATCTTCGCCATACAAAATCATGCTGTGGCTGATATCAATCATGAGCACGGTACTCATCTGCGCCTTGTGGTGGGTGTCTTCCACTACCAAGTCCTGTTCGGTTAATCTAAACTCACCAATTCCATTGTTGATTTGCGCATTCTTGAGGCTTTCCGTAACCGAAATATGTTCAAACGAATCTCCGAATTGATAATTCCGAAACTCCCCAGTAGATTCATCCCCTTGCCCACTCTTTTTGGATTTATGACTTCCCGCTCCTTGTTTTCTGATCTTCCCAAACAGTTGGTCCATCGCTTTTTTGCGGATCGTTCGTTCCGTTTTTGCGGTAATTTCCGTAATCCCCTTCCCATCGCCTTGGATTTCTTCCCTCAAATACCCTTTCTTCTTCAAGTCTTCGATGAAATCATCCATGGTGTAATCCTCCGTGGTTAACTTGTACTCTTGGTCGATAACATTCATCCACTCCATCGCCTCTTCCATATCGCCTGAGGTGTGCGTGATTATTTCCATAAAAACGTCAAACAAGGTATCGAATGGCGTTTGATCAGGAGCATCGTAGGGTGTAAAAACAAAACCTGATTTTTGCATGAGGAAAGATATAAAATAGAAACACGAAGTAAGAGGAAAAGTTCAGAAAAATCGAGAAATCAGAGAGGAACATCATCCATTAAGATAGCATTATACAACAAGCAATCTTTTTTATTTGAATTGTGGCTAACATACGAACGTTTATACCTTGCTATTCCATTGGGAAGATGTGATAATAAATCCCTTCCCCCTCCATGAGCGGTTTGGCGCATGGTTTACCTAATTCAATGCTAAATTTCCCATCTCGATAGTGAGCGTCTGCATAGATTGGATATGCCTTGTCATACATGGCAGCCGCAAAGGTAAAATGAACGGCTTGGCCATTAACCTTATAATTTTCACAAACGAATTTCAAGGGAGGGAGTTCATTTACGTTCACCCGTTTACCATATAGCTCAAAAAAGATATAATTCCGTTGGCTTAATGTTAAAGTAGTTCCCGGAAACGCAATGGAACCCCCATAAAAGGTTTGTTTTTTCTTGTGATCATACACCTCCATGGCAACGTACGTATGCAACACGCTATCTATGATAACGGTTTCATTCGTTTTTCTTAGGGTAAGGGTATAGGTTCCTTTCGACCAGTCCAGCCCATTCCGTACAGAGACAAAATCATCTTCATATCCACTGCTTTCACATACCCCACCATCCGCTTTTTTAAATGCCGAAGCAGTTCGAGTTCCCCAACGAGAAAAAATCATGGCCCGTCCCAAGCGTATAAAACGGCCGCTATTCTCCCCTTTGATTACAGAATAATAGCCACCACATTGGGTTTGAATACCTCCATAATATTGAGTCCCATTGATTTTACCGGTACCAAAGGGCGCAATATACAACTGCAAACTGTCCGGTACTTCATTGAGAATTTTTAGGTCCATAGCAAATGTTTCCATTTCGTACTCCCGATCCAGCATGAAGTCCAACCCCACCATATGCCATGGGGGTTTGGCAATAAAGTCTGCGAGGTACTTATTGTCTTGAAAATGGCCTGTTCGCCAGGTACCATCCGGATAAAACTGGGTACCTATTCCACTCAGTTGCCCCAATTCTATTTCACCGTAATAGCTACTTCCGTCAGATAATTTCAAGGATCCCAGTTTTGCTGTGGGTTCCATTGGATTTTCTTCTTGTGCCCAGAAGGGGTTCATCATTCCGATGACCATCCCAAGCCATATGATCCATTGTTTTTTCATGGTTATTCTTATTAAAAAATTAATCGACTTTAATCGTTACGGTCTCTGCTTTCAGCAGGATCATATTCAAACATATAGCCATCACTTTCAAATAATTCAAACCTCACATTTTTACACTCCATAAAAACACTTGAATACCCCCCATCGTTGTTAAGGGTAACAAACGTTACCATCACTTTCTTTTTTGTATTAAAAAACTGCATACTTGAAAAAATAGGAGTATCCATCTCCCATTCAACCCAAGTAGACGCCGTATCAATATCATTCAGATCTAAAACCTTTTTATGACTATCCACTGCATCTTCTTTCGATTCAAAGTGCTTTTCATACATGCGGTATATGGGGCGGATATCGTGTGGGGTACGCGCTTCATACCCGTCTAATAGCATAAATGCTTGAGCGTTTGCATGTGAAATACCAGTAAGCAGTACAAGGCAAGCGAATACTACATGTTGTTTTTTAGGCAATCTTGCCCATTGATTCAATCGTTTCATTCTATAAAAATTTTATGCCTAATGGCGGTTAAACAATAAAATCATTCAGAATAAACTGGCCTAGCATATTCTTTTGAGCGGCGCCCCTCATCATTTTTCCACCGTGCCCTGCCGGGTCGGTTGGCTTCTGCAAACACAGAAATTCTGGATGATTATACCTCAACAACGAGGTCAATTATATTGGTTACAAAAAAAATACAAAAACTTAATTAGCTATCGAATCAGGCTCCTATCGAGGATTTTCGATACAGGGTAGCCATAAGGACCACATGCGGGAAACTGAGTGCGGCTAGAAATATGAAAACTTGTCCCCAAGAGAACGATCCGAAATAGGCATTCACTCCAAACAACAAACAAGCACCCAAGGTAAAAGGCAGGGCCTTAATCCAACGTTGCATTTCCGATTCGGAGTTCAATTCCTTCAACTTTTTCCAACCATGTAAACTGTGCTGAAAAATAAAGAAAACGGCAAAGGCTGGAATCAAGGGAAGCGCACTCAAAATCAAAAGAGACAGCACACTGGTTATCATGGATCGATTTCTTTTCCACCCAATAAAAAAAGCTCCACCGAATAGAATCCACCACATGCCAAAAGAATCAAATGCACCTAGATCAAAAGGGAATGTTACCTTCATTTCACGTAAAATCATGACCGTCTCATGCACATGACTCCCCAGTAGACTTCCCAAAACGTAGCACCCCCAGAGCAAAGCCATACCCGACCTGCCCAAACGCCAATGTGCAAAATCTGCCTCCCCAAAATGCCACATCGAATAGCCAAGGAAAAGGAGTAACCCACCCCAAGGACTTAGCGAAAAAACGCCAAGAATTAAGGCCCCAAGCCCAAGGTACATGAACACATAGCCTAACATATTCCAACCCAAAGGTTTTTTTAATGCATGCAGGTGATCCAGAGCACCATGTGGAATTCCAAGGACTAACATTCCAATCCCTAATATTCCATAAACCAAGGGCATCTGTTCGAGCGCTTGAAGTAAAAAGACCAAACAGCCGAATAGCAGCATTGGGGTCAAGCCATGCAAAATCTTGGGACTCCTCCAAACCGCATCCTTGATAGCGGCACCAACAAAAAGTCCGAACGGTAGGCTCTTTAGGATTCGAAGGTCTTCACGTAAGGTACTGCGCTCATCCAAAAATTTAAATACGTTTATAGCTGCATTTTGCTTAAACAATTGTGTGAAAATGAGTGCTCCTTTCGCTGGTTGATCGCGAAGTATTTGTAGCAATAGGCGATCGTAATAAGCAAAGCGTGTTTTTTTAGTAAGGTAAGGTTTGCTGTTCACTTTGATTCCCTCAACCACATGCTTTGCAAAAGTCAAGGACCGTTCAAACGAATAGCCTGTACTCGGTTTCAACATGCCCGCTCGCTCCCCGGTATTAATCCACGCACTGCTGGATGCATTCCCCAAAATGGAATGGCTAAACATTGGAATCACGCCCTTTTCTTTGTCTTCTATCGAATAACATATCGAATGCTGGGTTAGATAGCTTAACAAAGCCTGCTCCGCACGTTCTGAAGGAAGTAACTCTTCGCCAAAACGAGTAATTTCAACCAACGCTCTATGTTCATCGAAAGGCAGAACGTACATAAACTGAGTAGCTCCTTCTTGCTGCACATTAAAGTCCATCATCGTAAAACAATCTGCATCAAACACCGGACGATCGGATTTAATTTCCCACCCATAAAAACTTTGAAACAAGCGTGTTTCACTTGCATTTGGCTCAACATAACTTGGTGGACGGTTATCAAAGACCAAGGACGCGGTAAGGTGCTCCCCCAAGATTGATAATTGTGCGTTTTCGCCATCCGTTTTAGGGATTCCATCATACTTGATTTGAATGATTCGAGCGTTTTCTCGAGTAAGTAGCGATTGAACTTTTTCACTCAAGGTTCTCCCCGAAATGCGATAGTAACGAAGCGAATCTAACGATTGAACTTTTTCCCCAACATTTACCTTACGCCATTGATTTTCAACCAACACTGATAAGAAGCATGAATTAACCCGTTCCGGTTCCATCCAAAAACAAAAGGTCCTATCATTTTTTACGATCAGCTCTGGTTCAATAACCAAGATGCGCTTATTGGCTAGCATCCCTTCATCCGCTAACTGAAGTAACATGAGGCCATTTCCGCAACCCAGACCCAGAAAAACATAATCATAGTTAAGAGAATCAGATAGGGTCATGCCTGGTTAGGTTATTTAAAGCAGTAGTAGCAACATAACCCAAAACAATTCATTTTGTTTATTCATCGACTGATTTGTAACCAATTCTAAAAAACTGATTATCTGTTCATTGTATTTCGAACCTTAAATGGTACCAACCGAGTGAAGACACCACGGTGGTAAAACGATACGGGCTGAAAGGTCAAAATAAACGTTGGTTCCCCATAAGCTCGAAATGCAACTAAGTTTATTCACCTTTAATACTTATTTGTATGAAAAAACAAGTGATTGTTTGGTTAAAAAATGGCATGATTGCCAAGATGAATGCGGAGTATATTCCCGCCACGAGTCACCAAGTGCATATTCCGAGCACGGCTGTGGACTTACCTTTAGTAATTGAAGTGAAACATCAAGGACTAAGCACCCTGATTGATTTGACAGGAATGAATGATTGTGTGGTACTTCAATTTGGAGCCGACCGCTATTTCACGGGAGCCACCTACTTTCAACATTGCAATGCCGGGGCTTTTATGATTCAGTCACAAGCACGGTTTATTCTGTTAATGCCGCTTCCGCTCCCCTTTCCTTTAGAAGAAACGGAAGAAATTCAACTTAAAGCAACCGAAGCATGAGTTCCCAAGATGTATTCCCTCTGAACGCAGAAAAACGCGCTCAGGGGTATGGAAGATTCCCCTATGTGATTTTGAGGCTACACCACGGTGTATACATGCAGTTCCCTATTCATTTTTATGAAGACATAAATCCAGAGAAACCAGGCTTACGCGTTCGGGTAGATTCACTCAATAATGAGAAACAAAATTTCAGCAGCTTATTTAATGTGGTTCGGCAATTCCATCAGCAAATCAATCCAGTAGAGGCAAAAGCATTGAAAATGTGTTTGGTACTTGCGCCCTTTGTCGCGTATTTCTTTGAGGACAATGCGTTCACCTTTTCAGATGAAATACCCGAAGGTGGGAGTTTAATTGATTCGAACTATAAGGTACTCGCCTTAAATTCAACTCACTTTGTAGTCGATTAATGTTTGCGCCGGTATTTACCACGGGTGTGATAATAATACCGTGAACGCATTCGATTTCGGACCGCATGTTTACTGGTACTATATTTTTTACGCACATACCCCTTTCGAATTTGTCCGGTTCGGGTAACGGTTGGTTTTACATAGGTCCCACCCGAACGTTTTGATTGCTTGAAATCACATGAGCTCACAAGCAAGCAAACGATGCCAACAAGAAGTAGCTTAACTAAGTTGTTCATAGTGTCATTTTTGATTTCACGAATTTAAATGGATTTACCATACAGTGAACACTACTGACCCAAGGTGTCATGGTAATTTAATTTAAGGAACCCATTGGAATCTTTTCTTTACGGTTCCATTGGCGTAATAATCCAATACTATCTGATTTACCTTGATCGAATTGGGTCTACCCAACAGGTCAAAGGATCCAATAAGGCGTTGATCCACTCCAGTCGGTATTTCTAAACCAACAATTGGTGAATACATCCAATGTTCCGTTAGGCGATTGTTCCCTTCATCAATACCGGTTACATAATGCATCCCATCTTGGGTTGCTAAGCAAACCCCACCGCGTCTCCCCAACGCTGGAATGCCAGGAAGTGCAATCCATTCGTTGCCGATTTCATTGAACTTCCACAAATCATTATGCGAATTCCCCAAACTATCGATACCAAGACCCGCATAAACACCATCATTCAAGGCAAACAAGGCCGCATGACTTCGTCCGAGGCTAGGGAATGAAGGCAAGGACTCCCATTGATTGGTGATTGGATCGAACGAATAAAATCCGTGCTGAAATTGATTGTTCTCATCCCGACCAAACAACATAAATCCTTTTCCATTATATGCACACGCAGAAGCCCTCCACAAGGCTCCAAAAGGAAAATTTGGTTCTTGTATCCACGCAGAAGTTACGGCATCATACGACCACACCTCATCTGTTGCAGCACCCGCAGCGTGCTTACCGCCCACCAGATAAAACCTATCGTTCAAGACAAAAGATGCAGACCCGGAACGACCAAACGAAGGTAAACTATCGCTGATCAACCACGCGTCAGAAGACGGATCATAACGCCACATGTCATTCAAATAGTCGCTTCCATTATATCCACCAAACACAAAACCCGAAGCGTTTAAGGTAAAACCAGCAGCATATTGTCGTTCAGCTCCCGAAGGAAGTGACGCTGCATTTACCCATTGATTTGTAGCACTTTGGTAGCGATAAAAATCAGCTAAAGCCGACCACCATGGACTTAATCCAGTACCAATAAATAACTCGTCTCCAATGACAAACCCGGTGGCATCATCACGTGCTACGCCAGGAAATGAAGGAAGTGCCTGCCAATCTTGCGCATTCAGGGAAGACCAACAGCACAGAATAAAAAAGTAAGCTCGTATTTTTTTCATGAATTCGGTATCGTTAATAGACCGATTTTATTGCCTTTAAATTTAATTAATGACCGCTTAGGCTTTTCGAACGAATTCTGACTTGAGCGCCATAGCACCAAACCCTTCTATTTTACAATCTATGTTGTGATCACCATCGGTTAGGCGAATGTTTTTAACTTTTGTTCCGGCCTTTACGGATTTCGGTGCTCCTTTCACCGGTAGATCCTTCACCACAACAACCGTATCGCCGGGTTGCAAGCGCACACCGTTCGAATCTATCACCATCAACTCATCCAAATCAGCCTCTTCAGTTACTGTCCATACGTAGGAACATTCGGGACAGGTATATTCATTTTCGCCACTTTCATATCCATATGGACATTGACACGACGGGCACTCTTTCATATCTTCACTCATGGTAACTTATTTTAGTAAAGCTAGAAATTTATTAAGAACCGAAATTACTTTAGGTAAAGATTGGCTGTCCAAAGCGAAGTTTTACCGAGATCTGAGCGAACCCAAACAGGGACCACCCTACCCTCAACAGCAGCAATTGAGATATAATCACCAAAAAAAACTTTAGGATTTGGCACAAAAGTTTTCTCAGAAATACGCTGTTGTTCAAAGCTTGACCCGCCATTTATAGAGTTAACCCAAACCACGTGTGTTTCATTGGGTTGTTTTGCTGAAGAACGATCATAAAATAAGAAATGAAGGGTCCCATCGGATTGATCAATCGTAAAAGTAGACATGAATTGATGGGTTTGGGTTTTATCTTGATTTACCCGAATCGGTGCAGACCAGGTCTTCGCATCATCCGATGATTTGATTAACCAAATATCGGTATCCTTTACCCCATTGCGTTGATCACTCCAACTGAGGTATAAGGTTCCCTTATATTTCCCATTACTTCGATCTACATTCAATACAGGCAAGCCATTACACCTAAAAATACCAGGTATTTTAAAATCCCAGCCGCCGGGTTGTTGCATTAAACAGCGCTCTACAGGCAACCACGTGTCACCCCCATCCGAAGATTGTTGCAACATTAGGCCTTTGGGTCCCGTCCATGTAACGTATAGTTGTCCTTTTGCACCTACCACAGGAACTGCGCCTTCAACCGTTTTATCACCATCTAAACAATCGCCGTTGTAAAAAGAGATACTCTTAGGATTGGCCCAAGTTAATCCTCGATCCATCGATTTACTAAACATAATTCGAGAAGAATCTGTGGGTACCTTGGAATCGTATTTATCAAATTGAGTCCAGGTCATATAAATTACACCCGAGCTTGGATCAATATCAATCCAATGTTTATCCTGTGCCTTTCTACCGTTTGGTTTTGGAAAACTACCTAAGGAAAAAGACGTTGAATTCGTATATGTATCCGTAAATTGACATACAATGCGATCAATCCATGCACCTTTTGGATAATCGGATAAATGGAAATAATACAACCTTCCTTTAGCATCAAATTGTAACACCGGATCACCGTAGACGCCGTATGGACTTTTTAGGGTATCGCTTTTCCAATGAACACCTCCGTCGGTAGAAACATAGTAAGCATCTAATACCGCCCCGACAGCCACTTCCTTTGTATTCAACGGATTTATAGCAACAGAAGGCTCCACCGGATTATGGTTAACTGGACTTATTCGGTAATTGGTGAATTGTCCGTGGGTTAATGCGTAATTAACGCAGCCAATAAGTATAAAGAGGTAACGAAGCATCCGTATGTCGATTGGTAAATATAAAAGAAGATCGTTTTTGACCTGTAATCTTAACGAGTACTTTCCGCATTAATTGATCTCTCGAAATGGTTAGTTCAAACTCATCGCCAACACTGGCACCATTCATCAAGGCATCAAGCATAGGTTTGTCAACTCGATAGTTCATGCACGCTACAATTTCGTCATTAACACTCAGGCCAGCATCCTCTGCCGCGGTATTGGATCGTATACTTTTAACGATGACTTTCCCGCCTTCTTCAGAAACATTGGCTCCAAATACAGGTTTAACACTACCTACATCATTGACCTCTATTCCTAAGGGTAAGAAATACATGGAATACGGTATCACTTCTGTTCCATCGATGTACTTAAGGAAGAATTCAGCCATGTCTTGACCTGTATGTTTCGTAAGGCACGCTTTAAATTCTGCATCCGTAAATCCGCGGTTTTTGCCCATATAGTAGGTTTGATATAAGTCTTGCATTAAATGATCTAAGCATTCCTTCCCATTCGATTGTTTAATAATCATGGCATCAAGCACCGCAGCTATGACCATACCTCGGGAATAATAGGTCATTGTCGTATTGCTGCTATTTTCGTTTGGACGATATGCTTTTATCCACGCATCAAAGCTGGCGTGCGCCACGGGTTGTATCCTTGACCCTGAACTTCCTTCCACATAATTAATGGCACTTTGAATTTTCTTCAACATTTCTTCTGAAGTATAATACCCACAGCGCCGCAATATTAATTCATCGTAATACGACGTAAACCCTTCCATTACCCACAAGTAATTTGTATATACTTCTTGGTCATAATTAAAAGGTCCAAGTTCTATGGGACGAATACGTTTAACATTCCACAGATGAAAATACTCGTGTGCTACCAGGTTTAAAAAATTGATGTAATTGCTCCCGTCGTAAGTCCAGCGATCAACACTCAATACGGTACTGTTGCAATGTTCCAAACCGCCATCACCACCAACCACATTATGTACAATAAATACATAGCGCGCGTTTGGATTAACACCAACTACCTTGGTTTCTTCTTCAACAATTTTCGCCATGTCAACTTTTAGTCGTTCCGGGTCAAAATTCCCTTCACCATACATGGCCACGGTGTGCTTTACCCCGGCCGCTTCAAAATCAAATTCATATTGGTTTCCGATTTCAATTGGGCAATCCACTAATTGATCATAATTTTCAAACGTAAAGGTTTGATTATTCCCTTGTTTAACATCAGATTTCTGAGTTAATCCGGTAGAAATCCGCTTAAAGGATGCGTGCGGCTGAACTAACAACTCACCACCGGTTTCCTTGTGACCATCTAAATACATAAACATGCTCGGACCGCTTACAAAACCATGCGTTTCATCCAAAAAAGAGGTACGAACACTGAGCTCAAAAGCATATACTTCATACTTTAATACGAACGCTGTTTGTCCTTTCAAATCAACTTCCCATGCATTCTTTGTTTTTTTGATTACTGGCAATGCCGCCCCCTGAAGTGAATAGGCTTCGACTTGATTTAAATGTCTTGAAAACTCACGCACCAAATAGGAACCCGGAGCCCAAACAGGCAGTTTAACGGTGGCAGTTTTTTGCTTTACTTGCTCCACCTGCATCTCCACTTGAAAATAGTGGTTTTGTGGTCTAGGCATTTTTAGCGAATACGAAATTTTTGCCGCAAACGTACCGGTGTTTAAGGCAACTACAAAACATGAAAATAGAAAAAAACGAATCATACTACAGCAATTTTTGAGGCCATCAATTTGGCACGTTCTACATGAAATTCAACGGACTCTGTTCCAAAAGAAAGGCTTACCCCCATTCTTCGGTATGGTCTCGCGGTCGGTTTACCGAAAATTCGCAGATCAGTTCCTGCCATGGCAGCAGCAACTTCTAATCCTTTAAATTCTGGTGTGCGTTCAATGGATTGTTCAGCCAATACCACGGCACTCGCACCATTGCGGTGTAATATAATTTCTGGAATTGGCCATCCCAACACCGCGCGGGCATGTAATTCAAACTCCGAAAAATTCTGTGTATTTCCTAAGGTTACCATCCCTGTATCGTGCGGTCTCGGCGACAATTCAGAAAAATACGCACCAGACGCCGTAATGAAAAATTCAACGCCCCAGAGGCCTGCTCCGCCCAAGGCCTTAGTTACTTGCGCTGCCATTTGCTTAGCTTCCTCTAAATGGGCAGGATTCATGGGCATAGGTTGCCAACTTTCTTGATAATCTCCACGTTCTTGGCGGTGACCGATGGGCGGACAAAACAAGGTTGGACCCTCTTTTTGAGTTACCGTAAGCAATGTGATTTCGTAATCGAACGGAATAAACTCTTCCACAATAACTTCTTTCAAATCTCCTCGAGATCCTTCCATGGCATAGTTCCAAGCCCGTTCAATGTCTTCTTGTGTTCTCAACACGGATTGTCCTTTTCCCGAACTTGACATTAAGGGTTTTACTACACAGGGTAAGCCACAAAATGCAACGCCTTCACGAAAATCACTTAAGGTGGTTGCATACTTATATTTTGCGGTTTTCACCCCCAATTCAATGGCGGCCAAATCACGAATGGCTTTACGGTTCATAGTGAAATTAGCCGCTTTAGCACTGGGTACCACCTGAATTCCTTGTGCCTCATACGCATAGAAGCGTTCCGTACGAATGGCTTCAATTTCAGGCACAATTAAATCCGGCGCATGCTTGGCAACCACGGCATCCAAGGCTGAACCATCGAGCATATCAATCACTTCATATTCATGTGCCACTTGCATTGCAGGCGCACCGGCATAGCTATCAACAGCAATGACATATTGCCCATAGCGTTGACAAGCAATTACAAATTCTTTACCTAATTCTCCAGCACCTAAGAGTAAAATTTTATTCCGCATGACATCAAATTAACATATCATTCATCAATTGTTAACACAAAAGCAGTGATTTGGAACAAAAAACGAAAATAAACGTACCTTTGGTTCTCATGTCAGAACGAGAAATCATTGACCAACTTCAATCGTTTGATTCCATTTCATTGAAAGAAATGGATCGGGTTAAGCTGATGAATCGAATTGACACCAAATTTGCTTTTGACAAAAATACGCTAATTCAAATTCTCCCTCTGCTAAAAACGAATTATTTCTCCTTAGAAATCGAAGGAAAAAGGGCACTAACTTATGAAAGTCTTTATTTTGATGACGCCGATTTTAGCCTTTTTCATGACCATCACAACCGCCGTGTAAATCGTTATAAATTCAGAATACGGAATTATGTAGAGTCAAACTTGTTCTTTTTTGAAATCAAACATAAGGTCAAGGGCAGAACGGATAAACATCGCATTGCAACCGACGGATTTCATAAAACACTAAGCCCAGAAGAACGTGCATTCTTAAAAGAAAACACGCACAAACCATATGATTTAATCCCTGTATTAACGAATAGATTCAAGCGAATCACCTTGGTTAACAAGGTAGAAAACGAACGACTTACCCTAGACTTTAATCTGATTTTCAATACTGAATTAAAATCTGTTGAATTATCAGAATTGGTTATTGCGGAGTTAAAGCAGCAAAAGCTTAATCGAAGATCTCCATTTTATCAATTAATGAAGTCCTTAAATTTACGGCCATATCGCCTGAGCAAATATTGTATAGGCGCGATTGAGCTAATTGGTAAGGAACACTTGAAATTCAATCGATTCAAACGGAAATTAATGTACTTAGAAAAAATAAATAATCATGCTGCTTAACTTTATCTCCCCTCTTTTAGCGAAAGCCCAAACAGACATCTCTACGTTCTCATGGGATTATCATGATTTAGATGGTTTAGGAATCCGATTAGCCATAAACTTACTGGTACTATATATTATCATTCGTTTATTGTATTACCCAAAAGCAAAACGAAAAGATTACCTATTTACCTATTTCTTAATCGGTATTATAACATTTTTCCTATGTTTTGGTCTGAAAAAACTCGACATAGACACCGGAATGGGCCTGGGGTTATTTGCCATCTTCGGAATCATCCGATATCGCACCGATGCCATTGAAATTAAAGAAATGACTTATCTGTTCTTAGTTATCGGTTTAAGTGTTGTAAACGCGATGTTAGCTACAGAGGTTGAGAAAAGTATATACCAAATCAATTTATTCGAATTAGGCGTAATTAACATTACGGTAATCGTAGTATTGTATATCATGGAGTATCTTTGGTTGGTAAAACATGAAACACGCAAGATTGTAAATTACGACCGCGTGGATCTTGTGCACCCAGAGAAACATGAGGAAATGAAAAAAGACTTAGAGGCAAAAACTGGATTACTCATTAACCGTTTTGAGATCGGTAAAATAGACTACCTGAACGATACCTGTTTGGTTCGTATCTATTACTATGCCGACGATCAAGATTTTTCTAATTACGGCGCAGGATAAGAAATGAGTGCATGGCGATGGATCCTTTTTCCTTTCGGCCTACTCTATTGGGTCATTACACGTATACGCAATGCGTGCTATGATGCAGGAATCTTTAAAAGCCATAAAATCGAAGGGAATTCCATTTGCATTGGCAATTTAAATGTTGGAGGCTCAGGAAAAAGCCCACTCACTTTGTATTTGATGAAGGCGCTTCAGCCGACACATACGATTCAAGTGCTTTCTCGAGGATATGGAAGAAAAACAAAAGGTCACATTCAACTTACAACCTCGCATCGCGCAGCAGATGTTGGTGATGAACCTTTAATGTATTTCAAACAAAAGAGACCGGAAGATGAAATCCATGTTTCAGAGAACAGAATAGAAGCCATTCGTCACCTAAACCGAGATTCAAAGTACGTTTTATTGCTAGACGACGCCTTTCAGCACCGAAAGGTGCGTGCAGGGTTTAGCATCTTGGTGAGTGATTTTAATACCCCATTTTTTACTGATTTTATCTTACCCATCGGAAACCTAAGAGAACCTAGGATAGGCGCTAAGCGTGCAGACCTTATGTTATTTACGAAATGTCCAAGTGAAATTAGCGCAGAAACCAAGAAACGGTACACCGATAAAGCAGCACAGCATGGACTTCGTGCATTTTTTAGCCAAATCACTTATGCTCCACTTCAATCCGTGAATGCAATTCCACTTCCGAAGGCAACTCATGTGCTCTTGGTTACAGGAATTGCTAACCCACTCCCCTTGAAAAAGCACCTCGAAAAAACCTTTTCAGTTAGCCATCTTCATTTTTCCGATCATCATGAATTTACACCGGAAGAAATCAAGAAAATTCATAAGAAATTTGATACCTTTGAGGCAACAAAAACAATCATTATAACCACAGAAAAAGACTTCATGCGGCTGAACTCTATGGAATTGTATTCAGAACTCTCTACTTATCCATGGTTCATACAACCCATTGAATTATGCATAGAACATGAATCCGAATTTTTAACCTCAATACAATCATATGTTAGAAAAAATTAAAGAAACCGTTGCCTATCTTGAATCAAGAACAAAGGTAAAACCAACCATTGGAATTATTTTAGGTACTGGATTAGGAGGCCTAGTAAAAGAAATCAATGCGATTGATGTGATTCCTTATGAGGAAATCCCAAACTTCCCGGTTTCTACCGTTGAAGGGCATTCGGGAAAGTTAATTTTTGGAGAACTTGGTGGAAAACACGTCATCGCTATGCAAGGACGCTTTCATTATTACGAAGGCTATAGTTTACAAGAAGTTACCTTCCCTGTTCGTGTAATGAAACTCCTAGGAATTGAACGTTTGTTTGTAAGTAATGCTTCGGGAGGTGTGAATCCAGACTTTGAGGTAGGAGAAATCATGATCATGAATGACCACATCAACTTGTTTCCAGGTAATCCATTAATTGGTAAAAATATAGATGAATTAGGTCCAAGATTCCCGGACATGAGTGTACCATATGATCCAAGCATGATTGATCTTGCGTTACATATTGCCAAAGAAAATAGCATTAAAGTTTCTGTTGGATGTTACGCTGGACTTACCGGACCAACACTTGAAACTCCAGCAGAATATGGCTATGTTCGTGCCATTGGCGCAGATGCTGTAGGTATGTCAACCGTTCCTGAAGTCATTGTTGCGCGTCACATGCAAATCCCTTGTTTTGCTATTTCAATTATTACCGATTTAGGTGTACCTGGAAAAATAAAAATGGTTACCCACCAAGATGTGGTAGAAGTAGCTAGCCGTCAAGAACCTAAGATGACGCACATTATGAAGGAACTTATTGCACGTATTTAACATGCTAGACGAAACGGTACGTTCAAAATATAAGGTGGTAATTGGACTTGAAGTCCACGCACAAATGCTCACTGAATCTAAGGCCTATTCTTCGGATGCGAATCGCTACGGTGATGCGCCAAATACCTTAGTTAGCCCGATAACACTTGGCCATCCCGGAACCTTACCCGTGATGAATGAAAAGACGATTGAATATGCGATTCGTTTAGGATTAGCATGTTCTTGTCATATTAGTGAGAAACAGTATTTTGCGCGCAAAAATTATTTCTATCCCGATTTACCAAAAGGCTATCAAATCACTCAAGATAAAACGCCAATTTGTACCGGGGGACAACTTATTATTCGCGATGAGGACGGAAATGAAAAACCAGTTCGATTAACACGCATCCACATGGAAGAAGACGCTGGAAAAAGCATCCATGACATCGATGTGTATGACACCTTAGTGGATTTAAATCGCGCCGGAGTTCCATTGCTTGAAATCGTTACCGAACCAGACATTGAAAGTTCGCAAGAAGCCTACAATTACCTCACGGAAGTACGAAAACTAGTTCGGTATTTAGACATTTGTGATGGGAATATGGAAGAAGGATCCTTGCGATGTGATGCCAATATTTCAGTCATGTTAAAAGACGCCACGGAATTCGGAACGAAAGTCGAAGTTAAAAACATGAACTCGATTCGAAATGTGCAACGTGCCATTGAATTTGAAATTAGCCGTCAAATCGAGACCTTGGAGAATGGAGGAACACTATCCCAAGAAACCCGCGCATTTGATGCATTAAAAGGAATTACGGTGTCACTCCGTACTAAGGAAGCAGCGAATGATTATCGATATTTCCCAGAGCCCGACCTTCCACCACTACATATCCATCAAGCCGATATTGATAAGGTACAGGCGAGCATGCCTCCCCTGCCTCGTGCGCTGTTTGAGAAATACACACAGACCTTGAACCTCAGCGAATACGATGCCTACAACCTAACGGATTCAAAAGCGATCGCGCTGTATTTTGAGCAAGTGATCCTACATACCTCGAATTATAAAGCCGCTGCAAACTGGATTATGGGAGAGGTTAAATCATATCTCAACGAACAAGGGATAGAAATTGAAGCGTTTCCAATTGATGCCCTGCGGTTAGCGGGACTTATTAATCTGATCAATGAAGGAAAAGTATCAAATACCATCGCGGCACAACGTATTTTTCCTGCGATGCTTACCTCTGCGGAATCTGCCATAGCCATTGCAGAAAGCCTAGATTTAATTCAAACGACGGATAATAATGCCGTTGAAGCAGCCATCAAACTAGTACTTGATTCGAATCAAGCAGAAGTAGCTCGTTACAAAAACGGGGAAAAGCAATTAATCGGTTTCTTTATGGGGCAATTTATGAAAGCCTCCGGTGGGAAGGTAGATCCAAAAACTGCTAATCAAGCATTACGAAACGCACTAGAACAATGAGAATACCTCACGTAATATTTTTTCTGCTTACGCTTGCAACACTTGCCGCCTGCAACAATACAAGCGACGAGCAAGGGAACCCAATTAATTTATGGATTAGCGGCACCATAAAAGGCGCTGAAGGAATGATGGTTTTTGTAGAAGCGCCCAGCGAAGAGGGGATGATTTCCTTATTTTCTGGGAAAGTAAGCGACCAAGGTGAAATTGAACTGGAAGGCAACATTGCAGGTCTAGGGTTCTATCAATTACGACTCGGTGATAACAAAGAAAATGCAATTCCCATTACCCCACTACCCAACGACAAATTAAATCTCAATACGTCGTTAACTGAATTTACCGTAAAACCTTCTTTATCGGGAGCCTCATGGACAAAAACCATGAATCAGTACATGGCCAAACAAGCGGTTTTTCGCACTGAACAAATGAAACTCATGGCGAATCAGGGTCAGTTAACCGAGCAGGAATACGCTAAAAACATCATAAACTTTAAAGCACCTTTGGTCAGTTTTGCCAAAAAAGAAATCGATAAGAATCCTTCCAATCCATATAACATTATTTTATCCATGGAGCTTTTCCCGATGACTGGATTTGACGGATGGGATGAATCAAATTTGAAAAGTTTCAAAAAGCTTAGCGATTCCTTCACTAAAACCTATGGGGTATGTCCTGCATCCTCTGCTTTAGAAGCTCAATACAGCCAACTCGAAACGGGATATTTACAATTTGCACAAATTGAAAACGGCGAACTTACTGCACCAAACTTTGCCTTATTGGATATCAATGGGAAAGCCGTTAAACTTTCAGACTTCAAAGGAGATTTAGTACTCATCGATTTCTGGGCGTCTTGGTGTGGACCTTGTCGGCAGGAAAGTCCAAATATGGTGAAACTTTACAACACCTATAAAAACAAGAACTTTACGATATTATCAGTTTCTTTGGATGAAGATCCAGCCAAATGGAAGGAAGCGATACAACGAGATGGCTTAGTTTGGAAAACGCACGTAAGCGACTTGCGCGGTTGGAAAAGCGGTATGCCACAACTCTATGGCTTTGATGGCATTCCATTTACCGTACTTGTAAATCCTGAAGGAAAAATCATTGCTAAGGGACTTCGCGGAGCTGCCTTAGTTCAAAAAATAGCATCTTTTTATACGACGAACCAATGAAACATTTCATCCTAGGTATTTTTTCGATACTACTAGTATCCCTTAGTTTCGCTCAACCCTCAGTAAGAGTAAGTGGGCAATTCTTGAATGCGCCTTCAGACTCCATATACATCGCTAAATTCACAGGAAAAGGGTACCTTAACTACCAAGGAACCAAAGCAGATAAACAAGGAAAATTCACGATACAAACTACGGTCCCAGCGCCCGATTACTACGTCATTCGCGTTGGCAACTTACATGTCAATATTATTTTAAGAGATAGCAGCGACATCAAAGTATATGGCGATAAAAAGAACTTAAAAGACATATGCAATTTTGTAGGATCGGATGAATCACAAGCCATGAACCAGTTCGCCGTTCGCATGGAACGTTGGAACATGAAAAAAGACTCGGCCTATAAAGCTATTAATGCAATCCCTACTACCGATACGGCAAGTCGACGAAAACTAAACGATTACATGACTCGGGAGTATATTTCGTATATGAATGACCGACAACAATTTGTCGCAAGCAATGAAAATTCAGCTGCCTTAATCGTAGCCCTTGTTTCCTTAGATGTAAATAATGAATTTGATGCGTGGGTATCTATCCTCAACCAGGTCGTTACAGGTTTCGGACAAAGCCCTACCGTACGTGAATATGTAACCTATGCAAACAACTTAGCTAAACAAAAAGAAGAAGAAAAACGTCAAGCAGAAAGTGCAGCTTTGTTTGCTCCGGGAAAACCTGCGCCGGATTTCGAAGAGTTACTTACCGATCGTAAAACAAACCTCAAACTTTCTGATTTGAAAGGGAAATACGTGTTGATTGATTTTTGGGCTTCATGGTGCGGTCCATGCAGAAAAGAAAATCCGAACGTGGTAAAGACCTATAACAAATACAAAGATGAAGGCTTTACCATTGTCAGTGTGAGTTTAGATACGGATAAGCAAAAATGGTTAGGCGCGATTCAAGCGGATGGATTAATTTGGCCAAATCACGTGAGTGATTTGGGAGGGTGGAACAGTAAGGTATCCAAGAAATACAACGTATCCAGTATTCCGTTTACGGTTTTAATAGACAAGGAAGGAAATATTCTTCAAACCAACTTACGAGGACCTGCATTAGAAAACAAATTAGCCGAAATATTTGGTCATTAACCCATGCAAGTCTGTTATTTCGCATCTGATTTCCACCTAGGCGCTCCATCAAAGGAACAATCTAATGAACGTGAACGAGCTATTGTTCGTTGGTTAGATTATGCAGCAACAGATGCGACAGATATATTTTTAGTAGGCGATGTATTTGATTTTTGGTTTGAATACGCAGCTGTAATTCCTAAAGGATATTCCCGGTTTTTTGGTAAGCTTGCGGCATTGGCAGACCGTGGCATCCAACTCCATTTTTTTTACGGAAACCATGACATGTGGGTAAAGCAATACTTTACGGATGAATTCGGGATGAAAATATATGCAAACCCAATTCAATTAACACTTTATGGTAAACGAATTTACCTTGGCCATGGGGATGGATTAGGTCCCGGAGATCGTGGATATAAGTTCATTAAATTGTTTTTACGAAGTACCTTATGTCAATGGGCATTTGCGCGAATTCATCCGAATTTCGGAATCGGATTGGCTCGTTTTTTTTCTGGAAAAAGTAGAGAAGGATCTGAACACGAACATCAATTTTTAGGGTTTGAGCATGAATGGCTGTACCAATTCGCACAAGCCATGCAACAAAAAGACCCGCACGATTATTATATCTTCGGTCATCGCCACCTACCCTTTTCGCTACCGATTGAGCGGGGCACGTATTTTAATTTAGGAGAATGGTTTCACTATCAAACCTTCATGAAAATTGATTCTGAAATTCCACAGTATTTTACGTGGGATGGTCACTCTGCTAGTTCTTATGATCCACCTTATGGAAAAGGAAAGTAAAGAATATTCACTCGAATCCCTGCCAATCCTCGTAGAACGCCTGTACGAGATGCTGAAGGAAACCAAGGTACTTGAATTACATGGCGAAATGGGTACTGGAAAAACGACCTTAGTGATTGAACTATTGAAAAAAATGGGCATTCAAGACCCCGAAGGTTCCCCAACCTACAGCCTAATTAATGAATACCCGATCGAAAACGGTGGGAAAATATACCACATCGATGCGTTTCGCATCAATTCATATGAAGAGGCCTATGAATTAGGCTTGGATGAATTATTTGAGGAAAATGCGTTCTTTTTTGTAGAATGGGCCGAAAAAATCATTAATTTTCTACCTGAGCGTAGAGTTACACTTATCATAACTACGAATGCTTCGTTAAACAGAACTTATTCCATAACCCATGATCACGGATCCTGAATTACTTAAATCGCTATTACACCAAGGGGCATTCATGCCTCAGGAAGAAATGTTGGAAATCAAACGAAAAAAAGGACAACTTTTTATTGGTATCCCGAAAGAAACTTCCTTTCAAGAGCGGCGAGTAGCTTTAGTTCCTGAAGCAGTTTCCCTTCTTGTTGCTAACGGTCACCGCGTGATGGTTGAAACAGGAGCCGGGGACGGCACAAATTTCTCAGACAACGAATATAGCGAGGCGGGAGCTGAAATATCCTATGATAAAAAGGCGGTTTATTCGTGCAATATCATATTCAAAGTGGCCCCTCCATCGGAAGAAGAAATAGAATTAATGCCGGGGAATCAAACCTTTATTTCCGCGCTTCAAATTTCAACACAACCCAAAGAAATTTTGCAAAAACTCATGCATAAAAAAACCACCTGTATCGCATGGGATTACATTCGTGATGAAGAAGGTGTATTCTCCGTTGTGCGCACAATGGGTGAAATTGCAGGAAATACCGCCATTCTGGTTGCAGGAGATTTATTGTCGTCATTTACCCAAGGAAAAGGCATGATGCTGGGAGGCGTAGCTGGTGTTCAACCAACCGAAGTGGTTATTATTGGTGCAGGCACAGTAGGTGAATTTGCAACTCGAGCAGCCCTTGGTTTAGGAGCCTCAGTAAAGGTATTTGATAATTCCGTAGCCCGTTTACGCAGGCTTCAAATCGCCGTTGGGAATCGTGTATTTACGTCGATCATTCAACCCAAGGTATTAGCTAAAGCCATTCGCAGAGCGGATGTAGCCATCGGAGCACTCAGAGCTCCAATGGGACGAACCCCGTGTGTGGTCTCAGAAGAAATGATCGAACAAATGAAAGAAGGATCGGTAGTAGTTGATGTTAGTATCGACCAAGGCGGATGCTTTGAAACGTCTAGAGTGACCAACCACAATGCGCCTACCTTTGTTCAGCACGGCGTCGTACACTATTGTGTTCCAAACATCGCATCCCGTGTATCACGAACCGCCTCGTTTGCCCTTTCAAATATATTCTCTCCCCTATTATTAGACATTGGAGAAAAAGGAAGTATTGAGGATGTAATTCGCTTCAAACCTGGATTTAAAGACGGCGTGTATATGTATAAAGGGGTATTAACCAATGAAGTACTTGGCCATGTATTCGACCTGAATTACCAACCCATCGATTTATTGCTTCCACGCCCGTGATGACACCCCTTTCGTTCCCTCCTACTCCCTTGACATTAAGTAAGGAAGGGGAACAAGTTAAAGTAAAATGCCTCATTCGCAAAAAGTGGCTTATGTTAACGCCCGAAGAATGGGTCAGACAACATGTCATTGGGTATTTAATTCACGTTAAAAAAATACCGTCGGGTAGCATCTCCGTAGAAAAATCATTAATCTATAATCAGCGAATAAAACGCTGGGATATTGCAACCTTTGATGCAGATGGAAATCCAAGTTTGTTAGTTGAATGCAAACGTACAAATGTACCATGTACGCCAGAGGTCATGGTGCAAATTAGTGCGTATCAAAAAATAGTTCAAGCAAAAAAACTAATGATAACCAATGGGTTAAGTTGTCATATTTACCATGAGGGGACCTGGACTGAAGGTATAGATAAAATCTAAGGGCTACTTAATTCAAATTAATGCCCCATTGCCCAGTTTTCATCTTTGCGTATTCTCTACCAATATAAGCTAACAGAATTCGCATGGAATCCATGGCAGCATCAGTTTCTGCAGTGATTTCTTGTTTCCTTAACTTCAATTGCAACTTCATATTCATCGCATGAAGACATACCTCAATGGGATGGGCATTCACTAGGGTAGATTTACTAGAAAATTCCTCAATCGAAGGAAGCGCATTTTCGACCAACACCTTATACTTCTCGTCAATCATGATTTCGAGTAAGGTTCGATGTAAGAGCGTTAATTCGGCAAACACCTCTTCTAATTCATAGAGATGTCCCTTTTGCGTTTTACCCGATCGCTTTAACTCCTTGCAGATGTCTTCGTACCAGCGTTCATATTGAAGTTGAAACGATGGATTTGGCAGAACGGATGGAATTAATGTGGTTTTAATTCGCTCAAAATCACAATTCAAACTTCGTACGATATCCTCAATTTGATACATGTAGAGTAGGTACTCTATGATATTCTCTTTTCGCTTTTGTTCGGCAATCAGCATGTTATTTCAAGTCTTTTTCGATACTTGCTTGGTTATCATTCAAAAACCGAATAAAATCAGACGTCACGTTCATTTTTTCGTTAATGAAATTTAATTGCCCCCCAGCGCCATGAATTAACAAGATATCAATGTTGTTCTTCTCACTGTACATTTTCCCAAGGGTTTCAATTTTCTTGGTAATAGCCTCTAATTTCTTAACAGATTCCTCTTCAATTTTTGCAGCTTGAGCCTGCTGATATTGCATTAATTCTTGCTCCATGGTTTGTGCCTTCTGTTGAATCTGCATGATTTCATTTTGTGATAACAAGCCATTTCGTGCTTTTTCATCATTTCGGCGTACATAATCCTCCAACTCCTTACCACGACGCTTCATTTCTGCTTCAAATAGTTTCTGCTTTCTAGTAATTACTTGATCTTCCTTCTTATAATAATCAAAGCGTTCCTTCAGACTGTCTTGATGATAGTAAGCGATAACCAAACTTTTATCATACCGCGTAATGACCGTTGGGTTTTTGTCCGCTTGATCCTCTTTAACCTCCTTGTTCCCGCACGATTGAAGCAATAAGCCCGCCACTAATAAAAAAAATAATCTCATAACAATAAATTTAAGGCAAGAACTTAGCCGCATCTTCGCGCATGGAGAAAAATCGCTGCAAACATGACGACCAAAATTCCTTGGTTAAGTTAGCTTCTAGCAAGGCTAAATCCGTCACATCACTTACTGGTATCTTAAATACTTGTTCATAGTTATCCAAGGTAATCTTTAACAAATACTTCCCGTTGTATTCATGAACTTGAACCAAATAATGACTGTGCGGAATATCCTTAACAAGACGCATGATGCAAAGATAAAAATATCCCCCGTTAGGATTTAAAAAATTTACCACAACCGTACCTCTTTTATGGTATTTATTTAGAATGATTCTAAAATACCATTTTTAAGGTATTGAATTTTACTTCTATGGGAAGTTACTTTGCAGCATCAAAATTACACCATGCGTCAATCTCTATTTATTTCTTTACTTATTCTGTTTTCACAAGCGAATATATACGGTCAAGATAAAACCAAGATCACATCTGACGTAGTAGTTCGAACATACCCCGTAACGAAGCTCATTCCAGATTCCATATACAACCTTCGCATTGTGGCAGGCAAGAAGGTAGAAGTTCTCACACTGAATTCACGAGATATGGATTTATCTACCAATAACTACCGACAAGTATTTCGAAAAACTCCCGGAATTTTTGTTTCTGAGCATGACGCATCTGGACTTCAAACAAGCATTTCTACCCGCGGATTAAGCGCCAACCGTTCTTGGGAATTTAATATGCGTCAAAATGGGTACGACATAGCTGCTGACCCTTCTGGATATGCTGAAGCGTATTACTCGCCTACACTGGATGCGGTGGCAAATATCGAGGTATACAGAGGATCTTCTGCCCTACAATATGGTTCACAATTTGGTGGAATGATCAATTACCAACTAAAAGACCAACTCGGTGAACGTCCAATAACGTATGAAGGTTCCCACACCGCCGGATCGTTTGGATTATTCAATAGTTTTAATGCCATCGGTGGAAAAACTGGAAACTGGACCTATTACGGATTTATGCATCACCGTCAAGCCCAAGGATTTAGAGCAAACAGTGAATACTTCACGAATACCTATTACGGTAAAGTAGGATATGGATGGAAGCAAGGAAAATTAACGGTTGAATATAACAACAGTTACTATCTAAGTAAGCAATCCGGGGGTATTCACGACACCATGTTGGCTGAAACACCGGACACCTCAATACGAAACCGAAATTGGTTTGAACTTCCTTGGAAAATGGCTTCGATACAGCTAAAACATTCATTTAACAATGGATTAAAATTACATGTTACATTAAATTACCTTCACGGGAATCGTAACAGTGTAGGCTTCCTAAAAGGAATTAACATTGCCGATACCTTCAATACGACCTTGGGTAGCTACAACCACAGGGAGGTCGATCGAGACATTTACAATACGCTATCGAGTGAAATCAGATTAAACCAATCCTATAAGCTTGGAAAAAATCAACACGTATTTTCGGGAGGATTACGATATTGTTTGAGTGATATTCAGCGCTTACAAAAAGGAATAGGATCTGTTGGCAGTGACTTTAATTTAGGGTTAACCCCAAATAACGCTGGAAATCTATACCAACGCGACCTTGACCTACAAACACAAAACATTGCGCTATTTGCAGAACAGCTGTTCTCAATCGGTAAAAAACTTACCCTGGTTCCTGGATTTAGAGCGGAAACGATACAAGCAAGCATGAGTGGGCGAACAAACCAAGTGGTCGGCGGATACCTAAGTGAAATTCAAAAAAATAGAGTAATCCTTCTAGGTGGGCTAAGTGCCAAATATCTGCTAACAAAGAAGCAATCATCCAGTGCGATTCTTTACGCCAATGCCAACCAGAATTATCGTCCGGTAATGTACAGTGAATTACTTCCATCTTCAACCACAGAAATCGTTGATTCAAACTTAACGGATGTTACGGGCTACAGTAGTGAATTTGGAATCAAAGGCAATAAATTCTTTAAAGGAATAAATTTCATGTACGATGTCAATGCGTTTTTTATTCGATACAATAATAAAGTAGGAATACTGCCTCCGATCGATTTTGGAGCATCATATAAAACTAACATAGGAGACCTAGAATCGAAAGGAATCGAACTATTCGCTGAAGTGAGCTTTTTCAATCCGTTCTTCAAGCATGCGAAATTTTCAGAACAACTTAACATATATGTCAGTGGGACCGTTCAAGATGCTCGGTACAAACGATGGAACAATCCATCCATAGCAGGAGATGAGGCAACATCAATTGTTGGTAAAAAAGCAGAATACGCGCCAGAGCAAATTGTTCGTGCTGGTATAGAGTATAAGGCTGGAATAGTTTCTTTTAGTTATCAATATCAATTTACGGCTGCTTGCTTTACGGATGCGGCCAACACTATGGCGCCAAATCAAACCGCAACGTTAGGCTTAATTCCAGCATACGCCATTCATGACCTTGGAATTAGCACCCAATTCTATGAGAACTATCAATTTAAGGCTGGAGTAAACAATTTATTGAACGAAATCACCCCGATTCGACGAAGCGCTGGTTACCCAGGTCCGGGGCTACTTACGAACCAAGGCCGCTCAATTTATTTCACACTTAGTGTAAAAATTTAAGAAGAAATGACATTAATAGTATGGCCTAGTGATTTTTTTCATAAATTCGGCGTGTAAAAACAATTATTAAACGTGTCTAACCTGTTATGATCAGTATTTTCGTAGCCAAACTTGATTTTGGTGTCGACAACGCACAATTGCGTTCGCTCTTTGAGCCATACGGAAAAGTTAACAAAGCCACCGTAGCTATCGATAAAGAAACCGGTCGTTCACGCGGCTTCGGTTTTGTTGAAATGGATGATGAATCCGAAGGATCGGCTGCTATCGATGCCCTTGACGGCTTTTCAATAAATGGCCGAACAATCGCTGTTAAAAAAGCTGAAGACCGAGGTGATAATCGGAATCAAGGTCCCAGGACCGAAGCTCCCCGTAGAAATGAAGGATATCAACCTGAAAACAGAAAACCTGCATCAGAAGGCTTCGTACCTACACCATTCGACCCGAATGCACTAGATCCACGGAAAAAGATAATTCCAAAAGAAAAGGAACGTAAACCTGATACAGAAGTAGATCGCTCTAAAAAACCAAAAATGGATGCGTACAAAAAAAGCGGTAAAAAAGACCGGTTTTTTGACGACGACGACGACGATGAACTCTCTGGAAGTTTATTTTCGTTTGATGATGATGAAGACGAAGATTAATCAACATTGAATAAAAAAATGGCCAATCCTACGATTGGCCATTTTTTGTACCTTTGCATTCATGTCGGAAACATATTCCCACTTTCTTCAACACCCTGTATTTAAAGTTGTTTCTGAACTATGTTCCCAACAAAACATTCCAGCCTATGTGATTGGCGGATATGTGCGTGATGCTATTTTGGGTAGACCCTGTAAAGACATTGATATCGTAGTAGTAGGTGATGGCCCTGAATTCGCATCCCTCGTTGCAACGAAACTTCGGGTAAAAAACCTATCCATTTATAAGCGATACGGAACCGCTCATTTTAGATACAAAGACTTAGATGTTGAATTTGTTGGCGCTCGTAAAGAATCATATACCGAAGATTCAAGAAAACCATCCACCCTACCTGGAACCTTGCGAGATGATCAACTTCGCCGTGATTTCACTATAAACGCATTAGCGTTCAACTTGAACCAAGAACACTTTGGTGCACTTGAAGACCCATTTAATGGACTTGAGGATTTAAAAAAAGAGATTCTTCGAACGCCCTTAGATCCAATAATCACCTATTCAGACGACCCCCTTCGTATGATGCGAGCCATTCGATTTGCTACGCAACTAGACTTTAAAATTGCCGGACCGTCTTTAGAAGCCATACAAAAGCAACCCGAACGAATTGCCATTGTCTCCATGGAACGTATTGCAACGGAACTCAATAAAATTATGAGTTCCGAAAAACCATCCCGTGGATTTCAGCTGTTAAAAGCAAGCGGATTGCTGCCACATATTTTTCCAGAACTGCTTGCGTTGAGTGGTGTGGAAACCATAAACGGCCATAGCCACAAAGACAATTTTGACCATACCCTTGAAGTACTCGATAACATTTGTGTGCACACCGACAACGTATGGCTAAGATGGGCCGCATTGTTACACGACATTGCCAAACCACCAACCAAACGGTATGACCCACAAGCCGGATGGACTTTTCACGGACATGAAGAACTAGGCGCTCGTATGGTCCCTAGAATATTTAAGAAGCTAAAACTCCCGCTTGATGGGAAAATGAAATATGTACAAAAACTCGTACGCCTTCACCTCAGACCCATCGCACTTGTTAAAGGCTCGGTGACAGACTCCGCCATACGCAGATTACTTTCTGAAGCCGGGGATGATATTGAGGATTTAATGAAACTCTGCAGCGCAGATATTACGTCAAAAAATGAATTCAAGGTCAACCGATACCGAAAAAATTTCGAATTGGTTGGAGAAAAATTAAAGCAAGTAGAAGAAAAGGACCGCATCCGTAATTTTCAACCCCCAGTTACCGGTGAATATATTATGTCCTATTACGGTATAGGTCCGTGTGCAGAAATTGGTTTAATTAAATCTGCAATAAAAGAAGCAATCCTTGAAGGTAAAATAGAAAACACCTTTGAAGAAGCAGAACAAGAAATGATTGTGCTAGCAAACAACTTAGGACTTGTTCCTGTTACGTCTAAATAAATAACTTTGTAAAAAAAAAACATGCCTGGGTTAAAGTTCAGAGTATTATTAGATTCAGACCATAAAGATGAAGTTTTTCGTGACGTGGTAATTTCTAATGAAAGCAATTTTGAAACATTCTATCAAGCGATTATGTCCTCCTTTGAGTTCAAAGGAGATCAAATGGCAAGCTTCTATGTATCGAATGACGAATGGGATAAAGGTCATGAAATTAACCTCATGGATATGTCCTATGACGATGACGCATTAGATGCCCCATCCAATGTAATGAGTAAGGCCATCTTGAAAGAGTTTGTTGAAGAGCCCGATCAAAAGTTTATCCTTGTTTATGACTTCATGCGCATGTGGATATTTCTTATTGAACTCATTGGCTATGAAGCAGAAAATCCGAGCGAAGCACGCACCGTATTAGAGGTTGGACAGGCGCCAAAGGAAAATTCTAAAGAAGCCCTAGAGGAAGATTTTTTTGCCAGTGGTGGAGGATCTGAAATACAAGGCGAAGGGTTGGATGAGGACGACTACGGGTTTAATGATTATGACGATGATTACAACGAAGAGGATTTTAGTGATTTTAATGAATTCGAATATTAATGGCCACTCATGACCCCATTGGCTTAGCCATACAAGACTATCTAAAGACAAAAAAACCAGCCGATATAATCGTTACAGCGGATTTGTGCGATGATGACATTATTCCGGTTGAGGTACTTTTTAGAACCTTTGATGAAATGCCTTCCTTGGAGCAACAGGCCATGTCCTTAAGTAAAGGCCGAATTTTAGATGTAGGTGCAGGAGCAGGCCCTCATAGCATCTACCTTAGTGAATTAGGTAACCAAGTTCAAGCAATAGATTCCTCTCCAGGTGCAGTAACCTACCTCAAGTCTATGAATATTGATGCCCGATGCATGGATATCCTCGACCTGAAAGATGAAACCTACGATACCATCCTGTTATTAATGAATGGTATCGGAATAGCCGGAACAAAAGGCAAACTGCCTGCCTTTCTGAAGCACCTCAAAACCTTATTAAGTCCAGGAGGACAAATCTTGTGTGATTCCTCTGATGTAGCCTTCCTCTATGAAGAAGAAGATGGATCGTATTGGATGGATTTAAACTCGGAATATTACGGGAATTTCAAATTTCAATTACATTATAAAAAAGAATCTACTGAGATTTTCGATTGGTTATATATTGATTACGACAACCTGCATGACATTGCAAGTTCCGTCGGATTTAAATGTAAACGTATCGAAATTGATGAACATCATTTTTTAGCGCAATTAACCTTGCAATGAATTAAAACACAATGTGTATTTTTGTGAACAAATAAAAGCATAACAATGAGTGTACTGGTAAACAAATCGTCTAAAGTTATAGTTCAAGGTTTTACAGGCAGTGAAGGAACCTTCCACGCAGGTCAAATGATTGAATATGGTACTAATGTAGTTGGTGGAGTAACTCCTGGCAAAGGGGGGACTAGCCATTTGGACAGACCAGTATTTAATACAGTTAGTGATGCAGTAACAATTACGGGAGCTGACGTATCGATTATTTTTGTACCGCCTGCCTTTGCAGCCGATGCAATTATGGAAGCAGCTGAAGCTGGGATTAAAGTGATCGTATGCATCACCGAAGGCATTCCAGTAAAAGACATGGTGAATGCTAAAGAATACATCAAAGCATTTGATTGCCGCTTGATTGGACCAAATTGCCCAGGAGTAATTACTGCAGGTGAGGCGAAAGTTGGAATTATGCCTGGATTTGTATTCAAAACAGGAAAAATTGGAATTGTTTCTAAATCAGGTACCCTAACCTATGAAGCAGCGGATCAAGTAGCGAAAGCCGGACTTGGAATCACTACTGCCATTGGAATTGGTGGAGATCCAATCATTGGAACAACTACAAAAGAAGCCGTTGAATTATTAATGAACGATCCTGAAACTGAAGGAATCGTAATGATTGGCGAAATTGGTGGAAACTTGGAAGCCATTGCCGCACGTTGGATCAAAGAACATGGAACGAAACCTGTAGTTGGTTTCATTGCAGGTGAAACTGCTCCTAAAGGACGAACCATGGGTCATGCCGGAGCTATTGTTGGTGGAACAGATGATACCGCTGAAGCTAAGAAACGTATCATGCGTGAATGTGGCATCCATGTAGTTGATTCTCCAGCACATATCGGCATCAAAATGGCAGAGGTAATGGGTGTAACTGCGTAAGCTTTCTATTGCAGTTTAAAATCGTTTCGTAGACCATCAGGAAAAAAGGATTCTTAGCAGATTTCTTATATCAATTTTTATAGAAAACAAACTGCGTTAGAAGCAAGATTCTTTGATAGGGTGTTATTGCCTAATCAAGGAAATCAACTTAAACATTAATATCTTTAAAGTTCTTTACTTTAGCATATCGAATCATCTCTGTAAATGATTGATCATCCAATGCTGGTATTTCTTCAATAGAATTCAACTGCGTGGTATCAAACTCACTTGGGGTTGATATTAAATAAGGCGTTAAGTGTTTTCCAATACTTTCGTAAAAAGCTTTCTCAATATTATTTTGATATTCAAACGCTTTTGCATTGGATAAAAAACTAAAATTAGCATATCCCACTTCCTTCATGATCAACTTAATACCCCTTTCAAGATTGAAGCTTTTATTGTGTACAATATTTAATTGAGTGACATCAGTTCGCTGAAAAATAGAAACGATCACTTTTGAAACATAATCAACCGGAATAATATTTAATCCGGTTTCTTTATTGATTATAAAACGGACATGATCCTGTAGCTCCCGCAATTGCGCAGTGAAATGAAAAAACTTTGCCATCAAATAAAACACCATGTGTTTTGGAATAAAGTAACGATTGTCATCACTCAACATCTTACCACCAATTACACTAGGGCGTATAATCTGATAGGGCAAATTTAATTTGGCACATTGAGTCATAATGAACTCTTCCGCATGAAATTTAGCTTGTTCATACGCATTCCGATGAGCCAAAGGAACTTCCAAATTATGGAAATCATTTGATACCAAACCGGACCTAATACCTGATGAAAAAGCAGTACTGATATAAATAAACTTCTTTATATAGGGAGAAACTACATCAAAAATTGATTTCGTATGGAATGTGTTCTCATGAAATATTTTGTCCTGTTGATCAAGGTCAGTTGACAAATTAACAAAGCCTGCAGAATGAATAAAATATGCGCCTTCCAATTGTTTAATCACGCTGGCCTCTAAATTCTCAATATCAGCATTAACCATTTCTATATACTGGAATAAATTTTCAGCGCCTTTTTCCAATAGTGCTTTCGGGGTATAATCACTCGACAACAAGGCGTTAATTCGCTCTCTGGCACCAACCTTTCCTTTGTCACGGGCAACTAGAAATATTTTACCATCAAGCTTGTTGTCGATAAAATACTCAAGAAAATCATACATAATATGAGAACCTAAAACCCCTGTGGCACCTGTAAGGAAAATCTTCATCTAATTGTTCTTATGTACAAAAGTACACCTATTTATTGGGATAATATTGTTCTGATCATCTTTTAGCTTTGTAAATAGCGTAGTCTAGATGTACAATACAGTAAATTAACCCATTCAATTCACACGATTGGAATTACTTTTTACTCAAGGTAATTACCCCAATATTAGTTTGAATTTAAGTTGGCTGTAACTACATAGATAACTTACCACCTACAAACCAGTTAACAAATTGAATAAATGAATATACCAACTCGAATTGAACAAAAAAAGATTTAAAAAAGCCGCTTTTTTTTACATGGTTAATTACCCCAAGTAACCAACGCCATGGATTAAGAAAAGCATTTGTCTTAATTAAATTCATACTTTTAAAATCCAATATTAAAACGAAATTCAATAACAAAACATCAGTTACATGGCATTAACCGGTTGTGAAATATAGTGATGCCTTATTGAAAACTAAAAAAATCGATACGCTTAAAGGAACAATCTTCATATGAACACATCAACTATCTCTTCACAAGAACCCACTATTCAAGAATCCTCAACGGTTAAATTTTATAATGCCTCCATGTGTGTTCAAGTATCACACGAGGACCCTAAACAGAATAATCAACTTCCTTGTGATCAATTTCATTCGTATGAAACCGATTTGCTCTCATACCACTTCCAACGAGACCGCCCGATTACCAGTAGATTTAAACCAGAGATTACCCTTAATCGGTTAGAAATTCACTTTCCAACACAGTACGCCTACCATTCCGAGGGGAGAACGCATAATTTGACCAATGAACGCAACACCATCTATGCAATTGCTAGAATTTCTGAAACATCCTTTCACGCTTCTGAAAACTCCGTATGGAGTTTTACCTTAATGAATTACCCTGACGACTATTTCAGTGAATTAGAACTCATTAAACTATCTTCATTTTTTGGCAGCAGTCAAGAACGCACTGGCCTGAAGGACAGTATTCAATTTTCACTTCCGGGTGGTAATAAAATGACTCTTTCAGATTTTATTTGCACTATACTCAACCTAAAAGGACAAGCCATCACCTTGGGCTCCGGAATCATTCAGCTCGACACCTCAAAAATTGACAGCAACAACGATTGGCTCAAATTAACTTGGGGTACATTCTACGATGAAATAACCGATTCCTTCTCAAATCCTCACAGCCCAAATATAGCATTGAATACTAGATATAATGAAGAGGACTCCTACACTGATTTTTTGAATTTAATGTGCGGCTTTGCATTAGGTATTTTTGATTTCAAGCGAATGGGGTTTGATGAGGTGGTTGACACCCTGCAACTATTGAAAGGCGATAACAGCTATCTGTTATTCGTGAATAGGGGAATTATGTTAAACCTTTGCCATGATGATGAAATGTTTGAGTCCGTTCGTGAGCACATTGGTATTAGCCCGTATCTTTTAATCCCTAATGCAGTTCTAAATAATAACACATTTTATTTAGAATCAACGCTAAGAAATCTGAATGCACTAGATTTTGCATCGCAAACCACCGCCACCTTATTAGCAGAACGTAAACACGCTGAGCGCGCCTTGTTAAAAGGAGTGGTCAATAATATTTTTCATTATAAAACGGAAAAGAATCTCTTTGAATTTTGCAGCGCGGAAAGAAATCATCCGTTAATGATTCAGACGATTCAAGCAAATCTTGATGAATTACAACACCTTCTAGATGAACGAAAAACAAAACGAGAAGATCGGAGCGATTTGTTTATGACACTTCTTCTAACCGTCTTATCTTGTCTTCAATTTCAAGGAATATTCCAAAGCGTAGCTAACGATAACTTCGTTATGTCATGGATTTATACCGTTACCTTTTCCATAACCATTACCTTCATGATTTACACCTTATTGCGGATGAAGAAATAGTGGGAATTAATTCCAAAACTCCCAAATCAATCCAACGTTCAATTGCCAGCTCGGAATTGGATAATGATCATACAAAGGTTGGGATTGATTCATCCAGAACGATCCTAAATTCGAACCGGAAATAAAAAACCGGAAGGTTTTCACTTTAAAACCGACCGTTGCAGATAAATTATGATATGAAAAACCAGTGGAATTCAGAGGTGCTAATTGCACATGAAACAACTGCGGATCAATTGAAAGAGGCACGTATCGATTATAATATTGATACGCGATCTTTGAAAACAAGAATAGATTCTTAGTTTTAGTTATATACCCATTATAACCAACGCTTGCACCAGTTATTAAGGTCGGGAATATGGAGTTCTTTAACGCCAGGTATCTCACACTTGGACTAAATGAAAACCCACGAATGGTTTTTGAAAGGTAAACAACGCCTTCAAGCATACGCCTCGATGAATTTTCTGCACTGGGATCCCAAACCGAACCATTAAACTGGTATACACCATTTGTTAACAACCCTCGAACCTGAAACTCATAATCAATGCCCATCATGGAACCTTTAAGTCGTGCATTCAATTGAACGATACGCTGTAAGGTAGGCGAACCCTGTTGATATTGAAGCGTATTTCCATAATAAAAACGCTGAATCACATCCGGTGCAATAGTACCAGCGATCATATTAATTCGGAACAAATGTTGATAGTGAAATTTCCCCTCTACCCCAAGCGAAACACGTGATGCACCAAAACCACCAATAAAATTTTGTTCAACTTGCGCATGAGCCTTCCATTGGTTTACGCGGAATGAAACGGCCCCAACCAGGCCAAGTTCTAAGGTATCATGCTGATAACCAGCCATCCGCATACGCCAATATTCAGCCAATGCAGAAGCACTGATGGAGAATTTCTGTTTCGAAAAACCTATTCCCGCCTGATTCCTAGTAGTCACATATTCGTAACGATCAAGCGTTGCGCTTGAATCAAAATATATACTCTGATATAAGCCCGCCAAGGTATCCTCTTCTCCATATACCTTACGCTTTGATGTTATACTGTTGCGTAGCTGTACCCCCATAAAACGTATTGAATCTGACAAGAAATTAAGTGATTGATACCATGAAATACGTTGTATTCGCCAATTAGCACTGCAACTATCTTTCCTAACCGGAAGTAGAGAAAGCGGGAAACTGCCAGCCGTTGAATCTACTTGAACTCCGCCAGCAAATTGCCGATTGTCAACCAATCCTTCCAACGACAATTTAGACTGATATCGCTTAGAAATTTTTGCAAGATCAAACCGATAATTCCGCTGTTTCCAGGCGTTATTTCGCAAATATCCATTCGAACCATGTCCTTGATAATATACATTTAAAAGCAAACCATGGTTAAATGCTTGGGCATATGAAAACTTCATGTGTTGACTTCCTTGCGTTCCAAACGCATAAGCGAAGCCCAATAATGGCAACGCAGTAAAACGCATGGGTTGTTCGGACAATACCCAAGGATGAAGCAATTGCCCCATCGGCTGATAAGCAGTTAATGGATCTATAAACACACCACCTTGTAATCCCAGCGCCGGAAAAACCGAGCGGCTAGATTGCGTGAAATCCTCAATGGAATCGACGGTACTTACGAACGATGTATTGGGTAAAATGGTGTCTATTACAAGACCTTGAGCCAAGGAGTTTAGCCCAAAAAACAACATAAAACATGCTAGGATCGCATGGATTTTCATAGGACAAACATACAAAAAAAGGGGGCTAATGCCCCCAAAATATAAGACTTATTCAGTATCTGATTACGCTAATGAATTAACGTGAACTTGAAGACCAGACTTTAAGTTTGATGCTTTGTTTTTGTGAATTACATTTCGTTTCGCTAGTTTATCCAACATTGCTGCAACAGTTGGAAACAAGGTTGCTGCCTCCGTTTTATTTGTTAATCCACGTAATTTACGAACAGCGTTACGCGCAGTTTTGTGTTGATACTTGTTCAACGTACGTTTCGCTTCGTTAGAACGGATTCTTTTAATTGCCGATTTGTGGTTTGCCATAGCTTAAATTTAATAACATTTTTTTTGCAGCCCATAGGAGAATCGAACTCCTGTTTCCAGGATGAAAACCTGGCGTCCTGACCACTAGACGAATGGGCCAATTACTTGGCAGCCCATAGGAGAATCGAACTCCTGTTTCCAGGATGAAAACCTGGCGTCCTGACCACTAGACGAATGGGCCCAATAAAAACACCCCAAATTTGGGAGTGCAAATATAAGGCTAAAAACTATACGGGCAAAGCCTTGAATTGATTTTTTTAAGAAATATCTGTATCCTCTGATTTCATCTTGAACCCAAGTCGTTTTCCGGTCTGTAATTTCAAGGTTTCTCCCATGTAATGCATCTGATTCACAGAGATCTCATCTTGTATTTCATACGGCGGGATGTACAGATCGAAAGACAAAGCATAAGCAAAAGTCATTTGAACAACCAAGGCACAAATATCATCATTCCATTGATGGCGTGCTGTATCTCTAAATATTCCCGACAATTGGGTCCTACCTTCAATAAAAAAGTGCTTTTCATGATTCACAAACAAGCGAGAAATCAAGTAACCAGAATCATCTAAGCGATTTTGAATTAACGACTCCGCTAAAAAATTGTATACGTAAATCACCCCAAAATACCCACGTTGTTCGTTTTGTTGAAAATATCCTGTACCCCACAATGGATTATGGTCAGGCAGTCGAAATACATTGTGATGTAATGAAAACACCAAGACATCACTTCCGATGTACACATGAATTTCATATTCCCCTCGTTCTTTGAAATGTAAACGCACGCGGTCGTCTGGAACAATCGCTCGTAATGCCACCAATTCACTTTTAATGGTTTCTTTCAAATTCAAGAATACAGCTTCAGCATCGGCCGCAATATCCTGTTTCAAGGCCGCCTTGTTTTGCAACAATTGCGTTAGTTGAAGCCGATTTTGTTCTTTTGGATTTAGTTTTTGTTGCTTTGCCATTTTGTTGTTTTTACAAACATACGGATGATTTTGAGTAATTTCAAACGCGCAAGATGATTCCTAACCATTATACCTTTGCTTGGAAAATTCCTGGGTTACTTTTAATAAGCCTATCGCTCTTGCGGCTTCAAACCATACTTTTCAATTTTGCCCTATTTGACGCTGCTTCATTCGACCTAATTAGCGCATTACGTTTCGATATTAGTCTAATTGCATATATGTCATTACCCTTGACGATATTGATATTTGCAGCTAGCCGATTAAAGAATCCTACAACCGGGATTTGGATGATTCACACCTATGGAATCATAGCATTTCAGGTCATACTCATACCCGAATTATGGGACTTGATCTACCTAAACTATACGGCCAAAAGAGCTTCCTTCGATGTATATGCTTTTTATACCATAGGAGAAGATTCGGATCAATTCGGAAGCCTAGCTCAACGATTTTGGTACGTTTTAGTTTTATACTTCATCTGGACATTTGCCTTTATTCTTGGGGTAAGAAAGTTAGGTCGTTCGGGAATTAACTCGATTAGTCTGTTTCGCAGCATCGGGCTATTTTTTATTTCATCAAGCATTTATTTCCTGTTGGCCAGAAACAGTTTTGGTCCAAAACCGCTAGGGATCGCAGATGCACTTAAAATTCAACATCCAACAAGTGCCCAATTTATCTTGAATTCTCCCTTTGTCGTTTTAAAAACACTACAAAACAAATCACTCTCAAGAACCACCCTCTTTCCATTAAATCTTGAAAAAAAACATGCTAATCCACGGATGAATATCTCCAACAAGGGAGAACCATTGCGGCCAAATATAATGTTCATTATTGTTGAAAGTCTTGGAAATAAACAACTTCATCAACGTGTAAACGGCATTCCACTAACACCATTTCTTGATCAGCTAGCAACGCTACAAAACAATAGCAATAGCGAGAAAGGTCTAGCCGAAGGAAAAACCTCCATCGAATGTTTACCCGCTCTTTTTGCTGGCATCCCCTCATGGCTCGAAACACCCTTTATACTCAGTAATTTCAGTACAAATCAAGTGACAGGTTTCCCTGAAATCTGCAATCAACAAGGATATGATACGTATTTCGTTCATGGTGCGAAAGCAGGATCCATGCGTTTTGATGCGCTGGCCAGTTCGCTTGGCTTTAATTCCCAATTATATCGCGATGACTTATCCAACTCACTTACTGAATACGGTAGCTGGGGACTTCATGATCACTTGGCATTTAAACAGATATCTAAGCGGTTGTCAGGGAGTAAAAAACCATTTATGCTAACCTTTTTCACCTTATCTACCCACGAACCGTTTGACATTCCACAACGTTTCATTAAGAAATATAAGCTTCCTTCGGCAGAAGCAACTTCCTATCGATATTTCGACGATCAATTACGGGCGTTTTTTAAACAAAATGAGCATGAGCCGTGGTTCAAAAATACCATATTCATAATTACTGGCGATCATACTCCTGTGCATCTTGATAATGCACAATATAACACGAGTGATTACTTTTCAGTTCCTATCTTTATAAAACTCCCAAAAGGGATGAATAAAACCATTTCTGTAACAGATCAAAAATCCATTGTTCCAGCACTATGTAGGGCATTAAATTGGAATGTGAAACTATATTCATTTGCTCCCCGCACCGATGAAGACATGATTCGATATCTGAATGGCATCTATTACATTTGGAATGATCAATATGAATTGCAATATAATGAAACCAATACTTCCTGGCGCATTATCTTAAAAAAGGTGAAAAAAACATCGATTTCAGAGAAAAAAACACTAAATTTGAAAATAGAAGAATCTAAAGCAACTTTTCTATCCCTACTGCAACGTTTTAGAAGAGATCTACGTTTGAATAAAACACACCGATGAAAGAGCGCATTTGGTTTATTGTAAATCCAATTTCTGGAGGCCGTAAAAAAGCGGAACTTCCTGAACTTATTGCTGCTCATTTAAATCACGAAAAGTTTGCTTACGAAATTATTCATACGGAACACAAAGGACATGCCATTGAACTAGCTAAAGAAGCGGTTTCTATGGGTATAGATATCGTTTGTGCCGTTGGAGGCGATGGTTCTGTACATGAAGTTGGAACCACACTAATCGGATCTAATACACAATTAGCGATTATACCACTAGGCTCCGGAAACGGCCTTGCTCGCCACATGAAAATTCCGTTAAAAATAAAAGAAGCCTTGGAGTGTATCAATTCGGGGAATATCATTGAAATGGATACATTAAAAGTTAACAACAAACCAATTCTTGGTTTTGGAGGATATGGCTTTGATGCATTGATTGCTAAAAAATTCGCCGGTTCCAGCAAACGGGGATTTACTTCGTATATCAAACTAGTTCTTAAAGAAGTTTTCAAATACAATCCAATTAACGTTTCAATAGATGCGAACGGTCAAGTTAGAAAACTACCCGTTTTTCTTTGCACCATTGCAAACACCTCTGAATTCGGTAATGGATTTATTGTATCGCCCAAATCAGATGCAACCGATGGTAAGTTTGAAGTTGTTATTTTAAAACCCTTTTCTTTTTGGAATATCCCAGCCATGTTGTTCCGGTACTTTTCAGGAAGAACTGACCACAGCGGATTAACCGAAGTTATAAAAACTGACCATGCTACCTTGGTTCTCCCTCACTCTTACGGACAAATTGATGGTGAACCCATCTCTTCTGGAAAAAAAGTGCAAGTGGATGTTGTACCGCGAAGCCTTCGCATTATTGTAAAATAACATGAACTTTATCGATTGGGATCTCCCAGAAATTTTAATTCGGCTCAATGCATTAACTGCCGATAAGAAACCACATTGGGGTAATTTTTCAGCGCAACAAATGGTTGAACATCTAGCGAAAGGATTTTCACTGTCCATCGGGCAACTCAAATTTCCAATGGAAGTATCGGAAGAAAAAGCCCTTCAATCGAAAGCGTTTTTATACACAGATAAACCTTTTGGAAAAGACATCAAGGTGGGATTTGTTAATTCGGAAAAACCCTTGGCATTTGAGGAATTGGAACTGGCTGTAGATGCGTTTATTGAGGGATTTGTAGCCTTCGACGAATACTATGAATCCAACCCAGAGGCGACCCATCCCCACCCCTACTTTGGCCCACTCAATCATGAGGAGTGGATTTTACTCCACCGAAAACATATAAGTCACCACCTAGCTCAATTCGGGCTTTTATCGATTGAAAATTAGCAATTTATAACAATCGATTTCCATGTTTTTATATTAATATTGTCACTTAAATTTTAACACGTTTCTATGAAAAATTCATTTTTACTTCTCATCCTATTGGCTTGTTCATTTGGATATAAAGCTCAAACTGCAGAGGAAATTATTAATCAATTCCAACAAGCCATTGGTGGTGAAAAATGGAATAATGTGAATGGACTTCGCATGAATGCAAATGTCGAACAAGGCGGTATGAAAATCCCAGTTGAGGTTGTCATGCTCAAGGACGGAAGAATGTACACTGAAATTACCCTGATGGGAAATACTATGATTATGCAAGCATACGACGGAACCACCGTCTGGACAACTAACTTCATGTCGATGGAAGCGGAAAAAGCACCATCTGATGAAAGTGAAAATGCTAAACGAGCGGCAAAAGAATTCCCAAATGCATTGGTTAATTACAAAGCACTTGGATATACCCCTACCCTCCTTGGTTCAGAAACAATTGATGGTACAGCTTGTCATAAAATTAAATTAGAGAAGAAAACCATCATGGCTGAGGGTAAAGAAGTGCCTAACATTGAATATTACTACATTGACAAAGAGAATAATGTTCCAATCCTTACAGAAACAGAAATCCAAACCGGAGAAATGAAAGGCAAGATTTCACAAACAAAGTATTCAGACTATCAAGAAGTAGACGGCGTTATTATCGCGTTCTCAAATACTTCTGGCATAAAGGATGGCATGTCACAAACCATTCAATATGATAAAGTTGAAGTCAATCCAAAAGTCGAAGAAACAAAGTTTTCATTTCCTAAAAAGTAACTAATGAATAAGTTAATCCTTTGCCTTTTCGCTTCAGGATGGGCAGCCTTGTCATGGGCACAAACTCCAGCACTCAACGCCGGTGACTATTTCGGCGACATGAAAGCCAGACATATCGGTCCGGCACTGATGAGCGGTCGAATTTCCGATGTAGAACTTCATCCTAAAAACTCAAACATTGTATTGGTTGGCGCAGCCGGTGGAGGTGTTTGGAAATCACAAGATGGTGGTGTACGTTTTACTTCAATATTCGACCAGTACTGTCAATCCATTGGATGTATTACCATTGATCCAAGTGACCCTGATAATACCTATTGGGTTGGTACGGGAGAAACCTGGACCAGAAACAGTGTTTCCATGGGTGATGGTATTTACAAAACCACCGATGGAGGAAAGAACTGGACTAAAATGGGCTTGGAAAAATCTGACCGAATTGCATCCATTCAAATCAACCCGAATAATCCAAATGAAATTTACGCAGCAGTTCTTGGTGCCTTGTGGGGACAGAGCAACGAACGTGGCGTATACAAATCTATCGATGGGGGTAAAACTTGGAATAAAATCCTGTTTGTAAATAACACAACCGGTTGTTCTGAATTAGTAATGGACCCAATGCAGCCCCAGGTATTGTACGCAGCCTTTTGGGAATTTGGTCGGACCGCATATTCGTTTAATTCAGGCGGACTCAACAGCGCACTTTACAAAAGCATAGATGGTGGCGCAACTTGGAAGAAACTCGAAAACGGCTTACCACAAGGAGAAAAAGGGAGAATTGCAGTTGCTCTTGCCCCGTCTAATTCATCCATCGTTTATGCCGTAATCGAAGCCAAGAAAAAAGAAGAAAAAGGACTTTATCGGTCAGAAGATGGAGGAAATACGTGGACCTTTCTAAACGGAGATTTTGCACTTACTGTCCGTCCGTTCTATTTTTCAAGAATCACTGTACACCCAAAGGACCCAAATATTATTGCCAAAGGAGGACTCTTTGGATCAATTAGTCGGGACGGGGGAAAAACATTTAAGAATTTAGGTTCGATGCATTCCGATATTCATGACGTGGTGTTTGATAATAACCAACCCGAAAAAGTGTTTGTCGGGACCGATGGTGGATTATACCGTTCGCTGGATGGCGGATCCAGTATGGAGATGATTGAAGATTTACCTGTAAGTCAGTTTTATCATGTGAGCCTAGATAACCGGAGTCCATATTATGTTTATGGTGGGTTACAAGACAATAATTCATGGTTTGGTCCCTCTGCTAGTCCAGGTGGCGTTGAGGCGCGTGATTGGGAATTAGTTGGTCAAGGCGATGGATTTCGTGTGTATCCACATCCTACACATCCCAACATCGTGTATTCAGAAATGCAAGGAGCGGAGGCCATTTGGCGATTCGATGTAGAGAAACAACAATTAAAAACAGTAAAACCTTACCCAGTTGAGGGCGACCCTAAACTTCGGTTTAATTGGAACGCCTCGCTAACAACAAGCAAACACAATCCAGACCGATTATACGTTGGAAGTCAGTTTGTTCATGTATCTAATGATCGAGGCGATAGCTGGACTAAAATTTCACCCGACCTAACGACCAACGACAAATTAAAACAAAACCAAGAAGCATCGGGCGGTTTATCTGCAGATAATTCAGGTGCTGAAAACCATTGTACGATTTTCACCATTGCTGAATCTCCCTTAACGGATCAAGTCATTTGGGTTGGAACAGACGACGGTAATGTGCAGGTAACCAAAGACGGTGGTAAAACTTGGGAGAACCTAACGAAGAACATTACCGGGCTTCCAACCAATACGTGGTGTTACCACATCGAAGCCAGTGTATTTGGAAAAGAAGTTGCCTATGCTGTGTTCGATGGACATACCAAGAATGATTATACAGCCTATATATACAAGACAACTGATTTTGGTAAAACCTGGCAATCCATCGCGACATCAGAAATCACAGCATTTGTCCGAAATATTCAAGAAGACTACGTCAACAAGAATTTATTGTATGTAGGATCCGAGAATGGCTTATACATAACGTTAAATGGCGGAAAATCCTGGGCACCATTCACGAATAACTTTCCTAAAGTGGCTATTCATTATTTAGAATTGCACCCAACAAAACATGCCTTAGTCGCTGCAACCCACGGACGAGGGATTATCATTCTTGATGATGTTCGACCGCTTCGTAGCATCAACGAAGGCCTACTAACCAAGAACCTAAGTTTCTTTGAAACGGAAGCGTTCGTGCTGCCGGAAAAAAGTAATTTCGGAGGGACAGCGTCAGAAAATCAATTCGTAGGAGACAATCCAAGCAGCAATGCAAAAATTAGCTATTTACTACCGAAACGTCACACCTTTGGTAAAATGACGGGGGAGATTACCACCTTAGATGGCACCTTAGTTTCTAAGCTCGAAGTCGGTAAAAACAAAGGGATAAATACGATTGAATGGGGCTTCAATGGAATTGCGCCAAAAGTTGCTAAAGGAAAAGGGTTCTCAGTGGCGCCACCACCCGCTGTTATTGCCGGTAAATATTTGGTTAAAATCAGTAAAGGGAATGAAGTATTTGAAAAACAAATTGAAGTGATTTATGACAGCACTTCATTGTTTAGTTTGGATGATCGAAAAAAACAACAACAAACCACGCAAGAAGTGTATAATATGATTCAGGACCTTGCATATTTGGTATATCAAATTGACCAATGGGATGCCAAAGCTACTGAATACAAAAATAAGCATACGAAAACGGAGAAGCACGTGGATGCATTACGGATGGATTTAACCGCGATGCGGAACACCTTGGTAGTGACAACCGGAGATAATTATGTAGGAGCAGCAGAAGATGAATTGAGAGAAAAGTTGAATGAAATATTCGCTACTATTTCCGGTTATTTTGGGGCACCATCATCTTCAGAGTTGGCAAATATCACTGCGTTATCCAATGAACTGAACAAAGCAAAAAAACAGTTTAGTGTACTTCAAGAAACGAAAATAAAAGCGCTTAAATCGCTCCTTGAAAAAGATACAGAGATTAAAAAGCCTGAGATTTTGTCATTCGAAGAGTTTTTGAAACAGTAGTGTTGGTTTTCGTTTATAGAACATATCCGTTATCTCCAACCCTGATGAAACATGTAATCACATTAGCTACAGTTGCTTTTACCCTTGCGCTAAGCACCTTAATGTCTTGTCAAGAAGAAAAGGAAAAGGCGACAGAACAGATCCTTTCACCCACGAAACTCAAAGTAACTCAAGACAGTTTAATGGAAGGAGATATTCTGTTTCAAATCTCAACTTCTGGACAAGGGAAAGCCATTCAATTAGCCACCAAGTCGCCTTATTCGCATTGTGGAATTCTCTTCAAAGAAAATAACCAATGGATGGTTTATGAAGGAGTACAACCAGTCAAAAAGACCTTACTTTCTGAATGGATTAATCGAGGTGACGGCCACAACTACGTAAGTAAACGGCATAAGGATGCAGCTTCATTATTAACCAGTGATGTAAAAGAAAAAATGAAGGAAGAGGCAAAAAAACTGGTGGGTAAGAATTATGATTTAACCTTCGAATGGAATGACGACCGCATCTATTGTTCAGAACTGGTATACAAAATATATAAGCGGGGTGCGGGTGTTTCTGTTGGGACCTTGCAAAAATTGCGAGATTTTAACTTAAACTCTCCAATTGTTCGTGCCAAACTAAACGAACGCTACGGAAAAAATATTCCATTGAACGAAACCGTAATTTCTCCGGGATCGATTTTTGCTGATAGCAACTTAGTGGAAATTCATATGTAACATTAGTTACACGGATTCATTCGATTAAATCATTTCTTTGAATAAAAGTACAGATGAAACAAGTTATTATTTTATTGTTTTTTATTCAAATTCATATTCTATTTGCCCAAACAGCACCCTTCCAAGTAGTATTAGTTCCCCAAGATTTTCCAGAATTAGGTGGACTTCAATCTTATGCTTACGGACAAGCCGATGGCTTGATTTTACTAGTAGGTGGAAGGCTCGATGGGCTCCACAAAAGACAGCCATTCGCATCATTTGACGTTGCAGGAAATAACAATCAATTCATTGTAATCGACCCAATAAATCACACGAAATGGACAACGAATCTGAGTGCCTTATCACTAGAATTACAAGAGCAATTGAGCAGTACAAATATGCAATTTTATCAATCTGGGGATTTTCTTTATTTGGTTGGTGGCTATGGCTACGACAATGCCTCAGCCGCGCGAATGACATTCCCTTATTTATGCGCCATCCATGTTTCAAATGTGATTCAAGCCGTGATAAATAATCAATCAATTACCCCATTCGTTAGACAAATTGCTGATCCACTATTTGCTGTTACGGGTGGGCACTTAAAAAAATTGTATAACACCTATTATTTAGTTGGTGGTAATAAATTCGATGGAAACTATAATCCTATGGGTAACCCAACTTATACGCAAGAATATACGAATGCCATCCGCAAATTTGAAATACAGGACGATGGCATTTCGATTCAAATAATCCACAAACCAAGCATCATCGATGCTGCCAACCTTCATCGACGAGATTACAATGTTGTAGCGCAGCGCTTTCCTGATGGTACTCGAGGAATGACGGCATTCTCAGGAGTTTTTCAAGCGAATGTGGATCTCCCTTTTCTTAATAGTGTTGATATTGATAGTAATGGACATTATGTGAACAACAACTTTCAACAATATTACAATCACTATCATTGTGCGGTATTGCCTGTTTATCAGCAATCATCAAACCAAATGCATACGGTATTTTTTGGCGGAATTGCTCAATATTACAATGACGGAGGCACCCTAGTTCAAGATAATAATGTTCCCTTTGTACGTACAATTGCCAGAGTGACAAGGGAAGCAAACGGAACTATGGGGGAACACTTAATGCCAATTCAAATGCCCGGCTACATGGGGGCAGGATCAGAATTTATTTTAAATCCTTTAGTTCCTCATGATGAACAACACATCATCGAATTAGACAACTTATCTGAAGATACCACATTAGTAGGCTACATTTATGGCGGAATTCATAGCTCAGCAGCCAATATTTTCTTTGTTAATACAGGAACTGAAAGTTTAGCCAGCAATCAATTAATGAACGTATACCTGGTAAAAAATCAAGTAAGTGGAATAGATCTGTTGAATGCTCAAAGTCAAGGGAAATTACAACTACAAGTGTATCCAAATCCAAGCGATGGTGAATTCATTGTTCAATACAATATAACAAAAATAGAACCTGTTACTATTGAAATCCGAAGCACAGAAGGAAAGATTCTTTACACAGAAACAATCACTAGTCCTTCCATTGGTATTAACACCGTAGAACTCAACGCGAGGAAAATAAAAAATGCCTCAGCAGTATATGTTCAAGTAAGTACCTCAAACGAAAAAGCAACCCAAAAAGTAATGTTAAGTGAATAAAAAAATCCCTCCGAGGAGGGATTTTAAACAACCATTAAAAACAAACTAAATCTCTGTAACTACCTGGTGCTGGTCCATTAATTTTCTCAAATTGATGAGCGCATAGCGCATGCGACCTAAGGCCGTATTAATGCTGATGTCCTCCATTTCCGCAATTTCTTTAAACGATAAATCTTGATATAAACGTTGGTAGATGATTTCCTTTTGAGCGCTTGGCAATTCATCTAGGAAACGAACCACTTGAGTTTCTAATTCTTCCTTGCAGGTAATTTGAAGCACATTTAAATCATCATTGGACAAGCGACTGAAAACTGAATAATCCTCAGAGGCTGATCTCGTTTCAGATAGAAAACGCACCTTTTTATTCTTACGGAAACCATCGATAATCAAGTTGTGTGCGATCCGCAAAACCCAAGGTAAAAATTTCCCCTCTTCGTTGTAATTTCCACCTTTGAGGGTAACAATTACTTTCATGAAGGTATCTTGAAAATAATCATTAGCCAACTCAGGGTCTTTAATTTTAGATAAAATAAATCGGTAAACACGGTCTTTGTGGCGTGTTATTAATAGTTCAAACGCTTTTTCGTTTCCGTTAACGTACAGCTTTACTAGCTCTTGATCTCCTAATGATACTATCGACATAATTTACAGTTAATCCAAGAATTTGGGGTTAAGTAAATTTGATGTCTATAGGCGAGCTGTTTAGATTTGTAAAACGTAAAAGTAAAGATTTCTTGTGTAAGAACCTAGTCAATTAACTTTTTACTACTTTCATTGAAAATTCATTGGGTTATGTCGAACAACGTACTTTGGATGGGATTAGTCACCTTAATTGGATTTCCAATACTTGGCTATTTCTTGAGCTATGGCCTTGATTTTACGCATGGGATAGAATTTCTTAAGCTACCATCGTTTACCGTAATTCCTGTTGGTTATGGACTAATGTTTGGATTTACTTACGCCTTCCTTGCCCTACTATTTATGGATGCTCCCATATTTGATTCCTTAGGAAACCGCATGGAACAGCTCATTAAACAACTTAAGCTTAACGTACTTAAAGGCTTGTTTTTATCGGTTTGTGCAGGCGTTGGTGAAGAATTATTATTTAGAGCCTCCATTCAACCCTACCTTGGAATTTGGATTACCTCCATCCTTTTTGTCGCCATTCATGGCTACCTAAACCCCTGGAACTGGAAGTTTAGTTTATATGGACTGATCATCCTACCGTTCATTATATTGCTCTCCTATGGCTATGAGTTATTCGGACTATGGTTCGCAATTATGGCACATACGGCCTATGACGCGGTGCTCTTTACGAGTATTGTAAATAACAAAGACTAGCATCTTTAATCAGATAGCCGTTGCTTTTTCTTAATTTTACCCTGTGAAAGCGTTTAGGTCGCCTTTTTTACTTGGATATTTGCTTGCATTGAGCGCTTGCCTCATGACCTTGCTTCTTAACGAAAAAATTCCGCTTCAACTCGCTACTAATCAATTGAATCACTCCATCTTTGATTTGCTAATGCCCTACATCACAATGGTAGGAGATGGCCTCTTCGTGATCCTATTGGGAGTACTTTTTCTTTTGTTTATTAATCGACGTATAGGGTGGTTAATTGTAATCAGCTACTTGTTCTCTTCGCTCATCGTACAATTCAGTAAGCACGTTTTATTTCCAGAGGCCATGCGGCCTTACTTCTATTTAAAAGCCATTCCGAATTTTCATGCGATTCCCGGATTTCTTTACTACGAATTCCATAGTTTCCCATCCGGTCACACGGCCAGTGCCTTTGCGCTCGCTACGATACTAAGTTTTTCAGTGAAAGATAATTCGCTGAAATCAATTGGCTTACTCCTTGGAGCTTGTCTTGTAGGATTTTCAAGGACCTACCTCTCACAACATTTTCTAGTGGATGTAACAGTCGGATCCCTAATTGGAGTCGTGAGCGCATATATTCTTTTGACAGTGCTCCCGAACACATGGTTTAATAATCATTCCCCTTACCTAAGCCGATGAATACAAAAACCTTAGGTATCGTTATTGGCGTATGTATCCTCCTGTTTGTTCCCTTTCTTGGCAGTGTACATCTCTTTGATTGGGATGAAATTAATTTTGCGGAATGTGCACGAGAAATGGTACGCAGTGGCAATTACACTACAGTAACTATAGACTATCTTCCCTTTTGGGAAAAACCACCACTTTTTATTTGGATGCAGGCATTTTCTATGAAGCTCTTTGGTGTGAACGAATTTGCAGCACGTTTTCCGAATGTGCTTGCGGCATTGTTTACCATACTCACTTTAATTTACCACGGATCGCAACACCATAATAGGAAATTCGGCTATTGGTGGGCTGCATTTTACATCGGTTCTTTTTTACCGAACATGTACTTTCATTCAGGAATTATTGATCCATGGTTTAACCTATTTATTTTTAATTCCATCGCCTTTTATTACCTAGGAACAACGAAACAACGAATACATGAATTTCTTTATGCCGGGCTGTTCGCAGGACTCGCTGTAATGACCAAAGGTCCGGTAGCTTTAATCCTTATAGGCGCATCGGTGTTCTTTTTCCATCTATTTACAAAATTCAAATCCTTTCCGAAGTTCAAGTTTATTTCCGTTACACTGATCGCTACGCTAATCATTAGTTTACTATGGTTCTTCTTGCTTTGGATTAGTGGGAATAAGGCCATTATTACCCAATTCCTTGAATATCAAGTACGCTTATTCCAAACAAAAGATGCAGGGCACGGAGGTCCAATTTACTACCATTGGCTCGTGTTATTGCTTGGATGTTTTCCAGCCTCATTCTTTGCCATTAGCAGTTTCTTCCAAAAGGATAGTTATTTCAATCCATTCAATAAATTGGTCCTCATTTCGGGATTATTCACCCTGATCCTATTTTCAATTGTTCAAACGAAAATTATTCATTACTCTTCGTTTTGTTACTTCTTCATTACATATTTCGCAGCCTTATCCATTTCACAAGCGGAAAAACCAATCCGTAGAAGTACCTGGGTTACCGTAAGCTACCTTTTCATCATTTCGATTACCCTGAGTGTTTTGATTTATTCTCAAGTTTTCGGACCAGGAATCACGAACCTTATAACGATAAAGGATCCTTTTGCCTTTGCAAATCTAAACGCACATGAACCTTGGCGAACCGTAGATTTTACAATCGTTTTTTTATGGGTAATTGCAGCATCAATAAGCATCTATTTTCTTTTAAAAGAACGCATTCAACATGCAATTCTGACCTTATTAATTGCTATACCCATAGGGATTCTATGTATCCAAGGGACTATTTTACCCCATATTGAGCAGTACACACAACGCGCCGCCATTTCATTTTATAAACAGCAGGCACCAAAGAATGTGTATCTGATTCCCCTGGGATTCAAATCCTATGCGCATTTGTTCTATGGTGAAATCAAGCCACATCAGAATGCAAATCGGTACAATGAAGCATGGGTCTGTTCAGATTCCACTGATTTACCGGTATACTATGTTGCGCGCATTCCGATGCATGAAAACTACCTGAAGGCCTACCCTAACCTCAAATTATTGTATATGAAAAACGGATTTGTTTTTCTCGCTCAAAAAAAGAACTTAAGTTTGAAATCTAAAGATAAATAACACCATGCCACATATTTCAGAAAAAGCCCAAATCGTACCTGCCTCTCCTATTCGTAAATTAGTTCCCTTTGCGGAAGCGGCCAAAAAATCAGGGAAAACTGTATACCATTTAAACATTGGTCAACCCGATATTCAAACGCCAGATGCTGCCTTAGAGGCCATCCATAATTTTGATGACAAGGTACTTGAATACAGTCACTCAGCTGGAATTGAAAGCTATCGCAATAAATTATCCGCTTCTTACAAAGCACAAGGTATTCCTGTAGAAGTAGAAGACATCCTAATCACGACCGGAGGATCCGAAGCCTTGATTTTTGCTATGTTGTGTACTTGTAATCCGGGTGACGAAGTGATTATTCCGGAACCTTTTTATGCCAATTATAACAGTTTTGCAGTAACCGCAGGGGTTCGTGTTGTTCCTGTAACTTCCAGCATAGAAAATGGTTTTGCCCTACCTGCCATGGAAGAAATTGAAGCAAAAATAACACCGCGTACTAAAGGAATTGTTATTTGCAATCCAGGCAATCCAACCGGATATTTATACTCCAAAGCGGAATTGGAAGCCTTGGCTGCGATTGTAAAAAAGCATGACTTGTTCTTGTATGCAGACGAGGTGTACCGTGAATTTTGCTATGATGGTGCGCAACCTCACTCCGTATTAAATTTACCTGGACTGGAAGAGCATGTATTGATGATCGATTCCGTTTCTAAGCGATATTCCATGTGTGGCGCACGCATTGGTGCACTCATTAGCAAGAATAAGGAAGTTATGGCTGCAGCATTGAAGTTTGGCCAAGCACGCCTTTCTCCACCCACCATTGACCAAGTTGCAGCAGAGGCGGCCCTGGCTACGCCACAATCCTATTTTGATGAAGTGGTAGATGAATACGTAGCCCGCAGAAACATAATGGTGGACGGCTTAAACGCTATACCTGGTGTATTTTGTCCGAAACCAAAAGGCGCATTTTATTGCGTGGCGCGATTCCCTGTGGACGATGCCGAAAAATTCTGTCAATGGTTGTTAGAGTCGTTCTCTTTTGAAGGACAAACCGTTATGATGGCGCCTGCCAATGGGTTCTACTCTACCCCAGGAGCAGGGAAAAACGAGGCGCGTATTGCGTATGTTTTGAATCAAGATTCATTGCGTAAGGCGGTAGATTGCTTGCGTGTAGCATTAGAAGAATATCCTGGTACCATCCGATGAATCCCGTAGTTGATTATATAAATGCTATCGAGGAAGGTCCTAGGAAAGAATTATTTCTCCAAATGAGGGATGTAATCATCAAAAACCTTCCGTACGGGTTTGAAGAGGAAATGAATTATGGAATGATTGGATATGTGGTTCCACATTCCTTGTATCCAAAGGGCTATCATTGTTCTCCCGAACTGCCTTTACCCTTTGTAAATTTGGTCATTCGAAAAGACATTATCACCTTTTACCACATGGGACTCTATGCGGATCCCGCAATGCTTTCGTGGTTTGAGAAGGAATACATTGAAGAAACCGGTAAAAAACCCGACATGGGTAAAAGTTGTATTCGATTTAAGAAGACCACACCGATACCGTTTACCTTGATCTGCGAACTCATGCAAAAAATTTCCCCCGAACAGTGGATTGAACGCTACGAGGCGGCGTTTGTGAAGAAGTGAGGTCGTGGATACATCTGTCATGAAATCCTTTTACTTCAAGCTTTTGCCATTCCTGTTTTTGTTTGTTGCAAAGGTCCATGCCCAGCAATACATCGAGTACCATCGCCAAATGAATCGAATCGACGAGGACATCCTAAAAAATGAACTAACATCGGCTCTCATTAGATTTGACAGCATCTATTATCGTTATGATTTTATCTTTGCTAGGCATTGCTTTAAAGCCTTACAAATTAGCTGTTCAACCAAAGATTCATTACGAGCAAATCAATGGTTAGAAAAAGCCTTTATTCAAGGCGTTCCATTGTGGATGATTCGGAATAATGAAATCACTAAAAATTGCCTTTTCTACAGCACAACTTCGGCTACAATAAAAGGATATGACAGCCTTCGAAACTCGTATACCAAAGCCATAGATACTTCCCTACGAAAACAAATAGATAGCTTGATTGAAATAGATCAATACTACACGAGAAAAGTGAATGATGGCTTCATATTAACAAGGTATACATACCACGCAATACGATGGCTAAGAAACAATAAAAAGCAAGTTGAAATTCTAAAGAAAATAATCGAAGAGAAAGGGTATCCGGGTGAAAAAATCATTGGATTACCCTTACCCATGAACGATTCAATCCTAAGTATCAACAGATTTTACAGAAACGGACCTTGGTTAAGAGAAACTCATGCTTACATCATGTTCATACATTACTACAGTAATCGACGACCAGACATCAACAACATGTTAATTGAACAAATCAATAAGGGGAATCTTCTTCCCTATCAATTCGGTTCATTTAATGATTTTTTAGCCAGATGGGGAAAGAGAAAGTATAACAACACCTATTATAATGTTTGGCATAAAGACCCTAATTCGGATAAAGAAAATGAAATAAATAACAGAAGATATCGAATCGGACTGAACACGATTAAGGAACAAGATATTATTGAAACAATATCAAATGAACGGATAAAAAATAGATCAGCTAATTCGTCTATTATTTTAGAATAAGTATAAATAAAGGATATTCTAACAGGTAATTACCCCTTCAAAGATTCTCCGAAGCTAGCGCAACCTTAATCCCTCCCTACATATTCCATGTACTCCATTTTCGAAGAATCGAACGAAAACTTAGCGGCTAAACTTGACGCGTTGTCGTAATCTAACAAATGGTCTGAAAGAAACTTTGCAACTTCTAATTGATTGGCATCGAACGTAAACAAGTCCATTAACTGCACCGCATCCGCTGCATACAAACATTTGTTTTTAAGGGAGATTTTAAGCGCTCCTACTCGATCATCTTCAAATGAATACCCATTCAATTCAGTCTTCAAGGTTCCCACATTACTTAAGGTCTTAGCACATACCATTCGACCATTTGAAGTTCCACCCGTTGTTGCTGCCGTGGTGTTTGAGTTTCCATTGGCCGTGGTCGTTGAGGCATTGGTAGTAGTCGTTGTTGTAGTAGTAATGGTGGTATTTGAACTGTTTTGTGTTACTGTTCCGCCATTTACTGTCACATTCGTTGTTGCACCAGGAACCGTTGCATTCACGGATGGATTAACCCCATTTCCACTGACATTGACGTTAACATTGGCCCCGTTTGTAGTTGTTTGCTGCGTTGAGCTATTCGTTGTAGTTCCCACATTAACATTCGCATTGGCACCCGGACGTGTATTGCTTGTATTTTGTTGAGTTCCGTTTCCTGTAACATTCACATTCATGTTCATGTTTACATTTTGTGCATTGGGATTCACCTCGGTGCCATTCATGTTCATGTTCACATTCATGTTGATGTTCTCCCCGTTTACCGGATCAGTCACCGAAATGTTCACATTGCCATTTCCATTGTTCGCTGGCGTAACGGTGGTATTGGTATTGATGTTGGTATTTGTAGTATTTGTTGGAGTTGGAGTTGGAGTTGGAGTTGTTGCATTAAACTGAATACCAACGCTTCCATTACCATTTCCATTGGTGGTATTTCCTCCTACGGTTGAAGTTTCCGTAGAAACCGTTTGTGTAGTCGTGGTGGTTGTGGTTGTCACTGCATCCGAAAATACCGCATTGTTATCTGGACGATAACTTACAGATCCTGCAGCTACTGTTCCCGCAGCGGGAACCATACTTACGAGCTGTAATTTACCCACACCTTTCTTAAAAATCACACGGGTAGTGATGTCTTGTGGAGAATCCAGAAAAAAGTTCTTCTCGATGTCTTTAGTTTTTCCATCTTCAAAAATCAACTTAACGGAATATCCCCCATCTTTAATACTGCTTACTACGACATTCGTTTGGGCTACTGAATTTTGCTTAATCCCGTTCATTATGAGGTAAAACTTTTGTCCACCGTTGTTAAAAACCGTCAAGTTACTTTGCGCAAAAAAGGAAAGAGATAGAAAAAGGACTCCAAAAAATATGCTTGTTCTCATAGCTTTATAAATTTCTTAGTAATTATTTCAAGGTTAAAATTACGATTTATTTCGAGGATGCAGGAACGTTGATGTTATTTGTTACTAAATATGGACTATTCGCTGCGGTCCATTTACCAGAAACACGCCCGCTTACTGTGGTTTTTGGCCTTAATATGCCATAAATGCATAGCATTATACTTAAAATTGAAAATCTCATGATAATTGTTTAATGCAATAAAGGCAAGACATTAAGCCAAGATTTTTAATTTCGCAACATGCATTATGTAATTGTTGATGTGGAAACAACCGGTGGAAGCCCAAAGCAATCAAAGATTACAGAAATTGCTATGTATAAATACGATGGAAATCAAATCATTGATGAGTTAATATCCTTGATTAATCCAGAACAGCCTATCCCGGAGTTTATTGTTCGTTTGACGGGCATTACGAATCACATGGTTGCAGAATCACCTAAATTTTATGAACTCGCAAAAGATATCCTTTCTTTTTGTGATGGATGTGTATTTGTGGCTCACAATGTTGGATTTGACTATGGAATGCTTCGTCATGAATTCCGAAGTCTTGGTTTTGATTTCAGGTACCCACACTTATGCACCGTTCGTGCTTCAAGGTATGTAATCCCCGGACATGATTCGTATAGTTTGGGGAAACTTTCCAATGCACTAGGAATTCAGATTGACGGAAGACACCGCGCTGGCGGAGATGCCTTAGCCACTACAAAACTATTTGACCTGATTTATCACAAAGACCCCAATCAATTGGAGTCTTTTATTCAGCATGAAATCAATCCTAAAAAGGTAAATCCGAAGTTAGATATTGAAATCGTGGATGAACTACCCACGAAGGCTGGGGTATACCGATTTTATGACGAATTCAATCACCTCATCTACATTGGCAAAAGCAAGAACATTAAAAAACGCGTAGAACAGCACTTACGTAATAATTCAACAATCAAAGGCAGTATTATGATGCAAGAAATTGCGCGCATTGAACATCATACTACAGGTTCCGAGTTAATTGCCATGTTATTAGAAAGCGAACTTATAAAAGCGCTAAAGCCTAAATTCAATCGTCAACTCAGGAAATCGATTTTCACATATGGACTATATGATGAACCCAATGAACAAGGTTATTTAAGTTTAACGGTTGGCCTAACGAGCAAATCAAGCGCCGCCCCCCTAACCTATTTCAATTCTAGGAAAGAGGCACATGAATTTATAAAAAATCGAGGTGACCAATTTGGATTATGTCAAAAAATCAATGGGGTTTATCCAACCAAAGACGCGTGTTTTCAATATACGATTAAACAATGTGAAGGCGCATGCATTGGTCAGGAACCCGCTGAAATCTACAATGAAAAAGTAAATAAACTCATCCGGTCCATGAGTTACGAAGAGGATACCTTCTACATCATCGATAAAGGTCGATCAAAAATGGAACGAAGTATTATCTGGATTGAACGGGGAACGTATCGGGGTCATGGCTATGCGCCATTTCATTTCAACAGTGCCCCACCGGAGCAGTGGAAGCGTTTTATTGAAGTTAAAGATGAGAACCGTGACATTCGCTCCATTATAAATCTGTATCTTCGGAAAGGTGAAGGATTTAAACTCGTACGGGTGTGAAAGGTAAGTTAACATTCTTGGGCACTGGAACATCTCAAGGTGTACCAATGCCGGTTTGTTCTTGCCATGTCTGCCAATCTCCCGATACAAAAGACAAGCGGTTGAGAAGTAGCGTTTTGATTCAAATCAATGAATTTACCTATTGCATAGATTCAGGTCCTGATTTCAGGTATCAAATGCTTCGAGAACGCGTAAAACACTTAAATGCGATTTTGTATACACACGAGCACAGGGACCATATAGCTGGACTTGATGATGTTAGAGCGTTTAATTATATCCATGATCAAGCGATGCCTTTATATGGTCCTAAGGAAGTAGTCGCTGCCTTACATCAGAGCTATTCCTATATTTTCAAAGGTAATTACCCTGGAATCCCCAAAGTAACAGTGCATGAAATTGACGAAGCCCCCTTTGTCATCGATGGGTTTACTTTCACGCCGATTCCGGTTTGGCACCACGCGATGCGTGTCTTCGGATATCGGATTGGGGATTTGGCATATATTACCGACGCTAAAACCATTCCTGAGTCATCAAGAGCCCTGATACGTGGAATTCCAACCTTAATTATTAATTGCCTGCACGAATCCCATCACATTTCACATTTCAATTTAGAAGAAGCACTTGCATTCATTGACGACATTAAACCACAGCAAACTTATTTAACGCATATATCCCATTTATTTGGTACGCACGATGAAATTTCCGCTAAATTACCGAAAGGAGTAAATCCAGCGTTTGACGGTTTACGCGTAGAATTCAATAGCTAACTTCGGTATTATTACTAGTTTTGCGAACCATGAATGAGCTCCATATTGATGTACGGAAATTGATCGGTGATAAGAATCCTGGGTTGCTTAAAAAACTTCCCGGCTTTGCAATATCGTATCTGGAACGAATTATCCATCAAAAAGAAATCAATTCATTTTTGGAGAAACATGGTCATCTTAAAAACTATGAATTCTGTGAAGCCGTTGTTGATTACTTAAAGATCCAACCTGTATTTAACGGCATCGAGCGCATTCCAAAAGAAGGACCAGTTATTATAGTGCTTAATCACCCCTTAGGCGGTGTTGATGGGGTGGCATTCATAGCCGCAATGAAAAATCACCGACCGGACCTCGTATTCTTGGTAAACGATTTACTCTTAAATATTGTACCCTTGAGGGATTTATTTGTGGGAGTAAATAAACACGGTAAAAATAGAAGCGAAACAAGGGATACCATTGCCACGATGTTCAACTCGGATAAAGCAATTTGTATTTTTCCGGCTGGTCTAGTGAGTAGGAAGCAACAAGGGGTAATTAAAGACCTTGAATGGAAGCGGACCTTTGTAACTTATGCGAAAACCACTGGTCATCCGATAATACCAATTCACATTGAAGGAAAATTATCTCGTTTTTTCTATGGCTTACATCGGCTAAGAACTTGGCTAGGCATCAAAACAACCCTTGAGATGCTTTACCTTGCCGACGAGCTCTATAAACAACGAGGCAAGAAAATCGTTTTTACCGTGGGCGATCCGATTTTTCTATCGAACGATGAAAAAAACAAAGATGAACAAGGCATTGCTCAAGAAATAAAAGAACTACTTTATAACATACCCACCCAATATGGAACCAATAATCGAAGCAATTCCTAAATCCATCCTCAAAGAAGAGCTCACTCGAAATGGGTTAGTTCGAACAACACGAAAGGGGGATAATGAAATTTACATCGTAAATAATACGAATGCCCCGCATGTGATCCAAGAAATTGGGCGCTTAAGAGAAATCACCTTTAGAGCCTCAGGAGGCGGCACTGGTTTGTCTATCGACCTCGATGAATATGACCTCGGAGAATATGCCTATGAGCAACTTATTGTTTGGTCACCGGAAGATGAAGAAATCATCGGTGGGTACCGTTTTGCCTTCTGCGATCGAGCCATTGACGAGCATGGGATTATCCATTTATCAACCACACATTATTTTGATTTCACGGACATCTTTATTAATCAATACCTACCCTATACCATAGAATTGGGTAGAAGTTGGGTTCAACCTAATTTTCAACCCACAGTTAATCCGAGAAAAGGATTATTTGCGCTCGACAACATCTGGGATGGGCTGGGTGTATTGGTTAGAGAGCATCCGGAGATTAAGTACTTTTTCGGTAAAGTAACGATGTATCCGAATTACGATACGGCAAGCAGAGATTTCTTATTGCATTTCATGCATACGTATTTCCCAGATACTGAAGGCCTAATGAAACCCTTTCATCCACTGATTCAAGACTATGACCGCGCCTATGTGGAAGGACAATTGAAGGGCTTAGACTTCAAAGACGGATTTAAAGTACTCAACGCACACATTCGAGAAAAAGGTGAGTTTATCCCACCACTCGTGAATATTTATATGAATTTATCTCCTACCATGAAAACATTCGGAACAGCGGTAAATCCAGAATTTGGAGGGGTTGAAGAAACCGGAATCCTTATTACCATTGCTGATATTTTCGCAGAAAAGAAGGAACGCCATATGGCGTATTGAGTTAAGGTTAGGTCAACCAAGGATATGCCCGCAGCAAGGCGTCCAAGTCATTAATTCCAGATTTGCGTATGATTCGTTGCTTTAAACGACCAATCGTTACATCCACATGCGCTACATTCAAGATTCGCGCAATGCGCGCCGAAGGAACACCATAATAGTACTTAAGCTTTAACATTAAGGCATCGCGTTTACTTAAATGAAGTAAGATATCGGACATGGCATGAAAATAATCAGGCTCCCCTTTGGGTTGATCTGTATTGTCTGATTCGTCTGAGTAATTTGCCCTGGCAATGCTTGTTTTTTCCTCTGAAATCAAATTTACCTTACGCTTTTTGTTCTTTTTGCGCAGCATCGATATGCTGAAATTGGATACTACAGCTTTTAACCAAGAACGTGTATTAAACAAATCGATGTCGGTAGAGTATTTGATGGATAAAATCTGATACAGGTGGATGCAAAATTCTTGATACACATCATATACTTCTTCCCCTTCAAATTTCAAACGAATTTGATGTAAGAAAAACCCTTGATATCGATTCAAGAGTTCGGTGAAAATTACGTCGATATGTTTTTTATCTGCCATCTATTTTTGCTTCGGATACCTGCGATAATCCACATAAATATTCAATGGATGAACCCTTAGAAACCCCGTCCTTAAGTTGCTTTACAAACCATGAATGATTCGGTTCAATGCCTTCAAAAAATAATTCCGGTTCTCGCAATAAATAAGTAGGCACTTTATTCGACTTAAGTTGTAAAATCACTTGCGCCAACTCCTTTCGACTATCTAAAGCGGCCATTCCTACAGGATATATAAAAAAAACGGCAGCCAAGGAATTGGCCTGCACGTACTGCGTTATCGCTGCAGCCACAATCCATTCACTTGGATCGCCAATCAATATATTCTTCGCTGAGTGATCCATGCAAATATCGATCGCGTTTGCCAATGACTCCGGCGTATAACTTTCGCAAGGAATTGGAATTGATTTTGTAGAATTATGCAAAAAACCTCCGGATCCCTCTGTCAACCTACCCGGTTCATAGATTAAGGAATAAAGTTCCTTGAACGCGGTTGACGGAACCAAAGATCTCGCATGATTCCCGACTAAAATTACCTGATCTGCGCTAGATAAAAAATCCATGTACTTTTTTCATTAAAATTAAACAATTTTACTGTTAATTTGCCGTTGACAAGCGCCGATGAAGTTATTCTATACCCTCTTATTATTACTGATTAGTTTGGCATCAATCCATGTACATGCGCAACTTGGTGGAAACTATGTGTTTGGATTTTTAAATTTACCCACTGGAGCGCGTGCCGCAGGCTTGGGAGGATACGCCTCCCCAACAGCCGACAAAACATTAGATTTTGCAATATTCAACCCCTCATTAGCCAATGAATCTATGCTCGGAAATTACTCGATTCAACAGGCAATACTGCCTTCAGGGATAACATTTGGTACAATATCCACCGCAATTTCTGTAAAAAAGGGAATTTTAGTACCCTATATTCGTCACGTAAGTTACGGGTCTTTTCAAGGCTATGACGCCACAGGAAACACTACAAACACATTCAGTGCCTTTGATTTTCAAGCTGGGGCTAGTTATGCATACCAATTAAATCCAGTGTTTACCTTAGGAGTTAATGCCGGTATCATTGGATCGTATTTAGAAACATATTCCTCCTATGGCTTAGCCGGTAGTTTTGCTGTACAATACCACCATCCAAATGAATTGATTCATGCGACCTTGCTCGCGCGTAATGTTGGTGTTCAACTTAAAGGATATACCGGGCTGGATGATGCACTGAATCCCCTTCCACTTGAAATTCAAAGCAGTGTGAGCGTTAAACTAAAACACGCCCCATTCCGATTCACGTTCATAGGACATCACTTAAATCAATGGAAAATCGGATATTATGATCCCTCGATTTTACCGAAAATTGACGGCCTAACTGGAGACACTATACAACCGCCAAGCGTTGGCTTTGTTGAACAACTCGCACGACATTTGGCAGTGCAAGCGGAATTAGTAACTAAGGGTGTATTTCAATTACGCATCGGATTTGATTACCACCGAAGACAAGAATTAAAATTGGAACAAGCCCCAGGATTAGCCGGCTTATCCTTCGGAGTAGGACTCAATTTCCGGAAATTCAGGTTAGATTATGGCTTTATAGTATATTCTAAAGCTGGTATGAATAACTCCATCGGGTTGAGTACCAAATTAAGCGATTGGAAAAAACACTAAGCAGCTATGGCAAGAAGGATCTGTTCGGTGCTAAAGGAACTCAATACATCCAAGGCAGCCTCTAAAGAAATAGACAATTGATTGTCATTTATCTGCAGGGTAGTGTTTTCGCTAAGCAGAAAAGTTAATTCCTGTTGAGATTCAAGACCATTCATCAAAAATAGGGACGCACCAACCATTGCAAGAACTTTGGGCGATGTATTTATTGAGCTAACAGATGCCTCATGTTGAACCGTAATATGCGACATAATCAATCCGATTCGATGCTGAAAAGCACGTTGTTCTGTTATAGGAAGCGAAGACAAGGCTGGCATAAATCTATTCAATTCGTATACGTCGTTTGCATTTAATGATATGCGCGGTACCTTTCCTAATTTACCTAAACGATGTAACCAAATGCGAAGTACTACCACTAAACTTACCGTAACAGCAATACCTACGAATTTTGCTGTCCCAAGGAAATCAAACCAAATGAAAAATGGAATTGAAACTAAGGCTACAAAAAAGAAAATTAGCCACGGAATAAATCCAAAGGACTTCAAGTTCATTTAACTTTTTGAATCTTCAGCGATCCATTTATCGTTAAACATTTCACCTCGAATAATAACTGTTTTGGTACGCGCGTATTCTTCGGCGGCCATCATCATTTGTTCTCTGGTGTCTCTTCGTATTAGTATTGAACTTGAACCAGGCACTTTAAGTTCTATGTAAAAGCCGTTCTTTAAGCGTGCCGGACGTGTTGGTGGTCTACCCATGTCAAAAGTTGAATTTTATACAAATTAAACATTTTTTATCGGAACTGGTTCGCTTTTGTGAAATTTTAAGAAACCCTTAGCTAAATAAAATCCTACGTACTCTGCAAACATTGGCGTATTTTTGCGCATGATTTCACTCGAAAAACTTGGTTATTTTCTTCCGCAAGGATTTTTGTTCTCTGATGTTAGCCTGCAAATTAATCGCGGAGACAAAATCGGATTAGTCGGTAAAAATGGGGCAGGAAAATCCACCATGCTTCGATTACTAACTGGACAAATACAACCATCCGAGGGCAGAATTCACCTGCCAAAAGAGATGAAAATCGGGATGCTATCCCAGGACATTAAAATTAACACCTCGAAATCAGTGTTTGAATATTTAGTTACTTCCAACTTGGTACTTACTGGACTTAATGAGAAAATCGAACAAATCAACGAAGCCTTAACCACACGAACAGACTACGAATCCGATTCTTATTTAGCCCTACTGGACGAATTATCAGATTGCAACCAATCCTTTCAAATACATGACGGATATAATTGGGAAGAAAAAATCATGGCGGTATTGGAAGGGCTCGGATTTGATAAAGAAGAAGTTCATCGTCCCTTGGATACCTTCTCCGGAGGTTGGAAAATGCGTGCAGAACTCGCTCGAATCCTGGTGAATGAACCCGATGCCTTGTTACTGGATGAACCAACAAATCACCTTGACATCCTTTCCATTGCATGGTTGGAACAATACCTTCAGCGTTTTACCGGAGCAGTAATCCTAATTTCCCACGACCGTTTATTCCTTGACAATGTTACGAAACGCACCTTGGATATCAGCATGGGAAGGGTAATGGATTTTCCATTTGGATTCTCAAAATATAAGGAACGTCGCGAGGAAGATACGGAGCGCTTGGAGCAAGCAAAAAAACAGCAAGATAAAGACATTAAGCAAACCGAAATGTTGATTGAAAAATTCCGTGCGAAGCAATCAAAAGCGGCCTTTGCTCAATCCTTAATAAAAAAACTAGACCGGACTGAACGCATAGAGATTGAACGCGATAATTACGGGGGAATGCGCGTGCGATTTCCGCTTAGCGTACAGCCTGGGAAATGGGTACTTAACATGGACGGTGTTGGTAAAACCTACGAAAAGAATCTGTTCCATTCAGTGTCTATTTCCGTTGGACGCGGTGAAAAGATCGCGCTTTTGGGGCCTAACGGTGTTGGTAAATCAACGCTGCTTAAAATTATGATGAATCAAATCAGTTACGATGGAACCGTTGATTATGGTCATAACGTGGGCATTGGGTATTTCGCCCAAGACCAAGCAGAACAATTGGACACCAGCCTAACGATATTTGAAACCGTAGATCATGTAGCCAAAGGAGAAATTCGACAACAAATCCGAAGCCTACTTGGAACCTTCCTGTTCAGTGGTGAGGACACGCAGAAGAAGGTCGGTGTGCTCTCCGGTGGGGAACGTACGAGGCTCGCATTATGTCAGATGCTATTAAGTCCTTCGAATTTTTTAATCTTGGATGAGCCAACAAATCACTTGGATATTCCATCAAAAGAGATATTAAAGAATGCCTTATTGAATTACGAAGGAACCTTCTTAATTGTATCCCACGACCGCGAATTTTTAGCTGGACTAACCAACCGCATCTGGGATATTGAAGAGCAGCAACTGAAAATTCATCACTTTGAATTAGATGAATACCTCAAATACAAGGCACCGAAAGAAGCGAAATCGACAGAAAAGAAGGTTGTTGAAGTGGAAAAAATTCAAGAGGCACCAAAGGCGGAGCGCATTGATCGTGAATTACAAAAAAAAATTCAAAAAGTAGAGCGAAACATTGAAGAAACGGAAGGAAAGATTGCAACACTTGAAAGCCAATTAGCCGACATAAACTACAATGACCCAACCTACCATTCCTTGTTGAATGAATATAACACGCTTAAAGCGAATCTTGACGGATTAATGGAAGCGTGGGAAGAACTGGCCGAATAACATTTACATTTAGTGCACGAAAAGCTGACTCAGGGACCGCTGTAGCTGAATATAATTAGGATAGGTGGGGTAAAAAAGTAGATGAAATCCCTCCTATTCCTTCCCCTCAATAAATCTCAACACCTGCTTCCCTTGGCGATGATGAATAGCAAATGCCGTTAAATCGAAGGCAAATAGAAATGAACCTTGAAGTATTAATCCGTTTCCAAATCCATTTAATTGGTCAGCTTTGGCTTGATGGTTAAGTGCCATGCTGCGCAATAAAAAGCCTGAGGTCATATAAGCAATATCCAAACCTGTATTAAATAAGAATATCCGCTCCGTTTTCTGCTGTTCGGATAAGGTTTGAGATAAACTAAGCACCGCTTTTGTATTACGAGCGCGCAAATACCCAGGAACTGCTAAACCTAAATTCACGGCATTCCACATGACATTCATTTGATGAAACGCTTTGAGTTCTGGTTGCTGAGCCGTGGCCCAACCTATACCTCCTGCTATAATATTTGCCCCTGCCCATGTACCTAAGCTTAGCATTAAACGTTCATCTTGTTTAAGGCGTGCTTGATTAAAGGCCGTTAGGTCTTGCGCTTGTGTAATAAAAACGGTAAGTAACAATGGAAAAACGATCAGTTTCATATGATGTTAACAAGGAAGAGCTTAATTAGTTTGTATTAAATAAAAATTACCATTCCCGGTCCGAGATTAAAACCGTTCCTTTGAAATGAGCGACTAACTCATCCGATTGATTCGTTACGTGAACCTCATAAACCCCCACTTTTCGATTTCGTGAAAGCGCTGTACAAGAGGCCTTTAACACATCGTTTATTTGAACTTTTTTAATGTGTGAAATCGCCGAATCTATACTTACGCATTGAACTCCATGTGCATTCGAAGCAAAGGCCATCGCTGAATCCGCTAGTGCATAGGTAATTCCTCCGTGCGCAATATTGAAGCCGTTCACCATTCCTTCATTCACCTGCATTCTTATCTTACATTTACCAGGCTCAATGTGTAACACTTCCATGCCCAATCCCTTGCTGTAGGCATCTCCAGCCAACATTAGCTCAATAATCTCAGAAGGCGACTTCATTAGAGTGACGAAAAAGCAAAGGTTTCGGCCAATCTTACACCTTTCTCCGTATGCTGAAGGGTGCAACATTCATTGACGCTATCGTGCTCTAAAAACAATACAAAATTCTCTGTTGCGGCAGTATCTAAAAAGCTTCCTTTTTCTTCTAGGGTAATCAAAGGTCGGGTATCATATCCCATCACATAGGGCAAGGGAATGTGTCCTACACTTGGCAATAAATCGGCCATAAAGACAATGGTTTTTTCATTGTATTTGATGTGAGGAATCATCATACTGTCGGTGTGTCCATCCACGAATAAAAGGTCAATGTTTGGAAAAGCCTCTCTACTAAATGAGCCGGTTCGTTCCACAAACTTTAATTGCCCACTTTCTTGAATTGGGAGAATATTATCTGCTAAAAAAGAGGCTTTTTCACGGGCATTTGGTATGGTTGCCCATTGCCAATGTGGTGCATTACTCCAATAAATCGCATTTTTAAAAACAGGACGATAGCCATCTTTTTGGGTATTCCAAGCAATAGCACCCCCGCAATGGTCAAAGTGTAGGTGAGTGAGAATCACATCCGTAATGTCATCTTCGTGAAATCCTGCCTTCCGAATGGAGCCAATTAAGGTATCGTTACCTTGCAAATGGTAATGAGAAAAGAACTTTTCTGATTGTTTATCTCCAATGCCCGTATCGATCAACATTAGGCGTTTGCCGTCCTCGATCAGTAAACAACGTAAAGCCCAAGTGCACATGTTATTCTCATCGGAGGGATTCGTCTTTTGCCAAAGCGTTTTAGGCACCACCCCAAACATAGCTCCCCCGTCAAGTTTAAAGAGACCGGTTTCAATTACATAGATTTTCATGGCTTATTTTTTAGGGTTCACAAAGGCTTTCAATTGCAATACAGCAACACCCGGTGAAGTATTTGTTATCACAGAAATAGTTTTGTCTTGCGCACCGAGTTGTGATTTTCCCGGATGAAAGGTAACTTCTATTTGATCGCTTGCACCCGGTGCAATTGGCTTCTTATTCCATGTTGGAACTGTACAGCCACAAGAAGCTTTTACTTCGTAGATTAACAAAGGCTTCTTGCCCGTATTTTTAATTGTAAATGTGGTGGTATAATCGGCATCGGCTACAATGCTACCAAAGTCATGAAGCATGCGGTCAAAACCAACCGAACTGAGCGTTTTTTTACGTTCAACTTCTTCTTTTTTTGCCTCTTCCAAGGTAGCCTCAAGGGCTTGTTCATTTTCAGAGTCTGCAACAATACTAGATCCGAAATCAGCCTTTTTCTCCGAATGTTGACAAGCAAAAAATGAAAAGAGGCAAAAAACAAAAACTAATTTTTTCATATTCAACGATCTCGAATAAAGGTAAAAAAAATCCCGACCACTGCTGCGAATCGGGATATGTTCCTGTTCTTTAAAGAACCTTGGGAGGAAGACGGGGTTCGAACCCGCGGCCTTCGGAACCACAATCCGACGCTCTAACCAGCTGAGCTACAACCTCCATTTCAGGGGCACAAATATAAAACTTTTCTTCCGTAATTTGCAAGTAAGCGCTCAGGATATTACTTATTATTCCTTTCGAAAAATAATTCAACACCTATTTTCGTTTACTTTTGTCTTGTGAAGCTTTTCAATACCCTCATCCTTCTACTCACTGCACTTTGTGCCCTTGGACAACAGATTTCTGTGGAGGGAATTTGCATCGATAAGAAGGGGAAGCCAATTTCAGAGGTTAAAATCAATGACCTAAGAAACGAACGGTTGGTTACAACCACAGATCCCAAGGGTAAATTCACCTTTGAAGCAGTACTCGGCGACACACTTTCTTTATTGTTTAGTTATCAATCCTACCAAGAAAAACGTCAAGTCGTAGTAAATAAAAGTCCTGTGACCTATGTTCCTACTGTATTATTTCAAATCCAGGTGAGTGAAACAGTCGTAGTTCAACGCATTAAAGACGACCCCTTCGATTTAATTGAATTGCCACCGATTGACTTACAGCAAATGATTTCGGTTGAGAAATACCTCACCCTAACAAAACCCGCAACCTCAAACAACGAACTGACTTCCAATTATAATGTGCGTGGTGGTAATTATGATGAGAATTTAGTGTATGTAAATGGATTCCTCGTATATCGCCCATTTCTAACACGCTCCGGACAACAAGAAGGCATGAGTTTTATTCATTCAGCCTTAGTAGAAAAAGTAAAATTTTCAGCAGGAGGCTTTGATGCACAATATGGCGATCGCTTGAGTTCTGTACTTGATATTACCTATAAAAAACCAACGGCCTTCAGAAGCTCATTGGCCCTTTCCTTGCTGAGTGAAGAAGCGCATGTGGAGGGTACACTGGGAAAAAAATTCACTTACCTCGCGGGAGCTCGCTATCGATCAAACGGGTATTTTCTGAACTCACTTCCTACCAAAGGGGCCTATAACCCAGTATTTGCGGATGGACAATTTCTTGGGGAGTACCAGCTTAATCCAAAACTTACGTGGTCGGTATTAGCGCACTATTCTTCCAATAACTACCGCTTTGCACCACAAACGTCCAATACTGATTTCGGAACGGCTAATGAAGCCTATTCCTTCAGGATCTACTTTGATGGAAAAGAAAGCACACGATTCCAAACTGGGATGGTAGGAACCTCGCTCAACTACACCCCAAACACGAAAACAAAACTTGGTTTTTTCCTTACAGGATTTCAATCGGATGAACGCGAATACTTCGATATTCAAGGACAATACTACATCAACGAACTTGAAACCGATCCATCCAAGGAAGAGTATGGAGATTCTATTGCCGTGCTGGGGATTGGAACCTTCTTAAACCATGCACGGAATCGCTTGAACGCACAAATTTATAATGCATATCATGAGGGGTCGTATGTGATTAAAAAGGATTACATCGATATGTATAGAACGCGATTTGTTAGTTCAGAACTCTTGTGGGGCGCGGGGTATGAATTAGACCGTTTCGGGGATGTGTTGAGCGAGTGGAAAATGATCGACTCTGCGGGCTATAGCGTTCCGCAAGGAAACTCAAATGAAGTGGAGTTATTTGAAACCATTAAGAGTAATTTAAATCTTGTGAACCATAAGGCTACCAGCTACCTTCAATGGAACTATAGTAAATCACACACACGCTTTCAAGAACGCGTGACCGTTCAACAAAAACAAAAAATCGACGGTAAAAAAATCATTAAAACATTTACAGAAACCCTTGCCGAAAGCGCCTCAAAATTTGCGTTTTCCCTGGGGGGGCGTGCTGGGTATACCTCTGTGAATAACGAATTCTATCTCACGCCACGATTTTCAGCCACCTATTTTCCACGCGCATACATGGTGCGAAACAACAAAGTGGTTCGAAGAAACCTGAGTTATCGCTTTGCTACAGGAACCTATTACCAACCGCCATTCTATCGTGAATTCCGAACGCTGGATGGAAACTTAAATACCAAGGTGCAATCTCAAAAATCTGTTCATGCCGTGTTAGGGGCGGACGTATTCTTCAATATGTGGCAACGGGAACGGCCATTTAAATTTTCAGGGGAAGTATTTTATAAGTATTTATGGGACGTGAATCCGTATGAAATAGAAAACGTTCGTACGCGGTATTATGCGAACAACGATGCCGTAGCTTATGCCACCGGAATTGACTTTAATGTACACGGAGAATTTGTGCCTGGGATTGAATCCTTTTTCAAACTGGGCATCATGCAAACGCGTGAAAACTTGAAATACGATTCGTACCAAGAATATTACAATGCAGCGGGAGAGAAAATTATTTTTGGATATAGTGAAGATCAAGTCGTAGTGGATAGCGCCAGGTTCTTTCCAGGATTCATTCCACGTCCAACCGATCAGTTCTTAACTGTTGGTGCCTTAGTACAAGATCAAATGCCCGGTTTAGAAAACTTTACAGTACAAATGGGATTACAATATGGCGCGCCCTTGCCCTACGGTCCTCCGGGAGGAGATCGCTACAAAGATACCTTGAGAATGAGAGCCTATTTCCGTGTTGATCTTGGCTTATCATATAATTTGGTGAGTAAAAAACAAGGATGGTGGCACAAGCATGTACCGGAATCCATGGTATCCCTGGAGATTTTCAATTTACTCGGTGTGAATAATGTGCTCTCAAAACAATGGATACAAGATGTGGAAGGAAAATACTACAGCATTCCCAATTACCTTACCCAACGCAGGGTGAATTTAAAGTTTATTTGTCGCTTTAATTAGCCGCAAAAAGAAATTTATTCGGAGAAACTAATTGCGTTTTTACAGCATACATAACAATTCCCGCGGTATTTTTCACACCCAGTTTAAAGAGGATGTTCTTTCGATGCGTATTCACCGTATGTTTGCTCAAGAATAACATTTCTGCAATCTGATCATTGGTGTAGCCCTCAGCAATAAGAACTATAATCTCATTTTCTCGGTCAGACATCAGGACTGGATCACAGGTTAAGAGGCCATGATCAATATCGTCCACATCCAAATTTGATTTATTGATGGTTTCAAGAATTTTGCCACAAAAGAACTTATTTCCTTTAGCCGTTTCAATCACCGCATCAGAAATCTCTTGTAAATCACAATCTTTCTTGATGTAACTCATTACCCCACCTCTCAATGCATCCACCAAGGTTTGAGGCGATTGCAAATAGGTAAGGCCAATAAATTTCAACGAGGGATTTAAGCGAAGCGAAGCGATTACGTCATCTATATCAAACCCTTCTGCCGTGTAATCAATTAACACAACGGCCATTCCACCTTGCTGAGCGACGTCAATCAATTGTTTACCGTTGGAAATCTCAATAATGGAATGCACCTCTGCTAAACCAGACAACGTGGACTTTAGTCCAACACGAATCAATTCATTGCTATCTGCTAAAAGTAACCTCACTTATTTAGAATGGTTTTAAACAAGACAAAGATACACCTTGTACATTTACCCTTCAAGTATGATGTGATTTTTTTTTAACAAGAGATTCACAAGCCGTTAATAGCCCAAAAAATATAGGCTATCTTTGTTTCGTGATTACTCAAATTACTACGGATATTGTTCAAGCAGTCAATGCACTTAAGGAAAATCAGGTTATTGGTATTCCAACAGAAACGGTGTATGGATTAGCTGCCAACGCACTTTCTCCAAAAGCAGTATCAACTATCTTTAGCGTAAAGCAACGTCCAACGAGTAATCCCTTAATCTTGCACCTTGCGAATTTACAGCAAGCAGAATCCTATATTCAGGAATTCCATGATGAATTGAAGGTATTATATAACCATTTTAGTCCTGGACCAATTACCTTCCTCGTACCCAAAACAGCCTTGGTACCTGACGAAATCACAAGTGGGTCATCGCTTGTAGCAGTGCGCTTTCCATCACACCCCCTATTTTTATCCTTACTCAATCATCTTGATTTTCCCGTTGCGGCACCGAGTGCAAATAAATATGGGTCGGTTAGTCCAACGCGGGCGGAAGAAGTTTTAGCTCAATTACATGGAGAAATCCCTTTAATTCTAGATGGTGGAACGTGTCATTATGGCTTGGAATCCACCATTGTTGGTATGGATGGAGATCGGGTTATTGTTTATCGCTTAGGAAGTATTGATTTAGATGAACTTTCCGCAAGATTAGGATACATACCAGAAATAAAAAATCAGGCTGAACAGTCACCATTAGCACCTGGCATGGTGAAATATCACTATGCAACAAGAACCCCGCTGCACTACCTAACGAAGGATCTTAAATTCAATAAAAATACAGGCTATATCTTCGTGCATACCATCCCCGAGGGTTTTCTTACTGCACAATGTATGACCTTGAGCTCCACCGGTGATTTAAGAGACGTAGCGCGGAATCTATACCATACCTTGATAACTATGGATGAATGTGGTTTCCATGCGATCTATATTGAAAAACCGCTAGCCGAAGGCCTTGGCTTAACCATTCTCGATCGACTTAACCGCGCCACTGCAAAATTCAATTAAACAAACGCGCAAAAAAAAACCATCCCGAAGCGGAATGGTTCTTAAATATGATAAAACCCTAAGGTTCTTATTTCATCGTACGACCAAAACGTGTTTTGAACTTGTCAATACGTCCTGCTGTATCCACAAACTGAGCAATTCCAGTGAAGAATGGATGAGACTTGTGAGAGATATCCAATTTCACTAACGGATACTCATTTCCATCTTCCCATTGAATGGTTTCTTTTGCAGGAGCACAAGATGGACAAATAAATGCATAGTCGTTAGACATGTCTTTAAACACTACTAATCGGTAATCGTCTGGATGTATTTCTTTTTTCATGATACAAAATAGGAGTGCAAAGGTAGTAAATCAATTGAATTAAACAAACCCTATTGAAGTAAATTTCAAATAAACTAACAGAAAGCCGCTCATAACTATTTATTTCATGCAATTTTCACGCGATGGATGTCCTTAATTTTATACCTTCAACATACACATGAAGTTTGATATTCCATACACATTAGACGCGATCTCAAAGCAGTTCGGTTGCACCTTCGTTGGTTCTCCTGAATTAACCATCACAGGAATTAATGAAATACACCGGGTGGTTCCTGGAGATATCGTATTTGTGGATCACCCGAAATACTACGACAAAGCCCTACAATCGAATGCTACAGTAATCATTATAGATAAGCAGGTTGAATGTCCTGAAGGAAAAGGTATATTGATTACCGAAAAACCCTTTGATATTTTCAACCAAATCACGCGGTTTGGATATTCACAAAAACAACGAGCACCGTTCAACCGTTCAGCGGAATATCCGGGAGTTTTTATTGGTAAAAATGTAACGATTGGGTCCAATGTCCAACTTGCGCCCGGGGTTTGCATTATGGATGACACCATAATTGGCAATCATGTAGTGATTGGTCCAAATACGGTAATCGGACACACAGCGTTTTACTTTAAAAAGTCGAACCAGCAGTATACGGCTATGTTTAGTTGCGGGAATGTAGAAATTGCTGACCATGTGGAAATTGGAGCAAATTGCACCATAGATCGCGGCGTGACGGATGTAACCTACATTGGTACCGGGACTAAAATCGACAATTTAGTTCAGATTGGACATGATACCAGAATCGGAACCAACTGTTTATTTGCTTCCCATGTAGGGGTTGCCGGTTGCGTGGACATTGGCAACCGAGTAACCATGTGGGGACAAGTAGGCTGCGCAAGCGGTATTCATATTGGTGATGATGCGGTCATCTTAGCCCAAAGTGGAATTTCAAAAAGCCTTGCAGGAAATGCCACCTACTTTGGAAGTCCGTGCAGTGAAGTGAGAGAAAAATTCAAAGAAATGGCCGCAGTTAAACAACTTCCTGATTTTCTCAGAAAACATCAATGAGCGAACGTGTAATTAATACCCTTGAACGTCAACTCGCATTACATGAATTGAAACTCAATTCATTGCTTTCGATTACCTCGGCTATTAATACCCAAGCATCGGTTGATGATTTACTAAGTATTTATTCCTACATACTAAAAGAACAACTAAGCTTTAGAAAATTCGTATTGATCACCAATTCTAATGGGTGGAAAATCCTTCATAAATCTGGAATGAAAGGGAAAATTGACCTGGCCACACATCTTGATCAACTACAACGCATTAAAGAACTAACGATCGTCGCAGAATCTAACTCCAGCTTAATAAGTGAATTCAATATCATCATTCCGGTGTTCCATAAAGGAAATCCGTTGGCCTATTTACTTCTATCTGAAAACGCGGTAGCTCATGCATCTGCAGATAAAGAACATCATCTAGAATTTGCACAGACCTTAACCAATGTGATCGCAGTTGCTATGGAAAATCAGCGATTAACGAACCGCTTGATATCTAAAGACATGATCAACCGTGACTTAGAAACGGCTTCTGAATTGCAAAAACTACTCTTCCCATCCGATTTACCATCAAACCGAAAGATGGACATCTCGGCTAAGTATATTTCTAGGCACGTAATTGGAGGAGATTATTATGATTTCATTCCGTTAGGAGATGAAGAATATATCATTTGTATTGCAGATGTTTCTGGAAAAGGGATATCAGCTGCCTTGCTCATGGCAAATTTCCAAGCCACTTTACGCACCCTCTTTAGGTACCAACGGTTCGATCTTTCGTTCCTTATTGAAGAATTAAATAAAAAAGTGATGGGCGCAGCAAAAGGAGAAAAATTCATCACCTTCTTTATTGCACACTACAACGCATACACACGTAAATTAAAATACATTAACGCAGGCCACAATCAGCCGGTGCTTTTTATGGGTAGAAAATACCAACTCCTTCACGATGGATGCATTGGACTTGGGATGTTAGATGAACTACCAAATCTACAGGTTGGTAAAATTGTGATCCCACCTAAAAGTACCTTGGTGCTGTATACGGACGGTGTAGTCGAATTAGAAAATGACGAGGGAGAACAGTTTGGAATAGAACGTATGATAAAAAATGTACAAGCCTTTTCATCCCTTAAGATGGAAGACATGAACAACATCCTATTTTCAAAATTGGATGAGTGGAAAGGTGAATTACCGTATGGCGACGACACCGCAATACTGAGCTGTAAATTCTTTTAACGTAAAATATATAGTTTACCGAGCCCTTTGTGGAAATACGTATCTGCCCCAGATTCTAAGTGCTTTATTTCTTGCCCTCCACTTCGCGCAATAACCCGATATAAATATACCCCGTTCGCCAATAAATCGCCGTAATTATCCCGACCATCCCAGGCAAAATCCGTAATGTTACGTCCAATACGTAGTTGTCCAAGTTCATCCGCAGTAATTTCTCGAACGACTCTTCCACTAATATTCATGATTTGAATGAGCATTTCATCCGGCAATACGGAACCTGTAAGGGTGAAAACGAATCGAGTACTTGTACTAAACGGATTCGGGTAGTTCATTACTTCAGTAATCGAAGATTCATGAATCACTTTAAAACTTATTTTATATTCATAATCACCGGAAAGATTTCCAGAGCGGTCTTGCCCTTGAACAAGCAAGGTGTAGGTGCCATCTTTGGAGAAAAGTGCCGGGTATAGAATCTTAAACTTCTTATTCGATGCATTGGCGGGAACCCATTCCATAACAACCGTACCTTGCGCATCTACAAAAGGTATTTTTCGCATTTCACCATCCGGATCCGTTAGGTAAATCGCAAACAGCGAAGTATCTGCATCACTATCCATGATGAGATACGGATTATCATCCTTCAAGGTGATTAGGATTTCACTCTGCGGAGCAATGATGTCATTATTAAGAATATGTTGCCCATCAAAGGTTACATCCAAAATTGGGTTTACGTCCTCTCCCCCAACGGTAAATGCCAATTGAAGTACATTATTTATGTGCGTAAGTTCGGGCTGATCCGTTTGCGTAAAACTTTGATCGGTATATGGATTAACTTCTACCCGCAACCAATTATTACCGGTTAAATTCAAGGTTGGAATTGTGATGGTATCATACAGATGTCCATTGGCTAAAAGTGGCGCTTGACGAGGATATGCGATCGGGTGAACGAGTTGATTTTCATCAATTACGGAGTAACTTACTAATAAGGAATCCATTGAATACTCGCTGATATTTCGGATATCCACAGCAAAACTTAAGGGCTGTCCTTCTTGTATGGAATCATTTTGTGCAGACCAAAACATCGCAGTGGATGGATCAATCGCTGCTTCCGGTAGCGGCGCAAATACCACATGCCAAAAATCTAATTGGGCTGGAGTTTGAAAATTTGAATCCGCATAAAAGGCGTTTAGCCGCGCATAAGGGAACTGCGCTGCATCGATTAAATTATTGAGATTAATAATAGAATCGTGTGGGGTCATCAAGGTATCAATGACGTGATCTAAAGCGCCCACGGCATTATATACTTGAACGCGCATTCGGGTTGAATCACCCGGAAGAACTTCTAAGGGATCCCGTTTCCAAAAGAGGGACTGCCAATCGCTTACCGGTCCGATTAACGGGGTGGTTTCATATCCGACTAATTGAGAACCGAAAATTACTGTATCCATATGAATATCTTCCGTCCCTTGCGTAAATTTCTCCACAACAAACGAGGGGTCACCTTTTCTAGTTAAGAAGATAAAAGGCTTATTTGGCCGCCCTTGAATAATGCTATCGGAACCCAAGCCAGCGAAGGTTTGATACAAGGTCGGAGCAAAAGTATTCCACCAATCATAGCGCGTGGTCATCGGAGAATACACTAGGATGTAATCTCCATTTTCAACCACATTCTGAACTAAATTTTGGAATGCAGCCAATTGCACAGCACTGTTTTGATGAAAGGTAAAATACTTCATAGACCGAGGTTTACACCCGGAATTATCATTCGCATTCCCAAAATTATTACCCGGATTAACCACGGTGCCATTCGGATAGGTATACCGTGTTTCCCATGGCAACAAGGTGGCTTTATCCACAATCGCTACGTGCAATTTTGGCGTCATATTACACACCTCATATTCTTGCTGTTCATCGTTTAAATACCATGCATTGTCATAGATCTCAGGAGCTGTGGTTGCGGCCTTAACTAAGCAAGAGATTCCTTTTTGAATCGGGACAAATTCACGCAACTCTTGTTGGGAATTCATTGATATTCCCGTGAAGGAATTGTCTGTAAACTGAAAGAAATCATCCTGACCCCACCCATCTTTACCAGGTATGTATTGAAATGAGCGTTTCTCCCAAATAAAGGGACTATTGTTCACGGCAACCCGCCAATAATACACCACACTGTCTGAAAAATGAACTGGATCTATGGAGTTAGATGAAACCCTTATCCATTGATTCCAATTGACAGACTTCACTCCACCGGTGCCGGTAACGTTCGCATACCTCAAGAACGATGAATTAAACAAATGGCTCGTATCCATTTCAAAGCGATACGAATTCGCAGGGGCCAAGGGATCAATGGTTGATGCAAATACGGCAAGGGTATCTCTAGGAACGACAGCAAAATCAATGGGTAATACTGGTTCAATGCCATCTACTCGAATATTAAATGACTTAACAATGCGGTTATTGTTAATTTCATCGTAGACCTCATCATTAAAATTTGGGATATCCACCGTAATTGTGAATTGATTCAAGCCCACACCGATTAGGGGATAAAAAGGTAGTTTGACCGCTATATCCTTTTCATAATCGATCCCGTTGATGGTGAAAACATAACTTGAATCAGCCGTTGAACCTGGGAAGTCGCGTAAAATTTCTAAAGCAAAATCACCCGGGATGGATTGTCCCAAATTGCGCAATTTAATTTGAATTTCTAGCGAGTCGGTAGTTAATGAAATGTCATCTGGTCCAAACGAAACGCGATCTTCAGTTAATTCAATTTCCGGTTTTGTATGTGGATTAAGGCGCAACATAGGGTCACCGTGGAGCGTCATTTGTTGGAACACCGATTCAGTACTCAACGGTTGATTTATGTTCATAACAGAATCAATCGTATTTTTAATATGTTCCCCAATAGTTCCTCCGTAATTGTGTTTACTAAACTGTCGATAGAATTGGTTGGAGTAGTCATTTAGCGCACCAGAAAAACCATAGTTCAGTGTTCCGAGATATGCAATAACTCCTGCATTGGGGGTTAAGACAAACTGTTCTGATTTCGTAGGTACACTATAAAATATATTGCCGTTGTAGCATGAATTTGCGATTAACAATGGGTACTTGCCTTGATTATTCCAGTTCTGGGGATCATCAATGTTCAAATCAAAACCACTTTGAGAAGAGGAAGCGTGGCCGAAAAAATTCATTACGCTTACCCCTTCGGATAACCGATCAGAAATGCCTTGAATTTGCGCTGGCGTTAATGGATTGGCAGACTCTTTAACAATGCGGGTAGTGGTTCCAGCGAAAAAATCATCTTCAGAAATATCCGCCATTCCATTCAGGTAGGTTTGAAAAATAAACTGCTCATTGGCATTGCCCCCGCCAGCAAAGTGAATCAGATGCTTTTGCCAATCTTTACTCGGCGAATCATACGTTGAAGTAGAATCTTGCGCAAGTTCAAAGGCTTTAACTTTATCCAAATAAAGCGCTAACTCCGAAAGGTTATTTGCGGATATCCTACCGGTAGGAATGAGCGGTGTCCATTTGTCCGTACCCGGTAAATTTGAGGTCATGCTTTGGTCGCTGGAAGGTTGACCAAACGACGGAACCAAATTCATGGAATAATTCAAAACATTCGCGCGGGCACCCGGACCAGTAGCCAAGGTAGTAGCCACATTCGCCTCACGGATACCTTTTCCGATAAGAAATAAACCAACTGGTTTTTGCTGACTTAAACTATGCATAAACTGAGCGTAGCGACGAATTCCGTTAACATGCTTAACAACTCCTCCACCAAACTGATCATACAATTCTTCTACTTCAGCCAGGATCACGTTGTAGTCGCCTCCTGCAGGTGAACTTCGGTAATTTGCATAATCAAACACACCCGATGCAAGTTTTTTAGGATAAACAAAGAGCAGGGAAGATTCCAAATTAGGTACAGCAGAAAAATTCGTGAAGGTAGCTGATGGAGTTACAGGAGTTAATCCAGGGATTGAATTAACAGCTGATGTTGCTTGAATAACAACCTTTTGGTTCGTATAAATCGGATCGTTTGGTACGAGTAATTGACAGGTACTCCCTGTAAAAACAGCATTAATCACCTTTGGGTTTGAACCAAACACAAAGGCTATCGGATTCGTCATGCTCACCCCGCTGAGCGCCAATTTAATTTTTGGCTGATTAAGTTCATTTCGAATCAAAAACTCGCTTTTGTTACTCCCCGGCAAGGCCATGGTTCTTGGGTAGAGAAACGACCAATAATTAACGCTTTGATAATCTGTTGCTACACCAAGATCGCCTACAATGTTGATCTTGAAATTCGTGGCACCATTCGCGGCAAGGATAGAAACCGGAATTTGTTTAGTGACATTAATCGCATTGTAACCGATAGTCAGGGTATCAAGCAATACACTATTGTTTGGGCCAATGGTTAAGCGGGTATGATGGTTATATAAATTCGGTGAATAAGCATTGGAGCCCCCAACAATCACCGATTTAAATTGAATTTGAGGCGCGTCAAGACCAGTATATAAATTATCTAAGGTGGTGGCTGAATAGTTCCATGAATAGCCTGTAGCACCATTTTGCATCGGACTCCCCCACCCTTCTCCAGGCACAAATAAGGAACTTGCCGATTGTGAATTTATTTCGCCTTCGTTGTATGCTTGTGCATTTACCAGGCTCTTTTCGAACAGGAGATGCGAAGCGGTTTGATAACTCGCGAAATCAATGTCATTTTCAGGCGTAAACCTTAATCCCGCTGCGCCATTTGTCCAACTAAAAAAATAGCGAATGGTATCGTTGTATAAGCTATATTTTGGATTCCCTAACCACGACGGATTATCATAGAGTGTTGAATCAAGCCAACCGTCGTTCTTTTCTGCATAGAAATAAATAAACTCATAGGGATCTAGGATATTATTCCCATCATCGATGATATACAAGGGTTGTTCTTTTTGTTTTCCGAACACTTGATAGGTTGAAATCGGAATGGAAGAAACGGGAATCCCTGCATCAAACAAATTCTGATAGGAAATCTTATGAATTCCGGATTGCAGTACTGGAAACCCATAATATTTTTGACTATAATCAATCCATTCGTTCCCGAAGGTTTGGGCATTCACGCTAACTTGAAGGGTAAAAAAGAGTAATATGACACTTAAATACCGTTTCATCGTTACTTTTTCTTAGGCTGACTTAATTTGAACTTCAATGAAAAAACATGGGTGTAATACCCTGCCTCTGCAGCACCTAACCGGGTGAACGCATAATCCAAATTGAATCCTTTAATACCAACACCGAGTCCTAAATTTGGTTGAACACCCCAACTGCTTGAGCCATCGATTGCCTTAAATTGCTGAATGGAAGAAACCCCACCTCGAACCTTAACTAATTCTTTGAAGGACAATTGTACACCCATGTGCGGGTCAAGCGAAAAAGTATTGGATTTAATCAGTGTATTTCTCATTCCGTCTGTTGTGGCATCGATGTCCAATTCGGCAGCAATGTTGAATCCTTTCTCTGGATTGCCGATTGAATGAGTATAAGCAATTCCTGTAATGAATCTAGGTAGCGATAATTCAAGACCATTCGTTGGGATTTCATTTCCCGTCGATAAGAATACTTGTTGCATGTCTTGAGAAAGATTGAAAATCCAAGCGTTAAACGTTGACGTGGCATCGCGGGCTACCAAGCCAAATTTCCAATGTGAGTTAAGTCGATATTTTACGCCTGCATCCAATCCAAAGCCCCAAGATTTAGCAAAGTCTCCCACTCGGCGATGAATTACTTTAACCGTACCCCCAAGGGATAACCCTGGTACAGCCAAGGCTTTTGCATATGACCCCATAAACGCATAATCACCCGCGGTAAAGGTGGTGACATTATCGTAGTTAATTCTCCCGTCATTATCAATAAGTTGTGTGGTATTAGGTATATCATCCACACCAAAGCGAAGGAAGGTAAAACCAAGTACTCCCTTCTTACCAAGCGAATGCGAAACACCTACATAATCATATTTGGCTATGCCCGCGAAATATTCAGAGTGCATAGCAGATACCTGAAGCCATTCCGTGGCACTGGTTAAGCCTGCCGGATTCCAATACCCAGCAGTAACATCTTCCGACGAAGCCACAACAGCGTTGCCCATTGCAAAAGCTTGAGCTCCAACGCCCAGGTGAAGGAATTCATTGGAATACTTTGGCGCTTGAGCCTTGAGGGTGAAAAACTGGATTAAAACAAGGGAGAGAATGATGTATTTCATATAAAAATTTGGGCCTCGTAAACTCTGAAACAATAGCATTTATTGTGTAAAGAAAGATTTAACTCGATAAATATAAGCGATTTTTGAATTACCTTCGCTTGAAATGAATGAAATGGGTCAGAAGTTGTTTAATCTTCCAAATTTAATTACCTCCAGCAACTTTCTTTGTGGCGTAATGGCAATTATTCTCGCTTTTTTTGGAAGGTTAGAAATAAGTGCATTACTCCTTATTTTGGCTATGATATTCGATTTCTTTGACGGGTTTGTAGCAAGAAAACTTGGAATAAGCTCTCCAATAGGTAAAGACCTAGACTCTTTGGCTGATTTGGTATCATTTGGTTTAGCTCCAGGGATACTCATGTTTATTACCATTGAGCTAAGACTTAATGGGAACTTGGGCGCTACGTACCTAAAATTTCATGATTTCCAATTTCACGACTATACCGATTGGTTAAGCTTGTGCGCGCTAAGCATTCCCTTCTTTTCATTATTTCGCTTAGCCAAATTCAATAATGATACCCGGCAAACTGATCGTTTTATTGGCGTACCTACTCCGACCAGTACCATATTCTTTTTGTTCTTCCCCTTGCTGTATTGGCAAATCGGACTTGAAAACACTACCCCTCTTGAACCGTCTTATCCATGGGTATTAGACCCTCTAGTTCTGGCATGTACCGCATTATTATTTCCACTGTTGTTAATTTCCGAAATCCCCTTACTTTCTTTAAAAATCAAGAACTTCAGTCTTAAAAGCAATATCTATCAATACCTTTTGTTAGGAATTTCGTTGATAACAATTTTTGTTTTTCAAATCTACGCACTACCAATAATTGTAATTTTGTATGTGATTTTATCCATTATTGAGCACAACACCACGAAGCACCATGAAATTCAAAGCTGAAATAGACGTAATGCCACACGATGCCTTATTAGACCCACAAGGCAAAGCAGTAACCCACGCCATGTCATCCATTGGAATGCATGAAATAGAAGGCGTGAGAATCGGAAGACATATTCGCTTATTTGTTGAAACAGACTCGATGGAAGCTGCCAAAGAACGCGTAGACGAAGCATGTAAAAAAATGCTAGCGAACGCCATCATGGAATCGTATACATTTACCGTAGAAGCGGTTTAAGTGCTTGCCTAATTTTATTGAGACATATCATTGTCGCTCCGGCTCGGTTAATCCGATTTCATATCCAGTCTCATCATTTGATGATTTATCCAAATGTCTTGAACAAGCATCGGATGCACATCGTTCAGGTATTTTACTCGACATAAAGGTTCGGACAAATTTTTTAAATGAACTTCACCAGCAAATTGTTGTTCGCAAACAAGAATTGTTTGAGCTATATACATCAGAAACTAGCCTTAGCCGCCCGAGATTTGAAACAGAATTCGAACGTACCTTAAACCAACTGCGCTTATATCGTGATGCGGCTAGTGCACTTGAAGAGCAGGATACAGTATCTGTTTTGGTAGACCGCATTATTACTAAAAAACCATTACCGATAGGTCCCATTGCCGTATTTGGAGCATCCAACTTTCCTTTGGCATATTCCACCTTGGGAGGTGACGTTATGGGGGCTTTTGCGGCGGGTTGTCCGGTCATTGTTAAAGGTCACCCATTCCATGCGGGAACCAGTTTATTGAGTTCCGAAATCATTCAGGAAACACTGCGTAAACTGAACCTACATCCTGGGATTTTTGGACATGTACTGGACGATGGGTATACTATTGGGCAAGCATTGGTTCAAGATGAACGAATCAAAGGGTGCGGTTTTACCGGTAGTTTTAACGGTGGCATGGCACTTTACCGGATTGCGCAAAACCGCAAAGAGCCAATACCGTTTTTTGCCGAGATGGGTAGCTTAAATCCTGTGATTATCTTACCCGATGCCGAGAATCTTTCCTCACACATAAACACGCTTGTTGATTCTATTGTTGCCGATGCCGGTCAGTTTTGCACCAAACCCGGGGTTATTTTTTGTCCTAGTTCATTGATCGGAGAAGCAATTCAACTCATGAAAATGCGATTTAATCAAGCACTGAATCACCCTATGTTACATCCAACCATTCAAACCCGTTATCAAAAACGACTTAATGAAATTCAAACAAGTTCCATAGGTTCATTTTACGTAACACATGGGGATGAGTTAGCAGCAACACAAGGTTTTCTACATGTAAACCATATTGAATTTAATACACATAAATCGCTAACTCAAGAAGTTTTTGGACCATTCTGCATTTTAGCTGAATATACAGACATGGAACCAATAGAAAAAACACTTAGCATGCTCCAAGGTCAACTCACCACGACCATCATCGGGAGAAATCCTCAAGAATCAACACTTTATTCCGTTGCATGTTCCTTGTCAGGCCGAATAATATTAAATGGCGTGCCAACTGGTGTTTCTGTTGTTCCGCACATGCATCACGGAGGACCATACCCAGCAAGCAGTGATTCTAGATTTACTGCTGTTGGTGAAGCATCCATTTTACGCTTTGTTCGTTATGTGTCTGTTCAAAAATTACATTGAACTTAATTTGTTTTATCTTACCTTTGTTGAAAATTAAAAATTATGTCAGAAAATAAACAACCAAGCTCTAACTTACTCATGTACAGCATTATTGGCTTGCTACTCATTGGTATAGCAACAATGACATTTTTATGGTCTTCTAAGCGTTCGGAATTAAACCGTTGCCAGAATGACAATTTGGTGTTGAAATCAGACATGGAAGGCATGAATAAAATGCTAGAAGGATATGTGGGTGGCTTATCAAATGACTTAAAAACGGATTTCAAAAACATGTTGGACACCTATGATCGGTTAATAGAAATGGATCGCAGTAAAGCCGATAGTTTAAATAAACAAAAAGCTCAAATTTCCCAATTACTTACTCAACTGAATACGAACAAGAAATTATCTGCGCGTGAACTTTTCAATCTAAAGAAAGAGAATGAAGTCTTAAGATCCATCATGCGGGGCTATGTGAAACAGATTGATTCTTTAAACACCCTAAATATCAAGTTAACCTCAGTGCTCGACGAAACGAACACCAAACTCACAGAAACTACCACTGAACGCGATACCTATAAAAAAGACGCAGAGCAAAAAACAGAGCAACTTAAAAAAGGAGCAAAACTCCAGGCCTATGGATTCAAATCTGAAGCATTGCGAATGAAACTAAACAATACAACTGAACCAACAACGAAAGCCAAGAATACTATACAAATGCGGGCATCATTCACCATCGGAGAAAACCAAATTGCAAGTAGTGGGCGAAAAGCAATTTATCTACAGATTATAGCACCAAGTGGTGAAATACTACAAAGCAAAGCCAACTATGTTATGGATACAGAAAATGGGCAACAAGCATTTTCTGACAAAAAGGACATTGATTATAATAACCAAGCAATTGATTTAACTATCTACTATGATTTGAAAGGACAAGAAGTAGGTAAAGGAAATTTCAAGGTGAGGGTTTATTGCGAAGGACAACTCATAGGTACAGACAGTTTTACATTGAAATAAGATGGAAAACGGTTCAGTAAACAGCAGCATTTCAAACGGAATAGCCACCATTACTTTTGGGCACCCACAAAGCAATTCATTACCGGGTGAAATACTCAGGGCATTAGCGAATGAAATTCGTTCAGTAGGTTCATCGAAGGAGGCCCGTGTAATCATCTTAAAATCTATCGGTGAAAAAACCTTTTGTGCGGGAGCAAGTTTTGACGAATTGGTTGCGATTGATAATTTAGAAACTGGAAAGGTTTTCTTTTCCGGATTTGCACAGGTTATCAATGCGTGCAGAACAGTAGATCAATTGATCATTGGCCGAGTTCAGGGGAAAGCTGTTGGCGGTGGTGTAGGAATAGCTTCAGCTGTTGATTATTGCTTTGCAACGCAACGAGCCGATGTTAAACTTTCTGAATTAGCTGTCGGGATTGGTCCTTTCGTTGTCGGACCGGCTGTTGAACGAAAAATCGGATTGTCGGCAATGAGTGAATTAGCCATTAATGCAACAGAATGGCGGAGTGCAGAATGGGCAAAAGCGAAAGGGCTCTATGCCGAAGTTTTTGATAGTATTGAGGCCATGGATGAAGCCGTTGAGAAGCTTGCAGTGCGTCTTTCTAATTCAAATCCAGAGGCCATGAAAGACCTAAAAAAGATCTTTTGGCAAGGAACCTCACATTGGGATGATTTACTAGAAGAACGCGCAGGAATTAGTGGTAGATTGGTGCTAAGTGCATTTACGAGAAATGCAATTAGTGCATTTAAATCAAAATAATTGTACTTTTTTTATCGTACGGGTTGGATTATTAAAACATTCCTTCTATCTTTGCACCCCCTTAAAATAGGGTTTTACAATTAAATTTTTAAGATTGTGGATACGTTAAGTTATAGAACAATTTCAGGAAACACTGCTACTGCAGCGAAAAAGTGGTTTATAGTAGATGCATCAGGACAGCATGTTGGTCGTTTGGCTAGTGTGGTTGCAAAGGTGCTTCGTGGTAAATACAAAACTTGTTACACACCCCATGCAGACTGCGGGGACAATGTAATAATTATCAATGCAGAGAAGGTGGCCTTTTCAGGTACCAAATTAGAAGATAAAGAATACGTAAGATTCTCTGGTTACCCGGGTGGTCAACGATTCACTTCGGCAGAAGTTATGTTGAAGAAGCATCCTGAACGTTTAATTGAAAAAGCAATTAAAGGAATGTTGCCAAAAAATACGTTGGGACGTCAAATCTACACCAACTTGAAAGTATACAAGGGATCTGCGCACAAGCATGATGCGCAACAACCTGAAGTGTTGAACTTAGACAATTTATTATAACTCATGGATATTACAAATGCTTTAGGAAGAAGAAAAACAGCCGTAGCGCGTGTTTATCTTTCAAAAGGTAAAGGAGAAGTAACGATTAACAATCGTCCAGTTTCTGAATTTTTCCCTACAAATTTATTGTTAACCAAAATTAACCAGCCGTTTGAATTAACTGACACCGTTGGACAGTACAACGTTAAAGTTACCGTGAATGGTGGTGGAATTAACGGACAAGCGGAAGCAGTTCGTTTAGGGATTTCAAGAGCATTGGTTGAAATATCTGAAGATTTTAAACCAGCCTTGCGTGCTGAAGGTCTAATGACGCGTGATCCAAGAATGGTTGAACGTAAAAAACCAGGACAACCGAAAGCAAGAAAGAAATTCCAGTTCTCGAAACGTTAATCGAAGAATTGGAGGTTTAGTATCCAAATTGTTGAGTACCTTTTTCAACCCTCAACAATTGCTTTAAATTAGGAACGTAAACAATTATATATGTCAAAATTAACATTTGAAAGACTTCTCGAAGCAGGAGTACACTTTGGTCACCTTAAAAGAAAATGGAATCCAGCAATGGCTCCTTACATTTTCGAAGAGAAAAAGGGAATCCATATTATCGATTTAAATAAAACTATTGTTCATTTAGAACAAGCTTCTGCTGCGATGAAACAAATCGCGAAGTCAGGTAAAAAAGTTTTATTTGTAGCCACTAAAAAACAAGCAAAAGAAATTGTTGCGCAACGCGTAGCTAAAGTAAATATGCCTTTCGTTACTGAGCGTTGGTCAGGTGGTATGCTTACTAACTTTCAAACTACGAGAAAATCTATCCGTAAAATGTCAATGATTGACAAAATGAAATCGGATGGTACGTGGGATACTCTTAACAAACGTGAGAAATTATTCAAGTCTCGTCAACGTGAGAAATTAGAAAAAACCTTTGGTTCTATCGCTGATATGACGCGTCAACCAGCAGCTATTTTTATTGTTGATATTTTAAAAGAGCACATCGCATTAGCTGAAGCTAAACGTTTGAATATTCCAACCTTTGCGATTGTTGATACAAACTCAAATCCAAAATTGGTTGATTTTCCTATCCCTGCTAACGACGATGCAACTAAATCCATCGCGTTAATTTTGGATGAAATTTGTAACGCAATACAACAAGGTCTTGAAGATCGCAAGAACATGAAAGGCGATTCAAGTGATGAAGGTTCTGACGAAGTAGTTGTAGAGGCTCCAGTGGCAGAAAAGAAAGCAGCTGTTAAAGCACCCGTTGTAGAAGCAGTAGAAGAAACACCAGCGGTGGAAGAAACTCCAGCAGTAGAAGAAGCTCCGGCAGTAGAAGAAACTTCAGCTGAAGAAACGTCTACAGAAGAAGCAACTACCGAAGAAGCGTAATTATTTAATCATTATATTTTATAAGTCATGGCAATTACAGCAGCAGACGTAAACAAATTAAGACAGCAAACCGGTGCAGGTATGATGGATTGTAAAAATGCCCTAGTGGAAGCTAACGGGGATTTCGAGACCGCCATTGATATCCTTCGCAAGAAAGGACAAAAAATTGCTGCAAAACGTGGAGATAATGATGCCAAAGAAGGGATCATCCTTGCACAATCTACTGCAGATGGAAAAGCAGGAGTTATATTAGCCTTGAATTGTGAAACAGATTTCGTTGCAAAAAACGAAGGGTATGTTTCACTTGTTCAATCCTTAGTAGATTTAGCACTTACGAACTTACCTGAATCAGCAGAAGCACTTAAAGCACTATCTTATGATGGTAAACTAAGCGTTGAAGACAAAATCACGGAGCAAATTGGTGTTATTGGTGAGAAACTAGACCTTTCTAGCTATGCAGTAATGCGCGGAGAAAGTGTTGTTGCTTACAATCACCCAGGTAACCAATTAGCGACAATGGTAGTATTGAATAGTGCCTCTGGAGATGCAACTGAAGCAGGACGTCAAGTAGCAATGCAAGTTGCTGCAATGAACCCAATTGCAATCAACAAAGACGGTGTTGATGCTAGAACGATTGAGCGTGAAATCGAAGTAGGTAAAGAATTGGCAATCCAAGAAGGTAAACCAGCAGATATGGCAGAAAAAATTGCTATGGGTCGTTTGAATAAATTTTTCCAAGAGAACACTTTACTTAGCCAACAATTCGTTCGAGATAATAAATTGACTGTAGAGCAGTTTTTAAATACTACGGAGAAAGGACTTACCGTCACGGATTTCCGAAGATTTTCCTTAAGTTAATACTAAGCCCCGTTAAACGGGGTTTTTTTTTGCACTAAAAACGGCATTTTAATTATCTTTGAATTCAATCATGAAGTACAAACGCATCCTTTTAAAACTAAGTGGTGAATCCTTGATGGGTTCCAAACAATTTGGTATTGATAATCAACGCCTTGCGAACTACGCCGCTGAAATTAAAGAAATCCATGAAATGGGTATTGAAATTGCCATTGTAATTGGTGGTGGAAATATCTTTAGAGGCGTTCAAGCAGAAGAAGGCGGTATGGATCGTACACATGGAGACTATATGGGAATGTTAGCCACTATGATTAATTCAATGGCACTTCAATCTGCGCTTGAAACTTCAGGATTACAAACCCGTTTACTTTCTGCCATAGAGATGAAGGCCATTGCTGAACCGTTTATTCGAAGAAGAGCTGTTCGTCATTTGGAAAAAGGAAGAATTGTAATCTTTGGTGCCGGAACCGGAAACCCATTCTTTACTACAGATTCGGCAGCTAGCTTAAGAGCTATAGAAATTAATGCTGATGTTATTTTAAAAGGCACTCGAGTAGATGGCATTTACACTGCCGATCCGTTTAAAGATAGCAGTGCTGTGAAATATGAGAAAATCACCTTTGACGAAGTATATCAACAAGGCTTAAACGTTATGGATTTAACAGCATTTACGCTTTGTAAAGAAAATGACCTGCCAATCATCGTATTTGATATGGATACACCAGGTAATCTTAAAGATTTACTAAAAGGAAAAAAAGTAGGAACCCTCGTACATAATTAGTCCGATGACAGAAGAATTAGATATGATCTTTGACGAGTTCAAGTCTTCCAATGAAAAGACACTCGTCCATTTAGAAGCAGAATTAAGTAAAGTAAGGGCTGGAAAAGCAAGTCCAGGTATGCTGAATGGTGTGATGGTGGAATATTACGGATCCATGACTCCTTTACAACAAGTGGCCAATGTTAATACCGTGGATGCTCGAACCATAGTGGTTCAACCGTGGGAAAAACCCTTATTAAATGACATTGCAAAAGGAATCCTTAATGCCAACCTTGGACTTAATCCGCAAAGTAATGGGGAACAATTGATAATTTCTGTACCGCCGTTAACTGAGGAACGCCGACGGGATTTAGTTAAACGCGCAAAGGCTGAATGTGAACATGCAAAAGTAGGTGTACGAAATAACCGAAAAGACGCCATGGATATGATTAAGGACATGAAAAACGAAGGCCTTTCTGAGGATTTAGCCAAAGGAGCAGAAGAGAATGTACAGCAAATCACGAACAGTTTTATTAAACGCATTGATGATGTTCTCGATATCAAAGAAAAGGACATCATGACCGTATAAGAATCAAAAGGATTTAAATAAAAAAAGGGAGGCTTCGCCTCCCTTTTTTGTTATGCTTATTTTCAATTACAAAGTTCCACGATTCTCTTGCTCTCGCTCTATGGCTTCGAACAAGGCTTTGAAATTTCCTTTACCAAAGGACTGTGCTCCTTTGCGTTGAATAATTTCAAAAAATAAGGTCGGACGATCTACGACTGGCTTAGTAAATAATTGCAACAAATACCCTTCATCATCACGGTCAATTAAAATTCCGTGCTTCTTTAAGGTCGCCACATCTTCATCAATTTCCCCAACACGCTCAATTAAATCATCATAATACGTTTCAGGAACATATAAGAATTCTACCCCTCGATCACGCATAGCTGATACGGTAGAAACAATGTCGTCTGTTGCAACTGCGATGTGCTGCACCCCAGGGCCGTTATAAAAATCAAGATATTCTTCGATTTGAGATTTCTTTTTTCCTTCAGCCGGTTCGTTAATAGGAAATTTAATACGACCATTACCGTTGCTCATTACTTTTGACATCAAGGCCGTATAATCCGTAGAAATGTCTTTATCATCAAACGAAACAATTTGAGCAAATCCCATGACTTTGGCATAAAACTCTACCCAGGTATTCATTTCGTTCCAACCTACATTTCCAACCATGTGATCGATAAACTTTAATCCAACAGGCGCAGGATTATAATGCGATTCCCATTTTCTATATCCTGGTAGGAATATGCCATCATATCCTTTCCGCTCTACGAAAATGTGTACGGTTTCTCCGTACGTATAAATTCCTGAACGTACTACATACCCATGAGCATCTTCCTCTCGTGTAGGTTCCATGTACGGTTTTGCACCGCGTTTCACGGTTTCTTCAAACGCTTTAGTTGCATCCTCAACCCACAACGCAACAACCTTCACTCCATCGCCATGTTTTGCAATGTGTTCATTTAATGCTCCGTCTTCATTCAATGGCGTAGTCAGTACTAAGCGAATCTTGTCTTGACGTAATACATAGGAAACTCGGTCTTTCATTCCTGTTTCCAATCCTGCATAGGCTTCCGACTGAAATCCAAAGGCCGTTTTGTAATAGAGTGCCGACTGTTTGGCATTCCCTACATACATTTCCACATAATCTGTCCCAAGTAAAGGCAAGAAATCCTCCGCATCCTCGAAGATTTTTTTCAGGCCATATTCATAGTTTGCAATGTCTTTTAAATTTTTTATATCTGCTCCCATGTTATATTCTAATATTTTTTAGTGAATCCATGACTTTTCATAGCCATCAACTTTTAATCCCAAGGCTTGTTTTGTGACTTTTAAGGGCCTAAAGGTATCTATCATTACCGCTAATTCTTGTGTTTCTGTTTTTCCAATGCTTCGCTCATATGCTCCCGGATGTGGTCCGTGCGGAATCCCTGCAGGATGCAAGGTAATCTGTCCTTGCTCAATGTTGTTTCTACTCATAAAATCCCCATCAACATAGTACAACACCTCATCAGAATCAATGTTACTGTGGTTATAAGGCGCTGGAATTGAATCCGGATGATAATCGTACATCCTTGGCACGAAAGAGCACATCACAAATCCTGTAGTTTCAAACGTTTGATGCACTGGAGGTGGCTGATGCACTCTTCCGGTAATGGGTTCGAATTCATGTATTGAGAAGGCATATGGGAAATTATATCCATCCCATCCTACCACATTGAACGGGTGATGCAAATACACGTAATCGTATAATACATCCTGTTTCTTAATCCGAATTAAGAACTCTCCTTCTTCATCGTGCGTTTCCAATACATGGGGTGGACGTATGTCACGCTCACAAAAAGGTGAATGCTCTAATAATTGTCCAAACCAATTTCGGTAACGCTTCGGTGTGTATACTGGATTGAATGATTGCACGGCAAATAAGCGATTATTCGAATCATTAAAGTGAATTTGATAAATCATTCCACGTGGAATAACTAGGTAATCGCCGTAGGAAAAATCAATGTTTCCAAGTTGTGTCTTTAAGGTTCCGCTGCCTTTGTGAACAAATAATACCTCATCCGCATCCGCATTCTTATAGAAATAATCGGTCATGGATTGCTGCGGAGCAGCTAACTCAATGTAACAATCGGAGTTTACTAACACAGCTGTTCTACTGTCTAAAAAGTCAGCCGTCGGAGTTAATTGAAATCCCTGCAATGAAAACATGGTCATGTGCTTCTCCAAAGCAACTTCAGGCGCAACATTCGTTTGACCTTTTATTTCTTTAACCACCGTTGGCGGATGAACATGATACATAAGGGTTGACATCCCATCAAAACCAACTGTTCCGAAGAGTTGCTCGTGGTATAAACTGCCATTTGGCTGTCTAAACACCGTATGACGTTTTGGAGGAATTTGTCCAAGTTTATGGTAAAAAGGCATTTTTTTGAAATTTAAAAATCAAATGTACCGCTAGGAAGACCAAGTTACAAATGATTTTCGTCAGTTTTTCGATTTTGCATTTTTTTCAGGCATTTTCTTGGTTAAATTTGTGGTTATGGGAAAAACAATAATCATTGGCGCTGGAGGACAAATTGGCACAGAATTAACCTTAGCGTTGAGAAACCAATATGGAACAGATCAAATCATTGCTGCGGACATTAAAGAAGTCGCACCAACACTGATACAGGACGGTCCATACGTTCAAATGGATATTTTGAATCGCGATGCTGTTCGAAGTTATATTATTGATAATCAAATTGAAACGGTATATCTTCTCGCGGCACTGCTCTCAGCAACCGCAGAAAAAAACCCTGATTTCGCGTGGAAATTAAATATGGAGGGACTTTTTACCATCCTCGACTTAGCGAAAGAAGGGTATGTAAAAAAGATTTTTTGGCCAAGTTCAATTGCTGTATTCGGCCCAACAACACCAGCAGATAATACACCGCAACACACCGTGATGGAACCAAGCACGGTATATGGTATATCCAAACAAGCCGGAGAGCGATGGTGCGAATATTACTACAATAAATTCGGTGTTGACGTGAGAAGTATACGATACCCGGGACTTATTTCCTATAAAAGCCCACCGGGAGGTGGCACCACAGACTATGCTGTAGATATTTTTTACAAAGCGAAACAAGAGGGGAAATTCACCTGCTTCCTTTCGAAAGATACCGCGTTACCAATGATGTTTATGGACGATGCCATTCGGGCAACGATACAATTAATGGATGCGCCAGCTTCGCGTTTACGAATTAGATCAGCGTACAACCTCGGTGGAATTTCATTTACCCCCGAAGAAATCGCTTCTTCCATTAAGCACCATATTCCGGCATTTGAAATCACTTATGAACCAGATTTTCGTCAAGCCATCGCTGATTCGTGGCCAAATTCAATTGACGATCGCTACGCGCAAGCGGACTGGGACTGGAAATTGGGATTTGATTTGGAACGCATGACGGAGGTAATGCTAAAAAATATTCAATAATTATCAGTTTGATTTACAGGTAATTAGGTGTGATGTTAACACTTTTTTAGATTTTGTTTAATCTTTTTTATGTTTTGTTAAACACTTTTGTTTAATTTTATATCGAAATAATTAAACAATATGTCAACAATAGAATTCAACGAAGCTTTAATTGATTTGCAGGGGAACCTCTTTTCATTCGCGTTAAACTTCACAAAGAATCGTGAAGACGCACGAGATTTAACGCAAGAAACCTTACTCAAGGCGATAAACTATCGTTCATATTACACACCAAATACAAACTTCAAAGCGTGGGTATTTACCATTATGAGAAATATTTTCATAAACCAATACCGACGAAATGCAAAAACGCGAATGATTTTTGATCACTCGGAAGATTCGTATATGGTTACCAACCACAAATCAAGCATGGGCTCTCCAACAGAGCGCATTGCCACGAAAGAAATAACTCAAAAAATCGAAGATTTAACGGATGAATTAAAGACACCCTTCAAAATGCATTTCGAAGGATATAAATACAAAGAAATCGCAGATTCGATGAAATTACCAATCGGTACGATTAAAAGTCGTATCTTCATCGCAAGAAAGCGGCTAATGGACCAGTTGCCAGATTATCAATATTCAGACAACTAATTCATGAAGAAAAAAGCCACCATTTTAGGAGCCGGTATTTCCGGATTATCCGCCGCTTCATTTCTTGCGAAATCAGGGTGGGACGTAACCATTTTAGAAAAAAATCCAACTATTGGTGGTCGTGCTCGACAGTTTTCTCATGAAGGTTTCACATTCGATATGGGTCCAAGTTGGTATTGGATGCCTGATGTGTTTGAGCAATTCTATCAAAAATTCGGTTACACCACAGCAGATTTTTATGAGTTAAAACGACTTGACCCTTCGTATCGAGTGTATTGGGCAGACCAGGGTTTTTCTGACATCCCTGCAACCATGGGTGAACTTGAAGCGATGTTTGAGTCCTTAGAACCAGGAAGCGCGGTAAAATTGCAGAAATTCCTAAAGGACGCAAAATATAAATATGAAGTAGGGATGAAGGATTTGGTTTACAAACCTTCGATGAAATTAACCGAGTTTATGGACGTTCGCCTTTTAAAAGGCTTGCTATCTATGGATTTAACAAACTCCTTTTCCTCATACATTAACCGCTTTTTCACGCATCCAAAATTAAGGGCATTGTTAGAATTTCCTGTATTATTTTTAGGTGCTATGCCCAAAGATACGCCGGCCTTATATTCACTCATGAATTATGCTGACATGGAGTTGGGTACGTGGTATCCCATGGGAGGCATGTACAAGTTTATTGAGGCTTTTGAGAAAATCGCGAAAGAACAAGGGGTGAAAATTGTTACAGATGCTCAAATCACAAGCTTAGAAAAATCTAACGGTGAAGTGAATGCTGCCATTGACATTCACGGTAATCGCTACGAATCCGATGTATTTATTTCGTCAGCGGATTATCAACACACCGAAAAAGCATTGTTGAATGGTTCAGCCAACTATTCAGATGCTTACTGGGACAAACGTGTCATGGCACCGTCTGCCCTACTCTATTACGTAGGAATCAATAAGCGTGTATCGAACATTCAACATCATAACTTATTTTTTGATGAATCGCTTGAGGAACACGGTAAAGAAATTTATAAAAATCCGAAATGGCCAACGGCTCCGTTATTTTATCTCAGCGCACCCTCATTAACTGATCCATCCGTTGCACCGGAAGGTTCTGAGAATTTGTTTTTCCTGATTCCTATTGCACCGGACTTAGTAGATGATGAAGAAACAAGAGAACATTATTTTAATATGTTACTTGAACGCTTAAAGCAATTGACGGGAAATGACATCAAGGACAACATCGTTTACAAACGAAGTTTTTCGATTTCCAACTTTAAAGAAGACTATCATGCGTTTAAAGGAAATGCCTACGGGTTAGCAAACACTCTAAAGCAGACCGCTATTTTTAAACCGCAGATAAAAAATAAAAACCTAAAAAACTTTTACTACACCGGTCAACTCACTGTTCCGGGTCCGGGTGTACCACCCTCCATTATCTCAGGAGAAGTGGTCGCTAACTATATCAACCAACACGCCAAGAAATGAAACAAGTATTTGACAACATAAGCCATGAAATGAGTACGCTTACAACAAAGCGTTACAGTACCTCATTTTCGTTAGGCATAAAAATGCTTCATGCAGAAATTCAGCAACCGATATATTCCGTTTATGGTTTCGTGCGTTTTGCGGATGAAATCGTTGATTCATTTCACGGATTTGACAAAGAGTGGTTATTGGAAGATTTTAGAAAGCAAACCTATCAGGCAATTAATGACGGCATTTCACTTAATCCGATTTTAAACAGCTTTCAATGGGTTGTAAACAAATACCAAATTCCGTTGGAGTTAATTGAAACATTTTTAGAATCGATGAAAATGGACCTGGACAAACAGGCCTATGATGAAGATCAATATAAAAAGTACATTCTAGGTTCAGCTGAAGTTGTTGGCCTGATGTGCTTGAAAATATTTGTAGACGGTGACGAATCGGAATACCTTCGACTAAAACCCGCGGCAATGAAATTGGGTTCAGCATTCCAAAAAATCAATTTCTTACGTGATTTAAACGCAGATTATAAGCATTTAGGCCGCGTTTACTTCCCAGGGATTGATATGAATGAATTCAACGCCACGGTAAAGCACGACATTGAACGTGATATTGAAGCAGATTTCCACGCTGGGTATCTAGGGATTCTTGAACTTCCGAAAAAAGCGCGATTTGGTGTTTATTTAGCATATATATACTACTACAAACTGTTCAAGAAAATTAAAAACACCCCAGCCAAGGTGATTTTACACGAACGTGTGCGCATACCAAACAATCGCAAAGTAGGTTTATTACTCTCTTCGTATGTTCGTCATAATTTAAACATGTTATGATTCAAGAGGTAATTCTTGTAAACAAAAACGATGAGGAAATTGGGACCATGGAAAAGATGGAAGCCCATGTTCAAGGAATGTTACATCGTGCATTTTCGGTATTAATCTTTAATTCAAACGGAGAATTATTGATTCATCGACGGGCCTTTGGAAAATACCATTCAGAGGGATTATGGACAAACACCTGTTGCAGTCACCCCCTACCTGGAGAAACAATTGTTGAAGCTGCCAATAGAAGATTAGTGGAAGAAATGGGAATGAAAACTTCTCTTTCACCTTTATTTAGCTTTATTTATCGTGCCGAACTTGAGAACAACTTGGTAGAACATGAATTAGACCATGTGCTCATTGGATTCACCGATGAACAACCCTTGATAAACCCCGACGAAGTGTGCGACTACAAATGGATTTCTATGCATGAAATTGAAGATGACATTGAAAAGAACGAATCGCACTATACCGCTTGGTTTAAAAAAATTGTACTAGAATATAAATCCGCTTTTGTAGATCTTTTAACCCTATGAAAATCGTTCGTCGTGCAACGTTTAATGCAGCCCATCGCTTATATAGAAAAGATTGGGACAATGAAAAGAACAACGAAGTATTTGGACTGTGTAATAATGTAAATTTTCACGGACATAACTATGTCTTAGAAGTGGGCATTGATGGTAAAATCAATCCCGAGACCGGATACATCATTGATGTGAAAATTCTAAAAAATATCATTAAAACCGAGGTCGAAGATCGATACGACCATAAAAACCTTAACCTTGATTGTCCGGAATTCTTTGAGCTAAATCCCACCGTAGAAAACATCGCCTTGGTGTGTTACAATCGCCTACTACCCCATTTACAATCCTATGGCAAACTATCCATTAAGCTGTTTGAAACAGAAAAGAATTGGGTAGAATATGATGGGGAGTAGGTCCCCCTACACGGGATTAAAACCTTTCATTTAGTTTATTGTTGTAGTTCCATGAGCAAGGCAATTTTTTGGCACCGAAGGGATTTACGCATTACAGATAACGCAGGACTATATAAAGCATGTCAAAGCGCAACGCACGTGCAACCCGTGTTCATTTTTGATACCCAAATCTTAAATGAATTAGAACCCACCGATGCCCGCGTTGAATTCATACACCGAGAATTAGAACGCCTTACCACAGAATATGCCGCACACGACATTCATCTACGGGTGGAAATCGGTAATCCCATTGAAATCATTCCCGCCCTGGCCAAGGAACTCCATGTGAACCTCGTCGTTACCAATCGAGATTACGAGCCTTATGCCTTGCAACGGGATAAAACAATCTTTGAACGACTGCAAGCGGAAGGAATTGATTTTCAGGGTGCCAAGGACCATGTGATCTTTGAGAAAAATGAGGTACTTAAAGCCGACGGTTCACCGTACACCGTGTTCACCCCGTATTCCCGAAAATGGAAAGAACGACTCAGTCAACAGCCCATCGTTATTTTTGACTCCTTAAAGGCTCTTGAAAACGTCCACGGCATTGCCAAAGAACCCAAAATCCCAACCCTCGAAGCACTCGGGTTTCGTTCTTCTGGAATTGAATTTCCATCGACAGCAGTAGAAGACCTCTTGATTCAAAAATATAGCGATCAACGTAATTTCCCAGCAAAACCAGGCACTTCCAAACTTGGAATTCACCTGCGTTTTGGTACCATTAGCATACGAAACCTTGCCCTTCGCGCCATCCCCTTGAATGAAACCTTTTTGAATGAACTCATTTGGCGCGAGTTCTACCAAATGATCCTCTATCATTTTCCTCATACCGTGACGGGGTCATTTCGACCGGCCTATGATGCCGTGGTATGGGAAGACGAGCCAAGCCATTTTCAGCGCTGGTGCGAGGGAAAAACAGGCTATCCGCTCGTGGATGCCGGAATGCGCGAACTCAACGCTACAGGCTTTATGCACAACCGAGTGCGCATGGTGACCGCCAGCTTTTTAACCAAGCATTTACTCATTGATTGGCGCTTAGGTGAAGCCTATTTTGCTAAAAAACTCTTAGACTTTGAACTGGCGAGTAACATTGGTGGATGGCAATGGGCTGCCGGAGGCGGTTGCGATGCGGCGCCGTATTTTCGGGTGTTTAATCCTACGGCACAACAAGAGAAGTTTGATCCGAAATTCGAATACATCAAGAAGTGGGTCCCTGAATATGGAACCTCATCCTACCCGCAACCAATCATTGAACATACCTTTGCGCGAAATCGCGTACTCGACCGATTTAAAACCGCACTAAACAAAACCGCATGATACAACTTGGAGATAAACTTCCCGCATTTACCTTGAACAACCAAGACGGAACGCCTGTAGACATTACCCAATTTATTGGAGAACGAATCCTGGTCTTGTATTTCTACCCGAAAGACGACACCCCAGGATGCACCAAAGAAGCGTGTAGCTTTCGCGATCAATACACCGTGTTTCAGGACTTAGGCTGTGAAGTGATTGGAATCTCTTCTGATAAACCAGCGGCGCACAAGGCCTTTGCGATGAAGTATAAATTGCCGTTCCCCTTATTAGCAGACGAGAAAAAAGAAGTGCGCACCTTATTCGGTGTACCCACCAACCTTTTTGGACTGCTGCCAGGCCGGGTAACCTACATTATCGATAAATCAGGGATTGTACGCGGAATCTTCAATTCTCAATTAAACGCTACACAGCATATTGAAGAGGCCTTGAAGGTGGTTAGGGGGATGGGGGGAGATCACATCCAACGGGAATAAAAAATGCAAAATTCTAATCTATTGAAGTTTGGTAATGATATTAGACAATATCGTTTTGTTAGAATATTGAAACTTCAGTAGAGTACTCTACGCGTTAAAATATCAATTCTACCACGTAAAAGGAATAGTACAAGGATCACAAGCTAATCCTAAAGTATGTCCAACATTATAAGCCTTTGAACCGATTCTAAAATGAACATATGCAAGGTCTAACTCTTCTGTAATTTTATTACCGTTTTCATCAATTGCTTCTAACATTACACAATAAAAATTTTCATACCCTGTAAACTGAAAATAAACTTTTGAAATACTCACTTTTTGTTTGATATTTCCTTCGCAACAGGCACACCAAAGAACTATTTCTTTTTGTTCCGATAAAAGCTCAACTGCTTTTTCTGCTTGGTCTTTCGATATGTAAGCTAATTGATCCGCACGAGCTTCAATAGATAGAGTAAAAAAAATTAATAAGCTAATAAGTATTTTCATAGTTGCTTCGAATTAAAATTTCCAATATGTAATCCTACTCAATCTGTTGATGCAGACTTTATTTTTACCCCAATTTGTTTTGTACCCTCAGGGCTATATGTTTTTATATTAAAATCTGTTGAAGAACCGGGATAAATAAAATCATAGACCACAAAATTCTCGCTATATAGTTTCGTTCCGGTATTTGATGAATAAGTAACAGTTAAAATCACATCTTTAAATGTTGCCATAGTTGCAGAATTATAGATGGTTCCTTTTATTTCATCTTTTCCTGAAAAGAGCCTATAGTTCAAATCATAATCAACAGATAAATATGTTTTTGGATTTCGTTTTTCCTTGCTTTCTAATTCATTTCTTAAATCACTCTCTGTTTTTACCCTATGACCAGAATTACTATTATTTTGATTTTGACTTCTATTATTATCACTTCTTTCATGCGAGCGTGGTGAATTCGTGCTAATTCCCATTTCCAATTCTCGTTCCTTTAACGCTAATTCTCTTTCCCTAATTTCTAGCTCCTTTTCATTGCTAGAGTTTGTACAAGAATAAAAAACAAAAAACACATAAGAGTAAATAACGAATCTGAACATTCTGAAATTGTTAAACATATCTTTCAAACTTTTCACGGGTTAAACGTCCATTTATTCACACCGCTGTTTATTGAATATTTGGAGAATGTTTTTTTAGTCTCGCAATTTATTTTATCAGCATACCTAATTTCAAACGCATTATTCTTATCTACACACAAGCTTGCATCTTTACCCCATGTATTTAATGTCTCACTTTCCCAAAATGATCCAGGATTCACTGAAAAACCGTGCACATAAATAAAGCTGCTGTAGGAACCAAGGTTTATTGTACTTGTAGAGTAAGACTCTATTTTATACCAACCTTTCGTCGACCAAGACTTATTTTCAAAATCATAAAATGCATAAGCTGCATATATATCTTTATCGGTATTGTTATACATTTCAAATGTATTTTGCGCCTTCGCAAGAAATAATGTAAAAACGCTCAATATTAATAAAATTGATTTCATTTATCTTCCTTTTAAAAAACTTGATAATAATTACAATCTCCCGCTATTATTGTAACTGATTCCTCATACCATATAAAATCAGTTTGATCGGTTACTTTAATTTGAACCGTGCCTGTTTTGTTCTTTCCTAACTCTAACGTCGTTGCAGTTTGACCATTTTGACTACAAGAAGGCTGACCAGTCATATAATCATTAGCCATACAGGAGCCAATATATTGTCCGTTTACGTAAAACTTTAAACTACTTACACCAAGAGGGCTCCAACTTGTTGCAGCATCTATATCTTGCCAAAAAATTAACTTACTCGTGTACGTGCACGAACCATCATCCTTTTTTGCAGCATCAGAATAATTTGTCGCAATTGGGTCAACACATCCTTGTTTTTTACACCCAGTAATAGAAAGCGCCACTGGAATCGCTAATAGTAAAAGTAGTTTTTTCATAATGTTTTGTATTTACAAAGCAAACATACATAAAGTATTTATATTTTCAACCAATTATGTGTATTTTTTCAAACGTTTATGCATAGTGAAGTTCCACAAGAAATGAGGAATTTCGCTGCATGGAGGACATACACATTGGCAACAAAATCAAGAGCGTATTAGAATCCCGGGGAATTTCTGTAACAGAATTCGCCAAACGCATCAATAAATCAAGAGAGAATATTTATTCCATCTTTACTCGAAAAACGATAGATACGGGGTTACTTCAAAGTATTTCCAAAGTACTTGCCTACGACTTTTTCATGCACCTAAGCATAACACACTATACGCTTGAAGAGGAAATTCAACTCTTGAAAGAAGAGAACAAACTGTTGAAGGATTACAACAAGTTGTTGAAGAAAGTGAAGAAGTGAGTTTAATCTGGGTGTGGGTTTAAACCCGCACCCAGATTAAATACTACGCATTCAACACCCCTCTCGAAATTACGATCTTCTGAACTTCTGAAGTTCCTTCGTAAATCTGGGTGATTTTAGCATCGCGCATGAGGCGCTCCACGTGATATTCTTTTACAAAGCCATAACCGCCATGAATTTGTACCGCTTCAACGGTTTGTTCCATCGCTACTTTTGAGGCATACAATTTAGCCATGGCACTGGATTGATCATAATTTCTTCCTTGATCTTTATCAACAGCAGACTTATAAACCAGCATACGCGCTGCTTCGATTTCTGTAGCCATATCAGCGATTTTAAACGCAATCGCTTGATGCTTGTAAATTTCTTTTCCAAAGGCTTGACGCTCTTTGGAGTAGGCAACTGACAATTCCAACCCCCCCGCTGCAATCCCTAAGGCTTGCGCTGCGATCCCAATTCGTCCACCACTCAATACTTTCATGGCAAAGGTGAATCCGAAGCCATCTTCGCCGATTCGGTTTTCTTTAGGAACTTTAACGTCATTGAATAATAAGGTATGTGTATCGCTACCTCGGATTCCCATTTTGTCTTCCTTGGCACCTACCACAAATCCTTCCATACCACGCTCAATAATGAAGGCATTAATTCCTTTATGACCTAATTCAACACTGGTTTGTGCGATTACTAAATAAACAGAAGCCGATGACCCATTGGTAATCCAGTTTTTAGTTCCATTTAATAGGTAATGATCCCCTTTATCAATCGCTGTGGTGCGTTGTGACGTAGCATCCGACCCTGCCTCAGGCTCTGACAAGCAGAACGCACCGATTTTCTCTCCTTTAGCAAGTGAAACTAAATATTTTTGTTTTTGTTCTTCGTTTCCATATTTCTCAATACCCCAACAAACTAGGGAATTGTTAACTGACATACACACCGAAGTAGACGCATCAACCTTTGAAATTTCTTCCATAGCTAACACATAGGATAATGTATCCATTCCAGACCCCCCATACTTCGGATCAACCATCATTCCCATAAAGCCTAATTCGCCCAATTGCTTAATTTCTTCTGCTGGAAATTTTTGTAAGTTATCACGTTCGATTACACCCGGTTTAAGCACGTTTTGTGCAAAATCTCTGGCTGCTTCTTTAACAGCTAAATGCTCTTCGGTTAGTTCAAAATGCATGCGATGTAGTTTTGATTTTTAATTTTACAAAAATAAGTTATTTTCTATTGAATAATTCGAATCAGATACAGGAAAAAAGAATAATTGGCCTCATGTCAGGTACCTCCTTGGATGGTTTAGACATTGCCTGTGTTCTTTTCTCTCATAACACCAAGAACGTAGATTTTGTTCTAGAAGCCGCAGAAACAGTCCCGCTTCCTACCCCATTAAAAGAACTCTTATTACGCATTGAAGAACAAACTCCTCGAGCGATTTTCAAATTGAATGCAGAACTCGGAAAATTCTATGCCGAGGCCGTCAATTCATTCCTTGCTAAGAATAATTTGAAAAAAGAAAGCATAGACGCCATTGCCTCGCACGGTCAGACCATTTATCACCAACCGGAAGAAGGGTTTACCGTTCAATTAGGTTGTGGCTCTACCCTTGCCTACCATACCGGAATTCCTGTTATCAATGACTTTCGATCATTGGATGTGGCAGCTGGCGGTCAAGGTGCTCCGTTGGTCCCAATTGGTGATCACCTGTTATTTGGGGGTATGGCGGATGCCTTCATTAATATTGGTGGTTTTACCAACATTAGCTTTAATAACAACGGAACAACGACAGCGTTTGATGTGTGCCCAGGAAACCTTCCCATGAATACTTATGCAAGGCAACTCGGAAAGGAATACGATGCCGGAGGTGAAATCGCCGCCAGCCATGGAACTGACCCCCCCCTACTTCAAGCACTTAATCAATTAGCGTATTATGAACAGGATGGTCCTAAATCATTAGGAACAGAATGGCTCGAATCAAGTTTTTACCCCTGTATTTCCTCGAATATATCACCAAGCGTAGCGATTGCCACGATCAATGAACATATTGCTCATCAACTGGTGGCCGTTTTAGAAAAACATAATTTGAAGCGTGCCTTCATCACGGGAGGTGGGGCATTGAACACTGCCTTAATAAACCACATCAAAGCGAAATATACCGGTGAGCTCATCATTCCAAGCGCTGATATCGTGGATTTCAAGGAGGCCATCATCTTTGCTTTCCTAGGTTATCGTTTTTTAAACCGGGAATTTAATTCGCTGGCCTCTGTCACTGGAGCGAACGAAAATGTGTGTGGCGGTGCCTTGCATTATCCCCGATAAGTACTTTATTCACATTGAATCTTGGAGAAAATTAACATTTTCCTCCGTCGCAGCATTCGTTATCGCGGTATTTTTGGACTTTGCAACAATACACATGATAGAATTATTAAAGAAATTTGAGAATAAGCGCCCGGAAATCGTATTTGAATGGAAGGACGCGGAGACAGAAGCCGAAGGATGGGTAGTAATTAATAGCTTACGCGGCGGCGCAGCGGGTGGAGGTACTCGTATGCGCGTTGGCCTCGACAAACGCGAAGTAGAATCGCTGGCTAAAACCATGGAAGTTAAATTCACGGTGGCTGGTCCAGCCATTGGCGGCGCTAAGTCAGGAATAAACTTTGATCCCAACGACCCAAGAAAAGAAGGCGTATTGAAGCGCTGGTTTGCGGCGGTTGCACCCTTACTAAAAACCTATTACGGAACTGGTGGAGACTTAAACGTGGATGAAATCCATGAAGTAATTCCGATTACTGAGGCCAACGGCGTTTGGCATCCGCAAGAAGGAGTATTCAACGGCCATTTTCAGCCGAATTCAAACCAAAAGATTCACCGCATTGGGCAATTACAAAAAGGAGTTTCACATACCTTAAGTTCCGAAACATACAGTCCAGATACCTCCAAAAACTACTTGGTCGCCGATATGATTACCGGATTTGGCGTTTGTGTTTCGATTGATCAATATTATAGTATTTGGGGAGGGTCGTTAGCTGGAAAAAAGGTGATTATTCAAGGATGGGGAAATGTAGGGTCAGCCGCGGCATTTTATTTAGCTCAAAAAGGAGCTAAGATTGTAGGAATCATTGACCGTGTTGGGGGATTAATTCAACCTGAGGGGTTCTCCTTTGAAGAAATCCGCCACCTATTTATCACCAAAAATGGTAATGCCCTAGCACATCCGAACTTGCTTTCATTCGAAGAGATTAATGAGAAAATATGGGATGTCGAAGCGGATGTCTTTGTTCCTTGTGCGGGTAGCCGCATGTTGAATCAAAATCAATTAGAACGCTTAATTAACGCGGGTGTATCGGTCATTTCATCGGGTGCGAATGTTCCATTTGCGGATCCTGAAATTTTCTTTGGTCCGATTGCAGGATATGCCGATGAGCACCTTGCCTTAATTCCTGACTTTATCGCAAATTGTGGCATGGCACGGGTATTTGCATACCTCATGAGTAACGATTTGGGAGAAATTGATGAAGCGTTAATTTTTCAAGATACAGAACACACCATCACAAATGCATTGAAAAATGTACATGCCAAGAATGCATCAACGAAGCACTTGGCTAAATCAGCCTTTGAAATCGCCTTAACACAACTCGCTCCTTAATGACGATTTATATACTATTCATCTTTATTGTTGGTTACGTATTTATCTCTACCGAACATTGGCATCGGATTGATAAAATGATTCCAGCCATTCTGATGATGGTGCTTTCATGGGGACTACTTTTTGTCTTCCCTAATTACATTCCACAATGGTTAGATCCGAGTTCTGCTGAAATCTTGCTTTCAAAATTGGGATTTGTTCCTGATTTCGTTGGAAATACAAGCGAAAAGACGGAACTCATTAATAAAGCGCTGCAGCATCACTTAAGCAAAACGGCTGAAATCGTGGTGTTTCTAATTGGAGCAATGACCTTAGTTGAGCTGATTGACCATTTCAAGGGGTTTGATGCGGTACAGGTATTATTTAAGGCGAAAAAGAAATGGAATTTATTGGCATTGCTATGCACCTTTGGTTTTTTTCTATCATCGGTAATTGACAACTTAACGGCTACCCTCGTAATGATTGCAATCTATCGGAAAATCATCGACAATCCAGAAGATCGACTTTGGTATGCGGGTTTTATTGTCATGGCAGCAAACGCGGGTGGCGCATGGTCGCCGATTGGTGATGTTACCACTACCATGCTTTGGATTGGACATAAAGTAAGCACGGTGCCATTAATACTAAATACATTTATTCCGTCATTGCTTTGCATTATTACACCACTTATAATTGCGCGTTGGCTTCCCACGTTTAAAGGCAACTTAACCCAAGAGGCAATCAATAAAAGCACGAACGGACGAACGGAATTACTTATTGGGATCAGTTTATTTTTAATGGTTCCACTACTTAAATCATTGTTTCATCTACCTCCATATATGGGAATGCTGTTAGCGCTCTGCTTGTTCGCCCTGTATGCGGAAGTAAAAACCAAGCGAAATTTCAAAATGACAGAGGTTGAATCCGACCTTTCACCGCAAAGTCCAACGATGAAATCCCTTCAAAAGGTAGAATTACCAACGATTCTCTTTTTCCTAGGGATCTTATTAACTGTGGCGGCACTTGAATCGATTGGATTTATTTTCAACTTAGGAGAAAGCGTACAAAACGCAGGAATTTCCACTCCGATCTTTATGGGAATCTTGGGCGTTGCCTCCGCTGTTATCGATAATGTCCCCTTAGTTGCAGGTGCCATGGGAATGTTTAGCTATCCAATGGACCACAATACTTGGCTTTTATTGGCTTATACGGCTGGAACAGGGGGCTCAATTCTTATCATTGGTTCAGCAGCTGGAGTGATTGCAATGGGGCTTGAAAAAATTAGTTTTAGTTGGTACTTAAAACGCATAGCACCGTTGGCATTATTAGGGTATTTCATGGGGTACCTATATATGTACCTCATGGTGTAACTTTTTACCACGATTTACGATATACGCTTACTATGACAACAATGACACCTTCATCAATCTGGTATTTCGACAGCCGTCCTCAAGAAAAACGCAAAAGCGCCATTATCTCTGCAGGCTCGATTTTAGCGTTGTGCTTATTACTTTTTCTTATCAAATATACCACACCGGATCCACCGCCCGTGGCACATTTAATGGTAGAAGATGAAGTACTTGAAGCGATATCTGTTGAAGACTTACTCATTGCCGATGGAGGGTCAGCTAAAGGAGGAGGTACGCCTTCTAACGATGAACGTTCTGAATCAATGGAACAAACGGAAGAACTTTTAACCAATAAAGGAAGCGAACCGATTCAAAGTGGAAAATCCAACCATACAACGGGTAACAATTCTGACAACCCATCAAGTTCACCATTTAAAGCAAACAACCCGTTCGGTGATGGTGGAAATGGTGGAGGTCGCGGTGGAGGCAATGGTCCGTTCGATGGAAATGGAAAAGGAACCGGAGGAGAAGGTGATGGGGAAGGTGACGGTTTTGGCGATGGAAAATCAAGAATTCGTATCAACGACCCACAATTACCCAAATATAACACAGACGTAGATCTTAAAATTCACTTAAAATTAACAGTGACTGGAGACGGTGGCGTTTCTACTGCCGTGTGTATAAAAAGTAAAACCACCACCACAGACCAAACGATTATTAACGATGTAATTCGTCAGGTAATCCGTCAAGTGAAATACAAAAAGGATCCTGAAGGACGTCCTGCCTATTGTTTTCTCACGGTAAAAGTGAATGCTCAATAATTACAAGGAATGCACGGAATGGCTATTTAGTCAGTTCCCTTCCTACCAGCAATTAGGTGCTTCCGCCTATAAACCAGGACTTCAGAATACCAGAGAAATACTAACAAAAGTTGGAAATCCTGAAACTAAGTTAAGGTTCATTCATGTAGCAGGAACGAACGGAAAAGGTTCGACGTGTGCATTTCTAAGTAGTTTTCTACAACAAGCGGGATATCGTGTCGGGCTTTTTACATCGCCACACTTGGTAGATTTTCGTGAGCGCATACGAGTGAATGAAAAACCGATTAATGAAGCGGAGGTAATTGACTTTTGTAATCAAATTCAAACCCATCCATTAGATTTATCCTTTTTTGAAATCACCTTAGCCATGGCTTTAGTACATTTCAACAAAGAACAGTGCGATTATGTAATCCTTGAGACGGGCATGGGCGGCAGACTTGATGCTACGAATGTGGTCACTCCCCTACTTGCTGTAATTACGAATATTGGGTTCGACCATCAAGCCTTTTTAGGAAATACCTTAGCGGAAATCGCATCCGAAAAAGCAGGAATAATTAAAGAATCTATCCCTGTGATATGCGGTGAAGAACGAGAAGAATTAATCGAAGTTTTCCGCAGGAAAGCGAAGTCGCTCAATGCACCCATCACATGGAGCCATACGAAAGTAGAAGACTTGTCAGATAGATTACCTCAATACCAGCGAAAAAACGCCGCAATTGCCATAGAGGCATTAAACCTCATCGGAATAAATACTAAAAAATTCAATGCCGTAACAACGTGGAACACGATGTTTGAGAAAACAGGTTTTATCGGGAGATTATTCCCTTCTGGTCAATACACTAACCTATGGTATGATGCATCCCACAATGCGGATGGATTGAACACTACCATGGAGTCATTAACGGGAATGGGAATTTCAAAACCAATAATCATATTCGGTGCTTCAAATGATAAATCCTTGGCGCATTTATCAGCGATTGACGATGTAATTGATGCGTGGTATTTTTGCGAATTCACCAATCAGCGGAGTTATCGTGGAGACCAATTAAAGCAAGTAATTGACGAGTTGAAATTAAAAAAAACTCAGCAGTTTAATCAGGTAAATCAAGCCATTCATGCTGCATTGGAAACTCGAAAAGAAAATCAAGCCATTCTGGTTACTGGTAGTTTCTTTTTACTGAGTGATTGCCAAGAAATACAAGCGATTATCGGGAATCAACTAACCCAATGAATTACTTTTTTTGTTTCAAAGAATTCTTCTGAGAAATAATCAATTAACGGATATTCTTTGAATTTACCGGGCACATTCTTGAATTCCTCAGTTAAATCACCGCCTTTTAGGTATAAAATCCCATGGGTAAAACCATCGGCTGATTTCCCCTTTTTAATTTTATTCTTCACCCAATCAATAAACACAGGCATTGCGGTTACTGCTCGTGATATCACGAAGTCAAAGGTGCCATTCACCTGTTCCGCACGCATGTGATGTGCTTTTACATTGGTTAAGCCCAAGGCCATCGCGACCTCATCAACTACTTTAATTTTTTTACCAATAGAGTCAACCAACACAAAGTTTGTTTCAGGAAAAAGAATAGCTAAAGGGATTCCCGGAAATCCTCCTCCGGTCCCAACATCTAAAACAACAGCTCCAGGAGCGAACGAATATACCTTGGCTATCCCTAAGGAATGTAGTACATGACGTTCGTAAAAATTCGCTAAATCTTTTCTTGAAATGACGTTGATTTGCTCATTCCAATGCGTGTAAAGCCCTAACAGTTGAGCGAACTGCTCATATTGTCGTGCGGTGAGGTTTGGAAAATACCGTGCAATCTGTTCCACTGCATTAAATCGAATCCTTTGTTTTTTCCATCATATTGGCTAAGAAATCACGAGCCCGAAACAACTGCGCTTTTACGGTTCCAAGCGGCAAGTTAAGTTCATCTGCAATTTCTTCATAGGATAACTCTTCGAAATAGCGTTTTTCTACCAATTGACGATAGCGTGGCTTAAGCTTACTGACCAAAAGACGCATATGAATCACTTTTTGGTCATGCATCATAGATTCTTCAGGATTGTTTACTTGCGCTTTTGCATCAATCCGGATGGAACCCCCATCTGAGGTTGCAATTCCTTGATCCATAGAAAGTACTTGAATACGTTTCTTACGAATGAAATCAATACAATTATTTGAGGCAATTTTAAACAACCAGGTACTGAATGCAAAACTCGGCGAATATTGATCAATTCGATTAAATGCTTTACCGAAGGCTTCAATGGTAAGGTCTTCGGCATCATCAGAATTCTTAACCATCTTAAGCATCATGAAATAAATGGATTCACGGTAGCGATCCATTAAAGAAGCAAATGCCGCTTGATTTCCTTGTTTAGCACGTTCTACAAGCGTTAAATCCTGCTTCGCTTTGTCCGACAGGTGTTCAAATTCTACCATTTATTTCTAGGTTTTCGATTCAACAACAAAAACACCATGGGAATGAAAATAGCATAAAAGAAGTCCCAAAACGGAAAGAACCAAGCTAACCTTTTTTCTTTCAATTTCACCAAACCCCTTCCTTGTACAAGCCATTTGACGAAAATTAACCCGAAAAACAACCCAAACGACACCCAAACCATAGTATTTGTCAGGAGCAAAGAAATGAAGGATAACAAGAGAAAAAACAAGCTAACTGGATATATTCCTAACAACGATTTTTTGATAACGTTATAATGCGAAGCGGTGCTGTAATGCCGACGTTTTTGAAATACCCACCGTTTCCATGTGGTTTCGGGTGCTGACGGACAAAACGATTCCTCCTCAATGGCTAAGGTATAATTTCGATTCTTAGCGGCTTGTTGAATAAAGAGGTCATCATCGCCAGAAACAATATAATAATGGGACTTAAATCCTCCTACCGATTCAAATGCTTTTCTTGAATAAGCTAAGTTTCTCCCAACCCCCATATACGGTAAGCCACTCAGTGCGAATGAAAAATAATTAAGTGCAATCCAAGCTGTATCGAAGCGAACTAAGCGATTTAGAAATCCTTTTTGCACCATGTACGGGCCATAGCCCAATACAATTTCTGTGGAAGAAGAAAAACCCTTTGCCATTGTTTGAAGCCATCTTTTTGATGTAGGCCGACAATCTGCATCTGTGAATACAAAATGATCATAACGTGCTGCACGAACGGCCAAGGTGAGTGGTAATTTCTTTCCTGGACGTAGGTGATGGTTCTTTTCAAGTTCAACCACATGCAAGTTCGGATACTGCCGTTGATAAGCCTTTAATAACCACTTACTGTCATCCATCGATTGGTTATTCACTACAATTATTTCAAAATTCGGGTATTCTTGTTCAAGAATTAAGGGGATCAATTCATACAGATTCTCAGATTCATTCCGTGCAGCCACAATTACACTAAGCGGTGGGAATTGTTCGTTCGGTTTGTATTCTTTAGGTTTAAAAAGCAGGAAACGCAGATGAATAAAAAGTAAATACGCAAATTGAACGACCCACGCACTGATGAAAAAAATAAAAAACAACCCGTTCAATTCCAACATACTGTTTGCCCCTATATACTTACACGTTAATTCGAGAATGCAAAGATGGGGTGAGAACGTAAATAGCTGTATCTTTGAGTCGTGTTTTTATCAACACGCTTATGCACTTCGAAAAACTTCATACAGACACATCCACAAAGGCAAGGCTAGGTCGCTTGCATACAGATCACGGAACCATAGAAACACCGATCTTCATGCCCGTTGGCACTGCAGCTACCGTAAAAGGCATTCATCAACAAGAACTTCGAGAAGACATCAAAGCACAAATTATCTTAGGGAATACCTACCATCTATACATGCGCCCTGGAATGGAAGTTATGGAAGCTGCTGGAGGATTGCACAAATTCATGAACTGGGAACGTCCGATCCTTACAGATAGCGGCGGATATCAAGTATATTCGTTAGCCGGTACTCGTAAAATAATGGAAGAAGGTGTTAAATTTCAAAGTCATTTAGACGGGAGTTACCACGTTTTCACGCCTGAATTTGCTATAGACATTCAACGAACCATTGGAGCAGACATCATCATGGCTTTTGATGAATGTACGCCGTATCCTTGTGATTATGGGTACGCCAAAAACTCATTGGCCTTAACCCATGCATGGCTTACGCGATGTTTTGACCAGTTTAACAACACCTCACCGAAATATGGTCATCAACAAACCTTATTTCCGATTGTGCAGGGTTCTGTATATAAAGATCTACGCATCGAGTCCGCCGAATACATGTCTGATTTCGGGGATGTAGGCATCGCCATTGGCGGATTATCCGTTGGAGAACCAGAACACGAGTTATATGAAATGACAAACATTGTAACCGATGTATTGCCACACGAAAAGGCGCGTTACCTCATGGGGGTTGGTACCCCATGGAATTTGTTAGAGTGCATAGGACTTGGGATTGACATGTTCGATTGTGTATTACCCAGTAGAAATGCACGTCATGGATTACTTTACACCAAAGAAGGCACCATCAACATCAAGAATAAAAAATGGGAGCTAGATTTTAGTCCAATCGACAGCAGCACAGGTCTTTGGGCGGATCACGTGTATACGAAAGCATACTTACGTCATCTATTTAAGGCGCAAGAAAACTTAGGAATGCAAATTGCAACCTTACACAACCTTACCTTTTTTCTATCTTTAATGGAAGAAGCTAGAGGAAAAATTGCCACTGGAGAATTTCTATCTTGGAAAACGGCGTTGATCCCCATGCTAAAACGTCGCTTGTAATGCTTAGTATTCTCGATAAATATATTATTCGGAAGTTTCTAAGTACGTTCTTTTTTATGTTAGGAATTATCATGCTATTTGCCATGGTATTTGATATTTCCGAAAAACTGAGTGAATTTATTTCAAACAATGCCCCAGTAAGTGCTATAATCTTTGAATACTATTTAAGCTTCTTATTGTTCCATGGGAACATGTTTTCGTCCATGATTATCTTTATTTCTGTCATTTGGTTTACAGCGAAGTTAGCCCAAGACACGGAATTGATTCCCATGTGGTTTTCAGGTAAACCGATTTCCAGGTTCATAAGGCCCTATATGATTGCAGCGACCTTATTGATGCTACTTTCACTTCTATTGAATCATTTCATTGTCCCTAACGCAAATAAACTTAGGCTAGGATTTGAAGAAAAATATTACCGCGATGTTATGATGGTTGAAAATTATCATGCCGATTATCCGGGAAATATATCCGTGTATTTTTCAAATTATACGAATGAAGCAGGAAAGGTAACCAACTTCGTAGTGCAGCAATGGGGAGATTCTAGTGAGCCGGTATTTTTCCTTAAGGCTAACGAAGCACTAAATAAACCAGGAACAAGCAAATGGACGCTGAAAAATGTCTATGTGAAGCATATTAGTTTCCCCAAGGGAAAGGTACAATATCATGCACAATTAGATACTACACTCAGTTTTTCAATCGATGAGATGGCTCAGCGAGAAAACGTAGCTGAAACTATGACATATCCGGAGTTATCCAAACTAATTCAACGGGAAAAAACCAAAGGTTCCTCTAGGGTTCCCTATTATGAAATCGAAATGCACCAACGCACCTCCTATCCCTTTGCTACGTATATTCTTACAATTATTGGTGTTTCGGTTGCATCTCGTAAAAAACGTGGAGGAATTGGATTGAACATTGCTATTGGACTCGGCTTTGTATTTGTTTACATTTTTGCCATGAAAGTAATGGCTGTTGCTGCGTTAAATGTTGGACTACCTGCGATAATCGCTGTATGGACGCCGAATTTACTCTTTGGAATCATTGCGTTTTTCCTATACAGAACGGCTCAAAAATAACTAGTAACTAAGTAGTTACGCTTAGCCTCATCCACAAAACTGCTTAAACACACCCACGTAACAAGGTGTAATTTGCGCACAAGTTGACATGGAATTCACCCCCCTTTTTAAATGGTCTTCATCTTTGTCTCAGAAACCACTTAAAAAAATATAACCATGAAAACTAAAATCAACTTAAGCATCCTGTTAACTGGGTTAATCGGAATTTGCAGTTTTACTGCAGAAGCACAAAGCGCTCGTGTATGGGCTCGTATCTCAGACCGTCAAAGCACACCGCGTGTGTTAGAAAATGGTACCATAGGATCAACAAACCCTTCGTTTGCAAACGCATTAACCCAATTAGGAGTTACAGATGTGCATCAAGCCCTCTCAAATTCAAAAAATGAAAAATTGCAAGAAGTATATGAATTCAATTGTTCATGTGATGCTGCAAGTTTAGAAAATACCTTGAGAAGTTTCCCTGGTGTTGTTGCAGAAATTGAACGCGCTCCTGAGTACAAAACCTTGTATACTCCAAATGATTATAATGCGGAATTCAGCACCAATTATGCATTAGACTTGATTAAAGCACAGCATGCATGGAACCAAACGCAGTCTAATGCGGGTATCATTGTTGGAATTAGTGATGAGAACTTAAATCCATACCACGAAGAATTAGCAGGAAAAATCACGTATTACGACTACCATAATACCTTACCATCCGAGCACGGAACTGCGGTAGCGATCATTGCAGCAGGAAAAACGGATAATCAAGTAGGTTTGAGTTCTATAGGCTTCAATTCATCCATCGCTTTTTATGAAATGAACTTTAATCAATTACTTGCGGCGACATATGCAGGTATAGATGTGATCAATGTGAGTTGGTTTTCTGGTTGTTCATTCAGTCAATTTGAACAAGACGTAATCGATGAAGTTTATGCAAACGGGACCTTTATCGTAGCAGCGGCTGGAAATGGAACTACCTGCGGTGATGCTTCGGCGATGGCTTATCCGGCATCATATAATCACGTATTCTCTGTAACCAGTATTGGAGAATTTGATAATCACGAAGAAAACATCGGTGACCCACACACCACACACCAACACAACAGTGCCGTTGATTTGGCTGCGCCAGGTTACAAAGTAAATATTTCTGATTCTCCAGTAAATTATTCAACAGCCTCAGGAACATCTTATGCTGCACCGTTTGTAACAGGAACTGTTGCGCTAATGTTAAGTGTTAATCCGTGCATTGACAATGATGAAATCGAACATATCTTAAAAGCGAGCTCAGTAAATATCGACGCGCTGAACCCCGCATATGCAGGATCAATTGGTGTGGGTAGATTAAATGCAAACGCTGCAGTATCTATGGCTATTGCAACTCCGAATAATATGGATGTTGTAGCGAATGTAACCAACGGATGTACTGAAGGAACAGGAGAAATAACACTTTCACCAGCTCAAGGACAAGAGCCTTATCAAGTGAACACAAGCAATGGACAGTCAGAATTTTTCTTTGGCGACTTAACATCGGGAACATATGCCTATCAAATTACAGATGCACACGGGTGTATGGTAACAACAACTGCCACAGTAAGCAATGGAACTCCAGCAATTGAAAGTTTCATTACACATAATGTAAGTTGTAACGGTGGCACAAATGGATCAGTGAGTTTGAATGTGAATAATGGTAACCCAAGCTATACCTTCAACTGGAGCAACGGTGCCACAACTGAAAACCTTACTTCATTGACTGCTGGAACCTATACTGTTGAAATCATAGACGCCAATGGATGTATCACAAATGGTTCATATGACATCACCGAGCCTACAAGTATTGATTTAAATCCACTTACCTCATCAGATTTCGGCAACAATGACGGCAGCATTGATCTCAATGTAGTTGGAGGAACGCCGGGTTACACTTACTCTTGGTCGAATGGAGAAACAACAGAAGATTTAAGCAACTTAAGTGCCGGAACGTATACAGTTACTGTAACTGATAACAACGGTTGTATCGCGGAAATATCAACCGAAGTATTAAATGAAAGTTCGGCAAACATCGCTAGCATGGAGGATATCGAATTAAATGTGTATCCAAATCCGTCTAATGGCAATGTTAAAATCTCTTGGAAAGGTGCAGGAATGCAAATCAGTGTTATTGAACAAGGAGGTCGCATCGTATTATCGAGTTCAGTACAAAACTTGCAAACAATACAATTAGGTGACTTACAATCAGGATTGTATTTGGTTACCATCAAATCTACCAACGGAATCACCGCAACAAAACAACTAGTTATACTTTAATGTAAACCAACAACATCAAACAAAAAAAGGGGCTTCGGCCCCTTTTTTATTTTAGCATAACTAATTCTATCGATATAAAGTACGCTTTACAGCTTTAATTAATCGATCAACATTTGGAAGGGCTTCATGAATTAAGGAAGGGGAAAATGCAAATGGCGTATCAGTTTGTGTCACCCGTTCCACCGGGGCATCTAAATAATCAAAGGCATAGCGTTGCAAGTGGTATGCTATTTCCGAAGAAATACTTGCCAAAGGCCAAGATTCTTCCAAGACCACGCACCGATTAGTTTTCTTAATTGATTCAACGATCGTATGATAATCCAATGGGCGAATCGTACGAAGGTCAATGATTTCAGCATGAATATTTTCTTTGGCCAACTCTTCAGCAGCTTCATAAGCCACCTTTATAATTTTACCAAAAGAAACAATGGTCACATCTGTTCCTTTGCGTTTAACATCAGCTACCCCAATTGGAATGATATATTCTCCTTCCGGAACCTCACCTTTGTCTCCATACATTTTTTCAGATTCCAAAAAGACTACAGGGTCTTCATCGCGAATGGCAGCCTTTAATAAGCCTTTCGCATCCGCAGGATTTGAAGGGGTAATAACTTTCAATCCAGGAACATGGGCATAAAATGCTTCAAAGCTTTGGGAGTGGGTAGCTGCCAACTGGCCCGCCGTTCCATTTCCACCGCGGAAAACAATTGGACAATGGTATTGACCGCCTGACATTTGCAACATTTTCGCTGCGGAATTAATAATTTGGTCTGCCGCAAGAATGGCAAAATTCCACGTCATGAATTCAACGATTGGACGTAAGCCATTCATGGATGCACCCACAGCGATTCCTGCAAAGCCTAATTCAGCGATTGGCGTATCAATAACGCGTTTCGGACCAAATTCATCTAGCATTCCTTGGGAAACTTTATATGCCCCGTTGTATTCGGCGACTTCTTCTCCAAGTAGAAATACAGAAGAATCTCTTCTCATTTCTTCAGACATTGCTTCTCTCAAAGCTTCTCGAAACTGAATTGTTTTCATGTTAAAGGTAAAATGTTGTAAACGAGGTGCAAAGTTAATAAACGAGTCAATAAAAATAAACTAAGCGGCGAATAATCTGCCAACTTTCGATTTATTGAATACAGTTTCCGCATAATCCAAAGATACATGGAACTTTTTCTTATTGGATGAAGGGAATTCATACATGGCATCCATGAAAATTGCTTCACAAATAGAACGCAATCCACGGGCCCCTAATTCAAATTCAATCGCTTTATCAACAATAAAATCTAGGACCGCTTGATCAAATGTTAATCGAATACCATCTAACTCAAAAACTTTTACAAATTGCTTCATCAAGGCATTCTTTGGTTCTGTGAGTATACGACGCAAGGCCACTCGATCTAAGGGTACTAAGTGACTCAACACAGGGAATCGTCCAATTAACTCTGGAATTAATCCATATGATTTTAAGTCTGTTGGTGATATGTAACTTAAAAGGTCTATTTTCTCTATGTTAGGCTGCTCTTTTGATGAAAATCCAATAGTTGATTTATTTACACGATTCGCAATTAACTTTTCTATGCCATCAAATGCCCCACCACAGATAAATAAGATATTCCGTGTGTCTAATTGAATTAGTTTTTGTTCTGGATGTTTTCTGCCTCCTTGAGGTGGAACATTTACTATGGTACCTTCAAGTAACTTTAACAAGGCTTGTTGTACACCTTCTCCAGAAACATCTCGTGTAATCGATGGATTATCCTTCTTACGGGCAATCTTATCAATTTCGTCTATAAAAACGATTCCACGTTGTGCTTTTTCTACGTTATAATCTGCCGCTTGTAAAAGGCGAGTGAGTATCGTTTCAACATCTTCGCCAACGTATCCGGCTTCAGTTAACACGGTTGCGTCTGCAATACAAAACGGAACATCTAACAAATTAGCAATGGTCTTCGCCAAAAGCGTTTTACCGGTTCCCGTTCTACCGACCAATACAATGTTTGATTTTTCAATCTGAACATCTGATTCCTTCAAGTTTGCATCAATACGTTTGTAGTGGTTGTACACTGCAACGCTCAGTACCTTTTTCGCTTCGTCTTGTCCAATCACATACTCATCTAACTTCGCACTAAGCTCTTTTGGTTTGAGCGAACTAAATTCCGCATTGACTGTAGAGATTTCTGATTGATTTCGATTTAACTCACTGTCAACAATTCGTTTTGCTTGAATCACGCATTCATCACAAATAACCGCCGAGGCACCAGAAACTAATACATGTGGATGTATAATTTCATTCCCACAAAATGAACATTCTCGTTTAGAGGTCATCTTATTTAGGATTTCTCAACAAGACCTCATCCACCATACCATAAGCTTTTGCTTCTTCCGATGTCATCCAATAATCGCGGTCTGAATCTTGCCAAACCTTATCGTAATCTTGTTTAGTGTGTGTTGCAATAATGTCGTACAATTCCTTTTTCAACTTCTGAATTTCACGAGCCGTGATTTCAATATCCGACGCTTGCCCTTGAGCACCGCCTAGGGGTTGATGGATCATGACTCGCGCATGTTTAAGCGCACTTCGTTTACCTTCAGCACCGGCACACAATAAAACTGCACCCATGGATGCGGCAATTCCTGTACAAATCGTTGCGACCTCAGGACGAATATATTGCATGGTATCATAAATACCCAAGCCTGCATACACTGAACCACCCGGTGAATTCATGTATATCTGAATATCTTTTTTTGCGTCTAATGATTCTAAGAACAATAATTGAGCGTTGATGATATTTGCAACCTGATCATTAATTCCCGTTCCTAAAAAGATAATTCTATCCATCATTAATCGGGAAAACACATCCATTTGTGTCATATTCATTGGACGCTCTTCTATGATGTAAGGAGTCATTGATGATTCGATAAAATGCCCAACGTGCATACTATTCAACCCTACATGTTTTGTAGCGTATTTTAAAAATTCTTGTCCTTCGTTCATTTGTGATTTGATTATTTTTCAAAATTAACCAAAACGAGCCACAATTTCACATCTATGTTTCTATTTTTACAGAAATGGTGACTCCTGAGCAAATTTCCAATGCCAAAATCATATTTTCTCCACTAAACTGGGGCATGGGGCATGTAAGTAGATCATTCCCCTTACTTGAACAATTACTAAATCAACACAACTCAATAACGGTATTTTGCTCGGCTGCACAGCAGGAGATTTATGAACTTTATTTCAGCAACTTACGTTTCATTCATCACGACCCCTATGCCTTTTCATTTGGCAAAAAGGGATTTAACACCTTGGGATTTATAAAGCAACTTCCTAGCTTAATCAAACAACACCAAACGGAACTAAAACGAATAGCAGAATACATTGCCCTGTATCCAACCGATTATATTATCAGCGATCAACGCTATGGATTCCGCAGTGCTTCGGTATGTTCAATTTTTATAACCCATCAGTGTAGCTTGGCGCTTCCTTGGTATCTGGGGCTAGGACAATTCATTAATCGCTCGCTTATTCAGCGTTTTAATATGACGTGGATTATGGATGATGAGCACCAACGGTTTGCGGGAAAACTTTCTGTGAAATTCGCGAGTAACCAACATTACATTGGAGTTAAGTCCAGATTTCACTTGGCTAGTTCGGTGAAGAAGGAAGAAAAAAAATTACACATTCTGGTGGTAAATGGTCCGACAGAATTCCATCCCTTATTATTAAAGGCTTTCGAACCTGAATTAAGTAGAATTGACCTTATTATTGGTGCTCGGCCAGACCTATCAAACAACATACCTTGCATCTACTCCTGGAACGAAGCAGATGAAGTATTAAATCAAGCCGCTACCATTTATAGTTTTTGTGGATATTCCACCTTAATGGATGTTGTTGCCTTAGGTTGCGAATGGAAAAGCATTCCTACTCCCGGACAATGGGAACAAGGTTATTTGCATAAAAAAACCCTGACCGAAGGGCCAGGGTTTCTATGTAATGAGATAAGCAATTAGTTCACCGCAGCAGTGAATGAAGCATCATTCATAAATTTGATAAACTCTCGGTCTTTCGCTGCTTTTTCTTTGAATTTTTTGTCTTTAGCAATAGCAGATTTTAAGTTACTTACTACGGCATCAACCCCAGCATTTGAACGTGCCGCAATGATTGCTTTTAAGTAAAATGCATCTGCTGCATCCTTATCTTTAGATGAAGATAGGGTTGTACTTGCGTCTTCTACATTTCCATTCAACACTTGCGCAAGGGCTTTATTGAATGAAGGTGCAGTCATTGAAGATATTGCGTTAGAATAACTTCCTTCAAGAATCATAATCGCTGCATTGTTGTAGGAAACCTCAGCACTTTTATCCTTAACTTGAGCAAGTAGTTTTTTAGCTGCAGCTCGATCACCTTGTGACATTGCAACACCTGCTAAGTTATTCTTTGTTTTGCTGTTGTCTTTCAGGTTTAACGCTTTTTCAAGATTCGTTTTTGCTTTTGAAATATTACCTTGCATGTATGCAACAGCACCTGCATTATTGAATGCTCTTGAATCCGTTGGGTAAGCTAAGGCAGCCGCATCATAAATTTTACCTTGTTCATTCAAATCTTTAACCAAGGTAGATGCTGTGAAAATCAATTCATCGGCCGACATTGACGATGGCGAAGATGCTGCTTTCGCTTTCAATTCATCATCAGAAAGCCCTTGCTCTGTATAATTAACTACAATTACAGCACGACGAATTTTAGGGAATACTTCTTTTTCAAGTTGCGTAAATCCTTTTCCGAGAGCTACCAAATCTTTCTCACGTTGCTTCGCGTCGTTTGACATCGTCAAAACACGCAAGAATAAATCTTTGTCCGCTTGAGAAATAGAAGTGGTACGCGCTAATTCTACTTGGAATCCATCAAAATCTTCCCCTAATGCTGCCGTCACATAACTTGACGAATCAGAATACATGGTTAATTTATTTTTCTTCATCAAATCCATGAATGCTTTACGAGCGGCTTTTGAACGGTTACCAGATAGGTTATTGTTAAACGTTTCTTCACCGTCTGGCGAAGCAAACCCTTTTACATCAATTGAATTGATTTTAATTTTAGGGTTAGATTGTGCCGCTTGAATCCATGCTACTAATTCAGTAACATCTTTATCTTTCATTTCCGCTGCGCGCACATCGGATTTACCTTTTAAGTAATTCAACTCTGCACTTGCTGTTTTTTCGAAAGAACGCGGAATGCTCGCAGTTTCTGTTAACATATTGAAGGTTGGACGAACTAATAACGGGGTGATGATCGTAGCGTCTGCCAATTTTGTTTCAGGAAGTGCTTCTTTCGATTTCTCTTTAGTTCCTTTAAAAACTTTTCCAGTCAATTTTAAATCGGTAGCCTCCATGGAAGGATTGTAAGCAACAACTTCAGTAAACGTAGCTGTTCCACCTGGCTTGAATGTAATTGATTCACCATTTCCCGTAGCTTTTTCACCTTGAATTTTCCAAGTAGCAAGCTTAGCATCTCCTAACACAGGGGTGATTTCAACACTTACTTTTTTTCTAATTCCTTTGGGTGGAATATTAACAGTAACAGAGATTGCTACACTATCTCCATGCATTTCAAGCGGATTTGGAGTTGTAGTATAAGACAACTCTTTCAACTGATCGCAACTTGATAACGCAGACACTGCAACACCGAATAAAAGAATCTGGTAGAAGTTTATTTTCATAGTTAATTTATTTATATGCCCGTCAAATTTAGAGAAATTATTGAATAAATCAAATATTTAGCATTAAACGAGTTCAAGTAAGGGTAAATAGACAAACGGACGCAGATTCCAATGTGGATGTGGTAAGGTCAAGCGATCATCTTGGAGCGACAAATTATTATAAAAAATAATATCGATATCAATAATACGATCTTGGTAAAACCCATTCAGAGAAGGTTCTTTTCTCCCCATTTTAAGCTCGATGTTCTTAACTAAATCTAACAACAACAAGGGTGGGTGTACTGTTTTAATCTTTACACAAAGATTTAAAAAATCATGCTCTGATTCAAACCCATGGGGTGTTGAATAGCAAATCGAAGAGACTTTTTCTACCAAGATTTCCGCTTCCCTCAAATGCATCAAACATTGCTTGAGGTTTTCTTCTTTATCTCCAAGGTTAGTACCGATTGAAAGGAAAACGACATTTAGTTCTCCCATCGGAATGAGTTTATCATTCGGGTAAGATCCACCTTCAGATAATCTAAGCTTGGTCTTAAACTATCATAATTAGGACGACAATTTAATAAAACTTCGCCTCGAATGAAGCGATGGGTAGAATCCGTTAAATAAAACTGATAATTGGTCGCTACATTTCCGGTTAGGGTGAAAAACGTTCCAAATACGCGGTGTTCAGGGTCAATGATTTGTGTGAAATCAATGCGATCCGCTTTTATCTTATGCTCATCTACTAAATCATTCGCAACGTTTATCAGCTTAATTAAAGAATCTCTATCAGTAAATACTTTCGTTGACAGCAATAAGGAACCATTTAATGGGCCAAGATCGATCTCCTGAAAGCCAAATCGTTTATCCCCGATGTTTCTACTCAAGGAATAATTAACCGACATATCAAATCGATAATTAAACAAGGAATTAATTACCCGCTTATTTTGATACGCATGTTCGGGAAGACTGGTTCTTAAATAGCAAGGGGGTTTAGGTACCACCGGATCTTCTTTGCATGCGCAAAGTACGATGAAAAGAACTGCAAAAAGGAATCCTGTTAGTTTTGTTGAACTTTTACCCATTTTATTCTTCGCTTATCAGAGGACACCACAGTGAATTTAAAATTCCCTTGAATAATGTGCTCTTTGTTTTTTAATATTCGTCCAGACTGTTCAACGATGAAACCCCCTAAGGTTTCTGCATCCCCTTTCATTGCCTCAAATTCATCGCCGTCGAGGTCGATAATTTTATAAAAATCCATGAGTGAAGTTCTACCTTCGAATAAAAAAGAACCATCATCTAGGCGCTTATAGTCTATTTGATCGTCGTCAAATTCATCCGTAATATCGCCTACGATTTCCTCTAAAATATCTTCCAAGGTTACAATTCCACTCGCACCACCATATTCATCAACCACAACAGCTAAGTGCATTTTCATGCTTCTGAATTCCTGCAATAAATCATCAATCTTCTTATTTTCAGGTATAAAGAATGGTTTTCTCAACAGTGTTTTCCAGTCAAAATCACCATTATTTTTAAGGTGAGGCAATAAATCTTTGATATACAATATACCAATCACATTATCTGCACTTTCCTGATATACCGGAATCCGGGAATAACCCGCTTCAATGACAAAAGAAACCACTTGATCAAAGGTGAAATGTTCAGGAAATGAAGAGGCCTCAATGCGAGGAGTCATAATCTGAATAGCCTCGGTTTTTCCAAATTTAACAATACCTTCAAGCAAGCGTTGTTCATCTTCAGACGTACTCTCTTCCGTAGTAATGGCAATGGCCTGCTCGAGTTCATCAGATGAAATTTTCAGGTTTTTCTTGCCTGCTTTACCAATAAAACTTGTTCCGTTTACTAATAAGGCCTTGAGCCAAGAAACGGGAGGTGTTCTTCGAATGACATCAATAGGAATTGCCATGAACCGTGTGACTTTTGCTGCATTATTTGCACCATAAATCTTTGGAATAACTTCCCCAGTAATCAGAATCAATAAGGTGATTCCAAAAATTTCAACTAACAACTTAGGGACTTCGCCATAGCCCTCCATCATTTTATTTAAAATAAGTGTGGAGAGAATTACTATACCTACGTTAACAAAATTGATAGAAATAAGCAACAATGCAATTAGTTCCCTTGGTTTTGAGAGTAAATCAAGAATTATTTTTGAAATTTTAGAGTTCTCAGATTTTAGGCGATCCTTTTCCTTGGGATTAAGTGAAAAGAAAGCGGACTCCGATGAAGTGGTTATAGCAGCTAATACCAGCAGGACTACAATAATCGAGGAATAAATTGTTTCCGTGTTTGTCCACGAAGCTTGGGCCAACAAGGGCCTTATGGGTTCGGAGGGGTCAGGCATAGATTAAATTAAAATGGAGTTTCATCTTCTGGTTTGGCATTAAATCCATCTGCAGCTGAAGGTGGAACTGATGGATTGTTCGGGTATGGATTAGCGGGTTTGGTGTCTTGTTCTGGACGAGATAAAATAGTCATCTCATCACCTACTACTTCGGTGGTGTAGCGCGTATTACCATCTCTATCTTGATACGATCGTTTTTTTAACTTTCCTTCAACATAAATCTTTGTTCCTTTCCTTAGGTACTTTTCTGCCACTTCGGCAAGCCCTCTCCAAAGCACAATATCATGCCAATCCGTGTATTCTCTCTTCTCACCGGTTTGTCGATCTGTATAGGATTCTGATGTGGCTAAAGAAAATGCAGCAAGAACTCCCCCATTCTCAAAATGGCGAACTTCAGGATCCTTACCTAGGTTTCCAATTAAAATCACTTTGTTTACAGTGCCACTCATAACATTGTATTTTGGCCTAAATTACTATTTTTTTGATTTGAACGTACGCTTGGCTTTACTAGAAGGCTGGTTTTCTGCAATGGTAAGACATTCATCTAATGTCAAGCTGTTTGGTTCTGTTCCCTTGGGCAACTTATAATTGTCTTTTCCAATTTTCAGATAGGGACCAAATTTACCATTTAACACCAATACATCAGGTCGTTCATCAAATGACTTAATTGTATTATTGGCTGCTCCGGCACGTTTTTCAAGAATTAATTCAATGGCACGATCCAGGGTAATTTCCATCACACCCTCCTCTTTTGGAATCGATGCAAACAACTTACCAAGTTGCACATAAGGTCCAAATCGACCAACATTTACTTTGATCACTTCTGATTCAAATTCACCCAAAACTCGTGGCAACTTAAACAACTCCATCGCATCATCGAAAGTAATAGTAGCAATGGATTGACTTTTCAACAAGGAAGCAAAACGAGGTTTTTCTCCATCTGTTTGCTCATCTCCAATTTGGATCATTGCACCAAATTTACCCATTCGAGCAATTACCTTACGGCCAGACGTTGGATCTACTCCTAATTCTCGCTCACCGGTGACTCGTCCAGAGGTTTCCATGGTTTGCTCCACCGTTGCATGAAATGGCGCATAAAATGTTTTCAGCATCGCATTCCATTTTACTTTTCCTTGGGCAATCTCATCAAACGCTTCTTCCACGCGTGCTGTAAATTGGTAATCCATAATCTTCTCAAATTGTTGCTCAAGAAATGAAGTTACAAGGACACCAATATCGGTAGGAACTAATCGATTCTTATCGGCACCAACCGTTTCAGTTCGTTCATGAACGGACAATTCATCGCCTTTCAATTGATATTGAACATAAGCACGCTGCAATCCATCGCTTTCATTTTTCGCCACATACCCACGCTTTTGAATGGTTGAAATTGTAGGCGCATAGGTTGAGGGGCGTCCGATACCAAGTTCTTCCATTTTTTTAACGAGACTCGCTTCGGAGTATCGTGAAGGACTGCGTGTAAAACGCTGCGTAGCCTGTAAATCAAGTACATCAAGCACTTCACCTTCAGATAATTTTGGCAACATGCCCTCTTCTTCTTCCTCTTCATCCAGTGTGCTCGCCGCATAAACTCGTAAAAATCCATCAAAAACAATCACCTCACCTTTTGCCGTGAACACTTGGTTATCTGGAGCTCCCGATAGTTTTACCGTAGTTTTTTCTAATTGGGCTGGTGCCATTTGACTGGCCAGGGTTCTTTTTCTTATCAACTCATAAAGCCTTTGTTCGTCTCGGTTATCAGAAACTTGCACAGCGCCAAAATTCGAAGGTCGAATGGCCTCGTGAGCCTCTTGGGCAGAAGCGGATTTGGTTGAATATTTTGTTGGCTTTGAATAGGATTCACCATAGGATGAAATAATTTCTTCCGCAGCCCCATTCAATGCGGTTTCAGATAAATTCGTAGAATCTGTCCTCATGTACGTTATATGTCCAGACTCATATAATTTTTGTGCTACAGACATTGTTCGAGACACGGAGAACCCTAATTTAACGGATGCTTCCTGTTGCAAAGTGGAAGTAGTAAATGGAGATGAAGGAGTTCTTTTGGTCGGTTTTGTATCAATGGACTCAACAGTCAATTTGCGCCCTTTCATCCCATCTAAAAACGTTTCTACACGAGTCGAATCGTCAAAATTATGGTCTAATTCTGCTTTCAATGCCCCATTCTTTGCTTTGAGATTAGCAATTGTTTTAAAAAAAGATGTCGCAATAAAACCTTGGATTTCCTCTTCTCTTTCCGTAATTAATCGAACGGCAACAGACTGAACACGTCCTGCAGATAAACTTGGACGAACTTTTCGCCACAATACAGGAGACAATTCAAACCCGACAATTCGATCAAGAATTCTTCGTGCTTGCTGAGCGTCTACTAAATCCTGATCTATTTTTCGTGGATTGGCAATTGCTTTTTGAACGGCAGTTTTTGTGATTTCATTGAACGTAATGCGATGCGTATTTTCCTGTTTAAGTCCTAAGGTCTCGAACAAATGCCAAGAAATCGCCTCTCCCTCACGGTCCTCATCCGTTGCTAGCCAGACAAATTCTGCATTTTTCGCTAACTTTTTCAACTCCGTTATTAAGGGTTTTTTATCGGCAGGAACCTCATAATTAGGAATAAACTCATTGTCTATTTCAACTGACAAGCCCTTCTTTGCCAAATCCCTGATGTGACCAAAACTGGATTTCACCGTATAATCTGCACCTAAATACCCTTCTATAGTTTTGGCTTTTGCCGGTGACTCAACGATGACTAAATTTTTTGACATGGGTTTCAATATTTGTGACAAATTTATAACTAAAACAATGCAATACACGGTATGTTTTTCTTAAATCTTTTAGCCTCTATATATTTAACCTATGGTTAAGGGACTGGATATTTTTTTGTTAAAACATCTGAAATTATAAAACATGACATTTTGACACTGTACTGAATTGTGGTAAATTTGCACCATGCAGGATGATAAAACAGCCAACGAACCATTGAACGAAGACCGTCAGGGTGAAGTATTATTACAAGGTTCAACTGAGCCAAATAGTACACAAAAGAAATTATACTTGGAAAGCTATGGGTGTCAGATGAATTTCTCCGATAGTGAAGTTGTTGCATCCATTTTAGCGCAAGACGGCTACGCTACAACACGCAATATAGCAGAAGCAGATTTAGTCTTAATTAATACGTGTTCAATCCGTGATAACGCCGAACAACGTGTGCGCAACAGACTTACTGAATTCCAACATCACAAGCAGCAAAATCCAGAACTAGTTGTAGGGATATTAGGATGTATGGCAGAAAGGTTAAAGAAGAACCTACTTGAAGAAGAAAAACTAGTAGATATTGTTGCAGGACCAGATGCTTACCGTGATTTACCAAACCTAATAACAGAAGTAGGAACAGGCCAAAAAGCCGTTAATGTGTTGCTTTCCCGAGAAGAAACCTATGCGGACATTTCACCTGTACGTTTAGATCAAGGAGGGATTTCTGCTTTTGTAACGATCATGCGTGGATGCGACAATATGTGTTCATTCTGTGTGGTGCCTTTTACTCGTGGACGAGAACGTTCTAGAGACCCAAAATCGATTGTAGCTGAATGCCATGATCTATTTAATAAAGGGTACCGAGAAGTTACGCTATTGGGTCAAAATGTAGATAGTTACCGTTGGAATCTCAGCTCAAAGGGTGAAGTGAAAAATCCGGAAGATGCTCCTATGAATTTTGCACAGTTGCTACAAGCTGTTGCACATGTTTCGCCGCTGCTAAGGGTTCGATTTAGCACCTCACACCCCAAAGATATGACGGATGACGTATTAGAAGTCATCGCATCAAACCATAACGTTTGCAACTATATACACCTACCCGTTCAATCTGGAAACACGGATGTTTTATATCGAATGAATCGAGGGTACAGCCGAGACTGGTACTTGGATCGAATTGAGGCAATACATCGTATTATTCCAAACTGCGCCATCTCAACAGATATTATTACAGGGTTCTGTGGCGAAACAGACCAAGAGCACATGGACACCGTAAGCTTAATGGAAAAAGTCCAATTCGACTACGCCTACATGTTTAAATACTCGGAACGGCCCAAAACCTTAGCTGAACGAAAATTTGAAGATGATGTGCCTGAAGAGATAAAAAGCAAACGTCTCACAGAAATTATAACAGTACAAACAGCCCATAGCCTTGCAGCGAATGAACGGCAAATTGGTTCAATTCAAGAAATTTTAGTAGAAGGTCCTTCTAAACGATCTGAATTACAATATTGCGGAAGAAATTCAATGAATTCTATGGTTGTTTTTGATCGAAAGGAAACACAAAAAGGCACCTATGTTCAAGTGAAAATAACGGGGTGTACATCTGCCACGTTGTTTGGTGAATTGATCGATTAACATATACTTGATGAACCTACAACAAATAAAACAACGTTTTGGTATCGTTGGGAACGCTTCCCCCTTAAATCGGGCCTTAGAGATTGCTGCTCAGGTAGCACATACAGACCTATCTGTATTAGTAACCGGAGAAAGTGGAACGGGAAAAGAAATCATCCCACAAGTAATTCATCAATTAAGCGCAAGAAAGCACAAAGAATACATTGCAGTTAACTGCGGAGCAATCCCTGAAGGGACGATAGATTCGGAATTATTCGGGCACGAAAAAGGTTCATTTACCGGGGCAGCGGGGAGCCGCCAGGGATACTTTGAAGTAGCTAATGGCGGCACGATTTTCTTGGACGAGGTTGCTGAATTGCCTATGCAAACGCAAGTACGGTTATTGCGTGTACTTGAAACGGGAGAATTTTTACGAGTCGGCGCTTCAAAATCAATAAAAACTAATGTTCGTGTAGTTGCCGCAACCAATGAAAACATGCAACGGGCAATTGCTAAAGGAAAATTCCGCGAAGATCTTTTTTACCGTTTAAGTGCTATTCCAATTCAACTTCCTGCCTTGCGCGAACGCGATGAAGACATTCATCTATTGTTTCGGAAATTTGCCAGTGATTTTGCTGATCGGTATCGAATGCCAGCCATTCGACTGACGGAAGATGCAGTAAAAGTACTTATGGATTACCCTTGGCCTGGAAATATCCGTCAACTAAAAAACACGGTAGAGCAAATAAGTATCATTGAAACGGAACGAAGTATCGATGGACTTTTACTGAGCACGTACTTACCCACACCGCAAGAACAAAGTCCTGCCATAATCAACGAAACAAGCCAAGAATCAATCTCTGAACGAGAATTAATGTATAAGTTCCTCTTTGATATGAAAAAGGATCTTACTGATTTAAAAAAACTTGTGGTCGAATTATTAAGTCAATCTGGAAATATCCAATTATCACCGGACCAACATGCCATTATGGATAAGCTTTATCAAGATTATGGTACCGCAAGCGCTCCCTCCAAAGGATTAATCGCACCCCGAATAGAGCCTGTTGAGAATGATTTCATTGATAATGAAGAACCCTTCGTTTTACATGAGGAATTCGAAGAATCACTTTCACTTGAAGAAAGAGAAAAAGAACTCATTGTTAAAGCACTTGAAAAACATCGAGGTAAACGTAAATATGCCGCACAAGAATTAGGTATTTCGGAACGAACCTTATATCGAAAAATAAAAGAATATAACTTAGCCGAATGAGAACCATCTTTGTTTTGTTGCTTTTCGTTGGATTAACAAGCTGTTGGCCTAGTAAAATTGGCTTTAAGGATACTGGAGGGATGCCTGAAGAGTGGAAAAATTTCCACCTACAGACCTTACAAAATAATGCAGCCACCTGTCCAATTAGTTATCCGGCATCATTAACTGAAGCGATTAAGGATGGAATTCAAAATAATACCCGCTTAGGCCTCGCTACCGCACTTTCAGACGCACAAGTACAACTATCGGGAGAAATAACATCCTACGCAGTAAACCCTATTGCCATTCAAAACGGAGATAACGCAGCTAAGAATAGATTAACCATTTCGATCCAATTTACCATAATAACAACCGTACCGAAGGCCGAGGAGTTTAAATTATCGGTTACACGGTTTGCAGATTTTGATGCATCAACAAATTTATCCTCGGTTGAATCTCAATTATTGACAACGATAAACGAACAAGTGATTCAAGATGTAATCAATAAATTAATGAGTAACTGGTGAGTTGGAACAAATCAAATATCAACAAACTATGCCTGAATCCAGGCTTACTTTCAACCTCGGATTTAGAGTTAATGCAAAACCTTTGCGAGGCGTTTCCCTATGCCGGAATGTTTGCACTTTCCCTCTTAGAAGGTTTACACAGAACGGATGATATTCGATTAAACTCAATGATCAATACCTATGCCTATCGAATTCAAAATAGATCTAAATTATATATCCTTCTTAATACGCCACAAACCAAGGATTCAGTTGCCGAAAACCTGTCTTCCGAAGCGGAATCATCAGCCGAACACATTGAACACGAAACCACTCAAGTACAACAGCTTGTTGTAGACGATTCAGAAGCTTCAGTACTTCAAGATCAAACTCTTGTTAATCAAGAAGACAAAGATCCAATTGACGTATTAATCGAGGGAAGTGCCGCTATCGCAAAATACGTAAAAGAATTCCACGAGGATCAAGTAGCTATTGATCCCATAGAGGAACCAATTGTGGCCGATAAAATCGAGGGAAAATCAACGAATTTAGCACCAAAATCTTTTACTGCATGGTTGGCTGGATCAGAATTTTCGCAAACAACAAAGAACGTATCCGCAGAGGTAATCGTTCCTCCTAGACAAAAAGCTGAATTTTATTCCCCCGCAAAAAAAGCAAAAGAAAGCTTGAATCCTGATCATGTACCAGTAAGTGAGACCTTAGCGAAAATCTATGTAATTCAAGGAAATCATCCACGAGCAATCGCTATATACGAACAATTAATTTTGGCTTTTCCCGAAAAAAAGAGTTACTTTGCAAGCCAAATTCAAAAATTATCTAAAAAGTCATAGTTATGATTACGACCATTTTTTCAATTATCATCACACTTGCAGCGATTTTATTAATTGTTGTTGTATTCATTCAAAACCCTAAAGGTGGTGGCTTGAGTAGCGATTTTGGTAGTGCCACACAATTAGGTGGTGTTAAGCAAACCACAGAATTCATCGATAAACTAACTTGGGGACTAGCGGCGACGATTGTATTAAGTTGTATTGTAATGACTATGCAGCAACCAAAGCCTCAGGTGCAAAAACAACCTACAGAAAAAACACAACCTAAATCAGGTTCAGGAAATCAACCAGCTGGACAAGGTCAGCAAGGTCAGTCTGGGAATAACCAGTAAGTTCAAAAAAAATAGTAAACTAATGTCAGTATGTCAGCACATGCTGACATTTTTTTTTGTTCTGAGAAATTTTGTCTCACTTCCATTTTATGGTATGAAATTCGACCAATAGAATCGTATTTTTAAAACTATAAATTATGTCAGTTAACTTTAAACCATTGGCGGATCGAGTTCTGGTAGAGCCGGCGCCAGCAGAGCAAAAAACAGCGAGTGGGATTATTATTCCTGATACCGCGAAAGAAAAACCCCTAAAAGGCAAGGTCATCGCAGTAGGTGGAGGCAAAAAGGATGAGCCAATGAGTCTTCGAATTGGTGACGAAGTCTTATATGGTCAATATTCGGGAACGGAGATAAAACTAGACGGAAACACGTATTTAATTATGCGGGAATCCGATATCTATGGAGTATTTTAAGTTAAGCATCTGATAAATAACATATAAACAAAAAAAAATGGCAAAGGATATATTATTTGATCTTGAAGCAAGAGAAAAATTAAAAGCTGGCGTAGATGCGTTAGCAAATGCAGTTAAAGTAACCTTAGGTCCTAAAGGACGAAATGTAGTTATCGGTAAAAAGTTTGGTGCCCCACACATCACGAAAGATGGTGTAACGGTAGCTAAAGAAATTGAGCTTAAAGACCCGATGGAAAACATGGGTGCTCAAATGGTAAAAGAAGTAGCCTCCAAAACAGCGGATATCGCTGGAGATGGAACTACAACTGCAACCGTATTGGCACAGGCAATCATAACAGCAGGGCTTAAAAATGTAGCCGCAGGAGCGAATCCAATGGATTTAAAAAGAGGAATTGATAAAGCGGTAGCCGAGGTGGTTAAAAATCTAAAAAAGCTTTCCAAAGAAGTTGGAAAAGATGCTTCGAAAATTGAACAAATCGCTACTATTTCTGCGAACAACGATGAAACCATTGGTAAATTAATTTCTCAAGCGATGAAAGTTGTTGGGAACGATGGTGTTATCACAGTGGAAGAAGCTAAAGGAACAGAAACCGAAGTAAAAACGGTAGAAGGAATGCAATTCGATCGAGGATATCTATCTCCTTACTTTGTTACGAATACAGAGAAAATGGTAACAGAAATGGAAAATCCACTAATCCTTATCACTGAAAAGAAAATTTCAAGCATGAAGGAATTGCTTCCAATTCTTGAACCAGTTGTTCAAGCGGGCAAAAGCTTATTAATTATCGCGGAAGATGTTGACGGTGAAGCACTTGGGACCCTAGTGGTAAATCGATTGAGAGGTTCATTAAAGGTTGCTGCTGTAAAAGCGCCAGGGTTTGGTGACCGAAGAAAAGCTATGCTAGAAGATATCGCCATTCTAACAGGAGGACAAGTTATTTCTGAAGAACGCGGAATGACCTTAGAAAATGTAACGATGGACATGCTTGGACAAGCACAGAAAATTGATATTGACAAAGACAATACAACCATCGTGAATGGGAAAGGTAAAAAAGACGATATCAAGGCACGCGTAAATCAAATTCGTGCACAGATTGAAACAACTACCTCTGATTACGATCGTGAAAAACTACAAGAACGATTAGCAAAACTAGCCGGTGGAGTGGCTGTTCTTTATGTAGGTGCACCTACTGAAGTTGAAATGAAGGAGAAAAAAGACCGTGTTGACGATGCGTTGGCTGCTACACGCGCTGCAGTTGAGGAAGGTATTGTACCCGGTGGTGGCGTAGCATTAATTCGCGCAATTGAGACCTTGGATAACCTTAAAGGTGCGAACGAAGATGAAACAACAGGAATTGCAATCGTTAAGCGTGCTGCTGAAGAGCCATTGCGTCAAATCATTGCTAATTCAGGAGGAGAAGGTGCAATTATCGTTCAAAAAGTTCGTGAAGGCAAAGATGATTTTGGATACAATGCAAGAACAGACAAATTCGAAAAGCTTTATGCAGCTGGTGTTATTGACCCTACTAAAGTAACTCGAATCGCCGTAGAAAATGCAGCATCCATTGCTTCTATGTTGCTCACCACAGAATGTGTTATTGCGGATCAGCCAGAAGAGGCGAATTCGGCGGCAGCCATGGGTGGAATGGGTGGCGGAATGCCCGGAATGATGTAGGTTCGACAAGCTCACCTACCTTTCGACAAGCTCACCTACCTTTCGACAAGCTCACCTACCTTTCGACAAGCTCACCTACCTTTCGACAAGCTCACGTGACTTTTTGAATTGGCTAGTATGTTTGAAAGAACTTAGTGTTAAATTAGAACTTAAAGAGTCCCGTACGCGGGACTCTTCCTCGTTTCTTGCTTCCCGGAATACGGATAGTAAGAGACGTCTATATAGAGTCCCGCTTGCGGGACTTTCTATTTAATGATGGTTTTTAGAATTGGTCCAATTCGGGCTGCCCAATCACGCTCTGAATGTCCTGAATTTGGTATTACTTTTATTGATACCTTATTTTTCTTTGCATAGGAATTTAATGCTGATTCAAATGCAGGGAAATAGGAAGCATAAGTAGCATCGAGGGATTGGTCACCCCGATCTATATATAGGACCTTACCTTCTAGTTTACTTGAATTCAACACAATAAATTCATTAAAAGCAACGACTAATGGCTGTTTATATCGGTCACCGAATTTCCAATAATTAATAAGTGGCAGATGAATTGAAAGGCAAGCGATACTCGACAGTTCTGACGGATGAGTTAATAAAAAAGCCAAGGACACGATACCCCCCATGCTTGATCCTGCCATGGTTCGATGCGCTCCACCAGGATGCACGTTCCAATGAGTTTCAATTAAAGGGAATACTTCGCTGATTAGCGCTTCAGCATAAGAATCAAACCGTGGCAACCCATTCCATAAAGAATCACGCAAGGTCAGTTGAACACTTACCGGGAGGGATGAATAAATAGGCGAAGGGAAAAACTCCGCGTATCGATTATTTGGATCGTTATCAATTCCAACCAAAATACAGCGTTTTTTTGAAAGATATTTTGTCGCTGAATTGGCAAGATCCCAAGACTGATGGTTCCAGGTACTGGATGAATCAAATAACATTTGGCCATCATGGAAATAAATAACATCGTATGCTTTCTTTGTTTTATCATATTGCTCGGGTACCCAAACGCGTATTGTTCGACCCTCAAGGTAACCATGACTGATGGTGGATTCATAGAGTACTCCTGAGGCGGGTTGATTAGTCGAGATTTTCCAAACGAATGGATTCACTTGACTTGAGGTGACCAAAGAAAAGGAAATGCAAAAGAAAAATAAGCAGATTTTCATAGTACAAATATTGGAAAAGGATGGCAATCAGCAAGGCATTGCGTATTTTTGTACCAAATAAAATACCATGGAACGAATTACAAAAATAGTATTTTCAATGCGGCTTGTATCACTAGGTTTATTTGTGTTCCTAGCTGCCATTGGAATTGCTACATTCATAGAATCGATGCATGGTGTGCAAGCGGCGAAAATACTAATTTACAACGCGCTTTGGTTCACTATCCTTCTCGTCTATCTTTCGATTGCAATGATTGTTAACATCATTAATTACAAAATGTGGCAGCGCGAAAAAATTGCCCTGCTAAGTTTTCACGTCGCTTTTCTTATTATTATGGTCGGCGCAGCAATTACCCGCTACACAGGATATGAAGGATTAGCGGTTATCCGAGAAGGAACAGCTGTTGATTACATCTATACCTCAGACCCCAAACTTCTAGTTTCTATCAGCGACCCAAAAGAACCCAAAGTACTTGCTTATCCTGCGTGGATGTCGGATTGGAGCGTGGTAAACAACTCCTTTGATTATGAAATTGAACATGGCTCGAAATCCTTGCGAATTGCCTATAAATCTTTTATTTCCAATGCGATTGATACCATTGAATTTGACAAGTCGATACCAGATGCTGTATTAGATGTCGTAGTTGGTCAAATGAAATCAAATTATTTAGAACCAGGGGACAAACTCATGGCGGGAACGATGCCCTTATCCTTTGGCACGCCATCAGCAGATGGAATCACGCTAAAAATGATTGGGGAAAAAACCATGTTAAAAACTGGTGTGGAATTACGCATGCTGCCCATGACCATGATGATGGAAGCGAGAAAAACCGGGGCACCAATTCCTGATTCTGCCTATAAAAATATCCCTAAAAATACCTGGGTTGAGGCCAATGTAAAAACGCTATATCAATCCGGAAGTAATCAATTTGTTCTTAAAAACGTATTTTATCATGCCCGAAAAGCTCGGCTAAAAGCGAAAGTAAAAAATCAAGGATCAGATTATCTGACGGTTGATGTGTCTTCCGGTAAGGACAAAAAAACGGTAGTACTTAGCGGCGGACTCAATAATATACCGGATCCAGAGTATTTTGAAATCAATGGAATTTTGGTACAGCTTGAATATGGTTCCGTTAGACGTCCCCTCCCATTTAGTGTTCTTTGTAAAGATTTTAAATTACTGAAATATCCAGGTTCTGAATCTCCTTCCTCGTTCGAAAGCTTTTTGCAGATCATCGATCAACGAACTAATTATAAAAGTGACCGTCATGTGTTCATGAATCACGTTACAGACTATGATGGATATCGATTTTTTCAGTCCGCATATGAGTTAGATAATCCAGCGACACCAGAAAACGAAGAAGCCACAAAACTTAGCGTAAACCACGATGCATGGGGAACAAATATTACGTATTTAGGCTATCTTCTTATGGCTGTTGGAATGATCCTCTCATTATTTGCACCAAAAGGTAGGTTCAGAGCCTTAAGCGACCAATTAGGGAAACTAAAAAAGCAAACCCTTAGTGTGTTGTTGTTCTTGTTTGCATTATCCGTGCAAGCACAACATGGAAATGAACCCGACTATTCGAAAATCTATCGCGTAATCGATGAAAAACATTCGGAAAAACTAGCTACCCTGCTTGTTCAGGATGAAGGAGGTCGGATTATTCCCATGCATACCTTGTGCGACCAACTTCTTCGAAAAATACATGGGGAACCTACATTTGACTCATACAATGCCGTACAAACAATTCTTAGTTTGCACATGTATGGGAAGTATTGGATGAAAAAACCAATGATCTTGGTGCCAACTGCGGTAAGAGAACGGCTGCACCTAAAAAAATACTGTGCTTTCAATGACCTCATCGAAGCGGATGGACGGTATAAATTCCAAGCCGAATATGCGGCAGCGCATGGAAAAGCGGAAAAATTCCAAGATGAATTCGAGAAAAAACTCATTAAACTCACTGAACGCTTTGAGGTGTTCCAAGGAATAATTAGTTGGCAATACATGCGGATTATCCCCAAGAAGAATGATGCCAATAACAAGTGGTTTGTTCCCATGAGTATGGAAATCATGGGGGAAGATTCGATTAGTTCGATCGTAACCTTAAAATATCTTGCAGCCTTAGACCAAGCGACCCAAGATCAGAATTATTCTAACGCACTCTTTTTATTAGGGAAAATGGATCAAATCCAACGAACAGTTGGTAAATCCGTGGTTCCGTCACCTAACAAGATTGCCTTTGAAATCCGTTACAATAAACTTCAAATTTTCAAATCAGTCTATCGAAGCTATTTGCTTATCGGCTTAATCCTACTCGTTGTGTTCATTGCTTCCATTTTTGGATCGCCTTCTGATAAACGAAAAAAGGTACTACGAATCACTCGGAATATATTTTTAGGATTAGGAGCCCTAATATTCATATATCATGGCACAGGACTTGGCTTCCGATGGTATATATCGGGACACGCGCCTTGGAGTAATGGCTATGAAGCCATTGTATTTATTGCATGGGTGACGGTTATCGCCGGTTGGGTATTCTTGAAAAAAATAGAGGTTGTGATGCCAATGGCACTGATATTATCAGCCATGATGCTTTTCGTTTCAGAACTAAATCTATTAGATCCAGAAATAACACCGCTTGTGCCGGTTTTAAAATCCTATTGGTTAATGATCCACGTAGCGATAATTACAGGCAGTTATGGTTTCTTGGGCTTGTCTTTTGTTCTTGGATTACTCAACTTGAGTTTTTATTTGTTTCAAACCAAGACTAATTCACACAACATACAAAACCAAATTGCTCAAATTACCGCTGTAAGTGAAATGACAATGACGATTGGTGTTTTCATGCTAACTATAGGCACCTTCCTTGGTGGAATTTGGGCGAACGAAAGTTGGGGTCGTTATTGGGGTTGGGATCCGAAAGAAACTTGGGCCTTAGTTTCAATCCTTGTTTATGCCATTATCTTGCATTTCCGTTTCATCCCGGCATTAAAGAGTGCCTTTGCCTTCAATTTAGCCTCGTTTTGGGGGTATTCGGCGATACTTTTTACATATTTCGGTGTGAATTTTATGTTGGTAGGATTGCATTCCTATGCCCAAGGTGATGGCTTAGGAAAGTTTCCTACCTGGTTAATTTGGACCATCGTATTCTTCATTGTAATGAGTGTGTTTTCATGGTTGCGCAATAAGCAAATACAATCCAATACACAGTAGTAAATTAAATGAATTCGTTTAGTCCCGATCAAATTTTATTTGAAGACAATCATTTAATTGCTATAAACAAACGCGCAGGGCAATTGGTGCAAGGGGATAAAACAGGAGATGCCTGCCTGGCAGATGAAATAAAAGGATTCTTAAAGATAAAATACAACAAGCCAGGCAATGTGTTTTGTGGTGTAATTCATCGCTTGGATCGACCAACCAGCGGCGTAGTGATTTTTGCAAAAACGAGCAAGGCACTTGAGCGCATGAATGCTCAGTTTAGAGAAAAGCTAACGGATAAATCATACATTGCACTAGTTCATGGCAAATTACCGAATAGGAATTCGCTGGTGCATGAATTGAAAAAGAACGAGCAAAAAAACAAAAGTTTCGTCGTAGATACCGGTAAAGGGAAAGAAGCGAGATTAAGTTATAACCCGATTAAAATATTTGATTCCTACACGCTAATTGAGGTAAATCTAGAAACGGGAAGACACCATCAAATTCGATGTCAAATGGCGCATATAGGACATCCACTTCGTGGTGATTTAAAATACGGTGCTAAGCGCTCCAATGAGGACGGTTCCATCTGTTTACATTCTGCAAAGCTGTTATTCACCCATCCGATAACAAAAGAGTCGATGTGTATAGCGGCCGAATTACCAAAATCAAGTGCTTGGATTCAATAAAAACAAAAAAGGCTCCCGAAGGAGCCTTTAGAAAAATAACAAGTTCTTTTTAGTTGTTTGTTGGCGCACCGCTGTTATTAACAGGCACTCCAGATTCAGGAGCCGGTCCAACTTCACCTTTAATTCGGATTACTTTTTCTGGTTCATTAACTGCATTCGATGAGATCGTAACGCTTTTGTTGATTGGACCAGAACGCTTGGTATCATATTTCACTTTAATGGTTCCTTTTGCTCCTGGAGCAATTGGTTCTTTCGGCCAATCTGGAACTGTACATCCACAAGATCCTTTTGCATTAGAAATAATCAATGGCTCATCTCCTGTATTTGTAAATTCAAAACTACAATTCGGGTCACCATCATACTTGATATTTCCATAATCATGTACTTCTTTAGAAAAAGAAATTTTTGGACCTTTTTCAATAGACGTTTGTGCGTTTAAAGCAGTAACTGCAAAAACAACACTAAGAGCAAACAATAATTTTTTCATAGTATTTGAGTTTTAATTTCAGTATCAAAAGTAATCGAGTCGCTGAGATTAACAAAAAAATTAACACATCATTAACAGGCTATTTTTTCGTTGGACTTTTTTTTGACGCATTCATTGTTGCGTACTCAAAAATTGGAAGTGCAAGATATTTTAACCTTCGTCGAATTTCAACTTTCTTGGATTTTGGATATTCATTATCAGCTAAAAGCATATTATAATACGAGCGAATAGCGGCAGTATCCCGAGGTTCAAGGAATACATCCAAGGCCGCAATATTACTTTCAATCGCTAAGTGTTTATTCTTATAACTTGGAAATTTTGTTAATAAGGTATCTCCATACGCTATGCTTTTACGGTGGGCATTTAATCCAGAATAGACCATTTGCACTTTAAATAAACAATCAGCCGAATACGGATCTTCAGGGTATACATGGTAATACGCTGTCAATCGGTTGATTAGCTCTTGTTGGCTTAAGCTAAGTGTTGCACCGGTAGATTTTTGACTTGAAATCATCATCACAGAATCTTCCATTTCTTGAATAGAGGCTTTTAATTCTTCCCTAGTTAATGGGGCAGTATCCTCTGTTTGAGTTGATGTTTGATTACACGAATAAACTAAGGCAAGCAACAAGGCACACGTTGTAAAGATTTGGAACGTTTTCATCGTTTTAATTTGTAGAATTTCATTTTATACTCTGTACTTATGGTCCCGTCTGCAATCTGTTTTAATTTCTTCTGAATCAATTTCTTCTTGAGCGGGTTAAGGTGATCGGTGAACAAAACACCTTCTATGTGATCAAACTCATGTTGAATTATACGTGCAGCATAACCTGAAAATTGTTCTTTATGTAAATTCCATTGTTCATCATAATAAGAGATAAGCACTTCCGACTTTCGTTGAACGTTTTCCCGAACCCTTGGAATCGAAAGACATCCTTCTTGAAATGCCCAAAGTTCACCGGATTCTTCTTCGATGACCGGATTGATAAACACCTTTTTAAACGATTCAATTCCAACTGCTTTTGGATCAGGCTCATCTCCTTCTTCATCTGCAAATGGAGCTCCATCTACGATAAATAGGCGGATGTTTAATCCAATTTGGGGAGCAGCCAAACCAACCCCCTTCGCATGATACATGGTTTCATACATGTCCTTAATCAATTGATCTAAGGCAGGATAATCCTTGGTAATATCCTCAGACTCCCTTTTCAGCAAGGGGTCACCGTAAGCAACTATTGGTAGAATCATAACTAACTACAAAGATACATCAGTTCTTAATATGTACTTCGTTCATTTAAGTAATCTTGTAAAATAATTGCTGCGCTTACCTTATCTATTATTCCTTTGTTCCTTCCATGTTTCTTTTTGCCAACCTGGTGAATTGTTTGTGCAGCACGCTGTGACGAATGGCGTTCGTCTTGTAAATAAACAGGAATATGAGGGAGCTCTTTTTCTAGGTCTTCTTTAAACCAACGAACATTTTGTGTGATGTGTGTGTCTTCACCAGAGAGGGAAATAGGAAAACCAATAACCATACCGGCTACATGGTGTGAAGTTACGTACGACCTAAGCCACCCCATTAAATTTTCGGTAGGAATCATCTCCAAGGGTGAGGCAATAAGTTGCAATGTGTCTGTTACCGCAATCCCTGTGCGCTTCAATCCAAAGTCTATGCCGATTAATACTGCCATATGCACAAAGATAACCAGAACAAATCTTCAGTACGAATTGTTGTAACTAAATGTCTATTTTTGCATATAGAATTACCGAAATGAAGCATGTTTTTTATCTTTCCTTAGCGCTTTTATCCATCCTATTGACTCAATGTACAAACAGCGGTCGTAGGCCCTTATCCTTAGATGATACGGAAGTTGATTTAACAGACAAGAAAACGCTTTTTTTTAATGGTCAAGTCGCCTATGATTCATTAATGCAACAGATTGATACATCAAGTAAATTCACTGAATTCTATAGTCTTGAATATTCAGACGGTTTACAAAACAACAGAACGGCACGTGGAAAGTTTAATGGAAAGAAAAGCATTGTGAAACTTGAACTCGAAGAAACGTATGTCAAGGGAATGCAAATAAACACGGTGTATTACTTTAATGGGGACTTCATGTTTTTTGCAAAGCAGCGCATTAAAGACTTCAACAAGAAGAATAAAGGGTTTATGGAGGTGTTCTCATATTTCGGAGACAAAAAAAAGGTGATTTTTTCTGGTTCTAAAATGGCTGATTCGGAAGAAGAATTGGATTTAAAAAATCCTGTGATATGCCGAAAAACAGATTTTTCAGCGAAAGAAGCCTTAAACATTGTAAATCAAAGAGGACCTTATGCCACACGTTTTCAAGGAGGAATGGAAACAGAATCCCTTAAGTTTATTATTGTTGGTACAAAAGGTAAGACACAATCATATCAATCCGCCATTGCATATAACCGTGATTTTCCATTGGCTGAATTGCTAGTGAAAAATGAAAAAACGAATTTGAACAAGCTCTTACGTATCGACTTTACGCGTGTTACGGAGCAAAATGGCTTCTCTTACCAGGGATTAACTGGAATAAAACTTATCAATGAATAACTCCTACGTACTCAAGGGGCTGCTATGCTCCCTCCTCCTTCTTTTAACTGCGCAGCTTAATGGACAAACCTTAAAAATCACTGGTCAAGTAAATGACTCTACGGGGACCAGTGCGCTCAACAAGGCTGTTGTTTCCTTGGTTCGATTGAATGACTCCTTACTCGTTGATTTTGTAAGAACAAATACGAGCGGTCAATTCGCATTCAGTGTACCATTAGATACATTCTATCTCCTCATTGAACACCCTCAATTTGAATCCAAAACCATGTATGTTTTTGGTAATCCAGCTGAATTATCTGTAGAAATCCCATTTATTCGCATGGGAGTGAAGGTTAGGAACTTAGCTGAAGTTGTGGTACAAGGAAATAAAAATCGAGTGTACTATAAAGGCGACACCTTAATCTACGTGGCCGATAGTTTTAAAGTAGCTGAGAATGCGGTAGTTGAAGACCTACTGAAAAAACTACCAGGGATTAAAATTGATGAAAACGGTCAAATAACTTCTCAAGGGAGAGAGATAAGCCAGGTGTTAGTGGACGGAGATGAATTTTTTGGTTCAGACCCCACAATTGCTACAAAAAACCTAGGAGCCAAAGGCGTTGAATCTGTACAGGTTTATGAAAAGAAAGCCCAAGACAATGCCTCGGGAATGGATGAAAAAATTCAAGTCATTGATTTAAAGCTGAAAGCCGATGCTAAGCGAGGATATTTCGGGAAAGCCTCTATTGCTTCCGATGGTGGGATAATTGGTAATCCTACGACCAACTTCCCGTTTTATGAAAGCGAATTACTCTTTAACCGCTTTGATAAAAAACAGAAATTCTCGGTGTTCTTTTTGAGTTCGAATACACCGCGTTCAAATTTCAGGTTGGGTGACATGAGTAAATTCGGATTAGAAAATGAACGAGAATCGAGTGGAATGAGCATGTGGGACCAAAGCAGCCAACGCACGAATACCGGAATACCACAAACCACCAAGGCTGGTATATACTTCAATGACCGCATCAAGAATTGGGGAAAAATCGGATTTAATTACAGCTTCAATCAAAATCAATTGAACGCTACGCAAAGCAGTTTATCGCAGTATTTCTTGCAAGACACGTCTTATTATACCAAGGATTCTATTGTGAATATCACAAATAACACCTCGCATAAAGTGAATTTATCCTTTGTAGCGAAACTTGATTCACTAACAAGTATAGAAATCAAGCCTTCGGTGAGCTTTGACATGGCTGAAACGCAAAATATCACAAACAATCAATTTCTAACAGAAGCTAAAATACCAACCTTCACTTCAGATATTGAAACAAACAACGAGTCAAAGGGATCAAATGTGCGCATGGAAGCAACACTTATGCGCCTCTTCAACAAACCAAGAAGAGAACTAGAAGTGAAATATATTTTAAATAAGACAGATAATTCAACGACGGGATCATTACTTACTCAAAATATATTTCAAGGGTTTGTAGACAGTGTGGACCAGCAAAAAAAGAATGATAACGGCAACTTATTGAACTACGCCATAGTAACGTATACGGAGCCACTTGCCGCAAAATGGCGTTTACAGTTTGAATATTACCTTGAAACTGGAACTTCGTATCAAACACGGAACACCTTCAGCTTATTTTCGGGGGCCTACAACCAATTGGTGGATTCCCTATCAAATCAATTTGAAAACCAACGATTACAGAATCGTGGTACTGCCATGTTAATTTATGAAACTGCAAAATATTGGTTTAATTTCGGTATTGGTGTTAGAAATATACAATTAGACAATTATAACGTCATCGGAGATTCAAGCATCCTTCAAAACTTCAGTAATCTTCTTCCGAAATTCACATATACGTACAAACCAAGTATGGGAACCCGATTGGTGTTTAAGTATTTCACCCGTTCCGACCAACCTTCCTTGAATGATATTCAACCGGTGCAGGACAATTCAAATCCGAACCGCGTTAAGGTGGGTAATTCAACCTTAAAGCCCAATTATGTGCATAGCTTCAACTTTCAATTTAACCGATGGGAAGCCCTATCTGGAAGATATCTATACAGTGGATTAAGTGCTAGTGTAACTAACAATGCATTTGCATCTAACACCTATTTTGATGCCTTAGGCAGAACGATTTCTAAAACGGAGAATGTGGATGGAAATATTTTTTCGAACGCATTTTTCGGAGTTGGGCTCCCAATGTTCAACCGAAAACTGGAGCTTAGCCCGAATTTCAATGCGAATTACTCCAAAATGACGAATTACATCAACAACGTTGAAAATATCACCTACAATCCGAGTATCGGTGGTGGCTTATCGTTAGAGCTAAATTTTGATTCATTGGAAGTAAAGTTGTCACAGAATTATTTTTATTCCAGCCCTAAAAGCACCTTTAACGCGGCTTCAAATATGCCGTATTCCACCCAAGAGTATAAAGCTGAATTTAAATGGACACTTCCTTGGAATTTCAAGATAATTGCCGACGGAAAATACACCATTAACTCACAGCGCGCCAGTGGATTCAATCGAAATATTTTTGTGTTAAATGCTGAAATCCAACGTTCCTTCTTGAAAACAGAAAACCTGTTAGTTTCCATAAACGCCTATGACTTATTAAATCAAAATCTAAATCTACAGCGACAGGTGAATGAAAACATAATTACCGATAATTATACTCGATTAATTACCCGATATTTCTTACTTAAATTAACCTACCGATTTAATAAAAACAAAACGAAAGAAGATGATTTTGAAGGATGGCATTAAGATACTTTTACTAGGGCTTTTCATCTGGGTAGATTCCATCGGATTCGCTCAGTTTTATTCGGAGGGCACCATTTATTATACCCGAAGAACAAACTTACAGAAACGATTTACGGATCAACGGATGAAGCGTTTTATTACCGAAGACAATAAAATCAAGAATGATCGCTTTAGTCTTTCCTTCAACGATACCATTTCAGTTTTCAAGTATATTGCCCCTGCCACGCCAGACGAAATGGCTTGGCTAACATCAAAGAATGAGTATTATCAATATTTAAATCCGAATAAACAGCTTACGATATTTCAATTTTTCGGCACGGCAGTTTATGTTAAAGATTCGCTTCCGGTTCGTTCTTGGAAAATTACAGACAGTAAGCGCACGATCTGCGGTTTTAATTGCCGCAAAGCGATTTATGAAAAGAACGATTCCACGAGAATTTATGCTTGGTACGCTCCAAATATCTTACCTTCTATCGGTCCGGAAGGATTTTGTGGCTTGCCTGGAACGATTTTAGGTATTGCAACCGAAGATGGCGGAATCATATATTTTGCAGATAAAGTTGATTTCTCCGTTGCTCCAAAAAATGAAGCCTTAGGCGTAGAAATCGGCAAGAACAAGTTATTTACTTTAAGAGAGCTTCGAGAGAAACTCGAAAAAGACTACGGAAATACACCGTGGGGAAAGCGCATGTTCGACGATATGTTTCGATGGCTATAGTTTGGTTTGACCACCCCACTTCCCTATCTTTGAGCAACCAAAGTCATTTCGCATGAAAGGAATCATTTTAGCAGGCGGGTCTGGCACGCGTCTTCACCCACTCACCCTAGCGGTTTCTAAGCAACTCATGCCGGTGTATGATAAACCGATGATTTATTATCCGCTAAGCACCTTAATGAGTGCTGGCATACGAGAGATTCTAATTATATCTACCCCACATGATTTACCGCATTTCGAAAAACTGCTTGGTGATGGAAGCCGCTTAGGTTGTCGATTTGAATATGCGGTTCAAGAGGTACCAAATGGTCTAGCTCAGGCGTTTGTTATTGGAGAAAAGTTCATTGGCAAAGACAAGGTGGCTTTAATCCTTGGAGATAATATATTTTACGGGCAGGGACTTGATTCGTTGTTAAGCGGGAATGTTAACCCAAAAGGTGGTATCGTATTCGCGTATCACGTGAGCGATCCAGAACGTTATGGTGTAGTTGAATTCGACGAGGAGAACAAGGCTGTTTCCATTGAAGAAAAACCAAAAAACCCAAAATCAAATTTTGCGGTACCTGGATTATATTTTTACGATAATTCCGTCGTAGAGATTGCGAAAAACCTAAGACCTTCTGAGCGTGGTGAATATGAAATCACCGATGTGAATGCAGCGTATTTAAAACAAGGCAAATTGAAAGTCGCCATTTTAGATCGCGGAACCGCATGGTTAGATACCGGCACCTTTAGTTCCTTGATGCAAGCAGGACAATTTGTACAAGTGATCGAAGAACGCCAGGGCTTAAAAATTGGATGTATTGAGGAAATCGCATACCGCAATGGTTTTATAGACAAAAAGCAACTCAAACAAATCGCAGAGCCGCTTGTTAAGAGCGGATATGGAACCTACTTGCTTAATCTTATCAAGCGCAAATGATTGAATATTCTGAACGTATTGCCGCGATTGAGCAGCACCTATCGCAGTGGGAATTTCCAGCTGAACCCAAAAATTTATACGATCCACTACGGTATTTTATATCCATAGGCGGAAAGCGAATTCGTCCATTATTTACGGTATTAAGTGCCGAATTATATAACATTCCGATCCAGGAAAGCTTGTCTGGTGCCTCAGCGCTGGAATTGTTTCACAATTTCACCTTAATACATGATGACATCATGGACAAAGCGCCAGTTCGAAGAGGCTTGACCACTGTTCATGAAAAATGGGATACAAACATAGCCATCTTGTCTGGTGATGTGCTCATGATCCATGCGTTTCAAGCCTTATCTTCATACCAAGCGGATATATTTAAACGGCTGAGTCTATTGTTAAATCAAACAGCGATTGAAGTTTGTATCGGCCAACAGATGGATATGGATTTTGAACGAATAGATACAGTTACTGAAGCCGATTATATTGAAATGATTCGTCTTAAAACATCCGTGCTGTTAGGTTGCGCGTGTGCCTTTGGCGGAATCATAGGGGGCGCAAGTGATTCAAGCATTAAATCCTTATACGAATTTGGAGAAAACCTTGGAATCGCTTTTCAAATTCAAGACGATATTTTAGATGCCTTTGGAGATTCAGCAAAAGTTGGTAAACAAGTTGGGGGAGATATAATGAGTGACAAAAAAACCATTTTGTATACTACCTTTCATTCAACTGCATCGGATGTAGATAAAGCCGAATTTTCACGGTTAAGTTCCGAATCAAATGATGAAAAGATTTCTGGTATAAAAGCGCTATACGAAGCTTCAGGAGTCTTAGAATACTGCTCAAAAAAACAGCTAGCATACCAGGAAATCGCCATGAATCAATTAGCAGAAGTTGAATGCAATCAACCCAAGCAAAATTTATTCACTTTGGCGGAATTCATAACGAATAGATCGCATTAAAACTAATTAAGGTTTATTTTGATTTTATCGTCTTAAACCTTAGATTTGTGAATAGGAATTAACTTAAAATTATATTACCATGAAAAAAGTTTACTTAAGCTTTTTTGGCGTTTTGGCCTTCGGTTTAGTTGGGGTAGCTCAAAAAAACACTGCAAAGCCTTTAAATACCAAAAAATTTGCACCGCTTGAATTAAAAGCGAAACCAGGTGTAGTTGCCCCTGAGAAAGGAATCACCATTTGGCAAAATGATTTCTCAAATCCATCGCAATGGACAACCTCTAATGCTCCGCAAGGTACACCGGCGCATACTTCCGGAGATTGGACAATAACAACCAATGTTGCAGGAATTCCTGTAGCAGCGCTTGCTCCGGCAGCTCATACTACTGCAGCGAACGGATTTGCTTTTATCAACTCTGATGCAGCGGGTGGAAATGCTACTCAAAATGCTTCTATTGTGTTCAATCAAAATATTGATTTAACTTCAGAGGCTAACGTGTTGTTAAAATTCGAGCAGTCTCATCGTCGTTATGCTGAAACTACGTATGTACTTTGGTCTACGGACGGTGGTGCTAATTGGAACGAAGTGGAAGTAAACGGGAGCATGGCAACGAATACTAACACAACGAATCCAGCAACGCTTCAGTTAAACCTTTCTAATGAAATCGGTGGTCAAGATAGCGTTCGTATCGGGTTTAAATATGTAGGTCAATTTGATTGGTTTTGGGCAATTGACGACGTAAAAATAACTACGCCAGACGATCATGATGTAGCGTTAAGTGGATTGTATTGGGGTTCAACTGGTGCGTGGGGTGATCGTTTGCCTTACTACCAAATCCCAACAGCTCAAGTTACTGCGATTGATTTCTCAGGAGTTATCGCTAACAACGGTTTATTAAATCAAAATGCAACGTTTGGAGTACAAGCGGGTGCTTTTGTTGGTTCTTCTGCGCCAACGTTAATCCCGGCATTCTCTTCAGATACAGCAGATTGTACTACTTCTTTTACACCAGCTGCAGCTAACGCGACCATTACGGTAAACGCAGGAGTTCAAATTGATAGTACGGATGCTACTCCAGCAGACAACACGATTGCAGGTGCTGCAACCATCGTAGTTAATCCGAATATTTACGCACGTGACCTTGATGATATCGCAAGTGGTTCATTCAACCAAGGATTTGGTTTTGAAGTAGGTAACATTTTCGACATCTATGCAACTGACGAAATTAGCGCGATTGATGTTTACATTCACCCGGGTGCTAATGTAGGTAGTGAAATGTATGTTAAATTATACTCCATCGATGCACAAACAGGTGATTTCGTTTTCGTTGACGAATCTGCACCATATACCCTTGGAGCAAATGATGTTGATGCCTTATTGACTTTACCTTTACAAGGTGGTGCTTTCACTTTGAACGCTGGTGAGCCTTATTTAGTAGTTGCTGGTTCAAACGGTGACGGTGGTGCAACAGATGACTTAATCGTTGGAACGTGTGGTGTATCAGCTATGCAAACTACATTCTATTTGGATTTAACCGACAACACATGGTATTATACTACAGCTACTCCAATGGTTCGTATGAACTTCTCTAACGCTTCAGTAAATGAGAATTCATTATTGAATAGCTTTAATGTTTCTCCTAACCCAGCTGCAGGAAGTGCAACGATTGCATTAACAGGTAAAGTAGGTGCGGATGCAACAATTTCAATTGTAGATGTAACTGGTAAAGAAGTTTACAATACCAATGTATCTTCGTTAAACGGTACTGCAACTGTAGAAGTTAATACAGCAGCATTCGGAAACGGAATGTATTTAGTGAACGTTTATTCAAACGGTACTAAATCATCTAAAAAATTGATTGTCAGAAACTAATCTGATTGGTGAATTTAGGAAAGAGGCTTTCGAGCCTCTTTTTTTTTATCTTTATGTTCAAATAAATCAATACCCATATGAAAAAAATCTACTTTTTATTTGCTGTGGTTTTTGCTACCGGTGCTATAACCGCGCAAAAGCATGCATCAGAACTTGGAAAGAAAAACAAGTATGCCGAATTTGAAACCGTTGCAAAAAAATCCAGTAAGCAACAGCCAAAAGGGATAACCATTTGGTCGAACGATTTTTCCAATAGCGCGGAATGGACCTTTGACAACACCTCTACCCCATTTTTGGATTGGGTTATGACTACAGCGGCAGATACGATCCCTGTAACTGCATTAAGTCCCGCATTATTCACCACCGTAAATAACGGATTTGCGTTCATAAATTCGGATGCTCAAGGACAGAACGGATCTCAAAATGCGAACATGACCTATACAGGAATGATTGATTGTAGTGCCTACCTTAATGTGAGTTTAGTATTTGAAAACTCATACAGAACATACCTAGACACACGGATTGTTCGCGTAAGTAATAACGGGGGAAGCACATGGACCGATTTTATTGTAACAGATGGTACTGAGCCTACAGCACAGAATACTGCAAATCCTGAAATCACGTCCTTAAATGTTTCCGCAGTAGCAGGAGGAAATGACAGTGTAATGATTCAATTAAACTACCAAGGGAATTGGGGTTGGTATTGGGCAATTGACGACATTAAACTCGTTGAAACAGATCAATTCGATTTAAAACTTCAAAGTTTACAATGGGGGACGGATGGACCGTTTGGTTCAAGATTAGCTTATTACCAAGTACCGAATAATCAAGTTGCTCCTGTAAATTTTGGTGGAATTGTTCAAAACATTGGAGTACAAAATATTGCAGATGCAATCTATACCGCAAATATTAACGCGCTGTATTCAGGACAATCCGCTCCTACCGCAGTAGCTGCGGCAACACAAGATACCCTTTGGTGTTCTACAACCTTTACCCCAGCCGCTACCAATGCGACGCATACCGTATCTTTTGGAGTTGGATCAAGTCAAACAGAGTTGGATTTATCAAATAACACACAACCGAATATTAATATTGAAGTGAATGATTTTATCTATTCACGCGATAAAGATGTTATTCTAGGTGGTATTTATAATGAAGGACAAGGTTTCGAGGTAGGACCTGTCTTCGACATATTCAACACGGCTACCCTATATGGTATTGATGGTGTAATCAATACAACAGCTGCTGAAGGAGCAGAAATATTCGCAAAACTGTATTATGTGAATCCTACTACCGGAGATTTTGACTTTATAGATGAATCACTTCCCTATGTAATCACTGCAGCTGATTTAGGTCAGAAACATACCTTTGCATTACAAACGCCGCAAGCCTTGACTGCCGGTGAAAGTTACTTAGCCCTGGTGGGTTCTTATGGTGATGGTGGTGCGTCTAATGACCTCGTTGTTGCATCTGCAGGAGGTGCACCAGCGCAAACGGTATATTACTTAGATTATACAGACCAAACTTGGTACTATACGTCGTCTCAGGTTATGGTTCGCATGAATTTTGATGAGGCAGCAGGTATACAAGCAGCTAGTGAAATAGCGTTTAGTATCCAACCAAACCCGGCGAATGAAGAACTTTTCATTTCCTTAGAAGAAGGAATACAAGGAAACATTACGCTAGTGTCTGTTACCGGTAGCGTAGTTTATACAGGTACTGTTCAACCTGGAATACACGGAATAGATACACGCACCTTAGATTCAGGAATTTACTTTGTATCTGTTAATCATGGAGCTGCTAGAAAAGTAGTTATCCAGCATTAATAAATACCCAAAGAATATTTTTAAGCCTCGCGAATGCGGGGCTTTTTTTATTGGACCTCGCTAAAGTCGGTAACACAGGAAGACCAATTCGCTTGGGTACCCGGCCGAACGAGTTGTAGCGTTCGCATACCAGCTGCATTTGCAGCATCAAGTTCTTGCGGAATATCAGACAAAAACAATACGCTGTTTGCTGGTGTATTCAGCTGTTGCGCAATTAAATGATACGTGTGCTCATCCCGTTTCATGCCAGTAGTCGTATCAAAGTAAGCGGAAAAATATGGTGTTAGATCGCCTTCCGTTGAAAAACCAAAAAGTTGTTTTTGTGCCGCAATAGAACCACTTGAAAAAATAGCGAGCTTTAATCCACGTTCAATCCAGCGTTCAAGTGCAGGTTTAACATCGGCATATACATGCCCTTTAATCGCTCCTGACGTAAAGCCTTGTTCCCATACCATCCCTTGAAAGGTTTTCAAGGGCGTTACTTTGCGGTCTTCGAGCGACCATTGCCGTAATTGATCAAAAAGTGCTTCGTTGGTTGATAAATTAATAGATTGCTCCTCAAGAACTAACAAACGTGTTTGTTCGAGCACTTGATTCATTTGATTGGAATCCACCGTCTTCCATTGATCCATGTGCGATCTGAAGTAAGGAAAAAGGATGTCATACACGAAAGAAACCTCTGTAGTTGTACCTTCAATATCGGTAACAATCCATTGAATTCCGTCAAGCACCTTCATTATTGATATTTTTTTTCAATGCCTGAATCGGTATATGAAGGAATCCAACCGGTTTGGTCTATGAAAATTCTAATGGCTTTTACAAAGGGATTATTCTCACCAGCATCAAACCAATGTTTGGTCCCTGCGGGCACGCTGATTAAATCACCTTTCTGACATAACACATTAAACACCGGGGCTCCGTCCAAATTAAACCAAAAGAAACCTTGTCCATCCACGAAAAATCGAATTTCATCCTCACTGTGTGTGTGTTCAGATAAAAATTTAGCTCGAATTGCGGGATAATTCTCTGTTAAGGAGTTTATGCTAATCACATCCGCGGTAAGATAGCCCCCCTCCTCCATAAAGGGCTTGAGGTCACGCGCATAGGCGGCCAAAATCTCATCCTGAGTAGCTGAATCCATAAATACTACATCACAGCTCCATTGATCAAAAAATACCCCGTGAGTAGATAGGAATTCTCCTATTGCCTTTGGGTTGTCTATGACTTGTTGTTGATCAGGAATGGTTAAAATGGCCATAATTAATTCGTTAAATACCAGGATGCCTTACACAGGTAGCTAAAAGACTCCAAGATTCGTTTTGCTTCAAATAAACTTGTTCCCCAGGTATAGAATCCATGTTTTTCAATCATGAAGACTTGATATCTCAATTCGGCTTTACGTGACTCCATGTAGCTTTTTATATCATTCATATCTTGACTATTAGGAAATACTGGAATCTGTATTTCGCCAAGATGCGTTGTAACCGATGGAAACCCTTTTTGAAGTTCAAACCCCTCAAAATGCAGCGAGTTTTTATTGTGAGCAAGCAACACCGGGTAAAGATCATGACTATGTAGAATCACCTTTGTGGTTGGAAACATTTCATATATCGTACAGTGTATACCTGTTTCTGCAGAAGGTGTCATGTGTTCAAAAGGCGCCAATGTCTTGCCTTGTTGGTCGATGGTAATAAAATCCGCATCGGTACACGATGATTTATCTATTCCTGAACGGGAAACCCATAATTGGCCTTCATCATCTTTAAACGAATAATTTGTAGAGGTAGCAGGGCTGTGACCTTGATGGTGTAACAAGCGAATACAGTCGGCTAATTCAGCAACGAATGCAGGGATATCCTTCATGCATCAAAGGTAAAAGATTCGAGAAGAAAAAACAAGATTAGCTCAGTGCTGCCTTCACTAAGGTAGCAATCAACTTGCCGTCTGCTTTACCGGATAATTTAGCGGAAAGGTGACCCATTAATTTACCCATATCTTGAGGACCAGAAACACCTAATGAAGCAATTGCTTCATTGATTTTAGCTTTTATTTCATCCTCAGATAATTGTTTTGGTAAAAACTCTTCGATGACTTTAGCTTGAATCATCTCATCGCTTGCTAGATCTTCTCTACCTTGAGCTATGTATAATTCATAGGTTTCCATGCGTTGTTTGTACAATTTCAAACATATCTTCATGGCAACTTCATCACTTACTTCAGCGCCACTTCCGGAAGTTGCTTCAAGCAAAATTTTCGATTTCACATCTCTCAATGCAGCTAAGCGATCTTTATCCTTAGCCAACATGGCTTGTTTGATGTGGTCATTAATTGTCGTAGCAATGCTCATTTTAGTCTACGTTATCGTGTAAGTAGCTATTACTTCTCAATCCAGAATCACCATTTCCACTTCCAGATAAACCAAATCTACTGATGTTATTTTCTTGAGAAGGGCGTTCATCTGATACTTCAACGTTTCTGCGCAAATATGCAGGCTGTGATTCATATTCAGCGATACTCTCTGCATTCTGAATACGTGAGGTGATTTCTTGAATCTTAGAGGCACGTACCTCATTTCTTCGTGCGATTTCTTCCGGTAGCACCGTAGATTGGATGCGGTAACTTTTTGGTGCTTCTTCAGCCTCATCATCTAATTGATGACGAATAACTTCTTGTTCTCCACTATATTGAGGCTCTACAACTGGAGCCGTTGCAATCGTTGGTTCTGAAGTAAAATCAAAGGTAGGTTGTTCTGTAGCTTGAACTTCCCATTCCAAGGATGGGGTTTCAAACGTTGGTTCTTCACACACTTCATCTTCAAACAAATCAAATTTAACTTCCTCAACAATCGAAGATTCAATTACGTCGTTGTTAAGAATTTCTTCTACGTGGACTTCCGTTTCAAGTACTGGAACGGCAACTGGTTCTTCAGATTTCAAATATGGTTCTTGGTTCAATGTTTCAGTTACCGAGTTTGACTCAAATGGGGAGGTCATTGGGCTAACAATCTCTTTTTTTTGCTCTTCATCCAAGTCCATCATTTTTCGCTCTGGTAAAAAGTAACTTGTAGAATCTAGGGATGTAAATCCGGTAGCAACCAAGGTAATTGACAAATTCTCACCAAGGTTTGAATCATATCCATGTCCCCAAATTACTTCAGCACTTTCACCGGCTGCATCTTGAATAAAATCAGTAATATTCATGATTTCATCCATTAACACTTCCTTATCGCCATAGGTGATATTGAGTAGTACATATTTAGCTCCATGAATATCATGATCATTCAATAACGGAGAATTCATAGCTCCTTTTACTGCCTCAATATCTCTTCCCTCACCGCTTGCCATAGCGCTTCCCATTAGGGCTCTACCGCTATTTCTTAATACCGTGTTGACGTCATTAAAATCAACATTGATTACCCCTGTATCGGCAATAACTTCAGCAATTCCTTTTGCGGCAACGGTAAGTATATTATCTGCTTTTTGAAACGCCTCAGAAAGCGTTAAGCTTTTTCCGATGGTTCGTAACTTCTCATTATTGATAACCAATAGGGTATCCACATTTTGACGCAAGCGCTCTAGGCCTTCATCGGCTTGAGAACGTCGTTTTTTTCCTTCAAAATCGAACGGGAGCGTTACGATTCCCACTGTCAAAATACCTAATTCCTTTGCTACTTGTGCAATCACTGGAGCAGCACCTGTACCAGTACCACCACCCATTCCAGCAGTTACAAACACCATTTTGGTGTTTTTGGAAAGAATTTCACGTAGATCCTCAATGTTCTCAAACGCCGCATTCATACCTACTTCAGGTAACATACCTGCACCACGACCTTCCGTTAAGGTTGCACCTAACTGAATTTTAAATGGCACTGGTGAAATGTCAAGGGCTTGACGGTCGGTATTACAAACCACAAAGTCTACTCCTTTGATGCCTTGGTTGTACATGAAATTAACAGCATTGCTACCTCCTCCACCTACACCGATTACTTTTATTATTGAATTCATATCTCTTGGGATGTCAAAAATTTCGTTCATTTTTCTAAATTAATTACAATTGGTTAATCTTCATCTTTCATGAAGAAATTCTCTAATTTTTTAAGGTTTTCTTTAGACAATACTTTAGAGAAGAAAGACCCTCTTTTTAGGGGATCCGTATGATTTCTTACTTCACTTTCATTCGAAGTAATATCAACTACACCACCACGGTCTTCTTTTTCAAATCCTTTCAATACTAATCCAATTCCTGTAGAATAAATCGGACTTGAAATATTTTCAATTTGATTGGTATTCGCTAAATGTTCTGTTGGATATCCAATTCGCGTATCCATTCCTGTTATAAATTCAAACAATTGTGGAAGGTGTTTTAATTGTGAACCCCCACCGGTAACAACAATTCCACCAATTATTTTCTTCTCATATCCAGAATTTCTAATTTCAACTTGTACAAGCTCAATAATTTCCTCCATTCGGGCTTGAATGATTCCAGCCAAGGTAGATAAACGAATCTCCTTTGAATCGCGCCCTTTTAATCCTGGAATACAAACAATCTCATGGTCTTTACTTTCGCTAACCAACGCGCTCCCGAAACGCACTTTCAATCGTTCTGCTTGCTTCTGCATGATTTTGCAACCCATTCGGATGTCTTCGGTTATTACATTTCCTCCAAACGGGATTACCGCTGTATGGCGAATTAAGCCATCATAAAAAATAGCTATATCCGTGGTTCCACCACCAATATCTACTAATACTACACCCGCTTCTTTTTCTTCGTCACTCAACACAGCATGTGAAGAGGCAATTGGTTCGAGAATAATTTCATTGATGCTTAACCCCGAACGTTCAACGCAGGTTCGAATATTCGTAACATTAGAAACATGTCCTGTAATAATGTGAAAATTAGCTTCCAAACGAACACCGGTCATACCTACTGGGTCTTTAATCCCTTGCTCGTTGTCCACGATATATTCTTGAGGCAATACCGTAATGATTTCTTCGCCCGGCGTCATTACCATGGCATACATATCATCAATTAGTGCATCGATATCTTTTTGTGAAATTTCACCCAGCACATTCTTGCGTGTATGAATCCCTCGTGTTTGAAGACTTTTAATGTGTTGCCCAGCAATTCCAACATTTACGTTGTTGATTTTTAAATTACCAGACACTCGTTCTTGCGCGAGAGAAACTGCTTGGTTGATGGACTGGATAGTTTTTTCAATATTCGAAACTACACCGCGCATTACTCCAAGTGATTCACTTTTTCCCATGGAAATGATTTCAATCTTCCCATGTTCATTTTTTACACCAACGAAACAAGCGATTTTTGTAGTACCAATATCTAAACCAACAACTACTTTAGCTCCTTTTTTACTCTGCGCTGCTGCGTTTTCTGCAAACGATTTGTCCTTCATACTTTAAATTTATTTCCGAATATTTATCCCACCCTTCATATGGCAATCCTTCTTTGTAAAAAACCTTTAATCGCTTGAATTTGTCTTCAATTTGATCGGTTGAATAGGCCGAACCAAAAATTATTTTTTGATCGCCAACCAATGGAATTAATACAAAATCGCCGTTCTTTTCCAAATAGGCTTGACCGATCAAAGCGTGCAAAATCGGATCGTTACAAACATAATTTGAAATACGATAGATTTCATCTAGAATTCGATTATTTTTCAAAGAGTCGTTGTTAATAATTTCTTGAACATTTTCTCCTTTAATTTGCTCGTTTATTTCTCCAGAAAACAGTAGCACATTCGCGGTATGCAGATTCGTTTTAGAAATTGTAAACCCATCACTATCTAAATAATACGAAGCACCATTCTTTTTAAAGATTCGAGCGATTGGTTTTCTCAACCACACCTCTACCTGCCAATCACCGCCTATCTTTTTGAACACGCGCACGCGTTTCACTTCTTCCATCGATGCGATTCCTTGTTCGATTTTACGAATATTCAAGGTATTAGACGCTTGATTCTCAGCAAACCAATGATTTATAAGAATCCGTTCATATAGTTCCTTCTCATTCAAAAAAGCATCAGCACCTTCTACGTGAACTGTTATTTTTGGAACATTTAATTTGCGTTCAAATTCATTCATCAAAGAAACCACGAGAAGCACTACCGTAAGGAGCGCAACTAACGAGATCAATGAGATTTTAAGCCATTTTTTCATACTTGGGATCTATTTATTTCCAACATTTCCTTTATGGGCTCAACTAAGCGATCAATATCACCAGCACCTATCGTTAATAATACACCGTGCTGTTTGATTCTTAAAAAATCTAGGAGCTCAGAAGGATTAACCAGCGACTTTACTTGGGATTTAATTTTCGATAGCAACCAAGACGAATCCACTCCTTGAATAGGTAATTCACGGGCTGGATAAATGGGCAGGAGAATTACTTCATCTAACATAGACAACTGTTCTGCAAACCCATCGGCAAAATCTTTTGTTCTCGAGAATAAATGTGGTTGAAAAACTCCGGTGATGTGCTGCGAAGGGTACATTGCTCTAACCGATTCTATTAGTCGCTTGAGCTCCATTGGATGGTGTGCATAGTCATCAATATACACCAACTGTTCATCTTGATAAATTCGCTCAAATCGTCTTTTAATCCCCTGAAAACCAGAAAACGACAATGCAATTGAAGCAAGATCAAGCCCTAATTCCGAGACAACCGCTAAGGCCGCAACGGCATTTTCAGCATTATGCAGTCCATTTATTCCGATATTAATATTATTTATCACCCCTTTTGGTGTACGCAAATCAAAGGTGCACCCATGTGACGTATCCTTCAAATTATAGGCAGCATAATCCGCACTATTCGATTCTAATGCATATGTTTTTTGCTTACACAAGGAACCCACAGAGATGCCTTCCTTAACAATCAGGAAACCATTTGGATCTATCTTCATAGCAAACTGTCGAAATCCTTCCTTAAACTTTTCTGCTGTTCCGTAAATATCAAGATGATCCGGGTCAATGGTAGTTATTATCGCCGCAAATGGCGAAAGGAAAAGAAACGAACGGTCAAATTCATCCGCTTCAACCACACTAAAATCGGAATGTTCATCCACCAAGAAATTCGTTTTAAAATTGGTTGAAATTGCACCTAAAAAGGCATTACAACCCACCACCGAATTCCTCATTAAATACGCCAACATGCAGGAAGTGGTTGATTTACCGTGTGTACCTGCCACACCAATACTCTTAGATGATCGTGTTATTTCGCCCAATGCTTCAGCACGTTTTATCACACGAAATTGCTTCGTAGTAAAATAATTCAAGACGATGCTATTCTTGGGAATTGCCGGGGTATATACAACCAGACAGTCCGAAGGAATCAATGATTCAATCAGGTGAGTAAGTTGATCCTCAAACAGAATTTGAATACCCAGCTGCTCTAGCTCATCCGTTAACACACTTTTAACTCGATCATATCCAAATACCTGGATTCCTCGTGCATTGAAATACCTAGCTAGCGCAGACATCCCTATTCCGCCAATACCAACAAAAAACACGGAGTTATATTTACTTTGATGCATCATTCATCACCTTTAAGCAAATGTTTACAATATCTGATGTCGAATTAGGCAGCGCCAATTTCCGAATTGAATCTACAAGTACTGCTTGTTTTTTATCATCCCACAATATCCCTTCTATTTGAGGCCACAAGTTCTGAATGACTTGATTATCTGGTAATAATACAGCTGCACCAACATCACTTAAGGCACGCGCATTCTTAGTTTGATGATCTTCAGAAACATTGGGTGAAGGCACTAGAATGACGGGCTTTCCAACTAATGTTAATTCAGAAATAGACGTTGCCCCAGCCCGAGAAACGATCAAATCCGAACATGCATAAGCCAAATCCATTCGCTCAATGAAGGGGAGCAGTTTTATATGAGCTGGCAAAGTAAGAGCACTTAAGGATTCAAAGTACCCTTTTCCACATTGCCATAGCACTTGAATTTCTTTATTCAAGGCAAGCGTCTCTAATTCGGAAACTACTGCTTGATTGATGTGTTTAGCGCCCAACGAGCCACCCATAATAAAAATCGTTTTTTTATTAGGATCTAAGCCATAAAAACCTATCCCATCACTCTTCTTATTTGATAAATCCATGATGTCATTACGGACAGGGTTTCCGGTTAAATAAATTCGGTCCGAGGGGAAAAACGTTTCCATTCCGTTATAGGCCACACAAATTGCCTTGGCTTTTTTCGCAAGAAGTAGATTTGTTTTGCCTGGAAAAGAATTCTGCTCTTGAATTACGGTAGAAATACCCAACCAATTTGCAACTTTTAAGGTTGGTCCACTTGCATATCCTCCTACTCCGATAACCACGGAAGGACGAAATGAAGATACAATTCTAAAAGCCTTGAACATGCTCAAAAACAACTTAACCGGCAGTAAGAAATTCTTCATCAGCTGTTTTCGATTAAATCCTGCGATTGGCAACCCTACAATTTGAAACCCAGCCTGAGGAACCTTCTCCATTTCCATTTTACCCAAGGCACCAACGAACAGTATATCAATTGTTGGGTCTTGCACTCGAAGCGCATTTGCTATGGCAATGGCTGGAAAAATATGTCCACCCGTTCCTCCTCCTGAAATTATAACCTTAGTTGTTTTCATACCTCTTGTTCTGCGTTAAGCTTACTTGCATTTTGTTTAACAGCAAACGATTGTATTATTCCTATGGAGACGGAAGCCATGATTAATGCGGACCCCCCCATGGCGAGAAATGGCATATTTTGACCTGTGACGGGAAGCACCCCGGTACACACCAATATATTGATACTTGCTTGCGCCAATAAATGAAGGCCAATAGCCATCGAAACGTAGGTTTCAAACAAGTTATCGGCTTTAAGGGCAATTCGAATAATACGGAAAAGTAAAACCAGGTATAAAAAAACTAAAAGCATGGCAGAAATAGCTCCAAACTCCTCCACGAAGCTCGCAAAATAAAAATCGGCATATGCTTCAGGAATATACTCTTTCAATTTACCATCACCTACACCAGTTCCAATCCATGAACCCGCATGAATTGCTCTTCGAGCATCTAAAGCCTGTGCGTTTTCAAGTACATTTTGATCGGTTTCAATTTTATTAGTAAGTCGGTTCTTCCATGTTTCATATCTCGGGAGTATCCCCAATCCTGGTAGCGCCGAGTGAATTCCAATAATCAGCACCAATAATCCAATACCAACGCCAGCCATAGTAAAAAGCTTTGACAAGGGGACCTGACCAATAAACAAGATCGCCATTGAAAGAGCAAACAACAATAAAGAGGTTGACAGGTTGTCCTTAAAGATAAGCCCACAAATCACTACAATTGGAATCATCAAGGGTAAAATTCCTTCTTTCCAATCATTTAACTTATCCTTTTTACGCACTAATAACTTAGATAAATATAAGAATAGCGCAAGCTTAGCAAAGTCGGAAGATTGAAAGGTTAATCCGATCACTGGGATTTGAACCCATCTTCCAGCGCCATTAATTTCCTTACCAAAGAAGAAGGTAAACAACAGCAAAGCGATGGCAAAAAAGTACCCAAATTTGGCAATTTGACTTATATACTTAGAGTCAATTCGATGTATGAAAAAAATGCATGCAAACCCCAAAAGCACATAAATCAAGTGCTTAAATAAGTAATGAAACGGCGTGCTCCCCTCCATCTTTACGAGAATTGGCACAAAACTATATACAGTAACAACAGACAAGGCCAGGAGCAACAGGGTAATTACCCAAATCACCATATCCCCTTTTAAATACTTAAGAATTAACTCTTTCATATACCGTGGATCGTTTTAAGAATTAATGCCATTTCATTTATAGCGTCTATCCCAGAAGCACCGAGCCCCGTGAGCATAATAATACCTTTACCCTGCGTGAATTCTGGTAACTTCAAAATAGAAGACACATTGTCAAATTGTTGGATTTCACTGTTTAACACCGTGTTATACGCTGAATCATCTAACAAATAAATACGATGCACATTTGGAAATTGAGAATGCCCTGAATTAACAACAACATTAAAATAATTCAAGGTGCTTACCCAATGGATCGGAAATGGCATCGACTGAAACGTTGAGTGCAAGGTAGATTCCGGGGCATCCAACCAAGTAAACACATCAAATCCAAGGTATTTTCCACGTGGTTGAATGCTCGTGCTCGACGCTTTATCGAGCGTATCCCTACGATTTGCACGCAGCTCTGCAATAAAATCTTTGACTTTTTGGTCCATTACTTATAACCTGCGAACAGCTTGCTTAAATTGATTTCCTCGGTCTTCGTAGTTTTTAAACAAATCAAAACTAGCACACGCAGGCGACAATAAAACCGTCTCGTCTTTAGATGCCAATTGATAAGCCGCTAACACGGCATCATCCGCTGAATTTGTCTCGATGATTTGCTCAACGAACCCAGCGAACGCCTCTTTAATCTTTGCATTATCTAGTCCAAGACAAACGATTGCTTTTACCTTGGATTTTACTAACGCTTCAAGTTCAGTGTAATCATTTCCTTTATCAACACCTCCAACAATCCATACGGTTGGATTTTGCATGCTTTCAAGCGCATACCATGCTGCATTTATATTCGTAGCTTTTGAATCGTTAATGAATTCAATTCCGTTCACCTTAGCTACAAATTCTAGCCGATGTTCGACATTTTCAAAATCCATTAAACTTTCTCGAACTAAATCGGTTCGAATATCCAATAATCGTGCAGCAATACCTGCTGCTAATGCGTTTTGCGCATTGTGTTTGCCTTTTAGGGCAAGTTCATGAATTGACATAGTTGTTGTTGTTTTTATGTTTATTATTAGTTGTTCATTCGTTAAATACCCTCCGAAATCCAGGCTATGTTTAGCGGAAAAAGGGGCCAAGCTTACAGCGACCTTATTGAAATCCATCCACTGGTTAATTTGTGGATCATCTGCATTATAGATGAAGAAATCAGACGAGGTCATGTGGTGTAGAATCCTAAATTTGGAAGCCACATAATTCTCCATCTTATACTCATAGCGATCCAAATGATCTGGAGAAATATTTGTAAGTACAGCGATTTCTGCCTTGAAGTCATGCATATCATCTAACTGAAAAGAGCTTAACTCTAACACATACCATGCATGATCCTCCAACGCAACTTGCTTCGCATAACTAAAGCCTACATTGCCAGCAAGACCAACATCAAAGCCTGCTTTTTTCAGGATATGATAAATCCATAACGTGGTCGTTGTTTTACCATTGCTACCCGTGATACAGATGGTCTTTCCCTTTGAATATGGTTTGGCAAATTCTATTTCGGAAACAATAGAAACACCAGCAGATCGGAGCGTTTTAATGATGTGTGCAGATTCAGGAATACCGGGTGACTTTACGATTATATCAGCGGTTAATATACGCTCCAGCGTGTGGCCATGCTCTTCAAAATCAATAGCATAGCGTTCTAGTTCAATTTTAGCTGAATCTTTAATCGGGCCGGCGTCAGATACAAAGACCTTCATTCCTTTAGTTGCGGCTAAAATAGCAGCTCCCACGCCGCTTTCAGCAGCGCCCAATACCACGATATGTTTAGGCGTTGTGCTCAACTATCTCAACTTTAAGGTAATAATGGTGACAACCGCTAGGAGAATTCCAACAATCCAAAATCTGGATACGATCTTCGCTTCATGGATTCCTTTTTTCTGAAAATGGTGATGAAGCGGGGCCATGAGAAATATCCGTCTACCCTCACCGAATCTCCGTTTCGTAACTTTAAAATACCCTACTTGAAGCATGACAGATAAATTCTCAATAAGGAAAACTCCGCACAGTACCGGAATTAACAGTTCTTTACGGACCGAAATCGCGAATACAGCGATGATACCCCCTAATGCTAAGCTTCCCGTATCTCCCATAAATACCTGAGCAGGATAGGAATTATACCAAAGGAATCCAATACACGCACCAACAAATGCCGCAATGAAAACCACCAATTCTTCTGCTTGTGGAATATACATGACATTCAAATAATCAGCGAAACGCGCATTCGAACTCACATAGGCAAACACAGCCAAGGCTAGGCCGATAATAGCGGATGTTCCAGTCGCTAAACCATCTAAGCCATCCGTCATATTCGCTCCATTGGAAACGGATATCACAATGAAAATAACAATTGGAATAAACAGCAACCAACCATAGTTTTTGTTTGAATCTCCAATTAACCAGTTATAGTTAAATTCATTTCCCTTGATAAACGGTATGGTGGTAGTCATATCATCCGTTGCAATCCAACGAAACTGTTGATCCTCATCCTGAACGTGTTCATGTGTCACAAATACTTCATCTGCTTGGAGCTTGTAATCCATAGGCACGCGTTTGTGCACCCGTACGTCGTTTGAAAAATACAAGATAGATCCTACTAAAATGCCTACTCCAATTTGGCCTATGATTTTAAACCTACCTTTTAAGCCTTCTTTATTTTTTCTAAACACTTTAATATAATCATCCAAAAATCCGATTAGGCCGAGCCAAATGGTAGAGAGCACCATCGTAATTACATAAACATTATGAAGTTTGGCAAATAGTAGCGTTGGAATTAAAATGGCTCCGAGAATAATTAAGCCCCCCATAGTTGGTGTACCTGACTTTTCAATTTGGCCTGCCAACCCGAGATCTCGCACCGTTTCACCAATCTGCTGTTTACGCAGCGCATTGATCATACGTTTCCCGATTATAATCGAAAAAATCAAGGAGAAAATAAGTGCCATGGAGGCTCTAAATGAAATAAAGTCGAACAATCCTGCCCCTGGCAGATTCAATTTATCTAAGAATTCGAATAAATAATATAACATACCTAGCGATTTTTGTTAAAAAATTGTGAGGCCAATTCGAAATCATCAAAGGGGTATTTAACACCCATGATTTCTTGATATTTTTCATGACCTTTTCCTGCGATAAGCACTATATCCGTTGATCCTGCCAAAAGAGAGGCGGTTTGTATAGCCTGCGCCCTATCCTCAATTAAAAGCACTGGTGTTGAAGAAGATGCATCAACACCCACTTGCATCTCTTTTAGAATTTCACTCGGATTTTCAGTCCTCGGGTTATCGGACGTCAATAGGACTTGACTGCTTAACTTCTGGGCAATCGCAGCCATTTCCGGTCGTTTAGCCTTATCCCTATCTCCCCCGCACCCAATGATGGTAATCACTTTTTGAGTGGCTTTTCTAAAAACCCCAATGGTCTTAAGTACATTTTCAAGCGCATCGGGTGTGTGTGCGTAATCAACGACTACGGTAACTCCTTGAGCACTTTTGAAAAATTGAAAACGCCCTTCTACAGGCTCCAAGGTTGACATAGCGGTAAGCAACTCTAAGGAAGGAACTTTTAGAAGCATTCCTACACCATAAACCGCCAGTAGGTTATACGCATTAAAGGCCCCAATTAATCGCGTATGTACTTCGAGGGTATTCAACCGCATCACCAAGCCACTTAATTCATTTTCAAGGATAAGCCCTTTAAAATCCGCCATGCTATTTAGGGCGTAGGTTCGTTTATCGGCTAAGGTATTTTGCAACATCACCTCCCCATTTTTATCATCGCGATTTGTCAGTGCAAATGCCGTATTAGGGAGCGAATCAAAAAAGCCTTTTTTGGCTTTAATATATTCAGCAAAGGTTTGGTGATAGTCGAGGTGATCGTGTGTTATATTGGTAAAGACTCCACCACAAAACGTTAACCCGTGAATGCGTTGTTGATGAACGGCGTGGGAACTAACCTCCATAAAGCAATAGGCACAGCCCGCATCCACCATTTTCCGTAAGAGCTCATTTAAGGCAAAGGGATCAGGTGTGGTATGGGTAGCGGGCACTTGCTCTTCACCAATCTTATTAACAACGGTAGAAATCAATCCAGTTTTATAACCCAATTGGGCAAACAAATTAAATAATAAGGTTGCTGTAGTGGTTTTACCGTTAGTCCCAGTTATCCCCACCAACATAAGCTCCTTGGAAGGATTATCATACCAGAAACAAGCCAGTTCGGCAAGCGCTATCCGAGTATCAGGAACCTGAAAGCAACGCATGCCATTAGGAATATCTACCGAACGTTGAATGATCGCATATTGACATCCTTGATCAGCCACCTGTTGAAGGAAACTATGTCCATCTACAGAAACCCCTTCAATCGCCACAAACAAGGTGTCTTCATTGGCCAACCTGGAATCAAAAACCACACGATGTATTTCGCTTACCCCTTCGGAAAACGGAATATTTAGTGCGGATAAGAGCTTATTCAACTGTATCATTTCAACTCAATTTTTACCACTTGACCTTTGTGAATTTCTGTCCCAGGAAGAATGCTCTGTGTTACTACGCGACCGCATCCTGTTAGGCGAACACTTAATCCATTGGATTCCAACAAGTAAATTGCATCTTTCGCAGACATCCCTTTGACGTTTGGAACTTTTCCTTTTTGAATCCCGACAGCATTTAAGTGCAAGCTATTTTTCAAGGAATCACTAACCACCCATTTAGCGCTTGTGTTTAATTGAAAGCGAATCCCGAGATGCTTAAGCGCAGAAGTAACATCTTGATAGTACCCTACTTTTACAGCTGGCAATGCTGGTGCAAAGGGTTTACGCTCATTTATTGCGGGATGATAGGCTAGATTAGAGGCATAAATTTTATTGGCAATGGCAGCAAATACTGGTCCGGCAACAAGGGCCGCATATTTTTGTTTTTTTGGTCTTGTTACCACCACCACGCAGGTATATTTAGGATTGTTTGCCGGGAAATACCCAGCAAAAGAGGCTTGAAAATCACTTTGTTTTTCTTCTACATATTGCCTGTTCTCATCAAGCAATCGGGCAGTACCTGTTTTACCCGCAATAGAAAATTGACTTGAGGTAAGTCGTTTTCCCGTTCCGTGTTTCATCACCCCTTTCAGGCATTGCTGCATAATTTTGAGGGTTTGGTCCGAACAAATCTTTTCTTTGATGACTACCGGACGGAATGTTTTTAAAACCTTTCCAGACCGACGAATTTCTTTAACAAAAAGCGGACGTAGAAATGTCCCGTTATTTGCAACCGCATTGTAAAATGCACATGTATGCAGGGGGGATTGCTGATACTCATACCCTATGGCCATTGAAGGAATGGAATATGGAGACCATCCGGCACTACCCGGCTCAAAATATTTTGGTCCAAGTTCCCCTGGGATTTCTGTTCCGAGCGGTTCTGTTAGTCCAAAATCTTTCAACCGTTGAATAAATTTATCTGGGTCGTTTCGATAGGCTTTGTACAGAAGCAGCGCAATTACATTGGAGGATTTCTCAAACGCCTGCTGAATGGTAATTGTGCCATACCCTCTTCCCTCATTAGAATCCATGAACTTTTTCCGGTAGACCTGATAGGAACCAACCGCATTTACCTTATCTGTAATTTTAAACTTATTATCCTCTAAACCAGCCATAATAGAGGCTAATTTCATGGTGGATCCTGGCACTTCACGCAAACCTACGGCATGATTGAACTTCTCAGAGAATGACCCATTTTTCTCACGATCTAAATTAACCATGGCCTTTACATGGCCCGTAGCAACTTCCATGAGAATCACCGTGCCACTTTGCGCACCCATCTCCTTTAACTGATGTTCTAATTCGGAGTGAGCAACTTCCTGTATATCCTTATCGAACGTGGTAACAATATCTGCTCCTTCTACTGGGTCTTTAGTAAATCTTCCGGTTTTTTTCCAACCGGTGGTAATTCTATGTTCTATTTCCTTACCTGGCTCACCTTCAAGGTATGCATGATAAGCCCCTTCCAAACCAACTTCAAGATTAAGTTCCTTTTTATAATACCCAAGTGTTCGTCGAAGTAGAATTCCATTCGGAGCCTTCCGAATTACTGTTTCTTCGTTATCAATAATTCCACCTTTCATCCGACCCAACTCAAAAATCGGAAGCGCATTAATTCGTTTACGCTCCTCATTCGTGACTTTTTTCCGAATGAGTAAATACCTAGAACCTTGTGCTCGAGCGGTACGGATTTCGTTTTCGTATGTTCGTTCGGATTTATCCCCATACATTCTACTCAAGCCTTCTGCTAAATTCGAAACTTCTTCGTCGAATATTTTTTGATCAACAACGGTTGGATCCATATGTATATCAAAATAGGAAACCGAGGTCATGAGCGGATTAAGGTTAGCGTCTAGGATTTCACCCATTCTTGGCTCACGATCCTGCAACCTAACTGGCAAATCCACCTCTTCAGTTGTCCATTGAAGCTTGAACATTTTATACATGCCGACAAACAACACGAGCACAAAGCCGAAATAGAGCATATAAGCCCGAAATACCATTGGTCCCTTATTGTTACTCATGGTTGCTTATTAATTTCGTTCGACTTAATCACCTTGATTGCATTCTCAGACTCTAGCAACTGTCTTTTTTTCAAGCGGTCTACCATTTTATAGCGTCTTGTGCGCTCTTCAAGCATTGTTTTAATTTCGATATACTCGGCGGTATTTTGATCCACTTCTCGACGGGTCTCTTGGATTTCTTTCAATACAGATTTACCGTAGTACCCTTTAGCCACAAGAACAAAGAGTAAAAAGAAAATGAAAAGAATATAGGTCAGGTTATTTAATACAAAATCCTTACTCAGGAATTCACCATTCAAGATTTGCGAAAACGCACTCCCTTTCTTCGATTTTGTTGATTTCGAAGTAGACGGCTTTTCTTGTGATTCTGTATTATAGTTATTCTCGATCATTGCTTTTGAGCTATTCTTAATTTGGCACTTCGAGCCCTATTATTCGTTAACACTTCGGCTTCGGTAGGCGCGATCGGATGTCGGTTTATTTCAACAAAAGGACGCTGAAGGTTCCCATAAAAATCCCTCACTTCCTTCCCCTCGAAATTCCCTTTTTTGAAGAAATTCTTTACTAAACGGTCTTCAATGGAATGGTAAGAAATCACAGCAATTCTTCCCCCAGTATTTAATAGCTCCACGGAATCTTCCAGTAATTTTTTAAGCGCACCAATTTCATCATTTACCTCAATGCGCAAGGCTTGAAATACTTGAGCGATGTATTTATGATCTTTTCCTCGTTGCGCAAGTGGTTCACAGAGATTTGCGAGCTGATCCGTTGTTTCAAAAGGTACCTGTTGACGCGCGGTTAAAATCGTTTGCACCAAGCGAAAGACATTCGGTAAATCCGTGTAGGAATTAAAAATCCGGAGCAACTCCTCCTCTGAACCTTTATTTAGTAGTTGTGCGGCGGTGATTGATGCCTTTTGATTCATGCGCATGTCTAAAGGAGCAGGATTCCGAAAACTAAACCCGCGATCCGCGACATCAAACTGATGGGAAGACACCCCTATGTCTGCAAGGATTGCATCAACTTTCTTGACCCCAAGAGCCAGTAAGTGATTTTTTATAAACTTAAAGTTGCCACCAATTAACTTAAAATTCGGAACCGGAATCGCGTTTTTACTTGCATCCTCGTCTTGATCGAAGGCGTACAAGAATCCTTCGTTAGACAACTTAGATAGAATATATTGTGAATGGCCGCCACCCCCAAAGGTAACATCAACTACAATCGACGTCGGATTAATGGCGAGGCCATCAACGCTTTCATGCAGTAAAACTGGAACGTGGTATGCTTCGTTAATCTTCATTGTTTCCTTCACCCATTACTTCATTCGCTAAGTCGGCAAAGTCAGGCATATTCCCTTCGATCATCTCGAAGTATTTAGCCCGATCCCAGATTTCGATGCGGTCATTATATGCAATGAGCATAACGTCCGATACCAAGCCAACGCGTTCCATGTGTGCAACCGGAATCAATAATCGACCTGCATTATCCAAGGTGAGCTGTTTGGCCCCTTGATGGAATAAGCGGTAGAACATCCTGTTTTTAGGATTAAATAGATTGATTTTACTCAAACTTGCACTAAGCTTTTCCCATTCAGGAAGCGGATACAAGGTGAGGCAATCTTCAAACCCCTTGTTCAACATGAAATCGCGCTGAGCACTAGCAGCGAGCTGCTTCCGTAACCCGGAAGGAAATAGAAACCGACCCTTTGCGTCCAGCTTCACTTCAAACTCACCAACTAAACCTGCCATAGCGTTAATAATGGGTAAAAGTAGTAGATTTACTCCCACTTTTTACCACCAATTTTTAAATTGTTAATAACTTATTTGGTAAAATTACAGCAATCGAATCGAATAAAAAAATAATTACTTGATAAATAAAGGATTCTAGCAAAATTAGCCAAAGTGGTAAATTGTGGTAATTATTAAAAACTTACCTTTGACTATGGAAAACAAATTGGCGGGAATTGGTCTTTTAATCATTCTCGGAGCCGTATGGGGAAGCTCCTTTATCTTAATGAAATTAGGAATGGAACCGGTAGATGGATTCCCCACCCTGAGCCATGTTCAAGTAGCTGGCTTACGCATGACCGTAGCAGCCCTTGTCATGTTGCCCTTTGCTGTTCGTTCGTTAAAACTGCTAAAAACGAAAAGCGCGCCCTATTTATTAATCGTAGGCCTTTGTGGGAATTTTATACCCTCATACCTTTTTACCTATGCTGGCACTGGACTAAGCAGCGGATTTTGTGGAATATTAAATAGCTTCACCCCGATTTTCACAGTAATCATCGCATTGATTGCTTTTAAAACTAAAGTCCATTGGTTGCAAGTAATTGGAATACTGATTGGCACGGTTGGCATCATTTCATTGATCACATCGGGCGGACAAGTAACCCTTGTGAATAGCCCTTCGCACATTGGCGCTATTTTGATTGCGACCTTACTTTATGGAATCAGCGTGAATACTATCCGTCATAAATTAAGCCACATTAGCCCACTTGAAGTCACTTCCTTAGGCCTCTTCTGTATACTCCCTTTTGCCCTTTCCAGTTTTTTATTCGAGGGCACACCTCGAGACATACTTAATAAACCCTTTGGATGGTCTGCCCTTGGTTATGTAATTCTTTTAGGTGTAATAGGCACTGCCATTTCAAATATATATTTTAACCGACTTATCAAATTAACCTCAGCTATTTTCGCAAGTTCGGTAACCTATCTAATACCAATTTTCGCGGTACTTTTTGGCTTTATTATAAAAGAAACCATTACCTATATGCAACTGATTTCCATGGCCATTTTACTCTCAGGCGTATTTTTAGTAAACTTTCATGAACTTCTTTTGAAAGGCATTAGAAATAAAAAGCGTAAGGTGTTTTGAAATTGAATATGATTTATTATCTTTGCACTCCTAATTTTAATTCGAGTCAAACATGTACGCAATTGTAGAAATAGCAGGGCAGCAGTTTAAAGTGCAAAAAGACCAAAAGGTATTCGTTCATCGATTAGATGCTGAAACCGGATCAAAAATGACGTTTGATCATGTGTTATTGGTAGACAATGACGGAGCAATCACTCTTGGCGCCCCAGTTATAGCCGGTGCAGCAGTCACCGCAGAAGTCCTTGACCATGTCAAAGGAGATAAAGTAATCATTTTCAAGAAAAAACGAAGAAAAGGTTACACAGTAAAAAATGGTCACCGTCAGCAATTTACGGCGTTGAAAATTACAGGTATTAAAGCTTAATTAACGAGATTAAAAGTTTAGATCATGGCACATAAGAAAGGAGTCGGTAGTTCCAAGAACGGTAGAGAATCACATAGCAAGCGTTTAGGCGTAAAAATCTTTGGTGGTCAAGCCGCAATTTCCGGAAACATCATTGTACGTCAACGTGGCACACAACATCACCCTGGTAACAATGTTGGAATTGGTAAAGACCATACGTTGTTTGCATTAACTGATGGTTTAGTTGAATTTCGTAAAAAGAAAGATAACCGTTCATTTGTTTCAATTGTTCCCTTCGAGCAAGCGTAAACCATACATTACATACAAGATATTTAGCCCTTTCCTCGGAAGGGCTTTTTTATTTTAGTTATTTTGTACTTGAAATGCTAAAAATCCTACAACACAACCTAGCGCTAAGTTTACTATCTGGCGCCTTACTTACGGTTTCCTACCCATTCGTTGGAAGTATAACTCCATTGATATTTGTTGCTTGGATTCCATTATTTGTTGTCGCCTTGCGATTAAAGGACCAATTCCTAGGTTGGCTCCGGTTTTTCGGGTATGCATACCTTACCCTATTACTCTTTAATATTGGAACTACATGGTGGATTTGGAATTCCACCGCTGGAGGTGCATTAATGGCCTTCATTTGCAATAGTATATTAATGGCTGGAGCCTTAGTGATAGGTTTTGGGCTACTTAAGCGCCTAAATCCAGGATTATTTCTCATCGGACTTGGAAGTATTTGGATTTCCTTTGAATTCATACATTTTAACTGGGAGTTATCCTGGCCTTGGCTCACAATGGGGAATTACTTTTCGACTCATCCTTCCTGGGTTCAATGGTATGAATACACAGGAACCTTGGGCGGTAGTTTTTGGGTAATCGCCTCAAATATTCTTGGTGTCTTACTTCTATTAAACAGGAAATCTGTGTCCTACGCCGTAGCGTTAGTTTCAATTCTTTTGTCCCCCATTATATTGTCTTTCTCGCTAAACAGAACCATAGAACAATGTAAAAACCCTACTCAGTCTGTTGTTATACTGCAACCCAATATTGATCCATACACTGAAAAGTTCAATATTGACCCTGCTCATCAAGTTGAATCGATGCTTGGCTTGGTAAGTCCATTTCTACATAATACCTTAGCGATTGGGCCCGAAACTGCCCTACAGGAAGCATTTATAGAAAAGGATTTTAACAAAACCAGGAGTTTTACCCTACTAAATGAAGCACTAACATCCACCAACAGTTCATTGTTAATTGGAGCCTCTACCTTCCAACTATTTAATAAAAAGCATTCTGCCGCATGTAAAGCGTTACCCAATGGCTCATTCTATGAATCTTACAATACCGCATTGTATATGGGAGATCAACAACAACAATTCATACATAAATCAAAATTGGTGCTAGGGGTAGAAAAAATTCCGTTTTCCCGCTGGCTTCCGTTCTTAGAACAACTATCCATCGACAATGGGGGTACGTCTGGGTCGTTGGGTGTAGAATCCGAACCCAAGGTCTTTACGCATGAAAAACAGGCGTATGCTCCGATTATATGCTACGAATCGATATACGGGGCGTTTGTGGCGGAACAATGCAATAAAGGCGCACAACTTTTATGCATTATTACCAACGACGGTTGGTGGGGCAACACCCCTGGGCATAAGCAACACAATCAGTTTGCAGCATTAAGAGCCATTGAAACAAGAAAATATGTAGTACGTTCTGGGAACACTGGAATAAGCTCCGTATGGAACACCCGAGGTGAATGCATCAAGCAACTCGGATATAATACAAAAGGTGTCCTTACCGCGAATGTCCCGTTAATCAATGGAAAGACGTTCTACGTTCGGTTTGGCGATTATTTGGGTTGGGTGAGTGTGGTTGTATTCTTAATATTGGTTATTATACGGTTTAGGACTCAAAAGAACGTCTAAGAAATCAGGTTTGTTATTAATTCCGCCCCTTCAGTGCTATTACGTCCAACCTTTCAGGTATTTATAGCACCGCATAAAATAAAAAAGGGGGGCCTTTCGGCACACCCCTTCTCCATCAATCAACATCGTATTAATACCCTGGATTTTGCAACAGGTTTGGATTTAAGATAATATCAGAAGTAGGAAGTGGATACAATTCCAGGTATGGATCAATTCCAATCCCGGCAACATCTCCTCCTTTGAAAGGCCACAGATAGGTTGAACCAGAAAACAAGTCAAAGCGAATTAAATCAGTTCTTCGTGTTCCTTCCCATTGCATCTCACGTGCACGCTCATCAATGATATCAGACAAGGTGACTGTAGCCAAATTGTGCAGGTTGTCTCCATAAGCACGTTCACGAATTAAATTCATGTATTGCAACGCAGTACCCTGATCCGTTAAGCGCAAACTCGCTTCAGCCATCATCAAGTATACATCTCCTAATCGAAACATCGGGAAATCGATGTCTGTATGCGGAGAATTGGCATTGTTAGAACCCGTAAGACCAGCGCTGGTTACATTCTTAAACTTGGGATTTGCGTACCCTTGGGTAAATGTTCCTAAGGTGGTTATTTGTTTCGTTTGACCTGCGGTATAAAACAAGTAACGTGAATCTTCCGTTGTGTCCGCAAATTTATTTACCAAGGATTCTTTTGCTCGCAAACCAGCCCACTTTCCATTAACGCCATAATCTGCCGCCACCATAGAACCTCCTAACGAAGCACAAACTAAGAAGGTAGTACCACCCCAAGTTTGGGAATACAATCCATCATAGACAACTGGGAAGATAATTTCCGGAGATGTATGATTATCGGCCAAAAACAACTCTTGATAATTATCATCTAAGGTGAATGGTGCGTCAATAATCTTCTGACAGTAATCTTTACAATCACCCCAGCGAGCCGTTCCGGTATACACTTCAGCATTCAAATACAACTTCGCTAATAAGGCTTGTGCTGCCGCTTTTGACGCGTGACCATATACTACAGACGATGCTGGCGTTAGGCTTGGCTCAACTGCCAAGAGTTCTGATTCAACGTAGTTAAATAAATTAGCGCGTGTTATACGCTCTGGTTGAAAAGCACCCACTTGATCATTTTCATCAACAAATGGAACATTTCCAAATAAATCCATGGCGTGATAATAACTCAATGCCCGTAAGAATCTTGCTTCATTTCTGTACATGCGAATCATCTGCTTATCATTCTCGCTGAATCCTCTCTCCTCTAACTTAGCATCGCTCGCTTGTCCTATGAATTCATTACACAAGGTGATTTGATAATAAATTCGGTAGTACATACCTTTTACCCATACATTCTCTGCATTGATTTCATTCTTTACCAATTCCGGAATCCCTGGGTCGTTCCAACCACAAACCGCTTCATCGGTTGGTAATTCTTGTAAATTCCAAAGTACACGAACATAGGCAGAGAATCCTTCATCGATTCCAGCAATATCCGCTTGTCCAGCCGGTCCTTGATTCCCCGTCATAGAAAGTCCTGAATACAATTTTGCCAGGACCTTAATATAATTATTTGGGTCTTTGTAAACCGTTTCGGCATTCAGACCATATTTAGGTGACTGATTAAGTTGTTTGTTACATGAGAACCCAAGAAGTAGTGTTCCCAATAATGCGCTATATAAAATTGACTTTTTCATGGTGTTTAATTTAAAAATCAAAGGTTAAGTTTAAGGTATACACACGTGGTCTTGGATAGAAATTATTATCTACACCGCCACCAACTTCAGGATCTTGTCCAGAATATTTAGTTACAACAAATACGTTTTGTACTGAGAACCCAGCATTTAATCCAATCTTATTTTTGGTGAAGCCAAGTTTTCCAAAGTTATATCCTACATTGATGTTGTCAACGCGCAAGAAATTAGCTTTTTCAAGGTAGTGGTCAGATAACAACTGATTTGTAGTTGTTTTTTGAACCTCGTCCTCATAGTACAAGGAACTGATGTTGTTTAAGTATTTCTTAGTTCCTTCCACTGCGGTAAACGTTCCACTGTTTGAGTGGATGTTATTATAAATCGTTGCTCCCAATTCACTTCGCATGGATACTCCAGCATACCATTTTCCATATTGGAAATTCAAGGCCGTTCCTAGGAAAATTTTCGGAGCTACTTGTCCGGCATAATAACGGTCTTTCACGTTGATTACGCCATCGTTGTTGCGATCAACAAAGGCATTAGTATCTTTCCATTTATCGGTTGCAGTGATGTTGCCATCACCGTTCATGTCGATGCTTGCTTGTTGACCCACTTCGATTAAGCTCCCGTCTGTATCGTATTGTTGCTCATATAAGAAATACGTAAAGGTCGGATAAGCCACTTGATGAATCAACACTTGATTTCCGATTCCTCCCGCGATACCTCCAACTAAGATACCTGGAGAGTTTGGGTCTTGAATTTGAGAAAGTTTCGTTACTTGGTTGATGTTATGTGTTGCATTCACCATCCAATCTAGGCGCATTTTCTTTTTAGCGATAATTCCTAGATTCAAACTGGCCTCGATGCCCTTATTTTCCATCCCCCCAACGTTCGTTAAGATTTGATTTGTAAAATTGGTTCCAGCAGGTACGGCTACTGTAGCTAGTAAGTCGGAGGTTAATTTCTTGTACACATCAATCGAACCTGAGATGCGGTCTTTTAACAAGCCAAAATCTAATCCGATGTTGTAGCTTGTGGTAGTTTCCCATTTCAAGTTAGCATCAAATCCTGCAGGACGGAATACGGTGTAATATTGTCCACCAAATGCGTATTGCGCGGTTGGCCCCCCTTCGAAGTAATTCCCGATATAGGCGTAATCACCAATCCCATCTTGCTGACCAGTTACACCCCATCCAGCACGCACTTTCAACATATTGATGGCTTTAATTTTTTTCATGAATTTCTCTTGACTAACAATCCATGCTGCAGAAGCTGCTGGGAACCAACCCCAACGTTGCTCTGGGCTAAATCTAGAAGAACCGTCACGACGCATAGACACGTTGATCACATATCGGTCATTTAGTGAGTAAATGGCACGCGCATAATAAGACAATAACGCATTCTTTGTATAGAACGGATTAGCTGCTGGAAGTGCAATTACAGAATCTTGGGCTTGATTGTAGGTAGGGTTATTCGGACTTGAAGTGTACCAATCTTGGTAAGAATACCCGGCTGTTACATCTAACAATTGATTTTTCAATTTTTCACCAGAATTATAATTTGCATACGCTTCAATCAATTTATTCCCTTTCGTTTGACGGTATTGGCTATAACTTCCTTGAGTAAAATATCCTGAAGCAGAGGTCGCTTGCGTCTCCGTATACCCTATTCCCTCGGACTGATCGGTACCGACATTCACCACTGCTTTAAGCTGCGGTAAAAACGGCATTTTGTAACTTACTTTCGCATTACCGATGTAGCGATTAACCACACTTCGGTCTTCCGACTGCATGATTAAACCCAGTGGATTTCTTCCAGAAAGAGTGTTTGGTTTGTTGTTGTCAACCCATTCAAAATATCCACCATACTGGGTATCATTTCCTGAATATACCGGTTGTGTTGGGTCAAAGAAAGCTGCTCCTAAGGCCCCACGGTTCGCAAAGAATGCGCGCGATTGAACTAATTTTTGATTCACCTCCAGTTGAAGGGCCCCATCTAAAAAGCTTGGTGTCATGTTTAGGCTCAAGGAAGTTCGATTCATATTGTCACGCTTCAATAAGCCATTTTCATTACGATTACCTACAGACAAGCGATACGGTAATCCTTTAATCCCTCCGGTAATTGAAATGTTGTTATCTGCAACAATTGCATTTCTAAACACTTCTCTTTGCCAGTCGGTATTTGCTGTACCTAGAAGGGCCTTTTGCGCTGCAGTTCCTTTCCGGTTGATGAGTGTGCGTAAGGAATCTCCGGTAAGTACATCCGCATATTTCGCAATGGTAGACAAAGATATTTTTGAATCCAATACCACCTTCACCTGATTCTGAGTAGCGGAACCTTTTTTCGTGGTGATGATAATTACCCCATTCGCCGCACGCGAACCATAAATCGCGGTTGCCGAAGCATCTTTTAATACGACAAACGACTCAATATCATTCGGGTTAATTAATGATAATGGGTTTGCTGCTCCTGAAATACCCCCATTATCTAAAGGAACTCCGTCTACGACAATTAATGGGTCGTTACTTGCATTGATTGAAGTACCCCCTCGAAGTCTCAATGTACTCCCTGAACCAGGCGCTCCATCATTCGAAGTAACTTTTAATCCGGCTACCTTTCCCATTAATAATTGCTCTGGGGAAGCCAAGGACCCCTTAAGAAAGTTTTTCTCATTAATAATGGTAGCTGCACCGGTTAAATCCTTCGTTCTCGTTGTTCCATAACCAATCACAACCACCTCATCGGATGCTTTCTGATTATCCCCAAAAACCAGGTTTTTTGTCACGGTTCCACCACCTGAAATGGCCACGTCAATGGTCATGTCTTCTAATCCAATCAGACGCAAGGTCAACACATAACTTCCATCCGCTAAACCGGTGATTTCATAGGCTCCATTAACATCAGAAAAGGCAACCCCTTTCGTTGGCCCATCTGCTAGTACTTTCACATCGCTTAACTTGTTTCCTTTGGGGTCCTCAATTACCCCATTAATTTTACCTGTTTGCGCAAATCCGAGGACGGACAAGGCCAACATAAAAATCAAGGAAAAAGATTTAATAAATAATTGTCTATTCATAATCTTTTAAATTGTTGTTAGTTTTTAATTAAAGTGCTTCCAAATATACTTTTTTTTTCAAAATGTCATTATGACACAAAGAAATTTAGTGGAATTTGATTTTCAATTCATTACCATCCTCCAGTATATAAATTAGGCGTGCTGTTTTCGTTGTTGAGTCAAAGGTTATCTTGGTGTCTTCTCCAAGCAATTGATCATTGGTCTTACTAATTATTCGAGGGACTTCGGAAACATTGTGAATGACCAACGTAACTCCTGGACTAAATGGTTTGCAATACGGACTGGTAGATTTCACATTAATTGCCGATTTTTTCGCTGACTTCTTGAGATAGTCGAATTCGAATAAGGTGTAACAATCCCCATCAAAATCTTGCCGTGAATTCCCGTCATCTTCGAATAACTTCCCTTTAGAGGTAGAAACCGTAGGATCGTAATAGAAATGTACCTCCACATTATTTACAGAATACTCCTCGGTTGACTGAATTCCTTTCTCAGCCATCGGAATAAAAGCGCCGGCCTTAACAAATACAGGAATATTATCCATAGTCAAGGAATCGATGGTGGGTTCATCCCAAACCATTCCCATTCGAGACCCCCAAAAACAACGCGCAGTGGTTATGAATTGCTGCGGAACAACCCGTTCTTCTGTGTATAGGTTAAACCATGGATTCGAATCTGGAAAATCAATTTTTGCGATTTTTTGTCCTTTTTCGGTTACTGGGACAACAAACATGTCGGGACCCCAAAAATAACAATCAGTTCGATCAATAAAATCCGTTTGTTTTGGATACTCCATAAAAACAGGGCGCATCAATGGGATTCCTGTAGTTGAATTCTCGTAGGCCAAGGTATAATTGTAAGGCAATAAGCGATAACGCCATTCGATGGCTTCTTTCGCTAGGGCCTTGGTTTGAGGATCTTTAAAAATCGCTTCGCTTGGCACTTCTTGTTGCGCATGCGGTCTAAAAATCGGCTGAAACACCCCATATTGTAACCATCGGACGTACAGTTCAGGGTCGTCATTCGCTCCACCAAAGCCACCAAGGTCGGAGTGGAGATATCCAATTCCTTGCAATCCTGCCTGTAGGGTAAGCTCCACTTGAGGTTTTAATCCACCCCAGGTGCGATTTACATCGCCAGTCCATGGAATCATTCCGAACCGTTGAGAACCCGAATAACCAGAACGCATTAAAATAAATGGTCTTTTATTGGAAAAATCAGCGCGATAGCCTTCCTGAATTAACCGAGCCCAATCATGGCCATAGATGTTGTGCACCCGATTGGCTCTACCAACCACGTGGTATAAATCATCGGGATGTACCTCTGGCTCTCCTAAATCTCCCCAAATCCCTTCAACTCCCATTTCTATTAAGCCTTTGTATATGTTCCAAAACCACTGTTTCGTTTCCGGTTTATATATATCAAGTAGGCCTGTATTACCAAAATAAAAATCATAGGTATACGGCTTTTCACCGGTAATGTCTGTGCAGAGTAATTTTTTAGTTTTAGTCTCTTCCCACGTCTTTGAAGTGGTTAATATAAACGGCTCAGTTATTAAGACGGTTTTAACTCCGGTATTTTTAAAATCCGAGATCATTTGTTTTGGATTCGGAAAGCTATCTCGGTGGAATTCAAAATTACCCAAGGTACCTTGTATGGTTGTGCCAAACCAATACAAATCAAATACAATCGCATCTAGCGGAATGCTGTCGGCCTTAAACTTAGAAACTACTGCACGAGCTTCCTGTTCAGAATGATAGCCAAAGCGGCTTGCAAAATTACCAAATGCCCAACGAGGCGGGAGCGGTTGTCTTCCTGTCAAATTGGTATACGATTCCACTAATTCTTTCCAATTATCTGCTGCGATTACCTGATAGGTTTTTCTTCCACCCGTTGTTTCATAGGTAAGGCTACTGTCTTTTTTTGAATCCAGGTCTAGAAATCCGGTATACGAATTATCAAAATGCAAGGCATAAAGGCGATCTGAAATCACCAAGGGCATGCTATAGTTCATCTGTTCTGAATGCGTTTCATACCCGTAATGTGCCTTATTGTATAGCGGTAACCTATACCCTCTTCTGTCCATTCCAAGCACCCGGTTTCCGGTACCGAACAACTTTTCATCCTTACTTAAGTTGAACTGAATCTTTTCCATACTGGAATCTACATCATAACCCCATCGTTCAGAGAGCAAGTAACGGCCCTTGTGCCAATAGGTGATTTTAAATGGATTCGTTTGGATTAAAATGATGGGATTCATTTTCTTATCCCGATCTTCCTTGTGATAAACATGAATATAAGGAGGAATCAGCGCATTGGATGTTGTCGCCCATGTAAATGAATTTTCATCCGGTTTTTTATCTACTGCGTGAGAGTTCGCTTCATGCTTTTGTCCATTTGGAATAAAGGTGGTTTCAATAATGTTCGGACCATAAGATCGAAAAATGTACTCACCATCAGAAACCGTGACTTTAATTCCCGCAGGAATTGAAGCAATACTCTTAAATTGACGTTTCGGATTTTGACTCCATACATTTACGTTAATCCATGTAAACAACGCGAGGACTATGAGCTTTCCTACAATTCGATGATCCATGCTGTTTTTCCTGAAATTGTTAATGATTTCTGCGACATATCAATGAGGGTATCGGATAATACCTCTTTTTTTAAAGGAACTGCTCTAATAGAAAATTTATCCAGTACATCAACAAAACGATTCGTTGCAATGGATTGAGCATCCGTAGAATTATTCAGCACCACCATAATTTTCTTTTCTCCCAAGATTCTAAAATAAACATATACGTTATTCTCCGGGACATACTGCACTAAGGTTCCGTTATGAATTACGGCTTGGTTTTTACGCCAATTGAGTACCTTTTTAGTGAATTGAAAATACGCTTCTTGTTCTGGGGTTCGACCCAATTTTGAGCGTTTTCGCACATCATCTTGCGCATAAAATGCTGTCAGCGTGTCGGTATCCCACCCTCCTGGAAAATCTCTACGAATATCGGCATCTCCTACATCCTTAGAGCCTTTCATTCCAATTTCCGAACCATAATAAATTTGAGGAATTCCTCTAGTGGTTGCAATTAAGGTAAGTGCTAACTTATAGTCCGCTAGATTTGGACAATATTCATTAAAGCGCTTGGTGTCGTGATTTTCCATAAACACCAACAAATTGCTGGGATTCTCATAGACAAAATCATTCACGAAATTTTCATAAATCCTTGCCATACCTTTGTCCCACCCTTGATTCCGTTCATTAAACGCTTGCATAATAGCGTCGTGTAAGGTGAAATCCATGACTGCCGGCAGCCCACTGTTATATGAATCCAAGGCTCCAATTTTACTATCCTTTTGCCAATATGAGATTTGTGCTTGATTATGCAGCCACACTTCCCCTACCATATTTAACTTGGGGTATTCCTCCATAATGGCTTTGGTCCAAGTAGCAATTGCATCCTTATCATTGTAGGAATAGGTATCAACACGTAAGCCATCTAAACACGCATACTCAACCCACCAAATGGTATTTTGAATCAGATAAGTTAATAGTAATGGATTTGACTGGTTCATGTCAGGCATAGAAGTATCAAACCAACCATCTGCGGAAGCCGAATGATCCGTTGGAGCAGCATATGGATCCATTTGGGTACTAGTTCGGTAGGAAGATCGAGTAAATTGATCAAACTGATGAATCCACGTTTTAGTGGGGAGGTCTTGAATCATCCAATGCTTACTAGACCAGTGATTGGGCACTTCATCTTTAATCACTTTGAGGCCTCGACGGTGGGATTCAAGCACCAATTCCTTGAACCAAGAATTAGTACCATATCGAGGATCTACTTTATACAAATCCGATTGAGCGTAGCCGTGGTATGAATACGTAGGTTCATTATCTTCCAATAATGGTGTAGTCCAAATCGTCGTTGCACCAAGTTCTTTAATGTAGTCCAAATGCTCCATGATCCCGGCGATGTCACCTCCGTGACGACCTCCTGGTAGCGAGCGATTTCCCGGTTCTGTCATTCCTGGAAAGGTATCTTGACCGGGGATAAGGTTCGCAAAACGATCGGGCATTAGCAGATAGATCACATCCTTAGTTGAAAATCCTTGACGAACCGCTGATTGGTAAATGCGTTCTTCCAATTTAAAATCAAAGCGCGCAACTTCCTTATTCATGGTATTTGTTAAGGTAATTGGATAAGTTCCTGCATTTCTATCTTGCGTTTCCACCGTAACAAAAAGGTAGTTCGGATTTTCAGTTTTAACGATTCCAAGCACATTCAACCCTTGTACATTCACTGTATACTTCGCAATTTGAGGGCCGTGGAGCAACACCTGCACTTGATGGTGTTTCATTCCAACCCACCAATTGGCAGGTTCTACATGGTCCAACACGACAGCTTGTGCCGACAATAGAAAAACAACAAGTAAGGAACTTAGCGATAAAAGGGTTTTCATGGGATAACGATTCGTTTTCTTGTTTGTCCAGTGGTTGAAATTTCAATAAACACCTGATTTGTCGGGATTTCATCCAACACTCTTCCCATTAAATCTACGCGCGTAATCCACTGCAAAGGGGCTTCATGCTGTTCTGTTAAACTAACCGAACATGGATTGGTTAAGCCATTATAAATCAATTGATTCGTTGCAAACGCACTTCGTTGGGTAATATAGGTATCTAAGGAAGTGGATACGTGGTTACCCCATGCATCTGTTATGGCATCCAAAAAATCTTGGTCAGAGAATCCGTAATCCAATCCTTTGTATGTATCCGCAAGAGCAGACGTACTAATTAGCGCTTGGGTAGCTTCCCAAATTGGCACCATGTAGCCCGGGGTAAAATAGGTATTGATGTGTTGCTGCATATAATATGAAAACCGATCCTTGAAATATGGAACTTGCATCATTCGGGTATACAAAGGACGTTGCGCATTGCTTGAAGACCAGGTATACACGTTCCTAAACTGCCAATCAATTCCAAACCAGTCTACGCCAAAAGTATTATCTAAATCATATTCTAAAAACACAAACTTACCGTCTGAAGGACGCTGATAGAGGTAGTAATTGTTTTTATTGTAGGTATATCCATCCCATTGCCCAACTAATATTTGAAAAGCCAAAGAATTTAACAAAAGTTCTACGTCAATTACCTCTTGAATTGCACACGGAAATTCAGCGTTGGACGAATTATTAAGGACATCAATAAAGTGAACTAACCCTGAAAAATCGTTTAGCGCCTCATTCGTTTTAAGTTCATAAAGGGCTTGATACGGTGTTTGAGATACGCCTTGAAAGGTCATGTCAGCGCCCCACTTGGCTTTATATAAATTACCGGTATCGTCGTTATTGAAGCGTGCTTCTATGTACTGATCATCAAGGTGTTCCACGTTTATATACAGGCCTTTATATTCGCTGTTTATATACACTTCGACATACGACGTACGTGCGGCAGGCAATCCCGACCATCGAAGCATTTCTTGACAGGTTCTACTGCGCATAATCGATACGTCATTATGCTCCCCATTCAGATTTAACGATTTCAAGTCGTACCATTTAAATCCGGGTTGGTATACATTAAAATCGATTTTAAAAGACTTTTTTGCAGATTGCAAGGATGTGTTTCCACGAAGCCGTATGCCTACTGTATCAATTGTATCGGTAACTACCGAACTGGCATAAATGAAGGTTGCTGGAAACTCAAACGAAGCGCCTAAACTATCCCCAACCATCGTATTAAAATCTTGGGGATTCATGGTAATATAAATCTTAGCTACCTCATTTTGAAGGAAGGCATTGGAATTAGATGGGTGTAGCAATTGAGCAAAAAAAGTAAGCGGAAAAAAACACGCGACACAAATAAATTCCCTCATTATTTCACCACGGTTTGATAAGCGATTGAATTACCTAATTTAACTAATACCAAATAGGTTCCTGAAGAAAGATTCAACTCGTCAAGAACCAAGTGATTCTCCCCTGCTTTTGCCATAGCGCGTTGTTGTTTTATTAGTACTCCTTGCGCATCAAAAAGCTGAATTTCTACTGGTTGAAAATCAAGGGATGTTAACTTGATCGTACAAGAAGATGTTAAAGGAACCGGATAAACCACAAAATCAAACGCCGGATTTTCCAAAGCTTCAATGGAAGCCACAGAAGTAATATACGGTTGGGGTAGGTGAACATCAGTATATACTCGATATTCTCCAGGCTGTAATGGAATGGATGCATTAACATTGGTAACATTCAAGCTATCACCGGTGAAATACTCGTACCACCAACCGGTATGTTGAAAGGCTGGGATTGCCGAGGCAGCGTTCACATCAATATTCACTAAAGAAACCCCATTCATAGTCGGATGATTCATAATCATACGTTTAATGCCTGCGCCAAGACTGGCTTGAAAATCGAGCGACCTAAAGGTTTCATAATTATTGCGCAAGGTCAACATAGCCGTGTATACATCAAGCAATTGTTGGCGTCTTCCTTGCTGAAGGTAATTCCACAAAATCGGTTTATTACACACTCTACACGGATAATCAATATTAATATCATAACCATACTCCCCAAATTGCCAGATCATTCTAGGTCCAGGTTGTGAAAGAAAAGTAACTGCTAAGCCTTGCATGCGACCGAGCGCGGTGTAGGGGTCTTTTGCATTGTGTGAAGGATTTGATGCATTCCCAAACGTAATAGCCTCATACATCAAGCGTTGCTCGTCATGGCTTTCCATGTAAGAAATCAAGTGGGGTTGCGACCAAGTACGGTTCGTGTAAATCCCATTGGTTAAACTCGAATTTGCGGGGAATCCCTTCCCAGAATTTTGATAACCGTGTGTCACATTTCCCCAAAGCATGCACCCATAATCTGCTAATTGCTCTTCTTCATTGTTATCGCACCAATGCTCGAGAATAATGTATTGATCCGGGTCAATGGCCCATATGCTATCGGCCATGCGCTTAATGTTATTAATCCGTTCAACGCTAAAACTTGCTGTAGTATTAGCAAAACCTTTAGTAAAATCGAAACGGAACCCATCGATGTTGTAAGTTTCTACCCAATAGCGATTGACTTGATCTACAAATTCTTTCGTAGGAGCCTTACTGTGATTGAAGTCGTATCCCCAGCAATTTGGTGGGTGAGGACATACGGCATTAAACCACGGACTATTCGCGGCAGGACGACTATTTAGGGCATCCCAATACATATTCACCATGGGATTTTGTCCAAAGGCATGGTTAAGCACCATATCAATAATGACGGCAATACCACGTCCGTGGCAGGTATCTACAAATTCTTTAAACTTTTGTGCAGTGCCATAATATTTATCAAGCGCCATATGAAAAGATGGGTTATACCCCCAGCTTTCATTGCCTTCAAATTCAAAATTCGGCATAAGTTCAATGGCATTAATTCCAAGGCGATCTAAATACGCAATGGTGTCAATCAGTGTTTGATAGTTTCGAGCCGCCACAAAATCCCTAACCAACAATTCATAAATCACAAGGTCTTTATTTTCAGGACGCGAAAAGGTTGTATTTTGCCAAGTATAGGTAGAAGGCGTTGTGTAAAAAACAGAAACGATTCCCGTTGTTAACCCGGTTGGGTATGGAGGTAAATTCGGGAAGGTATTCGCATTAATAAAAGGGTCATTATTTGGGTCAAGCACTAGGGTGCTCATTGGATCCGCATATTTTCCTTGGTTTGTAATCAAATATTGGTAGCCATAGGCTTGTCCAGGTTGAAGGTTATTTACAACCAGCCACCATCGGGTAGAATCCAAGGAACAATTCATGTGAAATGCTCCTGTGGGTAACCAATTGTTAAAATCTCCTACAAGATACACATGATCTTTCTCGGGAGCATACAATTGAAACAAGGCCGTGGAGTCGTTCAGCATCTGAACACCATTCTTAGTTCCAGCAGGAGGATTTTGGTAAGTAAGGGGAGGATTAACGGTATAATAAACGCTATCTTTTATCACGGTAGTTCCGTTATCTGCTTCAAAAAGCAGCACGTGGGTTCCGGGAACGGATGCGGTAATGTTGGTATTAATGGCCATTGCATTTGGCACGGTTTGTAAAAGCACTCCATCTTCCTTTAAGCTTAAGGTAGCCGGTTGATTTGCTTGCGCGTTGAACGCGAAATTTTGATTTAAATCTAATAATGGCATTTGGCTTGGATTGAAAATCGCGGCCTGCAGCCCGCCGTTTACGGGGTAAACGTCGTAATAAATATCGCTACCATCTGCTTCACGTCCCACCACAGAGCCATTGGCATTACGAAAAACAAAAGCTAATTTAAGGACGGTAGTATTCACAGGAAATCCATAAAACGCATCGATATCAATGGTGATTGAATGTTTGTTATTTCCAAGATTGGTCATCTGTACATTCGGATCTACCTGCCCCCAATTTCCCTGCACAAAAAGCCAATTGGTTGGCGATGTACTCGCTGTGGTAATTAACCCTGCATGACAATACACTTGATTGGTTCCAACCAGCGCACCGTTGCCTTCGGTAGCATCATAAACTATCGTGACTACATCGTTTACGGTTGGAAATGCTGGGGTAAGTTCTAAAATCTGGGCGTTAATCGCCAAGTTCAGCAAACTAAAAACAAGGAATAATGGACGACTAATTTTCATAAGGTTAAGATAAAGAAAAAGCCTACGTTTTCACATAGGCTTTTCCAAGAAAAAAATATAAAATTAGTTTTTCATCAATTTACCAGTAACAACGTTACCAGCAGCTTTTACTTGGTACAAGTAAGAACCTGCCATCAGGTTAGCTGTAGAAATTTCTACTGAATTTTCAGCACCAGTAACTACTGATTTAGTAGCAACTACTTTACCAGATAAATCAAATAATACGATCTCTGCTGTATTTGCATTTGAGCTAAAGTTAAATGTAGCTACATCGTTTGCTGGATTAGGAGCAACAGTTAAGTTACTGATTGCGTTGTTGCTCAAGTTCGCAGAACAAGAAGCAGCACACGCATCCCAACAATACGTTAATGTAGTTGCAGCAGCAGGAATAACCAAGGTACGGTTAACGTTTCCAGAACCATCGTCAACACCACATCCACCTGAAACGATAGTATTAAGTGGATCAGTTCCTTCGTTCATTCCCCAGTTACCGTTGATAAATTTGTAAAATAACGTTTGATCAACTGAAGCAGCTGGAAATTCAACAGCGATTTCCCAGATATTATTTCCAAGATCAGTCATTGCTGAAGTAGCTGTAGTTGGAGACCAGTCAGCCATTGGGCCACCGTTCGCGTTACCTCCCATTGCTGAGAAATTACCACCAACTCGAACGCCAGTTGCATCAAGTGTTGCACCACCAGCTACGTAGTTGGTTACATCCACTTGGAAAGTTACGGTTACTTGTGCAGTAGCCATTGCTCCAATAAATAGAGCAGATAAAAGTGTAAACATTTTTTTCATACACAAAAAATTTAAACGGTTAATACTTACTTAGTGTCAATTAGACAACTTCAAAATTAAAAATAAAATCAAATTTTCAATGATATTTTTAAAAATTTTTCTTTAAGCCTTTGTTAATTAACTGGATAAAGAAACAGGACCAACATAGAGTAATCCGTTGGTTGTTAGGTTTGAGGGGGGATTTTCAAAAATCCCCAGGTATGAAGACCCGCTACCTGACATCGCTGCATAGATTGCACCTTTTTCTGTAAGGTATTCAATACCCACGGAAATTTCGGGATGAAGCAAGGTTACTGGCTTTTCGAAATCATTCACGTAGTATGCCTGCCATTCATGTAATGCTTTGATTTGATAATCAATATTGTGCATTGGATTTGGAACAATGGAACCGTATGCCGAGGCTGTACTCACATGAATTCCAGGATTATAAATTGCGATATACAAGCCGGTGAGGTTTACATTCATCGGATGCAATTGTTCTCCCCTACCTGTGGCCAATGCCGGTTCATTTGCAATAAAAAAGGGGCAATCACTTCCTAATTCTGCAGCTAAATGTTCTAAGGTTTCGGTAGGCAACCCCAAATCAAACCATTCATTCAAGCCCTTTAAGGTAAATGCGGCATCTGCAGATCCGCCACCTAAACCTGCACCAATCGGAATCTGTTTTCGCAAATGAAAAGCTACTGGTCCAATGCCATACCTTTTTTTCATGAGGATATATGCTCTTTCAACCAAGCCTAAACTTCCATCAGAAGGTATATCAATACCTGTTTGACTGTATGAAAACTCTTCCGATGCACTTAGTTCTAGGATGTCATAAATGGGCACAGGAATCATAATCGATTCTATGTCGTGAAATCCGTCTTCGCGCTTCCGAAGAATTCGTAACCCGAGGTTTATTTTTGCATTTGGAAACAGTATCATTTAGTACAAAAATACAAGAACGCATTAAAATTTTTACTTTTGTCCATACAAGTAAATCAAACATGAGTACATATCTAGATTTTGAAGCCCCGTTACAAGCGTTACAAGAACAAATCTTGCAAACGGAACAGATTGGAATTACCACCGAAGTGGACATGTCCGATAACATAACGGCATTAAAGAATAAATATACAGAGACTGCTCAGAACTTATTCTCTACCCTATCGCCTTGGCAACGTGTTCAGCTGTCGCGTCACCCTGACCGTCCGTATACTTTAGCGTATATTAACGCCATCACTAACAATGATTTTCTAGAATTGCATGGGGATCGTGGAGTAAAAGATGATAAGGCTATGGTTGGTGGCTTTGGATCAATTAATGGTAAAACCGTTATGTTTATTGGTCAACAAAAAGGCATCAATACAAAAATGCGCCAATTCCGAAACTTCGGGATGCCGAATCCAGAAGGTTATCGCAAGGCCCTACGTTTGATGAAACTTGCTGAGAAATTCAATAAACCAATCGTTACCTTTATTGATACACCAGGTGCATTCCCTGGGCTTGAAGCAGAGGAGCGCGGACAAGGGGAAGCCATTGCAAGAAATATTTACGAAATGATGCGCTTAAGGGTACCTGTTATTTGTATCATTATCGGAGAAGGTGCTTCCGGTGGTGCTCTAGGGATTGGCGTTGGAGATAAAGTAGTCATGCTAGAAAACACATGGTATTCAGTTATTTCTCCTGAAAGTTGTTCATCGATCTTATGGCGTTCATGGGAACACAAGGAGCAAGCAGCCAGTGCACTTAAACTTACCCCTTCAGATATGCAAGGGTTTGGGCTGGTTGATGATGTTATTAAAGAACCTGTGGATGGTGCACATCGTAATCATGAGGCCATATTTAGCGAAGTTAAAACCAATATCCTTGCGTATCTCAAGGAACTTGAGCCTATGCATCCATCCGACCGCATTACGAAAAGAATCGAAAAATTCAATCAAATGGGTGTGTGGCAATAAGCCTGAACTAAATGTCTGAATCGCTTTTTACTCCCATTGCTTATTTAAAAGGAATTGGTCCTCAAAAGGCAGAATTACTTAAGAAAGAATTACAAATAGAAACCTATTGGGATCTATTAAATCATATTCCTTTTCGGTATATCAACCGTTCTCAAATCCATCAATGTTCACAACTTCATTTGGTAGACGGTTATGTTCAATTGGAAGGCTATATTGACCAAGTACAAGAACTGGGTGGTGGGCGTGCAAAACGCTTACAATGTCGATTCACCGACGATACTGCGAGTATACAACTCATTTGGTTTCAAGGATGGAAATGGATTAAATCTGGCATTATTCCAGGGAAAAAATACCGTGTATTTGGCAGACCTCGATTAAACGGAAATTATTGGAGTATCGCACATCCTGAAATGGCCCCTACGGATGAATCGAGCTATGTTGGTTTTCAACCCATTTATCCGAGTACAGAAAAATTAAGTGCCAAGGGCCTACATACCAGAGGAATTGAAAAAGTAATCCATGGCTTACTTGAACGGATTTCACTTTCAAATATTCCAGACCGGCTTCCTGAATCCATTCGGAAAGAAATGCAATTAATAGATATTGCTACAGCCTATGCCTACTTGCATCAACCCGCCACAGAACAGGAATATATGCAAGCAAAAAAGCGCTTTGTATTTGAAGAATTATTCATGTTACAACTTGAAATGATCCTAAGAAAAGGGGTCCGAAAACGAACAGAAAAAGGCTTTGTATTTTCGAAATCCGGGGATATTTTATCGAACTTCTACCACCATAAATTACCATTCGACTTAACGGAGGCTCAAAAAAGGGTAATTCGGGAAATCAGGAAAGACATGCAAACGGGACAACATATGAACCGATTGCTTCAAGGGGATGTAGGTTCTGGAAAGACCTTAGTAGCCTTAATTACGATGTTAATCGCACAAGGAAATGGATTTCAATCCGCCTTGCTTGCACCTACGGAAATTCTATCTGCACAACATTATGAAACGATCGTTAGTTTTTTATCCGATTTACCCATTCGTTGTGCCTTACTCACTGGGTCGGTAAAACGTGCGCAACGCAAACCTTTACTTGAAGCATTAGCGAATGGAGAAATTGACATTTTAATTGGAACACATGCCTTATTAGAGGATGAAGTGATTTTTAAGAATTTAGGGCTGGTGGTGATCGATGAGCAGCACCGATTTGGTGTAGCCCAACGTGCAAAGATGAGAAAGAAAAATACCATGGCACCACATGTCTTAGTAATGACAGCTACGCCTATTCCAAGAACCCTTGCTATGACCTTTTATGGCGATTTAGATGTTTCCGTAATTGATGAACTTCCGCCTGGCAGAAAGCCCATCCAAACCATTCATCGCTTTGACACACATCGCTTACAGCTCTTTACCTTTATGCGAGAGCAAATTGGGTTAGGAAGACAAATTTATGTGGTGTACCCGCTTATTGATGACAGTGAAACCTTAGATTTCAAGAGTTTATCTGACGGCTTTGAAGCCATATCACGTGCATTCCCATTACCGGAATACCAAGTGAGTATTGTGCACGGAAAACTCAAACCCGAGGTAAAGGAATATGAAATGAAGCGCTTTGTTGATGGGATAACGAACATCATGGTGGCAACCACGGTCATCGAAGTTGGGGTAAATGTTCCAAATGCAACGGTAATGGTCATTGAAAGTGCACAGCGTTTTGGATTGTCGCAATTGCATCAGTTACGTGGGCGTGTAGGACGAGGAGGAGAAAAATCTTATTGTATACTGATGACCAATTATGAGTTATCTAAAGAGGCTAAAAAGCGGATGGAAACCATGGTGGAAACCACGGATGGATTTAAAATTGCGGAAGTAGACTTAAGTTTAAGAGGTCCCGGTGATATTTTAGGAACCCAGCAAAGCGGTGCTTTAAATTTAAAGATGGCCGACCTTTCAAGGGATCAGCATGTGGTAACAGTAGCGAGAGAGGCAGCGCTTCGTATCTATGAGCAAGACCCAAGCCTAACGGAACCGATGCATTTAACCTTAAGGAATTATATGTTGACCTTGTTCAAAAACAAGCCGCAATGGGATAAAATTGCATAAAAAAATCCCGCCGAAGCGGGATTTAATATCTAAAAGAGTTGCGTCTTACGCTTGATTCTCTTCGGTTAATTTTTCGTAAACTTCTTTCGAACCAACAATCATATTTTGGAAATGACGAACTCCTGTACCTGCTGGAATTAAATGTCCAACAATTACATTTTCTTTCAATCCAAGGAGATGATCCTCTTTACCTGAAATTGCTGCTTCGTTAAGTACTTTCGTAGTTTCCTGGAAGGAAGCTGCTGAAATAAACGACTGGGTTTGAAGCGACGCTCTCGTGATCCCTTGAAGAAGTGGTGTAGATGTAGCTGGTTCAGCCTCACGAGCCTCAATTAGCTGTTTATCTTCACGCTTCAATCTAGAGTTTTCATCACGTAATTTACGTACAGAAATCAATTGACCTTTTTCTACTTCGGTAGAATCTCCGGCATCTCTAATGAACATCATACCATAAAGTTGGTCATTCGCTTCCATGATATCTGCTTTATGAATTGATTGTCCTTCAAGGAAACGCGTATCTCCTGGATCAACAATCTCTGCTTTAAGCATCATTTGACGAACAATTACTTCAAAATGCTTGTCGTTAATTTTCACCCCTTGAAGTCGGTAAACCTCTTGGATCTCATTTACGATATACTCTTGAACTTTAGTTGGACCTTCAATATTTAAGATATCATTCGGCGTAATTGCACCATCGGATAACGGTTGTCCTGCACGAACGAAATCGTTCTGTTGTACTAAGATATGCTTCGCAAGTGGAACAAGGTATTTACGCACCTCACCTAATTTGGAAGTAATAATGATCTCACGGTTACCACGCTTAATCGTACCGTATGCAGCAGTTCCGTCAATTTCAGAAACAACCGCAGGGTTAGATGGGTTACGTGCTTCGAAAAGCTCAGTTACACGCGGTAAACCTCCTGTGATATCCCCAGACTTACCTGAAGAACGTGGGATTTTCACCAAGGTAACCCCTGCATCAACTAAATCACCTGCATCTACATTTAAGTGGGCGCTTACCGGAAGAGAATATTCTCTTAATACCTCACCAGATTTTGCATCTACGATATGAATTGCAGGACTTTTCTTTTTATCACGAGACTCGATAATCACCTTACGGTTATATCCAGTTTGCTCATCCATTTCTTCTCGATATGTTATACCTGCTTCCATGAAATCAAACTTAACCTTACCTTTTACTTCAGTAATAATCAAGGCATTGTATGGATCCCATTTACAGATTACATCTCCTTTCTTCACTTTAGTTTTATCCTCGACCATTAAATCAGAACCGTAAGGAATATTGGCATTCATAATAACGATACCCGTTTTCTCATCTATGATTCTCATTTCACCTGAACGACCAACAACAATTGTTTTCTCTGTTCCTTCAGGTCCTTTGTGGTCAATCGTACGCAACTCTTCAAATTCGATGCGACCAGAAACTTTTGCTTTGATGTCGGAGCTATCCGCAATGTTAGAGGCAGTACCCCCAACGTGGAACGTTCTAAGGGTCAACTGTGTACCTGGCTCACCGATGGACTGTGCGGCAATAACACCTACTGCATCTCCAATCTGTGCCGGTCTGTGCGTTGCAAGATTTCGTCCATAACATTTTGAACAAACTCCTTTACGCATTTCACAGGTCAATACAGAACGAATTTCAACATCATCAATACCTGCTACCTCGATTTCCTTAGCAACATTTTCTGTGATTAATGCACCACTTTCTACAATTAAGCGGTCAGATTCTGGATAATATACATTATGAACTGAAGTTCTTCCTAAAATACGATCGTATAATGGCTCAACAACTTCATCATTCTTACGTAATGCAGAAGCTACAATACCACGAAGGGTACCACAATCTTCTGAATTAATTACCACATCCTGAGCAACGTCAACTAAACGACGAGTTAAGTAACCGGCATCCGCAGTTTTAAGGGCGGTATCCGCTAATCCTTTACGTGCACCGTGAGTAGAAATAAAGTACTCAAGAATCGACAGTCCTTCTTTAAAGTTGGAAAGAATTGGATTTTCAATAATCTCCTGAACTGAGGCACCAGATTTCTGTGGTTTAGCCATCAATCCACGCATTCCTGAAAGCTGACGAATCTGCTCTTTAGAACCCCGTGCACCAGAATCATACATCATATAGATGGAATTGAATCCTTGACGGTCCGTTTTAAGCTGATCCATTAGGGTAGCCGTCAAACGTGAATTGGTATGCGTCCAAATATCAATAATCTGATTGTAACGCTCATTGTTTGTGATTAATCCCATGTTATAGCTAGCCATAACCTCGGTAACCTCTTGTTCTGCTTTAGCAACCAACACTTCTTTTTCTTTCGGAATGATAATATCATCCAAATTAAAGGATAAACCACCTTTGAAGGCCATATGGTACCCTAAGGTTTTGATATCATCTAAGAATTGGGCTGTACGGCTTGTACCAGAAATTTTAAGTACTTCACCGATAATATCTCTTAATGCCTTTTTAGTTAAGACATCATTGATATAACCTACTTCACGTGGAACATTTTCGTTGAACAATACACGTCCACACGTAGTATCGATCATTGTCAATACGGGCTCACCTTGTTCATTTAGATCATACGTTTTAACCTTGATGGTTGCATGTAGGTCTAACTGGCGCTCATTGTATGCAATGATTACTTCTTCTGGAGAATAGAAGATTTTTCCTTCACCTTTCACTTTATCCGTTTCCGTTGAAACTTTACCTTTTGTAATGTAATAAAGTCCAAGTACCATGTCTTGAGATGGTACCGCGATAGGCGCACCATTCGCAGGATTCAAGATGTTGTGCGAAGCAAGCATTAACAACTGTGCTTCCAAGATCGCAGCATTTCCTAACGGTAAATGCACCGCCATTTGGTCACCATCGAAATCCGCGTTAAATGCCGTGGTTACTAATGGGTGAAGACGAATTGCTTTTCCTTCAATCAATTTTGGTTGAAATGCTTGAATACCTAAACGGTGAAGTGTAGGGGCACGGTTAAGTAATACCGGGTGACCTTTCAATACATTTTCTAGGATATCCCAAACCACTGGTTCTTTTCTATCCACAATTTTCTTAGCTGATTTCACAGTTTTCACAATACCACGCTCGATCATTTTGCGAATGATAAACGGTTTGTAAAGTTCTGCTGCCATGTCTTTTGGAAGACCACATTCGTGAAGTTTCAAATCTGGACCTACAACAATTACGGAACGTGCCGAGTAATCTACACGTTTTCCTAGGAGGTTTTGACGGAATCGACCTTGTTTACCTTTTAAAGAGTCAGAAAGTGACTTAAGGGCACGATTTGATTCAGTTTTAACCGCACTGGATTTACGTGAATTATCGAATAACGAATCAACTGCCTCTTGAAGCATACGTTTTTCGTTACGCAAAATCACTTCAGGTGCTTTAATTTCGATCAAACGCTTAAGACGGTTATTACGTATAATAACGCGACGGTAAAGGTCGTTCAAATCCGAGGTTGCAAAGCGACCACCATCTAGTGGAACTAATGGACGTAATTCAGGTGGAATCACAGGCACAACCTTAACAATCATCCATTCAGGACGGTTGTCAATACGTGTCTGAGAATCTTTCATTGCCTCAACAACTTGTAAGCGCTTAAGCGCTTCATTCTTACGTTGAACCGATGTTTCTTCATCAGCAGCAGCACGTAACTCGTTAGATAAGGATACCAAATTTAAATCTCTCAACAAGTCATAAAGTGCTTCAGCACCCATTTTTGCGATAAATTTATTTGGATCCGTGTCATCTAGGAAGTGGTTGTCTTTCAGTGCCGGATTATCGATAATATCCAAATAATCTTCTTCTGTTAAGAAATCATATTTCTTAAGACCTAATCCTTCCATTTCAGCGGTTACACCCGCTTGAATTACGACATATCGCTCGTAATAAATAATTTGATCAAGCTTCTTAGTTGGAAGGCCAAGTAAGTAACCAATTTTATTTGGCAACGAACGGAAATACCAAATGTGGGCTACAGGAACAACTAAGGAGATGTGACCCATTCGTTCACGACGAACTTTTTTCTCAGTTACCTCTACACCACAACGGTCACAAACGATTCCTTTATATCGAATTCGCTTGTATTTTCCACAATGACATTCATAATCCTTAACTGGACCGAAAATACGCTCACAGAACAAGCCATCGCGTTCTGGTTTGTACGTACGATAATTAATCGTTTCCGGTTTAAGGACTTCTCCACTGGATTGCTCTAAAATTAACTCAGGCGAAGCCAATGAGATGGTAATTTTATTGAAGCTATTTTGTTTTTTCGGTGTTTCTTTCTTAAAAGCCATTTTGTACGCTTTAACAATTTTTTAATTAATCCATACTAACATTAAGGCAAAGTCCTTTCAATTCATGCAATAATACATTGAATGATTCAGGAATACCTGGTTCAGGAATGTTATCTCCTTTAACGATAGATTCATACGCTTTGGCACGACCCATTACATCATCAGATTTAACAGTTAACAACTCTTGAAGAATATTTGCAGCTCCAAAGGCTTCGATTGCCCAAACCTCCATCTCTCCAAAACGCTGACCTCCGAACTGTGCTTTACCACCAAGCGGCTGTTGCGTAATAAGCGAGTATGGTCCGATTGAACGAGCGTGCATTTTATCATCTACCATGTGAGATAATTTCAACATGTAAATTACCCCAACGGTTGCTGGTTGATCGAAACGTTCACCAGTTCCACCATCGTACAAGTAGGTTTTACCTGATTTAGGAACCCCTGCTTTAACTGTCCACTCATCGATTTCCGAAGGATGTGCACCATCAAAGATTGGTGTGGCAAACTTAATTCCAAGTTTTTCTCCAGCCCAACCTAATACGGTTTCATAGATCTGACCCAAGTTCATACGTGAAGGTACCCCTAGTGGGTTCAACACGATGTCAACTGGCGTTCCATCTTCTAAGAACGGCATATCTTCTTGACGAACAATATTCGCAACAATTCCCTTGTTACCGTGACGTCCTGCCATCTTATCTCCAACACGAAGCTTACGTTTTTTAGCCACATAAACCTTAGCCAATTTCACAATTCCTGCTGGCAATTCATCTCCTACAGAAATGTGGAATTTCTTACGTTTGTAGTTACCTAATAAATCATTCGCTTTAATGCTGAAGTTATGGATTACTCGGCTAATCATTTGATTGATTTTCTCATCAGCAGTCCAGTTTAACGGATTGATAATGGTATAATCTAATGTCATTAAGCCTTTCGCTGTAAACTTAGTCCCTTTCTTAATTAACTCTTCTCTAAAGTTATTGAATACCCCAGCAGATTTATTTTCTCCTAAGATGGTCATCAATTTCTCAGTTAATTTTTCTTTCAGGTCATTGTACTCTTTTTGGTATTCCATATCCAAGGTTTCCAAAATTGGCTTGTCTTGTGATTTGGACTTACGGTCCTTAACGGCACGCGAGAACAATTTCTTTTGAATAACGGTACCACGAAGTGACGGACCAGCTTTCAACGATGCATCTTTTACATCTCCTGCTTTGTCACCAAAGATTGCACGTAGCAATTTCTCTTCTGGTGATGGATCCGTTTCTCCTTTTGGTGTGATTTTTCCGATAAGGATATCTCCTTCTTTAATTTCAGCACCAATTCGAATTAATCCGTTTTCATCTAGATCTTTTGTTGCTTCTTCACTTACGTTTGGAATATCAGATGTTAATTCTTCCATTCCACGTTTTGTATCACGAACCTCTAAAGAGTATTCGTCAATGTGAATTGACGTAAAGATATCATCTCGAACAATCTTCTCAGAAATCACAATAGCATCCTCGAAGTTATATCCTTTCCATGGCATGAACGCCACTTTCAGGTTTTGTCCTAGCGCTAATTCACCACTTTCGGTAGCATAGCCTTCGCACAACACTTGACCTTTCGAAACGCGGTCTCCTTTCGCCACGATTGGCTTAAGGTTCATACACGTACTTTGGTTAGTTTTAGCATATTTGGTTAACGAATAACGTTTTACCTCACTATCAAATGAAACCAATTTATCTTCATCGTTCCAATCATAGCGAATAACGATTTCATTCGCATCAACATATTCTACAACTCCATCCCCTTCTGCATTAACTAATACACGGGAATCACGCGCAACAAGCTCTTCAATACCGGTACCAACAATCGGTGAATGTGGTTTCAATAACGGAACAGCTTGACGTTGCATGTTTGATCCCATCAGGGCACGGTTAGCATCATCATGTTCCAAGAATGGAATTGATGAGGCTGCAATCGAAGCAATTTGATTTGCTCCAACGTCCATCAGGTGTAATTCTTTCGGATTAACCACTGGGAAGTCACCTTCATAACGAGCTTTTACGGTATCTGTAAGGAAATTACCTTTATTATCTACCTTGGCATTCGCTTGCGCAATGATTTTTCCATCTTCTTCTTCCGCAGCCAAATAAATCGGTTCTTCTGTGAAAACCATTTTACCGTTTTCAATTTTACGGTAAGGTGTTTCAATGAATCCAAGTTTATTTACTTTCGCGAAAACACAAAGCGAAGAAATCAAACCAATGTTTGGTCCTTCCGGAGTTTCGATGGTACAAAGTCTTCCGTAGTGCGTATAGTGAACGTCACGAACCTCAAATCCTGCACGCTCTCTTGATAAACCGCCAGGTCCGAGAGCTGAAAGACGACGTTTGTGCGTTACCTCGGCTAGTGGATTAGTTTGATCCATAAACTGAGAAAGCTGATTCGTACCAAAGAATGAGTTAATGACAGAACTCAAGGTTTTGGCATTAATCAAATCGATTGGAGTAAATACCTCATTATCACGAACGTTCATACGCTCTCTGATGGTACGCGCCATACGCGCTAAACCAACACCAAATTGAGAGTATAACTGCTCTCCTACGGTACGAACGCGACGATTTGAAAGGTGATCGATATCATCGACATCTGCTTTCGAATTGATTAATTCGATTAAGTATTTAACGATTTCAATGATGTCTTGTTTCGTTAACACACGAGACATTTCTTCGGCACCGATTTTCAATTTTTTATTGATTCGGTAACGACCTACCTCACCTAAATCATAACGCGTATCAGAGAAGAATAACTTTTCAAATACACCTTTTGCTGTTTCAAAATCAGGTGCATCTGCATTACGTAACTGGCGATAGATATATTCAATCGCTTCTTTCTCAGAGTTGGTTGGATCTTTCTGAAGTGTATTGTAAATGATCGTGTAGTCAATAGCATTTGCATTCTCTTTGTGAAGGATTAATGATTTTGCTCCTGAATCAAGGATATCATCTAAATGTTCCTCTTTGATCTCCAATTCACGCTCAAGAATTACCTCATTACGTTCGATAGAAACCACTTCGCCCGTATCTTCATCAACGAAATCTTCAATCCAAGTTTTAAGAACACGTGCAGCAAGTCTACGACCTACTAATTTTTTCATTCCTGCTTTTGTGACTTTCACTTCATCAGCTAAGCCAAAAATCTCAAGAATATCACGGTCTGTTTCATACCCCATTGCGCGGAACAAGGTAGTTAACGGTAATTTTTTCTTACGGTCAATATATGCATACATGATGCTATTGATATCTGTAGCAAATTCCATCCAAGAACCTTTGAATGGGATAATTCGCGCAGAATATAATTTAGTTCCATTGGCGTGACGTGACTGACCGAAAAACACGCCTGGTGAACGGTGTAGCTGAGAAACGATTACTCGTTCTGCTCCATTCACTACAAAAGAACCTTTTGGGGTCATATACGGAATTGTACCTAAATACACATCCTGCACGATGGTTTCAAAATCCTCATGCTCAGGGTCGGTACAATATAATTTCAATTTAGCTTTGAGTGGAACGCTGTAGGTTAATCCACGTTCGATACACTCTTCAATCGAATACCTTGGAGGATCGATGAAATAATCCAAAAACTCGAGTACGAATTGATTTCGTGTGTCGGTGATTGGGAAATTTTCTGCGAAAACTTTGAAAAGGCCTTCGCTTTCTCTGTTTTCAGGTGTTGTTTCAAGCTGAAAGAATTCTTGAAACGATTTCAATTGAACCTCCAAAAAGTCGGGATACTCAAAGGTATTTTTACTGGAGGCAAAATTAATTCGGGTTGAATTATTTTTTGTTGCCAAGGCTATTAATTTATAAAATTTAGAAAATGCACTTTACAAAAACAGGACAAGGCACCCGAAAAATCGGTTGCCTGTCCTGTGAATTCCGTCTGAAATTACTTAATCTCAACTTCGGCACCAGCCTCTTCAAGAGACTTTTTAAGGCCTTCCGCTTCGTCTTTAGAAACTGCTTCTTTCAAGGTAGCAGGAGCTCCATCAACTAAGTCTTTAGACTCTTTCAATCCGTTTCCTGTAAGTTCTTTTACAAGTTTAACTACAGCAAGTTTGTTCGGACCGCTTGCTTTAAGGATAACATTAAATTCTGTTTGTTCCTCAACAGCAGCAGCTTCGGCACCGCCTCCACCGCCTGCCATCATTACTGGCGCAGCAGCAGCTGGTTCGATTCCGTATTCTTCTTTAAGGATTGCAGCTAACTCATTTACTTCTTTAACAGTAAGGTTAACTAGGGTTTCTGCGATTTGCTTTAATTCAGCCATTTTATTTGTTTTTAAATAAGGTTAATAAACTATCTTTCTTCGAGGGTTTTTAAAATACCCGCGATCTTACCGCCTGCACCTTTAAGGCCAGACAACACATTCTTAGCAGGACTTTGAAGTAATCCAACAATTTCTCCAATCAATTCTTCTTTAGATTTCATGGACTCAAGCGTTACCAATTGGTTATCCCCAACAAAAATTGCTTCTTCAATATAAGCACCTTTAAGGATAGGTTTTTGGTTTTTCTTACGAAATTCTTGAATTAATCGCGCTGGAGCGTTTGCTTCTTGGCTAATCATGATCGAAGTAGAACCTTTCAATAAGGTTGTTAACTCCCCATAATTCTTCCCTTCCACGCGATCCATTGCTTTTTTCAACAAGGTGTTTTTAACGACCTTTAAAGAAATGTTAGATTGAAAACATCTTCTTCTTAGGTTGTTTACAGTCTCAACTGTTAAGTCAGCGGTGTCTGTTAAATAAAGGATAGTTGCAGCGGACAATTCAGCGGCCAAATCGTCAATGTATTGTGCTTTTTCTTCTCTGTTCATGTTAAAAATATTAAGCAGTTACTGATTTGGTATCGATTTGAATTCCGGCGCTCATGGTAGAGCTTAGTGCTATGCTTTTAATGTAAGTACCTTTAGCAGCAGACGGTTTCAATTTGATAAGTGCTTGAATTAACTCGTTCGCGTTTTCTTTCAACATTGAACCATTAAAACTTACTTTACCAACTGCAGAATGTATAATTCCGTACTTATCAACTTTAAAGTCGATTTTACCGGCTTTTACTTCTGCTACCGCTTTTGCTACATCAAGTGTTACAGTACCTGTTTTTGGATTCGGCATTAAACCTCTTGGACCTAAAATTCGTCCGAGTGCTCCTACTTTACCCATTACAGATGGCATGGTGATAATTACATCAACATCGGTCCAACCGCCTTTAATTTTAGCGATGTAGTCGTCTAACCCAACGTGATCTGCACCTGCAGCTTTAGCTTCCGCTTCTTTATCTGGTGTACACAACACGAGAACGCGCATGTCTTTACCAGTTCCGTGTGGAAGTGCTACTGTACCACGAACCATTTGGTTAGCTTTTCTAGGATCAACGCCTAAACGCACTGCGATATCCACTGATGCATCAAATTTAGTTGTAGAGATTGCTTTTACTAATTCGCAAGCTTCAACTAGTGAGTATGCTTTGCCTAAATCAATTTTAGACAAAACTTCCTTTCTCTTTTTCGAAATTCTTTTCATGTCTTTTTGATTTATTTAGTTTTTGGAGCAGATCCTCCTTTTACAACTACACCCATACTACGTGCTGTACCAGCCACCATTGACATTGCTGAGTCAACCGTAAAACAGTTCAAATCAGGAAGTTTATCTTCTGCGATGGTACGAATTTGATCCCATGAGATGGTTCCCACTTTGGATTTATTCGGTTCAGCAGAACCTTTCTTGATTTTCGTTTGCTCAACGATTTGCACAGCTGCAGGTGCTGTTTTTAGTACGAATTCGAATGACTTATCTGCATATACAGTGATTACCACTGGAACCACTTTTCCGGGCTTATCTTGAGTTCGGGCATTAAACTGCTTACAAAACTCCATGATATTTACCCCTTTGGCACCTAGTGCCGGACCGATTGGGGGCGAAGGATTCGCCGCACCGCCTTTGATTTGCAATTTAATCAAAGCTGCTACTTCTTTAGCCATTTATTCACAATTTATGTAGTCAAACATAAGTACTCACGGGAAGCTTTGTTCGTTTTCCTTACTCCTACGGTTAATACACAATTAAACCTCTTTTTCCACTTGCATGTAGCTTAGCTCCAGCAAGTTTTTCCTTCCAAATATTTTTACCATTACTTTCAGTTTCTTTTTCTCCTCATTGATTTCATCAACTACTCCACTGAAATTATTAAATGGACCATCTATAACCTTAACATTTTCACCAATAACGAACGGAATTCTTACCTCTTCTTCGTTCTCGGCTAATTCATCTACTTTACCTAAAATTCGATTCACTTCAGAAAGTCTCATTGGAACAGGAGCTCCTCCTTTTTCAGAACCAAGAAAACCAATTACATTTGGTATACTTTTGATTACGTGAGGTACCTCACCTACGAGCGCAGCCTCTATTAATACGTACCCCGGTAAATAGGCTTTTTCTTTATTTACCTTCTTGCCGTTACGAATTTGGAATACCTTTTCCGTTGGAATTAATACTTGAGCGACGAAATCATTCAATTTATGACGTGAAATCTCCAACTCAAGAAGTTCTTTTACTTTCTTCTCCTTTCCGCTCACTGCGCGAACAACGTACCATCTTTTGGAAATATCTGACATGTATATCGTCGATTAATTAATAGATAAAACCTAATAGACCTCTCCAAGCATCACCTGGCTTACCAGCGATACCAAAAGCGAAATCCATCCCGAAAATCACCACTGAAAAAAGAATCACCGAAACAAGGACAATGATTGTATTGTTTTGAAGTTCCTTCCAAGTTGGCCATGTTACATTATGCACCATTTCGGAATAGGTTTCAAGAATATAGGTTCTAACTTTGTGAAACACAGTGTTTAATTTTATTTGCACGGGCGGTAGGATTCGAACCCACGACCAATGGTTTTGGAGACCACTACTCTACCAGCTGAGCTACACCCGTTTAAAAAGGGGAGTAGAATCCACTCCCCTTTTAAAACATATTAATAACTCAAATTATTATCCAATGATCTCAGTTACCTGACCCGCACCTACGGTACGACCTCCTTCACGAATCGCGAAGCGAAGACCTTTATCCATAGCTACTGGCACGATCAACTTAACATTAATTGATACGTTATCACCAGGCATAACCATTTCACGACCATCCGTAAGGCTAATTTCACCTGTTACGTCTGTTGTACGGAAATAGAACTGAGGACGGTATTTGTTATGGAACGGCGTGTGACGTCCACCTTCTTCTTTCTTCAATACATAGATTTCAGCTTTGAAATCTTGGTGTGGTTTAGTTGATCCTGGTTTACAAATAACCATTCCACGTTTGATTTGAGATTTCTCAATACCACGTAGTAATAATCCAACATTATCACCAGCTTCACCACGGTCAAGAATCTTACGGAACATCTCAACACCTGTTACAGTAGATGTAAGTTTCGCATCCCCCATTCCTAAGATATCAACTGACTCACCTGAGTTAATTACACCAGTTTCGATACGACCAGTAGCTACAGTACCACGACCAGTAATCGTAAATACATCTTCGATTGGCATCAAGAATGGCTTATCAACATCACGTGGAGGTAATTGAATGTAAGAATCAACTGCATCCATCAATTCCTCAACAGTAGCAACCCATTTCGGCTCACCGTTCAATGCACCAAGCGCAGAACCTTTGATTACCGGTGCGTTGTCACCATCATATTTATAGAAAGAAAGTAATTCACGAATTTCCATCTCAACTAACTCAAGAAGTTCTTCGTCATCTACCATGTCTACTTTGTTCATAAAAACAACCATCGCAGGAACACCTACTTGACGACCAAGAAGGATGTGCTCACGCGTTTGAGGCATCGGACCATCAGTTGCAGCAACTACTAAAATAGCACCGTCCATCTGAGCAGCACCAGTAACCATGTTTTTTACGTAATCCGCGTGACCTGGACAGTCAACGTGCGCATAGTGACGGTTAGCTGTTTCGTACTCAATGTGTGAGGTGTTAATTGTAATCCCTCTTTCTTTCTCTTCAGGAGCGTTATCAATTGAAGAGAAGTCTCGCATTTGCGCAAGACCTTTTGACGCTAATACGCTGGAAATTGCAGCAGTAAGCGTAGTTTTACCGTGGTCAACGTGTCCAATGGTTCCAATGTTCACGTGTGGTTTCGAACGATCGAAATTTTCCTTAGCCATTTTACTTTATTTATTACTAGTTAATACTCTGTTTTTAACATGATTCCTAAGAATCAATTTTTTTCATTGAGCCAATGACGAGATTTGAACTCGTGACCTCTTCCTTACCAAGGAAGCGCTCTACCCCTGAGCTACACCGGCGCGCAGTTGAGCGGGAGACGAGGGTCGAACTCGCGACATTCAGCTTGGAAGGCTGACGCTCTACCAACTGAGCTACTCCCGCTTATAATTTGCAGTTTCTTGTGGGGAGAGCAGGATTCGAACCTGCGAAGGTATGAACCAACAGATTTACAGTCTGTCCTCGTTGGCCGCTTGAGTATCTCCCCAACAATTTCGAGCCGATGGAGGGATTCGAACCCCCGACCAGCTGATTACAAATCAGCTGCTCTGGCCAACTGAGCTACATCGGCAATTATTGGTAATCACTAAATAAAGAACATTCCCGTTAAAATTCGGATTGCAAATGTACAAAGCTTTTTTTTATTGAAAAAATTTTTCGTGATTTTTTTGAGTTTTATTCACATTCAAATGAGTTTGCGTTCCGTTTTATACCTTTACCCCCATAAACATGAAGACTATTATTGTATGCGTAACGTCAGATTTAGCGACCGATAACCGGATATTACGGCATTGTGACCTTATGCATCAGATGGGCTTCAATGTATTTTTAATTGGTAGGTTACTTCCGTGGAGCCCCCCCCTACCAACGCTTCCCTTTCCTGTTCATCGGGTAAAACTTCCATTTTTAAAAGGTCCTCTTTTCTATCTGAGCTATCAAATTTCGATTTTCTTTCATTTACTCTTTAAAAAAGCAGATATAATTTGGGCAAATGACCTCGACACCGTGTTACCTTGTTTCTTAGTTAGCAAAATTCGGAGCCATACGTTTGTAGTGGATTCACACGAACTTTTTACAGAAGTGCCTGAACTCAGTAAGGCTCCAATCAAAAGATCCATATGGCTATTCATTGAAAAACACCTTGCAGTGAAGGCCCGTGTATTTATAACCGTAAATCAATCGTTAGCAGGTATCTTTCATAAAAAATATGGGATCAAGCCAAAGGTTGTTCGAAATGTACCTAAACGAGTTGAACTAGCCAACGCCCACACGAAAAACCGAATAGGCATTCCCGAAGGCGACCTGGTGGTTGTAATTCAGGGATCAGGGATTAACAAAGGAAGAGGCTTAGATGAAACGATTGAAGCCATAAACGGATTAACCGATGTAAGTTTATTAGTAATTGGTGGTGGAAATGCCATTGATGAGGCTAAACAAAAAACGATAGTCCTTGGAATCCAATCAAAGGTTCATTTTGTTGCTCGTGTTCCCTATCTAGAAATGATGCAATACACGCAAATGGCAGCCATTGGGCTTGCCTACGATGCGGATCCATGTTTGAATTTTTATTACGCGCTACCAAATAAAATTTTCGACTATTTTCAAGCGGGAATTGCTGTCATAAGCGGTCCTCAACCTGAAATTTCAGGGTTAGTATCTACCCATGAATGCGGGTATCTGATGAAGCAAATTTCTCCGGAATCCATACAGTGGGCGATTGCTTTCTATCAAAAACACCCAGAAATACTCGCTACACACCAACGAAATTCAAAGAAAGCTTCAGAAACAGAGCATTGGGGCCTTGAAAAAAAGGCACTCGAAGTCATCCTTCAGGACTTGTAATTTTTAGCTCGCAGTCTACGATCCAGCAGGAATAACTTATAAAAATCAAATCCAAAAACAATCCCCAACGAACGTCCCTCCTTAAGTCGGTTTAAAATAAAGGACATACCAATGAAAGCCGTCAACCTCAGCAATCCCAATAAATAATATTTTTCCAACTTAGCGTATACGCTGAGTAAGCGAACGTGAGCAATAAATTCCTCTCTATTCGACGCATAGTCAACACACTTGCAAAGGTTACGAATAGCCTCCTCGGTTTTTACTATAAAAGCCTCATTCGAATCCAATATGGCATTTCTTACCGGATTATTCACGTGATGGGTCTTGTACCCATGTAGACGTAGTTCAAACCCAAATAAGGTATCTTCATGCCCATAGCCAGACAACTGCTCATTGAACGTGACCTTTTCAAATACCGACCTTCGTATAATTACATTGTTGGTTTTGAATCCTCCCCCATCTTGATTGCGTTCGTCTATGGTTTTACTTTCTCGGATCGTACTGACTTTCCATCGCAAAAAATGGGAAGAAGGCGGAAGGTCTGCCTGATAAATACTGCCTCCATAACAAACAGCAATTGAGGCATTTTGTGCAATTTCTTTCCAATTCGAAATAAAGTCTGAAGAAATAATTTCTGAATCTCCGTCTAAGAATAAAATGGTTTGACCTTGCGCCGCTTGTACCAATAGGTTTCTGGTACTTGCTCTGCCAAGATTTTTTGAATTACGAATAAACCTGACCTCAGGGAATTCGGATTGATTGGTTACAATTGTGGAAGGGGAGCAATCGTCGCATACAAGAATTTCAACTTCACCTGAAACAGGTTCTATCTGATTTTGCAGGGCACGTAGTAACGCATCTACATTACAGTGATAGGCTGGAATGCAAATGCTGAGCATTATGCCATAGTATTCGGCGTGCCAAAATGCATGGGTGGCATTCCCGCTTGTGGCTCCTCAATTACACCAAAATTTTGCTCGTATTTTTCTATATTATCTGCTAATGCATGTAAAAATCGTTTGGCATTTTGTGGTGTCATTAATACCCTGGATCTAACTTTACCTTTCGGCATACCGGGCATCATTTGAATAAAATCACAAACAACCTCTGCCGGGGAATGTGTAATTACCGCCAGGTTAGAATATACCCCTAGGGCAATATCTTCTGACAATTCGATATTCATTTGGTTTTCTTGTTGATCCATGGTTTAATTAATTTCTGTTATCGTATCTGTAAATTTAATCCCAAATTCTTCTAATTCTTTCAAAACGGGTAAATATATTTCATTTTGGACAGGAATATGAACCCCTGGATTGGAATATCCATTTAACATGAGTTTAGCTATTATTCCGATGGGCAACCCCACGGTATTTGACATGGCAGTAAATACATTATCTTCACCAAGTGCCACCATTGACGAGGTGATTTTGGTTCGGCCCTTGTGGTGTTCAAATTCAAATTCATGCAGCATTACGAGCATATCCTTATCACTTGGTTTTAATACCCATGCACCATGAAGCAAGGTTTGCAATAAAGAAGCTGGGCTTGCATCTTGTTCAAACAATAAGACATCTCCATTGAAGAACCCAATTTCTTGAAACAAAACAAACAGGTGTTCGCGTTCTGGTCTCAAAAACGTCTTTAATTTAACCTCTACGCTGTCTATGGGATGATAAGGTAAAAACGCATTTAACAATTGACGTGGGCTTAATAAGCGACTGTTCTCGAGAATATAACTATCATCTGTAAGTCCGAGTTCGATTAACACATCCCATCCCTGACAAAAATCGGGTTTACGAAGCGTTCCGCGATAAATGGTTTCAACCTCATCGATGTTATAAATATCAATATACTTTAGGGAATCTCTGTTTGCATAGCCATCAAACGATCCGTAACCATCAATTTCAAAGCGTTCAGTTCGCTTAAAAAGCTGTGAGTAAGGAATATACTTTAGTTCCTTGTTTTGTCGGAATGCAGCTACGCCACCTTGTCCGGCAACAATGACATTTCTGGGATTCCACGTGAATTTATAGTGCCATGAATTATCGTCAGATTCTGGGGCAATAAGTCCTCCACAAAAGGATTTAAACACTTTTAGGGTTGCACCATCTTCGCGTTTTTCATCCATAATCTTCATGGCGCTCATGTGATCGATACCGGGGTCAACACCGGTTTCATTTAAAATAGTTACTCCTTTTAATACGGCCTCATCGTGAAGTGCTTTCATAGCCGGGGAGACATAACTTGGGGTAATTAAATCCGTGCGTAAATCAATACAGTCTCTCGCTACCTCTGGATGAAATTTTGCGGGCAGCATGGAAATCACTAAATCCGCATGAGCAATAACGGCTCTACGTTGGTCTGCATCACTTGCATCCAATTTAAACAACTGAATTCGTTCGTTTGAACCGTACTTAGACTTTAAGGGTTCAATATCTGTATTGCCTATTTTGAGCATCCAATGTTCCGATACTAGGCGTTCCGAAAGATAGCGAAGTAAGGAAGAAGCCGATAACCCTGCCCCTAATACCAATATGGTTTTCATGAATCTTAGTGAATGTTTTCGAGGATGGGTCGAACCGCATTAAATAGCACTTCTTCATCCCATGGTTTGGAAATAAAGGAATCGAGTAGGTTATCTTTAACTAAACTATCTACAGAGACAGGATTTGCCTGTCCTGACAACATCACACATTTAAGTGAGGGATATTTCTCTTTAATCGAACGGATCAATTGAGCCCCTGTCATTTGAGGCATGTGATAATCAACAATTATGAAAATAATATCAATCTTTTCAGCAACTAAATGGTCAATATTTAATAAAGCTTCCGAAGGATCCGTAAAATACTCAAGTAGTGTGCATTTTTGGTCCAGAATTTTACCTAATTGAAAACCTAACATCTGAAGGATATATGGATCATCATCCACACAAACAACCGCGTATTTTATATCATCCATGAAACAAAGGTATTACATTAATTCAATCTCGACCTCATTTTTTTGATTTGATTCATGATTTAAGCGTTTGAACGTAAATGAAAACGTAGTCCAATCATCTGTGGATTCAAGGACCATTTGCGCCACATGTTCATCCAACACGCTCTTAACAATACTCAGACCAAGCCCCGAACCATTTCGGCGTGCTTTTGTGGTATAAAATTTATCAAACATATGCTCTTTAACATCATCAGGAATTTTAGGTCCATTGTTTGCGATATGCACCGTAACCTCATCTGAGGAAGTCTCCGTGTAAATTTTTATTATCCCACGTTCCTTGTATTGTTCAAGAGACTCAATCGCATTCTTTATAATATTTGACCACAACTGAAACAATTTTATATCAAAACCATCAATAAATACGTTGCGATCCACATTAAATACTAACTCAACACTTCGTTTAATGTCATAATTAAATACATTAAGTACCGTATTAATGTTATCATACAAATTCACTGGACCTTTATCGCTGTTTCGTTGATCCTTAATAAACGAACGAAGATCTTGTACCACATTAGTTGCCCGATCGGATGAAGTTAAAATGGTTTCAATGAAATTTCTGACAATTTGTAGGCTATAAATTAGTTCCAGAAATTCGAACGGATTGGTGGAATGAATCACCTGTTCAATAAACTCTTCTTGATCAGGCAAGACCCTAGTTTTAACGAGCATTGCAACGAACTTAGCCCTTGCATCCAACGCTATATCGGGATATTTATCTGCTAAGAAAAGATCAAGCGCTTTCATTTCTTTACGCTGCTGCAAGCCACCAACAAACAACTCACCTTGACGCTCAATGGATCGATTCAGGGCTATATTAACCTGAGCTTCTGTACATTTCGAAACCACATTACCGAACAAATTATCGAGCGTGAAACGAATACTTTCTGCTCCAATTTTTATAGCGCCGAGCGGGGTATTTAAATCATGTGCAATCCCCGAGGCTATCTCTCCAATAGTTACTAACTTCTCTTGATCTGACATTGATTTGGTGAGCTCCAAATTGCGATTCGTTTCCTCCGCAACCCTTCGCTCAAGACCCGCATTTATTTCAAGAATTTCAAGCTGTAATTTTTCTTTGGTTTTTTGCTCCTCAAGGGCCGAGATTTTTTGCGACAAGAGGTTAGAAATGGTCATTAATACCCGCAGGTGAAGGTCTGTAAAAAACCCTTTACGTTCATTTTCTGAATCGATGACACCCCAAATTTTACGACCCAATTTAATTGGGACAGCAACCTCAGAAAGGCGCGATTCATCATCTACGATGTAGCGTTCATCTATCGTAGTATCTTCAATCAAAAGTGCTTTACCCGTTTTAGCTACCGTACCTACAATACCTTGCCCAAGGGGTATTTTCATGGTATCTTTAAGCACCCTTCGACGCTTGGTTTTATTTCCCATCGCTGCCACTTGAACCAACGATTTCTCTTCCAATTTATAAATCACACAGTCCTCAAAATCTAATTGAGAAATAATATTCTCAACAATATCCCAGCAAATTTCTTCGTAATCAGTTCCAGTTAAAAAAGAATCTGCTAACACATTAATTGTTTTTTCTGCTTGAATGATTTTCTGTAACTCCGCATTTATTTGATTGATGGTCAAATTTGACTCATGAATCGCCTTCATGTTTCGTATTCGTTCTTTTACGTTAACAAGCATTCGAGACAAGAGCACAAGAAGTACTTTTTCATCATCATAAAACATGCGATAATCTTTCACTGCATCGAGTCCAACAAAACCAATACTCATCCCATCGTGCATGAGAGGAAGTGCAATTAACGACTTAATATCTTGTTCCAATAAAAGATTCTTAAACATTCCGTCTGGAAGTTTTGCAGTACATTCTACTTCAACATTCTCGCCTTTCGCATGGGTTTCCACCCAAACTGGAACATATTCAAATGGAATTTCTTGCAAATTGTCAATCTCAGGATTAATGTCAGCAGCCACCCATTCATGCGTATTTGATGTAGTTTGTTTTTCATGATCATACTCGAATAGATAAACTCGATCCACTTTCATGAACCTTCCAAGTCTTTCAAGGGTACTGTTTATTAATTCATCAAGTGCATCAGGATCTATATCAATAAATTCAGTAGCAACCTCCATGATCACGGCTTGGAATTCATTTTTATAGGCTACGATTCTTTCCGCCTGCTTACGCTCAGAAATATCCCGTGAGGCGGCAATAATATATCCATTGCCATCAATAATTTGATGCCGCACATACACTTCAACATCGATGGTTTTTCCGGTGACTTGATTTACATTGCGAGACTCCGCTGAAAACGAACCTTTTTCCTTAAGAAAATCCAAGTGAGCCTGCCATTCCTTGGGGTCTTTAAATTGATGATCAATATCAGAAACTTTATACTTCGTGATTTGCTCCATTGGAATACCTAAACGTTCCGAAGCAGCTTTATTGACATACACAAAATTTCCTTGATCATCTGCCACCTGCACCGCATCGGAGGCGGCATTCAAAAATTGTTCGAGCAAGGTAAGACGCAGGTGGGATTGGTGCACCTCTTCTTCGGCTAATTTTCGTTGAGTAATATCAATACCATACCCAACCACATTGCGTTTTTTTGTATTTGGGTTAAAAATGGGACGCATTCGGCGCATGATAACCTTACGGTTACCCTGAGCATCGAGCATTTCGTCCTCCCACTCTACCTCTTCATTTTGTTCTATTACTTCAAGAAATTTGGCACGTCTAAAATCAGCTCCAGTCGTTGGAACTCCTTTAAAACGGCAGTAATCATAATCGTCCTTTCCTATGATGAAGTTGCGAATTTCTTCGCTTTTAATCCCCTGCGGATTAACAAAAAGATACTTATGCTGCTCATCGAATACAGCGATATCCGACGGAATATTATTTAAAATATACTCGTAGAATTCCTGTTGATCTTTCAACCGTATTGCTAGCGCAGTTAATTCATTTTCTTTCTGGGATACTTGATTTACAAAGTGGGTGATATTTGCTGCATATAAATTGAAAAACCTATTCGATTCGTTCTTTCTTATATTAAGCAGATACGTGTTATTATTCCGTTTAAGGTAAATTGAAAAATTATCTAACTGATTCTGTGTAACATGATTCAGATTGAGTTTCAATTCTTCATCATCCAAATATTCGTTTGAGAAATTAAAGTCATTAAGAAATTCAGTGGATGAAGGATTTGCATATAACAATTCGTATTGCTCCCCGATGCGTAAGACTGGATTGGGATTTTCTTGAGGGAACAGGGAAGTATTTAATAATTCTTGTTTACTCTCTAGAAGCGCCTTATTCTTTAGCCGGTATTCATGATTCAACTTCTGTAGGTCTTCTAAGGCTTTGGAAGATGTTTGGAGTAAAAACAGATACTCCGCAATATAATCTTGTTGCGGGAAATCCTTTAGGGTTAGTTGATACTCAGAAATATGAAAATTTGCATTAATCACAGGTGATCCATGTAGAATGTAACCCCATTCAAGGGGTCTCCCAGAAATTTTGTAGCGTTTTTTTCCGTCAAGCGTTTGTATGAAAAATAATTGTGCATTGTTATTGCGCAATTTATCAAACGAACCGCCTGCTACCCAGGTAAATATAGAATCAAATGAATGTTTGTTTTCAAACGCTATACTCTTGTGAAAAGCTTTCCCGATTCTCAACAATGACAAGTCATTACCGACAAACAAGGTGTGAGGGTTTGCGAATTCTAATGCATTGAATAATTCATCAAGCTCCGATTGAGTGCTCATTCCCATTCAATCAAAAATACATGGCAATCCGAATCCGGACCTTTCTCTACAAGTTGTTTAATGCGGCAGTTTAATCCAAATCGTTTGCCCAATCCTTTGATTAATCCAAAGAGCATGGGGGTAAGACCAGCTCGTTCGGAACGATATTCTAATTCCAATGATTTGGACTTTTCATTTCTTGTCGTGAATTGGGGAGGCGCCAAGTGAGGCATCATGTTGCTCATTCGCGTGTGAAGCATATCTAGATTGGATAAAAAATCAGAGAAATTATTCCCTGATAAATCCATTAACTCACCGTATCCTTCTTCTGCCGTGTAGGTTATCCAATATTCACCAAATGCCTCTAATATGACATGAGCATCTGCTTTCAATACTTCCGAAGCGTGCCGAACCAAGTCATAGGTTAATTTATCCGGATAAGGTTGTAATCCTAAAAATTCACCTTCATCAAACCCTGCTCTCGATGCAATTTCAATCCAAGCCTCTTCGCCATAATTGGTGACCACTAAATCCTTAATTGCTTTGTTTACTAAGCCGTACATATCTTCAAATTATTTAACAAATATAAAGAAACGGATTGAAGAACACCTTGAAAAACAAGGGCATATTTAAGACATATTTACGTACTTTTGCAAAAAATAACTCCATGGAATATAACAGGCTCGGGAAATCCGGGATTCAGATTAGTCGGTTCTCACTTGGGTCTTGGTTAACCTTTGGTAAACAAATCGATGAACAGGTCGTTGAACGTTTAATGGCCATTGCGTATGAGCATGGCATCAACTTCTATGATAACGCTGAAATTTACGCCCGTGGCATGAGCGAAACCGTTATGGGGAAATCCCTCAAAAAACTAGGGTGGAGTCGCGATAGCTATTTAGTAAGTAGTAAAGTATTTTTTGGGACAGGTGGCACGTGGCCAACCCAGCGTGGTTTGAGCAGAAAACATGTCATTGAAGGCTGCCATCAAGCACTCGAGCGCCTACAAGTAGAGTACATCGATTTATTTTTTTGTCACCGTCCAGACAAAGCAACGCCCATTGAGGAAACGGTTTGGGCCATGCACAACTTGATTACTCAAGGTAAAATTTTGTATTGGGGAACTTCGGAATGGAGCGCGCAAGAAATCATGGAAGCACATGTGTTTGCGAAGCAAAACCATTTGATTGGACCAACCATGGAACAACCCGAGTACAATTTATTTTGTCGGCATAAGGTTGAAGTAGAATTTGAACAAATCTACAAAACCATGGGTCTTGGCACCACCATTTGGTCGCCACTGGCCTCCGGCGTATTAACGGGGAAGTACAACCATGGAAATCCTACAGATACGCGCTTAGGAATAGAAGGGTTAGAATGGCTTCGCGACAAGAATGTCACCCCGGAACGTATTGATAAGGCAAGAAAAATCGAAGTGTTAGCTTCTGACCTTGGGACCAGTATGGCAAAATTAAGCCTGGCTTGGTGCCTTAAAAACCCAAATGTTAGTACCGTTATTTTAGGGGCGAGCAATGAAAAACAGCTAAAAGAGAACCTTCAAGCCATGGAAATTCAATCGCTGCTAACCCCTGAGGTTATGAACCACCTCGAAGACATCATGGATAATAAACCGACACGTCCAGATTATTAAGAACAAAAGCAAAAAAAACTTGTTTCATTCGTTTACCGCATAACTAAAATTCATGATTCAAACTGACATTATCATCATTGGCGCAGGACCGGTTGGACTTTTTACCGTGTTTGAGGCTGGTCTACTTAAACTACGTTGCCATTTAATCGATTCTTTACCTCAACCTGGGGGGCAATGTTCTGAAATCTACCCTAAAAAACCGATATACGATATCCCTGGATTCCCAGAAATATTAGCAGGTGAATTGATTGATAATTTAATGAAGCAAGCCGCTCCGTTTAAGCCGGGATTCACCTTGGGTGAAGCAGCCATGTCGATTGAGAAACTGGAAGATGGAACATTTAAAGTAACTACGGTAAGAGGAACCGAACATCAAGCTCCCATTGTTATGATTGCTGGCGGACTGGGTGTATTTGAACCTAGAAAACCACCGATTGAAAACATCACTCACTTTGAAGACAACGGGGTTGAGTATATCATTCGCGACCCTAAGTTTTATCAGGATAAGGCGTGCGTTATTGCGGGTGGAGGAGACTCCGCATTGGATTGGTCTATATATTTAGTGGAAAACAATATAGCCTCTACTATTTCTTTAGTACATCGCAGCGCCTCTTTTCGTGGACATTTGGATTCCGTTCAAAAAGTGATCGACCTCGCTGAGCAAGGAAAAATCGATTTAATTACGGAAGCAGAAGTAACCGGATTATCCGGAAATGGATCCTTAGAAGAAGTGATTATTACCCATCAACAGCAGGGCGAACTTCGACGCAAAGTGGATCATTTCATTCCGCTTTTTGGTTTAAAACCTAGCTTAGGTCCTATAGCTGATTGGGGATTAGAAATAGAGAAAAATGCGATTAAGGTCAATACCCTAGATTATTCAACGAACATTCCAGGTATCTATGCTATTGGAGATGTAAATACGTATGAGAATAAATTGAAGTTGATTCTTTGTGGTTTTCATGAAGGTACACTTGCGGTGCAATCTGCCTTTGCACGCATTCATCCAGAAAAGAAGAACGTCCTTAAGTATACTACAGTTAACGGAGTGCAAGGATTCTAATACGTATGAAAAACAAATCCATTAGCACGGTTATCATACTGGGAGCACTTTCCATGCTTTCAATTCTGATAATTCAATTGCTATGGGTTGGTCGTACGATTGAAACGCAAAACGTTAGTTTAGCGATTCAACAAAAAGAAGATAGTCTCAACCTAAAAGAATTTCAGGATCATGTGCACAGCTCGCTAATGAACGTTCTCTCAACCATTCAAAAAAGGGATGGTGATGAATCGGACATGTATGGTGCAGTTAGGCAGATTTCAAACAATCATTTCACGGTAGATTTCAATGAAGAATTACAACCTTTTTATTTGGAGACCTTACTTAAGAAGGAATTCTACATTCAAAACATTCATAGGGATTTTTATTATGGGATTTATGATTGCTTCACGGACTCGATTGTTCTAAGTAATCGCGTACGCTACAAAAAAGACTCTATCTATGTCACGGACGTAGCTTCCTCCGATGAAATTACACCAGAAAAATTAAACCTAACTAAAGACGGACATTATTTTACCGTATATTTTCCCAACCTTGAACTTGGTGAAATCGAACCACAAAATGATTATTCTCCTTGGATTTACCTCACCTTAATGTTGATCGTAATTGCCATATTTTTCGCGTTTAGTGTAACAGTAATCATGCGACAATATCGCTTAGCTGAAGTGAAAACGGATTTCATCAATAACATGACACACGAACTAAAAACGCCTATTTCAACCATTAGTTTATCGGCAGAAATGATGATGAGAATACCAGAAATTACCTCAGAACAAGTGCATAAATACGCGGGTATCATATACAAGGAAAACAAACGATTAGAGCACCAAGTGGAACGGGTATTAAATGTGGCCAAACTGGATAAAGATCAGGTGGTATTAAACAAGGATCGATTTGATATAAATGAATTATTGGATGAGGTAAAGGAAAACTTTGAACTTCATCATTTCGAAAAAGGAGGAATAATCAACTTTGAACTTAATGCTACCAATCACATCATTCAAGCGGATGCTGTTCATTTAACGAATGTGATTTATAACCTCTTGGAAAATGCCGTAAAATATTGCGAGTCTGTTCCAAACATAACCATTCAAACTAGAAATGATAAACAAGGAATTTGGATTGAAATTGAAGACAATGGAATTGGAATAAAAAAAGAAAATCTCTCCTTAATTTTTGACAAATTCTATCGGGTACCTACAGGCAATTTACACAACGTAAAGGGCTTCGGTCTTGGCCTATATTACGTAAAGCTAATCGTAGATGCCCATGGTGGAAAAGTCAATGTAAAAAGTACACCAGGAAAAGGCACCACCTTTTCTCTATTTTTTCCTTGATTTAATCAATTTCACTTCGGGCTGAGGATAAACTCCCGTTCGAATGACGTGAAGGTTTTTCTTAACTAACCATAGTTCTTCTTTCACCATAGATCCTGGGATTTCTACCGTTAACAACCACCGTGTATTTTTCCCTGAATTTTCTTTTTTCAATGCATAAATTGGACCCGCTGCTACAGGGCAATAATCTACCCCAACATAACAAATGGTCACACGTTCTTTTTCAAACGTTATAGCTACCTGAACAGAATCAAACTCCACATAATTTGAACTAAAATCAACCGAATAAGGTGCTTGTGTCCCAAGAAATTCTCCTCGGAACTTTCGCGGTATTTTTAGGGTAGACTGACTACAGATTGTAGACGAAAGGAGTAACACACAAAAAAATACCCACCTATTCATGCGGATAAAGGTAAGTAAAATCAATATTGTTTATTATGCGGTTAATAAATTCATTCCGTATCTGATCGGACACTTTTGTTAAAATGATACTTTCGTATTCATATGGAACAATATCATAAACTTTTAAAACACATTCTTGATAACGGAGTAAAAAAAGAAGACCGAACGGGAACGGGAACATATTCCGTTTTTGGTTATCAAATGCGTTTTAACCTGGCGGATGGCTTTCCATTAGTGACTACCAAAAAATTGCATCTTCGGTCGATTATTCATGAACTGCTTTGGTTTTTACAAGGAGACACAAACATTAAATACTTAAAAGATAACAATGTTTCTATCTGGGATGAATGGGCAGATGAAGATGGGAATCTTGGGCCAGTCTACGGGTATCAGTGGCGTTCATGGCCCACGCAAGACGGAGGTCATATCGACCAAATATCACAAGTAATCGATCAAATAAAAAAGAACCCGGATTCTCGAAGGCTCATGGTTTCTGCATGGAATGTATCGTGTGTCAATGATATGGCCTTACCGCCATGCCATACGATGTTTCAGTTTTATGTAGCCGATGGCAAACTCAGTTGTCAACTTTACCAACGAAGCGCGGATACTTTTTTAGGAGTGCCTTTTAATATTGCCTCATATGCCCTCCTCACCTTAATGATGGCTCAAGTTTGCGGATTACAACCCGGTGAGTTTATTCATACCTTTGGTGATGCACACCTTTACACCAATCACATCGAGCAAACCAATCTTCAACTTTCAAGGGAATGCAAGCCATTACCGACCATGAAAATCAATCCAGACGTAAAAGATCTGTTTGCATTTAAATATGAAGATTTCGAATTAGAGAATTACGACCCACACCCTCACATTAAAGCCGCGGTAGCCGTATGACAAAACTTGCATTAATTGTGGCAATGGATGAAGAACGAGGCATTGGAAAAAACAATGACTTGATGTGGAATCTTCCGAATGACATGAGATTTTTTAAAGAAATGACCCATGGACAAATCGTAGTGATGGGGAGAAAAAATTACGACTCCATCCCAGAACGGTTTCGGCCCTTGCCTAATCGAGAGAATTGTGTCATTACAAGAAATCCAACCTTTGAAGCACCCGGATGCAAGGTGTTTAATACCTTACAGGATTGCATCGATACATATAAAGAAGACAAGCGGACGATATTTATAATTGGTGGCGGTGAAATTTATCGCATAGCATTGGAAACACTTTCATTGGATGAGCTATACATAACTGAAATAGAACATACCTTTAACGCAGATACATTTTTGCACACCTTCGATGAAAAACCTTGGAAAAAAACATGCATACAAACCCAAGAGGTCGATGAACGTCATGCGTATGGCTTTTCCATATACAACTATTCCAAATAACGTATTAATTTTATAGAAACGTTCACCATGTTAGCACCTTTCAATCTAAACCAATGGATTAATGATAACCGGGATAAATTAAAACCGCCGGTATCGAACAAAAACCTATACCATGAGGCAGGAGATTTCATTGTGATGGTTGTGGCCGGACCGAATGCTCGCAAGGATTATCACTACAATGAAAGTGAGGAATTATTTTTTCAGATTGAAGGGGATATAACTGTTCGTATTCAACACGAAGGGAAACCAAAAGATATTTTAGTTAAAGAGGGGGACATGTTTTTATTACCTGCGAATACACCCCATTCACCCATGCGTGGCGAAAACACCATAGGCTTAGTGATAGAGCGGGTAAGAAAAGGAACTGAACTAACGGATGGACTATTTTGGTTTTGTGAAAACTGCAACAATGAATTAAAATCCTATCGTTTTCACTTAGAAAACATAGAAAAAGATTTTATTCCACGCTTTCGGGAATTTTATACTTCAGAGGAAATGAGAACCTGTAAATCCTGCGGTCATGTAATGGCTACTGACCCTCGATTTACGTAAGGATTTATTTATCAGTCTCATACGTACTGATGTACGTAATGTTTGTGATTTTATCGTAATACTGTAATACCAACTTTTTACTTCTTAATTCATTGATGGTGTACCCTACCGGCAATTCTTCTCCGTCGGTCAATAACATCAGTGAGGTTTTGTCATCATTAAACATCCATGTTCCATGCTCGAACGTAGATTGTATTTGACCTAATACGGTTTGGCTAGCAGTCCTTGAATAGGTACCATCTTTTTCCATTACCAATTTAATTTCAGGTTGTTCATCTACAAATTCATTTCCATTGATCATATAACTAGTCAATTTCCAATCATTCGCCACACGGTTAGTTTTGGTCAACAGCGTGAATTTGGAACCGTTTGGATATTTGCTGCAAGACGGAGTTAAGAGTATTAAACTTAATGCAACGAGTGGGAGGAATAAAAACTTCATAATGAATAAATGTTTACCAAAAATACGATTTTTTTGAAAATAAAAAAGCCCCTTGCGGGGCTCACCAAATAAATCAACAATTACTTAGGCTCATAGGTATACGTGAACGTATCTCCTGAATCGTAATCAAATTGCTTTAGTTTGACCTTATCTTTATTTAGCATAACAATATCAAAGGTGTCTTTTTGATTGGTAGCCGGGTTAGTTTCTGTAAAAATAAGCTTGGTTTTTTTATCGTAAAACTCCCAATCACCTTCAATGGTATACGTCGTGGGAACACCGAATACGGTTATTACTGTGCTCGCTTTAAACGTACCGTCTTTAGTGATGGTATTCGTTAACGATAAATTACTCAAGTTCCACTCAGTTCCTGATTGGTTCACGGAAGTTGCCTTCCAATCTCCAGCTAATCGGGAAGCTTTTGAACTTAAAGCAAAATTTGGTCCTTCAGGATATTTCCCACAAGAACCAACAAGCAACGCGATGCCTAACAGACTCGCTACGCTAAATAAAATTGTTTTTTTCATGTTGTTGTTTTAAAAATTACTAAAATCTAATTCGCAACTGCTTAACGGCGTATCTTTGTAAAAAGTTACGATGAAAGTAAAAATTATCCTAGTTTCCTTGGTTGCGCTTGTGTTAAATTCTTGTAATCAAACTAGCTCTTCAAAACAAGTACTTGCAGTAAAGCAAACGCAAGAACAAATACCAGCGGTTAAATCAAATGCTAAAATAACCTTTGACGTAGAAGGCATGGTTTGCAAAATGGGATGTGGTGGAGCAATTCGAAAAGACCTCATTCATGCGGGAGGCGTTGAACGTGTTCAAGTTGATTTCGTTGAAGAAGCCAAAAGCCAAGCGATCACGGTATATTATGACAGCACCTTGACCGATATTGTCCGATTGAAAAAACGCATTGAACAGACCAATGACGGTCAGTTCACCGTTTTAAGTAGTGATAAAACACGTAAATCAAACTAAGAAGATGCTTGAGCTACATGCACGTGAATATGGCGAAGGAAAACCCTTAGTAATTTTACACGGCTTATTTGGATCTTCAGATAATTGGCAAAGCTTAGCCCAGCGATTCGCAGCGTTTTATCGGGTGTTTTGTGTTGACCTCAGAAATCATGGACGTTCCCCGTGGAGTGAGGAACACCGATATGAAGCCATGATGGATGATGTGTACGCCTTTATTGAAGCGCAGCAACTCACCGATGTAATTTTATTAGGCCATTCCATGGGCGGTAAAGTGGCCATGCATTTCGCTCAAAATTATCCCCACATGTTGAATAAGCTTGTGATTGCGGATATGGGGGTAAAAGCCTATCCGATGCATCACCAACAAATCTTAGCAGGAATTCATGCATTACACTTGGATTCAATCAGCGCGCGAAGTGAAGCAGAATCTATACTCAAAACCTATGTGGAAAATGACGGAATACGACAGTTTCTTTTGAAAAATTTATATTGGATTGAAAAAGGAAAATTAGCGTGGCGTATGAATGTGGCGGTACTAGAACGTGAAATGCCTAACATACTTGCTGCATTGCCTGAAAAGGAAAGCTGGACGCCTACCCTCTTTTTACGGGGAGAACTATCTAATTACATTTTACCAGAAGACCTTGACGAAATAGAGGCACGCTTTCCAGATGCGACAATAGAAACCATTCCGAACGCGGGCCACTGGTTGCACGCCGAACAAGCGGATTTGTTTTTTGACGCCGTGATGGGCTTTTGTTTGCGGTAAAAAAAACCCGACGCGGTGGTCGGGTTTTACAGAGAATTAAATTTAATATTCTCTCTTACAATTTAATGAATTTGGATTGGTTCCCATTATCATCACGAAGAAAATACAATCCAGATTGAAGGTTTTGAACGTTGATAATAGTCTCTAATTGATTTGAATTTTGAACAACTAAAGACTTTCCATGATTATCTAAGATTGTGTACTGTTTGTTGGAAGTATTTAGGTTATTGACGATTAAAACATCACTGACTGGATTTTGAGAAATGTTAAATGATTCATTATCCAAGTCATTAACTGAACTTGTTGTAAAAGCAACGACACTTACCTCATCTACTCTAAACAGCGTTGGATTCAAATCATCGGTATACGCAGCAAAGACCACCGAAATTGTTTGACCTGCATATTGTGAGGGAATCGTAAATCCTTCTAAATACCACAACGGATCACAGTCAGCAGCAGTAATTGTCACATCCATGTCTGCGTTTGAAATTGAATCATAATAAATCTCATCTCCATTCGCATCAAAAATTCCAAAATAAAGAAAATCCCAATCGTCAACATCATCCTGTTCATCAGACCCGCCAGACCAATAGAATGAAAACTCCGCGTAATCTAAATTTGCCGGTAATTGAACATCCTGCGCAACCTCATCCTCAATTAAGTCTAAACCAGTTAGTTCATCGAAATCGCCAAACCAAAGGTAATTATCACCGTCACTTGCACCACAATTTCCAACATCACCAAATGCATCTGTTGACAAGCTAAAATCCCAACCTTGTTCCCCAAGTTCGAAACTTCCGTTTTGAATTAATTCAATTTGACCGTAATAACAAAATGATATTACAAGTGTCGTAAGAAAATAAAAAAATTTCATGAGAATAAATTTTAATGTTGATTATTGAATTTTATAAGTAGTACATTCACCTGCATTCATTGTGATATTTTCATTAATCCACTCAAAATCTGTCTCATCTAATACTCTAATATTTACTGACTTGCTCGCAGAAACTCCAAAATCAATGGTTTTATTTAATTGACCATTTGACGAGCAATCAGGTGTACCTGCAAGATATTCTGTCGCAGAAAAAGATCCTAAATAAATACCATCCACATATAATTTCAATACAGTCGCAACTCCTGACCATGAAGCAGCAGCTGGTTGATCTTGCCAAATAATAATTTTTGATGAATAAGTGCAACTGCCGTCGTTGGTTTTTGCTTTGGACGAATAATTGTCAGCTTTAACGTCTGTACAACCTGCCTTTTTGCAGGAACTTAATGTGGTAAATAACATACCCACACTAAAAAGTAAAATCATTTTTTTCATAAATAATAAATTAAAAGTTGCGTCAAATATACATAAGAAAAATTAATACGGCATATATGTCGTATTAAAATTTTTATTTATACCTCAATTTTGAGGGTGCAATCCTCCTTTGAAAACGAACTTAAACAATTTGGAACTGAAATTAAATCAGTAAGAAAAGCTAAAAAAATAACTCAATTGCAACTGGCATCGTTATGCGACATTGACATACGAACCATACAACGGATAGAAAAAGGTGAATTTAATCCAAGCCTACGCGTGCTGATACGCATAGCGAACGCATTCGAAATGTCACTTTCGAGCTTAATAAAACAAGTGGAAGAGGCAGGAGCTCTGAATTAATTCAGTCGAAACTGAATATTCATTTTAGAAAGTGCCTTGTATAATTCCGGATCTGGTTTCACCCGCACCGACTTCGAAGCCATATTTAACTCCAAGCCTTCAACCGCATCAAAAATCGTAAACTGTACATTGCACGACCCCTGATTTGCCAAAAACAAGCCATTAAGTTCGTCAATCAAGAGGTGATTAAGGTCCTTGTTCGGTATACTTAAATGCAAGCCTTTAACCCGTTTTTCGCGCAAATGCTGCAAGAGTTCTACTTCGTTTAAATTAAATTCTAAGTGCGTTCTGTGTCGTGGTGTTTCTATACGTCCCCGCAAGGTTAAAAACACACCGGGTTGCAGTAAATGCTTGAACTTTAAATAATTTTCACGGAAAATATTCAGCTTATATTGATCGGTATAATCTTCAAAAATTACCGTTCCAAAGGGGTCGCCATTCTTTGCGATTCGATGTTCAATGGAGGTAACTACTACCGCCATCAACAAATCGCGGCCTTTGTAGGTTTCCATATCATGCAACATAGCTAAAGCCCCGGTACAAAAGGCATCAATCTCCATTTTATAATCATCCAAAGGATGCCCGGAAATGAAAATCCCAATGACCTCCCGTTCTTTGGCTAACTTATAACTCGAAGACCATTCTTCACAACTTGGAACTTTCGGTTCTACTACATCAAATCCAGAACCCTCACCAAAGAGGTCATGCTGGTTTGACTCCTTATTATCCTGATAGGAGGTGCCATATCGTATGATGTGATCTATAAAGAAGCGATTCGCTCCTTCTTCAATAAAATATTGTGCCCGATGCAGTTCACTAAACGAATCAAATCCACCCGCATACACTAAATTTTGCATGGCTGTTCGATTGATGGCTTTTAAATTCACGCGACGACTGAAATCAAAAATACTGGTGTATCTTCCCTCTACTCGTCCTTGAATAATTGCTTCTACGGGTCCTTCACCAATCCCGCGAATGGCTCCCAATCCGAACCGAATATCCCCGTTCGCATTAACCGTAAAATTCAAGCGTGATTCATTCACATCTGGACCCAAAACATTCACCCCCATGCGACGACATTCTTCCATAAAAAAGGTTACTTGCTTAATGTCGCTCATGTTATTACTTAACACGGCTGCCATATATTCCGCCGGGTAATTTGCCTTGAGATAAGCCGTTTGATAAGCCACCCAAGCATAGCACGTAGAATGCGATTTATTGAATGCATAGGACGCAAAGGCTTCCCAGTCTTTCCAAATCTTCTCCAATTTATCATTGGCATGCCCCTTGGCATTTCCTCGCTCTATAAATACCGGACGCATTTTGTCCAGAACCTTGCGGTCCTTTTTACCCATTGCCTTCCTAAGGGTATCGGCCTCACCTTTGGTAAAATCAGCCAACTTCTGAGAAAGCAACATCACTTGCTCTTGATAAACTGTAATTCCGTAGGTTTCTTTTAAATGGCCCTCGCAATCATCTAAATCATATACGATAGGCTCTTCTCCATGTTTACGTTTAATATAGGACGGAATATACTCCAAAGGACCCGGACGATAAAGTGCATTCATTGCAATAAGGTCAGCAAAGGCCGTAGGTTTTAATTCCCGCATGTATTTTTGCATTCCGGGAGATTCGTACTGAAAAATCCCTACCGTTTCTCCGCGCTGAAAGAGCTTATAGGTGAGTTCATCTTCAATTGGAAATTGATCAGGGTCAAGTTCTATCCCACGATTCTCTTTAATGATTCGAACCGCATCCTTAATCAAGGTAAGGGTTTTCAAACCAAGGAAATCCATTTTAAGAAGGCCTGCTGATTCTGCTACGGAGTTGTCAAATTGCGTACACACCATGACAGAATCCTTAGCTGTAGCAACAGGAACGAAATTCGTAATATCATCGGGCGTAATAATCACCCCACAGGCGTGAATTCCAGTATTTCTAACCGACCCTTCGATAGCTTTAGCCTGTCGCAACACATCCGATGCAGGACCTTGTCCCTGAAATATTTTACGCAATTCCTTGGCATTATTCAATGCTTCTTGATTGTTTTTCAAGGCATCGGCTAGTGCGGGCTCTTCTAAATCGAACAACTTCTTCAATGAAATGTCGGGTACCAATTTAGCTAAGCGGTCGGCATCAGGCAGGGGTAAATCCAGTACCCGTGCAGTATCTCGAATGGCGGATTTAGCAGCCATGGTACCATAGGTAATGATTTGAGCCACTTGATTTGCGCCATATTTATTAATCACATAATCAATAACTCTTCCCCTCCCTTCATCATCAAAATCGATATCAATATCGGGCATTGAAATCCGATCGGGATTCAAGAAACGCTCAAAGAGGAGATCGTACTTAATCGGATCCACGTTGGTAATCCCAATGCAGTATGCTACGGCAGATCCAGCGGCAGATCCCCTTCCGGGACCTACAGAAACACCCATATCACGTGCCGCATTACAGAAATCTTGAACAATCAGAAAGTACCCAGGATACCCGGTGTTTTCAATGGTTTTTAACTCGAAATCTAAGCGATCTTTGAGCTCCTCGCTGATTTCGCCATAGCGCTTTATCGCGCCTTGATAAGTTAAGTGCTTTAAAAAGCCATTTTCGCCATTTTTTGTGCCGTTAATATCGTCACTTGGATCAATAAATTCTTCTGGAATTTCAAATTTCGGAAGTAACACATCACGCGACAAGGTATAGGCCTCACATTTCTCAATGATCTCAGCAATCGATAAAATAGATTCAGGCAAATCCGCGAACAAGCGCTTCATTTGTTCAGGGGTCTTGAAATAAAATTCATCATTTTCAAACCCGTGACGGTAGCCTCTTCCGCGACCAATCGGTGTAGACATCAACTCACCGTCCCTTACGCACAACAAGACGTCGTGTGCATTGGCATCGCCTTGGTTAACATAATAACTGTTGTTTGTTGCCACCAATTTAACGCCGTGCGCCTTCGAAAAACGAATTAATACCTCATTCGCATGGTCTTCCGCCTCTAATTGATGTCGATTGATTTCTAGGTAGAAGTCTTCATTGAATACAGATTTCCACCATAGCAATGCACTTTCTGCCTGAGCTTCACCCACATTTAAGATGAGGGATGTAATTTCACCATCAAGACCACCTGATAGCACAATTATGTCGTTGGAATATTGTTCCACCAAGGCTTTATCTATCCTCGGAAGGTAATAGAATCCGTTGGTATAGGCGAGAGACGATAATTTTATGAGGTTTTGATACCCGTTTTTATTTTTTGCAAGGAAGACCATTTTGTAGCCCACATCCTTAGTGTCTCGATTTTTATGATCAACACATACATTAAACTCGCAGCCAATAATTGGAAGGATTGGACGCTTCGTAAAGGGTGAACCATTCTCTTCAGCCTCCGCTTTCTCCTGCAATATTTTTGAATTATGATCACTCAATACCTTTTCAAATTGAAAGGCAGCCATCATGTTTCCATTATCGGTTAACGCAAGGGCAGGTAAATCTAATTCAATGGCTTTATTAATCAGCGATTTAATTTCAGCGGTTGATTGTAACAAGGTGAATTGAGAATGAACATGCAAATGGGTAAATGGAGCATCTTCTAATTCAGCAGGTAACTCTGTTGTGTCTGTGCGCTGCGTTTTATCGGATTGCTTTAAGGCTTTACTTGCCTCCTTTAAGTTCTGATGCTCAAGTCCAATCAAGTTGATGGTACTTGGATTTGCCTGCTTAAACCGAAGGCCATATCCTTCATCCGTATGAAGGCGATCTGGTGAATAATGATCGCGGCGAATCAACTCAAGAAAACAACGCGTAGTTGCCTCAACATCCGCCGTAGCATTATGTGCTTCATTGAAAGATTCATTAAATAGAAACCCATACAGTTCAGTAAGGGTAGGTAATTTAAACCGTCCGCCTTTACCTCCCGTTAATTGGACAAGTGCCGCACTTTCCTCCGTACATGTATCTAACACGGGCATAGTTTCCAAGGGGGAATCCATTTCCATGCGTACAAATTCACAGCCCATCACATTGACATCAAATTTCAAGTTATGACCAACAATGAACTTCGCTTGCTTTAAGTCATACATGAATTCAGCAATCACCTCATCGAGTTCTCGTCCAACATAGGTTGCTAGGGCCGTAGAAATTCCATGCACTTTTTCAGAATCAAAGGGAATAGTGAATCCATTTGGTTTGATGATAGCGGCATTATGCTTAATTAATTTACCGGATTCATCATGTAATTGCCAAGCCAATTGAACCACACGAGGCCAGTTATCCGTATCGGTAATAGGAGCCTTGAAATTACGCGGTAACCCGGTGGTTTCCGTATCAAAAATTAAGTACATACAGGTGAAATTTGCGAACCTTAAAGGTACTAAGTTTTTTAGGTGGATTGGCTGTTGTTGAAAACTATACTTGGAATTAATCTAAGCTAACTTCCACATCCCAATTGGCACGCACTTTGGGGATTTTAGTGTAGCGTTGCAGCGGTTCCGCGGCCTGTTTTGTTTCTGGACGAATAGCATCCCACACGCCGTTTCCATTAAGGTCATCAATCAACACTACGTGATATTCACCTGGCACCAAGCGCTCAAAGGAATCTTGGTTTTTTGCACCCGGCAAATAATATGTTGAGGCAACTGTTTTTCCATCCTTTTCTAGTAAAAGAAGTTTACCTGACGGATTATTTTTAAAGTTAATAATCAAGGTACCCAATTCAGCCTCACCAAAACAAACCAAGTCAAGGGTCGTTGGGAGCACCTTAGTTCCGTTAAGCCCCTGAATGGCATTTGCCCCTATGTTTAATTTCAGTTTACCTGAGGTCCAAGTTTGTGGAACAAGTTGGATTCTATTATGATCCACTAAAAGCGATTTAATAGGAATTATCGTTGAATCTGCTCGCATCAATTCAATGGAATTCAGGTCAATCATTGAATCAAGAAAGGCATTACAGGTTAAGGTAATGAAGGGACCAACATTGGGTTGAATCACTTGGAATTTAATAGGCGTAGCCTTTTCTTTCGCAGTATAAAGTAAAGAAACTGAATCTAAGGGTGTAGAAATCACCAAGGAACCTGGTTCGAATTGACTGAGGCTAATGGCCATGGAGTCTCTATCGACTCGATACATAGGCGCTTGCTGGCCATTAACACGCACATCACGCAACGCAATCTCTTCTGGGAGGTGCCCCACTAACATACCCGGAGGCAACACTTTAAACGAGTGCATGCGATTTAATTCGCGTGGTGTTGAAAGCAACATTGGCAGTGAATCATTGGTAGGAACATTGGCCTTAAACCGCATATCTTGGGGTTCATTCACATCGATTAAACCGTTTCGATTTAAATCCAAAAACGCTTTAACATAAAAAGAATCTACCGGTAAATAATCCAAACTCGCCCACCCTTCTTCGTTACTTTTCGTTAGGTAACGGGGTTTCGCACTGGTATCGGAGGCATATAGGCCAACCGTTACACCTGTCATGGATTTCTTTGAATAAGCCTCTCCAATTCGGTATACTTGTTTTGCAGAATCTAAAGTTGAACCCGTTGAAAAAACATACTGATACACGGAGTCATTGCCCTCTGAAATGTCTTTCACTCCTCCATCAATGTATAAACTGTAGGTGGTATTCGGATTTAACTCCCCTTTGAGTGACACCAACACCGTTTTTTTAGCTAAAACGACAGTGATTTTTGCATCTGCGGGCTCTAGACGAAATGTCTCAATGGGATTTTTCAATTCTATAAACTCATCGAATTGCAATCGAATAAGTGCTGGATTGGTATTCAATGCCCCCATGCTTGGGGCGCTCGAAATTATTTCCGGCGCTTTTACATCACGCCCCCCGCCACTGAGTGTACCCACTTGAGCACAACCAAATAACAAGAGCAGTGAAATTCCTAATAATATGCGCTGAACCATTCGAGGATTTTTTCTAACTGAATTTTATCGTCCTCGTCAAAGGTAGCAAATTCATCACTGTCCACATCAAGCACTGCAACAAGCACTCCTGCCTTAAAAAGGGGGACAACAATCTCACTCTTTGATTGATCACTACACGCAATATGGCCTGGGAATTCATGAACATTAGGAACTACCATCGTCCGTTCTTCTAGCCACGACGCACCACAAACGCCTTGTCCTTTTTTGATGCGCGTACATGCGATTGGTCCTTGAAACGGTCCTAAAACTAATTCATCTGCCTGTACCCGATAAAATCCAACCCAAAAAAATCCAAAGGTTTGTTTCATAGCCGCCACCAAATTGGACATGTTCGCTACATGATCCACCTGCTCATCCATTAAGGCAGGCAACTGCTGCAATAAGGTTTGGTATTTATCGTTTTTTTCGCCGCCGCTGATAATTAATTGTTCAGACATGGCACAAAATTCCAATAATTAATCGTAATTCGCAATTAAATTATCATTCATAATGGAAGCTTTAGCTATTGAAAAAATCCTCTTTTTGGATATTGAAACGGTACCACAAACCTATATCTACAGTGAACTAGATGAAACCGCCCGAACCTTATTCGAGGGAAAAAATCGAATGAAAATTTCAGATGAAAAACCTGGAGAAATGGTATATAAAGACCTCGGAGGTATCCAATCTGAATTTGGAAAAATCATTTGTATTTCAGTAGGGATGGTAAAAGACAGCACTACTGGAAGAACGATTCGTGTTAAATCGTTTGCGCATGATGATGAGTACACCTTACTAAGCCAATTCAAACGCCTACTCGACGACCATTACAAAAACGCAATTCTGTGCGGGCATAATGCCAAAGAATTTGACTTTCCATATATCTGTAGAAGAATGTTGATTAATGGGATATCGCTCCCCTTAGCCCTTGATATTGCGGGTAAAAAACCATGGGAAATCCGTCACTTGGACACCATGGAACTTTGGAAATTTGGAGATTACAAAGCATACACGGGCTTAGCGCTGTTGTGTCATGTGTTTGGGATTCCTACCCCGAAAGATGATATTAGCGGAGCTGATGTTGCTCGAGTTTACTACGAAGACAAGGACTTAGAACGCATTGCTGTGTACTGTGAAAAGGATGTAATTGCCTTGATTCAGGTTTATTTGAAAATGCATTTAGAACCCCTGGTATCCGAAGGAAACATCACCCACGTTCCGTTAAACCCTCAAGGATAATTATCGATTTCAACGCCGCTGTCTCGGTGCGTAACCTCGCGTCTCCCAAGGTAACCGCTCGATAGGTTGCCTTCAAGGTCGCTTTAACCTCATCCGGTGTAAAATCTCCTTCTGGACCAATAAGCATTCGATAGGGTCCACTTGCATCAACCGTATCGCGAGGCAATGCATCATCACAATGCGCTACCCAGCCGCCCGGATATTTCGTTAAAAATTCGTTCAAGGGCATCGGTGCATCCAGGATGGGTAAATACACCCGCTTGGATTGTTTCATTGCCGATACTGCAATTTTATGAATTCGGTCCATGTTGACCTTGGTGCGTTCTGAACGTTTGGTTAAAATGAATGTAAACTGAGTACATCCCAATTCGGTTCCTTTTTCTACCAGCCATTCTATACGGTCCATATTCTTTGTAGGTGCAACCGCCAAATGAATCGAACGGGTAGGCTCCTCAAAAACATAATTAAGCACATTTGCTGTGCATTTTTTAGGATGCGCGTCGAGTATAGCTGCAGTATATAGCCCACCTTTTCCATCCAAGACCTGAATTTCATCTCCCGGCTGTTTTCTCAATACACGAATGCAATGCGAAGATTCTTCCTCAGTTAAAACGAAGGTTTCTGCGGAAGGTAAAAGATTGGGTAAGTAAAACATCTTAGGCAATTAATTGAATAACCAATTCTCGCAGCAAGGTATCACTTCCCTCGCTCGTACTGCCCACCCCTTTAGATTTTAAATCATATTGATAAAGCAGCTCAATATTCTCAGCAACTTTTTTAGGATTATAATGATTCCTGCTATTCAAGAGTTCACCGGCAACGAAGGCATGTACATTGATTGCCTTTGCGATCCCCTCCCTGCTCTTATCTTGAATGAAATGAATGCGCATCAATTGGGAGAAAAACTTAAACAGAATACCAATTACCGGTACCAATTCTCCAGCCTTCGGATTCGCTTCAAAATACTTAACAATTTTAAGGGCTTTAACCAAATCCCTTGCTCCTACTGCATTATTTAATTCAAAAATATTATACTCTTTAGAAATCCCAATGTGCTTTTCAACGAGGGCCTCATCAATTTTTTGACCTTCAGGAAGTACGATGGCTAATTTATCGAGCTCATTGGAGATTCTTGATAAATCATTACCAATGGATTCGGCAAGAATGTGAGGCACCTTCGAGGTATGCGTAAAGCCTTTAGCACTCAACAAGGAAGTGATCCATTCTGGCAACTGATAATCCCTGATTTTTTCGGCCTTAAAAACAACCCCTTTTTGCTGTGCGAGTTTCGCGAATTTAGTCCGCGAGTCAAGAGATTTATGTTTATGTGCAATGACAAAAACCGTACTAGGAACAGGCTCGTTGAGGTAGCTTTCCAGTTCTAACAATTGCTTGAATTCTTGCGCTTCTTTTAAAATAACCAGTCGGCGTTCAGCCATCATGGGATATTGCTTGAGCACACCGAGTAAGTTCAACAAATCGGCCTCTTTCCCGTAAATTACTTGTTGGTTAAAATCACGTTCATGGGGTTCAAGTACCGAAGCTTCAAACAAATCCACCAATTTATCAATATAAAAGGATTCATCTCCATGCAGTACATAGATGGGCTCAAATTCCTTGGCTTTAATTTTCTTTTGTAATGCTTTAAAATCCATTAGTTATGTTTTTCCCAACGTTGAACCAACTCAATTAAGGCATTCACAGCGGCTTGCATGTCTTGAACTACCACATATTCCTGTCGAGAATGAATAGCCATTTCTCCTGTAAATATATTCGGGCACGGTAAGCCCATAAAAGATAAGCGCGAACCATCTGTACCTCCTCGGATAATGGAACGTTTCGGGTTAATTCCAGCCTTTTCCATGGCTTCAACGACATAATCGGTTACGAATGGACAATCGGTTAATATTTCTTTCATATTTCGATATTGTTCCACACGTTCATGCGACATACGCGCTCCGGGGTAGTTGGAAAGTACCTCATTCGCTATAGCCACTAATTGATCTGCATGCTCTGTGAGCTTAGCCGTAATGTGATCCCTTAAAATAAAAGATACGGTAGCGGACTCGAGGCTTCCTGAAATGGATGTGGGATGAACAAATCCTTCGCGGTGGCTTGTGGTTTCCGGTGACCATCGATCGCTTGGCAAGGCGGCAACGAAATCACTAGCCATTTTAATGGCGTGTTGCATTTTACCTTTAGCATATCCTGGGTGTGCGCTAACGCCAGTAAAGGTAAACGTCATGGCATCAGCAGAAAACGTTTCATCTTCCACTTCGCCCAGGGGTCCCCCATCTAGGGTATAACCATAATCCGCGCCGAGTTTATTCATATCCAGATGTTCTACGCCACGGCCTACTTCTTCATCCGGAGTAAATAGAATACGAATCTTACCGTGTGGGATTTCGGGATGCGATAAGAGATGTTTTGCGAGTTCCATAATGATGGTAACGCCTGCTTTATCATCAGCACCCAACAAGGTTAAGCCAGAGGCAGTAATGACATCTTGGCCTATTTTTCCGCTTAAATAGGGTTGATTTTCTACCGTAATCACTTGGGTAGTATCATCTGGAAGTGTAATTGGCGATCCATTCCAAGCGCGATGAAGGATTGGTTTCACATCTTTCCCGCTGCAATCTGGTGCTGTATCCATGTGCGAACAAAAACAAATGGTTGGTAGGTTTTGATTCGGTGAATTAGACGGAATGGTGGCAAACACGTATCCCCATGGATCCATTTCAACGTCTGAGGCACCAAGTTCAATAAGTTCTTGAATAAGTAAGCGACCTAAGTCTTTTTGTTTTTCGGAGGAAGGAAAACTGCTCGAGTTTGGATCTGCCTCGGTATCGATGCGCACATATCGCATGAAACGATCTGCTAATTCTTGTGAAAAATGCATGGTGAAAGTCTTTCTACGAAAGTACAGAATTCACTTCGGATGCAAAACGGGAAAGGGAAGAAAAGCCTTAAAATTTATTCACAGCATGCAGGTACCCTAGGAACTGCTTAAAGGCAAGCGAACGATGCGAGATGTTGTTTTTTTCAGCTGTAGTAACCTCCGCAAAACTTTTATTCCATCCTATGGGTTGAAAAATCGGGTCATAGCCAAAGCCTTGATCCCCTCGAAAATCGGACAAGATAGTGCCTTTAACGAACCCTTCGAAATAACGTGGTTCGGCTCCGTCAACATAGGCGATAACGGTGCGAAACTGCGCATCCCTGTTGGGCGCATGTTCAAGTAGGGAAAGTAATTTTTCACTGTTGGCTCGGTCGTTTTTTTCAGGACCAGCAAAGCGCGCTGAATGTACGCCAGGTTTACCATGCAAGAACGCTACCTCTAAGCCTGAATCATCAGCAAAACAGGGTATACCCGTATGCTTAAAGATTGTATTTGCTTTGATCAAAGCATTTCCTTCCAGGGCATCTGCCGTTTCCGGAATATCTTGAGTGCACTGAATGTCATTTAGACTGAGTAATTCAAATCCCTTAGGCAATAAGGCTCGAATTTCTGAGGCTTTGTGTTCATTTTGTGTTGCGAAAAGTAATTTCATGAGGTAAAAAGTGAGCGGTAGTTTTCTTGATTGGCCTGAACAGAAAAACGGTTCCGAATGCATGCTTGCGCATTGACACCCAGCATTCTTCCTTGCGATGGATCAGAAAGTAAGGCATTCAAGTATTCAAACCAATCCTCCGTGGTCTTGGCAATAAATCCATCATGACCATGTGTAATAATCGACGAATTCACCCCAACATGAGCGGCAATGGTTGGAATCCCTAACGCCATATATTGCAAGGCCTTAAAGCCACATTTCCCCTTAGCCCATTCGGTATCTTCAAGTGGCATGACTCCAATTGAAAATTGACTTAAGTCTTCAATTTCTGTGGATTTATTCCAGCGAACAAACCGCAGATTTGGAATGAAAAAAGATGGTGGTTCATTGGAAATCACGACAAATTCAAAGGCATGAATTGGCGCTAATTTTTCTAAGGCAGGAACGATTGGTTTTAAATAATCTACCGTAGTATGCGTTCCGGTCCAACCAATAACTGGAAGTGTGGAGCGTATGGAATCCGAGTGCAAGGCATGGTAATCCATATCAATGGTAGTGGGAATGACATCTACATTTGCATTATATCTTGATGCATACGAAGCTAAAAATTCATTTCCAACAGAAACTCGATAAGCCCAACGAATAATGAATTTCACTTTCCAATACGCTTTCAATCGGTGAATGAACCGATGTTGTTTGCTATAATTTGGCAACCAAATGGCATCATCAAAATCATAAACAATTCGCTTTCTCAATACCTTAGCGATTAGCCACTCAAGAATCGGAGGTCCAACCGGCGATGCTTCGCGATGAATGAACACATAATCCACAGAAAACAACCTTACCAAGAGCATAAGGCGTCGAATGAATCCCAAGAGTATTTGAAATGATTTGGCTATGGGCTTATTTGAATGATAAAATATTTCCCAAGCGTTTGAGCTTAAAAAGGGATAACTTGTGGTTTGAATGTCCTGAGTACCTAACCACGAAAGATACTGCTCTACCCGAAAACGTTGTGAAGGCGCTTCACCCAAAGGATATGGACAAAGAATAGCAACCTTAATCATGGGACAGCATTTTTTTATAAACCTGTTGATACGCGTTAATACCCTGCTCAAGTCCTAAGGTGCGTATCGCATACGTTCGAATGGCATTTGTATCAAAGCGCATGCGTTGAAAATCCATTACCGCGGAAGGAATATCATCCCAGGAGTTAATACAAATTCCGGCAGAACCCTCCTGAATTAGGGCCTGCGAATCCCCTATACCTACATTGGTTATAACAGGGACTCCCATCGCCAAGGACTCCCCTAATTTAACCGGTGAGGAGGCACGTTTTGAATACGCCGGCTCTATGAATTGAATGCTCGCTTTGGCCAGATTCAGGAATGATGGTACTTCGTGATGGGGTGCGCTGTGAAGAATCACGCGCGAGGAAAGCGATTGATTTGAATGAATTATTGCTCTTGCTGCGACGGTGTCTTTTGTGAGAATCAAAAAATACCAAGAGGAATCCATAGCAAATAAGGCATTAAAAAAGACAAGTTCTTGGTCCAATCGATACCATGTACCTACGGATCCCACATGAATTAACACCTTAGCCTCATCAGGTATACCTAAGGAATTTTTAAGATTCAATTGCGGGGTCTCGGGTTGAAATAACTCCGAATCAACACAACAAGGAATCACAGTGGATTTATTTTCAATAATACCTGAACCATAGCGTTCCGAAAGGGCCTTAACCCCATCATGGGTTAGGGAAACAAGCGCATCACTTTGCTGAATAAAAACCAGTTCCTTGCGAAGGAAGTAGCGGTATATCCAACGATACAGTGGTTTATGTTGCGGCCACAAGTTTCCATTAATCCGCTCATCTGCCCAAAGGCCACGCATATCAAAAATTACCTTCCGTCCTTGGTTAATGGACATGGCTACCAGCATGGGAAGATAACTGCGGCAATGAATAATTGTGTGAGCGGTCGTTAGTGTCTTCCTCGCCGCACGTTTCATACGCCAAAGATCATATACCGTTGAGAACACAGCTGGTTTCTTGGTATAGGAAAGTGGTATCCATTGAATATCTCGCCCCTCAAGCTGTTTTTGTACGTGTTGTTTGTGAGCAGAAAATGCCTCCTTTTTTTCAAAGGAAATGATAACGAAGCCCATCCCTTGTTGTTCCAGTCCGAGCAGATACGGCAAGATTTGAGCTTGTCCCAAAGGGTCGGTTAATCCGTCGTAGGATAAATAAAGGGCTTTCCCGTGAAGGTCCATGCCTCAAAAATAGGCAATATAACCGAAGTGGATTTTTCCGGAACGGGCATCAAAGGGATTATTTTTTTCAAGACCTAGGGCGTAGGCTAAAGAAAAAATGCCAACAGTTGAACCAATATTTGCTCCAACACCAAAGCCCATTGGCGCATCTTTTTGGTAGCTGTTGTTGCTTCTGTTTTCATAGATAGATTGATCGAAAAACGCAAAAACAGCCGAATTCCGGTCGAGTAAATACCGAAGTTCCACTTGATTTACACTTTTCGTAGTGGCTAGAAATTGTTCTTCGTTAAACCCTCGCTGTGTGTTCAACCCGCCAAATCGATAACATTCATTTGAAAAAATGGAAGGTGCTAAATAGGTATCAAAAGATAACTGATAACGAATAACCCAGCGCTTGTGAATGGGAATAAAATGCTCCAAATTCATGGAAACTTTTGCATTGACAACCTTTCCCGATGAATCATTCAAAACGCTCCGTTGACCAATGAATCCTTCCAGTTGGAATGCAAGTCCGGTCCGTGGATTCGGTAAATAATCTAATTTCTTATAGTTAATACCAAGTCCGTACATGGAATTTTTAAGGGAGGTCACATTTAAGAACTCTGCGCTGCTGTTAGCCGCATACAATCGATTACTCCCGAAATAGGAAAACATGCCTTTAAGCTGCCAGTGCCTACCCACTTGATATTGTATTCCAAGCGTTGATCTCAGTTCCAGAAAGGTAGAATCCCGTTTATATAAATTCAATTTCACTTCGGTTCCAAGCAAGGAATTGAACAAGTATGGATAAAGCAACCTGAGATTGAGTAATTGGGTAGCTGGTTTAATGCTTCGCCAATTGAAATCAAGTTGTTCCGCTCGACGCAGGGCATTGTTTAGCTTCAACTGTAATTCACCGGTTAATCCAATTTTCTGACTCACGAGATTTGGCTGTAAGCCTAAAACACCATTAACATTAGAAGATTTGGTGGCCTTTAAATATAGAAAAAGGGTCATGCCATCTTTCGAAAACACAAAATCAGAAGGTTTTATGGCATCAACAAAGGTCAGTTGTTCAATTCGGTCATCGACATCTTTTAGCTTATCGATTGAAAATAAATCACCTGAACGAATCCCAATAATTTGTTGAATAGGTTTCAAGGCAATGGAGGAATCACCTTTGATTACAATTTCTTTCCATTGCATTCTACGTCCTTTAATCAAAGAAACATTTAATGAAATCAATCCCTTTGAATAACCCAAGGAATCAAAGTTGTATGTGGCGAAGGGGTACCCATTATTTTGAAACGTTCGAATGACCTGTTGTAACGCTGATGCATAAGCACTCGGTGATTTAAATACAATGGCATCAGCGACACGCGCGGATGAACGCGCGTATTGTTCAAACCACGGAACAAGCTCCGGGGAAAGTGTAAGTTGAACCCCCTTAAATTGCTCTCCAGGAAATACCTTAACCGTAATATTGGGGGAATCGGCGAGCGAATCCACATCGAGTGTTGCCGTATAATACCCAAGTTCAGTTAGGTATAACGACGCTTGCATTAATTCCATAGCAAGGAATTGGCGTGATGCGAGGGTATGTGGTTTTTTGAAGAACGAAGTAGAAACAGCATCCGAAGGGGCTGTAAATAAATAGCTTACGCTCACTTTTTGAGAAAAAATCCCCGAAAAAATGAGCAGGCTACTCAGTAAAACTATATACTTCATTCTACGTGTAACGCTTTAATTGAACATTAAATTTTCAACATTCGGGCAACCTTCTTACAAATTTTGTAACTTTATATCGTCAAGACTCGTTAGAGGATACACAAACAACAAAAACACACAACTATGAAAACGAAGGTAAATGTTTTAATTCTATTGGCTGTTGTTGCATCTGTGATTTTATCATCGTGTGGTGCTTCAAGAAAAGCTGGTTGCGATGCTTACGGGTCTACGAAGACGGAAATTCAATCAAACGATTTAGCTTCAAAGTAAGATATACGCATTTTTCAACGCATTAAGCGCTGAAGGTACAAGGCCATTTCGGATTGTATGTTCAGCGCTTCTTTTTTTGCAGCCACTTCAAAATCCGTTCCTGATCCTGCATATATAATGGAGCGTGAGGCATTCACCAACAAACCACAATCCGTAGTTGCACCGGCATTAAATACATCTTCTAAGGAGCCTCCTTGTGCACCTACTCCAGGAACCAATAAGAAATGTTCCGGCGCAATCCGTCGGATATCCGCTAATTGTTCGGTACGTGTGGCACCAACAACAAACATCAAATTTTCAGAAGTCCCCCATTCCATTACAGTAGAAATCACCTTGGCGTAAAGCGGTTGTTCCTCCTTGTTTGCATAATATTGAAAATCGTTTGCTCCTTCGTTTGAGGTTAATCCAAGTACAATGGCCCACTTGCCATCAAACTTCAAAAACGGTTGAACGCTATCTTTTCCCATATACGGAGCTACAGTAACGGCATCGCAGGGAAGTGTTTCAAAAAACGTTTTCGCATAAGCCGTTGACGTATTACCAATATCTCCACGTTTTGCATCGGCAATAATGAAACATTCTTTCGGTATATACTTAATCGTTTTTTCAAGGCTTTCCCATCCTTTAACTCCGAGTGCTTCATAAAATGCCGTGTTGGGCTTATATGCTACGGCGTATTCCGAGGTTGCATCAATAATCCGTTTATTAAATTCAAAGATTGGGTCTTCGAAGGCTAATAAATGGGCTGGTATTTTTTCTAAGACTGGATCTAAGCCCACACATAGAAAGGATTGTTTTGCGAAAATTTGATGTATGAGTTCGCTCCGTGTCATTATTCTTGACCTTTTAGTTTTTCAGCATTCTCCGCCATGCGCAATGAATCGATCATTTCTTGAATGTCTCCATTCATAAACGACGCCAGATTGTACATGGTTTTATTTATTCGGTGGTCTGTAATTCTCCCTTGCGGATAGTTGTAGGTTCTAATTTTAGCGGAACGGTCCCCGGTGGAAACCAAGGTTTTTCGTTGCGCTGCACGTTCATTATGTATCCGGTCTAATTCTGCTTGGTATAAGCGGGAGCGTAATACTGAAATTGCCTGCTCTAGGTTTTTATGTTGAGAGCGCCCATCCTGACATTCAACCACTACGCCGGTAGGAATGTGGGTTAAACGAATGGCAGATTCGGTTTTATTAATGTGCTGTCCTCCTGCACCCGAAGCGCGGAAGGTATCTTTACGGACATCATTCATATCCAATTTGAAGTCTACTTCTTCAGCTTCCGGAAGCACGGCAACGGTAATTGCTGAGGTATGAACTCGACCTTGTGATTCGGTTTCTGGGACGCGCTGTACGCGATGTACTCCAGATTCAAACTTCATAGCGCCATAAATTCCAGCCCCTGTAATTTGAATTGAAATTTCTTTAAACCCTTTTGTTGTTCCTTCTGAAGAGTTAATTACTTCCGCTTGCCAACCCATTTCTTTAAAATACATGGTATACATTCGGAAAATGTCTTCAACAAAGATACAAGCCTCATCACCACCCGTACCGGCGCGCAATTCCACGATGGCATTTTTGTCATCTTCTGGGTCTTTTGGAATCAGCATCATTTTGATTTCTTCTTCCAATGCTGGTCGTTCTTGTTCTAGGGCATCGATCTCTTCCTTGGCCATTTCGCGCATTTCAGGATCGGTTTCTTGTTCAAGCAATGCTTTACCAGAGCTTAAATTAGAAAGGACATTTGAATAGCGTTTATAGTAGCTTTCAAGTTCTTCCAATTCGCGATATTCCTTGCTCAATTTAACAAAACGGTCCATGTCAGAAATGATGTCCGGATCGGTAATCATTTTTCCGACTTCTATAAATCGAAAGTGGATGGCTTCAAGTTTAGAAAGTAAATCGCTCATGCATTAAATTGTGTGCAAAGGTAAGGAATTGAGGCTAAACTCAGTCTATTATCCCGCATAGTGCAATCTAAAGTATACTTTCAATGCCTCTCTGCGTAAAATTTGCCAGGCTAAATTCTCAAAGAAATCTTCAGTGCTTGGATCTAATACATCTGAAGTTTCGGGTAAATCAACGCGGTATAAAAACTCGGGTAGCGAACCGGGTGTAAGTTCACGCAAGAAAATAACGAGATGCTGATGCATTATAGGAAGTTCTACACCATCCACAGGCGAGATGACCAAGCCAAGGGCATGGATGTCTTTTTCTAGTTGGGCCCAAACCGCTTGAAGCAATTCGTGTATTGACAATTCAGTACGTAAGGCAGAAAACTGCGGAACCAGTTGGTGTAAATTTGAGGGAGCCATGTGCTATTAAACGTTAAAAAAATGAAGGCCTTAAAAATTCTAGCTAACTTAAATAGAAAACAACAACACACACATCTTATGTTAGTAAAATTATATTCAAGCAGTGTATTTGGAATCACTGCGACCACCATCACTGTTGAAGTAAATATCGATAACGGATTAAATTTTTATTTGGTAGGACTACCAGATAATGCCGTAAAAGAGAGTCAGCAACGCATTCGAGCAAGTTTTAAGAATAACGGATTTCATTTCCCAGGGAAAGAAATCACTGTGAATTTAGCCCCAGCAGACATCCGTAAGGAAGGCTCTGTCTTCGACTTGCCGATTGCCCTTGGAATTCTCGCTGCAAGTAATCAGCTCACACATGATAGCCTATCCTCTTATCTCATCGTAGGTGAACTTTCCTTGGATGGTTCGCTTCAAGCCACTCGGGGGGTGTTAGCCATTGCCTTGCAAGCGCGAGAAGAGGGATTTAAAGGAATCATCGTTCCAGAAATCAATGCCTCTGAAGCGGCGGTTATTGAGGGGCTTGAGGTATATGGCTTATCCAACTTAACTCAGGTTGTGAACTTCTTAAACGACCCAAGTTCTTGCTCCCCTGCAATAGCCCCAGCGATGGATGCATACGAACATGCAAACTTTGAAATTCCTGTAGATTTTAAAGAAGTTAAAGGACAGTTTGCCGTGAAACGCGCCTTTGAAATTGCAGCGGCAGGAGGGCATAACATTATTCTTATAGGGCCTCCAGGATCAGGGAAATCCATGTTAGCTAAGCGCTTCCCCACCCTACTCCCGAGTATGAGTTTAGAAGAGGCCTTGGAAACCACTAAAATTCACAGTGTCGCAGGAAAGATTAAACATACGGGCGGATTAATAAGACAACGTCCATTTAGAAAACCACACCATACGATATCGGATATTGGGCTAATCGGGGGCGGAAGTTACCCCCAACCCGGCGAAATTTCCTTAGCGCATAATGGGGTATTATTTTTAGATGAGCTCCCCGAATATAAACGAACAGTGTTGGAGGTGCTAAGACAACCCTTGGAAGACCGCACAGTAAGTATTTCCCGTGCAAAATTCAGCATTGAATATCCAGCGGGGTTTATGTTGATTGCGGCCATGAATCCTTGTCCCTGCGGGTATTTGAATCACCCTGAAAAAGGATGTTCGTGCGGGCCGGGCATGGTGGATCGCTATTTAAATAAAATCTCTGGACCCTTACTGGACCGCATCGATATGCACATTGAGGTGCAGCCGGTAAAATATGATGAATTAACGGGAACGATGCCACAGGAAGATAGCCGAAGCATACGCAGTAGGGTTGAAACAGCGAGTAGCATTCAAAAGAAGCGCTACAAAAGCTCGATGGCGCACAACAATGCCCAAATGAGTCGGAGTGAAATTGAGACGCATTGTGTATTAGATGATTCGTCGAGGGCCTTGTTGAAACAAGCCATGGTACACTTAGGTCTGTCTGCACGTGCGTACGACCGCATCTTGAAAGTAGCTCGGACGATTGCGGATTTGGAGGGATCTTCGGACATTCAAACACCGCATGTTGCTGAAGCTATACAATACCGCAGTTTGGATAAAAGCAGGTTGGGCGCTTAAAAGTTGATTGGTGCTATTCATTATGATTGAAAAGAAACAACCTTTTACGGAAAACAGACCTGTAGCTACATTTCAACTACATTCACAAAACCCACTTATATTTTAATAAATCTTGCACTCCACTGAGAATTGCCATTCGTTACCTGCACGTTATAAAATCCAGGTTTCAGTGCGGAAGTATTTATGGTAGTTCCTTGTTCGTTCATTGTTTGCACGAGATGAACTCTTCCACTCAAATCCGTTAAAATGAGTTGCATAGATTCATTTAGGGATTTTGATAATTTAATGGTTAACTCAGCGTCCGTAGGATTCGGAAAAATACGCAACCCGTCATTTAGTTCAAGGATTGAACTATTAGCAATCGTGGAATCCAAGTGAATGGTGGTGGCAGTATTTGTTCGAATAGGGTCGTTAAAGTCAAAGTAAATATCGACGAAATTGTTTATTTCTGTGAGAAATGGTAATGAGGCGGGATGTTTTAACCTAAATTTCACGAATCCATTCGAACCAACTTGGTTGGTGGTGCTGTCTGGTAACATTATTTGATTAAAGCGAAAGGTCATTATTTGCCCCTCAAAGCTCACTTCCAAGGGTTGATGACTCATTGCTAAAAGTTCAAAGGAAGCTAAATCTAAAAAAGTTGAAAGGGTGTCAATAATAACTACATTGTATGCGGTATCGTTTCCAACATTTTGAAAATGAACGGTATATTCTAACCAATCAGCGCTCGATACATTGTAAAGCGTGTCTTTATCGACCAACTTTATATTTGGATCGTAAGGACCAACAACTTGAATTTGACTTGTAGCAACATTATCATTAGGAGTTAAGTCACCTGTTAAAGGAGTAATTTGGGCTTGAGACGCAAGTGGAAAACCTATAGGAGTTCCAACAGGAATGTTAAATTGGATGAACACAGCACCTTGTTGTCCGGGTTGCAAAACACCTAATTGCCACTGCAAATTGTTGGCGATTTGAAGCGTTGGAACGGGTGATGCAGATAAATAGTTAATACCTGCTGGAGGCGTGAAGTTCACGGTCGTATTTTGTGCCACTGTACCAACATTTTTGTAGGATAACATGTAACCGAGAACATACCCTGCCTTCGGAGAGGTCGTTGGTGTGAGCGTAACCCGTAAATCGGGCATATTTGGAGTTGGAACAAGTCCGAAATGATTGAGTGAATCTACATCACCCAAACCAACGAAAATGGCATTTTGTAACAGCGGAGTACTCAGCGTATGGTATAATGGCATATTTGGTATGTTCACCGCGTATGTACCTGCGTTGGCAAACACTTCGTAGAACCCATTGTTAGCAGATAGCGCTTGATATGAACCATTCGTGACCTGCACCATGACGTTTGGCAAACCAACTTCAGCAACATCCAATAAGGCATTATTATTTACATCTTGGAAGACTTTTCCGGTAATCGCATTAGAATTTCCTGCAATTTTTATCAAAAAGGAGGATGAAACCGAGGCGGAAAGTCCAGCCATATTCATGGTTCCAAAAGTAGTGCCAGACAAATAAATACCATTTCCATTAGATGTGATTGAATTGGCAAAAACCGATGAATTCGTTGACGAACCAGAAACAACAGATGTAACCTGACCACTGGTGTCAATTTTCGCTAAATACGCCCTAGCATTCGCACCGCCAGTTAATGGCACAGTGCCGAACGTGATATTTCCAGTGTAAACACCAGTAAGTAACAATTGCGTATTGCTTTTGCAATTCAAGTCATAGCCCTGATCGTTTCCGTTTCCGCCAAAGGATTTTGCCCATGAATACGTTCCATTATTATTTATCTTAACTAGAAGCGCGTTATCATTTGCGCCATTCACTAAAGAAATTGGACCAAAACTCGCTTGCGAATCGAAATTTCCTGTAAAATAAATGTTTCCAGTTGAGTCGGCAGATAATCCATAAATCTCCCCATTAAATAGGGAGAGCGTATTATACTGAAAAACCCCCATGGAATTGAATTTGGCGATAAAGTGATTCTGACCGTTCATAGACTGGGCGGATCCATTAAATCCAATAGATGCAGCCGTTGAAAAACCACCAATGTAAATATTACCGTTTACATCTACCGTGTGCGTCCAAATAGAAACTCCACCGGTTATACCAAAAGATTGCACGGGAACTCCTGCTAAATCTAATTCCAATAGAAATGCATGACCATTACCAACAGAATTAATGGTTGCACCAGGAAAAACGAAGGTTCCATTGTAATTTCCCGAGAAAAACAAATTTCCATTGGATCCCAGGCTCAAGTCCATGGCATAATCATTGGTGGTCCCCCCCCCTTTTTTAGCCATTAATATCGCCCCATTACTCGCATCTAATTTTACAATAAAAACATCATATCCCCCGCTTGACACGAGTGTATAAGGCCCCACTGTCATGGTTTGTTGAAAGTGCCCCACCACCCAGACGGCATTTACACCATCGAACACAATTTTAGATGAATAATCACTGCCCGCACCTCCAAAATGACTCACCCACAACAATGCACCATTCGAAGCATATTTTTGCACCACAACATCTTGAAGTCCATTGCTACTAATTACAGACGGACCAATTTGATTATTCGCCCCAACAATTTGACCGCAGGTATAGCTATCGTTAAAAGGATCTACAGCCACGTCAATCCCTAATCCCGGGTTTGCAGCGATCCACTCACCAACTTGGGCGTTCGTATAAACTATGGAGCTAATAAAAATAAAGGCACTTAGTAATTTCTTAAACATTGGTTTCTTTTAGGTAAATATAAACAAATTAAAGTATAGCCGAAGCGTGAGTTGCAGAATCCATACAACCGCAGTTTGGATAAAAGCCGTTTGGGCGCTTAAAAAGCGGAATGGTTTTCGTATTTTTGATTTATGAGAAAAATCCTTTTGCTACTAATTTTTTCACCGCTTTTGGTATTCAGTCAATTCCAAATCGGTCATCGAACAATAACCTTCAACGACCCTACCCGTAGCGGTGGATTTGGATCAGGCGGAGGTCCTGGACGTCAAATTCAAACGGAAATCTATTATCCTAGCTATACTTCAGGTGAAAACACCCCGGTAGCTACATTCCCTGATTTCCCAGTTATCGTATTTGGTCATGGGTTTGCCATGGGGTGGGATGCTTACCAAAATATATGGGAACACCTAGTGCCGAAGGGTTACATTATGGCCTTTGTCCGTACCGAAGGAAGTCTGATCCCCGCGCCTAGCCACGCAGATTTTGGAGCCGACCTAGCCTTAGTTGTAACTAAAATGTTAGCCTTAAATACTACGGCAGGTTCTCCTTTTAATGGGACAGTAAAACAGAAGGCAGTTATCATGGGCCATTCCATGGGTGGTGGAGCTACCATGCTTGCCGCAGCAAACAATAGCTCCATTGCGGGAATTGTTGGATTAGCTCCAGCCGAAACCAACCCAACAGCCATTGGTGTTTGTCCAAACATTACGGTTCCTGCCCTCATTTTTTCTGGTTCTAGTGATGGCGTTACCCCTCCGGCTGAACACCATATTCCTATATATCAAGGAATTGCCTCTACCTGTAAATCCTTTGTTAGCATTACCGGTGGAGCGCATTGTTATTTTGCTAACAGCAATTTTAATTGTGATTTTGGTGAAGGCACTTCCTCGCAAGGGATTTCGATTTCAAGGGCAGAACAACAGGAGAAAATGTTTTGGTTTCTTGATCCATGGTTACAATATGTGTTAGGCTCTGATTGCTTTGCATTAACTGATTTTCAATGGAAACTGAATAATACCATAGGAACCGTAAATCAAGGCACGTGTGCTCCTTCAGGAACGAACGCAACTATATTTTACGACAACATGTCAACCTTATGGACGACAACACCGGGAACGGCCTATCAATGGTATTTGAATGGTCAAATCATGCAAGGAGAAACCAATGACAGTTTAGTGCCACCGGTTGATTTAGGAGGAGATTATTCCGTATCCGTATTCTCTCCTTCGGGCTGTGAAACAAGCTCCTTCATTACCCTACAAGGGTCTGTCAATGTGCTACCAATGGATTATCAGTTGATTTACCAAGCAGCGGAAAATATTATTCAGATTACTACAAATACACCGTACACTGGAAGTATTAGTCTGCAAGATATTCACGGTCGAATCATTAAACAAGAGGTAGTTAACGCAACAAGCATGAGCTTCTCAAGCAATCAATTATCCAAAGGGGTTTACTTTGTTCGTTTAGGGAACTCCTTATCGAAGCGAATTTTTATATACTAACTTTATTTTAATTTTCGAAAAGGAAAAAGATTTTATAGAGTCAAATAAAAACTTAATCTCAAAAAATTAATTATAAGATTAAATTTCAATTGGTATTTCCAGTACAAAAAATTTAAATGGTATTATTCCCAAGTATATCCATTTTTTTTACAAGTTTGTTTTTCCCAATCGGCAAGACATTTTCTTGAACAAAATGGCCAAATTTCTCGAACATATATTGAAATTTTCTCCTTTACGCCATTGTTCTTAACTGTAAAACAATCACAATCTCCGTTGCTCACTGAATTACCAAGTTTAACTTGAGTATTACAATAATGACAAATGACAATTTGATTATTTACTTTATCAGCTTCCTTTTGTAATTCCTTAGAGGCAGCATTTACTTCTGAAATTGCCTGAGACAAAGAGTAAACTTGCTTACCAGTCTCATCGATATATAAAATTTCTGTAGGCTTCGAAGGATCATTTTTATCGAAGTACTTTTTAACAATCTCAAATTCATTGTTATAAATACTTACGTAATCTTTTACCTTACTAAACTTAACAATGTTGCCATTTGAGGTTGTGGTTGAATCTATTAGATAGTTTGCTTTAGAAAATAACTTATAGCCGGTATTTTCAGAAATTTTTCCTTTTTTTTCTTTAATAAGGTTAATTGATTCATTCAATTCATTACTAAACTTATTCGATTCATTTATATGGTAAACCAATAAAACTCCACCTAATCCATCAGTAGACCTACGGGAGATTCCATCCAATGAATAAACTTTGAAATTTGGGCCATTTGCAAAAGTTTTTGTTTCGCCACACAAATAACCATTTATAAAATTCGCTTGTAACGCAACTTTCCCATCAGAAAAGAATAATCTTGACTCTCCATGCAGTAAATCATTCTTATAATTTTGTTCAATCGTAGGATTATCACCATTTAAACCATTATCTGTTTCATACCATATTTGAGCTAATCCATTTCTTTGGCCATTGAGATATTTATAATTCGCTACTAATTTAGTTGTATCAAAAGTTTTACTATTTCCCATTGGTAAGAAAAGCCTATAACTTCCTTCAAGATATGTTTTTCCCATATCTAATTTTTCAGTGAACACCTCAATTCCAAATTTATTTACGTTCAAATTCATAACATCCTTAAGATACGAATTTGTTTTAAAACTAAAGGAATTAAAGCATAGCGGATCATGAGTGTATCTCATCGTTATAATTTGATCAGCATTAAATACCTTTTTATACGGAAATTCATCTTTTTCTATGTGGTTCAACTCTTTCACCGTTCCATTTTCAAACTTAACTGAAGGTACAAGCACTAATTTAACATCAGAATAAGGAGATCTTTCGCATAAAATAGGATAAGGGTAGGTTACAGTTTGGTTCGTTAATTGACCATTTTGATATTGTAAATTAAGTATCCCTGTCTGACTTTTAAAGTCAATAAACGTGAGTATTGCCACTGTCCCATTAAGAAAGTTATTTGTATAATTCCCTGACATTACCGCTTCGCTTTCTGCAAGCCAATATATCGTACCTAAAGAAGTTTCTTTGTTTTTTAATGAAAGCAAAGAAATTTCAAATTCACCATTTTTTTGTCCATCAAGATATTTAGCAGATTCAACGAAATACATTTTTTTTGAATCATACTCTTCACTAATTTGTATTTTCTCTAATGATGCATACCAATCAATTATTTTTGTATTCGGTATATACTTATATCCATTTTTTAAGGAATAATAAATTTTATTCTTTCCTTTTGACTTCAACTCTTCCGGTTTAATTGTTGGGAGTTTTTGAGCAGTAATAAAGAACCAGTTTAAAGTAAGAATGATAAAAAATAGAAAATTTCTCATGGATTATGTTTAAATGTCAAAATTAGAGCTAAACGATTATACTTTCTTGCACAAAAAAGGGCTTTTTGTCCTATTTAAAATTAATTTGCTACTTTTGAGGTAAACGAACAGCATGAAAGAAGTAGTTGAAAACATTAAAAAATTTCGTGAACTAAAAAATCTTACCCGTGAAAACTTAGCTGACCAACTAGACATGTCACTATCTGGTTACAGTAAGCTTGAAAGAGGTGAAGTAGATTTAACCATTACCAAATTATATCGGATCTCAGAAATCCTAGAAGTTTCGGTATCACAAATCTTAAATTTTGATGCCTCTCAAATTTTTAACATAAATAACAGCACTGGCGCTAACGGTTACGTGAATGAATTTCATCAACATAACTCAGATGAATACAAAGAAAAGTATATTAAAATGCTTGAGTCTGAAATTGAGAGATTGAAACAATTACGATAACCTACCAGAATAAATCATTCAATTTACCTTAATCCACTAAACCAACAGTGCCTCTAAGGCTTCCCGCTCTTGCATGGGTTCATGAGCTCGTATGATTCCATCTTGTGGCACTAACCAAAGGGGTAATTCAAAGGCAATCACCAAATCCAAATCGTGCGTTGAAAGAAGGATGCCTTTTTGTTCTGAAGTGGCCAATTCTTTAAGTAAGGTAAAGAGTTGTTTTCGGTGATAAAAATCCAAAAAGGCGGTAGGTTCATCCAAGAAAATATAGGGCGTATCTTGCGCTAAGGCCCGTGCAAGGCCCACTAATTGTCGTTCACCATCACTCAATGAGGACGTGAGTTTTTGACTTAAATGCTCCGCTCCCACATGTTTCAGCGCTTGTTGTGCAACCTCAACATCCGCTTTCCTTGCACTACCCAAGATGCCTAAATACGGAGTTCTTCCGAGCAGGACATAATCCAATACCAAGAGTTGCGATACACCTGTAAAATTCGCATTAAGCCATGCAATTTTAGTAGCTAAGGATTGAGGCGACCAATGCGATAATTCTTTTCCATCAATACGCACTGACCCGCTTAGAATAGGAAGTGAACCTCGCAAAGATTGAAGGAGGGTGGATTTTCCGCTGCCGTTCCTACCTACCAAAGCCACTAAATCTCCCGGATTCAGGGTTAACGATTCAGCTGATGCAATGGATTGCGTATAACCGATATGTAACTGCTTACCCTGTAACATGCCTGTTTTTTAAAATCATCCAACCTACAAAGGGCACTCCCAAGAGTGCAGTCAAGGCATTCAAAGGAATCGCCACGTAGGATTCAAGTAGTTTAATCGCGAAATCACACACGCCTAAAAATAAGGCACCAAAAAGAATATTAGAAAACAACAACACGCGATGATTTTGGGTTTTCATTAGCAATTTCGTGACGTTGGGAATGGCCAGACCCACGAAAGCAATTGGACCAGCAAAGGCGGTAATGACACCGGTAAGTATTCCCGCAATCAAGATGCTCATAATACGTACCTTACGGATAGAAACTCCGAGGGATTTGGCGATGTCCTCCCCCAACACCATGGCATTGAGTGAACGCACCTGAAAAAGTGAAAGAACAACTCCAAGGCTTGTAATTATGGCAATCCATGGGATTTGCTGAATGGTCACCCGTTGCAAACTACCAAAATTCCAAAATACATATTGTTGTAAATCTTGAGTTGCCGAAGACGCCTGAATAATTGCAATGATGGCACCAATAAAGCTGCTCAACATTAATCCAATGAGTAATAAATGAACCGCTGAACGCAATTTAAGGGCAAAGAGCAACATGATTGCGCCCATTCCCATAGCACCAATTATCCCCAGAAAAATCAAATCCGTCGTGGATCCCAAGGCGGTAATTCCTGTCATCATCCACAGGGCAACCAATAAGGAGGAGCCGGAAGTGATTCCCAAAACATCAGGTCCAGCCAAGGTATTTTGAAATAAATTCTGCATCAACATTCCCGCCACGGAGAGTGCTGCGCCGGCTAAGAAGGCCATGAGAATTCTAGGCAGTCGAAACGACCAAACTACGGTAGAAGAAACTTCATCCCTTGGATTGGTTAGGGCCTGAAAAATGTGTTCCCACGTGGTGTTGAAATACCCCGTTTTTAAATACAGTAAGAATACCACAAGGAGCAATATTCCAGCGGAGAGAAGCAAGATCAGGTGGGATTTAGTTTGGTTCATTTTACTTCCCTGTAAAAATACAACGTTGCATCGGCTGAATTCCCTTGTTTGATTCGAATTAAATCACGCAGCACGATGTCTGGCATGAGGGCACTTTGTTCCCAAAATTTATTCAGGTCGTGTGAGTAGCAAAAAATCGAACCTTTAGTAAACGGTCGAAGTTGAATTGCTTTAGGAAAAGCGTTCATGATAGCTTGCTTGGTAGGAAATCCTGGATTTAGCCAAAGTTCACACGCCTCGGCCTCTTGATAAATGCGTTCAGCTCCCACCGCCATACTTCCAGTACCCTTATAGTTCATCGAAAAGGTGCAAAAATCTACTTGATTGAAAAAATGTGCTTGAAAACTATTTTGCAAGGGGGAATACCAATAGTCTCCCGCAAAATTACCCACCAATATCTTTTGGCATGAATTTCCTTTGGGAAGCTTATTAAATTTACTGTATCGTTTACAGACGGCCTTAAACTGAAGCTCGGCTTCATCAAAACGATTCGTAATTGCCCCAAAAAACAACAACCATTCGGCCTTTCCTAAGGGGTGTTCTTCGCGCCAATCGTAATTGGGAATCCATTGAATGTCCAGGGACTTAAATCGTTCTTCGTTGGCTTGATCCAATGGCTCCATGCCTGCAGAAACCCACACGTTAATGTGCTTTTTTGAAAGTGATTCAAATGGAATGGAAGTACTGCCAAGTTCCAACAATTGGCCTTTGTCAAATCGTTTTTTTAAGGTAGGGTCGTGTAGATATTTTCCTAAAGAAACGGCGCCAATGCACTCTCGAGCATTCAAGGATGCCAGCATTCCAACGTGTGTAGCTGCATTGGTAGCTAGCTTCATGTTATTGATATCGAGCACTTCCGTGGTTGTTGAAATCGACTTTACTTTTTCCGGATGGGTGGTGCAGAGAATGATACGTGTTGCGGCCTTCCGGTCTGGATCTTTGATAAACAGCTTTATCCCTAATTCCGTTTTTGTATAAGAGAGCCACTGACTGTACCTTGATTTTCCAATCGTAGCGTCAATACCTTTCTTTTTCGAGGTATTGCATCCAAGAAAAAGAAATAAAAAACTAAGAAATAGGAGTTTAATACTGTTCTTTCTCATTCGGAAAATCACCCGATTGTACATCTCGAATATATTCAGTGAAGGCGCCAAGCATTTCGTTGTGCAGGTTTCGATATTTTCTCAAAAACCGGGGATTAAACTCATTGTTGATGCCTAACATATCATGAACCACAAGTACTTGACCGTCTACCCCATTTCCCGCACCGATTCCAATTACAGGAATCTGAACAGTTTTAGCTACTTGAGTGGCCAGTGCAGCTGGGATTTTCTCGAGTACGATGGCAAAACAGCCTGCTTGCTCAAGTGCTTTAGCATCTTCAATCAAACGATTTGCCTCTTCTTCCTCCTTGGCTCGTACTACATAGGTACCAAATTTATAAATGGACTGAGGCGTTAACCCAAGGTGGCCCATAACAGGAATTCCTGCCGTTAAAATACGTTGGATGGATTCTATGATTTCACTTCCTCCTTCCATTTTTACGGCGTGGGCACCCGTTTCTTTCATAATTCGGATGGCACTATTCAAGGCTTCCTTTGAATTCCCTTGATAACTACCAAAAGGAAGGTCTACCACAATGAGGGCACGTTCTACTGCACGAACTACGGATGCTCCATGATAAATCATTTGATCCAAGGTAATTGGCAAGGTAGTTTCATGACCTGCCATCACATTAGAGGCAGAATCTCCCACCAGAATTACATCGATACCTGCTTCATCAATGATGCGAGCCATGGAAAAATCGTATCCAGTTAACATGGAGATTTTCCGTCCGCTGTTCTTCATTTCTTGCAAGGTATGTGTGGTTACCTTTTTTACTTCTTTGTGTACTGACATGCCAAGAATTTGATTCAAAAGTAAGGAAAGTGGATTAAAGCACCTAAATAGGACACGAAGCAGTGTGGAAAAGATGAAATAAATCCTGAATTGAACGAGCAAAAACTAATTACTTTTGTTTTACCCGTAATACAACACGCATGGAACAACAGAAAACAGCAACAATCATCGGAGCAGGTCTAGTGGGATCACTTTGGGCCGTATATTTATCAAAAGCGGGATATAAGGTCACGATTTTCGAACGAAGATCGGACATTCGTCAAGCGGAAATCTCAGCCGGTAAATCCATCAATTTAGCGCTTTCAGTGCGTGGTTGGACCGCATTGGACAAAGTAGGAGTTGGCGATGAAATAAGAAAAATTGCCATTCCGATGTACGGACGAATGATGCATGATTTAGAAGGAAACTTGACCTATCAGCAATATGGTAAAGAAGGTCAAGCGATTTTCTCTGTTTCTCGGGGTAAAATCAATGCCACCATGATGGATATTGCGGAGAACCACGGAAATGCTACCATACATTATCAGCATTCATGCGATAGGGTAAATACAGAAACCGGCGAAGCATTCATACACAACGAACTTACCGGAGAGCGATTCACAGTGAAGGCTGATGTGGTATTTGCGGCTGACGGATCTTTCTCAAGTGTACGGTATAGTTCCTTCCAAAAACGAAATCGATTTAGTTACAGTCAGAACTACATTGCAGACGGCTATCGTGAATTATTGTTACCTGCCAATGCGGATGGATCGTACAAACTAGACAAAAACGCCTTACACATCTGGCCGCGAGGACGATTTATGATGATTGCCTTAGCAAATGAGGACGGTTCATTTACATGCACCTTGTTCATGCCGTATGAAGACGATAAATACGCCTTTGATCGCTTAACATCCAAGGAAAAGGTAGATGAATTCTTCCAAGAGGTTTTCCCAGATTTTTATACCATGGTGCCGAATGTCGCTGACGCGTGGGAAGACCATCCCTTATCTTCTTTGTCCATTATACGTTGTAAACCTTGGCATGCCGGCAAAGTAGCCTTAATGGGGGATGCTGCGCACGGAACGGTGCCTTTTTACGGACAAGGAATGAACGCGGGATTTGAAGATTGTCGCGTATTGTTTGAGTTGATGGAAAAACACCAAGAGGATTGGCCACGCGTATTCGAGGAGTATAGTATCGTTAGAAAACCGGATGGTGATGCCTTACAAGATTTATCGCTAGATAACTACTTGGTGATGCGGGATTATGTGGCTGATCCGTCGTTTATCTTACGTAAAAAAATTGAAGCGAAATTTAGCGAGCTGTACCCTGAACGTTGGATGCCGTTATATTCACAAGTTACCTTCAGCAATATCCGATATAGTGAAGCATATCAGCAAGGACAGGTGCAAAATGGTATCATGGACGAGGTAATGGCCATGGAAGGGATTGAAGAACGTTGGGATACGGAGGACGTAATGAATTTACTATTAGAGAAAAGTGCACATTTTAATTTTAGTCATGCGTAGAATATTGATATTATCTATTGTATTTCCTTGTGTAATATTCGCACAGGATTACGGATTTAAAAAGGGGTCAAAAGACAACGATTACTTGATGGTGCGGAACAAAGGTATTACCTTTTCTGTTGGTCCGACCTGGCAATTCACACCAAAAACAGAGACCTTTGAAATCACCGATAATGCGGGAAGTCGAGGGACGACCACAATAGATCCTTCAGGAAAACTTGGGTTTTATGGAGAAATTGGATTGGTTGTTTTTCCTGCCTGGAAGGCTTTGATCCCTATGAAAAAACTAAAGAAAAGTCGCTTGCTCGATTACATGGATTTCACCTTGGGGTATCGCCAATACCGTGGGGAAGAACTCGTAACTACTGAATTTACGAATGCCTTAGGGGAAGTGACAAATAGTTTTGAATCTACGGGTACCTACTCCAATGGACTGGTATATGGAAGATTTGATGCGCATACCCTCTTATATTTTGGTAAAAAGAAAATCGAAAATGCACGTAAACATTTCATTGATCAATCGATCGGAATTAACATCGATTATAATCTATTGAAAGGTTCTACTACGTACGAACCATTAACTTCTTCTTACAACCCGGTAGTGAGTGAATTTAAATTTTATAAGCCCTTAGTTGTACAGTTTCACTATTCCATAGGTGTTGGTGTACGCTTCAATAGAGCATGGATGATGGTTCCTGGGGTTTCAATCCCGTTTGTCACCTTGCATGAGTGGAATGGGTTTAATGCCCGAATGAATTGGTTTCAATCTACCTATTGGCCGATTCAAGGACAAATACGCTTTATTAAATTATTTGAGCGGCAACCCAAATGTGGTGCATACGGGGATACAAAGGATGTAGAGCGCAATAAAAATTATCGCGACAAAAACTAAGAGAACCAGTTTTTCAGAAAGTATTTCGGTCCTTTTTTCTTAAGACGTTTAATGACATCGTCGCGATCACCGATGTTGCTGATTTTGTAGACGTCATTGAACACAGGTTTACCATCGCGATAAAAAATAAACTCCAAGGTAAGGTTTGAAATTTCATCCTTATATAAATTATAGATGGTTGCACGGTCTAGTCCTTCCGAGAATAACGGTGGATGCTCTGATTTCTTAAATCGGTTATCGAATCCTTTTACGTTCACTAAACAATACGTTGAAAATCCTTTCTCCTTTAGTGCTATCAATGAGCTGTCTGAAGCTAACACTTGGCTGGAACCTCCTTGTTTAACAAAATTGGTAGCAGGAATTGATTTAATATGCATTGCGGTGAAAATCTCGCATAAATTCACTTCTAAGGCATAGCGGTCTTCAGGTTTTTCAAACTGAGCAATAACTACACATTCTTTTAAGTTAAACGCTTGGGCCCAAGAAAAATGCAGGGCCAAAAGCAAAAGAGCAAGGAATAGATGTTTCATCTCGAGGTTAAAAAACTTCAGCAGCAATCGCCTTCACTGAAGAGGAATTAGACATGGTGTAATAATGAATGCATGGGACGCCTGCTGCTTTCAATGCCTTCGATTGTTGTATTCCCCATTCAATGCCAACGCGCTCCACATCGGCATTCGTTTTACATTTAATTAATTCACGTGAAAGTTCAACGGGATAATCAATGTGAAAATACTTGGGGATAAATGAGATATGGGTTAGACTTTTCAAGGGCTTTAACCCTGGGATAATCGGCACAGTAATACCTATAGCTCGGCATGCACTTACAAAATCAAAAAACTTCTGATTATCGAAAAACATTTGGGTGACAATATAGTGTGCACCTGCTTCTACTTTTTTCTTTAAATGATATAAATCGTCTTCGAGGTTCATTGCCTCAAAATGTTTTTCTGGATAACCTGCAGCACCAATACAAAAATCGGTAGGGTCCATTTTGTAATCATCCATGAGGTAATGTCCTTGATTCATTTGACCAATTTGATGAATCAACTCGTTAGCATGTTTATGCCCTCCTGGTTCTGGAATAAAAACCGACTCACTTTTAATTGAATCTCCGCGTAAGGCAAGTACATTATCAATTCCGAGAAACTGTAAGTCAATTAACGCATTCTCAGTTTCCTCCTGATTAAATCCGCCACAAATTAAATGCGGGACGGCATCCACATTATACCGATTCATTATAGCAGCACAAATCCCAACCGTTCCTGGACGTTTGCGAACTGCGATTTTTTCTAGAAGTCCGTTATCTCGTTCTTTATAAATAAACTCTTGTCGATGATAGGTAACATTTACAAACTTTGGTTTGAATTCCATTAGAGGATCTATTCCATCATAAAGTGTTTGAATTCCCTTACCTTTTAACGGAGGTAAGATTTCAAAGGAGAACAAGGTATCCTTCGCGGCTTTAATATGTTCAGTTACTTTCATAGTCGGGGTACAAAGATACGACAAGTTTAAAGAATCCCTTATGCCTTCGTTTCTTCAATCGCCTGATAAATCTCATGTGCAAAAAGACGGGCTTGTTCTTCGGTAATTGTTAGGGGTGGAGCCAAGCGAAAACTATATGGGTGTGAAAGAAACCAAAAGGTTATCATGTGTTTTTCCAAGCAGCGTTTGACCACACGTTCCACCCGTTCAGCCGATTCCATATCAATCGCAAACATTAACCCAATGTTCCGAATTTCTTTGACTTCCGGATGTGCAATCAGAACATCATGAAAAATTGCGGCAATCTTTGGCAGGGTTGAATAATCAATTTCCGTGGTGAGAACCTTTAGAAAAGCAGCCGCTGAAGCACACACCACGGGGTGACCACCAAAGGTGGTAATATGACCTAACATTGGATTTTCTTTAAAAACTGCCATAAACTCTGGACTCGTAACCAAGGCACCAATGGGAAGACCTCCTCCTAACGATTTACCTAAGGTGAGTACATCTGGGATTACACCAAATTGTTCATATGCGAAATTGGAACCCGCTCTTCCTAAACCACATTGAATTTCATCGAACACCAATAAGGCGCCAACTTCGTCGCAACGAGCTCTTAATGCAAGCAAATAGGAAGAATCTGGAATTCTCACTCCAGCATCACCCTGAATCGTCTCTAAAAAAACTCCTGCTGTATTTGTGTTGATTTGGTCTAACTCTTCAAAATTATTAAGGGAAATAAAACGTATACCAGGAAGTAAGGGACGATATTTTGTCTTTTTAACTTCATTAAATGAAATGCTCAGGGTACCATGGGTACTTCCATGATACGATCCTTTGAATGCCATGATTTCGCTTCTACCGGTTACTCGTTTCACCAATTTCATCGCGGCTTCATTGGCTTCGGTTCCAGAATTTACTGGATAAACGGCTTGTAATGTAGAAGGAAGAATCTTAGTAAGTTCACGCGCAAAATCCATTTGAGCATCTTGTATAAACTCGCCATACACCATGACATGAAGGTGGCGTTCTACCTGGTCGTGAATTGCTTTTTTAATGGTCGGATGCCCATGGCCCATGGAACTCACGGCAATCCCTGAGATTAAATCGGCGTAGGCATTCCCTTGTTTATCGTATATGAAAATCCCTTCAGCTCGATCTACCTCAATGAGTAAAGGATAGGGTGAAGTTTGACCGAGATTGGTTAAAAAATCCATGAAGACAAAATTAATGAAATATGGAGATTAAGACATTCGGACATTCGGACATTTGGACTTTTAGACTTTTAGATATTAGGACCCTAGGACATCGGGACTTTAATTCTCTTAACGTCTAAATGTCTTAAGGTCTTAATGTCTTATTGGACTTTTGGAGAATATGACTTTAGGAGAAAATGCATTTCCCCCCCATGAGGGAGGATTAAGCCTGACGACTCTGACGAGTATCAGACTCCGTCAGAGGAGGGTGACCATGGACTTTAGGATACTGGGATATTAGGACTCATGGAAGTTAGATTCTCTAAACCTCTTAATGTCTTAACATCTTAATGTCTTATTGGACTTTTGGACTTATAGACTTTTAGATATTAGGACTTTAGGATTTTTGGACTTTAGAACTTTAGGATATTAGGACTCATGGAAGTTAGATTCTCTAAACCTCTTAATGTCTTAACATCTTAATGTCTTAGTGGACTTTTAGACATAAGGACTTTTGGATATAAAGACATAAGGACTTATGGATATTAGATTCTCTGAATGTCTTAATGTCTCAGTGTCTTATCGTCTTGCTACCTATGCTTTTAAGGACCGTTGTTTGATCATTCCGCCTTTGGTATCCTTAACGCTATGCATCACAATAAAGGCATTTGGGTCAATTTTTTCAACTTCGGTGTACATGCGATTAATTTCAAGGCGAGTAATGACACTGTAAAGCACATCCACATTTTCTGTATCACCCCGCTTGCCGTAGCCTTTTTTCCCGGAATAAACGGTTACCCCACGGTTCAATTTTTCGATAATTACCAAGCGGACATCTTCACAATAATCCGAAACAATAGTCACTCCAACATACTCTTCGATACCTTCAACAATAAAGTCAAGCGCTTTGGAGGCCGCCAAGTATGTTAATAAGGAATATAAGGCAATTTCTGCTCCCATCAGATAGGCAGCTAAGGAAAAGATCAGGACGTTCATGGCGAGCATGATATCACCTACTGTTGCACCCAATTTCTTACTTAAGTATATGGCGAGCACTTCGGTACCATCGATTACAGCTCCCCCACGCATTGCAAATCCAATCCCTGCCCCTAAGAACACACCACCGAACACCGCAATGAGAATGGGGTCTGTCGTTACAAGAGGCATGGGAACAATACTCAATGAGGTACTAAGACCCACAATAGCTAGAAATGTTTTAAGGGCAAAGGCATTACCAAGTAAGCGCTTACCAAGTAAAATAAAGGGTGTATTAAGTAGGATAATGAAAATCCCGAGTGAAATGCCAGAAAACTGACTCGCTAACATTGATATTCCCATCGCACCACCATCGATGAAGTGATTTGGTATCAGAAATCCTTTCAACCCAAAGGTAGCGGAAGTAATACCAAGGAGAATAAATGCAGTATCTTTTATTGCATGCTTCATTGGGATAAAGATAGGAGAAACCACTATATAATATAGTAAAATCTAACCCTATAAAATAGATATCTACTGAATCTCCAATTTCAGTTCAACTCGACGGCTTTAATTATTTTCTTTTCGCTTAGCGAATTACTTCTTTCAACACTTCAGTTGCTCGTTCACCATTCACAAGTTGAATGTAGTATACTCCTGGTGCTAAGTTCATTTCCGTTACACTGAACATATTGATTCCAGGTTTCACTTCAATTGTGCGGTTCAGCAATTGAGCACCCTTTGTGTCTTTTACGCTTAAGATTCCTGATCCCACCAAATTCTTATCATTCAAAATCACTTGGAATGAACCTGTACTTGGGTTTGGATAGGCAGTGAAATACGAATTCATTCTTCGATCGCATCGTATATTCGTTACATTAACAATTTCTTTCGTGCCATCGATATCTACTTGAATTAAGCGGTAATAGTTGTTCACTTCCATCGCATTCGCATCTATCGCTTCATAGTTCAACAACTGTGTGCTGTTTCCAGCAGCATTTACCGTAGTTAACACCTGCCAGTTCATGCCATCGCGAGATTTCTCTACTTCGAAGTAGTCGCTGTTATGTTCCGTAGCTGTTTGCCAGCTTAAGTGTACTTGACCCTCGTTACAATCACCATTAAAGCTTAACAATTCTACCGGTAAGGCTTGACTGTTTGGTGTTCCAATGTTAAACCAGCTAAAGCCCTGGCTTCCAGTACTTGTTATCAAGAATGACTGTGGATTGGCTGCACCATTGATTGGGGTATGCGTTCCACATGCTTGCCATGCCACGTGGTGCTGACCCGCGTTGTTGGACCCTGCACTCTTGATAATTCGGCATACCTGTGGACTTTGCATTCCCGTTAAGTTATTCGCAAACAAGGTCACCCCGTAGTTCACCGAAGTGATTGGCGCCGTATAGTTGTTATTTGTAGGGATTACACTCCAATATCCATCTGCTGAATAATTCTGAATCAAGGATCCTGATGCGGTTAAAGGCAATCCGTTGTACAATGGAACCCCTCCTTGCAATGGTGCTCCTGTCATGTATTCTACCGTTAAAAACTGATCTACACCTGGTCCAGATCCAAAGCTAAGGTCTGCATAGCGATTGTATACCGCAGTTCCAACAGGGAAGAAGCCTGCTGTTCCAGTACTTGCTGCATTCGCGAAGTAGCGCTTGAATGGTCCTACAATTGTCCCTGCACTATACGTCAAACTTCCTGGAGCTGCACTCGACGTACCTAAGGTTAATAAGTTCGTACTGCTTGTAAACACGTTCCCTTGAACCATGTTCAGGTTGTTAGAAACCAATACCGGCTGCTGCAAGGTTAAGGTAGCTCCAGCAGATTTATTCACACGCATGTTGAATAATTGCGTAGTACCCGAACCACTGATTGTTGAGTTGCTACTGCCTGTAAAGTTGGTAATACCCGTAGATGCAATGATGGTTCCATTATTGACTAAATTTTGTGCAATATTGATGCTATCGTTAGACAAATTCCAAGTAATTCCGGGTCCAACATACACATCCTCTGCATTACTATTAATACTCAAGGTCGGAGTATTATTACCTACACAAATCCCCGCATTAGCAGTACTTATCGTAAACACCTCATTTCCTAAACTAGGGACTGAACTTGACATTCTCACATAATGGCCAGCCGCTTGTTTTTGATACCAGTTGGAAGCAGTAGACCAATCGGTGTCCGTTAATCCACACCACAACAAGTCTCCGGTTCCAACTAGACCGCTGATGGTGGCATCAGTTGGCTGATTAAACGTAACCGTCATTTGATCCGTTCCTGTGCATCCATTTGAACTAACAGCCCATTGAAGTACATAGGTACCCCCATAAGAACCTGTGAACGTTGATGTACTCGAGGCAGGATTATTGAAAACAACCATATTATTCGTACCGCTACTTAAAGTCCAAGCGCCTGATTGTCCCGCTGAAAGAGCGGCGGCAGATAGGGTAACATTATCTTTACCACAAGTGCTGGCATCCGTTATATCCAACCCTGCATTTGCTACAGGATTTGCATAAACAGTTAAAACACCATTTACATTTGATGAGCCGTTCCAAAAACCACCTCCACTGGCATTATAACCACCGTATTGATAGTTACATGAATTTGCTAATTTATACCTCCATGCATAATAGTATGTTCCAGCGGATAAACCGCTAAGGGTTCCGACAAACTCATCATTATTTCCGGATTGCGCATTAAAACTAGCTGCTGTCCAAGCGTTGGATGCCCAAGTTGATGGGTCAGAATTGATACCTGATACTCCAATTTCTGCGATTAAACCAGCGGTAGCCCCCTGACTGTTGGTTATACCAGCCTCAAACACCTGACCATACGCGCTGAAATTTCCAGAAGCACAAATAGATCCATTGGCAGGAAATTGCAAATTAGCCCAATCTAAGCCATTAACGGTTAAGACACCATTTACGTTAGACGATCCGTTCCAAAATCCGCCCTGAAATCCACCATATCTGTAACATGTTGAACCATTCAATGCATATCTGAATGAATAGTAATACGTGCCTTGAGCAAGATTCGAACCGATATTCGCAATATATTCATCATCATTTACAACTTGAGCATTATAAGTTGCCGTTGTCCAAGCCGTAGAGGGCCAAGTTGATGGATCTGTATTTGCTGTATGGACACCAACTTGAACAGTAATGGATGGGTTTACACCTGCTGCAGGCGTATAAGCCGCATCATAAACCTTACCATAAACAGTTAATGAACCGCCACAGTTGATTGTACCTGAACCTGGCCATTGAAGGTTTGCCCAATTAACCATTGAAGAAACATTTACTTGAACATTTCGGGTTGTAATTGCATTAGAAGCCGTTGAAACATTTAACTGGATGTAATTTAAAGCAAAGCCATCTGTTCCAGTATTCGGTCCAGTAGCCTTAAGAAGTTTAATCCGATGCGTTCCGCTTGGTATGGAATAACCGCTCAACGAAACCGTGTGTGTGCTAAAGGCACTTGAATTGCTCCAAGTCATTGGGGAGCCAATATTCGAATACGCAGTCCATGTACCATTTATAAAACTAGATAATTGCAACTGCACGTCATAAGGTCCAGTATTGGAGCAACACGGATTATGTTGATGCCAAGCTTCTAAGGTCAAGCTGTTTAAAAATAGCGTTGGCGCATTATTAGTAAATTCAATATACGTAAACTGATTCCCAAATTGGGTTTGATGAACCACATTGCCAAAGCTAGGAGTCCAATTAACAATATAATTTCCATTTGCCGTATTTTGATACAATCCAGAAATAACAGTGCTATTTGAAGAAGCCATATTAAACATATATACACCAGCACTTGGATTGGCATCAAACGCATTAAAATCCTCATAAAGAGAAAACGTATTTCCTGAAGAATATGAAATTACTGCGGAACCAGAATTTTGTGCAGTTACTAAACCAGAAGTATTTACAGATGCAATAGAAGAATTGGATGAACTCCAACTTGATGGTGTATTGGTTGGATTTATTTGCATTGTAGAACCTATACATAAATTCGTAGCTAACGGGAGAATTTCAACCTCATCAATAGCTAAAGCTTGACCGTTGGTGGAACCACCATTTCCAGTAAGTGTCCACTGTAAATAATACACTGATCCTGGTGCAATAGATAAACCCGTAATTTCAATATGTTTAGTTACGCTTTGTGCTGGTGCATAAATAGTGGTGTTATCTGCATCGGCAGGATAACTCATGGAACCACCTGTTACTTGTATACTTGGGGCTGATGTACTTCCATGAAAAAACGTCCAATCCCACGCCCTTACACCACTTCTGTATTTTTCATATACCCAAGAAATATTTAACTGATTGATCGTAGCTCCCGTATTATTCGTAAACGCGTATACAATACTTCTAGGCGTTGTATAGGACCCTGAATTTAAAAAACCAAGTGACCTTTCTACACTTGATCCTGTTATTCCTTCTGCAAAGTTGAATACTCCACCAGAGCTAGATCCATTTAACATACCAGTACCTGAATTACCCGCAGCTTGGGTCGTTTGAGATAATCCAGAATTCCAATCAGCACCAATTCTCCAACCTGCAGGTAAATTAGAAACCGCTGCCGTAGACATCGAGGAGAAATTTTGAAAAACAGAGCTATTGATTCCTGTAATAGATTGTTGAGCAACAATGTGAATTAATGAAAAGCACAATCCTATGAATAAAACAAAAAGGCGAATAAAGTTGTACATATAAAATAATTAAACAATTCCAACTCCATAAAAGTACTTAATTATCGGTTTATTTTATCCCCATAAATTAGATTTTATATCCTTAAAATTCCATTTACCCTATATGGGAATAGATTTCTAGAACGAATTCCGACAGTCTTTCCTTAAGTTTAATTTTCAAAATGGGTACAACAATCCAAAACTACCTTGTCAAATAAAAAATCCCCCGTTCTTTCGAACGAGGGACTCCTTGTAGTTTTTTGTTTTCGATTATCGAATTACTTCTTTTAATACGTCAGTTGCGCGTTCACCATTCACGATTTGAATGTAGTAAACTCCTGGCGCTAGGTTCAAGTCTGTTACACTGAACATATTGATACCAGGCTTAACTTCAATCGTTCGGTTTAGAATCGCTGCTCCTTTAGTGTCTTTTACGCTTAAGATTCCCGATCCCACCAAATTCTTATCATTCAAAATCACTTGGAATGAACCGGTACTTGGATTCGGATATGCTGAGAAGTAGCCTTTCGCTGCACCTGAACAACTCACATTGATTACATCATACGTTTTTGTTGTTCCATCGATGTCTACTTGCGTTAAGCGGTAGTAGTTATTTCCTTCCATGGCATTTGCATCTGTAGCTTCATAGTTCAATAACTGCGTACTGTTTCCAGCAGCATTTACCGTAGTTAACAACTGCCAGTTCATGCCGTCGCGAGATTTCTCTACTTCGAAGTAGTCGCTGTTATGTTCCGTAGCCGTTTGCCAGCTTAAGCTTACTTGCCCTTCATTACAATCTCCATTAAAGCTTAACAACTCTACCGGTAAGGCTTGGCTGTTCGGTGTGCCGATGTTAAACCAACTAAAGCCTTGCGTTGCCGTGCTTGTAATCAAGAACGCTTGTGGATTTGCTGCTCCATTGATTGGTGTATGCGTTCCGCATGCTTGCCATGCCACGTGGTGTTGACCCGCGTTGTTCGATCCGGCACTCTTAATGATGCGGCATACCTGTGGACTTTGCATTCCCGTTAAGTTATTTGCAAACAAGGTAACTCCGTAGCTCACCGACGTAATCGGTGCCGTATAGTTATTATTTGTTGGAATCACACTCCAGTATCCATCCGCTGAATAATTCTGAATCATCGAACCAGAAGCCATTAATGGTAAGCCATTGTATAGCGGAATACCTCCTTGCATTGGTGCTCCCGTTTTGTATTCTACGGTTAAGAACTGATCTACACCCGGTCCAGAACCAAAGCTAAAGTCTGCATACCGATTATATACTGCAGTTCCAACAGGGAATAAACCAGCTGTTCCAGCACTTGCTGCATTCGCGAAGTAGCGCTTGAATGGTCCTACAATAGTCCCCGCATTGTACGTTAAACTTCCTGGAGCTGCACTCGTGGTACCTAAGGTTAATAAGTTCGTGCTGCTTGTAAACACGTTCCCTTGAACCATGTTCAGGTTGTTAGTAACCAATACCGGCTGCTGTAAAGTCAAGGTAGCTCCAGCAGATTTATTCACACGCATGTTGAATAATTGCGTATTACCCGAACCACTAATTATTGAATTACTGCTGCCTGTAAAGTTTGTAATACCTGTTGATGCAATGATGGTTCCATTATTGACTAAATTTTGTGCAATATTGATGCTATCGTTAGACAAATTCCAAGTAATACCAGGCCCAACGTATACATCCTCCGCATTACTATTAATACTTAAGGTTGGATTATTACTACCAATACACATTCCTCCATTTGCCATACTCACAGTAAATACCTCGTTATTGATGGCTGGCTGTACAGTCCCAGACATACGCTGGTAATAACCATTCGGATATAAACCTGACGTTGCTTGTTTTTGATACCAATTGGTAGAAGTTGACCAATCCGTTCCTGTTAAACCACACCAAAGTAAATCACTCGTTCCAATTAATCCATTGATTACCGCATCAACTGGTTGATTAAATGTAACCACAAGGGTATCATTCGCAGTACATCCGCTACTTTGGTTCGATACCGACCATTGTAGAACGTATGAACCACCGTAAGTTCCAGTAAATTGTGTAGATGATGCTGTTGGCAACGAGAAAATTCCGTTTGCATTGGTTCCAGATAAAAGTGTCCATGTACCAGACTCTCCAGCAGCTAAGGTATTTGCACCTAAATTCACAGTGTTTTTACCACACGTGGATGCGTCCACCACACTTGCTCCAGCATTCGTTGTAGGCGCTACACCTACTGATACGGTGACGGGTGTAACAGAAGAAACACAACCTGTACCACTCCATGTAATCACGGCTGTACCATTTCCTAATCTTCCAGTCATTGTACCACCACTCGGATTTGGCATAGATACATTTCCTGCTAATACTTGAGTAGTGCTTAATAGATTCGATACATACCCAGAACCGCCGCCACCGCCGCCGCCGGCATGACCTCCGGCACCACCGCCGTACCAGCCGCCGCCGCCGCCGCCGCCTTGGATGCAATCTCCTGTAGAAGTTGATGCCGTTGCACCCATTCCAAAGCCTGCTGCTATTGAAGCCGATTGACTCGTTCCTCCAGCACTTTGAGTACCTCCAGAACCAGCAGGACGATAACCACAATCGTTCGCACTACATGTACCTGAAACTCCTGTAGTTCCACCTCCGGCACCTCCATTTGCTTGATACTGGCATACGCAAGTACCGCCCGTTGCTCCACCGCCACCGCCGGCAACAATTAACACTGCATTTTGATTTCCTGACAAGGAACTTAATATCCCAGACGAAGTAGCTATGTGTGTCGCACCACCACCCGTATACCCAGGATCACCTCCGTTCGGATTTCCTGCTCCACCACCATTGTAAGCCGTAGTGCTAGACGATTTAATTCCTTGTTGACCAACTGCAACAAAAATCGATTGACCAGCAGTTAAAGAAATATTTCCTTTGGAATAACCTCCTGCACCCCCTTGACCATAGCAATTCGCACCACCGCCACCTTGGGCACCCCAAACCTCTAAGGTATAAGTTCCCGTTATCGGTGCGGTGAACGTTTGCACTCCACCTGTATAATTAAATGATTGTGAACCACCTTGAGGGGTTGTAGATTGCACATAATACGTAGTAGTTGTATTCAAGTTCGGCGTTGTATATGCTGCATTTGTTCCAAGTTGCCCAGTTGCATTGGCATTTGCATACCACGTATAACCACTCGGACTTCCGGATGCGGTTAAAGTAGTTGTACCTGATCCATTTACACACAAATTAGTTGTTCCAGAAACTACCGGTGCAGCGAGCGCATTTACTGTTACTGGCACAGCTACGATTGGAGAAGAACATCCCGTTCCAGTCCAAGATAAGGTAACCTGTCCATGTCCTGTGCGAACTCCAGCTGTAGTTGTTCCTCCGGTAATTCCTCCAATGAAAGAAGAACCTCCTCCACCTCCAACGCCACCGCCGCAGTTTCCACCACCACCACCACCGAAGTAGCCGCCGCCGCCGCCGCCGCCCCAGCCGTCGGAATAGCTAGAACAACCAGACATACCGTTTGCCCCATTTCCTCCGATTCCAAGAGTTCCTGCAGTACCAACACCACAGCACCCAGTTGATGCACCACCTGCAGATTGTGTTCCAGCACCACCTGAACTTCCTCCACCACTACTTGATGTACTTGAATTACCGGTAGCACCACCGCCTATTGCACCATTACTTCCTGTAAATCCAGAAGAATTCAATCCACCGCCGCCGCCGCCTGCAGCAACAACGACACGGTTATTCAATGCTGTTCCTCCAACACGGATGTCTGAAGCACCACCTCCACCTCGGCCATTTCCACCACTAATTCCACCGCCATTCCAACCACCTGCTGTAGTTGATGGTTGCTCACCCACGTATATATTAATGGTTTGACCTGCTGTTAAATTAATTGTTCCTTGTGTGCGACCTCCTAAGCCTCCAGTATATTGGGAAGTTGATCCTCCCTGAGCCCCATATAAATCTAAGGTATATGTCCCTGATACTGGCGCAGTAAAGGTTTGAACTGTACCTGTATAATTAAACGTTTGCGAACCGTTTCCTGGAGTCCCTTGCGCTACATAATATGTAGTAGAACCAGTAAGTGCAGGTGTGGTCAAAGTTGTACTTGTTCCAAGCAAATTCGTTCCGTTCGCGTTGCTATACCACATGTAGTTATTTGGTGAAACAAGACCAGAAGCAGATAAGGTTGCCGTATTACCGCAATTTATTGCTGCCGCAGCAACCGTTGGAGCAGGGATATTTGAATTTACCGTCACAGGAACTGCTACGATCGGAGAAGCACATGCGCCTGTACCTGCTTGAACATAATAAGTTATGGAAGAAGTAAGACCAGCCGTAGTGAAGTTAGTTCCCGTAGCGATTTGACCAGTTCCGTTACTATTCGCATACCACGTAATCGCTCCGTTGGATGATGCGGTAAGTGCCGCTGTTTGACCACAGTTAATAGAAGCCCCATTAACACTAGGTGTTGTTGCTGCATTCACCGTTACGGTCACAGGTGTCAATGAAGATTGACATAGATTTGCAGCATTAAATGTATGTGTACCATTTGCATATCCAGCAGTTTCTGACGAACCACCAAATTGCGAACCACCTTCATGATGGAAATACCATCTGTTGTACCAAGGCGCGTAGGTAATACAAGCCATATCGGACAAGTTTGAAAACGTTTGAACAGTAGAAACAGCTCCATTTGTTAGATTTAATCTACTTATGGTAGAAGCATTTTGTACATAAACGACGCGATGGTCTGTGCCATCAAATTCAGCTATTCCCCATCGTGACCAGTTCTCTGATCCAGAAGCGTTCAATGTATTAGAACCAATATTGGTAACTGTTCCCGAAGGCAATGATACTTTAAAATAAGTATTAGCTGGAGCACCTCCAGTACCGGTATATAGTACGACGAATCCATGTCCACTAAAGACAGCTGCGTTATTACAGTTCCCCATGGTAAAGCTTTGCGAAGTTGGTATGGTTGTACCTCCTAAAGAACAATCTGCATTCAAGGAGCGAACCGCATTCACAGTAAACGAAGTACACGTTCCTACAGGTTCAGAATTCGATGATGAATTCCAGAGGGTGTATAAGGTTCCGGATCCGCTGATGTCACTAAAGATTCCGTCACGTCGCGCGTAACTTACAGGGTTACTCAAAGCTGGCATATCGTAACGAACCGTGTTGTTATCACCAACATAATAATAGTATTGTTGTGTTACCGCGATTCCACCTCGGTCATCGCCTGATTGGGCGTTATGATCGGTTACAAAAGAACCGGCAGTTGAAAGGCTATTTACATAAAACTGAGTTGTTGGGTTGCCGGTCCAATTTTGAACATAATACGTGTTGGTACCCGTTAAGCTTGGGGTAGTATAAGAAGCCCCGGTTCCAAGTTGAGTTGAACCTTGCGCATTGGAGTACCATATATAGTTAGTGCCTCCTGTAGCCGCTAAAACCGTTGACTGACCACAACCTACCGTAGCACTCGCAACAACAGGAGCGGCCATACTGATGGTAGCTGTTACTGGTATGATTTGAGAAGCACATCCGCCAATACCGGCTTGAACATAATATGTTGTTGTTCCATTTAAAACTGGCGTAGTAAACGTAGCACCTGTAGCAACTTGTCCTGTACCGTTACTGTTTGTATACCAAACGAGCGAACCATTCGAAGAAGCAGACAAGGAAGCCGTTTGCCCACAATTGACTGTAGCTGCAGTTACAGTGGGTGTAGATGCCGCATTAACTGTTACAACAACAGGCACTAAAGATGAAGAACATCCAGTTCCAACCCAAGAAATCGTTACCTGACCATGACCTGTGCGAACACCAGCCGTCGTTGTTCCTCCTGTGATTCCTCCAATGAATGAAGAACCTCCTCCACCTCCTACGCCACCGCCGCAGTTTCCACCGCCGCCGCCGCCGTAGAATCCGCCGCCACCGCCGCCGCCCCAGCCGTCTGTGTATGAACCACAGCCTGAAGATCCATTCGCACCATTTCCTCCGATTCCAAGGGTACCCGCAGTACCAACACCACAACAGCCCGTTGAAGTTCCACCGGCAGATTGTGTACCACCGCCACCTGAACTTCCTCCTCCACTACTCGATGTACTTGAATTACCTGTAGTGCCTCCACCAATACCACCATTACTTCCAGTAAATCCTGAAGAGGTCAATCCACCACCACCACCACCGGCAGCAACAACAACACGGTTATTCAATGCTGTTCCTCCAACACGGATGTCTGAAGCACCACCTCCACCTCGGCCATTTCCACCACTAATTCCACCGCCATTCCAACCACCTGCTGTAGTTGATGGTTGCTCACCCACGTATATATTAATGGTTTGACCGGCTGTTAAAGTAATAGTTCCTTGAGCTCTTCCTCCAAATCCACCTGTGAATTGGGAAGTTGTACCCCCTTGAGCTCCATATAAGTCTAAGGTATATGATCCTGATACTGGCGCAGTAAAGGTTTGTAATGCGCCGGTATAGCTAAAAGTTTGCGAACCATTACCTGGTGTTCCTTGCGCTACATAATACGTTGTATTAGCGGTTAATGCCGGAGAAGTGTAGGTAGCACCTGAACCAATAAGAGACCCCCCACCTGAATTGTTGTACCAAAGGTATGTGTAAGGTGAAACAGCACCGCTTGCTGTAAGCGCAGCCGTTTGTCCACAACCAACCGTAAGATTATTTACCGTTGGTGATGCAATATTTGAAGATACTGTAACCGGCACAGCTACAATTGAAGTTCCACATGACCCACCACCCGCTTGAACATAATATGTTGTAGAAGATGTCAATGAAGGCGTTGTAAATGTAGTTCCAGTACCTAATTGCCCTGTCCCATTACTGTTTGAATACCATGTTAGTGTAGCATTTGAAGAGGCCGAAAGTGTAGCAGTTTGGCCACAAGTTATCGATGTACCAGAAGCTGTTGGTGTGGTTGCTGGATTCACCGTTACTACCACAGGAACAACGCTTGATTGACAACCGATTCCTGACCAAGAAAATGTAAATGAACCATTTCCACTAACAATATTAGCCGTATGAACAGGAGAAGGAACACTGGTAGCATTTACCCAAGATGATCCACCACCACCACCACCATAAGTAGCGCCTCCACCGCCAAAGTATCCGCCGCCGCCGCCGCCGCCGTATGTAGTATTTCCATTGCCTCCTTGTCCTAATGTTCCAGTACCGCCACCTCCACCAAGGCTACCACCACCAGCTGATGGCGATCCTCCTAAACCTACCCAAGAAGATTGGGAGTTACACTGGAATCCAGAAATTCCCGTGGTACCACCGCCACCGCCACCATGGTTCCCACTTCCACAGTTATAACCTGCTCCACCACCACCGGCAGCTACTAGTACGCGATCATTTAATGAGGTACCTCCAATTCTTACATCAGTAGCACCACCGCCACCACCACCCCATGTAGGGTATGAGGTTGGACCATTACCTCCGCCATTCCATCCGCCAGCAGTTCCAGATGCAGTACCGCCAACATAGATATTTAACACTTGACCTGGAGTAACATTTAAGGTACCCTGAACACGTCCGCCTAATCCACCGGTTCCATAACCCGCAGAACTATTTCCGCCGCTAGCTCCATTTGCTGTAAAGGTAATTGATGTTACACCCGCTGGAACAGTCCATGTTTGTACACCACCTGTAAAATTCAAGGTTTGTGAACCAGAAACAGAATTAGCAGCAGATACATAATACGTTGTAGATGTTGATAATGTCGGTGTTGTGTATGAAGCAGCAGAACCTACTAGTCCTGTTGCATTAGAATTTGTATACCATGCATAACCACTTCCACCGCCTCCAGCGGCAGTCAAGGTTACTGTAGAACCGCAACCAACAGTTGCATTAGTAGCTGTTGGAGCAGCCATTGTGCTTACTGAAACTACTGCGGGAACGGTACTTGACTGACAACCAATTCCTGTCCAAGAAAAAGTTAATGTACCATTTCCACTTACCACATTAGACGTATAAGAGGGAGAGGGAACATTGGTTGTATTGACCCACGATGAACCACCGCCACCACCGCCGTAGCTTCCTCCGCCGCCACCATAGTAGCCGCCGCCGCCGCCGCCGCCATAAATAGTGTATCCGTTTCCACCTTGCCCCAGTGTTCCTGCAGTACCCAAGCCTCCTGATGAAGCGCCTCCTGCAGATGGCGTACCTCCAAAACCAACAGAACCTGACTGAGAACTACACTGCCAACCCATTAATCCTGTAGTTCCACCACCACCACCACCGTGGTTTGTATTCCCTCCGCAGTTATACCCTGCACCACCACCACCAGCAGCTACTAATACACGATTGTTTAGTGAAGTACCCCCAATTCTTACATCGGTTGCACCACCACCACCACCGCCCCATGTGGTATATGACGTTGGGCCATTCCCGCCGCCATTCCACCCGCCGGTTACACCTGAAGCAGTACCGCCAACATAGATATTCAATACTTGGCCCGGGGTAACATTTAAAGTACCTTGTACACGTCCACCTAATCCACCTGAACCATATCCGGCAGAACTGGCCCCACCTTGAGCACCGTCTGCCGTGAACGAAACAGATGTAACTCCTGCAGGGACGGTCCATGTTTGTACGGACCCTGTAAAATTAAATATCTGCGAAGCTGAAGAGGTAGTAGAAGATGTGACATAATATGTTGTAGAAGAGGTTAAGGCTGGAGTAACGAATGGAGAGCCTGAACCAACTGCTCCCGTCGCATTTGAATTCGTATACCAAGAATATAAGGTACCCCCTCCACCAGTCGCAGTTAGCGTGGCTGTATTTCCACATGTAATATTAATATTGGAAGTTGATGGTGCAGCAGGCGTACCACTTACATTCAATGTATAAGAAGCACAGGTTGAACTAAACAAGCCACCACTAAAATTTCGTGCAAAATACGTAGTACTTGCACCTGGAGTAACAGTAATTGGATTTCCAGTACCTATAAGTGTTGAACCGCAACCTCCGGTATACCAATATACCGTTCCAACGGCTCCTTGAGCAGTTAATGTAGCTGATGACCCAACGTTACAAATAGCAGGAACAGAGGAAGTGATTGACGTGGGTGCTGCTGGATTGTTAGAAATACATGTAATATTAATTGTAGGGCCCGCACCAGTTACCGAACCATCTGAACGAAACCGTACCGTTAACGCACCATTACCCGCATTCGATGTTATGGTCGGAATGGATGTTCCCATTTGGTATTGTCCAACTAAGGCCCCGTTTACGCCTTGAAACACTTGTACGTAGTCACAACAAGACTCACCTGAACTTGTTCCACTGATACGAATCATTGATCCAGCGGTTGACGGATAAATAACCATGTAACCATTGTAATTGTTCCCATAAGACCCAGTTCCATTCCAATCATACAGGGTACCAGAACAAGTTGTTATTGAACTCGTCCCAGCGGTAGGGATAAAAAAGGACTGCGCACTAATTTTACCCGCAGTAAACAAAACAAGGGAAAATAAAACGAAGGCGCGAAAAGAGAGAGTTGGTAGTAGTTTAGTCATAATAGTATAAATAAAGTCGAATAAATTTATTAAATCAAACCCAAAACCTGTTGTAAATCATGATTTTATATGTAATAAGTAAACAAAATAGGTGTTATATTGAATATTCCTAGTGTTTGGTCGAATATTCACAAGGAACCCAAAAAGTAGTAATTCCTGGGTGAACTGATAAACAAGGTTCATGCACCAGAATTCCTTTAATACGGTGGCATTGTAGGTTAACATAGTAGGTAAATAATACATTGGATACTTCTTATTTCTGGCTCGGAATGATTAAAATTCGAACCGATTGATGGTTGGTATCAATAAACAATGAAGGAGAACATAGTTTGTTTTTGAGGCGCATTAAATACTGCCATATATTTACCCGTCGGTAATTGTGTACTTAACCATGTGCTACCGGTAATCCGTTCGGTAGAAATTAAGCGCCCTTGCATATCAAAAATGGTAAGCTGATGTACTTCATCTAAAGGCATTGTAATATAAAAACTACCGTTGTTAGGATTTGGGTATATTCCAACCATTGACTCTGACTCATTTAATGTACCTGTACTTAATAAATTAGCCACTTGAAATGAATCTCCCACCTGACATCCATTCGCATCCGTTATCTGAAGCTGATACGTTCCCGCATGGAGTGCGCTTAAATCTTCCAACGTTTGGTTATTATCCCATAAGAAGCTGTAAGGTGCCACACCCCCTGTAACGGTAAGGTCGATCCCTCCATTATTCGGTGCGGTTTCATTACTAATCAATGCAGTTGCAGTAATAACTGGAGGGGCAGTTAGCGTAAATGATTGTTGAATCGCGCACCCATTGCCATAGGTTAGCACCGCATTATAAATACCAGCTCCTACCCCACTCAGTTGGTTACCCGAAGTACCTACTGACCATAAGAAAGAAGTCGTAGTGTTATTTGTAATATTAAGTTGTATTCCCCCATTGTACGAATCAGCACACATAGGATCAACTTGAATAACGGTGTATGTTGGGGGAACAACATCATGAACAACGACCGATGTATCTAAGCGGCATCCATGCGTTCCTTCGATATGGACAGTATAGGTATTGGTAGCCAGGTTAGGATTATAAACCCCTGTTACATTATTTCCCCATACCACTTCAAATGGCGCTTGTGCACCCTGAATAAGTAGGGTTGCTGACGCATCGTGCGCAAGGCATGAATCTGTAATTAGGAACGAAGGAGTTATTGGGTTCCACGTGCTTGAAGCGGCTAAAACTGCTTGAAACGCATCTAACCTACCCGCGCCAAGTTTACCGGCATACGCGGGGTTTAAAGAATTTAGCGGAGCTGAAGTATTTTTAAGTATTTGTTCAATTTGAAGGTTAGAAATGCATTTATTGGCTGACAGCATTAATGCCACCGTACCGCTCACATAGGCTGCCGCGAACGAAGTGCCATTCATGTTCAAGTACCAACCGCTAGCAGGTGATACTGCCACATCATATCCTGGCGCAGCCAAATCTACCGAATCGTTGTGGTTGTGTGTTGAGCTTGGGTCACCAATCCATTGCTCGTGATTATCTGAAGGACCGACTGAAGTGACGGAGAATACATGATTATACGATGCAGGGTAAACAAGGGCATCAGGTAATCCGCAAGTGTTGCCATTTCCTGCAGCGGCCACAATAAACGAACCATTTGCTGAAACCTCATCCATTACGTCTTGTTCGATTTGGCTGTAAAAGCACCCACTGGTCCAACTGATGTTAATCACATCGGCGCCTGCGTAACTAGCGGCCAAAATCTCATTAAAATTCATCTTATACAGCGCAAGGCTTGTATTGAAGCCAATGGAGCTCAACCCATACCCATTATTCGTTTTTCCAGCAGCCGTAATCGCCACAGCGGTTCCATGCGTTGTAGGCGACGTGTTTCCCGCATCATAATGGATGTATTTACCCTCCAAATCTTGATGAACCACTTCAAAGTTTTGGTCGCTTATTGCAATAACAACACTGTCATCTCCTTGTGTTAAGTTCCAAGCCTGCGGGGCATTGATCAAAGCTAGTGCATAATCAGAAATACCTGGCTGGGAATTCAAATCATTGGGAGCAAACAAGGGAGTGTAGCTTGGCCCTCGTTCAATGCTATACATTTTTCCACCAAAAATGGAACAAGCGGATTTGAAATCTGCCAACTCACAATCGCCTTGAACTTCATATACTTTTTGAAGCTCAGAGTTTCTACTCGCAGGCAAAGCTTTTACGGGCGTTGTTAGATTCATTTTTTTCGTTAATACTTCCCATGTTGGGTTTGTAAATACGGAAGAGTCCGCTTTAAACCACAAGGAATTTTGTTGAGCAAACGCGGTAGTTCCTAAGAAAATACATAGCGTAAGTTTAAAGATCGAAATCCAATTCATAGCGTAAGGTTTAGTGTTGTTGTTGCCCGAAGGCGGACACTCTTACGGAATTGAATGAGAGAAGGTTACGATTAAGATCGTACTAAGATAACTTCCTTGGATTTACATTGATTGAATATCTTTTAGCACAAGCTGAACCGTTGAACGGTTATTAAACTCATTAATATCGAGGGTATGAAGGGCATTAAAGGCCAAGCCCGGTATTGTTAAGTCCTCCCTCTCCTTCATATTAAACCCAATCGCATTCAGAGATACTCGTTGACTATGTTGGGTTACGGTTAATTTAAGATGCAAATCTTTTAGGAGTTTTGATTGAATTGCATACACCTCTTCCGTAAGAAATATGGGTTTATGATTTCCAGGACCATGGGGTTCAAACGCATCCAACACACGCACCAACTTAGGGATTGAATAAAGCGATTCACCGCCGAAAATCTCATCAAAATTTAGTGCAGCATCATAGGTTAACATCGGGGTTCGGGGATTAGATTCGAAATACCTAGCGGCAAGCTCATTCAACTTTAATTTAAAGGCTTCAAAGTATTCCGGATGCATCGATAATCCAGCAGCATGTTGATGTCCTCCAAATTGGATTAATAAGGATTCACATTGAATCAAGGCATGGTGAATATCGAAATTACCAACCGTACGCGCAGAACCAGATAGCACGCCATTATGTTCTGTTAAAATAATAGTAGGAAGTGGATATTTCTCAATAACCCGTGAAGCCACAATGCCCACAACTCCTTTGTGCCAAGTAGAAGAAAACAACACATTAACGGATCTATCTTTAGGTTCATCCGCTAACATGGTCAATGCCTCTTCTGTAATTTGTTGATCTAAGCCTTTACGTGTTTGATTGTCCTTCTCTATTTCGTGAATTAAGGCGTCTAGGTCTTCATGAACGGGATTAAGCATGCATGCAACGGCTGTCCTTCCTGAACGAATTCTACCTGCAGCATTAATACGGGGCGCGATTCCAAAAACCAAATCATTCAATTTAATGGTACCTGAACGATTTGCAGAAGATAGCATCTTTTTAAATGCGGGACGTGGATTAGCATTAATCAATTTTAATCCATAAAATGCATATACCCTATTTTCATCCGTAACAGGAACTATATCTGCCGCGATACTTAAGGCCAATAAATCTATATGCTCATAAAGCTCCTCTAATGGCCAAGCATTAGCAGAGAACAAGGCCTCTAATAATTTCATACCGACTCCAGCACCTGAAAGGCCTTCAAATGGATAGGTATCCGTCGGTACCTTAGGGTCAAGAATTATGGCCGGAGGCAGGACCTCTCCTGGTTCATGGTGGTCACAAACAATTACTTGAATATTATTGTCAATCAAGGATTGAATTAAATCTACGGAACGCACCCCACAATCCAGGGTAATAAGCACATCAACGTTATCTCTAATTGCCGCATCTACCCCCGCTTGGCTGAGGCCATATCCTTCAGCATACCGATCCGGAATGTAATAATCAATAAAATCGACTCTGGAACGAAGCGCGTTCATCACGATGGCAACCGCCGTGGTGCCGTCCACATCATAGTCACCAAATAATCGAATTCTTTTTTTGTCTGTAATTACTGAATTTAACACATCAACTGCTTCCTGCATGTGTGTAAATAAGAATGGGTCATTTACATGAATCAATTTAGGCCTAAAAAATCGCTCTGCCTCCTTATAAGTTGATATGCCACGTTGCACCAACAAGGATGCGATTAAGGGACTTATTTTAACTTCTTTTGCTAATTGTTCAATCTTGTCCGGACAGGCTGGGTCCGATTTTATCCACGCATATTCCATCTCACTCTTTTAACTTAAAGTTAGTAAATATCTAGTGAGTTGTGCAGCGATTATAATAGTTTAACAACCTGTTATTTAATAGCATATCGAACGGCCAATCCACCGCCCCAACCAAAACCAATTTGCGGTAAAACCTGAACAATTGGTCCAGAATCTAGTGCAAGGTTTAATGGAATATTATTGAAGGTATATTCAATTCCCAATAATGCGGATCCCGATAAATAGAAGGTACTTCCATTATTTAATTTACTTGATTGAAACCCAACATTCGGTCCTACACCAATATACCAATTCAACCCATTTGTTGGTAAGTCATGATTCCACTCATACAACCCTTGCATCCATAGCCCATAACTTCCGGTACCGATATTTCCTTCAATGGCATTCGCGGAGCTCAAATAATGTTTTGCACTAATTGAACCGTATCCAGGGTATCCCCCTTTAAACCCAATGGCGGTTTTATAGCCCTGTGCCATTGCAAAGGACCCCATAACTAAAACGATAACTGTACAGATAATTTGCTTCATGGAATAAAATTTATTGATTAGCTAATTTATTATGAGTTGATTCAGTTGATTCAAAGAAATTATATTGGCATTAATGCATGCATTCGCATTATGAGGTGAATATCGTTCAATGTCCCATTCACCAGAATCCGTTCGATTAAGCACATTAAAGCGATTAAAAAAATCTATATCAAGTGAACTACCTAGCGAGCGAACTAATTGATTGATTTTATCAATAGAACATCCAGAAGCTTTTACCTCAGCCTCATTTGCCGCGATCACAATAGCAGCATGTTCAAAACAAAATCCGGATGCATCAATTGGAGTTCCATGCGATTTCCAAGTTGAAACAAAGATTTTCAATTCGTTATTAATCCGCAACTCTTCCTCCTCATTTATCTTCCGATTGGCGACAAACACCCAAGTTCTTTGATCCGTCATCTTGCTTACAAATCAGCTGCTTGAGCAATTAATTCTGCGACATCAAGCACTTGAATATCTTCTTCTTTATTAAAATTCTTTACCCCATCGGTCATCATGGTATTGCAAAAGGGACAACCGGTAGCTACAATATCTGCATTCGATTCAAGTACATCCTCTGTGCGTTCAATATTAATTTCTTTATTACCTTTTTCTGCTTCTTTAAACATTTGAGCACCGCCTGCACCGCAACAAAGCCCATTGGTTTTGCAACGTTTCATTTCCACCAGTTCGCCATCTAACTTTTCAATAAGTTCACGTGGCGCCTCATATACCTCATTGGCTCTACCTAAATAACACGGATCGTGAAAGGTGATTTTCTTTCCTTTGAAGGTGCCGCCTTCTTTGAGGGATAGCTTACCTGTATTAATCAAATCTTGTATCAATTGCGTATGATGGAGCACCTCATAGGTACCGCCTAATTCTGGATACTCATTCTTGAGTGTGTTAAAGCAATGAGGGCAGCCTGTAACAATTCGTTTTACCTCGTAGCCATTGAGCACTTGAATGTTCATTTGGGCTTGCATCTGAAATGTAAATTCATTTCCAGCTCGACGCGCAGGATCTCCGGTACATGATTCCTCGGTGCCTAATACCGCATATTTAACATTACAGTGTGTTAAAATTTTAGCGATTGCTTTGGTGATTTTCTTGGCACGGTCGTCAAAGCTTCCGGCGCAACCTACCCAAAACAACACATCGGGAGTTTCACCCGTGGCCATCATTTCGGCCATTGTTGGAACTTTTAAATTCATCCGTTTAATTTTCTTCGGTCCATTTCATTCGATCAGCAGGAGAAAACTGCCATGGCGCACCATTATTCTCAATGTTAGTTAACATTCCTGTTAATTCCGTTGGAACTTTTGACTCTTCCATCACTAAAAATCTTCGAAGATCAACAATAATAGATAGCGGGTCTATGTTCACTGGGCATTCCTGTACACACGCATTGCAACTCGTACAGGCCCATAGTTCTTCGGGTGTAATGTAATCCCCAAGTAAGGACTTACCGTCATTTAAATCAAAATTATTAGAACCGATTTCCGACAACCGATCACGCGTATCCATCATGATTTTCCTAGGAGAAAGCAATTTTCCGGTTTGATTCGCCGGGCACACAGAAGTACAACGTCCACACTCAGTGCATGAATAAGCATCCAATAATTGTTTCCAAGAAAGGTCTTGCACATCCTTTGCTCCAAAGCGTTGAGGAGCCTCTGTTGTAGGTGCTGCTGCATATGGGTCAGCCGATGGGTCAAGCATTAACTTTACTTCCGCTTCTACGGTCTCCATATTATTAAATTTTCCTTTGGCGCTGAGATTGGAAAAGTAGGTATTTGGAAAAGCGAAAAGAATGTGTAAATGTTTCGAATATGGCAAGTAATTTAAAAACACAAAAACCATAATAAGGTGACCCCACCAACCAATTAAAGAAATTACATGAAGTATATCTTCGTTGTTGATTCGTCCAAAAAATAAGGGACCGAGGTATTGACTTACTGCGAATCCATACCCCACATTAGAACGCCAAACTTTGTCTGCTTCATCTGCTCCATTCATCATAAAAATAAAAATGATGAGTAGTAATTCAAATAGCAAAATTAGGTTTGCATCATTCCTTGCCCATCCGTTCAAGTCTGAAGAAGCGAACCGAGGCAGCTTGATTAAGTTTCTACGCGCAAAGAAAATCAACGTGGAGATAAAGGTTAGTACGGAAAGTACTTCAATTGAACTAATTACTAAGGTGTAAAAAGCACCTAATCCTGCATGGTAAAAGAATCGATGAGAACCGGTAAACCCATCAATAAACACTTCAATAAGTTCAATTTGGGTAATAATAAAGGCCACATAGAAAATAAAATGTAAGATTGCCGGAATTGGTCGATTAAACATTTTTTTCTGACCAAAGGCTACGAGCAACATGGTCTTGATTCGCTCACCCGTTCGATCCGTTCGGTTGGTGGGACGACCCAACTTGATTTGTTTAATAATCGAGCGCATCTTCCATGTAAAAAGACCAAGAGAAAAGAGCGCTAAGACGACAAATATTACATGTGACAACATAGGACTAATCTGGGATTGTATCTAACCACTTTTTTAATTTTCCTTCTTCCTTTCCAGTAAGTTGAAGCCCTTTATTTTTTCGTCCAATAACAGATAAATGAACGTAGCGTTCAGGGTGTGCTTGCAAATCGTCAACAAGCTCTTGGAGCTCATTGTTTGTTTCGACCAGATCATTATATAACTTTTCATCATGCACGAGCTTACCCAATGTACCATTCCCTTTATTTACATCCTCAAGCATATAATTGAATTTTTTCAAGGTTGTTTGTGCTTCAAGGATTGTTCCTTTAAAATCAGCACTAACCATATCTTCAGAAATCTTTTTTGAGTTACCAATAATGGCTGAAACTTCATCGCTACTTTTTTCGAGGTTGGACGTTATTTGTTCCACATGATCCATAATTTTTGAAAACTGTGCTTTTTCTTGCCCAACAAAACCCTGGATTTCAGAAGACAAATCGCCAATTTTTTTAATGGTAATGCGGAGTTCTTTGATACTCGCTGTGATGTCATTTGAACCTTTCTCATCAAAAACACCAGACAAGGAATTAACCATGCCATCGATATGTAAAATCAACGATTGGAGTTTCTGAGAAATCGGGTCTGCGTATTGTTTTACTTGAGAAAACATATCGGCAGACAACTTGCCTGGAATTTCATCTCCCGGATGATAATAGCCTGATTTCAACTGATTCGGATAATTCACGATTAACCCTTTAGTGAGTAGGTCTAAAGACCCAAGCTCGATAACGGTTCCTTTTGGTAATTGAATATCCGATTCACTCACGCTAAATTTAATCTTCACGCGTCGATTCTCTGGGTTCGTTGGTACGTTTTGTATATCTAAAATTTTACCGATAATAACACCATTCAGTGTAACATTACCAGAAACCATAACTTGTCCTGAATTAGGGAAATATGCATAAAAAGTATCATCACCCCCGAGCAAGCTATAGCCTTTTAGAAAGTTTATACCTAACACCAATAACACAATGGCGCTAATCGCAATAAAACCTGCTTTTATTTCTTTTGAAATTTTCAAACTCTATTTTTCTGCTAATTTAATGGCTTTTTCGATACTGATGCGTTCTCCGTTAGAGAAAGCGATAACAAAAGCACTAGAAAACCCTTTTTCTTGCATGGCCACTTTATGTTTTTTAGCGCCATCTAAATCCTTAACAAATATTCCGGTGTAGTATTTGTATAAATTATCCTGCGTATATTCTTTGACTGGAACGCCTTTGAATTTTTGGGCATCAAGTGACAATTTCTCAGCTGAAGAAACTATTTGAACCGTAAAAAAGACTTCTGAAGAAGGCGTATCAACCACGGTGACAGTATCTATCACTTTTGGAACCGTTGGTTTTGGATCACTTTTATCTGGAGTTAGCACATGATCTTCTGTCAAGGTTTTACCTTCATAATCATTTTTATAACTCACAAACGCTTTTAGCATCGCATTGGCCATTTTTTCTTGGCCTTCAGGTTTTCCAATAAATCCTTCTTCATTCGGATTGGTAAGAAAACCGGTCTCAATCAACACACTGGGCATGGCTGTTTTGTACAAAACTAAAAATCCGGCTTGCTTAACTCCCCGATCATAACGGCCAATCGTTTTAAACTCTGATTGCAAGAACCCTGCAAATTTAATCGCATTGTTAAGATTAACATTTTGCTGTAATTGAATCGCAATCATGGCATCAGGCGTCAAGTCGAATGACTTGTATTTAGCTCCTTTATCATCTTCTAAGGAAATTATGGAGTTTTCGCGTTCCATTACTTTTTGCTGAGATTCGGTGCGATGTAATCCAAGCACATATGTTTCTGTTCCGTAGGCTACCGTAGAACCCGCATTTGCATGAATACAAATAAATAAATCCGCATTTGCGCGATTAGCTATATTAGCGCGTTCAATCAATTCCACAAACACATCCGTTTCACGGGTATATTTAACCGTAATTGAAGGGTACTTTTCTTTAATTAATTTACCCAATTTGAGGGCCATTGATAAACACACCTCTTTTTCATGCGCATATCCTCCATGACAGCCCGGATCTTTACCGCCATGTCCAGCGTCTATTACTACAGTTTTCAATTTTGGGGATTCAACTCCTTTTTGAGCAAAAAAATGTGTTGAAATAAAAAGGTTGCACACAATAAATGCAACAATGCCATTCCTCGGAATCAGCGCTTTTTTTGGTAGTTTTGCAATACGTTCCATGATAGAATTCAAATTTAAGTTCAAGATTCAAGCGAAATTTGTGCCACCTCGGCTACTTTTCTTCGTTGGAATGTTAATAATGTGTTTTTCACTTAACGCACAAGGACCTATTTCAGATACAATTTATCAGGATGATGTACAAATTGATGAAATTATTAAGTATGGGGCTAGAGACTCATCTTACTATGATGTCCCATCAAAAAAAGCCTATTTATTCGGTGGAGCTTATGTTGAGACATTAACAAGCAAACTCAATGCAGGAGTGATTATCCTGGATTTCGAACACCACGAGGTTGAAGCAAGTTATATCTTGAACACGGACAGTGTACCGATTGAATTCCCTGTTTTTGTTGAATCAGGTGAAACCATGACCTGTAAACGAATGCGTATTAATACGGAAACACAAAAGGTTTATATAGAATCTCTTGAAGTTACGCAGGATGAGTTGTTTTTTAGCATGGGAGTAGCCAAACGTTATCCGTCAGATCAAATTCATCTCAAAAAAGGAGTTCTTACCACCTGTGATCAAGAGGAGCCACATTACCACTTTTTACTAAGCAAAGGAGTGGTTGTGCCTGAAAAACGAATTGTTGCGGGTCCCATGAACTTGTGGATTAGCGGAATTCCTACCCCCATCGGGTTACCCTTTGCGTTTATTCCCCAACAAAAAGAGCGCACGAAAGGATTGCTATTTCCGGAATTTATTCCAAGTTCATCATACGGTTTCGGAATTCAGAATTTGGGCTATTTTATTCCGATAAATGATCACCTACAAACCAGCATCTATGCAAATTTATATAGTCGCGGGAGTTGGGGATTAAGAAACGAGTTGGATTATTCAAAACGATACGGATTTACCGGTCGTATTGGAATTGGATTTCAGCAATTTAACAACGGATTCCCAAACTACACCAAAAACAATAAATTCACTTTTACATGGTCTCACAACAAGCAGCAAAAGTCAAACCCTTTTTGGAATTTCACATCCAATGTAAATTTCATTTCGGATAACACCGCCAAGAACAATCCAGACCCGATCAATCCTGATTATTTTAATAATTCATTTAACTCTGACATCAATTTAAATCGATTATTTCCTGGGAAACCATTAACCATGGGAGCGAAAATCTCGATGAGACAAAATTCATTAGCGAAAAACATGGCCTTAGTTTCCCCAATAATTAATGTTAATATGACAAGGGTATTTCCATTTAAGAGATTAATCACAATTCCAAAATCGGAGTTAGCAAGAGCAATCCAACGCATCGGACTCACCTATAACTTTGAGACTCAGAATAAAAGCACCTTTGGTGACTCACTCATAAGCCCCTTAGATTTGACAAAAATTGGTCAGTCTTTTTTTAACGGTGTAAATCAAGGAATTGGACTTCAAACCACGTTTGGGTTTTTCAAGAATGCGGTTAAAATAAACCCTAATTTAAGTTATGGGAATAAAATTAACTTTCAGCAAATAGAAAAAAATTACGATGCACTTACGAATAAAACCATAACAGATACCCTAAGAAAATCAGCCATAGCAAGCGAGTTTAATTTCAGTGTCAATGCTACAACGGTGGTTTATAGCTATTATAAATTCATCGGTAAAAAGAAGCCCATTCTTCGGCATTTAATGACTCCATCTATTGGCTATAGGTATGTTCCAAAACTCAATCAATTAATAACAGCGAATGTGGGTCCAAATCAAACTTCCGTGAGTTATTCACCGTTTGAACGAAGTATTTATAGTGTTGGAAATACTCAAGCTTCTTCATTCTTAAATTTTGGCGTAAACAACAGTTTAGAGCTAAAGACAAAATCGGATAAGGATACACTGACAGGGTTTAGAAAAACTCGTATAATTGACCAATTCTCCATAAATGGAAATATGGATTTCCTTAAAGATTCCATGAATTTGTCGGACTTATCCTTGAACCTTCGAATTAGTCCGTTTAAATGGATGAATTTTGTTGCAAACAGCACCTACAGTTTATATGGATGGGATGATAGTACCGGGAGGGCAATAGATAAATTTGGGTGGGAAACAAATCAAGGATTGGGTCGATTCCTCAATGTAGGATTGAATACAACGTTTACCATAACATCTAAAAAAAGCAGTGCACTCATTGAGCAGAAGAAGGAGGAAATCAAAGAACAATGGAACGCAGATTACGCATTTTATGCCTTACATCCTGAACAAGCAATATACTTTGATATTCCATGGAAAATCAATGTAGCACATGTTTTTAGTGTGGTAACGAACACGAATAAAACCATCGATAATTCAGCTACATGGACAACGGTGCAAACCTTGGCATTGAATGGTGACCTCACGTTCACAAAGCGCTGGAACCTTTCTGGGAACGTGAATTTGGATGCCAAATCCATGCAGATAACCAATATGAATTTAGCATTAAACCGTAATATGCATTGTTGGGCGTTAAGTTTCTTTTGGACACCAATCGGAGGAAATAAAAGTTTTTTATTGAGTATCCGAAATACCTCGTCTCTTTTCAGAGATGCTAAAATCGATGTTCGCAGGCCTCCTGCATTTTTTTAATTTATTCTCCGTTGTTATATAGGAGGATTTTTGGACCAACCACCATTCGAATCGTCGTGATTCGTCTGTTGGGGTTATTCTTTTGTTTGTCGTCATTTATTGAAGGGGGTAGCATTTCACCTTTTCCTTCAAATGAAATCTTAAACGATAACTTCCATTTTACATCTAAGGATTTCAATTGTTTTTCAAATTCTGTGGCTACCGATTTTGCCCGTGCCTCAGAAAGTTCTTGATTTCGTTGGGTTCTTGTTTTTTCATCCCCAGCGCCCTGTTTATCTGAATACCCGGAAATAATTAATATCGTTGAAAAATCTTCATCTGCAAAAATATGTTCATTGTGATGATCTAAGTAAGTACCCCAATTAATTATATCTGACTTTATACTATCCAACATAACTGTTATCAGTTTTTTCCCCTCAGCACTGATTACCGAACTACCAGTATCAAAACTAATATCCGCAGAAATATTTTTAATTTCCTTATTCGCGGCAATTAATTCACCTAAAGGGACCACATACGCATATAGTAAATCATTAAGTTCTTTCGCGAGTCTCAATGCCGTTTCATGTCCATCAGGCGTATAGGGGTCGGTTTGATTCAGTGAAAGGATAATTTCTTCTGTCCGCTTCATTAAGCGTGTTAACTGCTCGTCGATTTCTTTTATCCGTTCCGTGGAATCTATAGAATAGAACATTTTCTGTTGTTCTTTAAGCATCTGAAGTGCTTGTTCAGACTTTTCAATCTCTTCTGCTAAACTTTTTTCACGTTCAGCTTGCTTTCGATTAAACGCATTAACCTCCGTTTCCCCTTGTTGGCCATGAAAAATGGTTGTTTTATACTTTGGCTTAACCAATACCCCACTGTCTTTACAAGAAAATAATAAGATGAGTAGCCCAAACGCGGCGCATAGGTTACATAATTTCATAGGTGTTAATTTTTTCTAAGATACAATTATTGAGGCACTTGGTGAATTGCCTTACCATAAACGTAGGTGAACTTAGCGCCAAAAAAAATAACTTGGGCAGAATAAAACACCCACGCCATCAATATAAACATGGAGCCTACAACGTCTCCCTTCCCTAAGAAAAAATAATGCTGAAGATAATATTTTATAATCACCTGACTAATAAAGAGTAACAGGGATGTTAGCAAGGCACCTCGAAATGCTAGCTTCCATGCGATGCTTCCGTCATGAACAAATTTGAAAATAAAAGCAATGATTAGAAGGTTCATAAGCATCGAAAAGAGGTGGTGAAAGATGATAAATCCAACATGAACATTTCCAATGGTAGATGAAAGCCAATTCTCTATGAAACTAAAGGCGAAAATTTGAATGAAATACGATAATAATATCAAGAGTGCAAAAAGGGCTAAATACGCCAGGGATAGAAACCGGAATTTTAGTACATCCATTACCAGATTTAATTTCTCGCGTTTTCGTTTTTGAATATTAAAGAAATCATTTATGCTATATTTCAAGGACACCATAAATGCGGAACAAGAATAAAGTAAAGCCAAAATCATGACGATATTCAATGTAATTGATTTCGATTGGTTATTTAATTTTTTTAAATAGCCAGTAAAAATTGATATGTCTTCAATACCAATGTTTTTCTCAAAAATTGAAGTAATCGCATTAATGCATATTTCTTCTCCGAAGATCTGTCCGAAACTGATAACTGTTAAATAGAGTAATGGTATTAACGCAAACAAGGTATAATAAGACAACGCAGCGCCGTGAAAAAACGCACCTTCTTCGAAAAATTCAGTAATTGAACTTTTGAAAATAGCCCAAAGAGACTGCCTTGATTTACTTTTCATGGGTAGGTAAAATTTTTAGTTGCTTCGGTAATGGTGTGAGGCTATATAATATCACCCGTTCTGAATTCTCCGTATAAAAATAATTAATATAAACCGTACCATTAAAAAAGCATAGAGACAATTCCAGGGGAATCCCGTCAGGTGCAATTGTATAAAAATTTGGTCGAAAACGAAGCGACTCTCCTTTCCAATTCACACTATTGACCTCACCGAACCACTGAGCTTCTTTCAAATTATCTAAATTGAAAAACCGCTCCATCGGTGTAAAAAAAGAAGATAAATTTCCTTTCTTGAGAAAGGCCATCTTATTGCATATACCCAACATGTCGTGCGCATCATGAGATACTAAAATGATACATATCTTTTCCTTTTCTTTTAATGTTAATAGTAAGTTGATTAATTTGTTTTTCAAGGTGCCATCTAGGTGTGAAAAAGGTTCATCCAAGAGTAACCAACTCGGTTTTGTTGCTAGTGCCCGAGCCAAGGCCAATCGCTGTTGTTCACCGCCCGATAAGGTAAGTGCTTTCTCATTCCTTACGGCATTAAGACCAACTAATTTTAATAAATGATTCACCCGACGTTCACGTTGAACCGGTTCCCAGTTAAGAATTGACTCACGTATATTTTCAATGCATGTATGGTATAAATCAAGCTTGTAATCTTGCGCAACGAGCGCAATACCCGGATGACCAGGAATTAGCCGTTGAGATGCCCGGGGAAGTTTACGTTCATTGAGGAATATATCACCTGAATTTTGATCTAAGGTACCCGCTAAAATTTTTAGAAGACTCGACTTACCTTCCCCACTATTTCCTGCAATACCATAAATTGTATTTGGATCAAAACACGCAGTAATCCGATTCAATACGTTTCGATCCGAATTAAAACTCAATGATAAATCCTTAGTCTCTAGCATGAGCAACTAATTGATTCGGAAAATCATGATTAGCAATATAAATTCCAGTGATTGGATTTGCAAAAGGCTCACTATCCTTGAGCTCCACTAGCATATGTGTATCTTGATCAATTGAGGTTTGCATAACCCGTTGAATCAATTGATTTGAAATGGCAAATTGAGCTTCTGAATCGTTACTCAACCTTAGGGTTATCACTGTCATATTAGGAATAGCAAAAGAGAAGTCAGCCCCTGATCCCTGCGTACCTTTTAACTGATATTCTCCATCGTCTGCGACGGAAAAACTAAGGACATTTTGCACCTCAAACTCATCTTCCCAATGATAACGATGGTTATCTTCAGTTTCATTTCCATGATGTAGGGTATTGGCAAGTTCTTCAGAAAAAAGATCATTTAAATGAGCACATGTGAAATGAAAGGATGGCATAAAAATCGAATTAATTTAATGCGAAATTATTAAATTCAAGTCACCAAACACGTTTTGAACCTTGATGAACAATTTAATGTGGAGAATAATACCATTATTTCCCCTGTAAAAATCATGTAAAACACTAAATTCGAGTTATGAAACTACTTATACTTGCCTTATTGGTTACCACTGTCACCAGTGTATTCGGTCAGCCCAAACTAACTGCAGCCGAAAAAACAAATTATACCCGCCACATTAATAAAGGAATAGAAAGTTTTAATGCCGGTAGAACGAATGAAGCTATTGAATCATTTAAACGCGCTGAAGCGCTAGATGCCGAGGCTTGGAAACTAAATTATTGGATGGCTGCTTGTCATTATGAATTAACTAGTTTTAATACAGCGCTTAGCTATATTGATAATGCCATTCGTAATTTAAGCGAAAACGACGAGGCCGATGCAGCATTTTATGAACTCGTAGGAAAAATAAATCATCGCCTCGGTAATGTTGAAACTGCAATCACTGCATACAAAAAAACAGCTATTTTAATGGGAAACAAAATGGCTTTATCCTACGGGATCAATGCAAACATCGAGCAATGTGAACGAATGATTTCAGCAAAAAAACAAGGGTTTACACCCCTCAGAAAACCCTTAGCGATACAATTGAATTCCCTTGAAGATGAATATGCTCCGATTTTATTAAAAGGAGGAGAGGTTTTGTTTTTCACCGCACGTCGTCCTGAAACCACCGGTGAGAATCTAAATCCGGACGATTCAAAGTATTTTGAAGACATGTACCGAGCCAACTGGAATCCGATTACTATGGATTATGAAATGGATTATGAGTTTTTTAAATCCATTAATACAAATGGATTTGATGCCTTGAGTTTCGTAAACAAAGAGGGAACCTACGCCTTATTCACTATAAATACTGCTTACACTGAAAAGACAACAAAAAGTTCTGACTTATTCGAACTTTATTCCGATGAACCGTTCGATTGGTCAAATCCTACTGTTTTAAAGGGTAAGGGATTAAATACCGATTATTTTGAAGGAAGTGCTGCCCTTGCTGAGAATGGTGAAAACGGTGCTTTTATGGTGTTTACATCGGATCGACGTGCTGATGTTTCTGGCTTAGATTTATTTGGCACAATTAAATCAGACCTTGGGTTTGGACCAATCACTCCCCTTCCCAAAGAAATTAATAGTGAGGGAAATGAAACAACCCCTTTCATTACATCAGACGGAAAGTTCTTATTCTTTAGCAGTGATGAACTTCCAGGATTTGGTGGGTATGATATATTTTATTCAATGTTTGAAAACGGGACATGGAGCACACCGGTTAATCTAGGTCCAGAAATTAATTCCGTTAATGACGATACCCATTTCAATATAGATTTAAGTGCTAAAAAAGCGTGCTTTGCCTCCATGGCAGAAAAAGATGGCTATTACTCCTACGATTTATTTCAAGCGGACTTATCGACAGCAACTTATCCGTTCATCGTTAAATAGAATCATTTAACGCGTAGTTTCTTACGTACAAATTGATCCACATCATATTTGATGTAGGTTTCAAATCCACCTTTGAAGTTTGAAACTAAAGATAAGCGAGAAACATTTATATCGTAAGCAAAACCAGCGGTAAGCGCACCATAGTTAACACCTGTTCGGATTACAATAGCATCTTTGAATCTGCTAAATAACCCTAAGCTGAAAGCAATTTCCTTTATGTTTGTTGTTTCCCATGAAGGCTTCACTATGATTTGCTTGTATGTAACGCCGTACAAAATCTCGTTGGCCTTACGTTGTCGTTGATAATAGATTGCGGGTTGTAATACCCCTTGCGTTGAAACAATATCAATATTTCCATTAACAAAAGCCGAATATCGGATTGGTAAGGTTTGAATGCTTGAATTGTAATAAGAATACCTTGGATTATTCACATGAAACGCAGAAAAACCAACCTGAAAGCCTTTATCTGCTGAATTTGTTGTTTTTCCGTTATTTGTTTGATAGGTATACACCCCTCCAACACCCAAGTCAAAGTATGCAAAATTCTGTTCATAGAATGCTTCACCATTCGGAATTAAGGGATTAAACGCGGTTCCGTCATATTGCGTTCCCCACTGTCCCGCACTTGGATTGGTAGCACATTGACCAAAGGTTGTATTTAATCCAAGAGCTACGGCACTAAATCGTGAAACTTTTAATCGATATGAAAAATTTACACCAACGGTGCTTTGGGTGAAATGACCATCTGCCATTCGATCGTTGTAAAAATTAATCCCAGCACCAAGAGAACCATTAGCACCTTTTAACGAGGATGTTAACTTACCATCTAACGAAGCGGTAATTGTTTGAAATGGCGTTGCAAAACTACCGTATTGACTTCGATACATGGCAATTCCCCGAAATGCAGAGGTAGAACCGGCTAGGGCCGGATTCAATGTAAGCGGCGACAATTCCACTTGAGAGAAGTGAACATCTTGCGCATAAAGGGGCTGAACCCATAAAGCGGCTATTAGTCCAAGACATGCAATCGTTACTTTAATCATACAATTTCTCATCTCACAAGGGTTACACTACCTGACCTATGTAACATAGAATCATCATACAGCTGTATATTCAAATCGTATACATAATTTCCTTCCTGCGCTGGACGCCCTTTGTAGAAACCATCCCAAGCATTTTGAATCGATGTTGATTCAAATACCTTCTCCCCCCAGCGATCATACACCACAAAATTGAAATCATTGACACATACTTCTTTACCAAATACCCTAAGTTCATTATTGGCTTTTGGTCCGGTTCCATTCGGACTAAAAATAGTAGGGACAAAATATTCACCACATAATAACTTAACTGTTACAAGTATTGAATCAGTTCCTGTACATCCATTATCATCCACTGCGGTAACATAATAAACACCTGTAGAATCAGGCGACACTAAGGGGTTAGGACAATCATCGCAAGAAAGGCCTTCAGATGGTGTCCATAAGAAGTTTGTACCAAGGTTAACTGACGCATTAAACGTAGTTCCCGGATTAATCACCGTATCATTCGGTTGTATGGATAACGCTAATCCATTAATTATACCGATCGTGGCACCCCATACAACAGAACATCCATTATCATCCGTTACCGTAACACTGTATGGTCCGACGTTTAATCCACCAATACTGTCTGTAACTTGATTCCCTGGCGACCAAAGATAAGCATATGGTCCAGTTCCACCACTCACTGTAACATCCATTGTTCCAAGCAATTGTAAGTTACAATCAACCGGTGTAGAATCACCGATAATTCCCATTGCATTCGGTTCGGTAATCGTGACACTATTAACCACAACACAATTCAATGCATCCACCACCACAATATTATAATTCCCTGGAGCTAAACCCGTAACGGTATCATTTGCTACACCAACAGGAGACCAAGAGAACACAAAAGGTGGGGTTCCCAAGGAATCTATTTGAACGGCTGCAGATCCATCTGCTGCTCCATTGCATGATACATTGGTAATATAATCAATACTCACCGCAGGTGGGATTGGCGTGGGATTTACAGTATATGTACCTACTGATGAAGTAATGCAACCCGATTGGGTATCCTCAACATACAAGGTGTAAACTCCACCTGCAACGTTTGTAAATACAGTACCGGCTTGAAAATTCACACCGTTAATAGAATACACATAGTTTACACCAATGGGAGCAGTTACCGATATAGTGCCTGTTGGTTGAGGACAAGTTGGTTGCACAACGGTTGCTGTAGGCACGGGTGGAATAGTGAGTGCATTCGCAATTGTTGTACTGGTACTAAACCCTGAAGTACAACTTTGACTATTTGTAACTGTAAATAAGTAACTCACTCCCGCTGTCAAACCATTAAAGGTTGCTGTAGTTCCTGATCCGGTTTGCGAAAAGCCCCCGGGTGAGGCATTTAACGTCCATGTACCTGTTGGTGGTAGGCCAGACAAACTTACAGATCCTGTGTTTGAAGCGCAGGTTGGATTTTGTATAGTTCCTACAACAGGTGCACTCGGATTAATGGGGGCATTAACGAACACATTATTCGAAGGAACAGAAGTACATGCTGATGAAACCAAAGTTACCGTAAACGTATATGAACCAACCGGAAGATTTGGGAAAACAAAATTAGCGCCTAAACCGGTTTGAGTATAGGTGGTTGGGCCAGGACCGGTAGCAGTTATTGTCCATTGTCCGGTAGTTGGCAAATTGGAAAGCGGTACGCTGCCAGTTGTGACACCTGGCGCGCAATTCGGTTGTTGAACCAATCCTGCAATTGGTGCTGGTGGATTGGAAGGAATCGCATTAATGTTTACTGTACTAGAAACAGCTGATGTACATGGCACATTCGGCTCAATATAAATGAATGTATACGCAGTACCCGGAGATAAATTACCGACAGTCGCTGTAGAACCTGTTCCTGATTGTGTTGGTGCTGGAAATGGAGGTGGTATGGGTGCACTGGAGGGAATCGCGTATAAATCCCAATTACCGCTCGGTAAACCGACCAAGGTTGCAGTCGCAGTAGCATTTGTACAGGTGGGTTGAACCAGGGTAGTAATTACCGGTGCAAGAGGACATTGTGCCTTGGAAACATTTAATGTTCCCAACCCAAGAAAACAAGATAAGAAGAAGAAGAATCGTAAATTTCTAATCATAAAGTACATTCAATACTCAATTGCACCATGTAAAGTTACACTAATATTCAAATATTTCCCTACAGGCTCGTTGAAAATAGATTACGAAATAATATAATCATCGTTGCTTTTTAAAAAAAATTAGAACTTTACCCCATGAAAAACCCAACTATTTTCATGGAATTAGCCTATGACGGAACGGCCTATGCCGGGTGGCAAATACAACCCAAAGCTAAAACAATTCAAGGCACTATTGAATCGTGCTTGACTAAACTACATGCAAATCATCCGGTACAAATTGTTGGTTGCGGTAGAACAGATACGGGTGTACATGCTAGGCAGTATTTCATTCACTTTGAATCATTTGGAGTTCAGTTAGATCAACTCGTATATAAATTAAACAAAATGCTTCCAGCGGATATTAAAATAATAGAAGCTAGTTACATGGAGTGCCACGCAAGGTTTGACGCTAAAAAACGTACCTATCGATATTTTATCGCGAAAGAAAAATCACCATTTAACGAACGGTTTTGCTGGGTGTATGAACGTGCATTAGCGTTAGAACCCATGAATATGGCATGCACTTATTTGGTTGGACAACATGACTTCGCCTCCTTTGCCAAAGGAGATACTGATGTAAAAACGACGATATGTGAGGTTTTTAATGCCTCATGGGAAGAGACGAATGATGGTTATGTTTTTGAAGTAAGTGCAAATCGCTTTTTGCGCAACATGGTGCGAGCTATGGTTGGAACGTTAATGGAAGTTGGCATCGGAAATATTACACCGGAAGCAATTCCAATAATTCTAGAAAAAAAAAGCCGCCAAGAGGCAGCTTTATCGGTCCCTGCTAAAGGGTTATTTCTTTGGGAGATTTTATATTAATCTGCTCGTTGACGCAGTAAGTCAAAATATCCGTATGTTTCAACAACAATTGCTCCACCTAGGGTATCGCCGTATTTTGCAGGTAATCCACCCGTGTAGACCATCATTCGATTAATTGAACAGCTAGGGACATTGTAAACATCTTGCAATTTAACGCCATCCAACACATAAATCATATCCCCTTTTCGTGCGCCACGGAACATCAACTCACCATCATCGGCCATTTTTATTTCTGATGACATTTGGGTAGCCATGGTAGCAACACTAAATTTATTCGGATTGTGCTTAATGTCTTTTTCAGTTAACTCGGGTGTTGGCAATTCTCCCATTCGCAAGCGTAAGCGTTCTTTAACAACAATTTCATCCTTCATTACACCTTTCGGTTTAAATTCAACGGAACCTATATTTCCGTAGGATTCAATTGGGATATCCACCAAGTAATTCTGGGAAGTATCTCTACCGAATACCAAAAACACATTATACTTACCCGCTGGAATTGCCGAAATTCTAAATCGACCGTCTTTATCCGTAATGGCCTGATATTTCTTGCCTTGATCAAAAATAAACGCTTTTACGTATTCCATCGGTTGTTTTGAATCCGAATCTAAAACGGTTCCAATGGCATCTCCGAGCGCGGATTGTGCGAATAGTTGTGACACCAAAATACTCGCTAATAGGGTTAAGGTTTTTTTCATGTTTTCTAGAGTTTGATTAGAAAGGTAACGAAAAAAAACAAATAACCTAACCTATACTTGCTGAAGAAACCGGCAATTCGCGGTTAATTTTCTTGAAAAGGCCTTGAAGTACCTTTCCGGGCCCAACTTCAATCACTTCCGAAAGCCCATGTTCATTCATTGCCATCATGATTTGAGTCCATTTCACGGGGGCGGTAAGCTGTGCTAATAAATTTGCTTTAATCACGGAAGGATCTGTCACGGGGAGCGCGTTTACATTTTGATAAATTGGGCAAATTGGCGCGTTAAACTGTGTAGATTCGATAGCGGAAGCTAATTCTGCACGAGCAGGTTCCATAAGCGGCGAATGAAAAGCGCCTCCAACCTGCAATATTAGGGCTCGTTTAGCTCCTGCTTCTGTAAGTTTTGAACACGCTTCTTCAACAGCTTTTAATTCACCTGAAATAACCAATTGTCCCGGGCAATTATAATTTGCGGGCACCACTACCCCATCAATGCTGCTACAAATCTCTTCTACAATTTGATCTTCCAATCCAAGAATTGCCGCCATGGTAGAAGGTGTGAGTTCACAGGCTTTTTGCATGGCTGTTGCTCGGGCACTAACCAAACGCAAGCCATCTTCGAAACTCAGTGTTTTATTTGCTACAAGGGCAGAAAATTCGCCAAGGGAATGACCTGCAACCATATCCGGTTTAAACGAATTCCCTAAACATGCTGCTAAGATGGTAGAATGAATAAAGATTGCGGGCTGCGTAACATTCGTTTGTTTTAAGGCCTCATCTGAACCTTCAAACATGATGGATGCTATATCAAAACCGAGCACTTCATTGGCACGATCAAATAATTTACGTGCATCAGCACTTGCATCAAATAACTCTTTTCCCATTCCACTAAACTGGGCGCCTTGCCCAGGAAAAACATAAGCTTTCATAATAATCTAAGTTTAAAGTTGTCCTAAGGAGTGATATTTCCCCTCTTTATATATTTTAATTTTTTTCAGAATCCCGTCGTCGCTGTATATATAGACCTTACCGTCATACAATTGCCCTGCCTTAAAATTACCATCTAACCAAATTTCATCGTTTTCATTATAGACTTTATTATATCCTTCAGAAAAGAAGGTAACCCCCTTGGTGATTGGATTGGTAACTACAGGGGGGGGTTCGTTAGAGATTGTCTCAGTATGTGTTTCAGTTACTTTTACAGGTTGTTTCTTGACTGTTTCGGTAACTTTTCCCCCGCTAAACTTACAGGACAAGCGAACCGACCCATCTTGATTATATTGCGTATAAAGTCCCTCAACCTTCCCTTTTTTAAGTCCATAAGAGGCCTCCAACTGACCATTCTCGTAATAGTGCTTAACGGTCCCCGTTTCATTTCCATCCTCATCAAAGGTAGCTTGGTAAGCGATTATTCCATTCTCATGATAGCGAATCAACTCACCGGAGTATAAATTATCTCCAAAGGTTCCCTTTTCTTTTATTTTACCGTTTGAAAAATAGCGAGTGTAATTCCCATTAGGCCTATTATTCACATAATTACCTTTGAGTTTAACCGTTTTCCCATCTTTATTATATTTAATCCATACGCCGGTTTTTCGACCATGACTGTACGATCCTTCTTCTATAATTGCATGACTTGGGTACCCTGATTTAGGTCTATCTTTTCCCTTTACAACCCATTTACCGTGTTTCTTTCCATGTTCATCTTTCAAATTTTGTGACCATATAACATGTGTAAACATGAAATAAAATAGGGTAAAAAAGAATGGAAATCGAAGGCTCATAGGTGATGTAAAATTAAATTAAATTGTGAATAACAAACCTGAATCAATAGATAATGACCCAAATTTGTTATTAATTTTGTTGTTCATGTTAAGCATTTCTCCCGCAGATATCACGGTGCAAAAACTGCATCATTATTTACTTGGAGCGGTTGGCCCGAGGCCTATTGCTTTAGCTTCTACGATTGACTTAAACGGGGAAAAAAATTTAGCGCCTTTCAGTTTTTTCAATGTATTTAGTGCTAATCCACCGATTTTGATTTTCTCGCCAGCTCGTTCAGGACGAACCAATACAGTAAAAGATACATATAACAATGTGAAAGCTCATCCTGAAGTAGTTATTAATGTGGTTACCTACAACATTGTTGAACAAGTCAGTTTGGCAAGTTCTCCGTATGCCCCTGGAATCAGCGAATTTGAAAAGGCTGGGCTTACCCCTATAGCTTCTGATTTAGTTAAACCCTTTCGAGTTAAAGAATCTCCTGTGCAATTTGAGTGCAAGGTTAATCAAGTGATTGAATTGGGTACGGAAGGGGGCGCTGGAAATTTGATTATTTGTGAAGTTGTTCGAATGCATATTGATGAATCAATTTTAGATGAGAACAATCAAATTGATGCGCACAAAATCGACTTGGTTTCTCGCATGGGAGGCGATTGGTATTGTCGTGCAGATGCGAACAGTATGTTTGAAATTAAAAAGCCGATTACCACGTGCGGCATTGGATATGATGCACTTCCATCTGACTTATTAAAGAGTAGCGTTTTATCGGTTAGTGACTTAGCGCGTTTGGCGGGTATAGAGAATCTGCCCGACGAAACGGAGGTGAACGAATACAAGCTCACGGAATTAAGTGACCTATTTATGACGCATGTAGATGATGCGGCACACTTAGAGCACGCTTTACATGAACGAGCAAAAGAATTATTAACAGCAAATAAATTAACCGAAGCGTGGCTAACGCTTCTAAGTTTTAATCATTAACAAATCGATATGAATCAACTTAAATTAACCAACGTTCGAATCAAATTAATTCATCCAACACAGCAAGTAACTGAAAAATTTTCTAAACGGGAATTCGTAGTTACTGATGGCCTAGACAGTGATTATCCGCAACATATTCTACTTCAAGCAACACGTGACAAGTGCAGTTTATTGGATCAATTTAATGTAAATGATATGGTCGATGTAGCCATTAACATTCGCGGACGTGAATGGACAAGTCCACAAGGCGAGATCAAGTATTTTAACTCCATTGAAGCATGGAGAATTGAGCCATCCGCTGGACAAGCTCCTTCTGCCGCACCGAGCGGGATGAGTGATTTTGGGATTTCTAGCCCAAGTTCAACACAAAGCCCATTAGAGTCATCTACTGAGGAATCAGACGACTTGCCGTTTTAATCGGCAGTATTGAGTTTATATTTAGCCTTATACTTCAGGTATAGGGCTTCTTGAAAATTAACCGAAGTTTGGATTTTCCCGTTTAAAAGTACAGTGGTCACTTGATTGGTTTTCATTTCCAGTGCAGGCCCTTTTGAAACGAATAACGTAGCCGATTTACCAAGTTCAATGCTTCCGAATTGTTGATCGATGCCCATTATTTTACAAGAATTTATAGTAATCGACTCCAGTGCTTGATCTTCCGTTAATCCATAGGCCATGGCTGTTCCTGCCAAAAAAGGTAGATTTCTAGTATTCATAGCCTCCATTCCACCTTCATTTTGCAGGCAAAATAAAACACCCATTTTAGCCAGTATCACCGGTAAACGATACGGTAAATCCACCGGATCCTCATCATGTTCCGGTAATCGGTGCAATCGTTGAATCATTACAGGGATATCAGCATCAATAAATCGCTGGCCGAGTAGGTACGCATCGTCCCCGCCAACAAGCACGGGATAAGGCAACTTAAACTCTTGTACAAAGGCTATAACATCAATTATTTGTTGTGCATCATTCGCATGAATATATACGCGTTTAGTACCTAAAAAACACTCCTTCATAGCTTCAAGTCGCTGATCGAACGGGATAACTTTGGCATTTGCATAGGTACTCGCTAACTTAAAAAATTGATTTAATTCTTTGAGCTCCTTGGTATATTGTTCATTTTTGGATTTCGGCTCAGGCTCTGCCCACCATCCCCCACCGAACGTGGTGTTTGGCCAATTCACATGAATACCATCATCACCTTTTGCAGTTGCGTCTTCCCAATTCCATCCCCCCATAAACATCACAGAGGACGTACCAGAAACGGACCCACCCCTCGGCGTACTTTGAACCAAGAGTACCCCGTTTGTTTTAACAGTTTCAACTACTTTGGATTCCGCATTAAAAGCGATTTGAGCCCTAATATGTGGATTAAACTCCCCTACTTCATTATAATCATTCGAAGCGCGTATTGCTTCTATCTCCGTTAATCCGAGCGTACTGTTCGGGGCTACAAACCCAGGATAAACGTGCTGTCCTGTTGCATCAATGATTGTATCCCATTCTTTGGGATTGTAGGTAGAAGAAAGTGCGTTTTTAATACCCGAAATTTTTCCATCAACGATTTCGATCAAGGAGGATGTGATTTCTTGCCCAACTACGGGATGCAAATATCCATTGACAATAAGAATACGTTGTGCCGTGAACCCAAAACTCGCCAATAAACCGGTTAAAAATAGAATAGTTTTCATGTTAATGTAAATTTTCTGTTTCAGATCCTTCTTCTCCCACGGTATCGCAATGGAAATGTTTTTTCTTACGCTTTATAAATGGAGCTTTAGGCTCTGCCTGCACATCCTTTGCCAACATTTTACCAATGATGCGCATTTTCTCCGCTTGATTTTGAGCCTGAAGCATGAGGTCTTGCTCCTGATCAAAATAGAACACCCCTTCAATCATCGTAGATTGCACCTTGGCCTCGATAGAAAGTGGATTCGTAGTCCATAACACCAGGTCGGCATCCTTACCCACTTTAATACTTCCTGTTCGATGATCTAAATGCAATAATTTTGCAGGATTTAGGGTAACCATTTTCCATGCTTCAATTTCTGAAACCCCTCCATATTTGACTGTTTTTGCGGCTTCCTGATTCAGTCTTCGTCCCATTTCCGCATCGTCAGAATTAATCGCAACCGTAATTCCTTGTTCATGCATTAGGGCCGCATTATATGGAATCGCATCGTTTACTTCAAATTTATAGGCCCACCAATCGGCGAAGGTAGAACCACCAACACCGTGCGCTTTCATTTTGTCTGCTACTTTATATCCTTCCAGAATGTGCGTAAAGGTGTTGACCTTGAATCCCATAGAATCAGCTACTTTCATCAACATGTTAACCTCACTTTGCACATAGGAATGGCAAGAAATAAAACGTTTTCCATCTAGAATTTCATTCAGTGTTTCGAGTTCAAGGTCAATCCTGTAGGATCCCGACATTCGCTCCATTCGGTACTGTTTTGCTCTATAAAAGGCATCATAAAACACTTGTTCAACCCCCATCCGCGTTTGAGGAAAACGAACAACGTTTCGATCGCCCCAATTCGATTGCTTCACATTTTCTCCGAGTGCACATTTTATAAATCCTGGGGCATCATCAATTTTCATTTCTTCGGGTGTAGTTCCCCATTTCAATTTGATAAGCGCAGATTGTCCGCCGATGGCATTTGCCGATCCATGTAATAATTGCGCTGCGGTAACCCCACCCGCCAATTGCCTATAAATAGAAATATCCTCTGGATAAACGACGTCGCCGATGCTAACCTCAGCAGAAACCACTTGTCCCCCTTCATTAACCCCTCTTGAAATGGCGATATGCGAATGTTCATCGATGATTCCTGAAGTTAAGTGCATGTTAGCACCATTAATAATTCTTGCACTTGAAGGATATGTTGGCTTTTTAGCCCCCACATACGTGATTTTTCCTTGTTGAACAACGACATACCCCTTTTCTATAATGCCCTCTGATTCATTCGTCCAAATGGTAACTTGCTCATAAACGGTTGATTGCTGAGTAAGCATCGCTTTAGAACCATAAGCCATATTTGGAAACCAACTTGTTGGAGCAGGATTAGTCTCAATTTTTATTGGAGTTGAAACTTCGGTATCTTTTACCCGACGTATGGCAGACCATTGTCCCCAGCTTCCATCCGGATAGGTGATATCTCCTTCCCAAACAGAACCGTTAGAAGATATTTTACCATGAAGCAAAAACATCTTAGACTCGGCATTCGGAAGGGCAAACTGCAGGTTCACGTCGCGGTCTGAGTAGGTAAAAGAAACCGTTGTAATTACTGAATCTTTCTTAAATACTTTGAGTTTAGCATCCCACAAGTCTTTATACTCAATGAGCGTAACTTTGGGTTTTTGATTCTCTCCGGACACCTTCATTTCAAATCGCTGTCCTTTTAGGTTTAAGCTATACGTTCCAAGCACATTCACCAAGTTGGCAGACTGAAGTGTGAGACAATTTCCAAGTGACCATGACTCCAACATGGTGGATTCATAAACAAATGGATCTTTTGAAAAGACATTAAAACTTGCCAGTTTTGATGCTTCGAGGGTACCTACCATTGAATCTAACCCAAGGTAGGATGCAGGCGTTATGGTAAGCGAAGCGAGGATTGAAGAAGGGCTTGTTCCGATTGAAATTAGTTTACGAATGGTTTTCCAAAAATCAGCTAAGGGTAGGCCTTGGGACGTAATGGCGGTTGAAATTCCTGCATCGGTCAATATCTTGAAATTATACGGTGCGGCCTCCCAATGCTTTAATTCTTGAATCGAGACATTTTTTGCGACATAGGGGTCGGAAACATCTACGGGTTTTGGAAAAGAAATCGGCACTATAAGTTTTGGATTCAAGGGTTTTAGCGCATCAACAATGGCGTATTCATCGCCTGCAGTGACATAAATAAAATGCCGTTTAAATTCGCTGGCAATGCGATCCGCACGTAAAATATCCCATTTATCCCCTACCTTAAAAACAGCAGGTAAGTTATCGTTAGCCACCCAGGGGTCCATCGATTGTTTACCTAGGTCTGCAATTGGGTTCTTTTTATAATGAGCAAGATCGTAAAACGATTGACGCAACAAGGCAATAGAGCCCATTAAAGAAGACGGATAGGTTTGTTGTGAAACACCTTTATTGAAGGAATAAAAAAATGCTGAAGCACTCGTGCGAGTTGCTTCCGAGGGATTTAGATTCCCTAATGCGATTAAGGGTGCAGAACCTCGGACAATGCCATCGGTTTGATGCGGAACGGCAAAACCAAAACCTTGTTTTTGTAACTCAGTAAATTTATTGTCGGCTAAATTAATTCCATCCACTGCATTTATTTCTGGATGAATGGATTCATTCCAATAAAAAGCGCCTTCTTTTGATGATTCTAATTGCGGATAGGATCCTTTATGATGAGAAGAAGCTTTAACTACGCCTGCATCGGTATATAGTTCTATGAATGATGGAACTACAGTCAGTCCTTCCTTATCGAATATCACAAAATCTGACGGGATATTTACATTGGTTCCAACCTCAAGAATGCGTTCTGCTTGAATTAAAATCGTAGCATTTTCGAGCTTTTTACTCGGACTCACATAAACATCTACATTGGTTAAGGCGATTTTTTTCATTTCCGAAGTGGCTACACCGTTGGTAGGCCGCACCTGGGCATGGCCAACATGGAGAAAGCCAAAAAGTAGAAGGAAACACGAAAAAGGATAAATTAGCTTCATGCCCCAAAAATAAACAATTAAGTGGACTAGATGTATTTACTCGCCTCGCGCTTGGCTAGGCCAGTAAGTTGCTCCGCTTGAACCACCTCAGCAACCCACGTTGGATTCCATTTGGATACCTCGCGCAAACTCCAACCAATGGCCTTTTGGATGAAGAATTCCCGTTCTGGTTTAAATCTACTAATGAAATACTGAAGGAGGGCTAAATCCGTCTCTTTTCGATACCGCAACTGAAAAATCAAACAAGACCGACGAATCCAAAAGGAATCATGGGATTCCCATCGATTGAGTGTTTCTTTCATTTGCTCCGGAAATACACGTGCGAATTTACCCACTACATTTGGTGCTATGCCATCCACAGTATCCCACCACGACTTAGATGTAATTAACCACTCGAACAACTCAATGTCTGATGCTATAAATTCGTTTGGTTTCCATGTCATCAACCATTCTAAGGCAACGAGCTGACATTCCCGATGTTCTTCCTCCCAAAGTAACTGAATCAAGGTTCTTTTTTCAGTTGAATCAAGGACATCTAATTCATCTTTTTTTAAGGTCTTTAGAATTTCTTTTCTAGGAGTACTCATTACGCCATAAAATGGAAATTGATTTCTCATATAGGCTTCCATCTGTGGAATACGCAGGGGATTAGCCTCATTCCTTAAGGCTTCTTTAATGCAGAAAAGTGCTTTCATTAACTTTTAAAATAAAAAAAGGCAAATCATAAGCCGGGTTCTGTTCGTTTTGTCACACGTGACGCAACTGCCTATCATTTATCTAGCACTGACGTCGCCATCAGCGTCTATCGACCTACCCTCCGGAATCGAGCGAGCAACTCTTAATGTACAAGACATACTCCGGTATACATGGTCTTTCAGCGCGTAAGGTTTACCCTGCCAACAACATCACTGTTGCTGCGGTGAGCTCTTACCTCCCCTTTTCACCTTTTCCCCAACGAAACAAGTTTGTCAGGGTAGTTTATTTTCTGCGGCACTTTCTGTATTCATCAAGATGAATCCTTCCCGTTAGGAAGTACACTGCTCTGTGCTGCCCGGACTTTCCTCCCTCCCGTAAACGGGACAGCGATAGGCCGATTTGCCGAGTCAAAGGTACAATTAGAATTTAACTAACGGAAACAAAAAGACAAAACCAGTGGGCATCTTCGTTAATTTTAGAGGTAATTAACGTCCACTACGAATTTACGTTTATTTTAGTAAAACTTGTGATAAGACCCAATGGAAGATGAACTACCTTGGGGCTAATTTCAAAACGTCTGGGTCATTTTTTAACGTTTCGTCAACGAAAATATAGGCATAGAAATCGTTTTGCAATGCCGCTAGCACGACTTCTTTGTCTTTTTTCAGGGATGCATCAGCATATTCCAAAGCTGCACCATAACTTGAGACCGCTGCGAGGACCACTTCTTTGTCTTTTTTCAGGGATGCATCAGCATATTCCAAAGCTGCACCATAACTTGAGACCGCTGCGAGGACCACTGCTTTGTCTTTTCTGAAGGAAACATCGACATACTCCAAAGCTGGACCAAAACTAGAAACCAATGCCATGACCACTTTTTTGTCCTTTTTCATCGATGCATCAGCAAATTCCAAAACATAAGGAGATTGAGAAACCGCTGCCAAGACCACTTCTCGGTCTTTTTTCAGGGATACATCTGCATACTCCAAAGCATAACCATTCTGAGAAACTGCAGCCAAGACCACTGCTTTATCTTTTTTCAGGGATGCATCCGCATACTTCAAAGCATCACCTGAATTAGAAACCGCCGCCATGACCACTTCTTTGTCTTTTTTCAGGGATGCATCTGCAGAATCCAAAGCAGAACCATTCTGAGAAACCGCTGCCAAAACCAAAGCTTTATCTTTTTGCAGAGATGCATCAGCATACTTCAAGGAATATCCATTTTTAGAAACCGCCGCCAAGACCACAGCTTGGTCTTTTTTCAGGGATGCATCTGCATACTCCAAAGCATAACCATTCTGAGAAACCGCTGCCATGACCACTTCTTTGTCTTTTTTCAGGGATGCATCTGCATACTTCAAAGCAGAACCATCCTGAGTAACCGCCGTTAAGACCACTTTTTGGTCTTTTTTCAAGGATGCATCTGCATATTCCAATGCAGAACCATTCTGAGTAACCGCCGTTAATACCACCTTTTGGTCTTTTTTCAAGGATGCATCTACATATTCCAAAGCAGAACCATTTTCCGAAACCGCAGCCATGACCACCTCTTTGTCTTTTTTCAGGGATGCATCCGCATAATTCAAAGCATAACCTGAATTAGAAACCGCTGCCATGACCACTTCTTTATCTTTTTTGAGGGATGTATCTGCATAATCCAAAGCAGAACCATTCTGAGAAACCGCCACCAGGATCAAATCTTTGTCTTTTGAAAAGGGCTTGTTAACATGTTCAATTACCATCGGATTTAAACGGATAAGCTCTTGCACAAAATCTCTGTCCTTTTGCAGTTTTCTATCCACAGCATTGAAAGCGTATGCTGATTTCTTTACAGCTATAGACACGTAATATTTATCCTTCCTTATCGCTTTCGGAAGGCCGTACAAAACTTGGCCATTTACCGACAATGCCTCCTTAATGAAGGAACTATCCTCCATCAAGGATGTACCGACATAATCAAGCTCTTCGGCATTTTTTCTTAGTCGAAGAAGTACAATTTCTCGGTCACTCTGTAATTTTTCACTCAAATAGGCTAAACTAATGGTTTTCACATTCTTTAAAATGAAATCTCGGTTGTTTTGTATGGTTGGGTGTGCATACTGAATAGACATCCCTTCTCTTTCCCTGTCATACCTCAAGGAGTTGGAGACCACCTCCTCGTCGTTACGCCACATTTCGTTGACAAAATCCAGCCTAACATACCGAATTATATTAAGAATAAAGTCCTTGTTTCCCTTCAATGAATCATCGACCCATTGAAATACGTTATAGGAATCATTCCTCTTATAATTACTCCTCAGAGCTCTCTCCACTAATTTCTCATCCTTTCTAAGTTCTTTGGAGGCAAACTCAAAAGCTGTTGGGCAATTGTCTATTGCCTCCATAACGATCCTTCTGTTTGCTCGGAAAGCAATATCTAAAGTTTCAAGTTTACAACCGTTTTTACGCACAATTTCTAATGCCTTTTCATTAGTCATCGTTTCTTGTGAAAAAACATGACTCAAGATTACAGTAAAGGCAATGATGTATAGATATTTCATAAGTACATATTTAAGTTATTTAAATAAATATCATTTATAATGCAAAATGCTCAACTCGCCTGAAGATTACCATTTAACTAATTGAAATTCTTGGGAGGATTGATTGCTGTGAAGTACCAAACGGTAAAACCCTTGACCGAGGTTTTCTATATTCAAGTTCAGCGAAAAAGCTTGGATACCATGCAAGTTCAATACTTGCCTTCCCATGGCATCCACGACAACTACAGAAATTAAGAGGTCATTCGATTGAATTTCCACTACTCCTGAAGTCGGGTTAGGTCCAATGGAAACATCAAGGGTTGACTCAATTAAGGAAGCATCTAATCCCAAATAATCCTCTTGATATTCTACTTGATTAACCGTACCGTTTGTCTCTGTTGCTTTAAGCACCCATTCTTTTTCGCTATTCGCAAACCACTCGTATTCAGTACGTTGAATTGGTGGCGTTCCAAACCACTGACCAGCACCAAAAAATGTTTGGTATACCGAATCAATTTCGGCGATATCGTGTCGTAAGCGCAGCGCTTGGAATGTGCCTTTTGGGGTTATAATCGTTCCCCATCCATCCACATTGGTAGTTCGTTGACGATATTGTTTGATTTTAAAGTCAATTACCGGATTTAAATCGATGAAGGTGTAGCCTCTGGAATAATGATAATCATTGTAATTCAATGGTAATTTATAGCGTGTTTCTATCGTATCCGATTTGAATGGAACCCCTTGCCCGTTCACGCTTATGGAATAGCCAAGTGAGGTGATTGAGTCAGTCATTCGCTTGGTGTACTGGTTCAAATCACTTAAAGAAACAGGTAAGAATTGAGACAATTGATCCAGTGGTAAATCGTTCGTTGGATTGAAATAACTTGCTCGATAATTTGTTGGAGCAACGGGGCCATAGGTTCCGAAAACCAATAATGAAGCAAAACCAATCGGGTTATACTCTTTTAGGTACTGACTGGTTGCAGTTAAGGCGCTAAAATCCCAGGTGTAATTCGCTCCTGTTGAAGTAAAATCTAAGCCCGTGCCGTCTGCTTGAGAAATTCGGACGGTGTCACCAGCATTTGCAAAATCCGATACACTTAGGGTGATTTGTGACGAAATCCCAACGAAAAAACTAAAAAAAATAACTGATAGTAAAGCCTTCATTATTCGTAGATTAAAGGATAAAGGTACATGAAATTGACTAACAAAATAAATTGCCTTACTTTTATTGCGTGAATGATAAATCAATCATTTTATCGGAATTAAATCAATTTGAACTGGACCTCTCTGGGTTTAATTCCTCTGATTTATTGGTGAATATCCAAGCGAAACATGTCCTGCCTTTTGAAAAAGAAACGGAAGAACTTAGGCCTGAAGCATCGAAACTTATAAAAGCTGCGCATCAAAAAGAACGAGAAGAGGGAATATTCTCCTTGTGTTTATCTGAAGGAATTCTATTCTTGAAACAAACAGATCACGTTAAACAAATTCCGATTTTTCTTCATTTATTGAACCCGAAAATTAACCCCGTGTTAAATCAGGTTTCGTGGAATATCACAACAGATGAATGGATCGTAAACCCGTATTTATTGCACCTTCTTTCCTTTGAAGAAACAGAATTCAACCTGCTCGAGAAAAAGGAAATTTGTGACCAGTTGATATCCAAAGGATATGAATTAGATTCAGATATTCAATACATTGGCAATTTTCATCCGTATCGACATAGTCTATTAAAGGAAGTTACCGAGTTAAAAAAGGAAACCGATTTAAGTCATTTTGATTTTCTATATCAAGGGGCTCAACACGTGGAAGAACCCATTGATCGAACCTTGTATCCATTGCTGTTCGAAGTAGATTATACGCAGTTCGAAGCAATTAAACGTGCGGAGCAGCAACACGTAGTAATTCAAGGCCCCCCAGGGACCGGGAAATCTCAAGTGATTGGAAATTTAATCGGTCGATTTTTAGAAGATAAAAGACACGTGCTACTTTGTTCTCAAAAACGACAAGCATTAGAGGTGATTGCCTCTAAATTAACAGCGTGTGGACTTGGGGAATTAATGCTGATGAGGAACTCGCAAGATGGAATAAAATCAATTATTCATTCCTTAGCGAAAAGTTGGGAAGCGATAGAAAAACCGCTAGATTCCTTGGAGCAAGACTTTTCAAGTACGATCCGCTTGAATTGGCTTCAAGGTCAACTGGACCTCTACCATAAGAACGGATTAATTGGAACGATGAGTCCAAAAGACTTCATTACTGCGACACACGTTGTGGACAAAAAGAACGCGGTATTTCATGCGGGTATGCCGAGTTACTCGGAATGGTTAACCTATAAGCCTATAATTTCGACTATTCCTGATTTGGTATTGCAAAAGCTGGCTATGCTCAAAGGAAATTTGAACTTAGAAAACACCTTTGAAATACGGCTAAAAACACTTAAGCATATACAAGCAGAGTTAACCCATTTACATTGGCAGGATTTCACCTATGCTAAAATTATGGAGGAGGCACAAGTGGCACAGACCGTTCACTTGTTTTCAAATGATACTGCTCAGCGCTGTTTGCCGTGGATGAAGAACCAAAACAAAATCAATCGATTGATTAGAAAATTGGAGCTTATAGAGACACAACTTCAACCGAAGGAACATGTACTCACTTCTTGGAAAAAATTACCTTCCCTCCCTAATTTAAGTGGAATTCGTAACGAATTATCCAAGGGCGGCATATTTCGAAAATTCAATATAAATCGTATAAAAAGGAATTGGTTAGCGGATACTACCACGGATATTGAATTATTAATTGACCACACGCTAGGATACCATAGCTTGCTCGAAGAGCAGTTAACCATTCAAACCGAACTCATATCGCTTGGATTATTAGACTTTAGGACGGATATCACAGCGTACAAAACATTTCATGCATTGTATGATGGCAACTTGTACGAACAATACCAAGCACTTTCAAAACATGAACGAAGTTTCTATGATACAAATCATTCAATTATACAAGGAATTGCGCTAGCAATTAAACAACAATTCTCACGGAATGCTGAAGCACCTGTTTACGAAAACATTGATCATCTTTTATTTAATTTCCATAACTGTATTCCATATTTAAAGGCTTGGGATCAAGTGCCCAATTCCATAACTGGTCCCTTTAGCGAATTCGAAACATTAACAGCCTATGAAGACGCTATAATTGCTTCCGATTGGAATCGATTTATTGCTCAATTTCCGGGAATGCACGAATTCCTAAAGGTGTCCATCAACGATGAGATTTCACGGATTAAGGCGAATAGAAAAAATACACAAGAACGGATTGTTCATCAGATTTTGGTAGATCGTAAAAACACCTTTGATTCATTTCATCGATTGATCGCAACGCCTAGCGGTAAATTAACGGCCCAGGAAAAGACATTGAAAAATGAACTAATCACTGGAAAGCGAATCCTTTCAAAGCTTTTTAGTCGAAAAAGAAATTTCCCTTCCTTACGCACCCTAGTGGAAAGTGAAGCTTCACATTGGATCTCCTTATTGAAGCCGGTTTGGCTAAGTAGTCCGGTGCAAATCGCCATGGATTTACCCTTAATTAAAAACCATTTTGACGTTGCAATTATTGACGAAGCGAGTCAGTTGTTATTAGCTCATTCTTTGGGGACTATTTATCGTTCAAAGCAACTTATTGTGGCTGGAGATTCTATGCAGATGGCGCCTTCATCCTTTTTTCAGCGGGGAAATTCCAATGCGCTTACCCTTCTTGATCAGGCGTCGTTCAATTTACCTCAAAGTCCATTGAAATTTCATTACAGAAGCCAACATAAGGGATTAATACAATTTTCTAATCAACATTTCTATAATAATGAACTCATTGTATTGCCCAGCTATCCGAACTATCAATCCATAGAGTCCAGCTATCTCCCTGGTAATCATTATATAGATGGAACCAACTTAGTTGAAGCACATGCCGCAAAAAACCTATTAGTTAAAAAATTAGGGCTAAAAAATACCCGCATAGGACTAGTTACCTTTTCAGAAAAGCAACTTAAAACCATAATTTCTTTATTCACCGCAGCAGAGCGTTTAGCGATTGAGGTAGCCCTTGAGGCGGATAAGTTATTCCTGAAAACTGTGGAGCAAATACAAGGAGATGAATGCGATGAAATCATCATTTCATTTGGCTATGGGTACAATGAAGAAGGGCGATTTGATCTGCGTTTTGGACCATTAACTCAGGAAGGGGGCGATAAACGACTGAACGTTTTGTTTAGTAGAGCAAAGCGTAAAATCCACGTTATACATTCGGTACGTGCCGAAGATTTTCCAATCAGTGAGAACCCAACAATCCATGTGTTAAAACAATGGTTTGCCTATATTGAAAAGGTTAAAACCATACCAAATTCGCTTCAAACGCTTGAAGTATTAGACAAGCAAATTCATGGGAACGAAATTCGAATTCAGCGTTGGATTGATTTATCTCCCAATCTATTGGATATTTTAACCTATGAATCCATCTTAACCAACCGGGGGTGGGTTATTCAAGAGGAGCGTTCTTCTTTGGCACCGGATCAAACCCGTGTCCTCCCCTTGGGTGACAACGTGCAATCCGCTTAGTTCCCAACCAAATACCTTTAACAGGTCCCCAAATTTGAATTGCTTCAATCATGTAGGAAGAACATGTAGGTGTATAGCGACAACTTGGGGGTAGCATGGGCGAAATAATCCACTGATAAATTCGAACCAAAAAAATAAAGGGAAAACCCAGGATTTTCTTTAACATTTCCACAGTCAAATATAGGGATTAAAAAAAGGATGTTTGTAACTGAGGTCACTTAACGCGTTAGCAAACGAGTTATTCCTTAATTTCACCTCCATGAATTTACTCCGATTTCTGCTAATTATTTCATTAAATCTTTCCTATTTCGTTGTGGCGCAAACATGGACACACGAGCAGTTAGAAGTTAAAACTAAGAATACCTTGAACCGCGTGATGCGTTCTGATGACTTATTTGAAGACCGATGGGTTGAATTGCCTCAAGCTAAGTTCTGGAGACGTATAATGACTTTATCTCCTGATTCTTGTCTCATCAATGTTGCCAAAAACCGTACAATTCTTGAAACGATGGCTTTCAAGCAATGGCGATCAAAAACTGAAATTGAAAAAGCGCAATACAAGGCCACCTTGCGAAAAACTTTTGGGTTAGATTCTACAGAGGAGCTCTATGTTACGACTGGAAAAAATGATTTTTATAGATTTCATGAAGTATTTCCAACTCTGGGTAAAGGAATAGCCGTATTTGAAACGAACCAGGTCGACCCTTGGTACGCGCAAGCCATCCTCTTAATTGAAAGTCCAGCTCAATTAAAAAAATCAATAAGCGGTGCGTATGGACCATTTCAACTTATGCCTTCTGTTGCTCAGCGTTACGGTCTCATTGTAAATGGGAACACAGACGAACGTGCCGATTTCTCAAGAAGTGCTTACGCTTCATCACAACTCATTAAAACCTCATGCATTCCATCCGCTCGACGCATATTAAATGCACATGGACTAAGTTATTCAGAAAGTGATTTATGGTTTAGGTTACTTGTAATGCATGTATATCATGCAGGGGCTGGAAATGTAGCCGCGGTGATAAATAAAATTAATCCTTCGAACGGCAGCATGGACCTCATCCAACAGATGTGGGTTACTTCAGCGGGAGGATTTGGAAACAATTCACAAAATTACAGTCAATTGGCGATTGCAGCACAATGGTTATTACACGATTATGTCTATTCCCAATGCGATGAGCTTCATCCGTGTTCAGGTAAATGATGGGTTAGAAATCCGTTATTCAAGGATAAGCCGCAGTTGAAATTCGTGGTAAACAAGCCACCTGTTCCAAGCCCTTGCGGAAGCGTAAAATTATATTCACCAGCAAACTGTGCAATGGCGGTTAATCCGACATTCGATTCAAGTGCGGAGGTCATCCACCACCCAATGCCGCGTTCATTAGCGAGATCAATCCATGTTTTTGTTCCGGATATTCCTCCGTGTAAACTTGGTTTCAAAATGATATATTGGGGGCAAACGCGATCGAGCAAAGCCACTTTTTCAGCCAATGTGTAGCAGGGAATGAGCGACTCATCCAAGGCTATGGGCACAATCGCTTCCTGGCACAAGGCTGCTAATAAATCTATCTCTTTAACTGCAACTGGTTGTTCAATCGAATGTACACTTAAGTCTCTTAGTTGATTCAGTATTTGTCGAACATTAGATTCTGTAAATCCTCCGTTTGCGTCTACGCGAATCGTTAGTATTTCAGGTCCGAAATGTTCGCGCACCTGCTGAATTATTTCATACTCTTCCTTCCAATCAATAGCGCCAATTTTAAATTTCAACACGGAATAGCCTTCCTTTATTTTCTTCGCTACTTGATCTTGCATCCAATCCGGAGCGCCCATCCAAATTAACCCATTGATTGGTATTGCACGCTCTCCCTTAGCAAAGGAATTATTGAATAAAAGTCCTGGGACAGGAGACAACCAAGCACGCAGTGCACATTCTAAACCGAACCGTATGGAAGGAAAATAGGTTAATTCTGGCAAGAACTCATCTAAGGTGAAGAGCAAATGATCCAGTGGAATCGAACATTGATTCAAGCGAAGGATAAAATCGGATAACTGCTTTTCATACTGAGTATCATTTATATAATCAGGAGAAAGGCCTTCAATGATGCTGCATTCTCCAATTCCTTGCTTCCCTTCAGCGCTTAGGGTAACAAGCCAAAGTTTCTTTGTCGTAAGCACACCCCTGCTAGTTCCTGCTGGAAAATTAAACGCTAACTCATGTTTTTGGACGGTGAAAATCGGGCTTATATCCATTGTTTGTACCATGATTGAAAACTAAAATAATACCATATAAACAAGCTATTTGTATCCGTTCCATTTAGAAATGACTTTACTTCGCGCTCCAATTCAGGTGCCTTAAAAATCCCTTGCTCCTTAAGAAATCTTGGTTCAATGAAATCCATCAGTTCAGATTTTAAATATTCCCTCATCCATGCGGAAATTGGGATAGCGAATCCTTTTTTAGGTCCTTGCATCAAGGCAGGAGGAAGTATATCATGTGCAATATGTTTCAAAAGAATTTTAGTGTCTTTCCCATCACATTTATACTGATCTGGTACTTGCGCTAAGAATTCAAATAATTCATGGTCTAAAAATGGTTCTCTCCCTTCCAAACCAACGGCCATAGTAGCACGATCCACCTTGTGCAGAATATCATTCGGAAGATAGTTGATGCTGTCATTAAGTAACATCATTGCAAGGGGTGATCTGGCGTTGTAAAAGGGCAGCTTATCTGGTATGTTTCGTTGGTTAATAAGTTTATTTAATTGGTCATTTGACATGGAGGTGGTCATTGCATGCATGTATGATTCTACAGAAAAATCGCTCAGTAGCCTGGCGAATTTTTGCACGCGTTGCGCTTTTAATCCAGACAGCCCAACGGCTCCGATGGAATTAGCGATGCTTGAACCTACCCAACTCGGCAGGTGATGAACCACATTCGGGATGCGGGAATAATAGAGGTGTCTGTTATACCCAGCAAATAATTCATCCCCTCCATCGGCACTTAAGGCTACTTTCACCGAATTGGCCGCATGTTTTGCGACAAGATATGTTGGGATGGCACTGCTATCAGCAAAGGGTTCGTCATAGATTGTAGGAAGCAGCGGAATTACCTGTAATGCCTCATGTAAATCACAGGTGATTTCTGTGTGTGTAGTTCCTAAATAATCGGCAATTTGTTTTGCTTTTGGGCCTTCATTTAATCCAGCTTCTGGGACCGCTACTGTGAAGGTTTTAAGGTCTTTGTGTGTTTGTGTTAAGCATGCAGCTGCAGTTGCCGAATCATAGCCTCCAGAAAGGAACAATCCAACCGGTACATCAGACACCATCCGCAGATTAATGGAGTCAAAAAGCAATGCTTGCGTGTGCCTTTTTGATTCCTCAAAAGAAATTGACAAAGGGGCTTTTTGAAACGCTTGCTCAGGACTCCAAAACGTATTTTTTTCTACGTGCAGTGTGTTGCAGTCAATCGTTACACATGTTCCTGGTTCTACTTTATACGTTTGATTAAAAATGGAATGCGGCGACGGGATATTACCGTATTGAAAAAAATACCAAATACCGTTCATGTTAAGTTCTTTCTTGTACCTTGGATGAACGTGCAAGGGTTTTAACTCGCTTCCAAACAATAGCAAGTGATGATCTAGAAAGTAATAAAGGGGTTTAACTCCAAAGCGATCACGAATTAAATACAACTTCTGAGCTGAGCGATCAAAAATAGACAAGGAAAACATTCCTTTGAAATAGGCTAGCGCCTTTACATTCCAGGCATGAAATGCAAGAAGTACGACTTCAGTATCTGAATTCGTATTAAATGAATACCCCGCGGAGATCAGTTTCTCCTTGATTTCTTTATAGTTATAAATTTCGCCATTAAACACCATGGAAAGGTGTTCAAAATGTACGGGTTGATTGGCTAAGGTACTGGTGTCAATAATAGATAAGCGACGGTGTGCCAACCCTAAAGAAAAGTCATCCGAAGCCAAGAAATACTCACCGCCTGCATCCGGACCTCGATGGGTCAGGGAATCCCTCATCCCTATCAGCACCTCATTTGAAGTCTGTTTGGTTAAATCAATAAATCCGGCGATTCCACACATCAGGTAGTACTCGTTGGTTTCGGTGAACGAAAGGTTAATAATAGTAAGAAAAAGGGTAATGCAATGGCTCTAATCCGAACTAATACACCAAATAGAATGGATGTATATCCTGCCATAAACGCTATGAGTAGCATAAATGTCAATGCATAAATAGCAAACTCACTTTTAAATAAATAGCGAACATTGTTGAAGAGGTTTTTATTAATTAAAAAGAAAAGTGATAAAATGATTAGCACAACACTTTCTAATCCATTCATGATAAAATTGACCCCGATATTTTCAGTTATGAAGGGTCGATATAAGGCAATGAAAACTGATAAAGGCATCGAACGTAAAAGGCCTAATGGTGTGCCGTCTATATACGGCATTTCATACCTAGCGCCGGTGTATATTGGATTCTGACTAAAGTCAGATTGTGTAATTTGGGCTTCAAGAATTAACGCTTGAGTTTGTTCGGCTTGAGAAACTACAATAAAACCGATAATCATAATACCATAAGTAATAAAGCGAAATAAATATAAAATAACCGGACGCTTATTCCATCGATTCCCGAACCTAACCACTAAGGCTAAAAAGAACGGTATTATAACTGCTAACGCAATAAAGTGGCGTAGATTAAAGAGCAATAAGAAAACGAAAACAATATAAATAAGACGTAGAAGTGAAAAATTATTTGACCACTTTAGTCTTAAAAACAGCTGATAAATTAATATTATGGATAGGAGATATACGATACTATCTTTACTAAAGCCAGAACACCAAAAGGTTACCGATGGGAAAAATAAAAAGGCAATAAGTACAGCTTTTACCTTAAACATTTCATGTGTTGAAATTCTATATACTAGGAGCCAAGAAACAAAGAAAACCAAGGACGCAATTAACACAGTACTTGCCCAAAAGCTATTGAATGTAATAATGGAAAAAATCGATAATACCTTTGCTGCATTCCATGCCTCCGTTTCTCGCCATATCCATCCGGGGGGATATCCTGTCTGCGAATTAAAATGATGAGTGATTCCCAATTCCCTGTTTGTTGTCCATAACTCACTGAGATAATCAAGGGGATTTTCAAGAAACAAGGTATTCAATGCGGTTGCACTATCCCAATAAGCGTTTACATCGCCTCCACCCAGTACAAATAAATAAACCAATGTAAAAACTAGGGCAAAGAAGATCTTAAATCCCCAACCCAGATAAAAATACCTACTGATCTCCTCGTTATTAAATCTAAATTTAAGCATCCGGGCGAATCCGATAAGAATCATTAGCCAAAGCAATGTGCTAAGCAGATCGATAATGGAGAAAATTTGTTCTTGATTCATTGCGGTTAAGTTAACGAATCCCTTAAGAATGATGGTATTTTTCGCCTTTATTAATGGTACACGCTCTATAGAGTTGTTCTAAGAAAATAGTTCGCACCATTTGATGTGAAAAGGTCATTTTTGATAAGGCTATTTTTCCATTTGATCGGTCATATAACTCAGTAGAAAACCCAAAGGCTCCACCAATACAAAAGGTTATTTTCTTTGAGCTATGCAATTCATGATTCGCAAGAAATTGTGCAAATCCTTCGGAGGTATAGGAAGTTCCTTGCTCATCTAATAAGATAACATGTTGATCATCTGAAATTTTTGCCAGAAACAACTGGCCTTCTTTCTCTTTAAGTTGCGCAGGGGTAAATGAGGACGCTTGTTTTACATCAGGTAATTCAATACGCTCATAACTCACATAGTGTATGAGCCGTTTTTCATAGGTTTGCTCTAACTCTTTGAGGGCATTGGATACCGTTTTCCCAATGAACAGCAATCGAACCTTCATGTTAACGACCTGTTCTTACTTCCTTGACTGTATTAAAGAAAATAATACCGTAACCGATTGCTAGCATCAAATGGAATGGGACCATCCCGAAATCACCAAAGGCTAAGCGATTGATGGCTGTGAAACCAAAAATCAACATAAATATCCCTTCCGCAATATTCAAAATGGATAAGCTCTTTTTATCGTATTTATTGCCTGTAAATTCATCCTTTTGTGCTACATTGAATTTTGGGGTTCTTACAAACGAACTTTTGATCCGAAGGTAACCTTCAATCACTGCAACCGCATTACTCATAGACAAGGCCATTGATACGGTTAAGAACTGAACAAACCGCTTGATGAATTTAAATACATCATTCCAAAATCTACCCGTTTTATCTCGGTAAGAATTCCAATAGTAAAAGGCAAGGAATACGGTACTTGAAATGAAAAATGCACCAAATTGAACGAAATAATTCAAATCAGAAAAAGAATCCTTGATGTGTAGAATGAATAAACTTAGAATGGATAAGATTAAGATAAAAACAAACACTGAGGAGTTAAACAAGTGAGCCATTCCATGTACTCGGTCCGAAAATCTTACGCCAGGATGCGTTAATAATTTACCGCGCATTTTAATAAAGCACTCTGCTCCGCCTTTCATCCAACGGTGTTGTTGACTTTTTAATGCCGACATCGTAATCGGTAATTCTGCTGGCGATTCCACGTCCTCTAAATAGGTGAATTTCCACCCCCTCATTTGCGCACGGTAGCTCAAATCTAAATCCTCCGTTATGGTATCATGTTCCCATCCACCTGCATCTTCAATGCACTTTTTTCTCCAAATTCCGGCAGTACCATTAAAATTAATAAAATGTCCTGTAGAATTACGGCCTTGTTGCTCTATTGCAAAGTGACCATTCAGTCCAAAGGCTTGAAGCTCTGTCAGTAATGAATATGTTTTATTTAAGTGCCCCCAGCGTGTTTGCACTACACCAACATTTTCATTGTTGAAATAAGGAACCGTACGTAATAAGAAATTCTCATCTGGAACAAAGTCAGCATCAAAAATTGCAATGAAGTCACCTGTCACACGGTCCATTGCAGCATCCAGTGCACCTGCCTTATACCCAGTTCTATCTACACGGTGAATGTGTTGAATATTTACGCCCGTGGCTGCAATTTCGGCCACCTTTTTAGCGATAATCTCTTTCGTCTCATCCGTGGAATCATCCAACACTTGAATTTGCAATTTGTCTTTTGGATACGCAAAACGAGCCGCCGTTTCAATAATTCGTTCAGCCACATACATTTCATTAAACATAGGAAGCTGAATCGTAACTTTCGGCGCATTTTCCAAGTCAAATGAAGGCATCGGTAATTTTGGTCTTTTCTTAGATTTTCTATACGCAAGCGCTAAGGAAAGTTGAATCACACTGTAGTAGAAAATCATGACTAAACAGAGGCCATAAATAACCAAAATCACCCGAGCCAACATGTGTGACCAATAATGTTCTTGTATCACTTTTTTACCATTAACCACCGTGGTTCTATCTCCCCAATTGAATAACCAAGTTACTTTCAAACGGGCAGCAAAAGGCTGTGTCTTACTGAAGGAATAATGCTCTAAATGTTCTTTCGCATTAGTTTTAAATACCTTAAGGGTGTCTTTTCTGTAGTCTTTGTCAGTTAGAATTAGGATATTTTCACCAATCGGAACATTATTAAATGTAAACACCCCATCGCGTGTTTCTGTTTTGAATCGTTCTCCGGTCTCCTTTGAAACCAACAACAAGGAAACCTCATCTACATCCCTGCGTGTTTTAAAATCAACCAAATACCCTTTGATTAATTTAGATCTGTACCTCATGCGTGAAGCAAGGGCATCCTGATTAAAGGCAATAATCAGTAGGCTGAATAAAAGTAATTTTCTCATATTAAACTTATGGCGCAGGTTGATTTCAAGGAGCAAAGATAAATTAATCTTTGATTAAAGTCATTTCATTGACTAAATGCGTTGCTCCGGAGTAAATATCCATCACCCAAAGCACATAGCGAATGTCGACTACAATATTCCGACAACGGTTCGGATCAAACAAATAATCACTCATGGTACTTTCCCAGGATCGGTCAAAGTTCAGGCCCATCAAATTCCCTTTTTCATCTAACACCGGAGAACCTGAATTACCTCCAGTGGTGTGATTAGAACCTGTGAAACAAACCCATAATTCGCCGTCTTGCGCATAAGGCCCATAAGTTTTATTCGCTGCCAATTCGAACATTCTTGGCAGCAATTCAAAATCCGGGTTTCCAGTTCTGTTTTTAGCAATCATACCATCCAAGGTGGTGTGTTCCGTATAGGCCATACCGTCTACCGGGGAAGACCCTTCCAGCTGTCCGTACGTAAGACGCAAGGTCGAATTGGCATCTGGCCAATGTTTATCATTAGGGAACATGGTATATTTCCCCTCAACATATCGCTGCATCAAGGGGGTGATTTTAGCTTGATATTGTCGGAAGGCTTTATCTACCTCTTGTACAAATATCGGGTAATAGGAATTATAAAAAACGAAGGCAGGGTCGTTAGTTAGTTTCTTGGATGATTTATTGGAATAAGATGTTACAAATTGAATGAATCGTGTTGAGTCCGTAAAAATTGACTTGCCATAAATATCACCTGAGAGTGCCGCAACATTAATCAAACTCCAATTAGGATTTGCTGAGATTTCAGAACCTTGGTATTGCAGGGTTAAGGCATTAAAGATTGATTGATCTACACCCTTGTTATAATTTTTAAAAAAAGCTCTTGCGCTGGCAATTAACTTTTTTTGTTCGGCAGAGAACACCTCGGCAGAGACTCCAGTATTCCATCCATTAAATAACTCACTCGAAGCTTTTATCATTTTAAAAAATTCAGGGCCGTAGAAAAAATACTCAACCCCCATGGCATAGCGGTATTCTTTGTTAGAATTATTCTTTATATACTGGTTCAATGAATCTAAGGCGTCGGAATATTTTTTCCATTCCGGTTTAGATTCGGCCATCTTTCTGTATTCCGCTTCCTCGCGTTGTTTGACTGCAACACCGTCTAAATTTTTCAGGCCTTCCACCTGTCCTATCCATTTTTTCCAAGCATTAGCTATGGATGCCTGTTTTGCAGAATATTGAATACGTATCAAATCAGATGATTTCATGCCGGCATCAATTGCAGCTAGGCTTTCATCCCGCATCTCAATGCGCGCAGGGCGTTCTTTTTCAATAATAAATTTCAAATATTCAGAAACTACGTGCTGTTCGGTAACACCGGGAAATCCGTACACCATGGTAAAATCACCTTCTTTTCGATCCTTGAATGAAATGTTCAAATACTGAATCGGGGTGTATGGGACATTATCCGCTGCATATGAGGCGGGTTTATTATCCGGACCGGCATAAATTCTAAATACCGAGAAATCACCCGTATGTCTTGGCCAAACCCAATTATCGGTGTCTCCACCAAATTTTCCAATAGAATTAGGAGGAGTACCTACAAACCGAATGTCTTTAAATACCTCCTTTACCATCAAGTAATAGGCATTTCCATAATCAAAGGCTTTAACTTCCGCCTCATAATGTGTTCCTTCGATGGCTGTTTTTACGATTGCAGCGATGTTTGCAGCGATTACCGTCCGGTCTTGTTTACCTTGTGCATTCTGTAATACCAAGGCGGTGACATCCTCGATCCGAACGATGCGTGTTGCAGTTAGGCCAGGATTGGTTAATTCATCTTTTTTTTCTTTTGCCCAAAATCCATTTTTCAGGTAGTCGTGTTCTAAACTGGAATGCGACTGAATTTGAGAATACCCGCAGTGATGATTGGTCAACAAAAGCCCTTGACTTGAAACCAATTCAGCGGTGCATCCTCCGCCAAACTGAAAAATAGCATCTTTTAAACTCGCATGGTTTACACTGTATATTTGGTCAGCGGTCAATTTCATTCCCCGCGCTTGCATATCCGATTCAAAAGCTTTAATAAGCAACGGAATAAGCATACCTTCATCGGCCCGAAGGGAACTAAAAAGGATTGTAAAAGAAAATAAAAGGGTGAAGAATTTCAATTTCATGTTAATCATTTTTCCAAAAGTACTTCAAAAGTTTAAAATCCACGTTTATTTGGATTGCTTACCTTTGCGCCTCAGATAATGAAGGTATTAACAAGTTTATCATCGCTCCCCTTATTGCGGAATCCAATCGTGACCTTAGGCACGTATGATGGGGTTCACACGGGGCATCGTGCTATTTTGACTCAGCTCATTAACAAGGCGAAGGACACAGGTAAGGACAGCATGCTTATTACCTTTGATCCGCATCCAAGACAAGCCTTAGGGTTAGGAGAAATCTCTTTACTCAGCACCCTGGATGAAAAGATTGAGCTCCTCTCACAAACTGGATTAGATTATCTTTTAGTTTTACCATTTACTAAAGAATTCTCCAATCAAAGAGCCAGAGACTTTATATCGAATGTCTTAATTGAACAGTTAAACATCTCCGAAATTATATTGGGCTACGATCATAAATTCGGACATAATCGGGAGGGTGACGTTCAATTGTTAGCAGAAGTACTTACCAAAACCAACCGATTCGTTACAGAAATTCCTGCACAAGATGTGGATGAAATTATCGTAAGTTCAACAAAAATCAGAACGGCTTTAATTCAAGGGGAAGTTGAAAGCGCCAACCGCTTATTGGGATATAAATACCAAGTTAAGGGAAAAGTAGTTACTGGAAAGCAACTCGGAAGATCCATTGGATTTCCAACGGCAAATATTGAACCTATGAGCGATTCAAAACTGATTCCAGGCAATGGTGTTTATGCAGTAACAACTCGCATAGAAGGTATTACCTATAAAGGGATGATGAATATAGGGATTCGGCCAACGGTTAGCAATTCAAATCAACGGGTAATTGAGGTGCATTTATTTGATTTTAATTCAGATATTTACGGGTACGCTGTAACAATCTCCCTATGCCATCGCTTACGTGGGGAACAAACGTTTTCAGGCATTGAAGAGTTAACCGAACAATTAAAAAAAGATGAAGTCGATTCTCGTAGGTATTTCGCTAGTCTTTAGTGCCTTGTTCTATGGTCAACAGGTAGCGCATAGTTATACGCTTGCTGAGTTGAACCAAGCAAATCCCGATAGTGTTTTTTCGATTGATTTAAGCCGTGAAAAACTCACTGCAATTCCATCGATTGTTTATCGTTTTACCGAAATCAAAACGCTTAATCTAAGCAAGAACAAAATTGAGTTACTAGGTGATTCTATCTTAGTATTCAAACACTTAGAGACCTTAAACTTGACGAAGAATAAACTTCAATCCATCCCTTTTTCTGTATTTCAACTTAGCAGCTTGACTCATTTAATACTTGCAGAAAACGATATTGAAAAAATCCCAAACGAAATCGGTCAACTCATGCAGTTAGAAGTATTGGACTTATATGATAATGCAGTCACTGATATTTCACCGAACCTAAAATCGTTACCTCACCTGAAACGACTGGATATACAAGGGGTCATGTATAGTCATGCATTTCATATGCAATTAGTCAATGATTTTAGGCATTGTAAATTATTACTCGACCCTCCCTGCTCATGCATGGATTGATTTATTAACAATCCGATATAGAAATTTATCCCTTTAGGTTCCAAGGCTAGAACAAGAATCGTATTAACTTTAACCTGTGAAGCCTTTTTTACTACTTATTGGGTTGCTCTTATCCTTGAATGTTTGGGGACAAAACTACGTGTACAATGGTCATTTTGAATTTGGAGGTCCTGGCGTAGGTTTTAATGTAAATGGGCAAGGCTATTCCCTTATTTCACCGCCGTATTTAGGAAGTACCCAGCCTGGTGATTTTGCGGTTACATCGAATCCTTACCCATTGAATACGACCTTTTTTCTGCCGTTCGGTGATCACACCTCAGGGCAAGGAAATATGCTGGTGGTTGATGGCGTAACCATTGGTGGAGGACAATCCTTTTGGCAGGCGGGCAACAACGGAGGCGGTGTTTGCGGATTAACGGCAGGAAATACATATGTGTTAAGTTATTGGTTACGTGCTGCGTCAAGTTCAGTTACCGGTGTGGGAACGCAAGCGGATATTAAAGCTAATTTCAACAATGCAAGTAATATTCAAGTGCTAACACCTACCCTGGCGCCACTTCCCGCAGCCGGATGGCAAGCCTATGCGATTCAATTTGAAGCAAGTAATTCCTGCGTTAACATTAGTCTTTATGATGATAACATCAGTGTAACGGGCAATGATTTTGCTATAGACGACATCGCGCTAATGCCTCTAGGGGATCCACTGTCGTTAACAGCATCTAGTACGCGACCTTCCTGCAGTGACTCATTAAGTGGGGCACTCATTGGGTATGCAAAAGGAGGGTATCCCCCATATCAATTTACGTTAACCGGAACCATGGGCGTTTGGAATAATCAAACGGGTATTTTCACCAATTTATCCGCAGGACAATACAGCTTAACCGTTACAGATGCAAATAACCAATCGGTGAATCTTGCAAATCAACTTATCTTTCCAAATGATTTTTTAACGGTAAATCCAACAGACACCTTAGTTTGTTCGAACACCCAGATTAGTCTAACTGTTTCAGGCGGAACGAATACTAATTATCTGTGGATGGCTACACCACCGGACCCTAACCTGCTTAACCCATTCAATGATACCATTAATGTTAGTCCAAATCAATCTACGAGCTACCTCGTATCTACGAATAATCTAAATGAGAATCTACTAACGAACGGGAACTTTGAAGCGATGAATACTGGATTTTATACGGATTTAGCCTTTCTAACACCAACCAATCCGAGTGGCTTGCAAAGCAGCTATGGAATCTCTCCTAATGCAAGTTTTTGGGAGAGCACCTTTTCATCCTGTGTTGACCACACCTTTGGAAATGGCGTTGGAAATATGATGGTGATTGATGGTTCGATTTCAGGAAATCAAACCGTTTGGAAACAGGTGATATCCGTGGAAAAAAATACAAATTACACCTTTACGTATTATGTTCAATCGGTTGAAAGCAACAACCCGGCTATCTTGATTCCCAGTATTAACGGAGTGTCTCTTGGTATTGACACCTTATCCAATAGCACATGCCAATGGCAACAGGTAACATCCACATGGAATTCTGGAAATGATAGTTTAGCCACTTTAATGATTGAAAATCTAAATCAAAGTGGCTTAGGTAACGATTTCGCTATAGATGATATTTCGTTCAGTACCTTAAGGTCATGTTCGAACCAAGTTGATATTCAAATCATACAAGGAAATCCTTCCCTTGGCCTTAGTTACGCGACCGATCTTTGTGTAAATTCAGGAATGAGTACCCCAACACTTTCGGCTGGTATTCCAAGTAATGGAACATACAGTTCATTCCCCGGTGGACTAAATTTAGACCCCATAACAGGGGCGATCAACACGATGGGTAGTAGCCCTGGGATTTATCAAGTTGTTTACAGCGTTTCCTTTTGTAATACCCAGGCCAAAGACACCTTTGAACTCACCGTTCATGCACTTCCCAATTTATTTAGCTTAACAGGTGGAGCATACAATTGTCAATTGCAGGCATTCGATTCGGTACTACTCTTCTTAAATGCATCCTATCCTGTAACGGTTGATTGGACCCTAAACGGCACGGAGCAAGTTACGTTCGGTGCATCCGACCCCATGTTCCTTGGGACGCAATCTGGCCTTTATGAACTGGTTTCCATCACAGACCAATACTGCACAAGAACAGTAAATGGAACCATTTTACTAGACTCCTTAAACGTTCCACAAACACCTATCGTTTCGGGGGATTCTACCATATGTAGCAATGACCCTCCCCCTTCGTATGAACTGATCAATGCGAATCCAAACGGAACTATTTCATGGTTTGGAGATGCTAACTTGACGGAATATTTAGGCAGTGGGAATTCGTTTTACCCGGAGAACGACAGTTCAGCAACATATTATGTACTGCAAACAGTGAATGGATGTGCAGGACAACCAACTTCTTTTGAGGTATCTGTTATTCCATGTAATTTAATCATCCCTACCGCCTTTACGCCGGACGGAGATGGAGATAACGACCTCTGGGAAATCGTTGGATTAGATGCTCAATTTCCATTAAATCAAGTGAAAGTATATAACCGTTGGGGGGAATTAATCTATACCTCCGTAGAAGGGAATTATGCATTAACTCCATGGGACGGTACATACAATGATAAAAATCTACCGGTAGGAAGTTATTATTTCATTTTGGAGAAATCAACAGACGGAAGCATTGAGCCAATAAATGGAACCGTATCAATTCTAAGAGAACCATGAGTAAAGTACCCGTTGGAATTTTCGTCATGTTTTTTCATCTAGTGACTTTTAGTCAACAGCTACCGCAGTTTCGTCAAATCATGAGCGGCTCGGTGTTATACAACCCCGCGGCAATGACCATGAATAAACAAAGTAATGTTTCCATGTTAGCTCGTTGGCAAATGTTAGGCTTTGGGAATGAACCAAGAACAATTTCTGCCTTCGGTCATGTAATGATCAAGAAAAAAGTTAAAATCACCTTTAATCCGGGAAGTAGGATTCAACGTGAATACACCCCTTTACAGAAAAAAAGACAAATCATTTTACAACATTTCGTTGGAGGCCAAGTGATTTCAGATAAATATGGAGCATTCAACTATTTGGATGCGAGTGGGAATTATGCAGTAAACATTCCCCTCGGTACATATTGGAAATTAGGTCTAGGTGCTCGTATTGGGCTACGAAACCACGTGTTTTCTGCGAGCCAAGCAAGCGTTTTGAATTTAACTGATGCGCAGTTACCTTATGCCGGAGGGGATAACACCTACGATCAATATCTTCAATATGGAACCCAATCCTTAACCGCAAGTGGTTCCTTTGGAACGGTATTACATTCAAAATATGCGTTTGTTTCCTTGGCTGTTCAGCACGGTAATATTTCCAATTTAGTGCTGAATAAACCCAATTTCTTTAATCAACAACTCCACTGGAATGCCATGGCAGGATATACCTTTGACATAGCAAATGGGCTCGACCTTAAGACCATAGTTCACGTAAAGCGAATGATGCAAGGTCCTATTTCTGCCGAGGTTTCCGCAATCGCGCTTATTAATTTTATCTTTTGGGGTGGTATTAATTATCAATATAATTCATCCGCAGGTATTGTTGCGGGCATGGATGTTTCAGATAATTTAAAAATCGGATATTCCTTTGATTTTTCAACAAATCGAATCAATCGATTTAGTAATGGTGGACATGAAATCTATTTGAGTTATGGGTTTTAAACAGTACATTTATATCGTATGTTGTACCCTGTCTCTGCCACTTGTAGGACAGATTTATGAATTCACTCCTCCGGTTCGATTTGGTGGATCAATCAATTCATCAGCGGACGAAAGTAATCCTGTTTTATCCCATGACAGAAGTACCCTCTACTTCGTTCGGACATTCGAACAAAAAAACATGGGGGGAATTTATGATCAAGATATTTGGTATAGCCGTCAAAAAAGCAATGAATGGACAGTTCCTATAGCCCTCCAACCGCTAAATAACAAATTAAATAATGCGATAATCGGACAGTTCAACGATCGATCAGATAGCACGAAAGAACTTCTATATCTTATAAGCTCATACGGTACCGAACGTGACTTCGAAAAAGGCATTAGTATCGCAACACGGAAACTTACCGACACCGCTTGGGTAGTTAATGGGAAATTGCCAATCCCAGGTCTTGATATTGATGGAAAATACGTTGGATATTGCATGTCACAAGATCAAAACGTAGTGATTATTTCCTATGAAGGTTCTGATTCAGAAGGAGAGGAAGATTTGTATTATTCAATTAAGGAAGAAGAAGGTTGGTCCGAACCTGAAAACTTAGGCTCGACAATAAACTCTGAAGGATTTGAAATTTCTCCGTTCCTTTCGAAAAACAACGATACCCTTTATTTCAGTTCTGACGGGTTTAAAGGTCAAGGAGATGCCGATATTTTTTATAGTGTTCGAAAAGGAAAATGGACGTCATGGTCTAAACCCGTGAATTTGGGAAAAACCATCAATACCCCCTACTTTGACGGTTATTTTTCTCTCATCGATAATCGAGCAGTTTGGTCCAGTAATCGCGAAGGACATGACTTAGATATATGGAGTGCGTGGGCCATTGAGCCACCGGAATTAATAATGACCGTGAAAGAAATTAAACACGTGAGTGAATTCCAAGGAACCGATGGAATGATCGATATTGAAATGGTGTCTGGTGTAAAACCTTACAGATTTCAATGGTCAAATGGCATGACTACCGGGGATATAAGTTCACTAAGAAAAGGTGAATATAAATTGCAAATCACTGATTCAATCGGGCAACGAATTACCCAAGTTTTTCTCATTCAAGAACCTAATGCCAAAGAACAACATATCATTCGCTTCCCGAATATTCAATATGAATTTAATAAATGGACCTTCGTAAACGATTCCCTCATTAACACCTACGATTCATTGAAACTCGTCGCCAAATTATTGGAAGATTATCCGGATTTAATAATAGAGTTGATTTCACATACGGACGCCAGAGGTGAAGATTCGAGAAATCTACTTTTATCTGAAAACCGTGCTAAAGCCTGTTATATTTATTTGGTCGATGAATTAAAAATTGATCCGCGTAGAATTGTTCCCGTAGGAAAAGGCGAAGCAGAACCGGCCAAATGGTTAGATCCTCGGACACTTCAAACTCATGTGCTCACGGAGGAATTTATCCAAAGCAAAAAAGATGACGACATCCTTTTTGAGTACTTGCATCAATTAAATCGAAGAACTGAAGGTAAGGTGCTTCGTCTAGATTTTGATCCCAAAACTGCGCCGCAGGCTCCTAAAAGCTATCTAGAATTTCAACCGATGCCGAAATAATGAAAGTGCTATCCCTCATTTTTCATTTAGGCGTATTATTTTCCGCGTTTGCATTTATTTGGTTTTGGTTTCAATTACTACTCCTTTTGTTGCTACCTAAATCTATACGAACTCAAATTCGCTATTTTTTACATCTGATGCAATCCTTATTCCTGGGGGTCTTGGTATTGAAATTCGTTGAAAAAGAAGAAGGAGCACTTGCGTTTAGCGGCATGTTAATTTTATCGCTTTTTACCTATTTTCTTTATTTATTAAGAAATCTACGTTCCGCCAAAAAAGCAATAAGGCTTCAAGTATATTCAAATTTACACAAGAACCTAGCCATGAAAAATGAATGGGAGTGGGCGGTAGCATTCATTTCATTGGGCGTAACGGTACTTTGGGTTTTCTATCCTATCGCACTTAATAGCGTTGCTACCCAGTGGTTTTATGAACAGGCACACGATTTAATCAATGTCCCCTTCATTGGATGGATTTTTAAAATAGCTGGATTTTTCTTTGTAATTGCTACCTTCTTTCGATTTACTGGAGGACTTATTTCTCTTTTTAGTAAGCGTAAGGCCGCATCAAGCACCCAAGATTCTGACGAGTTTGATTCGTATGAAGAAATTAAATAGCCGCGTAGAATAGCGATCTGCCACTGGCAACAATCATCTGAATTCCTATAGAAAGTACTAAAAGCCCCATGATTTTCGACAAGGTACGCAATCCACTTTGCCCCAGATATTTAAGTATAAACGGTGCAGAAGATAAAATGAGGTATATACTTAAACAAACCACTAAAATTCCTGCTAATATTACGCCCTTACTTTGAAAATCTTCTGTTTGGATTGCTAGATTAATCAATAAGGAAATAGAACCAGGACCGGCTAAAAGCGGCATCGCTAAGGGACTAAACGAAATGTCTTCTTTTAAGCGAGATTCGTCTTCAATAGGCCCGTGAACATCACTTTTATGCTGAGCATTCAACAATTGAAAACCTGAACGAGAAATGATAATTCCGCCCGCAATTTTTAAGGCGTGAATTGATACTCCAAAAAAATTCAGAATAAACTCCCCAATTAAAAAAGATAGCACACACACTACAAAGACGTAGATAGACGTCCGTCGGATGGTGCGAAACAAATGATCCTTTGGGAACCCATTCGTTAACGAAATAAACACCGGCATTGCACTCAAGGGGTTAATGAGTGAGAATAAGGAAACAATGGTGGAAATAAAGAGAGTGGTCATAAAATTCGCTGCAAAGGTCGCAATTCTCCATGGATAGCGGAGGCAATCAAATGTTAAGAAAATGTAATGTTTACCAATGAGAAAGTAGTACTATCAAATCAAACGTTGACTTCAGGAAATCGTTAAAGACTATATTCCATTGAGCAACTTTTGTTACCTACTACATTGAATATTCAAAATACCTTTGAATAAAAATAATACTCATGGAAACAAACGAAACAAGCTATCCAATGCCACGCATCGGAGACATTGCCCCAAATTTTAAGGCAGTAACTACAAAAGGAAAAATTGAATTCAATGACTTTGCACCAAATAAATGGATTGTCATGTTTTCACACCCGGCAGATTTTACCCCGGTATGTACCACAGAAATGAGTGGTTTTGCACTTAGAAAATCGGAATTTGACGCCCTAAATACGGAATTAATGGGGTTAAGCATCGACTCTATCCATTCACATTTAGCATGGGTAAATAATGTCCATGAAAAAACAGGGGTATATTTTGACTTTCCTATCATCGCAGATATCGATATGAAAGTGAGCAAACTGTATGGTATGCTACAACCGAATGAAAGTGAAACGGCTGCAGTGAGGGCCGTATTCTTTATCGATCCGAGTAAAAAAATACGGCTCATCATGTACTACCCACTCAATGTAGGTCGCAACATGGACGAAATCATCCGTTCTTTACAAGCCCTTCAAACCTCGGATGAACACAAAGTAGCCATGCCGTTAAATTGGAAACCAGGAGACCAAGTCATTATTCCTCCACCAAGAACCTTAGAAGAAATGGCAAATCGCATTGCAGATACTTCTTGTGAAAAAGTAGATTTCTATTTAGCAAAGAGATCGTTATAAAATTAAAGATTTCGAAAAGCCCCGAGTGGGGCTTTTTTTATATAATAAGGTATTTAAATTTAACAAATCTGCATTCAGAACTAAACAAGGATTAATTATTGTACATTTAACAATTACTAAACCTAATTATTATGCGTGTACATTTAATTCTATTTGCTTTACTGACTAATTATGTGTACTTCGCGCAATTAGGCCCCATTGATTTTGAACCTGCCGGATTTGGTGCCACCTGGCAATGGACCACCTTTGAAAATGACTTCAATCCACCCATAGAAATCATAGCCAATCCTGATCCAAGTGGTATCAACACTTCGGCTACGGTGGCTCAATTTACGGCCAATGTAGCTGGCGCTCCGTGGGCTGGATTTGAATCCGTTCATGGTCAAGGCATCGGAACCTTCAACCTAACTCCTTCCAATTGTGTAGTAAAAATCATGGTCTACAAACCCATTATCAGTCCGGTTGGAATTAAATTCGCTACGCCTTCAGGGGCTTCTACCGGTGAGATTTTAGTAAGTAACACCTTGATTGATCAATGGGAAGAACTGACCTTTGATTTTAGTGCCGTTGTGAGCGCACCATCCTCTACCGGTATAGACCAAATTATTATATTTCCTGATTTTACGCAGCGAAGCGACAACCGCATTTGCTTGATAGATAACATTAAATTCTCCAATCAAAACGGTGGCAATCCAATTCCAATGGGTCCTGCCCCAACCCCTACCTATCCTCCTGCCAATGTCATTTCGCTGTTTAGTAATCCGTATCAAAATGTCGCCGTCGATACGTGGATGGCCCCTTGGTCAATGGCTCAAGTGAACAATTTACAACTCAGTGGGAACGATACCAAACGGTATGACGCAATGAATTTCACTGGGATAGAACTCCTGGGGAACAATCAATTAGACCTGAGCAACATGACTCATTTCAGAGTAGACTATTGGACACCCAATATGAATGCATTCAATGTTAAACTCGTTGACTTTGGTGCCAATGGTCAATATGCAGGCGGTGATGACAGCGAAAGTGAGTTAAGCTACGCCTTGCCAACAGAAGCATGGCATACCTTAGAAATTCCATTGAGTTCGTTTACTGGCCTTGCTAGCGTGAACCATTTTTCTCAACTCATTTTTTCAGGTACACCAACGGGTTCAGGAACTGTTTATATCGATAACGTATTGTTTTTCAATAATGAAGGGGCAAGCATCCCCGAAGAACTAACACATGATGTACAAGCCTATCCGAATCCCGTTTCAGACAACATTACATTAAGTACAACGGAAGTCCCAATGAATTCAATTCAAGTCTTCGGACTTGATGGCACCATGTTGATGGAAGATTCACCCAATTCAAATACCTACTCCATCAACCTTTCAAAGGTACCAACAGGCATTTATTTAGTTCGTATTTCTTTAGTAAATAGCTCAGAAACCTTGCGCATCATCAAGGAATAATTCGTTTTCCATTGAACCCAACGTGTTGATAAGGGTATACCTAAGCGTTTCACCTTATCTTTACATCGAATTATGAAATGGTTTGGCCTTTTTTTACTGTTTATAGTTGGGTTCTCTGTCGCGCAGGCACAGCATTGCACCTTTGATTACTACAACAAAAAAGGTGGACATTATTTGTTCTCAACCTATTTCAACGATCAGAATAAACCGAGAGAAGGCGTATGTGAACAGACCATTGGCGCTCAGGTCTATGAAAAAAGAGTATTTCAAAACGGTCATATTGTCTCTGAAGAACTAAACCATTACAACGATGGTAAATTCACCCCTCGTACACGAACCACATTAAATCATCATGCAAAAAAAGGGAAACCTATTGGTGAATTAAAACAATTTAATGACCAAGGCACCTTAATGATACACTGGGAATTCTATAACGACGAACATGGTAGACGCCGCTACAAGAGTACAGAATTTCACGCACACGGTAAATTGCGCTTTATTCAAGAATACGCCTTCATTCGATTCAGTGAAATTGATTCCTTCAACCGAAAAGACCATCCCCCTCATACGGTGGATGATTTTGGTTATTCAAGCCTGATTGTTCCCTACGGGAAACACACATGGTATAATGACAAGGGTGTGCTCATTAAAGAAGAATCGTATGACAAGTTGAGCTTATATGACCAAGATGATCAACACCTACTCGACGGCAAGTATACGGAATACCACGATAACGGAAAACTTAGAACTCAAGGTCAATACAAGGAAGGTAATCCAGATGGGCTGTGGCTTCATTACCACTACAATGGAAAACTTTATGAAACAGGAAGATATAAAGACAATATAAAGGATAGCCTTTGGCGTCAGTGGGATGACCAAGGCAGACTCGCAAAAGAATCAATTTATACCCAACAAGCAAACAACCCCTTTGCGCCGGTTTGGGAAAAAGAATACAATGCGGCGGGACAATTAATTCACTCGAAAGTAATCAATCAAAAAAATCAGGCAATCCTTCAAGATTGGTCTCCGGAAGGTAAATTAATACGGTATGTAGTATTTGATAACGGATCCCAAATGAATTGGAAAAATACCGACTATCGAATTTTTGAAAAACAATGGTATGACAACGGGCAGTTGAAAGAATGTACCCAAAAATATTCCGATACAGCCCATCTAAGTTACTTTCGCAACGGACAGATAGAACGTTTGAATATAGCCTATTGGAAAGATACCGTGCATTTTACACTGCAAAAAAATTGGAATATTCTTGGAACGCTTTGTTCAGAAACAGTTGGATCATCATCCTTCCATTCAAATCAACAGAGTCAACGCTTGTATTATGGGAACGGACAAATCAAGGAACAAACAAGCATCAACAACAAGCTGCGAACCAAAGAACGATTTAACTATTCAGGGAAGCGATATGAACTGTTGACTTATTATGACAATGATTTAAATGGAAATGTTGAACTAAAAGATACCTTGAGTCGACATTCCATCAGTGCTACCTATAAGAACGGACTTCGCCATGGACGCTTGGTTGAAAAAAATGGTAAAGAAGTGGTCATTAAAGACCAAACCTATATCGAAGGGTGCGATAACAAAATCCAGAAGGGCAATCTAATTGATTTAATCCCTAACGCAACGCAAAAAACATGGCGCAATCGAGCGAACCATCTCTTATACTATAAAACCTACCAAGATTCTACTTCGATTAAAGCATTAAATCAAACCCGTGATTCTATGGCGTATTGGTTGTATGCATTTAATTGCTATTTGGATTCCATGAAGTATAGCGCCGATTATCAAGAAACCGAAGTGGTTCGGGTATGGCTTCAACTGCCCCAAGTATACTATCCGAAATTTAATGAAGACAATAATACCGATCCCAGGGTAAAAGCGCTTAAAGACTTATTGGATAGCCTGGATTACACGTGGAAACTACTCGCCGTGGAGAACGGAAATTACGAAGTGGAACTGATGGTAACAGACTTTATTCATCCTTCCATGCTTTCGTTCGTATTTAAAGAACATTGGAACTTTGTTCGAGTACAATATAGCCAAGACAGCGAAAAGAGTAATGATTTAAGGCTTCGTATAAGACCGGTAACCCAACGAATTGACATTGTACGCATGACACCTTGTTATAGCGAGATGACTTTTTACAACGAAGGGAGCATGGCATACTTTATCGTGTATGCGAATGGGGAGGTTGAAATTAAAAACCGAACCACCACCTGGACAGAATGGATGGAATATGTAAAGAACAATCCGCAACACTTTCCTAAAGATTTTATGTGGAATGATTAAACAAAAAAGCCACCCCTAAGGATGGCTTTTCAATATACAGTGCATACGTTCTTAGAACTTAACTAAGGTTTGTACGCTTTGATTTCCATTTTGTGATATGGTAACTAAGTACGTACCGTTACTTAACCCGTTCAAATCTAAAGAAGCGTTATTATTTACGCTTTGGTTAAGGAAGGTTTTCCCACTTAAATCACTTACGATTACTTCTGCATTGTCAACTCCGTTGATTGTAACTAATCCATTACTTGGATTTGGGTATAAACCAAAAGAGAACGTATTGTTTTCATCAATTCCTAAGTAAGACTCTAAAATCACTTTGTCTAATACATGTACCACTCCGTTATCAGCAAGAACATCAGCTAAGGTAACGTTTGCATCGTTGATTTTTACACCTCCTGTTAAAGAAACAATCACGTCAGAACCTTCAAGGGTAGCAACCGGACCTGCAGTTAATTGAGTTGACAATACGGTACCATCTACTACGTGGTATAATAAAATGTCAGCCAAATTTGGTAATGCTAAGATTCCATTCAAATTCGTATTCAAGGCTGTTGCCAAATCTGTGAATGCTTGATTGGTAGGAGCAAATACGGTATATTCAGAAAACGGATCGGATAATGCTGGAAGCAATTCTGCCGTAACTACTGCCGTAACCAAGGTAGAAAATCCATTATCAATCGCTACATCAGCAACAGTCTCGATCGGTAAAACTACCGCATCTAACACGTGAACCACTCCATTATCAGCAGTAATATCAACCGCAATAACTTCTGCTTGGTTAACAAATACATCACCTGCAGCAGTTGCAGTCAACTTCAAGGTATTTAAGTTGCTTAAAGGCTGAACAAGAGCTCCATTAGTAACTGCGGATGAAGGTACTTCAGTTCCAAGTACGTGATACAATAAAATATCCGATAATTGTGGCAAGGCTAATAATCCAGCGACCGTAGTTCCTAATTCATCAGCTAAATCCTGAAATGCCGCATTATTTGGAGCGAATACAGTAAGGTTAGCGAGTGGATTGGTCAACGCAGGTAATAATTCTTCTTGAACTACTGCAGTAACTAAGGTAGTAAATCCATTGTCAATCGCGATATCGGCTACGGTTTCTACCGGCAACAATACGCCATTAAGAACATGAACTACGCCATTAGCAGCTGTTATATCAACAGTGGTAACTTGCGCTTGATTAATAAAAACACTACCACCTGCAGTAGCTGTAATTTTTAAGGTATTGGTTGGACTCAACGGTTGAACAATTGCCCCGTTGGTTACTGCAGCAGAAGGTACAGTAGTTCCCAACACGTGATACAACAAGATATCATCTAAATTTGGTAAGGCGAGTAAACCAGGAATCGTAGTTCCAAGCGAAGTAGCCAAATTGGTAAACGCTTGGTCATCCGGTGCAAATACCGTTAAGGTAGCATTTGGATTTTGTAAGGCACCTACCAACCCTTCTTGAATCAAGGCGGCTTCAAGGTAGGTGTGATTTGGACTTGGGGCGATTACATTGTCAAACACGTTGGTTTGCGCATAATTTACAGAACTTAGGATAATCCCAGCACTGAACAACGACAGGGCGTAAAAAGTTACTTTTTTCATTTTGTTTAGTTTTTAATTAGAATGTTTAAACAAAGTGTTATTAAATAAGTTCACAAAATTGTAAAAAAAATAATTCTATTTTTAAAGTTAGCTCTTTAAGATGAACCAATAAACACTGCATTCTAACCCCTGATAAAGACAATTTCTTACCTTTAATCTTTTATAAATGAATCACATGACCGTCTTAAATAAAAAAAACAGCCTCGTACTTAGTATATTGCTCTTGTGTTTTTCAGAAAGTAGTCTTGCGCAACAAACCCTGAGCGACTACACAACAAAAAATCCATTGGCGCTTATGGGTCTTTCGAAGGCTGGGCCGGGCGATATCAATGCCAATACGCCCTTAATGCTTGACCCAAGTACAACAGCGATGTATGACGAGAACTTCAATCTAATAGACGCTGCTCAATTCATGAACCTTATGATGTCAAATGCCTACGTTCCAGAACCATATCTTGATAAAACCAAGGCGGTCAAAGCATTCGTTATGCGAAAGGCAACAGACGAAGAAAAAACAATGATGCAGCGGATGCAACAAGGTATGCCAGAGGAACGAAGTGCATTAATTGGAACCCCAATGCCATCCTTTGAAGTAACGGACATTAAAGGGAAAGTAATTCAATCCTCCGCATTAAAAGGAAAAGTAATTGTGTTAAATTTTTGGTTTGTGGAATGCAAACCCTGTGTGACGGAAATCCCAGAATTAAATGAAATATATAAGGCGTATAAAAAAGACGAGGTCGTCTTTTTAGGGCTTGCGACGAATCAAAAGAAACAACTCAAAAAGTTTTTAAAAACAACCCCCTTCGATTACAAAATCATTCCGGAAAGTCAACAAACTGCCCAATTATTCAATGTAAGCGGCTATCCTACGAACATCATCATCAACCAAGAAGGAATCATTCAATATGTTTCCTTGGGCGTTGGCCCCAATAATAAGGAACGGTTAACCGAAGAGATCAAGAAGTTATTGCTTAAGTAAGAATTGAATGTAGCTTTATTCTTGACTTTCATTACACGGCTCAAAGCCCTTTTCATAGTGATAAGACCCCTTGGATGCTATACCCTTAACCAAACAATTGCCGAAATCGCCATACCATTCATAAAAAAATGGTCCGTCAAAAACCCCATGATCAAAGGTGCTTAGGTGGGTTAAGGTCCCTTGACGGTCAAATGCCCGTTGCGCACCGTGTTGTTTTCCTCCTGCAAAAATCAGTTTTAGCGTGAGCGTTCCATCGGATTGGAATTCTTCTAATTGTTCGAGCATCCCATCCTTAAAGGTATAGCGTCCGATTATACGATTGCTAGAATCCTTATCTTCGGCAATTCCAGTAAATAACTGATCATTCATATAAGCCAATTCGGTTAAGGAATCCCCAAATCCAATAGGCGTATAATAATAACTGTCTTGACAAAAAACTCCTCGAACTAGCATCGCGGGTTGTGTAGAGTGATTATCTGTAAAGTATTTTCCACCACAAGAAATACGTACCATTTCAATCGGTATACTTTGGGCAAAAAAGGAGGGCATCAAAGCAATTAAAATGACTAAAAATCTATAATTCATGTGTTTATAACGAACGTTTAACCTATGGTTACAGCGCATGAATTCTGTATCTTTACTGAAGTGACTACACATAGAACTACCGGATTAAAAGCGAACTGGAAACAATTCACCTTATTGGTTTTAGTTAATGCATTTGTGGGGGGCATGGTGGGCATGGAACGGACCCTCCTGCCTGAAATTGCGGTTCAAACCTTTCATTTAGCCGCTCAAAGTGCGATTCTTTCCTTTATTTTGGTTTTTGGCCTTACCAAAGCCTTCAGTAACTATTTCGCTGGAGCCTTAGCGCAACGGGTTGGTCGGAAAAATTTATTAGTCATTGGATGGCTTTTCGGAATTCCTGTGCCCTTCCTGCTTATGTTTGCTCCCTCATGGGAGTGGATTATTGCTGCTAATTTACTTTTGGGTATTAATCAAGGCTTGGCATGGTCTTCCACGGTAGTAATGAAAATCGATTTAGCGGGAGAAAAACAGCGCGGGTTGGCCATGGGTTTAAATGAGTTTGCCGGTTATTTGGCGGTTGGAGCCGTCGCTTTTTTTAGCGGGTATATCGCGCAACAATATGGCTTGCGCCCCTACCCCTTTTATTTGGGAATTGGCATGGCGTGTATTGGGCTGCTACTCAGTGTGCTCTTTGTGAAGGATACCCAGACACAGGTGGCCTTGGCGGCCAAAGAAAGCGTTATAAAACGGCTACACAATCCATTTTGGGAAACTACCTGGAAGCACCGCGTTTTGGGAACCGTTACGCAAGCGGGATTAATTAATAACTTAAATGATGGCATGCTTTGGGGGATTTTACCAGTAATACTTAGTTCTAAAGGGTTTACGCTTACCCAGATTGCAAGCATTATCGCGATTTACCCCATCGTTTGGGGGATAAGTCAATTAGGAACGGGAATACTTGCCGATAAATTACCGAAAAAACAACTGCTTTTTTGGGGCATGTTTGGACAAGGTATCGCCATTATTGGATTAATATTTGCGACTGATTTTCTTGAATTTATCGGCATTAGTATTATTTTAGGTTTGGGCACAGCCATGGTTTATCCCACCTTTTTAGCCAGCATTGCAGACCATACGCATCCCTTGGATCGGGCGAAAAGCATCGGTGTTTTTCGCTTGTGGAGAGACGGCGGTTATGCCCTTGGAGCTATACTAACTGGAATCCTCGCCGATTGGTTTAACATCCAAACCGCCATTGCCTTTATCGGGGGCTTAACCCTTATTTCAGCACTGGTGATTTGGATGCGGATGCCGAGAAACTTGTGAATTATCGGTTAATAAGGCAACAATTACTTGTCATCTATTACATTAAGCAAACTACCCTTTCCATCAGTTACAATCGTTTTGGTATTGTTTGAAGTGGAAAGCTTCACAAAGGCCTCAATTTGTTTCAATTTTAACAAGTTGGGCGTAATGGAGTTATTTAATAGTTCATTCGCTGCTTTATTCGCTTTGGCCTCAATTTCAATACTCTGAGCACGACCTTCCGATTCAATCCGCATGGTTTGCGCTTTGGCTTCGGCCTGGATTACATTCGTTTTCTTAGCACCCTCTGCTTCAATAATCTGACGTTCCACTTCTTTCTTTTGGCGGTCGAGGACAAATTCCATTCTCAAGGCCTCTTGTTCAGCCTCCAATTTAGTTTCAATGGATTTGGTTAAGCCAGAAGGCAAACTAATGCTTTTCAATAAAACCGCCTCAATCACAAATCCTTTCTCCTCACAAACTTCCGCCAAACGTTTTTGAATTTCTTTTTCAATCTCGTTACGTTTTGCACTGTGCATATCCTTGGCATAATAACGCGAACAGACATCGGAGGCAGCCGAACGAAACACTGGTAAAATCAAATTCTCTTCGTAATTCAACCCCGTTTCTTGAATGATTTTCGGTACATCCTCCGACCTGATATGGTAGAGGATCGAACTTTCTGAAAGAATCGTCAACCCTTCTTTGGACGGAAGATTTTCTTTAATCGGTAAATTCATGGTTCTAACATTTACTTTAATAATCCGTGATACAAATGGATTATAAAGAACCGCTCCAGGCTGGCGGATTTTACCTTTAATTTTTCCAAAAGTAGACTTCACTCCTACTTGAGTTGGCCGAACCACGGTACAACTCGTAACGAGAGCCAAACTGGCTATCAATAATAATACAATTTGATTTTTTTTCATGGTGATTATTTTTTCGAAAATAAGCGACAAACCGATTGAAAAATCGTTTTCCCGAAATTTTAACAATTCTTTTGAGAAGATCAATAATCGTTCGTTCATGAAGACTTACCAAGCTAACATTATCTCTACGCTTGATGCTACATTTAGCTTTGATCTCTTTGGAATCTTGGTTTTAATGGGAAACAAATAGGTGTTGTGATGCGTGTCGAACCAAATTGCGGTTCTCCAGTAAATTGGCATCCCAAATCCTCACATCCGCTGGTTCGTTGGAACGACTTGTAATTGCTATCAAAGAAAGAATTACTTCATAAAATCTCATTTCCAAAATTTAGTATGCCCTATCAAGGACACATGCCATTATAATCAATGACCGCCTCTTCAAAAGTACACGTTTGATACTTAGGGTTTTCGAAGTACTCCTTTTTGTATGGCTCGCACTCAAACATGTACTTCCGAATAGACTTTAAGGATTTTATTGCTTTTAATCCATCCACCTCATATAAGGTACCATCGGGCATGGTCACGTGACGCATGTACATCCCTTCTCGGGTTTCTTTCATTACGCCCTGGGAATTATAAGATCCATCAAAATTTTCCTTTAGTCGAAAACTCGTGGTTACGTCATCAAATACATCCACCCGGATTTTCCCATGAACTAAACGTTTTCCGTACCTGTAATACCCATCCGGTTTATCAAGTTGGAGCGGCATGCGCAAGTACATTGCACCGTCTTGACACAGTATTTTTATCAGTGGAATTTCATCCTTTTTTAATCGAATAACTTCGTTAGAAATCGTAACATATTCTAAATCAATCATTTTTCCTTGCGCATTGGTATTGAAAAAATTAATGCTACTGCAAGGAACCGAATCGATGTCGGTAATAAAGTAATTTTGTGCGAAACACGCCGTACTCATAAAAAACAATATTCCGATAAGGGTTGCGGGTGCGTTAAATGGCATTGACTTCATTTTTATTGATGATTTTTTTAAGAGAATCACAAGCATACTTAGATCGAAAGCTGATTATGGTCCTTCAATTATGCAACAAAAATACCCAAAATTATACGAGATACGAGTTAGCCTTGTGGTTGTATCGTTGAACCAACATCTTTCAATCGCTCCGGAGTTAGCACCCAAATCAACTGAAAAATTGCTGCACCAATGAAGGTCCAGAGTACATCGTTCCAATCGAAATGCAATTTCTTAGAACTTGTTTGAATGAACTACCATCCAACAAGACCTATTAAGGAGATGAAGTTCGCTGTTAAATAGTTTCTCTCGATTAGCCATTTGCTCGAAGTCTTCAATTGCATAATTAACACGACAAACAAGGCGGGTATCCCAATTGCCGGAAAGAAGTTTGGGGCAATACCCAAGAAATAGCTAATGATTGCGCCCTCCCCAGAATAGTTGGGCCGGATATAATAAGAAACTGCTTGAAAGCAGAGAAAGCACAGGGCAAAAATACTGAACCAGTAGTAGGTAGTTTTGGCGTTGTTTTTTCTCATATTCTTAGATTACTTATCATCCAGCCCAATCCCAAAACCTAATAGCGCAGCCACTAATGCGAGATGAGCAATTAAAACTACTTTTTGCCAAATAGGCCGCTCATTCCATTTTTGTTCGGGGTTGAAGGGGTCAAATGCCATACCGATTCCAAGAGAAGCGGCGGCTTGAATAAAATCATGATTCGCAACTGCTTGGTAAAACCCTAACATGACAAAACCAATGTATACGTATTTATTAAATCGTGTTTTTATACTGCTATTGATTTGAATTTGATTACCATATTTTAACCCTTTTTTCTGGAGCTAAATAAAGAGAATCCGTTGCTTTCACGTTGAATGCTTCATAGAATTCAGGGATGTTTCTAACCACACCATTAATTCTAAACTTAGCAGGTGAATGTGGGTCAGATGCTACTTGACTTCTCAACGCTTCTTCACGAGATTTATCTAGCCAAACTTGTCCCCAACCAAGAAATACTCTTTGAATGCCGGTGTAACCGTCCATTTTAGGCGCTTCTTTTCCGTTTAGTGACATTTTGTACGCTTTAAGAGCAATGCTCAATCCGCCTAAGTCCCCAATGTTTTCGCCAAGCGTAAAACTTCCATTAAGGGTTAAATCTGGAAATGCTTTAAAACTGTTGTATTGGTCAACAAGGGCTTTTGTTCTTGTCTGAAATTCAGTTAAATCTTGTGGTGTCCACCAATTTCTCATTACGCCGTCACCATCAAACGTACTTCCTTGATCATCAAATCCGTGTCCGATTTCGTGCCCAATTACGGCACCAATTCCACCATAATTTACAGCATCGTCTGCAGCTAAATTAAAGAAAGGCGGTTGAAGAATTGCCGCTGGAAAAACAATTTCGTTAAGCGTTGGATTGTAATAAGCATTCACAGTTTGTGGATTCATTCCCCATTCAGCTCTATCAACAGGTTTCCCTAATTTGTTTAACATACGGTTGTATTCAAATTCGGTAGCTCTTGTTACGTTTCCGAACAAATCATTTTTAGCAACTTTTAATGCAGAGTAATCTCTCCATTTGTCTGGGTAACCAATTTTAATCATGAATTTATCAACCTTAGCAAGTGCTTCTTTTTTAGTGTTAGCGCTCATCCAATCCAATTCTTTGATGCTTGCTGCGTAAGCTTTAAGTAGATTTTTCACCATAGCCGTCATACGTTTTTTAGCTTCTGGTGTAAAGTGTTTTTTTACATATACCTTACCAACAATTTCACCCAAACTACCATTCACAGCACTAACAGCTCTTTTCCAATCTTCTTCTTGTTGTTCTGTTCCGTTCAATGTCTTTCCGTAGAATTCGAAGTTCTGTTTGTCTAAAGCGGAATTTAAGTAATCCGCAGTGCTGTTTATCAAACCCCATTTTAAATACGTTTTCCACGTATCAATAGGTGTATTTTTGATGATATCGTTTAAACTTTTTGTATAAGCTACTTGAGCAATTACAATATTTTTTTCGTTAGCCACTCCTGCTTTATTTAACATAGCTGTCCAATCAAAATCTGGCATTAACGATTTTAAATCGCTTAACGCATATTTGTTGTAAAGCGCTGCTGTGTTACGAGTGTCCTCTTTTTTCATGTGGTTGGTTGCCAACCTAGTTTCTAAAGCCATAACTTTAGCTGCACTTTCGGCCCCATTGGGTAATCCAACTAATTGCCACATTTTTTCGATATGCGCTACATATTTCTTACGAATGTCCGCCATTTTGGCATCATTCTGAAGGTAGTACTCTCTTTCAGGCAGTCCTAAACCACCTTGCCAAGTCATTAACGTATATTTTTTGGGATCTTTAAAATCTTCTGTAACAGCAACCGAAAAAGGAATTGATACTCCAGTTCTATTAGCTTTACCAAAATAAGTTGCTAAGTCTGTATAATTCGCAATAGCATCAATGGCTTTTAATTCCGATTGAATGGGAGTAACGCCTTTAGCATCTCGGTTTTTACGATTAATAAAAGAGCTGTAGTAATCTCCAATTTTTTGCTCGTCTGAACCTTCAGTAAAACTTCCTTTTGAAGCTTCTTCAATGATGGCTTTAACGTCTTTTTGCGATTTGTCATATAACATATCAAACGCACCAAATGATGCTTTATCTGCAGGAATTTTCGTGTTTTTAGTCCAAGTTCCATTAACGAAACGGTCGAAGTTATCGCCTGGTTTTACTGAGGTATCCATATTCTTTTTTATAATACCCGATACCAATTCTTCTTTATTGTTGCAAGATGCTAAAAGCACGGTTACTGCAAGAAGTGAGATTTTAATGTTTTTCATATGAGCTTGTTTTAATATTTAATAAAAAAAGAGTGCATGCAGTTTTAATTTTTCCGTCTACTTGAATAATTTTCTGCAGACAAAGCTTGTAATTTTTGTTGTTTAAATCATTGAATATATCTAAAAACATCCACACCAATTGCATACCCATACACTTTACCATTGGCATTTTTGTAAATTCGGATTTTACTCCAAAGAAACTAGCTCTATAAGTAGCGGTGTTGTCAAAAATTGCTTTTTTCTGTCTACATCCTCTTGTAAACCCCTCTTGGAATTAGTTTTAAAAGCAGGGCAATCAGGCGCCATCTTTTAGTGACATAAACGACCTTTCTTTTATTCACTATAGCTTTATACATCTGATCGACTGCTTTTTCGAGAGGCATTACCCAAAACAATCCTTCGCCTTTCGCCATTTTTGTATCTACAAGACCTGGACGAATATCCGTTATAAAAATGGGCATTTTTAGTTTTGCAGCTTTTTGTCGTAATCCCTCCGTGTAATTTATTTGATAAGCTTTTGATGCATTATAAGCAGGAGCTTGACGGCTGCCACGAATTCCTCCAATGGAACTTATTACCACCAAATGACCAGATTGCTGTTTTTCAAAATAGTTGAAGGTCCAATCTGCAATGGACGTAAACCCCACTATGTTGGTATCTATGGTTTGTTTTTCGATTTCAAAATCTAACGCTTCGTTTATTTCGCCTATTCCTGATGATATGACAAGTAAATCCAAGCCACCTAGTTCATTAGTCAATTCTTCAAACTGTTGAATGGATGAAGCGGTATCGGTTACGTCTAAAACTTTAGTCAAATAAGCATCGGGATTTTCATCTTTCAATTCAAGAAGCAAATCCTTTCGACGACCTGTTATACCAACTTTGCAATTGTTTGCTGCAAATAGTTCTGCAAGTCCTTTTCCTATTCCGGAAGTTGAACCAATAATGATGACCTTTTTCATGAATTACAAAATAACTTTTCGAATTGCACCAGGAGTAACACCAAATTGCATTTTAAATGCCTTTGAAAATGTAGGGGTGTCCGCAAAACCATAACGCAGGGCTGTAAAAAGAATTTCTTCGCCGCTCAACAGGTCTGTTTTAGCGAGCTCGAGCCTTTTGCGTTTTTGATATTGATAAGGCGAAATGCCAAAAGCGGCTTTAAATACCCGAATAAAGTGGTATTTAGAAATACCGGTTACAAGCGCCATGTTTTCTAACGACAAATTTTCAGTGATGCGTTCATCGATAAGGAGTTTAGCCTGAAGAATCGCTCTAAAAACCTCCTCATTTGTTACCTTCTTTTTGAAATCGAGATTAGACAAATGGTCGAACACAAAACGTTGATCGGTAATTATGGATTCTGCAAGACTGTAAAACAGCTCATTCTTTTGTAAATCGTTGGTAAATGTCCCCGTTTTTATCTTTTGATTGATTTCATTCAATGAATACCCCAAACTGGTATTCTTCACGTTGTACCGGTTGACAAAAAACTGATCTGAAAGCAAAAACTCTTTCAATTCCGAACCATTCACATCATGAAATTCAGCTACTTCAGAAATAATTTCGGATGAGATATCAATACAGAGTCCTTGAACCATTTCAGCGTGATCAATCCGTACAATGGACTTAGTAGATTCATTCCCAATGATATACTCACCTGCATTCACTTTGTATTTTTTGTCGTTTGCGTAATAGATTTCTTCACCCGATGCAACATATTTTATACCTAAACCACTGAATGAGCATTCGGTCTCCAGCTTCTTGAAATTCGAAAAGCGAATGGCGTTTTTTTCGGTATCGGTGTAGATCGTGTGGTTCATTACTCAAAGTCAATATACATGTGTTCAAAGTTAATGATAAGGCTATTGAATTTCATAAACACGTCTTGCCCTAAATTGCCGTCGAAGTGGGCATTGAACCAATATTCCTCCATTGTCACCGGGATTTTTTCCAAGCTGAATTGATGCACACCAATTGTCATTGGAAAGTTAAAAAGCATGTATTCATTGACCTCAACATTGCCTCCAGCACCACCGCGTTGGTTTCTTTGCATTTCACCCTTTCTTTTGACCTCAATTTTGTGTGCTTTATAATATTTAATCGACAGCTCAGAAGTTCTAGCCCCTGTGTCAAATGTAAATAGTAGCGTATTCTTCTTTGAATGCAACTTGACAACAGGTGTTAAACCTTCAAAGAACATATTTTGCTCCTGTTTATCCGCGACCTCTTTCGGAATAAATATGTTTCCATTCTTTAACAAATGAACCTCTCCCATTTGATCCATTAAAGGAAAGCCAATAATTCCTTTAATCGCATAATTGATCTCGGGGAAGGTCAATTGCGCATCAGACATGACGATAAAAACGACGTTCTCAAATAAAATGTCGCCAATCAATAAACTATCGGCTACTGCTAATTTAGATTGAACAACATTTTGTGTAGAGGATGCAATCGCCACACTTTGATCAATTAGCTTGAGTTGCATTTTTACAGCTTGACTTTCAGTTATGGTAGATAAGTTAGCTCCGGTATCAAAGATGAACTCTTCCTGTATACCGTTCACAACCACGGGTGCCATCATATGATTGAATGCATTTCGATAAGAAGGCAGCAAAACCTCCTTTGACTTATGCATTTTTTGAGGTGGAACGGCAGCCAATGAACCAAATAAGTTTTTTACATTTTGATAGCTTTCAATGCTTGCACTATCCAATAATTGCAAATAGTTCGTCAGGACAGCACCATAAACAGCAGACGCTTTTTGATATTCATAGTAATGTAAAAAATTATTAGCTTGAGCCTCAAGTAGTTTTAGTGTTTCAAGTTCGTTGAATTTGTCAGGGTATTTCTGAAATAAGATGTCTATCGTTTGATTAGATTTTTCGTTTTGTCCAAATACTTGAGAAAGATAAACTTCATAGTATAATTTGCGCGCTTCGCTGAGATTACTTTGGTTTCTAGCATATTGCTCTTTTAATGCGAAGAAATCTTTGCTTTCAACTAACTTATGGAGTTTTTGGTCGGTTCTATTTTGGATCAGCTTTTGAGAAAACGCTCCCTTTGGAGTAAAAAGGAGCGCAAATAAAATAAATTTGAGACAGGTCATTCAAGTGAAAGCTAGGATAAACAGCCCAAATTTACAACAACATCGGATAATAATTGAAGAACTATAATTTCTCCCGAGGGTTAAAACAAACCGATATCTTCAAAATTACCTACCATTTGAAACTGATGACTGCGGTTTTCATAAGTGAGTGAAACTTTGATGCTGGCATCGGTTTGATGCTGGATAATTCTGGATAAAGCGCCGTCTTTTGGTCCTTTGAATAGTACTTCGCTTCCACATTCGAGTGCTAGATCGAGATGGGCTGAAGCGCTTCTGATTTGAATGCTTCGATTTTCTGGACCAAGGTTGCTATTGGAAACCGAGAAATTTTTTAACTCGCGCAATTCAATTTGCTGCCCATCAAAACAGAAATAACCTACATGTTTGATATAGGTCTTGCCGAGCCATACAATTTTCGCCCTTGAGAAGAGTAGGCTTATTGCTGGATTGTTGGGGTCAATGGCATGCACCCAAAAATAGTTTTCCGGAAAGGTAGTTCCCCAGTTTTTCTCGAGGTAACCCATTTCATGATCCAAAGTATAGCACAGGCCTTTGTGTTGTATTTCGCCTGAAACGCTTTGTGCTGTATTCAAAACGGAGTGGTAACACGGAAGATTCGGAATAAAGTACGTGTAACCCATCGAATTTTTAAATGTTCGAAAGGGTTGCGTATTCTTCAAGTTCAGGTCAATGCGCAGGTCATGTATATCGATACGTATCAACTCTGTTGTCAATAAGTTATTCCCCATGCGGAAAATGTGTTTTTCAATATCGCAGGAAACCTCATTTTTAGGAAAATAAACAAGCTCGGGTACTTGATTGGGAATGAGCACTTGCAAAAACCCGAACTCATCATCTGAATTATGGGTTGCGTATCCGTAGATAAGTATAAATGATGCTTTGTGCGCTTTGGAATATACCTTTTGAAACCACCCCTCAAAAAACTTATTGCGTTCAAAAGTACCCCGGATGCTATTTGGTTTGTACTTTTCGAGCATTCAATATTGTTTTTTTTTCATGGATGTTTAGTGGAAATAAAAGTACAGAAAATTGGTTATGTATAATAAATAAGACGCCATACCGAATCCTATTTGTATATACCTAACCGACCATTTTGAGTACATTTAGAGCGTTTTCAAATTTTGGATTGAATATTCAGAAAAGCACTACAATGAATTATCACAATAAAATATTTAGGCCCATCTCCAATACCGCCAATGGCGAAACGTCTGAGCAAACGGTTTTTCATTACAAGCAGACGGGTCAGATCCTGACGGCTGCATATGCTGGTGGTCAAATTCTTAAAGGTCATTTGATTGGATTGGTAGATGAACATGGGAATATTGACATGCGTTACCATCAAGTAAATGACAAAGGCGAATTAATGACCGGGACTTGCCAATCCACTCCTGAAATATTACCCAATGGAAAAATCCGCCTGCATGAGCGTTGGGAATGGACTTCTGGAGATAAATCTAAAGGTACATCTATCATTGAGGAACAATAATTTCATGGAGAAAATGGAACTTCAACACAACTACGAATTAACCACTGTCTGGACTGGAAATAACGGTGAAGGCACAAAGAATGTAAGAACTTATGACAGAAGCCATACTGTTTCAATCACAGGGAAACCTGATTTATTACTTACAACCGACAACCCTTCTGTTGGTGATCAATCCAAATTAAATCCAGAGGACTTATTGGTAGCCGCTATTTCATCATGCCATATGCTATCGTATCTCTACCTATGTGCAATGGAAGGAATTGTTGTGACATCCTACACCGACAAAGCCACAGGAATCATGATAGAGCAGGTGAGGGGCGGAGGTAGTTTTAAGGAAGTTCAACTCAATCCGGAGGTCCTCGTGGCGGATAAATCTATGGTCGCAAAGGCCATCGAACTACACCACAAAGCACACGAAATTTGTTATATCGCAAATTCTGTCAATTTTGAAGTGAGGTGCGCCCCAATTGTAATTGAATTGAAAAATCAATAATGAACCAAATAACTTTTAATATGCTCACCCTCTCCCTTATTTTAAACATCCTTATTCTTATACCCATTTGCTATTTAATGTTGACCAATAATGTTAGAATTGTCGAAACATTGGGTGAATTCAACCCAGCAAGAGGAATTCTTTTAGCGATTTACATGACGATACTTATCGCATCTATTGGCTTATTGATTTTTCCAGATACCAAATTTGCGATTGCACTTTTACTAATGCAAATCGTGTATAAACTCCTTACGCCAGTTACCGTCAAAACACTGAAACACCCGTTTGTAATTAGTAATATGTTGGTTGCGATTGTTCATATTGTGACGGTGTGTTCGCTCCGATAATAGAAGCGTCGCTAAGCAAAATGCTAAAACTTTTGTTTTATTAAACTCTTAGGAATTATTATTATTCAAAATTGACAAAAACCACTTTTCAATTTTTTTTGTTTCTGGCATTAAAAAACTAATTCGGGAAGTCTGACAGAAATCACCGTACTAAATGCACAAACCCATGACCACTTCTACCAGTTTTGGTTGTGAATTTATAGGTATAGACGCCATCCACCAGCTCATTTCCTAAGGTGTTTTTCCCAGCCCAATTGTTTTGGTAATTGCTTGTTGAGAAAACAACATTACCCCAGCGGTTTAGAATGATTAACTCCGTATTTTCTGGTAAATCTTGTATTTCAAAAAGATCGTTCGTACCGTCGAAGTTTGGGGTGAAGACGTTGGGGAATTCAAATGGTAGAACCGGTATTATGGTATCTGAGCAATCAACCACAGTTATATTCTGAGTAACGTTTTTTGTGTAGCAATCAAATTGAACAATAGCATTAATCTGATACGTTCCTATTTCAGAAAATAGATGACTTGGGTTTAAAGACGAAGAAATATTACTTCCCCCGGAATTTGGGTCACCAAAATTCCAATTTATTTGGTTAATCGGTAATGCTGTTGCAACAGAAAATGAAATATCGCTTTGCAAACACGAATCAGGAAGAAATGTTATGGTTGAGTTAGCCGAAAAGCCTCCAAGTGGAACTTGAGCAGGCAAACCGAGTTGACATGTTGCAGGACTGAAACTGACGGCATTTACTACGTAACCACAACCTAACCCCAATAAATTAGGATTTGAGATTTCATCCAACCTTGCGGTATTTCCTATGGCAACATACAATCTATTGTTTGGGGCTTCTTCGATTTGAAAACAATAATTATTGTTGGGTTCAAGTAGGGGAGAATAAATCAAGGTAATTGAAGAAGCTATAGCAACCGAAGTATAGGTACTCAGGTCTAATTGATACACAGAATTCATATTTGTGTAGTAAAATTTTGAACCATCGGGAGAAAAACAAGCGCCATACTTTCTGAGAAAAGGTGGATTTGAATCATCTGTAACATTGACCGTTAGTGGGTTACTTACAACTCCCGTTGTCTTGTTGAAATCGAAAAATTCAATGCGGTCACTCCAATCTATGGGCATACCAATACGAGTACCATCAGGAGACGCATCCATTGCTCCTGACCAAGCTTCATTCGCCCCGAAGGGAGCACTCGAAAAATTTGAACCCACGGTACTTACAACAGGTTGCACAGAGACACCACATGCATCAATTTTCCAAGCTAAAAATTCATTCGCATTCTTTTTATGCGCAATCACCCAAAAACCTTGTATTTCAGTACTTCGAATAACAATCAATTTTTCGGTCAAATCAGTTTCTAGTTGCGTATTCACAGTTGCAACTTGTACATCTCCAAGACCTCCATTAAGGGTCATGTCTACGATACTGTATCTTAATCCATTATCAGTAAACGGATTAACGGATTGCCCTTCCAGCTCTTCCAATGTAAACAAATAATAACGTTGGTCATTATCAGGAAAAGGCACGATCAACGCTCCCTGGGTGCAAGAATTAAAAAATCCACCCAATAGGTTTGAACCATTTGGCATAACCTGATTGTTGACATTCCATACGTTTCTGCCATCGGAATAGAAAAGTAATTGTCCTGTGCTTGGGTCAGACACACTTGCCGTTGATTCATTTGAGTTGATGGCTGCATTGCTCGAACCAATTGGAATTGTACTTGAAAAATTTACACTTGCTCCATAGCCGAAAACCCAATTATTATTTTGTAATTGACCGAAAATAATGGGTGTTTGTAGTATGGAAATCAGGATAAGAAAAAGGGAATATCTTTTTAAAATGAGCATATAAATTATCGAATTAAATGCACAAACCCATGACCACTTATACCCGTTTTGGTGGTGAATTTATAGGTATAGACGCCATCCACCAGCTCATTTCCTAAGGCGTTTTTCCCATCCCAATTGTTTTGGTAATTGCTTGTTGAGAAAACAACATTACCCCAGCGGTTGAGAATGATGACTTCCGTGTTTTCGGGTAAATTTTCAATTTCAAACAAATCGTTTATACCGTCACTGTTTGGAGTGATTACGTTCGGAAAAGAAAAGTTATTCTCATTGTCACAATTTTCAAATTCGATAAGCAACTGATCAGCACAGATATTACCCTCCCCGCAAGTTCCAGATATGAAAGTTAAAGAAGTGACATTACCAAAAATTTCATCACATAACACACTTCCTAATTGCGCTCCGGTCTGTTTATCTATTTCAACCAATGTTGCTGACGGACTTACAGCCCACAACTTGTTTTGTATTTCATCATAGGCAAGGCCGCGCATTCCCGAGGCAGTGTTTCCAATCAAGGAAATGGACGCATTGGATGGATTGATCTGATAGAGTTTGCCGTTGTCTGTTATTCCATAAAGCAGATCTAAGTCCGGGTCGTATGCCAAACCGTTAAATCCATCGTCAGGCGTGTAGAAAAATCCGTCATTAGCCACAAGATTCAGATTTCCGATTGTATCAAGAGCACCAGTCACCGGATTTATGCTGTAGAGCAATTGATCTAATAATTGCCCGGAATTTATTTCGGACATCCCGACAGCGTAGAAAATGTCGTTTTCATTGTCGTATTCCCCGGCATAAAATTGATGGTTCGGGTAGCTAAAAATGTCGTCAACAGCTCCTGTCGTTGGATTGATACTCGATAGCATTGGAGCGGTAACTATATTTGAAAGGCCGTATAAGAGACAATCTGCAGATCTAAATCCCATAGCCGTCCAGTCTTTTCCAGTGTTTTCCTGAATAGAGTCGATACTTCCATCTAACGGATTGATGTAAAACAAAATGTCCTCACTGGAATGATCGTAGGCAAGAAGTCCGGAAGTTACAGTTGTTGTAGACGCCAGTGACACCTCCAAACCAATTAGCGAGGAACCGGAATTGTATTCATTTTGTGATGGGATATAAAGCGGATTTGCAACGGTATTGGAAGGTAAAAAAGTCCCGCTTCCAGACCATTCTAAATTACTTATGTTCTGAAAACCACTCAAATCAGCTCCCAGCTGAATGGTATCATTCAAACATGCTGCAATAGGGTCTCCCAAATCGAAACCTTCACAAGGAGAAGGTGATTCACATGGCAAAACAACTATCTGATCACTCCCCAAGCCACATGTACTCGTTACTGTTGCACTGAAAATTCCGGGATTTGTAACGATGTAAAATTGACTCGTATTGGTAGACGCATCTCCACCCCATTCCCAAGATATCCCATCTCCTGCGTTTAATAGAAGGGTATCTCCCGGACACAGGTAAACGGTATCTGGACCAAATTGAATCTGAGCATCGTAGTTGTTATAAAAAATCCAAGAAGGAAAATTGGGAAGTGAGAAGAAAGGAAAGGTGGTTTGGGAGTTACTTGGGTAAGAAAAAATACCCGTAGTAATGGTTGGCGAACTGGTATTGGGACAGTTTATACTTCCAATTAAGGTGTTGAGGGTTCCTGTTGCTAAATCTATATCTAATTCCGTATAATAAATTTTACCATCTGAGGCCAACTGCATATAGTATCCATTGAAATTGGGTTCAACAACTTGTGCTGTTGATTCCACGGTTTGGCCAGTTTGAGCCGGAGCAAATACATTATATTGGACCAGTTGATTCGCGGCAGTTAGTTGATCGGTAATTGCGGCATACAAATACGAACCATTCGGCGAGAACTCAAAATAAGTAGGTAATGTGGCTCCTAAATCACTTTCAAAACTCAGCACACCGGTAGATAAATTAAAATCATAGAGTCCGGCGTTGGTCATCACTTTGTTGCAACAAGGAGCCCCATTGCCATCGGGAGTTGGACTAGACTTTATGATACCAAATCCGTTGTAAAATGCTGGATGCGGATAAACACCGGCGAGTTGAACTCCACTTTGATTGACGCTGTAAACTCCAATGCCGCTAGTATCCTGGTTAATTAAAATCCAGTAATCCGTTTCATTGGCGTGGCGTATCGCACAGATTCCTTCATACGAGTAATCATAGACTGGAACATCCGCTTCAATAACATCACCCAAACCGCCGTTCAGTGTCATGTCTATTTTAAAATAACGCAATCCTCTGCCGTTAGGCTCTGAAGGAACAATCCCGTCTACGTCAAATTCAAGCTCCTCCATGGTAAAAAGGTAAAATACATCAGGTTCCCCAGGAGCAGGAACCACAACCGATGATTGCGCCGCACTCCACCCCCCACCTTCTTGGCCTTGCATGTCGTACATGACTTGGTTATTCTTATTCCATATTTTCCCTCCATCTTGACCGCTTACGGGAAGTCTTCCGCCTCCATTTGAATAGAAAAGCAAGTTGCCGTTTTCATCACAATAAGAGGTACTTCCTTCAAAAGTAAACATTTGGCTACCGAAGGTTTGCACGGGAATACCGCTGTTGAAATCTAAACTATGGCCAATTCCAAAATGCCAAACATTCGCTTCCTTTTGTCCGAAACAAAAGGTGACAAAAAAGCTCAATAGGTATGTTAAAATACGTTTCACTTCTTCAAGTAATTATCTTAATAATGTGACGTGACCGTAATATGTTTTCACTAAATCTGTGGTCTTTAATTTAAGCTCAACGGAATAGGTATAGGTACCGTTTGGAGACATCATTCCATTATAGCTCCCATTCCAACCGGTATACTTATCTTCACTTTGAAAAATGAGTTCCCCCCATCCGTTGTAGATGCTCAATAAATAATTTTGATCATCGAACACTTCACTAATCACAGGTATGAAGGCGTTATTAAATTCATCCCCATCCGGTGTAAAGCTATTTGGTATGTATACCGTTGTATTTTCAAGAATTGAGATAATTTTTGTGATACTGTCCTGACAACCGTTTGGATCGCTTACCACTAATGAAATTAGCACTTCTCCACTTGTTCCTAAAGGCATTTGAAAGGTTGGGTTTTGTTCTGAACTAGTTAAGCTTTCTCCATTTAAAGAGAAGTCCCAATCCCATGTCGTTACCTGACCTATGGATGCGTCTAATATATTGATTTCAGAATCATCTTGTTCAATGACAGCAGGATTTGTACTAAAATCAGCAAGCGGAGATGGATATAAAATGAGATTCAATGTAACAATACTATCACAACCGTTTTGTGAAGGAATAGCATACACAAAGGTTCCGCTCTCGACATACGTTTGACCATTTTCTGCTAAATAACTGCCACAGGCTTCGACATTAATGGAATTGGTAGTGTTTTGATTTATCGTTAGGTTCAAGGTTACTGTGCTGTCACATCCAAACGCAGACCCTCCTAAAATAGTAAATTGAGGAGAATTTGTAGAGCTCGTATAAGTTATTCCGTCAATCCAAGTATAACTCTCACAAGCCTCCTGAACATCTATGCCTGTAACATCATTAGCCAAGGTTAAATTGAGATTTACAATACTATCACATCCATTTACCGACCCTCCAGCAATTGTATACTGTAAATTGTAGGTTCCGGGCGTGGTATAGGTAGTGCCATCAAGCCACGTGTAGCTTTCACATACAATTTGTGAAGTAGTTGAACTGACTGCATTTACAACCGATAAATTAAGCGTTACTAATGAATCGCATCCCGAGACAGTGGTCAATGTGTCCGTTTGTGAACCTGACCCATTAAATGTAAGGCCATTCCAAATGTAGGGTAATTGAGCTGCACAGATCGTTTCGTTAACCGTTGTTGACACCGTGGTGCAGATGCCACAACAATTACCTGTTTGAGCACTCACCGTATATTGCGTAGCATTATTCCAACATGGATATTGCACATTCAACCCGCGCAACGAACCACCAAACTGAGATTGAAAATAAGCCAGTACTTGATCGGCTGTGTTACATCCGCCTTGATTTGCATTGATATTACAACTGTAAAGACAAATGATACCAAAATTCCACCCATTAGGTTGATTAAAATAATTAGGATTTGGTGGACTAATGATTGTTACGGGTGGAGCTACGTTTACGGTTAGAATCGCTGGATTGATGCCATTGAACGTTGATGTGTTGATCGGAAAGCCGCAGTTGTTGTTATTTTGACTCGAATTTTGACCGGCATATAATACTTGAGTCACACAACCCACGAAGGGGCCACTTAAGGTCACATTTACTGGTTCATAGGTACAAATGCCAATCTTTAAATTTGGGATATTCTGATCAACCACTATATTCAGATTTCCACCATCATAATTGGCAAAAAGGATCCAATTTCCATTGGGATCGCAACCAGTAGGCACTCCTGCTTGACCAAAACAGGTAAAGGTTAGAAACTGAATTAACAAAACATGGATAAAGAATAAATGCCTTACCATCAAATTAATTTACGCTAAAACACTTTTCGAACCCTTTTTGTTCTTGGTAGAACCTGTTAAATCAATGAAATTATAGTGTCATTTTTTAATTATGATGAAATTCATAATGAATTCACAGAAGATAATCGTGCCGTTATTGCTAGGATTAATTTCCATTCGCTTTTGTAAGTGAACAGGAATATCCTTAACTTCGTTCCGAAATTGTACAAAAACATGAACAAACCACCCGGCTAGATCGGGGACATTTCAACCATACTTTTTAGCCTTCACGACTAATTCTCTTCTTCGATAAACCTCGTTAAAACGATCTTCATAATCCTTGATTTCTGTTTTCATCCACCGATCCCAAAAGGTAAAATACAAGCCATAATTTCCAAAGAATTGCTCATGGTGCATGTTATGGTGCGTAGAGGTTGTTTTCAGTTTAAGCAGTGGAATTCTTAACCATTTTCGCATATAGATCTCATAACCTAAATGAGCCGTCACGTTGTTGATCAAGTCCAATGTTTGCCAAAGAAATAACATGGGCCAATAAATTGGAATAATCATTGGCAGCAGGAGGAAAGGAAGAAATTCAATTAAGTTTTCAAAGGGATGAAAAGAAAAAATGGTCAAAGGAGAAGGGTCGGTGCTTTTATGATGGGTTTTATGCACCCAGTGGTATATTTTTGGATGATGCATGAATCGGTGAGTCCAATAGAAATAGGCATCGTAGAAAAATATGAGAAAAAATATTTGAGCGATCGCCCAAAATGAGCCGTAGGCATGAAAATCTGAATACAATTTCATATATCCCCACGTATCAAGCATGGTAATACACGCTGTGAGAAGTCCAGCAAGTAAGATAGATCCCACTGAAAACAGAATGTCGTGTCTAAAAAAGTGCGCTCTACCTTCGCTTCGAGGTTGTATTCTCCGCCAGCGCCATACATTCTTAAAGAGAACCCAAACTACAACAAAAACAGCAATGCCAAAAAACAGGTACAAACCCAAGTTGAAAAGAGATTCTTGCAGTGCAGTGTCAATGAAATTTTCAATGGTTTTCATGGAAACATTTAGGATACAAACATAAGGAAATATTAAAAAAATGCTCCGAAAAAGAACGGTTTGCTCCTATCAATTCACCACCCCAAGTGTTTGAATTCAAAAAAAATGCAATTGTCAGGTTCCTCATAAAAGGCTTTGAATGTATACCCATTATTCAAAATTTCGCTTACCGTCAAATCTCCAACTTTTAAATTTGATTCAGATAGGTAACACAAGGAGTAAATACGCACGCCTTTAAAGAAAACAATAGCCTTTCCTTGTTCCACGCGTTGCTTAAGATATCGTTCAAGAATCGCGAAATCTTCCAGATTTCCATTGGTTTTCTCAATTCCTTCATAAACAACCAAGGTATTTAAATCGAATCCGTTGGCCGCTTGTTCAACCTGCATTGCTGCCTTGATATACCTTTGTTGAGTTGCCTTAAAATAATTCTCCAAACTTGAATCCTGATTTTGATAATATTGCAACGATTTTGTGGTGCTTTCATGGCATCTTCTGAAGTGTTTAGCAAGCGTATCCAATGAAATATAAATGGTATAATCTCCTCTTCCCCATTTACCCATGCGAGGCGAGGGTATTTCATGCGATAATTCGATTTCCCATTGAGACTGTGAGAACGTAAATAATGTTCCCATGAGGAGTAAAAAAAGTATTAATATTTTCATTGGTTGAAAATACAAAAAAGTATGGTCTGACTAGCGGGGACTGAATAACCTTCACTTCGTTTCGGATGGGCCTATGGGGGCGGCTTAACAAAGAAAACCCGAGCCAAATGACTCAGGTTTTCTTTGTAGCGGGGAAAGATCAAATTTCTAACTTCTTGGAAGGGTATGAATTTTTGGTTGAGCTGTGGTTATTCGTGAAAAGAGATCAAGATTAGATAAGTTTAATGAGATTTTCATTGTGGCATTGTTAATTATTTAATTCTCAAAGATTCAACATGTTTATTCTGAAAATCCATAAGAAAAGGAGTAAATATTCAAAAAATAACAAAACGAAAATTTATAGAATTTAGCAACGATGTTGCTTACATTTGGTTTTGCGAATGCACAGAGTAAATCATATTCAACTAGTGAGTATAGAGGCTCAGTTTTAAAATTAAATGGGAATAGAAATGATAAAAACTACTTTATTGTTGACTTTACTTATACTAACTAGTTATGCGAGTCTATTTGCTCAAAAACAAATAGCAATTACTTTTGACGACCCAAATACTTATGGTTCACCTATAATGCAATGGCAAGAAAGAAATGCGAAAATACTTTCGTCTTTAGATAAACATAAGGTTAAATCAGCACTGTTTGTTTGTGGTATGCGAGTAAATGACTTTGATGGAAAAACGCTATTAAATAGTTGGGATAAAAGAGGTCACCTTATGTGTAATCACTCATATTCTCATTTATATTACCATTCTGCCATAATTTCTATCAATGAATATGTAGTAGACTTTCTTAAAGGAGATAGTATGATTAGAGATTACGATAATTATACTAAACTCTTTAGATATCCATATTTGAAGGAAGGGAATTCAACTGAAAAAAGAGATTCAATGCGAGTTATTCTCAAAGAAAACGGTTACAGAAATGGATACGTAACGGTTGATGCATCTGATTGGTATATTGATTCTAAAATTACAGAACAACTAAAGTTAAATCCTGAAGCTAATTTAGAGGCATATAAACAATATTACATAAATCACATTATTGACAGAATTAAATATTACGATTCACTTTCTCTAATCACTTTTCAAAGTAGAATACCACATACATTATTGCTTCATCATAACTTGTTAAATGCTCTGTTTTTAGATGATTTATTAATTGCTATAAAGGACAGTGGTTGGGAACTAATTGATGCTGAAAAGACATACAATGATGAAGTATTTAGTTTACAATATCAGATATTACCTTGCGGAGAAAGTTTGGTATGGCAATCAGCAAAAAACAATGAGACAACGGCTTCGACATTGCGTTATCCCGCTGAAGATGGTGAATATGAAAATGAAAAACTTCATGATTTTGTAAGCAACTTTAACACAACTATTAAGAAAAGTAATCCATCTAGTCTAGTATTAAATCATCTCACGGATAGCTTTTACATTTTCACAACATTCAGACAAGTAAACGGTTGCCAATTTCCATCAAATGGGATGTATTTAGTTACTGAAGATGGCGTAGTACTTTTTGACACTCCATGGGATACAACACAATTTCAACCCTTACTTGACAGTATTTTAGCAAGACATAATAAAAAAGTTGTGCTTGCATTATCTACCCATTATCACGATGATCGCACAGCAGGTCTTGAATTTTTGCGACAAAAAGGAGTGAAAACATACAGCTCAAAAATGACATATGACCTTTGTAAACAATACAATGAAAAGCAATCAGAATTTTACTTTGTAAACGACACGACCTTTAGTATTGGCAGCTATAAATTTGAAACATATTACCCTGGCGAAGGGCATACAAAAGACAACATCATAATTTGGTTCGACCAGCACAAAATTCTTTATGCAGGATGTTTAGTGAAAAGTACTGATAACAGCAATTTAGGAAATGTCGAAAATGCTAATATTAAAGAATGGACTCCTACTTTAAAAAAAGTGATGAAGAGATATCCTAAACCTAATTTTGTTATTCCCGGACATTTCGGCTGGATAAACAACAAAGGACTTAAACACACAATAAAACCATTACGTTTTTAGCTTCTTCCGAAGATTTACCTGTTGAGAAAACAAAGCATATCAAGTTCAAATTTTACACGAACATGCCGAAAAAGAGTTTAGGCAACATGATTTGAAAAACAAGTTATCTAACTTCAACAGAATCCTTTTTTTCAAGGACTTTGAACTGCGGTAAAACGAAAAAAGCCAATCATTTCTGACTGGCTTTTCTTAGTAGAGAGGAGTATCGAAATATCGAACCTTGACGATTTCTACGATATGTCAAGACAACACCTGATTTGGGAGGGTTTGGAACAAATTGAATCTATTTATTAACACAAAAGATTAAAGTTAATCCAGGTTGTTTAAATCAATCCAAAATTCATCAGTCAAATAAAATACCGTATCGATGAAATAAAGAAGACCATCCTTTGTTAACACATTTTCATCGTGAAGATCTTCTAGAATCAATCCTAATTCTCGATTGTAATAGTCGTTATTTCTGGTGTTTGAGAACCCATTTCTAATTAGAAATTCTTTGATATGTTCGAGATTCGTTGTAGAAGTTACCTCAACAAAGGGTTGTTCAACTACTGCAAATAAATTGTCATTTTCAGTGTGAAAGCCATTTAACTGATAGGCCGTATCTTCAAAAAAAGTATTGTGGATTAGCAAGTTATGAAAATAATCTTCCCAAGAATTATAATATATAGAATCATTTAATTTTATTACAGATTTTTGGTCATTCAAATAAACCTTCTGTTCTGCACCTTCACTAACGTATTGATTGAAATCAATATGGTTAACCCTTAATTGATTCTTAGAGATATACAACACTAATTTCTGCTTTTCTTGCTCTTTGTAGCGCTTTGATCCTTTAGGCGCTGTGCTTGTTTTCTGGCTTTCTCTAAGGTAGTTGGCAATTGTTTGGATAATTTTTCCATGCCTAACTTCGCTCTTTCCTGAAATGATTGCATAAAGGTGATTTTTTAATGAATTTGACACTCAATCAAAGTTACGAAAAAAATAGAAAAAGTAACAATCAATAAAATCCTTGGCTTGATTCAGTTTACGGCATAAAAAAACCTGAGCGGACGCGCACAAAACTGATTTATATTGGATTGGAAAAAATCGAACTTCAATTTACAATTGAAATACTTTTAGAGAATGGGGAATAATTAGTCTTTAATGCAGCGTATACTAAAGCCGTTACCACTTAGTCGATATTCAATTTCACCACCCTTACACGACGATAAAGAAACAACGTAAGCAGTCCATACGTCACCATCCCCCTCATACAATCCAGATTCGAGACTGCCTGTAGTACTCCACATTGTTAATTCAAGTGGCATTTTTTTTTCCTGAGAATGTGAATAATATCCTTTATGCGTTCGGCTTCCAGCAGGAATTCCAGTAAAACCACTTGAATTAGTGCCTAGAAAACGACATTCAGACCATCCTGTTGAAGTCATCATTTTTAATCCAGCATCTTCTCCTAAGAATTTAAATAATCGTAACCAATCCTTACGAGATGGGATATGCCATCCATCTGGAGACAATCCTCTCGGGTCATTCACAACATGCCAATTATAGAGTTTTTCATTAACCGAATTATTATCAAAATAACACCATGCAGGTTTGCCACTGTTATTAGCATTTTTCCAATCCTCATCTGTTTTTGCTTCAGGAATAGGATCTCCGTTTCTAAAGGATGTAACATCTAAATTTTTGGTCATCCAGGTTTGTTTACCAATAGTTACAGTTTGAGAATAAAATAGATTTCCTAATCCAATTACAACTATTAATATTACGATAAATAGGTTTTTCATGGGGTTGAAGAATTTAATCTCGAAGGTAGGTAAAAATACAGGTTATAGCAATATAACGGAGTGTTTTTTTATATGGCTTTCTAAAAACCGGACTATCATGACACTCCCTGACACGCGCTTCGTTTGGTCAGCGCAGGCACATCGTTCGGCCATGATGGACCTCAATGGGGGCTTAACAAGGAAAACCGAATTGCTTCGCAACTCTTTTTTTTATGCCTTTAACCTTCATTCAAGCCTTCGGCATGATTCAGTTTACGGCATAAAAAAACCTGAGCCAAATGACTCAGGTTTTCTTTGTAGCGGGGACAGGACTCGAACCTGTGACCTTCGGGTTATGAGCCCGACGAGCTCCCAACTGCTCCACCCCGCAATGTATCTTCATTGCTCTATTTCAATTTTTATTCGGGTTATTCGCCCGATGAGCTCCTCCGCCGCGGCGGACTCCACCCCGCAATGTATCTTCATTGCTCTATTTCAATTTTTATTCGGGTTATTCGCCCGACGAGCTTCTCCGCCGCGGCGGACTCCACCCCGCAATGTATCTTCATTGCTTTATTTCAATTTTTATTCGGGTTATTCGCCCGACGAGCTTCTCCGCCGCCGCGGACTCCACCCCGCAATGTATCTTCATTGCTTTATTTCAATTCTATGTCGATTCTTTAATCGAGGACTGCAAAGGTAAGCGATTTTTCCTTATCTACCAAATCAATCGAGTAAAAGCTGCTGCTTTCGGTTGATAGCGCGGTGTTTTTCTAATATACACTTAATTCCAATGGCATGTGAATTCAGGTTAATCCCTTCCATACCTGCCCTGGTTCGATCGAACAAATAGTTTATTGAGAAAATGTCCTTCACACGAAAACCCAGCCCAACCTGCACGCTATTTAAATTTTGGGTTCCTGTCCAAAGTTGCACACGATAGGCATAATTCATCCGCAGGGCTAATTCATAATTAAATGGTGAAAAACGAACTGGGGTGATTTTAACCGAAGGCAACAAAAACCAATCTTGATTCAATACCACCAAATGCCGGTAATACACTCCCCACTCGGTTCTTAGTTTGGCATTTGTGCCAACATCCTTCCATTTCGCTGGTCCAAGATCGTTGGCATAAATTCCGGAAAGCGAATTTTTCGTGCGGTAACTAAGTCCTAATTTGTAGGTTGGATAATTGGCCGTGGAAAAGCGACTGACCGCCACATCTTGCTGGTTGGTTGAAACATAACTTGGATCGTACCCTACCTGCATAAATCCTCCCCCCAAGCCAAGGCTCAATCGATTTTCCTTGTTCGTTTTAATATTAACCGCGCCTTCTATGGTCGCCGTTGAAAAGGTAAACGCGCCGTTTCGTTCTACTAAGATATTCGTTCCTGCTCCAAACATCGCCCCATCACTTTTGCGGTCGTTAAATGGAAAAGAAAGTGTTGCGTTAATTGTTTTTGGTGCTCCGTCAAATCCTACCCATTGCTGTTTAATCCCCATGGAACCTTCCACATATTCACTTAGGCCATGATGCGATGGATTTATACTCGCCCAATTCATTCCATACCACACCCGATTTGGTGCCTGTTGTCCCAAAGCGTATACCAAGACTGATATGAATCCAACTAGCAATTGAAACCTCATCGGATAATACTTATTGTACCTTTCTTCAGGGTTCCGTTTCCTAAATCCAAGAGATAATAATATACGCCATCTGGCATGACGTTGCCGTTTCTAACCCCTGACCACGCGTTTATGGTACTATAGGAAGAAGACTCGTACAACACATCGCCAAAGCGATTCATGATGATCATCCGATTATTGGGATAGTTTTCTATTCCTGGAATAATCCATGTATCATTTGACCCATCGTCATTCGGCGAAAAGGTATTTGGGATTTTAAACACATTCGTTAAATATACCGTTACGTAATCGAACACCTCGCATCCCGCATAAAACCCCTGAACCATAAAAGTTGTGGTTGCACTTGGGGATGTTTGTATCGTAAATAAATTGGGGTAATTCGTAAAATAAGAGGGCGACCAAAGTACAGAATCAAGCATTCCAGTAGCTTGTAACGTAACCACCGTTCCTGAATCAACATACTGATCAGGACCTGCATCGATGCTTGGACTAATTACCGTTAGCGAAGTTTGAGCCGTATCCACCAGTATGGATCCATTCACATTGCAACGGCAAATCACCATGAGTTGATTGCTAGCTTGCGTTGGAATCAATGAAAATGTTCCAGTCCCATTAGATAGTATCGAATCACCATTCACATACCACGTATACAAGGCCGTTCCTGGACAAGAAGTACTTGCACTCAATTGTATCCCCTCGCCAACGCAAATAGTGTCATTTGCGGGAAATATCAAAAACTGAGCACAACCCCATGCGCTATTTATCACCATTAACAAAACAATAACAAGACGCGACACAATACGATTTTACTATTAAAATTAATGGTTTTCAGTAGCTTATTACAATGCCATTGCCCAAACCAAGTGCAAACTACCGATTTTTTTACGAATTTTGGCATACTTATCGAAGGGATTCGAAAAAATTAAACAGCTACATTATGCAAAAATTTACCCTTACCTCCATTTTTTTCTTAGTATTAACCTTGAACCATTGGGGACAACGCTTAGATTATGACCATTCTTCCAACTGGTTTTTTGGCATCAATGCGGGAGCAACTTGGAGTTGCACGGATGTTGAGAACGAAACCAACGGCGGATGGGGCTTAACCTTAGGGAAATCATTCAATTTTAAAACTGGAAGACGTGTAAGTTTTGATATACGTGGACGATATTTACATGGAAATTGGTATGGACAAGATTACGATACAAGTACTCTTAACTCATACATCAGTGGTCCGCTAAGCGCCTACAAGGATTCATTTAACATGACGGCTCACAATTTTTATAACGACCAACATCGCTTGGCGTTTGAACTGGTATTGCATGCCAATCGCTTTGCAGAACGAACCAATTGGGATCCATACATTTTTGGAGGAATTGGAGTTACTTGGCGACAAACATGGGGAAATTTAAGCTACAACGACAGCAGTTTATACGACTACCCCGACATGGTTGCCGGTGGAAACATTGCTAGCGCAATAACAACAACTATGGATAATTCCTACGAAACCCGCTTGGATCAATTGAGCGGTTTTAAGTGGAATGCGAAATGGATGCCGAGTTTGGGTATCGGATTAGGATACATTATCGGACCACGTTTTTCCATTGGCATCGAGCACAAAACAACGTTTACCGGAATGGATGATTGGGACGGTGTGGTTTCAAGCAACAGAATTAAAAACGACTGGTACCATTACACCTCTGGGTACATGCAATTCCGTTTTAAAACTCGGGAGAAAGAACCAAAACCTGATGAGCAGGTGAATACCGTTAATAACATTAATAATTTCACAACAAATTGCATTGCCCCTACTCTTTCCATTCGAGACAAACAATTTACAAGCACTTTGAGCACGGCGAGCTTTACCCTTGGCACCACGCAAATCGGACAATCGAACCAATTAACGGTTAAAGATCAACAAGGAAATTTAGTGCCTTTTACGTTTAATTCCACAACGCGCGAACTTACCGTTAGCGCCGCCTTAAAACCAGGTATAAACACCTTCACCATATATGCGCAAAACGAATGTGGATCGACCTCCGAGATGATTCAAATTACCTATAATGATTGCCGATTTCCACAAATCACCTTAACTAATCTCATTAAGGATTCAAGCATTACGGTAACCGCCAATACCATTAATGTTGGAGCAATCATTCAACATAGCACCTTGAATGCCCTTAATTTCTTTGTGAATGGAATTAAATCTAATGGGTTTGCTTACAACGAAGCGAATCATGCATTTCAAGCCACCGTTTCGCTCAACCCAGGTAAGAACTTAATTAAAATAGAAGCGAATAATCCATGTGGATCTGTATATGCAGTTACTGAAGTGATTTATAATAACTGTATTACGCCGCAACTTCAATTAATTAATCCAACCAGCAGTGGCATTACGGTTAGTACTGCAGCACAAAAAGTTCAGATTAAAACCATCGGATTCAATGCGAAAACAGAATTCAGTGTACTACTTAACGGACAAGCAACAAACACCTTTACTTGGATTAACAATGTTATTGAAATCCCTGTAACCCTCAAACCAGGCAATAACACCATCACAATTAATGGAACGAATCCTTGTGGTTCAGAATCCGTGGTTATTGCTATGAATTATCAGGAATGTCAGGCGCCCGAACTTACCTTACAAACTCCCAACACTGCGAATGTAATTGTAACTAAAGCTGCTTATACATTGAAGGTGAAAACACAACATCAAACAGCTATCAACCTGATGGTAAACAACAGCATCGTTACAAATTACACCCTCAATGCAGCCTCAGGAATTTTAGAATATTCGTTCACCTTGAATCCAGGATTAAACATTGTAAGCATCACCAGTTCAAATGGCTGTGGGGTAGATATTGAATCCCTCAACATTACGTATCAAGCCTGCAATGCACCAACCGTGTCTATTTCATCAACTGGTGGCACCACTGCAAATCAAGGCTTTTTATTTACGGCGAATACAGCAAACATTGCCAACTCACAAGAGATTAAAGTAACCCAAAACGGAACGGCAATTCCATTCACCTTTATCAATGGAAATATTCAGGCTATTGCCACCTTGGCTGCAGGTCCGAACGTATTCAATGTAACCGTACTCAATGGATGTGGAACACAATCACAAACTCAAAATGTAGTGTTTAATAATTGCGTAAACCCAACAATTTCTTTGGTTCAACCTACAGCAAGTGGCATCACCGTAAACGAAGCCGGCTATCAAGTTCAATGCGCACTTTCGGGAGTTAACAACGCATCAGAAATCACATTCAAAGTAAATGGACTGGCTAAACCGTTTCAATTCATTAATAACATGTTAATGGCTTCACTGACCTTAAATCTGGGAATTAACACGATCAGTGTTTCGGTTAAGAATACCTGTGGGAATGACAATGAGTCGTTCAATATTACATACAAGCAATGTTTAGCTCCATCCATCGTACTAACGAATCCGATTCAAACGACGCTAACCACCAACCAAAATGCAGTGAACGTGATGTTTACAGCAATTAATTGTTCGACCGCTTCACAAATAGTCATTACAAAAAATGGCAGTGTAATTCCATTCACCTTCTTAAATGGAGTGGGGTCCTTAACGGCTTCGCTGACCCCAGGATTAAATACGTATACCCTAACCGCAACGAACGATTGTGGTAAAGACATTGCCAATGTAAACCTTACCTACGATAATTGTGTTGCACCAATTATTGCGATTAACAGTCCAATCCCTTCAACTACAGCAAGCCAAAGTTTAGTAGTAAGCGCAGCGATTCAAAACGTTACTAATGTAAACCAAATTGCCCTCTTATTAAATGGGGTTGGTGTACCGTTTACCTTCAACAATGGTCAACTAAACGCCACACTCACGCTTGTTGCAGGCGTAAATACAGTCTCACTTTCAGTCTCCAATACTTGTGGTTCAGATGTTAAAGCAAAAACTATTGAATTTACTCCATGTAAGTCGCCTACCATTTCAATAACACAACCCAATAATTCCGGGTTAACGGTGAGTACGGCAGGATACACCTTACAAGCTCAAATCAACAATGTGGACCAAGCAAATCAGTTAAGTCTCACGTTGAATGGAACGCAAATCACTAATTTCCAATTCTCAAATGGAACATTAACTGCGCCTATTTCGCTTACAAATGGAATTAACACCTTGAACCTATTTGTGAATAATGGATGTGGTGTAGATCAGGCATCCACGACCATCCAACTGAGCACCTGTAATTCACCGGTTGTGAGCCTTTCTAACCTGAGTGGTCAAACCGTTTCAACTGCCACATATTCTCTAAACGCCACAGTACAAGAAGTTGCAAATGCACAAGGCCTTACCTTAACCCTTAATGGACAAGTTACACCATTTAACCTGTTGAACGGTTCAGTAAATTCAATATTCACCTTGCAACCTGGCGTTAACAACATCATGCTCTCAGGAACCAACGGGTGTGGAACAGACACCAAATCTATGCAAGTTACCTACATTCCTTGTACTGCCCCTACCCTTAACCTTCAGGGAATGAATGCGACCGTGACCAATGCGGGATATGTATTCAATGCGACGGTAAATGGGGTGAATGCCCAACAACTTACCTTAACACTTAATGGTAATCCTGTACAGAATGTTTCTTTAAACGGAAACACCCTTACCGCGTCCCTTACTTTACAACCGGGCGCAAACAGCATTGTATTATTCGCGCAAAATTCCTGTGGAACGGATCGGGGAGAATTGACCGTTATCTATCAGAATTGTACGGCTCCTACGGTTGGTATATCTCAATTAAATGATACGGTGGCGCAAGGAATTTATGCCTTCGTAGCCAACCTTACAAACATGCCGAACAGTCAAGGAATTACCCTATCGCTTAACGGACAAAACATTCCAAGCTTCAATTATTCCAATGGGGTATTAACAGCAAGTTTGAATTTAGCAAATGAAGGCAATACCATTACATTGAATGCGATAAACGCATGCGGCAACGCCTCTCAAAATGCTTCTGTTTACTACAATCATTGTCAAGCACCGAACATCATCGTAAACTCGGCGCTTCAAGCCAGTGACGGGAACTACCAGTATGATGTTACCTTACAAAATGTGTATGATATTGAAGGCGTTTATTTCATCTACAATGGGCAAAATGTACCATTTACCTTTGAAAATGGAGTTATTATAGCGAATGTTACGTTAAATCCCGGAGCAAATACCTTTTACATCACGGCAAGTAACAATTGCGGAACGGATACAGAAACCACGACGGTTACCTTTGCGAATTGTACACTCCCGGAAATCACCATGAATGGAAGTATTGCCAACGGGGGAAGTTCAACCGCAAGCTCGGTTATGATCAACGCATCAGTTAATGGCTATGATGGAAGTACAACCGTTCAAGTTACTAAGAATGGTAACGTAGTTAATGGGCTTTCTTGGGCAACCGGGTCAATTAGCCAAAACGTCAATTTATCTGACGGATTAAATACGATTACAATAACTGCTACAAACGCATGCGGAACGGATACGGAAACATATACAGTAACCAAATGTAAAGCCCCAACAATTAGTTTAGTGAGTCCTGCCTCAAACGTTACCAATGTTTCCCTCGCGGCATATGTACTAACCTTTAATATACAAAATGTGAGTAATGCAAATGAACTAAGTTTGATACAGAATGGCAGCACCTTAATGGGAATTTCATTAGGGGGCAGCATCGCTACCCTTCCGGTGATGCTTCAAGCGGGGGCGAATAACTTTAATTTATCTGTGAATACCGGTTGTGGTTCAACGCAAACATCATTTACCATTAACTACACAGCCAACGTAGCTCCTCCAACTAATAATACGAATGACAACAATGGCGGTGTTGAAAAACCAACGAATAGTCCACAAAACAACCAACCGAAACCCGCTAGTACGCCGAATAAAGGTGGTGGCGGATCTACACCAAACAATACCCCAACGCCAGCGAAAGAAGTAAAACCTGCGGTAACCCCTGCGCCAGCACCAAACAATACCCCAACGCCAGCGAAAGAAGTAAAACCTGCGGTAACCCCTGCGCCAGCGCCAAACAATACCCCAACGCCAGCGAAAGAAGTAAAACCTGCAGTAACCCCATCGCCAGCACCAAACAATACCCCAACGCCAGCGAAAGAAGTAAAACCTGCGGTAACCCCTGCGCCAGCGCCAAACAATACCCCAACGCCAGCAAAGCAGACAAAACCAGTTGAAGGGGGAGGTACTGAAAAATTACCTGTTCAAAACAAACCCGCAAAAGGAGGAGGAAAATAAGCGCTCTTTTTATTAGAAAGGGTTTTTAATAGTGCGCAGTATTTTGTAAATTCGCACCTTAAAATTTATTTAAATGGCTATTATTACAAAGTTAAGAGATAAGTATTCTTGGTTATTGATCACCATCGTTGGATTAGCATTGGTGATTTTCATTCTTCAATCCTTATTTGATTTCATGAATTCAGGCCGTGGTGCTGAAGGCGATTATGGTATCGGATTAGTTGATGGAGAAAAAGTAAACATTGACATTTATAACAAGCTAAGTGAGCGGGTACAATCACAAGATCGAGCTCAAAAGCAACAAGAACAAAAAGAATTTACGGACGAAGACATGGAGGCAGCAAATGATAAAGCCTTCAATTTCATGGTAGATTCAACCTTAACTAAAGTAGAATATGATGCCTTAGGAATCGATGTGAGTGAGCGTGAATTTAATGCGTACTTAATGGCAACCGATGGATTTGGGGTGCTTCAAGACTTGAACCAATTCTTCGTTGATAAAGCTACAGGAGCAATTTCAGAGCAATCCATGAAAACAGGTCGTGTTGAATTACAAAAAACCTTAACCAAATTAAAAACGGCTAAAAAACCAGAAGAAAAGGCGCAGTGGGAAGGAACTAAAAAATACTTCATGGACCGAAGAAAAAACGAAAAGTATTTCTCGTTGATTAGCCAAGGAGTATATGTAACGAAAGTAGAGGCTCGAGAAGAGTATTTAGCTAAAAAAGAAACTAAATCGATTTCATTTGTTGCGCGTCGATATTCAGAAATAAATGACGCGGAAATCAAAATAAGTGACTCCGAACTAGAGGCTTACTATGAGGAACACAAAGGCGAGAAAAAATACTGGAATCGCTCAAACAATAGAGAAGTTCGTGTATTTGATGTATCCATTAAGCCGTCTAAAGCAGATACGCTAGCGTTCAATAAAACCATCGCTAAACTTCGAATGGATTTCATGACCTCTAAAAATGATTCTGTGTTGGTTATGAATGAAAGTGAAATGCGTGCTTATCTTCCGGGTGCAAGAGGAATTGCTGTTCCTGAAGGGCATCCGAAAGCAAATCAATACATGACCTACCCGATGGATTATGATACGATCATTAAGCTTACCCCTATCGGTCAATTAGTTGGTCCATACCGCGTTGGTGAAAGTTTCCATTTATCAAAATTAATGGGGTATTCTCCAGCGAAAATTAAAGCACGTCACATTCTTATTTCTACTAATGGGTCGAAAGATGCCAAAGTAATTGCAAAGAAGAAACAAACTGCAGATAGTATTCTTAAAGTAATCAACAAATTGAATTTTGCTGAATTGGTACAAAAGCATAGTGAAGACCCAGGGTCCAAAGAAAAAGGTGGCGAGTATGCTGACTTTTTAGAAGGCGATATGGTTAAAGAATTTGGATCTTATTGTGCAAATGCTCCGATCGGTAAAATAGGGGTAGTAAAAACTGATTTTGGATTCCACATCATTGAAGTATTGGAACGAGACACTAAAAAGTTCCCTATCTTAACTACGGTAGTTAAATCGTTTAAAGCATCTGAACTTACCATAGGTAATATGGAAGCAGAAGCTAATCGCCTATTGTATAAATTAGATCAAAAGTTAGCTAAACTCGATGATTTATCTAAAAAGATTGCTGCGTTTGATACCCTTGCTTCAAAAAATAAATATTTTGTTCGTCCAATCGCATTGGAAGATAACAATCCACGGGTATATGGATTGGTTACAACGAATGCCATGGATCGAATCTTAGAATTAGCATACAATGCAGACGCTGCAGCTGGTGATTTATTGGCTGCTCCGATTCGAGATAAAGACAAGTACATTATTGCGATGTTGGGAAGTATTCGTGAAAAAGGTGAGCCTACCTTAGCAGATGCAAGAGATCGAATGAAGAAAGATTTAATCGAGGAAAAGAAGACGAAACGTTTAATGAATCAAATGGCTAAAACGAAAAACCTTAAAACGCTTGCCAAAAAAGGAAATACCGTAGTGGAGGAAGCCCTAATAACGTTTAGCACTCCTTCCCTAGGGAATACAGGCTATGAACCTGAAATCGTTGGTGCATTGTTCTCTGGATATGTTAAAAACGGTCAAACCACCATTCCTCTAAAAGGTAAGGCGGGTGTTTATGTAATCAAAGTAAACAGTACAAAAAAAGCGCCTGCAAACGCTACGTACAAGGAAGAAAAAGACCAATTAACTTCGATGTTGAAAGGAAACATTCAAGGAATGCTTATGGGTGCATTGCGCAAATCTGCTGATGTGGTAGACAACCGTAAATTGTTTCCAAGAATTAGATCTTAGTCTCCTATAAACCCTACAAACGGAATTACAAAAGGCCCTATATTAGGGTCTTTTTTGTAATAGTCGGTTGAAAGAATTTGCGCGCCAATTTCTAGGGATTTTTTTAACCGTGAATAATCATTCGCTCTGGCTTCAATAGTCCCTGCATCGGTTCGCGTCCGGATGATATGAGTTGATCGCATTTGTTTGGTAAGCTCCTCACATTGGAATGGGTCATCGTATAAAAGGAATATACAATCAGGATTTTCCGGATTCCCATACACAAAGGCACCCGCGTTGGAAGGATAATGCTGTGTACCACTACCCTGAATTATCACAAAAATTCTACCTCTGACAGCGCCAATAGTTGGCCATCCGTAGTGTTTGATACGCGATTGAAGCGATTTTTCATTCGCTCTAAACTCCGTTGTGGTGTATAAAGTGCTTAGCTTTTCTTTCAATAAACTATCCATCTGCATAAGCGATATTCGATCAAATGGAATGGCCTTTTTATATCCAAAAAGCCTTAATATCCCCGCTTCATCACCTAGAGCACTTCCTTTCAATTCAATATTTACAAAAATCGGAGCGTGTGTAGGATTTGACAAACTCCACGTATTTAATTCTTCTAAAGCGTCAGCTAAGGTTAGATAATTTGTTTGGTAATCAATGTCTGGAATATGGATTATTTTAAACCCAGGTTCTTTAAGTTTCGTATACTTTTCTTCCTTGATGCGTTGTTTTGGGATGAAAAAGTTCACGCGATGTTTGAAATATCGACCACCCTTTGGATCATTGTATACATCAAGCTCTAACCCACGAATGTGATAAGTAGAAAGCTGCTCCGAAATTGGAACATGGGAATAGAATAGTTGAAATGGTTGGTTTTCTTCGCCGAGCAATGATTTGAATCGATTGATAAACTTCATTGTCCGAGGTGTAGGCTGTATTTTATAACTATTGTGCGAGGCCAGTACCCGAATTTCATTCATCGGTATCGAATCAGGAAACTCTTGTGCAATTCCCGCAGAAAAAACAAAGAAACTTAGTATCGTAAGGGACTTAAAAAAACAAGCGGCCATTGATCCACTCCCCATCGAGTAGGGCTTTATTTTTTTCATAAAATGCGATGGCCGGAGTATTCCATTCCAATACTTGCCAATCCATGCGTCGAACCCCTTCACGTTTCGCAATGTCAACAACAGTATTAAACAAGGCCTGACCTATGCCGTGTTTTCGATGCGATTCCTTCACGTAGATATCTTCAAGATACAAGGTTCGACCTTTCCACGTGGAATAACCAAAGAAATACAGGGCAAACCCTACTACTTCACCTGCTAATTCAGAAACTTCAGCAAAACAACGTTTATGGACAAATAAATCCGCTTCTAACGAGCTAATGGTATTGATTACCGCATCCGGTTCGCGTTCATACACCGCTAATTCAACAATTAAACCGTGAATGGCCGGAACATCAGATAAAACAGCGGGCCGTATATTCATTACTGAACGCCTGCAAGGTTAAACCTTAGTTTGATACCTGTACTCATGTTACCGGTAGGATAGCTCGTAGCTACTTTTGGCGTATTTAAATTCTGATCATAATAATAGGAAACCGTTAGGTTCTGCGATAAATTATAATCAATATTCAATTTTAATGAAATTACGGTTTGTCCAGCCGTTCCTTGATTGGTATTTTCAACGACTTTCCGAATTAAGGTGGAATTATCACGGAATGAGAAATTCAGTCCCGCATTTAAATCATTGGCAGGGATGCGCTCCATCAATTTAACTTTTGCAATTTTCGTTTGCATACCTATCACAATCTCATCTGATTTCACCTCAGTTACTTGGTTATTATTAAGAGATAAGGTCGCTAAGCGATCTTTCTTGTATTCAAATTTCGTGGTTAAGGATTGTCCGAAAATCGTCCATGTAGCATCAAGACCAATTAACGGAGAGAACTGCTCACTTACTGTGATATTCTGCACCTGCAAGCTCGAAATAAAGTTATTATTTAAATCTAAAGCGGTTGGGTTGCCATTGGCATCGGTGGTGGCACCCATGTTGGATTGCATGCCGTTCACGGAAACGGTGGAGTTGTATGCATGACGAATCACAAATGACTTTACATACTTCTTCATAAATTCAAACTTGGACAAGCCATTGTACGTTAAACTCCAATTTGGAAGTGGCATATTACGCACCGGATTAATGTTCTTATCATTTACCTCTTTATTGCCATATGCCGTTAGGAATGCACCAATTACCACCTCTTGTTGGTTCCCCGAGTATCCGTCAAAATAACCTGAAGGCAATAATGAAGAATTTGGATTATCCGCGCCGATTAATTGAGAAACCGTTTGACGATTGGTTAATAACTGATTAAATACTGCTGAAGACTTGTCCTTATTGTCACGAACGAATGCCGTTCCCCAAGTAATCGTTGAATAAGTCAAGGTAGCTGATTGGAACCTACTTTGTCCTTCGAATTGCTGATTGGTTTCATTCCACCTAAAGAACTCACCACTGTTCAATCCATAGTTTCGATTTAATTTCATTTCAATGCTTAGGTCTTTAATAGGCTCAAGTGTTGCACGCAAATTCAATTTGGTAGAATGCGTTGTTGCAAACTGTTTGTTTAGGTTTTCATTTTGAACCAACCATCCATTATTCGCAGACAATTCGGCAATATTATATCCATTCTCACGTCCCCAAATGTCATAGCTTTGTTTACCGAAGGCAAAGGAGCTCATTCCGAGGTTATTGCTATTCATTCCAAGAATTCTTGATTCTTGATTTGACCCAGGCAACATGGTTCCATCATCGATGGTATAGGTACCAGAAACGTTGCGAACCGTCATCAATAAGCGTGCAGCAAAACCTACCGCAGGATTAACCTTCTTCTTAGCATTCGCTTCTTTCTTCTTCTTACGCTCATATTTTCTAAGCACTTTATCCCATTTTCTTCGTTCCTTCTTGGTCATTTCCTCTACCGGTTTTGGTGGTTTCGGAGCTTGTTCTTCAACCTTCTTATTTCCTTGATTATTGTTTTGTCCTTGGTTGTTCTTTGCATTTAATGCACCACGGCTATTTCTCCCATCAGAAAGCACGCGTTTAAACAGTGGAATTTTGTTATAAAGTGTTACAAAATTCGCTTGCGAAGTCAAATTTACACTCCGATTGTTTTGTATGATATTTCCAAAATCAGTTTGTGCAAGTGGTGCACGTTGCCAATTATAGCTGCCATTATACTTGGCATTTAGGGTCAACCAATCAGTTAATGGGAACTTATCTAAGGGGAAGGTATAACTCAAATTATAGTTATGACTGTATTCCATTGTTTGTCCAAAGGTGGATAATTGTGAACGAATTGAATCTTTGAATTCTTGGAAAGCAAACGGGTCATTCTTACGATCCACGCGACTGTTTCCTTCGGCAAATATTGCTCTATTAGTAGCTGCAAATGAAGCCTTTAAGTTCTTGGTTAAATCATAGCCAATGTTGTAATGTCGGTTCCAATCAAATTTCTTTAAGAACACTGGATTGAATTGATAGTTTGGCACCAAGTTATTTCGTACCTGGCGTTCATTATACATGCGTAAGAGATCATTGGTAAAGGTGATGTTCTTAGGCATGAGGTAGAAATTCATATCTCTAACCAAGGCGAACCATTTCGATTTTTGAACGGGTTTCCATTTTTTAAACGGCTCAATGGCTTTACCCGCGAAGGTGTAATTATAATTTAATGCCCCTGTATAGTTTTTTGTACGGTCATAGTTCGTATTGAAATCACGTTTCAAATTCTCTGAATAGGCATAACTAGCAGACCAATTGGAGATGCGCCAAAATGCTGGTTTAGCACCTGCTTTCGCTTCTTTGCGGACATTCGTAAAGTTGAATGATTTACGCTCATTGAAGTCCTGCCCTAATTTTGCACGCTCTTTACGCGTAGCCAAATCATAATCGGCTAATTTAATGTCTGGATTGAATGGATCGTATTCTGGATTAATCACATTTAATGAGTAGCCATAGAAGAAGGGTAAAGAAACTTTAGCTTGTTTACCAAAGAATTGCCCAAGTTGAACGGTAGAGTTCATATCAACCCCAGCCTTTTGATTACGTTGACGATCTTGCACGCGACTTTCAACAGACCCCCAGTTTATCCCGGAATAATTACCAGAAGCAGAAATCGTTGCGAAGTCTGCTAATTGTAACTGGGCTTGACCTACAGCAGCCCCTCCACCTTCACTCACGAAGTCTGTTAAACGCAATTCATTCACCCATACATTGACACATTCAGGTTGTCCGTCATCGGGCCAATTATTGCTTGGATCAGATTGAAGGGGGTTTCTAACCCCAATCATGATGGTTTTAATTGCTTGTAAATTTGGGGAACCTTTCACTTTTATTCTCCGATCTGAATTGGCGGGATCGTCTTTAGCATATTCAAACATCGTCGATACCCCTGTTACGCCGTCATCTACTTTTTGATTTCGTTCCTTTTTTAAGTTTAGTAAATCATCAAATACAATTTCAATGTTGTTTTCTACAGGCCAAATGTCTTCTGGTGTTGTTGCGCCCCATTGTGTTTTATAAAGCGGGAGTTCATATTCGTAATAATTATCTACGAAATCAGTTCCTAGGCGAACGAACAAAGTAACTTCTTTATCATTAAATGGAATCAATGGATTCACTTCCTCCGCGTGTGCAAACAACTTCAGTTTTTTGTAGGTACGCACATCGAAAACCACATTTTTGTAGGCTGCTCTTGCATCTCCATCTTGTAAATTACACATATCAAGCACCAAGGATTGCTCATTCATCTGACGCTGATACGTTTGTGATGGGTCTACTTCTCGAATGATCCCTGGTGGAACCTCATATTTGATTGGGGTTCGTTGATCATTTTCCTCGACATTGAGAGCCGATATATTAAATGCAGTTAAGTTAGGATCCGGTTGAACACTTATTCCAGGTTGAGTTAAATCAAGTAAATAAGGACGCCATTCACCGCGCATGAACTCCATTTTTGCGAAGCGAATCTGTGTTTGCTCATCAAAGTTTTTCATGAACAAGCGCATAAACCGAATGGATCTAAAATCTTGAATACCATTCACCTTTTTCTCATAAGAAACCAATGGAATTCTTACTTGGTACCACTTCTCCGTTTTATTTCCATTTTGATACAACTGAACATTGGTAATAAAATTCTTTCCAACCACCATGTCATTCGGTCTTAAACTCATTTTGTATTGGAAATATGCCTCTGATTCCGAAAGGTTATTGTCTTGATTGATGTCCTCCAAATCCGGCATGTTGGTGGCTTGGGTAGGATACCCCGCAGCATTGGCTGTATCTGACATATTGGTTGTAGGTGCATTCCCCTCCATGCCATTATATTTCTTGTATCGCTCGAGAATATTTAATTGTGCGTTATCAAAGTTGTCATCTAGGTAATAATTATAATCATCATTAGATGGATCTTGAATCATTTTTACTTTAGCGGAAGGAGATATTGTTGTGTTGTTTTGAACCCAATTCACATAGTTCGCATAGGCAGATTGCTCTGAGGCACTATTCCATCCATCTAACCCAATGTCTTGATTTAATCGGGCGGCGGGGTCTGTATCGAAGGCATTTACAATTACCTGTTCATTAGAAACTCGTGCCCACAACGTGGTATCGACATTATCGGTTATGCTCGGGCCAAACGGTGGAATACCATTTTCATATTCCTTACGGGAATCCGGTAACACATCTTCAGAAATATTACCCAAATTAAAATACAAATCTCCACCATTCATGGACGAAGTAGGGTCTTGATTTTCCGCATCGTCATTAAATGGATCTAACATCCAAAATTGAATAAATTGCACATTGGCTACCTCAAAGTCATTCGTGGAAAGTGCTCGCATAATTCCACCCCAGCGGTTTTCGGGATTCGTAAATTGACCAACACTATCTACGGTAGCGGTTGTATCATAATTATACATTCCCCGTTCCTTCGGGTAATAGCACACATCAAATACTGTTATGTTCGGAATCGAACCGTATTGAAGCTGCTGATTTGGGAAAATGTCTGTAAAATTCACCAAGCGCATGCGGCTATCAGCCAACATCGTTGCGTCTTGCTTAATGTGATTCGGTGTGAGGTTATTGCTTTGATAAAAAAGCGGGTCAATGGTATACCATGACATTTTTGCCCGTTTGAACCCTGCGGACAAGTTCTGTGAAGTAGCTTCAGGAAATAAATCAGGTTGCCCTTGGGGAACGGATGCTAGGCGCCATGCAGCAGCTGATTTTAAATCAATCGTACTTTGGCTGGCCTCGAAATCATCCACATAGGAAGTTCCCGCCTTGTTAATCACCTTTGGTTGCCCTGGAATCAAATACGCCGCTTCACCATTGATTGAAAACGTGGACATTTGATTCGTTGAAATCACTGGAAGTAAGTCTACCAATCGTGTAAGGAAAGGAACATCCGTTCGAATACTGAAATCGATTCCAAGGACATTATTTTTGAATGGTTCACTTCCGAAGTCGACTTTTTGTGTAACAGGACGTTCTGTCATTCTAACCCATGTGGCACCGAACTTCATTTTATCACTCAGACGGTATTGATAATGTCCCCCCATGAGAGAACGAGCTTGGAATCCAAATACTGAGTTACTTTCAATGGAAATTTTAATTGGTGTATTTGACTCAAGAATTCCGGTATTCAAGATTTTAACTCTCCCCAAATTATAATCCACGGAATAATCTGTGCCTTCGGTAAGTTTTATGCCTCCGGCCGTTACGGTAACCGCTCCTTGCGGCACATTAAGGGCATTCAGTGGAATATCTGAACTTACTGAGGACTGGTATTCTCCTTTGAATAAGAACCTGTTTTTACTTGGAATTTGTTGCGCTGCTGTTTTGGTTGAATCGTATAATTCGTAGAATGCAATGTTATTGATGGTAGTTTGAGGAACACCTACAGATTGCAGTTTATTCGCTAAAGTTTTTCCAAACGGTTCTACCGTTGAGAAAAAGATTCGGCCATTTTTACGGTTAATCGTTCCCCCATTTTCAATTTTAGGACCCGTTACTGTAAAAGGTACGTAATCAAATACCCCATCAGAAAACGGCTGATTGTTCTGATTCAATCGGTCCATTTCTAATAAGGTAACCAATTGTTTATCATCTAACCCAGCCATTGGGAAAACTGGTAAAGGAACGCTTGTAGATGGGTTGTTATAATACACATCAACCTTGAATCCTTGTTGATCTACTTGATACGCACCAATTGAGTAAACGTTTTTCATCATTAAGTCCCAAATCTTATTTTGAGGACTTGTTATGGTTGGCTTTAATAATTTCAGGATCAAGGCTTCTTGACCGCTGGCACCATCCGTTGATAATTCACCCACCTGATAGGTTTGTCCGCGGTAGGTATACTCATACGCAACGGCAAGTACCTCATCGTTGTTGAGTGGATTATTTAACGAAACGTAACCAAGTAAGGCATTATAACTAAATTCTTGATCAGATAATTTACGAGCATTCTCTACTTTTTCATAATCTTTTGCTTGTTGAAAAGGACCCGGTGCTGTAACTTGATTGTTTAAGGCGGGGACAGCCGTGGAGAAATTTCGGATGAGGGGTTGGTTTGCAGCCCACTGGTAGAGGCTATTCGCATCATTGGCGGGTTCAACACCTGTACCGAAGCCACCAGGATTCCCCTGACAGTTGATAGATTTTCCTTCTCCTAAGTCAGAAAACGCAATGATATTCCGTGTGTTTTCGGTAATGTTGGAGCGATTAGTAACCCAAACTTCTATCCGAGTAATGTACCGTGTTGCATTCACATTTGGCAAGCTTGCCATAGCAGAATCATAATCGTCGTGATAAAACAAATTCAAAAAGTAGTGACGATTCGCTTCGTAATTGTCTGCGGTTAACTCAAACTTTTGAACTTGAGATTTTCCTGTAATATTAATTTCTTGCCGTTTACCTTTGGATTGAGCCACAATCAAATCGAAGGTAGATCTACCAAATTTTAACTGTGTTTTAGCACCGAAAAGCGTTTGAGAACCTTGAATTAAGGACGTAGGCAAATCTAAATTCACCATACCTAGCGCAACCTTCTGAATGATTTGATCCTCATCGCCAGTATGTTCTAGTTTAGAGATATTTTCAAAGTCAAATGCTGCTTGGGTATTATATTTTGCACCAATTTTGAGTCTAGTACCAATCTGACCCACAATATCCATGTTAATGTTCTGTTGGAAATCGAAACGTGTAATCCTTCGTTGACGCATCGGTAGAATGGGATTGTCGTATCTCGAATGATTTACGCCAAGTTGCACTTCTACATTACCTTGCGGACGAATAACAATTTCACCAGAACCAAAGATGCTTTCAAAAACTTTGCTTCCAATTTTAATGGGAAGTTCAAAGGATCTCCCAACAACAGACTCTTCTTTGATTTGCTGTTCCCAGTTCTGACCTTCAAATTGTTTGTTTTTGTAATTCAGATAATCTTCCAAGGACATCGTTGTCGGGTTTCGGAACAGAAGTCCATCTCCAACGGTTTGCTTAAACACGTAATGACCAGTTTCCGGGTCAAATTCAATGGTTTGTTGCATGTTGGTTGGGTCACCTAAATCGAAGGATTGATGATTGTTATTATACGTGTTAAACGATGGGTTAATTGGAAAAGGGAGTACTGGTCCTTGGGCATATGATGCAAATGGTAAAAGGGCTAAAAGTAAGCCCAATACAAAACCAATAGAAATAATATTTCTTTTACACCAATTCACTATAATACTTTTAGGGCCTCCTTGATTAATGATTCTACCGGCTCACTACCAGTATCCACGCGCTCTATTGCCTTTTCAGCGGCTTTCTTATCGAAGCCCAAAGAAACCAGGGCCGTTAACGCATCAAATCGATTTGTATTGTTTGCGCTGAAAATATTTTGTGCCTGTTCCGACAATTTTACAACTTTTCCTTTTAAATCAATGATTACACGTTGGGCTGTTTTGGCACCAATTCCTTTTATTTTTTGAATCGTTACGACGTCTTCTGTTTGTATCGCTTTTGCAATATCTTCGGGAACCATTGAAGACAGCATGATCATCGCCGTATTTGGACCAATTCCTGAGACACTAATCAGGTGATTAAACATTTCGCGCTCTTCTTTGGCATGAAAACCGTAAAGTAAATGAGCATCCTCCCGAACAATGAGTTTTGTATATACTTTAACTTGTTCTGAATCGCCTAAGGCCGAAAAACAATTCAAGGATATTTTCACCTCGTACCCTACTCCAGCACAATCAATGATTAATTCGGTGGGATGTTTTTCAACAAGACGTCCTTGAAGTTGTGCTATCATCGCTTATTTATTTTGAGCATCAATTACGGCAACTTTTACCATATTGATTATTTCTCTTACAGATGCCCCCAACTGAAGAACATGAATTGATTTTCTCATTCCAATGAGGATTGGTCCAATTGCATCACTATCGGTCATTTGTTGAAGTAATTTATAGGAGATATTTCCGGCCGATAAATTCGGGAAAATCAAGGTGTTAACTTCCTTGTTAACCAAGGTGGAGAATGGAAACTTCTCTACCAAGAGATCAGAATTCAATGCAAAATTTGCTTGTATTTCACCATCTACAATGAGGTTAGGATGTTCTGTATGTAATACGCCCACGGCCTCAGCCATTTTCTCAGAATCTGGACCGGGAGAAGATCCAAAATTCGAATAACTCAGCAAGGCGATTTTTGGTTGTACCTTAAGTTTACGAATTGTTTTAGCCACATTAATCGTGATTTCCGCAATTTGACTGGCATTCGGATTCAAATTCACTGTAGTATCAGCAAGGAACATTGGTCCACGTTTGGTATTAAGAATGTACATGCCTGCGGCAGTTTTCACATCCTTCTCAAGCCCGATAATTTGCAGTAAGGGTTTTACCGTAGACCGATATGAACGGGTTAATCCGGTAATCATCGCATCGGCGAAGCCCATATCAACCATCATTGCACCAAAATGATTGCGTTCACGCATCAACTTTATAGCCTCAAACTCTGTTAAGCCTTTTCGTTTTCTGCGTTGAAAGAACTCTGTTCCAAAAGTAGTACGCCGTTCTTCTTCCGTATCCGCTTTTGGATCAATAATGGTAACCTCAGGAAGTTCAACGTTATATTCTTCCATCAATGCGATAATGACATCTCTATCTCCAAGTAGAATTGGAAAAGCGACACCTTCTTCATAAGAAACTTGGGCAGCTTTTAAAATTTTAACATTATCAGCTTCAGCAAAAACAACCTTCTTTGGATTGCTCTGTGCTTTAGCCGTGATGTTTCGCATTAATTCGTTATCCAAACCTAGGCGAGCTTTTAATTCCGCCTCATATTTCTGCCAATCTTTAATTGGATTTTTAGCTACGCCTGAATCTATAGCTGCTTTTGCAACGGCTGGAGCAACAGAATAGATTAGGCGGGGATCCAACGGTTTTGGAATAATTTGATCTCGACCAAAAGAAATGTTCTTTTCTCCGTATGCTTCAATTACCTCTTCTGGGATAGTTTCTTTGGCTAGCGAAGCAATGGCTTTAACCGCCGCCAATTTCATTTCTTCATTAATTGTGGTGGCTCGAACATCGAGTGCACCTCGGAAAATGAATGGAAAACCTAAGACATTATTTACTTGATTCGGATGGTCTGACCGTCCGGTAGCCATGATAATATCTTTACGAACGGAGGTAGCATCTTTGTACGAAATTTCGGGATCCGGATTCGCCAAAGCAAATACAATGGGATCCTTAGCCATTTTCTTGATCATTTCCTTGTTTACAAGGCCCCCACGAGAAAGCCCTAAAAACACATCTGCCCCTTTAAATGCTTCCTCAAAAGAAACTTCTTTTTTGTGGCTTGCAAAAAAGGTCTTCATATCATCTAAATCGCTTCTAAATGCACCAATCAGTCCTTTAGAGTCGAACATATAAATATTAGAAACTTTAGCTCCTAATGCTACATATAATTTTGCGCAAGAGAGGGCTGAAGCACCTGCACCAGAAATCACAATTTTAACGCGTTCTATCTTCTTTTTCGCTAATTCTAAGGCATTAAGTAAGGCTGCAGAAGAGATAATTGCAGTACCGTGTTGATCATCATGCATGATCGGAATGTCTAATTCCTCTTTAAGTCGACGTTCGATTTCGAATGCTTCGGGTGCTTTGATGTCTTCCAAGTTTATCCCACCAAAGGTTGGCGCAATAGCCTTAACTGTTTGAATAAATAACTCAGGGTCTTTCGCATCAATCTCGATGTCAAATACGTCAATATCAGCAAATATCTTAAACAATAAACCCTTTCCTTCCATCACAGGTTTTGATGCTTCCGGACCGATATCACCAAGTCCCAATACAGCCGTTCCATTAGAAATTACAGCTACCAGGTTAGATTTACTGGTGTATTTATACACATCATCTTTATTCTCTGCAATTTTTAAGCAGGGTTCTGCAACACCTGGCGAATACGCCAAGGATAAATCGCGTTGAGAAGAATAGGGTTTTGTTGGAATTACTTCAATTTTACCTGGTCTTCCCATGGCGTGGTAATCCAACGCATCCTGCTTTCTAATTTTTGCCATAATTTGGTTTGGATTATAATCCTAATAGTATTTCAGCTGGATCTTTCGCTCCGAAAATCATTTTTTCTGGCTTTTCTAGCATTTCTTTAACTTTCACTAAGAATCCAACAGATTCTTTACCGTCGATAATTCGGTGATCATAAGACAAGGCCACATACATGATGGGTCTAATTTCTACTTGACCATTCACAGCAACTGGACGTTCTACAATGTTATGCATTCCAAGAATCGCGGATTGCGGAGGATTAATGATTGGGGTTGACAACATAGAACCAAAAACACCACCGTTTGTAATGGTAAACGTACCACCGGTCATGTCTTCAGGAGTAATCTTTCCGTCTCGTGCCTTAATTGCCAATCGTTTGATTTCGCGTTCAATATCCGCTAAGGACATCTGCTCTGCGTTCCGTACTACGGGTACCATTAATCCTTTCGGTGACGATACAGCAATACCTACATCGGCATAATCATGAAAAATCATTTCATTACCATCAATTTGACCATTTACTGCAGGATAAAGTTTTAGCGCTTCAGTAACCGCTTTTGTAAAAAAGGACATGAATCCCAAATTGACTTCGTGGTGCTTTGCGAATGCATCTTTATATTTTGCGCGCAGTTCCATAACCGGTTTCATGTCAATCTCATTGAAGGTAGTTAACATGGCTGTTTCATTCTTCACTGCGACCAATCGTTCGGCAATTTTACGACGTAGCATTGACATTTTCTCTCTGCGTGTATCTCTGGTGCCTCCCCAACCTGAGGAAGCATTTCCATCAAACCCCGCAGACAAGGCATTCATTACATCATTTTTTGTAATGCGACCATCTTTCCCAGTGGCTTTAATTTGACCGGATTTAACGTTGTTTTCGTCCATTAATTTAGCTGCAGCCGGGGATGGTGTTCCTGCGGCATATGACGCTACAGGGTTTGGATTAGGTACTGCTACCTCCTCTTTTTTCGCAGCTGGTGCAGCAGCTGGTGGAGTTGCCACTTCTTTGGCAGGTGCACTACCGGCTGGCTTAGCCGCATTGGTATCAATTAAACATACCACTTGACCTACTTTGACCGTATCACCTTCTTGCGCTTTGAGTGTAATAACACCGCTTTGTTCAGCGGGTAATTCTAAGGTCGCTTTATCTGAATCTACCTCAGCAATGGCTTGGTCTTTCTCTACATAATCTCCATCTGCCACTAACCATTGAGCGATTTCTACTTCTGATATTGATTCCCCTGGAGAGGGTACTTTCATTTCAAGTATTGCCATAATTTTATTTTTCAACCGTTAATTTAGCGTAAGCAAAAAGCGAATCATACAAGTTCGCCAATCGTTTTTCATGCAATTTTTTAGAACCTTCCGCAGAGGCAGCACTAGCTCCCCTATGAATTCCTATTAAGTTCAATGCCCTTAAATTCATCGCCATGTAGGTCCATGCCCCCATGTTTGCAGGTTCTTCTTGCGCCCAAATGACTTGTGTTGGCCCGTATTTTCCTATAATTTCATTGATTTGTTTCTCTGGTAATGGATACAACTGTTCTATCCGAACAAAGGCCATATTTTGAACTCCTAATTCGCGGGCCTTAACCTTCATTTCGTAATAGAATTTTCCAGAACATAAGACCACGGTATCAACGTGATTTACATCTACCCCTGTGTCATCTAATACTTCGCGGAAACTTCCTTTTTCCATTTCTTCCAAGGTGGAAGTAGCATCTGGATAGCGCAATAACATTTTCGGAGAGAACACAACCAATGGTTTTCTGAAATCACGCTTTAATTGACGTCTAATTACATGGAAATGGTTTGCTGGTGTTGAGGTATTAACAATTTGCATATTCAAATCGGCACATTGCTGTAAAAACCGTTCAAGTCTTGCACTGGAATGTTCCGCACCTTGCCCTTCATAACCATGCGGAAGCAACATCATTAACCCGGATTGAGTTGCCCACTTATCTTCTCCTGCTGAGATAAACTGGTCGATCATAATTTGAGCACCATTGAAGAAATCACCAAATTGTGCCTCCCAAATGGTTAAACCGGATGGATGAGCTAACGAATATCCATACTCAAAGCCAAGTACACCATATTCTGACAACAAGGAGTTGTAGGCATAAAATTTAGCTTGACTTTCCGTTAATAAATTGAGCGGTTCAATCTCTTCTTCTGTATCTTCGGTTTTAACCACTGCATGCCGATGTGAAAAGGTTCCACGTTCAACATCCTGTCCGGATAATCGAACACTATGACCTTCATTGAGAAGGGTTGCATACGCTAACATTTCAGCGGTTCCCCAATCCAATTTATTGTTTTCAATTGCAGCAAGTCGATCTTCGTAGATCTTCGAGATTTTTCTAAAGTACTTTTTGTCTGCTGGCAGCGTAGCTAATTTTCTACCTAAGGTTAACAACACATTTTTTGCAACACCTGTTTCTGGAGATTTTTCAAAATCAACTGCTTTCCCGTGACGGTAACCTTCCCATGTGGCACTTAAGAAATCAAATACTTGAGCTTTGTCGTTCTTACGCGCAATTTCAAATTCAGATTCTAAGAATTGAATGTATTGTTCTTCAATGTGTTTAGCCGTTTCTTCCGTTAACACCCCCTCCGCTTCTAATTGACGCTGATAAATCACTTTTGGATTTGGGTGCTTCATGATGATATCATACAGGGTTGGCTGGGTAAATTTAGGCTCATCCCCTTCGTTGTGTCCATATTTTCTATAGCACAGCAAGTCGATAAAGATATCGCGCTTGAATTCTTGACGATACGCAACCGCAATTTCCATGGCCTGCACTACTGCTTCAACATCATCACCATTCACGTGAAATACGGGGGAAAGTGTAGTTTTTGCGACATCAGTACAATAGGTAGACGATCTGCCATCCAAATAATTGGTAGTAAAACCAACTTGATTATTAACAACAATGTGTACAGTACCGCCTACCCGATATCCGTCCAAATGCGCCATTTGTATGGTTTCATAAACAATTCCTTGTCCTGCAATCGCAGCATCCCCGTGAATCAATACGGGACAGATTTTATCCTCGCTATGTAAAACATGATCAATTTTTGCACGAGCAATTCCTTCAACCACTGTATTTACCGCTTCTAAATGCGAGGGATTGGGTGATAGTGTAAGCCCAAGCTCCTGCCCATTGTCCAAGGTAATGTGCGAGGTAAATCCCTGGTGATATTTCACATCCCCATCAAAATACATATCAAACTCAAATTCTTTTCCTTCGAACTCTGAGAAAATATCGCTAGGCTTTTTGTTGAATACATTCGCCAAAGTATTTAAGCGGCCGCGGTGTGCCATCCCCATAACGAAATAGGAAATACCTGCTTCAGACCCTTTATGAATCAAGGTGTCTAGGGCTGGAATTAATGCTTCCCCCCCTTCGATTGAGAATCTTTTTTGACCCACGAACTTTTTGCCTAAAAATGCTTCAAAGGCTGATGCATGAGCGAGTTTTTCGAAAATCTTTAGTTTACGGCTTGCGTCGAGTTTCGGTCTATTCTTTAGTTCAATTCTGTTTTTCAACCAAGCAATTCGCTCCGGGTCACGCATGTAAACGAACTCAATACCAATGGATTGACAATACGTCAATTCCAGGTGATCAATAATTTCCTTCAAGGTTACAGGTCCGAGTCCAATTTCTTCACCCGCTTGAAAAACCACGGTTAAGTCGGTTTCAGCCAATCCGAAATTTGCAATTTCCAGGGTTGGTGAATACTTTCTACGCTCCCGAACCGGATTCGTTTTGGTAAATAAATGCCCGCGTGTTCGATAGGCATTAATGAGGTTAAGCACGTTAAACTCTTTCTGAAAATTCTCAGGAATACCTCCACCGGAGGCGAAATCAGTTTGTGCGAATTCAAAGCCCTCAAAGAACTTTTGCCAACTCAAATCAACATTGGTTGGGTTTTGTTTGTATTGGTTATAGAGATGCTCAATTGCATTTACATCAGCGTTCCCCACATATGAAATTTTATCCATCTTTTACTCCGGATTTATATCGTTCGCAAAGTTATCAAATTACGAGGAATTCCCCTACTATTCTGATTTATTTGTGGCATACTTAATTCCAAGCACCACTACTGAAACAATCATTAATAATCCGCCAATTGGAGTTATGGGGCCAAGAAAAGCTAACTTGACATGGGTTATTTCCGCCAATACAAGTCCATAAATAGACCCTGAAAAACAGCCTAAACCAATTAAAAACAAGGTAATCCAAGAGGTGAAACGCTTCTGATTAAATGCGGGTTGAAATGAAATGATTAATAGTAAAACTGATGCGTAAAACTGATATTTAACCGCAGTTTCAAATGCAACTTGCCATTTCTCAATAACAATCTCTTTGAGCGCATGTGCGCCAAAGGCCCCAAGCGCAATGGAACATGCGAAAAGAAACAATGCAAATAGGGTCAACTTTTTATTCATTATCGTGTTTTCTTCAAAAGTATATATCTTCGCCCACATATATTTCATCTTATGAAGCTGAATTTTTACGCTATTTTATTGTTAGCCATTTTGAATTCCTGTGCAACCGAAGATGATAACCAATCAAATTCCGAAGACTACTACCAGTTCAAAGCCGTTGATCTAAGTACTTATGACTTGGACGCCACCTTATTCATTCCGGATGAGACGGCTGGAATTGGCGCGTCATTTCAAACCACCATAGAACACGAAGAAGACTTCAAATGGAAGGTGATGGCCGGTCCGAATTTCCAATTATTTATTGAGGATTGGGGAGATAATGCAAATAAATTAGCCGAGTTTAGAAAATCCCTTAAGGATGATGATGTGTTTAAGGTAAGTATTATCTCTGACAAGAATAATTGTATTATTTACAAGCGAGAATTAATCAAACACATCAACGTTCCAAAATACAAGCATGTCTCATATCACATTTATAGTTTAACTAAACTAGGTGATTACAATTATGAAATAAAAAATCGAGCGGGCGGTGACAGTAAACCCGTAATTGATCTCATGGAAAAGTCAGTAAAATCCTTTAAAACCAAGCCCGAGTGATTTCAAGAGAAGCCGTATTAAATGCATTAGCAAACATTCCAGACCCAGAATCTAAACAAGACATTGTCAGTGCCAATTTGGTAGGGAATATTGAAATAGATAATGACCGTGTTTTTATTCAAGTGAACAGTATTAATCCCGCGTTACATGCTCGAAAACGCATGGAAGAAGCCATTCGATTTCGATTAACAAAAGAATTAGGGGAAGACGTGCGCATTGAATGTGAAGTAAAAGCAGTTACCGGTACTGAGCGAAAAGGTAGACGGAGTGTACTTCCGGATGTTACTCACGTAGTTGCCATTGCATCGGGAAAAGGAGGCGTGGGTAAATCTACGCTTACAGCCAATTTAGCCGCAGGATTAGCTCAAGCAGGATTCACCGTTGGATTAATTGATGCGGACATTTATGGCCCAAGTATGCCGACAATGTTTGACGTTGTTGGTCAACGGCCAACAATGGTTGAGATAAATGGCAAATCATTGATAGAACCGGTAGTAAACTACAATGTTAAACTTCTTTCTATCGGATTTTTTACGGATCAAGAAAATGCGGTAGTTTGGCGCGGACCAATGGCTTCTAAGGCCTTAACTCAAATGATTACCGAAGGAAATTGGGGAAAACTTGATTATTTACTCATCGATTTACCTCCTGGTACCGGAGACATTCATCTTTCATTGTTACAAACCTTGCCATTAGATGGTGTAGTGATCATTAGCACACCACAAGAAGTGGCTCTTGCTGATGCTCGGAGAGGAATCAACATGTTTAGAGTGGATGGATTAAACGTTCCAATTGTTGGAATCGTTGAAAATATGGCGTGGTTTACCCCAGAAGAATTACCCGAAAATAAATATTATATTTTTGGAAGAGACGGTGCTAAAAACTTAGCTAATGGAATGGGAATTGAATTTCTTGGGGCCATCCCATTGGTTCAAAGCATTCGTGAAGCAGGTGATGTGGGACGCCCTGCCGTACTTCAGAAAGGGTCGGTGATTGGATTGGCATTTGACGAATTAGTTCATAACTTTACGACACGGTTAAACGCCATAAAACAATAAGTATCAATGGAAAGTATTGAACAAAAAGTGAATTCAGCTATTTCATTAATTCGGCCATTTCTAAACGACGACGGCGGAGATGTTGAACTGGTTGAGGTTACGACAGACCGGATTGTAAAAGTTCGCTTGACTGGTTCGTGTAAAGACTGTTCCATGAAACAATCAACCTTACGTGGCGGAATAGAAGAAACGATAAAAAAGGCCGTTCCTGAAATAAGCGCTGTGATTGCAGTTGAAGATTAATTCAACGTTTGGCACTTACTCATACTTGATAAAAATATTCTTAGGTTCTGTAAAAAACCGTAAGGCTTCCCATCCCCCTTCTCTACCTACTCCTGAATCTTTCATTCCACCAAAAGGAGTTCTTAGGTCTCGAATCAACCAAGAATTCACCCACACAATACCCATTTCCAGGCGATCAGCCATACGATGTGCCACATTTAAGTCTTTGGTCCAAACCGAAGCCGCTAAGCCATATTTGGTATCGTTTGCCATCGCAAGTACTTCGGACTCTTCAGTAAAAGGCATGATAGAAACAACGGGTCCAAAAATTTCCTCTTGGTTCGTTCTACACGTATTAGAAAGGCCTTCAATAACTGTAGGTGCAAGGTAGTACCCATTCTGATAAGGTGCTTCAAGGCGAACGCGCTCACCGCCAGTTAAAACATGTCCTCCTTCTTCCTTGGCTAATTCTATATATCCGAGGATTTTCTCCATATGCCCCTTAGAAACTACAGCACCGATTTGCGCGTTAGGATCTGCGGGATAACTAACTTTAGCGGAGGATACCCAATCCACAAAAGCGGTTTTAAAGGCTTCATAAATATCTTGATGGACAAAAATTCTTGATCCGCATAAACAGATTTGACCTTGATTAGAAAAGGATGACCTGAAGATTTCTTTTACGGTTTGTTTTATATCCACATCCGGAAAAACAATGGTTGGATTTTTACCCCCTAATTCTAGGCTAAGTTTCTTAAACATGGGTGCGGCAATACCAGCTATATGTTGACCGGTCGCGGTTCCACCAGTGAAGGAAATTGCCTTAATTTTCGGGTGAGAAACCATTTCATTCCCAATCTCAGGGCCTGTTCCGTGCAAAATATTTAATACACCAGCAGGCATTCCCGCTTCATTTGCAATGTTCCCAAGCAAGGAGGCTGTATATGGAGTAATCTCACTTGGTTTAGCGATCACACAATTCCCTGCCGCTAAGGCCGGGGCGATTTTCCATGAGAATAAATACAAGGGGAGATTCCATGGAGAAATACACCCTACAATTCCTATCGGGCGACGGGTTGTGAAATTAATTCCAACATTTTCCATGTAATGTGATTCCGAAGAAAAATGTTCAATTGCTGTAGCGAAAAAGTGAAAATTCGATACGGCGCGAGGGATATCCACGTGTGCCGCTAACTTTTCGGGTTTGCCATTATCTCGGGACTCTGCCACAACAAATTCATCCATGCGCGCTTCAATACCAGCAGCCAGACGAAGTAAGATTGCACTTCGTTCATTCACAGACATCCCTGACCATATAGGGAAGGCACGTTCAGCGGCATTCACTGCCATGGTTAAATCAGCTGCTCCGGATCTTGGTATTTGAGAATAAACTTCCCCTGTTGCTGGATTTACATTGTCCATATATTGTCCAGAAACCGGCGCATGATATGCACCATCAATGAAGTTCTTTAGGTATTCCATAGTGCTATTTATTATCGTTAATACTTAAATTCTTTTCCTTTTTCTCGCGCTTCAATTCCTTCTTTCATCCATAAAGGTTGTTCTCCATTATTCAAGTAAAAATCAAAAAATTGGCGCATTCTAATGCTTAAGTCCATTTTATTGGGTAATCGAGTAAGGTTGTGATCGTCGTCGTTATAGTTTAACATCCAACAAGGTTTACCAAGGCGACGTAATCCGGTATATAACTCAATGCCTTGATACCATGGAACAGCACCGTCTTTGTCATTTGCCATTACGAGTAAGGGTGTATTGACCTTTGGTAAGTGAAAAATTGGCGAGTTCTCTATGTACAAGTCAGGGCGTTCCCAGATTGTTGCCCCAATTCTACTTTGGCTCGATTCATACTGAAACTGACGGTTAATCCCACTCCCCCAGCGGATACCACCGTATGCGGAGAACATATTACTTACAGGTGCTCCGGCCATTGCCGCCTTGTAGCGATTGGTCATCGTAATGAGTTGGGCCGTTTGATATCCTCCCCAGCTTTGACCTTGCAAGCCCATTCGTGTAGAATCGATCGAAAAATGTTTAAGCATGTAATCGGTTCCGCTCATAATGCAATCATAGGCTCCTTTAGCCGGATACCCTGGCTTATAGCGAATATCTGGAATCAATACTACATATCCTGCCGATGCATATTCGGTTGGATTGATTGTACTAGCTGTAGGGGCTGGGCCACGATAACTATGTAAGTTATCTCCGTTCAGTTCATAATAATACACCAAGAGTGGATATTTTTTAGTAGCATCATAATTCTCCGGTTTGTATACGATTCCTTCTAAATTGATTCCATTATAACTCTTCCATCGAATGAGTTCTGAAGTCGCCCAATTGTATTCAGCCTGCTGAGGATTTGCCCATGAGACTCTTTTAAAAACACCAAAGGTGCCACCGACCTCAACATCAGGAAACTGATCAACCCGCATGCGACGAAGCACATATACCGACGTATCCTTTGCTTTAGTGAAAGACAAAACTTTGTAATCCCCCCGATCCAACAACTTAAAGAAAAACAAAGGCGTTGCCGTCCAAATAGAGACTTTTTTTGTCTCGCGATTTCTTGCTTGTAAATACCCACTATTCCACGCTATATTGGTTGAGTCTGGATTCCATTTAATCCATTCCCATTCCCATTCCCAATCTCTATTTTTAGTATCATTGAATGTCAAACAGCGATTTTTTTTCGTGCTTAAATCAAACTCATAGATATTATCTCGCGAAGCATAATAATATGCATCACCGTTGGCATTAAATCCATAGGTAGCGGCAGGACCTGGATCCATTGGTTGGCCGTTAAGGTCTTCTTCCCATGATTCTTTCACTGCACAACTCATGCAGATTTCATTCAAGTTTTGATCGATTTGAAGTAGGTAGTGATTTTTACGTTTCGGATCAAAATAGGTCAATGAACTTCCATCGTTGGATAGATGCCCTACATAAGCTATCGATTTTTTAAGTAGTACTTGGGTTCCTGTGCGAAGGTCTAAACGATACACATCGCTCAAGGATGGGTTTTTCCATTGCGCTTGAATCGCATAGGGCTGATTATCATACACCAACGAATAATGGCTTTGTCTGTGAATATTAAATGACCCCTGTAATGAATCTGGACACCACAACATGGGTTTAAAATCGGTTAAATGCAACGCGACAATATCTCCGGATTTATCCCCGTCTTTAAGCTCCAATAATTGTTGTGGTTGTAAGGTAAGATCCGAAGGGGACCATAAATCGAGTCGTACTTTTTCAGACTCCAACAAGGTGTCTTTTTGATAAACAATTCGATCGCTCAGCGCAAATTTTACATAGGGTAAATTATCAAAAAATGTGGGCTGGACCTTATCATTTACTCCCTTAAAACCGAAGGGTTTTGTGGTGGTTGAATCACCGAAGGTTATCAAGGAATCTTTCAGTAATGAATAAACTCCCAATTCATACTGCTTAATTTTGTTGGTGTCGGAGGTGAAAAGAAAGGCTAACATATTCCCTTCTTTATTCCATTGAAGTGATTTAATGCTCCGTTGTGATTCGCCCACCATAATTGGCATTAGATCAGCAGGAGAAACAACCCATAACCTGAAGGTATCTTGCTTGCCTTTTTCTTGGGTAATATAAGCCAAATCACCCTGTTTCGACATCAAGAAATCGGTCGTATTGTTTACTTGAAATAAGCGATAATCCCAGTTTTCCAGCACCAAGGTAGTCCCATCAGATTTTATTTCCTTGATCGGGGTAATCGGTTTCTCTTTTCGATGAAACCAACACTTCTTTGGGGATTCAATTGTTGTGGGTTGTGGTTTATCGTTTTGCTCTTTCAAAAACGCCAAATAATCTGCTGATTCAGATACTTGAAATCTTTTAACCTGAGGCTCTTTTCGAAGGGTGTCCTTGATGGAATTGTAAACCACCATGGTATCTTTTGGCCACTTCTTTTTATCTATTTTATTCAACTCACAAGTTCTCAAGGTATCAAATCCTGCAGTTCGTCGCCAAGCCATTAGGGAGCCGGACTCATTCATTTGCAAATCTTTCGCTGCGAACATGGAATCTTTAGCTCCGCTAGGTACATGCTGCCAATGCAGATACCCATCGCCTTTCATAGGCAACACTTCAAAGGTTAACCATGCACCTTGGTTTGATAGCTTGACCTTATCGATTCGATTCCAACGGGGATAGGCATTGTGATCAATTACTTGCTTTTGAGCATAGCTTGTTGAGCTAGCAATTAAACTAATTAAAAGGATAAAAATTCGAGACCGCATGCACGAAAGTAGAATAAAAGGATCAATGAGAGACCATGAACCTTAGTTTTTCCCCACCCTTCAACGAAACAACATAAGTTCCCGGAGACAACATACCAACTTGCACCGTTTGTTTGGTAATACCATTAGAAGGAACCAGCAATACTAAGCGACCTGAAGCATCGAAAATTTCAACATCTGGCAACAATTCATTGGTAAGTGACTCAATCGTTAATTCTGAATTTGTTGGAACCGGATAAATCCTTGTTTTGGCGACCTTAAGTTCGTCAAGGTTCTGAATTCCAAACGCGAATTGAATTGATGTTGCTGAGCATCCAGATGGGTAAGTAACTTCTACGGTATAGTACCCCGGTGTTATTGGAACATACGTTGCCGAATTACTATTTTGAATTTCTTGACCACCAAAATACCATTGGTAGGAAGTTCCGATTGCGCTCGTTGATAAGGTTCCATTATTCATGGTTACAACAGGCACGGGTGCGTTGTTTACAGTAATAGAAACTGAAGATGCAGAACAACTTGCAAAGATTCCAGCTATGGCATGCGATGTCGATTTACCCGACTCAATAAACGTAGTTCCGTGTAAAGTTGATATGTGAATTGGTGCAGAAGTATTTACTCCAGTTGAAAGTTGAGATTCCGTATTATCTCCAAACCCAAAGACCGAGTAATCGTTTCTCAAAAGTAAGGTATGGTATTGACCACAAGAAATGCGATTCACTCCGGTGATTGCAACGTTCTCGGGTTGGTTTCTATCCACATTGTCATTTAATCCTAACTGACCAAAATTATTTTTACCCGTGGACCAAACTGACCCATCTGATTTCAAGATCACCGAAAAATCAGCACCACCGCTTATCTGAATCGCTTGTTTGAACGAAGAAACGGTAGGAATAACTCGATTAATGTTATCATTTAATCCAAGTTGCCCATTCGCATTATTACCCCAAACAAATAAATTGCCTGATGAGTCGATTGCAAAGGAATGAAATTCACCTACACCAATTTTCTCAATTCCAGTTAGATTCGGAATAACCACTGGAACAGAAGTAGAATTGAGGTTTCCTAATCCTAACTGTCCAAAGGTATTATTTCCAAAAGCGAGTACAGTACCATCGGTACGCAAGCACAAGAAATGTCTTCTTCCACCAACAATGGTATCGATATTTTGTAAGGCTGGATTCAGGTATGGGAAGTTATAAATTGACGTGTTCCCTGTACCTAATTGACCGTATGTATTATTCCCCCAAACATATACACTACCTGAATTGGTTAGCACCATGGCGCTGTTTTCAGAAGTCGCAAGGGATTTAACAGCGGAAAGTGAAGGCATTAACAATGGAGTATTGGACGCAGTAAACGTACCATTTCCAAGCTGACCGTTTGAATTATCACCCCACGCGTATACTTGTCCAGCTGTATCTCTACCAAGAGCGAAATTCCAGCCAGAAGAAATCTCTTCGAGCGATAAATTAGCAATCATTTCTGTAGGCAAACCAATGCTTTGATTGGTACCATCTCCAAACATACCATTCGCGTTATAACCAAAAGAATACGTTTGATTTAAAACCGATGAATTCTGGGTCAATGTTACGTTAGCTGTTTGATACACCACCAAGGTAGAATCTGTGGTCGGCGATACTGGAATCCCTCCACTTGTCCATTCATTATTGGAAATTGAATTGGAAAATAAAATTACTGAATCACCCGCGCAAAACGTGAGTGGCGAACTATTCGTAATGGTCGGTGATGGCATCACATCGATTAACAAGGTATCGTTAAATGGCTGATAACATCCAGTACCTTGGTTAAACGCTGTAAAAGTAACTCGGTCATTATCCTGAAATGTACTGCTACTGAATTGACCAGAAGGTCCAAACGCACCTTGAGACACCCCGTTAACGTAGTATAAATAGGTTGAAGCTCCCGTAGCTTGAAAATCTAAGGTTGAACCACTGCAAATCAAAGGTTGCGGCTGAGTTGACAAAGACAAACTCATTGAATTAACATTGAAAATAAAGGTATCTATTGCAGAAGGGCACGTACCGTTAAAGCCCTGAACTAAAATAGTATCACCATGCAGTAAATCATCCATTGAAAACAAGCCAGTAGCAGAAACATTTGGAGCAGCGCTGTTGTGGATATACGAATAGCTCATAGCGCCTGTAGCGCTAAAATTAACCGTATCTAAAAAACAAATGGTTAAATCAATATCATCACACGATGCTACCAAAACAGGATATGGATAAACAATAAGCGAAATCGGTGTTATTGCAGCGGCACTGCACCCAAACGTTTCACCGATCACAGATAATGTATCGCCATTATTCAATGTTCCAGTAAACGTGTTATTGGTTGAATTAGGACCAATTGCAACGGAATTCAATAAAAACTGATAGTTATTTGCTCCAGATGCGATTACATTCACCGCATCGCCTACACATATTTGATTACCCCCTTGATTCGCAATAGTCACATTTGGATAATTGTATACATTAAAAATTAAGGAAGGAGAAAAATCAATACAATTTTGATTTGACCCTACAACTTCAACTAAATCATTATCCTGCAAATTGGCAAGGGTTAGTGTAGCGGATGGTGATACTGGACCTTGAGACACGCTATTAACAAAAAACTGATAGTTAGTAGCACCGTTTGCAGTGAAAAGTACCGGAGTTCCAAGGCACAAGGCTAAGTCTAATTCTGTAGAAGTTAATGTGGTTGTAGGTGTTTGATTTACAACAAATGCAGGTAATACACTCGTATTAATACACCCTAAATTCGAAGTGCCAATCACACCAACTACAGCTCCATTCGATAAATTATTCAGTTGTAATGTATTAGTTCCTGATTGAACGCCAATATTATTGCCATTTAACTGAAACTGGTATTGGTTTGCTCCGATCGCATTGAAGATAATATTCTGTCCACTACAAACTGGATTTGCGCCATTGGAACTTACTAATGAAACGAACGGATTCGGATTAATTTGAATGTTAACGGACGATTGATTTGAGCAAGCATTTGTTGACCCTGTAACTTGAAGCAGGTAAGAACCCGCAGGGTATGATTGCATTGCCAGTGTATTTACTGCACTTGGAGGTCCTAGTAACTGACCGTTCAAACTAAGCGTATAGGTGGTTGCACCAGAAGCTTGATAGGTAATGTTATCTCCTTGGCAGAACACATTGTTTGGGTCGTTACTTGTGACAATTACGCTTGGTATAGCATTTACCGTAAAGGTCATTGGTGCAGAAGTAGCGGTGCACCCCAATGAACTTCCTAACACGGTAATCGTTTGACCATTAGTGAAATTATTTGAAGAAAACGTAGTGGTATTACTTAAACTTCCTTGCGATGCCCCATTTAAATAAAATTGAAACTGATTCGCACCGGATGCAGTTATGGTTACAGTATCCCCAAAACAGAATATATTATCTAAATCAGAACTTTGAAGGGTAATTACAGGAATCGGGTTTACTTGCACATTTAGTGTAGGACTGGAAGAAATACAAGAATTTGCTCCTACGCCTTGAATACTAAGTTGATTTGCACCAACAGGAAGGATTGGATTAAATGAAGGTGTTGCCTGTTGAGGTCCAAAAGGATTTCCATTCACGTAGAGTTGATAAAGGGAAGCACCAGCTCCGTTGATGCCAATCGTCTGTCCTGCACACAAGGTGTTCTGCGGATTATTTGAGAAAATTGGAACATTAGGAAGAGGCAGAATGGTAAAAGGAATACTTGCAGCAACAGTGCATACGCCAATTGAACCAAGTACTGAAACATTCTGACCATTTTGGAGTGCATTCGTTGAAAACGAGTTTGTAGCGCTTGGAGCACCTTGGGAAACACCAGCTACGAAAAACTCATAAACAGAAGCTCCAGAAGCGGTAAAAAAGACTGACGTATTTTGACAAACCGTTGAATCTAAATCATTTGAAACCATTGATGTTGTTGGTAAAGCTAATACTTCAAATACAACGGTATCGCTATAATTTTGGCAACCATTAAACACTCCTGTTGCAAAGAGTTGGTCATTGTTTACCAAACCATTCGTGTTGTACGTATTCGTTGCACTTAACGGCCCGGTTGGAATGCCATTTAAATAGAATTGATAAAGTACCCCACCACCCGCGTTAAAGTTCACTTGGGTTCCTTGACATATGGAGGTATCAAGATCATTAAATGTTAGGGAAACATTGGGTAAGTTATTAACTACATAGCCGAAGGATTGATTGGAAATCGCTGAGCAACCTGCAGCAGAAATACCAACTACTTGAACAGTATCAAAAGAAGAAAGTCCCGAGGTAGTGAATGTATTTACACCAGGAACCCCAATCGGTAAATGATTCAAAAGGAATTGATAAGTAGAGGCCCCCCCTCCGGTGAATGTTATACTTTCGTTATCACAAATCACATTACTTGCAGCCGTGGTAGCCAATGTAACGATTGGCAGGGGATTCACTTGGATTGTAATTGCAGCAGATGTATCCACGCATCCAGTGGAAATAAATTTCCCAATAACCTTAATCACATCGCCATTAACTAAAGTCGAGGTGGTGTAGGTTGGGTTTAGTGTAAAACCAGAAACAGGCACGTTGTTTTTAAGAAAACGATATTGTTGTGCACCGGATCCGGTAAAGGTAATCGCACTTTGAGCACAAATGGTATTATCTAAATCATTGGAGGATAAGGAAACCACTGGGGCGGGATTTACGCTAAAAATAAAGGTTGGTTGCATTGCACTTGGACATCCGCTTTCCAAACTCACGAAACTTAGGGTATCGTTATTTTGAATTGATGAAGTTTGATACAAGGTATCATTAACTGTTGGTGGGTTATTGATGAGATTTCCGTTGAGGTACCAAGCATAGGTATGTTGATTACTTGAGCTACCGATGTTGAATGAAACAGGAGTGCCGGCGCAAATCGTAGTATCCGCATCAGAACATATAACAAAGATGTCTGGGTTATTGATTTGAATCGTAGTCTGTAGGGTATCCACACAATGATTTGTAAACTCTGTGATGAGCATTACATTAAAACTACCGTATCCTGCAAAAATGTGTGCATTCGTGTCTGGAACAGCATTAATAATTAAAACACTATCTCCGGCACAAGGAGTACAAGGTGTAGGAATACCTACATAGCCTGAATCGGCATAAAACGTGTTTGTTCCATCACCGAAATACCAAGAATATGTGATGTCATTTGGATTTCCAGAAAAACAAGTGGAAGAATTGGTGAAAAACGTTGTGTCATTGTAACAAAATGGTCCTACAGCTGTAAACGCTGCCGTAACCGCCGGTGTTTGCGAAAGATTCCAATTGGCAATGGCAGCTGCCCCTCCTGAATTCGTTGAGAAATACGCTGTAAAAGTTGCCGTCCCGGAAGCACCAACCGATTTCAAATCAATACATGTCGCAGATACATTACCCGGAGTGTTTTTGACGAAAGACGCAGGAACCGCATTGTTACTGGAGTATAAGTAAATAGAATCTTGACAATTGCCGTTCATAACTAAACTATCGATAATCGTTTGAGTTGAACCTCCTTTAACCTGCACATAACTTCCTGGAAGAATGCGCAACTTTTTAAAGGTGTTGTTTCCCTCTAATCGTTGTGGTTGATTCACCACATTTGCACCAATATTGATGGCATATTTCGGGAAAAACAGAGTTACTTCGTTAAAAGCTAAGTCTGAGGCTCTTAAATTATTCTCAGATGCTTGCGAACCGATGTAAATTTTAGACGTCCCAGCAAAAAACTGAAAATTCACTGTTGTTGCAGTATCTGTAAAATTTCGAGCTATAGTAATATTAGAATTGCCAAAACGAACCCGTTGAAAGGTAGTAGACAACTGGTTTACTACAGAAAAATATCCGAAATCTGCATTGTAACTCATGGTGTTGAACCCACCGTTAAATACAGAAAAATTAACCGAATCTGTCATATGAAGTGCTCCATTCAGAACAAGTGAATCCGCAGGGTTTAACATCACCACACTGATATTTGAATTGATTATAGCATTATTTGATGTTAACGTGGCTTGATCCCGAAAAATGATTGATGCCGATGGGGTCCCTTGATTTAGGGATAGTTGAGCGTCTAAGATTAAATCCCCAAATGCGTATAAATCTGTTTGCATCAACCCTACCGTTGGTTGATTGATTGCCGCCCAAGACATGTAAGCAAATTGAGGTGCAACATTAAATGTTACTTGTTGATTTGGCAATGAAAAAGACAGGGCATCGAAGTACACAGAATCTATTTTACCTGGAAAACATGACGTTGCAACACCACCACTCGAAAGCGACCAATGGGCATTACTGTTGTAGTTTCCGGAATTTCCAATCCAATAAAATTTTGAACCAATATAGGTCCACCCGATGGATGTATTGCTCGTATCTGAAAGCGCTACTTTATATGTCTGAGTACCTGTAACCACTGCATGAACTCGGTTAAGGGTAAGAAACTGACCTTTAAATCCTGGAAATCCGGTTTTAATAAACTCCGATACCTGACCTCCAGCAGTTAATGCCTTAATTTGAGTTTTACCGGAACATGATCCGGTGGTAAATAACGAATCCACTGAAAGCACATCACCATTATTAATATTAATGATGTTTCCTGTAGGAATTGATTTTAACAATTTGAAGTTATTGTTATTTATAATCGTTACTGGACCGGAATTAAGAAGTAATTCATTATAATTTTTACCCCCGCCAGTGAATACCGATGTTCCGGGATTAGTTAATGTGATACGACCGTTGGTATGGAGTATCGTAAAGTTTGTTGCATTCACATTCCAGGATGTTCCAGAAAGTGTAAGAATAGCATTGGAAAGGTTAATACTTCTTGGAGTGGAAGTAAGTGAATAAAAATTCGCAATGGTTGAATTACTTCCGGACAAATTTATCGAACCGCTATTGAGGTATAGGTCTGCGTTTGAATTAATTACTGAAGCAGTCAAAACTCCAGTCCCAGTCATCTTTATATCATTTGTCCATGTTCGCCCGTTGGAAACAACAGAACCCGTAGTATTGGTGGTTAGGTTCCAAAAACCTGTCCAACCCGTAAAGGTTGGGCTCACTGATCCGCTTAAAATATTGGACACTGTAATGGAGGGCAATGCACATTGAAACTGAAACGGGGTGTTGGCCGCGGAAAAATCAAAAATCGACACATTGATGGCCACATCTAAGGTCACAGTACTCGCTCCGGTCAATCCAGAAGCCCCATTAAAGTATACAGTGTCTCCCACTGAAGGCACAGTCACCCCTACTGTTCCACCTGAGGTTTGTGACCAACTTGAAATGGATGACCATGAACCCGTTCCACCTATCCAATAAAATGTCCCCGATTTAGCAACAAAAGAAATCGAGAGTAGAATAAAGAATAAAATGCGGCTCATTTTGCTTGTTTTAGTTACGAAAATTAGTGCAAATATCAGCTAAATTTCTTTAATTATTAAGGAATAGCTTTTAATAATTAATAGTTCATAATTGTTTAACGAATTTGTGGGAAGGTTCGGAATAATTACCCTAACTTTGGCAAAATTTTGTAATCACTTCAGGAGCATGATGAAAAACTTCTACTACCTTCTCTTTTTTGCTGCAACTCTCGTGTGCTCACCACTTCAAAGAGTTCACGGTCAAATAACACCGCAAAAAGAAGTAAAACCCCAAGCAAGTTATCCTGAACCGATTCAATGCGCTGCTGATTTAAGGCTAATTACGGTTCCCGAAGGTTTTGTGTCATCAACCAGTTTTAATGGGTATATACATCTCAATTCGGCTACATCGATTGTTATGACATCGGTAGAACATGTTAATTTTCTCAGGTTGTGTGCAGGCATGACCCCTGAATTTTTCTCCATGAACGGGCTCACCCTTGTTGAGGAAAAGGAATTCACATCCGATTACAATGTTTCAGGACGTTACTACAAAGCACATTTTATTATTGACAAGCTTCCACATGTTCGATATATGATTTTTAGTGGGGATATTAATAATACCCTTTGGTTGAATATTACATACCCACAAATGTTTGAACCCCTCATTGAAAAAGAAATTTCTGGAATTATTCAGTCCATCAAAGCAAAAGTAAGCGATGAGAAATAAAATACTCTTAACCTTGTTGGTTTTCTCAAGTCTGATTGTTTACGGACAGCAGCAGGTAAATCACCACGTTCCTTTCAATACAAACAATCAAAACATGTGGGGGCCAAATTGGAGTCCCTTTTCAATAGACCAAGAAATCACCTTGTTTAATGTTCCTTGGAACACCTCATTTAACACGGGGAATGCGATGATTGGTACGGTAGCTGGATTTTCTTTTGGAGCTGCCTTGCAGGGATCGATTTCTGGTGTAATTGGCAGTAAAATCAGCCTATTAGGCTTCACTACTGGTACCTTGGATGTGGATTATCCGATTGATGCCACCATAACAACACCTACTGATAACACGTATGATCAGGGTGATACCGTCACTGTTGCTACGAGCTATACCTTAGATCCAGCGGCTGAAATTACGTCCTTTTATCCTTCTATGGGAGAAGCAAAATGGGATGTTTATTTTCAATTAGGTGCTTCTGCCAGTGCAACAGTATGTGTTTTCAGCTGTGGCACCTTTCCTATTATCCCAGCATTTAATACGGGATTGGTCAACATAAATTTAGTTACGGTAAATGCGAATGGGGTATCCATGTTATCAGGTCTTGGAATAGGCCCACTCTTCACTCAACCTTTTCTGCCCTATCCGTTACCTGATGCCTTGGGAGATTACGGTTTATCTGGAGAAATTACCATACCCTATGTTAGCACAGAAAGTTCCATCAATGGATTGCAATTAGATGCATGCGGTGATTCAACCTATTTTAATTTGAATTTAAATGTATTCGATTTGATTGGTGCAATGAATATACCTTATGTAAGTATAGTCATGGAAAACTTAGCTGGTGAATTTGATTTCGGTGTTGCTAGTGTAAGTTGGAATTTCTTTGATGCAAGTTTTGATGCGAACATCACCAACAATCAGTGTTTCAATTTTGACCCCACGGTATACGTTTCCTTTACTTTTCCCGTTCCGGTCACATACCGCATTGTTAATCCAGCGAACAATACCGCCGGACCTTGGGCAACAAGTAGTATAATCAATTTCCCGGTCGGAATGAGTTTGCAATATCAATTCCCATGTTATTTTGAAACTGTAAACATAACCCCAACTTACACTATAAATGGCGTGATTACCAACCATACGTATGATGTGGTGAGTTTTGACTTTCTTATGAGCGCATTAGCCTTTGGTTTTACCATACCAGCTGTACAAATTACTCCTGCCATATATGTCCCTGAGATTTGTATTCCGATTTACTATCCATGCGGTGTATATTGGTTTGGTATTAATTGGTGTTCAACTTCAGTTTGTACCCCATCATTTACCATTCCTGCCATAGGTTGGCCTGGATATACGTTTAGCGTAGGACCTGTTTGGTCAACAACCATTCCTATTGGATCTTTTTCATATGATTGGTTTAATCAAACGTGGTCATTGCAAGGTTTTCAATCGTATACATTTAGCCCATTTTCTATGACTGCAGATGTGCTTTCCGCATCGGGTACGGCAACACCAGTAAGTTGTTTTGGAGGGAATAATGGTGCGGTAGCCTTATCATTTAATAATGTAGCTTACCCACTTTCATATTTATGGACAAACGGGGCTACAACACCGTCTTTATCAAATGTCACAGCCAATGCATATCAAGTCCAAGTCATTGATGCAAATGGTTGCCAATTACTGACAGGAGCAACCGTGTTACAACCGGCATATCCGCTTCAAGCTACCCTGCAAGCAACCAATGTTAGTTGTTTTAGTGGAATATCTAACGGAGCGGTCGATGCCAGTGTATCAGGAGGTACCTCCCCTTATACTTACAGTTGGAATAATGGATCCTTGTCAGAAGACTTATCAAACATAAGCACTGGTAACTACACTATAACGGTCACTGATGCTAATGCATGTAGCACTACAAGCTCAACATCCATAACAGCGCCAAGTGATATTGTTCAATTTGCTGCAACAACAAATGCAACCTGTTTTGGTGGTACTAACGGCAGTATAAATGTTAGTGTAACGGGTGGACTTACACCTTATACGTATTCTTGGAGTTCAGGTCAAAGCAGCGAGGATATTCAGGGAATAACCGCCGGTACGTATACCCTAACCATTACAGATGCCAATAATTGCACGGATATTCAATCCTACATAGTGAATGAACCAAATTCAGCGGTATCGCTTAGTGCAAACCTAACGAATGTAGCATGCCATGGAGGATCTACTGGAGCAATTGATATAACCACTATGGGTGGAACATCTGGCTATACATTCCAATGGACTGCAAGTAACGGGGTAGTTATTCCCCAAACTACAGAAGATCTATTGAACATATCTAGTGGCAGTTATACCCTTGTTGCGACGGATGCCAATGGCTGTTCTGCAAGTTTAAATTCAGTAATTTCACAACCCGCTCAAGCACTACAATCTACCCCACAGATTACTGCGGTAAGTTGTTTTAACGGAAGTAATGGAGACGTTCAACCTAATATCCTAGGTGGGACAACACCATACAACTATTCTTGGAATAATAGTTCTACAAACAGTACATTAACCAATGTTTCCGCGGGTGCTTACACATTGAGCATTACGGATGCCAATAATTGTAATGCATTATTTAACTATTCCATTACACAACCTAATGCGGCGTTAGCCATTAATTTAACAGGAGTAAATATCTTGTGTTTTGGAAATGCTACAGGTTCAGCCAACGCGGTGGTCAGTGGAGGTACGTCACCGTATGTTTTGGCTTGGTCTAACGGGTCGTCTAATTCAGCCATTCAAAATCTATTGGCAGGAACGTATAATTTAACTGTAACCGACCAAAAAGGTTGTATTGCTAACCAATCGATTACGCTAACACAGCCTTTAGCTCCGCTCAATGTTAGTACTACGCCAAATATGGTTGATTGTTTTGGTAATCAAACCGGTTCGATTAACGCAAGCATTTCTGGTGGAACAGCTCCGTACACTTCAAGTTGGATAAATCAGAATTCACAAATTTATGCTTCACCAACTGAGGATATTGCTTCGATTGGCATTGGAACCTATTTAACCATTGTTACAGATAGTCACGGATGTATTGATTCATCTTCAGCTAACATCACGCAACCAGCTGCGATATCGTTGTCAAACACTAAAATTGATGTGCTGTGTCACGGTAATAACACGGGATCAATTAACGCTAGCATAACAGGAGGAACACTTCCTTACTCTTTTGCTTGGAGTAATGGTGCGACAAGTGAAGACCTAAGTGGAATTCTTGCTGGCTCATATACCTTAACTGTTACTGATGCAAACGGATGTTCAAAAACGATGACGGTCGAAATAATACAACCTTCATCACCTCTTGCTGTGATGACAGAAACTACATCGATAGACTGTTTTGGTATGAATACTGGTTCAGTAAGCGCTACGGTAGTAGGTGGTACTGCTCCATATCAATATGCTTGGAGTAACGGTGCCACTTCAACGGAGATAACCAATGTATTAGCGGGTCCTTATTCCATTTTGGTAACGGATAATAACGGATGTACAGCCTTTAGCGGTGCGAATGTGCAGCAACCGCAACAAGGATTAAATGTTGCTATTAATATTACCGATCCATCATGTCATGGTTATTCAAATGGTATCATTGAAATGACGATTACAGGGGGTACCCAACCGTATTACTTTAATTGGGGCGACGAAAATAATATTCTACTTAACAATCCAAGTGAACGATTAGATTCAATTACTGTAGGATCATATCTTTTCGTGATAACAGACGATAAGGGGTGTGTTGTAGATACCATAGTTCAAGTGAACGAACCAACTCCGTTCAACCTTGCGATCCAAACTACGGATGCACTATGTTATCAAAGTGCTACGGGTATAGTTGATTTAACAGTAACAGGTTCTACTCCTCCGTATCAGTTTAATTGGAATAATGGACAATTCCTGACTGAGGATTTATCGAATGTTCTTGCGGGATACTATGCTGTTCAAATTACAGATAATCAAGGGTGTGTTGATTCAATTGCAGGAATTGTCAATCAACCAGATTCAATACTAATAAGCTCAGAAGTAATCAATGTAAGTTGTGTTGATCAAGCGGATGGAGCAATTTCGTTAACTGTTAATGGGGGTGCTGCACCTTACAGTTTTGCTTGGTCTTCTGGTGAAAATGTTCCTTCCATTTCAAACTTGAGTGCTGGATTCTATGTTTCTACAATAACAGATGATAACTCCTGCATTGCAACGATCACTGTGGAAGTTTTACCTAGCATAGTTCCTTGTGTAAATCCAGTAAATACATTTACACCGAACGGTGATCAATTTAATGATACCTGGATAATAGACAACATGTATTTATATCCGAATGCCTCGGTACAAGTATTCAACAAATGGGGTAATCTTGTTTTCAAATCAGAAGGACTTTATACCCCATGGGATGGAACATTCAATAATAATCCATTGCCATCTGAAGTCTATTACTACATCATTGAACTCAACGACCCAGCCACATCAAAACTTACAGGTACCTTGACCATTATTCGCTAAATATGAAGTACATAAAGACACTATTCTTTTCTTTAATAATTTTCTTGACATGGGGTAATAACACCCCGCCCCCTTGCCCATCTTTGACTATGTCGGGGTCAAATGTCAGCTGTTTTGGTCAGTCAAATGGTTCAGCCTTAGTTTCAATTTCGGGTGGAAGCGGGAACTATTCCATTAGTTGGTCAAACGGAATTAACACGTCTAGTAATTTCGGTTTGGGCGTTGGGACTTACACAGTAAACGTAATCGACAATGTTTCTGGGTGTTCGGTAAACGGTGCGTATGTAGTATCTGCTCCAAGCCCAATAAGTAATTCTGGAATCATTGCAAATGTAAATTGTTTTGGAGGATCAACAGGTGGCGTCAATATTACACCATTAGGTGGTACCCCTCCCTATTCATATGTTTGGACTAATTCCTTAGGTAATACTGTTTCGACCGTACAGGATTTATCAAGTGTTTCAGCTGGAACCTATGCAGTTCAGATTACAGACAATAATGGCTGTGGGTTATCTAACAGTTATCAAGTTACTCAACCGAATCAAATGTTGAACAATTCAGCAGTGCTTAGTAATGTGACTTGCTATGGTGGATCGAATGGTTCAATCGATTTACAAGCGTGGGGTGGAACGGCTCCATATACTTATTTATGGACCACTGGATCAAGTAATCAAGACATCACGGGCTTAACCGTAGGTAATTATTCTGTTACTATTACCGATAACAAAGGGTGTGTAAAATCTTCGAATTACACGATAGCACAACCAACGATTATTACTTCGCAAATGAACTCAACACCGGTTTCATGTTTTGGGTTTTCGAATGGAATTGCCTCGGTTAATGCAACCGGTGGGACACCTCCCTATGCATACAATTGGCAAAATACAAGTACTGTATATGCTCAAAACAGTACAACACTAGCTAATGTACCAGCTAGTACATACATGGTAAATATTACCGACGCTAACGGATGTTCTATTTCTAATTCCACAACAATAAGCCAACCAAGTATAGTTTCTAGCTCGTTAACTTATACCAATGTGAATTGTCATGGAGGAAACGATGGAAGTATTAACCTTAGCGTTAGCGGTGGAAACGCTCCATACAGCTATACGTGGGTAAACGCTGCTAATCAAAATATCGCAGTAACTCAAGATTTACTTCAGATTCCAGCAGAAACGTACACGGTAACTATTACGGATGCCAACGGATGTATTTCCTCCATGAATCAAATAATTACAGAACCAGCATTTCCATTATCATCCACATCAACGATTACTAATGTTTTATGTTTTGGTAATTCCACGGGCTCTATAGCAATCAATGCTGCAGGCGGAACTTTACCGTATTCATACAATTGGTTAAGTGGACAGAACACATCAACGATTTCAAATTTAACCGCTGGTGCATATACCTTTACTATCACAGACATTAATGGCTGTAATTTATCAGGAAATTTAAATGTGACTCAACCAAATGCTCCATTGAGCATTACACATTCTTTGATAAATGTAACCTGTAATGGGTTCACGAATGGATCAATAAATACATCAGTTTCTGGTGGAACTTTACCTTACGATTACAATTGGTCAAATGGTATATATTTGTTAGCCTATGACACCGAGGATTTAACCTCAATTCCTGCAGAAACATATGTCTTATCGGTAATTGATAATCATGGGTGTTCTATCACCGATACCTTTGTGATAACAGAACCGACCGTACTAAATAATACGCTTACAGGAATAAATATTCTATGTAACGGCGACAGTACCGGAAGTCTTAATCTAACGGCATTTGGAGCAACACCTCCCTATTCATATGTTTGGAGTAATGGGATCACTTCAGAAGACCAATCTTCCATTCCGGCAGGAACATACCAAGTAACTATAACAGATGCTAACGGTTGTTTGAAATCAGATTCTATTGAGTTAACAGAACCCCAATTCCCAATTACGTATTCATTTACCACGGCAGATGTAACGTGCCGAGATGGCAGTAACGGATCGATAGATTTAACTGTAGCTGGAGGTACTCCACTTTATACATATACGTGGTCTAATGCATCAAGTAATGCCTTAAATGATTCACTTACAGCGGGTGTCTATTCGTTCCTTGTAACTGATGCTAATGGGTGCTCTGCAACTGATTCAATGACCATTTATCAACCTGCTGCCCTAACGATAAACGATTCGATAACCCCTGTTACGTGTTACGGATTTAGTGATGGACTCATTGATTTATCTACCCTTGGTGGAACACCACCTTACCAGTTTACATGGTATAATTCAACCTTTGCACTTTCAGCACAAACAGAAGATTTAATCGACTTTCCACAGGATACCTATCAAGTAGAAATTGTAGATTCTAATGGTTGTTTTTATGAATATTTCTTGATTCTTCCTCAACCAGATTCACTCTATATTACAACCAATGATGTGATGGTTACTTGTTTTGGAGGAACAGATGGTGCTATAGATATTTCTGTATTTGGAGGCAATCCGGGCTATACCTACCAATGGTCAACTGGTGACGTAACCGAAGATATATCTAATTTACCATCAGGAACCTACGACGTGCTTGTTTCAGATACAAAGAATTGTACGGACTCAGCAGAAATTGTTATTGTTTCACCGGAACCAATTAGTAGTAGCATAACAACTAACGCTGTTAGTTGTATTGACCAAGCAGACGGTAGCGCCTTAGTGGAAGCAACAGGTGGTGTTGGATCATTTACTTATTTATGGTCAAATGGCACATCAAATGCGCTGAATGAGTCCTTATCAAACACCCTATATTCAGTACTTATCACTGATGCCTTAGGGTGCACAGGAACAGATTCTGTGGTCGTACCGATTAACCCCGTTGCTTGTATTGATCCTGTAAATTGCTTTACCCCGAATGACGACCAAGTTAATGATACATGGGTGATTGATAACATGACATTATATCCTGATTTAAGCCTAACGATATTCAACAAATGGGGGAATTTAGTATTTGAACAAAAAGGTACATATTCGCCGTGGGACGGTACCTACGACACAAAAGAATTACCGGCTGGAACTTACTATTACATCATTAACTTAAATTATTTAGACAGAGCTCCTGTCACTGGAACAATCAACATATTAAAATGAGAAATACACTATACACCTTTGCAATTCTATTAGGGATTACACTACACGTACAAGCCCAGCAGGTCTCACTAAATTCGCAGTATTTATTCAATGAGTACATTCTTAATCCAGGTGCTGTGGGATCAAAGGATTATACACCTGTTCAGTTGAATTTCAGAAAACAATGGACTAATTTTCCCGGTGCTCCAACCACTCAATTTCTGACTGCACATGGCAGAGTGGCTGATAAAATGGGAATAGGTGCAAATATTTATAATGATTTAGCCGGACCCAGTAGAAGAACTGGTATTACGTTTTCAGGAGCGTATCACCTTCAATTAGACAAAGCATATAATCATAAACTAGGCTTTGGGTTAGGCTTATCCTTAACACAACATTTTATTGATGTAAATAAATTAGATACCTATATTGACAATGATCCAACGGTACTTAAAGGTTTTAATAATCAATTTGTACCTGATGCCAATGCAGGGATTTTTTATCATTATAAAAACAAAGGATTCGCCGGAATTTCTGCGTACAATATGGTTGAGAAAACCCGCGATTTATTCAATTTCGATTCAAGTATTTACAGTCCTCTAGTAAGACACTATTATTTCCTTGGAGGATATCATTTTGAGATAACAAAAAACTTTGGAATCAAACCCACAGTAATGGTTCAAGCAATTGAAGCGGGTGTTGTTCAATTTGATGGAACCTTACTTTTTACCTTTAATAAATACTTTTGGATTGGAGGTTCGTACAGACACAATGCCGATGTTGTCGGATTAATTGGGGGACAAGTTGGACCGTTGAAATTTGGTTATTCGTATGATTATACCTTATCTGATATTGCGAGGTATTCTAATGGTTCACACGAAGTCTTTCTTGAATTACAAATTCGAACGAAGAAAACCGAAGACTCTTCCATTCCTTGGTTAAAACGCAATAGAATCTACAATACTGGTAATTAATGAAGGTTCTTTTCTCCGTTTTTCTTTTTACCGCATTTGTTAGTATAGGACAAACCCTTGATGAAGCTGATAAATTATTTAATCGCTATGAATATTCTAAAGCAATTAATGCCTATGAGAAATATCAAGCAACTAAAAAACTCTCATTAAAACAAGTTAAGAATCTAACATTTTCTTATTTCAGTGTAGGTGATTTTGATCGTGCATACCGCATGACAGACTCCTTAGTGAAATCTCCGAATATAGAGTCGTTTTTCATATACGCACATGGTTATTCTGCCTATGCCATAGGAAAGTATGATGTGGCAAAGAAGTATTTAATTGAATATCGAACCAAAGAGAAAAACAAAGACCTTGACCAAATGATTCAAGCCATTGATGTAATTAATACGTGGCCAAAAGAACCTTTAGCGAACCTTAAGAGTTTTACAAATAACTCATCCAGAGCAGATGCTACGATTGATGTTTGGAAGGGCAATGTCATCGCGTTAAAGGAAAAAGGAATCACCAAAACAGCAGAAGTTGATAAAAACAAAGATTTAATTGACGCTGAATTCTTGTATAAAGTCCCCTATATAGTTTTTCCCATTCAAACAGAAAATATACAAGTTGCGTCTTCAGGACTAATCTGGAATGAAATTTCTGTGACTAATCCCCCAATTACCTACATGACATTTAATGCTATTTCTGTTAGTGAAAATGGTGTCGTAGTGTGTAACTTAAGTGGTTATGATAAGCAAGGAAACTACATTAAACCCGCTAATTATAAAGGTACGCTTTCAGAAAAACTGATCATAGAGAATTTAAGTCCATTTCTCGCCATAGATAGTTTAGAATCAACAAGTATTGCCATTAATGATGGCGGTAATGTGATCGTTTTTAGTGCTAAACCTAAATCAAAGAAGGATAGTGACTTATATCGCGTGGAATTGGTTAATGGGGATTGGGCATATCCAACTAAAATAAATCAATTAAACACTTCCGGAAATGAAGTATTTCCAGTGTTCAGTGGAGATTCGATATTGTACTTTTCCAGCGATGGTCGAATGGGATATGGTGGATTAGATGTATATTCAATTACAATAGGATCAGGGGATAATTCCCTTGCGAAACACCTTCCTTCTCCCATAAATGGTGCGTCAGATGATTATGGGTTTTGTAGCATTGCTAAAGATTCCATAATGTTTGCATCGAATAGATTTAATGGTCAAGGAGATGATGATATATTCACTTATAGTTATCCTTCATTACGAGAAATTGTAAGTAAAAAAGATACCATGGATACCGTTAAAACCGTACCCTTTGTAAGCGTGAAAAACATAGTGTTTTACTTTGATTTTGACAGTTATGTGATTAAGGATATTCCAGACAGCTTGACTGAATTTATTGATTTTTTAAATGCAAATAAATCGTATCAATTGGTATTGGTTGGAAGAACTGATAACATTGGCACGACAGATTACAACAGTTATCTAGGAGAAATGCGTGCCAAAGCAGTGGCTAAATTACTTACATCAAAAGGAGTTGATTCTAGTAAATTGAAGGTAATATCTAAAGGGGAAACGGATCCAGTTATTCGTTGTTCTCCGTGTAACGCAGCATCTAACGCTAAGAATAGATTAGTAAATCTGGATATTGTTAGTCCGTAAAAAAACTAATTTACTACTTTAAAACCTTGGGGAATTAACAAGGAGAATGTAGTTTCAGGATTTTTAATCGTGAATTCAATATTGGTCACTTCGAATTCCATATATAATCCATCTTTCACTGTATTGTATTTTAAGGGAAAACCAGGTATATGTTTATTCACTATGGCCTGTTGCTTAATATCAAAGTTCAGTTCATTGGTATACCAATACGTTGTCGTTACACCGTTAGCTTTTAAATTCGCGCGTTTGCAGGTATAACCCAATATTTTTTTCTCTTCATTCACTAATTCAACTTGGACTGAATCTTCAGTTGGTTTTTGATCGAAGTACTCTTTTGTCAAGTAAAATGCAAATTTTCCAGCCGAGGTTGAGTTCAAGGTTATACCCTGCTTTAAATAGTTATTTACAATAACTGAAGTAAGCATTCCCTTACCCATTTTAAAATCCATCCGAGCCAAAGAATCATTAAATTGTAGTGCCATTTTACTATCAAACAATAAGGCTGCACGTTGTTTTTGCAAGGCTGTGGTATCCCCAGGTTTAACCGTTATGGCATATTCCACTAAGCCTTCTTGATGTTGAGACAATCCATTTATAACTACAAAAACTAATGTGATGATTGTTAAGGCATTTCTTCTCATTGCTTATTTTTTTTATCAAAGTTACGCTTTCCAAGTGTTAAATGCACACCATAAAAGATAAGTACCATTAACATGAGTTTTGAGGTTGTTATTTGGTTTGTATAATCCGCTGACCATCCGATTTGAGCAAACAAATAAGAAAAAGCAATCACAAAAATTGGTTGCACGTAAATGAATGAAGAGGCAACCGTCGAACTCACGTATTTTAGGCCAACGACCGTAAGTAAATAAGTTAAAAAGGTAACGCCAACCACAACATAAATAATCTTCAACCAAATGAACCAAGGAATCGTGTGTAAATTCGTTTGCTTTAAGTCACCATATACAGGAGGAAATGCAAATAAAAAGAAGGTTCCAAAGGTGAATACCCACGTAATAACGACAAAGGGAGGATATTTTTGCATGAGCGGTTTAACTAATAACAAATAGACGGCGTAACTCAATGAATTACCAAGAAGGAACAAATCACCGAGTTGAGCCTGAACTGAATTCTTGCCGGATGTTGTTAACGCTATTGCGCCGATTGCACCCATGCTAATTCCTATCCATTGCTTACGGGTAAGTCGCTCCCTTAACCAAAAAAACGAAAGTACGGCTACCATAATCGGATTGAGTGCCATAATAATTCCCGCGTTCATCGGAGAAGAGGAATTCAACCCATGAAAAAATAAGAGCTGATTTACCGTTACGCCAAATAACCCACAAGCTGCCAATCGTATAACATCACCCGTAAGAATCTTAGCACGTTTAACGAAGGGAATAAGAAGCCAAAAAAGCACAACAGCACCTAAAACTCTAAATAAAATGAAAACGGTGGGAGATAAAAAAACAGGCATTACACCTTTTGCCAAAACATGACTTGCCCCATAAATCAGATTAACTAATAATAACGCAAAAGCCGCCCAATGTTCCTTACCTTTACTTATCTCCAAAATAGAAATCGAGGTTTAATTACGGGTTCTCTAAATTCATCCAATTTCTCCGTCACGCCTTTATCCATCATTCGATGAATAAACTTAGTCAAGCCACGGGCCTCTTTCACATCCTTCTCCATTTTAAAAACAGGAGTAAGCACTTTAAAATAGCGAAATTTTTCTCCCAATTGCACGGGTGTTTTAAGTTCCTCAACGGCCATTGGATCCAAAAGCAATAAGGCGGCAAACCCTACTTCCTTGAGCCTACCCGAAGGGATTTCACCCATACTAAAAGTATTTCCCGATATCGCCCAATGATTTGTTTTTAAATAATTTTTTATTGCAATTAATCGGTTAACAGCCCAATAAAATACTTCATTTTCTATACTTGTTTCCCAATATTCCGGGAGTAAGAAATATAATTCAATGCTTGCCTCTGACTCATAATTCGGTGGAACTGGCATTTGATATTCCCCCAAATCCAAGGTACAAAGAACCGTACCGCGCGCACCGTTGAGTTTTATAAAACATATCGTTTCATTCCCTACCTGTATGGTTTGAATTGGTTCTTCAAAGCGTTTTGTAAGTTGATCAAGGAGCATGTGATTGAAAATTTTTAAGATAACTCGTATCGGTTAGGGCACTTAAAAATGAGATAAGTTGTTTCTTTTCTCGTGGTGTAAGTTCAAGTGGTAAAATACTGGGATGCTGGCCTTTCGGGTGCTTACCACCAACCAGATAATGCTCGATAACCTCATCCAAGGATTTCATACTTCCATCGTGCATGTACGGATAGGTTAGTTCTATATTTCTAAGCGTTGGTGTTTTGAAAAAACCAATATCCGCGCTATCAAGGTTTATCCTAAATCGGCCTTTATCCGTACCATACTCTTTATAAAGCCCATTATTTTCTGCATTAAAATTGGTGAAATATGGTGCAGGGTGGCATGTTGTACAATAGAGCGTATTGAATAGTTTCAATCCGGCACGCTGATCACTTGTTAATGCCTGCTTATTTCCGCGCATAAACTGATCATAGGGGCTATTCAAGGAAATCAAACTTCGTTCAAAGGCGGCAATACTTCGAGTTAATACCCACGCGTCAAAATCACGATTAAACAAGGTCTTGGCTGCTTTCTGATATTCAGGAATTGCACGTAATTTAGGGATTAGCACTTTCATATTATGACCCATTTCTGTGGCTTCTTGAATTGGAACAATTACTTGTAGCTCTAGGGTCTTTAGGTGAGCGTCGAACATGACCGTTTTCAAAAACGCACTATTCAAAAGAGAAGGTGCATTGCGCTCAGCGTGCTTCCCTTGGATCCCTTCGCTCACTGTTTTTCGATCAGTAAACGCATAAGCAGGATTGTGGCAATCAGCACAGGCTATGGATTCATCAAGAGACAATCGCTTATCAAAAAATAAGGCGCGACCCAATTCAATTTTCTCAGCTGAAGGTTGATTATCCGAAGGGAATGGGTATTCCTTACTCAAATCCTCTGGAGACTCACACGAGCAGCATAGCAACAACATGATGATACCACCAAGGCGGTATGAATTGATTACGGATGTAAGATAATACATTGTTTACTTAAGATAGATCGATGTGTTGAATCAAACACTGTGACGAAATAATTGCCAGAATTCAAATCTAAGGACACCTTACCACTCACTCCATTCATAACTCCAGATGATACCAAACGCCCAGATAAATCAAATACATTGAAATACGCATGTTCTAATTCCTTCCAATATATGGATGACCCATCAATCCAAAATTCTGATGTGGCTTTGGTATTCAGAGCGGCGGTAATAGGCTGCGTAAATACGGGATATGTAAGCACATTAGCCATAATCGAGTCATTAAGCCCAGTTTGACCATGCAACACCCCAACCGAGGATAAAGGCATATCTCTTAACCATTGATCCACTTGACATGCCAAATAAATATCCATTTGACCTGCCGTTGTATTCGTCTCAATAATTGGCATTTGAATGGTCCGTTGGTTATGATCTCCAAGGTTATGCATCTCAAAATATGCGTCAGGAAGTTGATCATTATTGCTGTCTGCCTCTCCCCCAACAATCATATGCATGTATCCAAATTGCCATCCCCAATACATGGTTGGATTTTGAAAACTCAAGGGATGTGTATCCGGAAAAGAAGAAATATCAACCGCTTCAGCACCTGACTGGGTATTCAACCGTGAAGGCACGCCAACCATAAAGCGAATACTCTCCAAGTCTTGAATGTTATAATTTCCTAGGTAACATCCTACTTGACCGGGTGTAAAAAGAAATACAGCGGGTGAAATACTGGTTTGAATCCCGCCATCATGAAACAGTTTGATGTCCGAAATATAATAATTGAAATGATCTAAATTAACTGTAACACCATCCAACCCAGTATACATTGTATTCAAAGCAAACGCTTGGTTTCCAAAGGTTGGATTAATGTGTAAAAAAATGTCTTTTTGTGCTGAAAAAGAACCTAAGGTTAGAAATACGAGTAGCGCAGAAAAATAGATTTTCATATTAGTTCTTTTTTGCAATGTAAAGCACCTCATCTGCAGAAATTCTATACCGCTCAAACACTTCGGTACTCAAGTGATCTTTTAACCAAAATTCTACCACTTCAAATCCCGCATTTCTTAGATAATCCGGGTAATCTAATCCAAACAAGCGTACATGATCTTTTTGCCAATAATACTTTTCACGGTCTTCAGGAGAGGTAATCGTGGGATCTTCCAGCGTTTTTTCTCGGGAAATATCTTGAGGCACTTGCATGATTGCCCACCCTCCGGGCTTCATCACACGAAACAATTCACGCATGCATTGATTCGGATCATCCACGTGCTCCATCACGTGATTACAAAACACCACATCAAAGCGATTATCCTCCAAGGGAATTTGATGCAAATCAAAATGCATATCTGCAATTGGAGAAACAATATCTGCAGTTAAGTACCTCAGGTTTTTTTGTTTTTTAAATCGTTCAATAAAGCATTGTTCAGGTGCCATATGCAATACGGACAAGGAAGGGGCGGTAAAAAAGTTACTATAATCCCTAAGATACAGCCACATTAATCGATGACGCTCTAAGGTTAAATCATAAGGACAAAGTACATTTTCTCGATGTGCGACATCGGAGCCATAAGAAAGAAATTTTGAAAACTTACGGTCACACACTGGACACTCTACCTTATCTCCTCGATATAACAAGGGTGCAAATTGTTTGAATATATAGCTCAATCGAATTAACAAGGGACGAGGCAGTGTATTCAGCAAGTATTTATATAATCGTTTCACAGGGTAAATTTACGACAAAAAAAGTGGAAAATTGGTCCTTTAAATTGCAACCCATTACCCATTAACGCGTAATGAAAGGATAATCATGAAATCTTTAATATCCTTTTTCCTACTTGCATTTTTCGGACAGGTCCGTGCACAAAATCAACCTATAGCAATTCATGATTTTAAAAATCAGCACGTAATATATGCAGACCTAGGAATCAGCCCTGCACCGTTCAACCTCAGTTATCCGTTTCCATATGAGGTCAGCAAATTGAAATACAAAAACAACTTCAAACCTATTTTAGGTCTTGCGTATGCATATAAATGGTTTTCAATGCGCATCGCATTTCCTGTGTTGCCAGGGGTACGATCCACCGAAAAGTTCGGAAAATCGAGGCAATTTTGTCTTGGATTTGATTATAACTTCAAGCGGTTATATACAGATTTAGATTTTAGAATAATTCAAGGATACGCTATAAAAGATGCGTACGCTTTTGATACGAGCTTGGCGGAAAATACACCAAACAGCATCTTGCCAGAACTTGGCTCCCTTAATCTAGCCTTAAATTTATGGTATTTTAATCACGATGACTTTAAGATGAATGCGCTTCAGGGCAGAAGAGCCCATTTTGAAAAACAAGTGCATACGTGGTATTTGAAAGGCACCTTGAATTATTTTGGTGTGACGAATGCAAGGGGCGAAATAATTCCCTCACTGCTACAAGACGAATCACAGAGTAAAACCTCAGCTCAGGGTTATTCAGCACTTGATTTTGGAATCATTCCAGGCTATGCTTACGCAAACCGCATCAATAATTGGCAAATTTCAGGGTGGGCCGGACTAGGTCCTGTAGTACAATCTAAATTTTACACCTTAGAAACAGGAGTTCAAGGCTTTCTTGGATTAGCTCCACGTTATGATATTAGGTTTGTAGGAGGGTATTCCAACAATCAGCGATTCTTCTTGTTGGCGGCAAATTTTGACAATAAATCAATCGCGTTTAATTCGCTCGCTTACAAGCAATACTTTTATACCATTCGCTTGGTTGCAGGAATACGAATACCACCTAAAACATCGAATCCAACAAATGGTCGTCAACGGAATTAGGTAAGGTAACCTTAAGTTTTGGCTCCATTTCCATGGCGCGTTTAATCGCATAGGTTGCATTTGGGTTTCTTGCCCAATTTCTTCGTGCAATACCATTATTCACATCCCAATGAAGCATCATTTGAAGGTTAATCGATGCACGCTCTGATCCATCCAGGAGCATACCAAATCCACCATTGATTACCTCTCCCCATCCTACGCCACCACCGTTGTGAATTGAAACCCATGTGGCCCCGCGGAAACTATCTCCGATCACATTTTGAATCGCCATATCGGCTGTGAATCTGGAGCCATCATAAATATTACTTGTTTCCCGAAATGGTGAATCAGTTCCAGAGACATCGTGATGATCACGACCGAGTATTACTGGACCTATTTCACCGCGGGCAATTGCATCATTGAATGCCTTTGCAATGCGCATACGTCCTTCTGCATCAGCGTATAAAATACGTGCCTGAGATCCTACAACTAACCGATTTTCTTGAGCCCCTTTAATCCATTGGATGTTATCCATTAATTGCAATTTGATTTCATCAGGAGCTTCTTCAAGCATTTGTTCTAGCACCTCCCGTGCGATGTCATCCGTTTTTTGTAAATCACTTGGTTCCCCCGAGGCACATACCCATCGGAAAGGACCAAATCCATAGTCAAAGCAAAAAGGACCTAAAATATCTTGAATATAAGAAGGATATTTAAAATCCAATCCATTGGAAGCCATCACATCAGCTCCCGCGCGCGAGGATTCTAGCAAAAATGCATTTCCATAATCGAAAAAATAGGTTCCTTGCGCGGTGTGTTTGTTAACGATTGCCACATGACGACGAAGCGAATCATAAACCCGCTCCTTGAATTTGGCTGGATCTTCAGCCATCAGTTGATTAGATTCTTCATATGTCATCCCTGCGGGATAATATCCACCAGCAAACGGATTATGTAAAGATGTTTGATCAGACCCCAAATCCACAAATATGTTTTGTTCTGCGAACGCCTCCCAAACTTCAATTACATTACCGAGGTAGGCAATCGACACGACCTCATTAGAAGCCAAGGCTCGTGAAACACGCTCACACAATGCTGGAATCTCAGAAATTACTTCGTCTACCCACCCTTGCGAGTGTCGCGTATGCACCGCTTTTGGATTCACCTCCGCGGTAACACTTACTACACCGGCTATATTCCCGGCTTTCGGTTGCGCCCCACTCATACCTCCAAGACCTGCAGTGACGAATAATTTTGTATTTGGATTCTTATTCGAGGTCGCAAATCTACGCAGCGCGTTTAATACAGTGATCGTTGTTCCGTGAACGATGCCTTGCGGACCGATGTACATATACGAACCCGCTGTCATTTGCCCATATTGAGTAACACCCAAGGCATTAAATCTTTCCCAATCATCAGGCTTACTGTAATTTGGAATCATCATCCCATTGGTCACCACAACACGTGGTGCGTTGCGATGCGAAGGAAAGAGTCCCATGGGGTGACCTGAATACATGACCAAGGTTTGTTCATCTGTCATGATCGACAAATAATGCATTGTCAATAAATACTGCGCCCAGTTTTGAAAAACGGCGCCGTTCCCGCCATATGTAATGAGTTCATGAGGATGCTGTGCCACACGGGGATCCAAATTATTTTGAATCATCAACATAATCGATTTAGCCTCTAATGATATCCCTGGATACTCATCAATAGATCGAGCCTTCATTGTATATGTGGGACGATAACGATGCATATAGATCCGCCCGAATTCAGCTAATTCCTCTGCAAACTCAGGAGCAAGCACCTGATGCATGGGTGAAGGAAAATAACGTAAGGCATTTTTTAATGCTAATTTTTTCTCGGGTTCTGAGAGTATCGCTTTACGTTTTGGTGCGTGATTTACTTGGGCATCAAAACCCGGATGTTCAGGCAAATGTGATGGGATTCCTTGGGTTATTTCTTCTTTAAATGTCATGACATTTGAGATTTTCCAATTAAAAATACTACGGGTGATTTAGATAAATCTTTGGCGTGTTCTCTCCAATCTTTTACACTCATGGTTTGAATACGCTGATTTGGGAGCGTGAGGTTCGCTGCAATACATAATTCACAGGTGTCACCCAATTCATTTAATAAATCCTCGAGTACATTCATATTTCGAAAAGGGGTATCCATAAATAAATGGGTAGCACCGGTACGGCGCGTATCCATTTCAAAATCTTTCATTTTTTTAATTCGGTCTTTACGTTCCTTCGGAAGGTACCCGTGAAAGGTAAAAGACTGCCCTGAAAAACCACTTGCCATTAGTGCCAACAAGAACGATGATGGTCCAACCAAGGGATTCACGAAAACGCCCTGCGAATGGCAGAGAGCGACCAACTCTGCTCCAGGATCCGCAACACCAGGACATCCCGCCTCTGAGATTACTCCTACGGAATTCCCACCAAGTATCGCTAATAAAATCTGCATCACCTCATCTTTCGATGAACGCTTATTCATTTGATAAAACGTGCATTCATCAATTGGAAAATTTCGGTCTAGTTTTCGCAACAAGCGGCGAGCAGACTTAATTTCTTCGACAGCAAAATGTCTCAATTCACTTATAATATTCGTAATGTGCTGAGGTAAAATATCGGAGGTAGATTCACCACCAAGGGTATTAGGGATTAACCAGAGTGCGCCTTTTTTATTTGTCATTTGTTAAGTCAGTTATTAATGCATCTGTTGCTTCATTCACTAGGGTAAATACCGCATCAAAGTCAGATTGGTTCCCATAGTAAGGATCAGGAACCTCCAATTGTTTATTTGGATACAGGTGATCAAGCAGTAAAGAAACTTTCTGCCGGTCAGCATTCGAATTTGCCATAGCAAGTACATTCTTGTAATTACTTTGATCCATAACATAAATCCGATCAAAATCTTCAAAATCTTGCGGAGTAAATTGCCTAGCACGGAGACCTGAAATATCTATTCCATTGGCCTTCGCTGTTTGAATCATCCGAAGATCTGGAGGGTTGCCAATGTGGTATGCAGCAGTACCTGCTGAATCCACAAACCAAGGCAATTGCTTATGGGATACTTTATTTCGCAATATGCCGTCGGCCAATGGTGATCGACAGATATTACCCAAACAAACCATCAGAATTCGCATGTGCAAAGGTACGATAAAATCATAGGAAGCAGGACTTATACTACCACTTTTCTATCCTTCCATTTGGCTCGAAAAGTCGGAATCAGTATTAATAAAATTAAATTATACCAAGGGAATATCACTTGATAACCCGGAATCAACAACCACACTACAATCCGTTTAAATCTAAAGAAATACTCCGCATAAAAAATCAAATCTAGCCCAGTTTTTACGCATAACAAAAAAAGCAATTCCGAGTATTGCTCTTTGAATAGATAGATACCCAATAAGGTGTAAAAAACAACAGATAGTAGGGTTTGAATTACCCCTAGGCTTGTAGCAAAATGATCTTTTACCTTACTGGTTTTTGAAATCCATCGAATTCGCTGATGTAAAAAAGCAACCAACCCTTCCGGCGCATAGGTATAAACCGCAAGTAATGGATCCGAAATCAATCGCACATCTTTATTGTTTTTTCTGAAATCTCGCAATAGAAATAAATCATCGCCACTAGAAATGTGTTGATGTGAGGAGTAATCATCTGCCGTTAAAAACGCGCTTTTACTAAATAATAAATTCGCTCCACTTGCAATTACTGGTCGAAACAACCCATATAACCCAACATTTATGGCATTCATTATATGCAAATCTATTTCTTGCCATAGCTGTTTCTTGGATCGTCCAATTAATATAGCAGGTAGAATCCATAAGTGCGCAGTAGGAAGTTTTTCTAATTCAGTAAAGTAGTTGGGGCCAAAAAAAACATCTGCATCCAAGGTTAGGTAATAGTCGCCATGCGCATGTTCCATGCCGTATCTCAGTGCCTCCTTTTTACCGAATTGTTCATCTGGGAGTGATACTAAGGTAATGGGCAATTCATTAATTTGTTGCTGAAGAAATTCAAGGCCGGTATCATCAGAGTGGTCATTAATAAAAATAATTTCAAAAGGAAGTTTAACTGAGTTCTTAATCGATTGAATGATCCTTGGTAAGGATTCAACCTCATTCCGAAACGGAATTAAAACTGTTATTTTTTCTAATGCAATAGTTTCAGTCGTCTTCGACCGTGCCTTGAGCTTATGTATAGTCCCACCAACACCAACTATTAATGCCAATAAACATAAATATATTATGAGAAAAACCGTGCTTTCCATGTTCTCGATATACGTATTAAGGCAAATAAAACAGGAAGTACCACATTAAACCCCCAGGTAAAAAAAGCGGTTAACATGATTTCTTCTTTAGGATAGTCAAACCAAGAAAATACAGCCACAGCAATTAGTTCACGAATTACGATTTTACCGAACAAAATAGAAGGAGAAAGCGTAATTAAACCATAGCTTAACATTAAGATAAATAATTGCTGAACACTAAAGTACACGCCGAAGCCAAGTAATATAAGGTGAAACTGTGCGGAAAACACCGCATACCGCATGATACTAAATCCTAAAATTTTAAGTTTATTTGGCGCTGGAGCGACTTCGTGTAATTTTTGTATAACTGACCACCTCAACCAACTGGAAAGAAACTTGAATCTAAGAACGTAAGCAAGTAAGCTCAATATAATGGCAACACTAAAAATCAAGGGTACCATTAATCGATTGAATCCAAATAAATAAACCGAAGCGACAAAGGCGAAGAACATCGTAACAATAAACTGTGCTAAACCAGTATGAACTCCAGAATACATCCATTGTATGTTCTGTTTTTGATTTTTATATCCCATGCGCCCAAGTGTAGTTGCAATCAATGCGGGTGAAAAAAAGGAAACCACAATTCCTTGATAAAATGCATGAATTTGATCAGCACGGGAAATATCATATTGAAATACGCTGGTGTGAAATCGTTTCCATTCCAACCATAGATTAGCGGGAACTAACAATAAAGCCCCGATAACCATAGGGTAATTGACCACGTTAATCGCGTTGAAGGAGAGCCATTTAATACCCACTTGATACCATATTATAAATAAGATGGCAAGCAAAAGAAATCGAACCAATAGTTCAAGAGAGGCATTAAAATGAGTAGCTTTACTTTTCCTTTTCATTTCCAATGGCTGAAGATAGAATAATTCTTGGAATTGACCCCGGAACAACTGTTTTAGGGTATGGATTAATCCACGTCAAAAACGGTAAACTCTCTCTATTGAACTTTGGTATTGTTCAACTGCATAAACTACCAAGCCATCCCGACAAGTTAAAACGGATATTAGAACGGTTGAATGGTTTGATAGAAGAATACAAACCCGATGAAATGGCCATTGAGGCACCCTTTTTCGGTAAGAATGTACAATCGATGCTAAAATTGGGGCGTGCACAAGGTGTAGCTATTGCCGCATGTTTGAATCATAATATTCCCTTTGAAGAATATGCACCAAGAAGAATTAAACAGAGTATTACTAGCAATGGAAATGCCTCTAAAGAACAAGTTGCTGCCATGCTGCAATCGCTATTGAAATTTGAAGAAATGCCTAAGTATTTAGATGCTACGGACGGCTTAGCCGTTGCCGTTTGCCACGTATTCTCTAAAGGAGTTGGTGAACATAACAAATCCAAAGGCGGTGGATGGAAAAGTTTTATTAAGGACCAATCCCATAGAGTAAAAAAGCATGACTAATTGCATACAAATATATACGGATGGCTCCTCTAGAGGAAACCCTGGTCCTGGTGGATTTGGTATTGTCATGAAATTTGGAACCAACGAAAAAACGGTATCTAAAGGCTATAGACTCACGACCAATAACCGGATGGAATTATGGGCAGTTATCCATGCATTGGAACTTGTTAATACCAACAAATACCCCATTCATATTTATTCGGATTCAAAATATGTAATTGAGTCTATTGAAAAGCGATGGGTGTGGGGTTGGGAGAAAAAAGGATTCAAAGGAAAGAAAAACGAAGACTTATGGAGAAAATACCTTCAACTACACCCCAAGTATACACTTACATTTCATTGGGTTAAGGGACATGCTGGTCATCCAGAGAATGAACGCTGTGATGTCCTTGCGGTTCAAGCAGCTACCTCTTCAATTCTTGGTGTAGATGAAGGGTACGAAAACGCTAAAAGATTGGGGTTACTTTGAACCAATAACCGTTACAAATCCACTTCGATCCACTGCCGTACCTCCAAGCATTTCTCCAATTACTCGGTAGAAATAAACACCATCTGTACACGGAACACCTTCTGAGGTATCTCCATCCCAAAGAGCGATACCCGTTTGATCCTTAATCATATAAACCATGTGGCCCCAACGATTAAAAATCTGCACTTGATACGTTTTGAAAAACTGTTCAGATAAAGCCAATACATCATTTACCCCATCTCCATTCGGCGTAATCACATTTGGAATAATTAAGTCGGGGTCTTTTACATTGATTACTAATGAATATGAATCTTCACATCCCTGTTGATCGACTACCGTTAAGGTTATGGTGTATGGACCACTTATGCCAAAACTAGTTGTTTGAGCACCGTTATTATTTAAGGTATAGGTTGTATCACTATTTATATCCCAAGTCCAACTCACAATCGGACTAGCGATGAAGGTTGACTGGTCAGTAAAAACTACCGGATCATTTTGATCAACAAGCATGGGATTCGCGGTGAAGTCAGCATCTAATCCGTCGTCAAATACCGTAACCGAATCAAGTACGGTAGTAATCTCACACCCGTCTGGACTTATAAGTGTAACCGTAGCCTGATAGGACCCCGGAGTTTCGTAATTATAGACAAAATTGGTTTCGTTGTAAACAAAATTACCATCACCCATATTCCAAATTAAACTATCTACGTTTACCGGAGCTTGTACAAGGAATGCTGCACCTTGCGCGCAAAGATTTGGGTTTTGAACAAATCCGGGAACTCCTTGCGGGCCACCTATCGTTACGTGATTGTCCACTGTGGTATCATCAACACATCCGTATTGATCGGTAATTTGAAGCGTAAGATCAAAGGAGCCATTAACGACAAAGGTATTGCTTGGGTCTTCTAAAATTGAATTATTACCATCACCAAAGCCCCAATTCCACGCGGTAATATTTCCATAAGCTTGAGAGGAATCTTGATAGGTTCCGAATAAAGGTGGACACGCATATTCTCCATTGGCATTCAAGACAGCCCCACTAAAACTATAGGTTGGAATAGCATGCGGTAAAGAAACAGTAACTAACTGAGTTAAGGTATCCTCACACCCATTGGAATCAATGGCAACAAGGGATAAATTAAAACTGCTACTTAATTGGCTCACTGGAAGATTCGGCGGAACAACAGAAACAATACCTGTATCCTGTGCCGTTCCAACCGCCTGATTATTCACATACCATGCATAAGTCAAGTTTCCAACACCGGTGGATGAATTTAATGTGAGGTTAGTATCTGATGCACAAACCACCGATGGAAACGTGAAATTAGCGGTTGGCTTTGTAATGGTTATTGGTACGGTAGCCGGAGTTGAAGAACAACCAAACACATCATAAACTACCATAGTAGCATAATAAGTACCATTGCCATTGAACGTGTGATTTATGGGCTGATTCACAGCATTCGTGGTCACAGAACTATTATCATCAGAGAAGGTGGTTACAAAATATGACAATGGCATTCCATTTCCTACAGCCAATGAAGAATTATTGAAGGTAACAGGGAAAGGAGAGCACCCAACAGCATCTTGAGCAGAAATAATGGGAAAGGGAATATTCAACACACGCACCGGATGCATAATTTGAGCGGTACATCCAACACTATTTGTTACGGTAAGTGTAATGTTATAAAGACCTTGCGTAGTATAAACATATGCTGGATTAGGTCCTGAAGTCAGGGTTTGTCCATTTCCCATGGCATAAGACCAATTGGTTAATGAATGGGAATTCCAAGAGGTACTGGCGTTGAAAAGGAGTAAACTATCATTTCTACAAACCGTATCATTGGACATGGTAAACTGAGCCGCGATTTGCGAAATATTTATTGTCTTTGTAATGCTATCATGACACCCGGTGGTGTAATTATGAATTACTTGCTCAACCGTGTAAGACCCGTATGTTGCAAAGCTGTGGGCCGTATTTCCATTGTTCACGCCATCCAACACCGCATTTCCTATATTTGTATTCGGAGTTCCGTCACCCCACTCCCATGTCATACTCACATTGTCAGGTTGTTCACCATGGATCGCATTGTCAATAAATGTAATGTTAACTGGGAAATTCCCAGGATTACATACCAATTGTTGCGAAGGGGTAAATTGAGCAATAGGAGCCAACACATATACCGCAGAATCAATAGTAATTGAATCTTTACATCCTCGGAAATCAACGATTAATTGTACCGAGATATATCCGGTATCTTGGGTAAATTGATGCGTAGGATCTTCTTGAGTTGAGGTTCCATCACCAAAATCCCAAAAATACGTAACTTCATTTGGTTGATGAGGAACAGAAATCACTGTCCCATTGGTAAAGTTCACGTTTTGTTTAACGCATGTTACCAAGGGACTCACCGTAAAATCAACTAAATCAATGTCGCCAACCGTAACGTAATCATTCATAAACATGGTGTCAATGCACCCTGACTGTGACGTTACCACCAAGGTAACATCGTATAATCCTAAATTATATGTTTGATTCGGTGGGTTTTGTCCGTTAAATGTTTGCCCATTGCCAAAATTCCACTGCCAACTCACGATAGGATTTGCGGGATTCGGACTTGAGGAGGTATCCGTGAATTGCACCGTATGTGGCGTACAACCGCCTGGTTCATCTGCAAAAAAACCAGCTTCAATATTCACAATATTGATGTAATTATTTTGAGTGGTACTCCCGGTGCATCCTGCTGCCGTATTCACAGAAAGTGTGACATTATACTGACCGCTTGAATTATATATTTGAGCGGGGGGCGTTGTACCTGTGTAGGTTTGTCCATTACCGAAATTCCATGTATAAGTACCTGCTACCCCAGTAGTATTTGTAAAGGTAACTGAGGAAGGCGCGCAATTCGTTAGTGGATTAGCAGTAAACGAAGGCGTAATACTATTTTGTATCGTAATTTGCTGTGTAACATTATCGGTACATCCTGAACCGGTATTTTGAGAAGTTAGTGTTATCGTATAGGTACCTGCGGTATTGAAGGTAAAGGTGGGATTTTGCTGAGCGCTATTACCCTGACCTCCGAAATTCCAGCTCCATGTGTTTGCACCAGCGGTGGAGTTGTCTTGAAAAGAAATTGCGGTTCCAACACATCCTGCTGCTGGAGCAGTAATGCCGGCTTGGAAATTACTCACAACTATAGAATCCGTATAACTGGCGACACAACCCGTGGTAGTATTTGTAACCGTTAGCTGCACCCCAAAATTTCCTGCAGTGTTGTATGTGACATTGGCGGGATTCTGACTGTTGGAGTTTTGCCCATTCCCAAAATTCCAGGCATATGAAAAATTAGCCCCGCTTGATGATGTATTCGTAAACCCTACGGTTAACGGAACCGTACACCCAATACCAGTTACATTAAAACCAACGTTTGGTGCGGGCAAGACCGTAATGTAATTTGCTTTTATTTCTGAATCTACAGCCCCATTAGTATTAGTTACGACAAGCGTAACGGTAAAGGTTCCTGCTGTGGTAAACACGTGAGAGGGATTCTGAGTAGTTACAGTAACACCATCACCAAAATTCCAAGAGTATTGGTTAATCGCTGGACCACCATTAGCCGTGGAGGTGGATGTAAAGTTTACCGGAACACCGGCACAAACACTGAGTGGAGAAGCAGTAAAATTTGCCGTAGGCGCTTGCGCCATGGCGGTAAAAAAACTGCCAATAAATGCGATAAATAATATGTTGATTTTCATAGGCCCTTCAAGGACATCAAAAATACGTAAATAGTTGCTTAAAAGCACATTATTTTTTCATGAAGGGAAACCAGGTAATATGCTCATCTTTATTCACATTTCTGCGCTCGCAGACCGATAAAAACTGATCCTCTAAAATGGCAGTAATTCCAAAATATTTAGCACTAGGATGAGCAAAATACCATCCGGAGACCGAAGAAGCGGGATGCATAGCTAAGGATTCAGTTAAGGAAACACCAATTCGATCGGTCGCATTCAACACGTTGAAGATACCAAGCTTTTCATAATGATCTGGACATGCAGGATATCCCGGCGCAGGTCTTATTCCTTTGTATTTTTCCGCAATTAACTCTTCGTTTTTTAACGGTGTTTTGTCGTAACCCCAATGCGTAAGCCGCACGCGTTCATGCAACCACTCGGCCAAGGCTTCGGCCAGCCGATCCGCAACCGCTTTAATCATAATGCTGGTGTAATCATCATGGGATGCTTCAAATTGTTTACAGATGTCAGTTACATCACCTGAGGTAACGGCAAAGCAACCGATGTAATCGGCTATCCCACTTTCCTTGGGCGCAACATAATCGGACAAACACAGATTAAACTGCCCTGAAGTTTTTTCTATTTGTTGGCGCAAGCCAATGGAACGATGTAATACCTGATGCGTTGTTTTATCATAAATTTCAATGTCATCCCCCACTGCATTCGCACTAAAAATCCCATAAACATATGATGGATGAAACCATTCGTTTTTGATGCCATCTGATAAGCACGCTTTTGCATCAACAAGAAGTTTTGTTGCCTCTACTCCAACCACTGAATCCGATAGGATTTCAGGATATTTACCATGTAAATCCCAACTTCTAAAGAAAGGGGACCAATCTATGTAAGGAATTAAGGTTTCCACATCAATTTTACCATCAAAAACACCGAGTTGTGTTGGTTTAACTATGGTATCTTTTGAAAATTCGAGCGTCAACTTGTTTTTTCTAGCCATTTCAATAGGAACCATTCGTTTCGTTGCATTATGCAATTCATGGTGGGCCCGAATGCGTTCATATTCTTCCAATACGGTATCGTGATAGGCCTTGGAATCGCCTCCCAACATTTTTTCGGCAACAGTAACAGCTCTTGAAGCATCAGGAACATAAATCACTGGACCCTCGTAATTCGGCGTAATCTTCACCGCAGTATGTACTTTAGATGTAGTTGCCCCCCCAATGAGTAAAGGAATTTTTAAATTTCGCTGTTGCATTTCAGTTGCCACCTTCACCATTTCTTCGAGGGATGGCGTAATTAACCCACTTAATCCAATGATATCTACACCTTCTTCAATCGCCCGATTAACTATTTCATTACCAGGGACCATAACACCCATATCTATAATTTCATAGTTATTACAAGCTAGAACCACCCCAACAATATTTTTTCCAATGTCGTGTACATCTCCTTTTACGGTAGCCATTAAAATCTTCCCAGCTTTTTGAATTTCGCCATTCTTATCGGCTTCGATGTAGGGCTGAAGAAATGAAACCGCCTTTTTCATTACACGTGCCGATTTAACCACCTGAGGCAGGAACATTTTTCCTTCACCAAAGAGGTCACCAACAACATTCATTCCCGCCATTAAGGGTCCTTCAATAATTTGAAGCGGCTTCGGATATCGGGGTAAACATAGCGCAACATCCTCTTCAATAAACTTATCAATTCCTTTTACTAAGGCATGTTCGATGCGTTTTTCTACCTCCCACGCTCTCCAAGCCTCATCAACCACTAATTCTTTTTTACCTTGCTTAACCGTTTCCGCGAAATTAAGTAAGCGTTCTGTCGCGTCTTCACGGCGATTAAAGAGTACATCTTCAATGTGTTCTAACAATGCGGGGTCGATATCGGAATAAACGGCGAGCATCGTTGGATTAACAATCCCCATATTCATACCATGTTGTATCGCATGATAAAGAAAGGCTGCATGCATTGCCTCTCGTACCGCATTATTTCCACGAAAAGAAAACGATACATTCGAAACGCCACCACTGACATGGCACCCCGGCAAATTTTGCGTAATCCATTCGGTAGCCCTAAAAAAATCAAGCGCATTGAGTGCATGTTCTTCCATTCCCGTGGCTACTGGGAAAATGTTAGGGTCGAAAATTATATCGTTCGGATGAACATTGGCTTTATTGACCAATAACTCATAGGATCTGGCACAAATCTCAATCCTACGTTCGAAAGAATCTGCTTGTCCGAGTTCATCGAATGCCATCACCACCATAGCTGCTCCCATGGATTGGATGAATTTGGCTTGTTGAATAAATACCTCTTCCCCTTCTTTAAGCGATATGGAATTAACTACTCCTTTCCCCTGAAGGCACTTAAGGCCTGCCACAATAATTTCCCATTTAGAGCTATCAATCATGATTGGGATTCTAGCAATTTCAGGTTCTGAGGCAATGAGATTAAGGAAATTCACCATAGCATATTTACCATCAATCATGGCTTCATCCATGTTCACATCTAAAATCTGTGCACCGCCCTCTACTTGTTCCCGAGCAACAGCCAATGCTTCTTCGTAACGATCCTCTTGAATCAACCGTAAAAATGCTTTTGAACCCGTAACATTTGTTCGTTCGCCTACATTAACAAAATTACTTTGCTTTGTGGCGATTAGGGGCTCAAGTCCTGAAAGCCTAAGAATTCGTTCCATGTGTTATTTTTCTTGGTGAATAATGCGAAGCAAGTTCAGCTATTTTTGCGATGTGCTCAGGAGTCGTTCCACAACATCCGCCAATGATGTTTACCAAGCCTTTCTTGAAGAAAGAATCCACTTTCAACGCCATGATTTCGGCAGTTTCGTCATATTGACCAAAGGCATTAGGCAACCCTGCATTAGGGTGAGCACTGACAGCAAAAGGACTTTTATCGCTCAACACTGCTAAATACGGTTCCATAAGTTCTGAACCGAGGGCACAATTCAATCCGATAGAAAGTAATTTAACATGTTGCAGTGAAATCAAAAATGCTTCAGGCGTTTGACCAGATAAGGTTCTACCGCTGCGGTCAGTAATCGTACCTGAGATCATTATTGGAAGTGCAATCTTTCGGTGCTCAAAAACCTCATTGGCCGCAAAAAGCGCAGCTTTCGCATTGAGTGTATCGAAGACAGTTTCAATTAGCAGCACATCCACTCCTCCGTCCATGAGGGCTTCAATTTGTTCTTTATAGGCGGTTTTTAATTCATCAAAATTCACTGCTCGATACCCCGGATTATTCACATCCGGAGAAATAGAAGCCGTTCGATTCGTTGGGCCAATGGATCCAGCTACAAATCGCGGTTTATCCGTGAATAAATCTGCTGCATTCCTAGCTAACCTAGCACCTTGGAAGTTAATGTCATATACTGCATCCTCTAAGTGATAATCGGCTTGAGCGATGGTAGTTCCTGAAAACGTATTGGTTTCAATGATATCGGCACCCGCAGCCAAATACTCCTTATGAATTTCAAAAATGATATCCGGTCGTGTAATGTTTAGTAAATCATTATTTCCTTTCAATGAAGAAGTATGGGAGGCAAAACGTTCACCTCTAAAATCATCCTCCTCCAACGGATAACGTTGTATCATGGTTCCCATGGCACCATCCAACACCAAAATATGGTCTTGAAGTTGTTTTTCAATTGCTGTCATTGTTCATTTGGGAAGAAAGGCACAAGCCAAAACTTATCTTTTTCCACTATGGGAATAGGATTTGGCACCTTATTAGTTCAACAGGTTGCCAAGGTTTCACAGGGCCGGTCCCTCCACCTTTCTTCATAAGTTAAATTAGTAAAGAACTGTTGCAAAAATAGGGAGATAATAAAGATATCATATCAAGAATCAATAGTTTTTTAGCTTAATTTCGATAAAAAAAGCATGGAAACATTTCTTAAAGGATTCGTTCACGCCATCGAAGGAATTTATAGCAGCTGGGCCTTAGGTAGAAATTTTCGAATCCAATCGATTATAGGACTTGTTGCTTTGGGTCTTTGTATAACCTTAAACCTTTTGATTTGGGAATGGATTGTTGTGCTTATATTAATTGGTGGAGTACTTTCGTTAGAAACCATCAATTCATCCATTGAAAAATTGTGTGATTTAATTTCTATGGATATAGACCCTAGAATAAAAACAATAAAAGACTTAAGCGCCGGAGCGGTTCTGATATTCTCTGTTATTGCCTTGGTAATCGGCTGCCTGATTTTCATTCCAAAGATTATTTTAATCTTCAGTTAATCCGATATTTCGCCCCAGAGGTTCTCGCAATTTGCCCCTTTAACTCTAATCCTAACAGCAACCCATGAAGTTGGGAAGTTGCCATACAAGAATGAATGACCAATTCATCCATAAACAGGGATTCATGTTGTTTTAGAATTGAAATTATTTGTTGTTCATTAGGCGATAAATTCACAGGCAAAGAAAGCTCTTGTTGTCTAGAACGCGGCTTATCCCAACCCAACATGCTAAGAATTTCTGATGAATTCGTGACAAGGTGAGCCTTTTGTTGTCGAATTAACGCATTACATCCGGCAGAATACTGTTGATGCACTGAACCTGGATAAGCAAAAACATCTCTGTTATAATCATTAGCTAGATCTGCGGTTATTAGGGCGCCGCCTTTTTCTCTACTTTCTACAACGATGGTCGCATCGGAAAGACCTGCAACGATTCGGTTTCTGACTGGGAAATTCTCACGTACAGGCTTAGAGAACAGAGAATATTCAGAAAGTAAAGCCCCGCCATGTTCTAAAATTTCTTGTGCCAATTTAGTGTTTCGTTTAGGAAACACTTGATTCAATCCACTTCCTAATACCGCAACAGTTGGTATGTTGTTCTTTATAGAATATTCATGAGCCACGCTGTCAATACCCATCGCCAAGCCTGAAACAGTAAGCACACCGGCTTCCGAAAGTCCCTGGGTTAATTCCTTTATCAATTCAACTCCATACGTAGTGTGCATCCTTGAGCCAACTATTGCTATTGTTCTCCGTGAATTCAATAGGTCTTCCCCTCGATGGTAAAGTACAATAGGGGCGTCAACACATTGTTTTAATCTTCTCGGATAGTTTGGATCCAAAATAAAAATAGGTTCGATACCATAAGTAATACAGGCCTCAATTTCCTTTACAGCAAAATCCAATGCACGATTCCGCTCCATAGATGCCAATTGATTTGCGGATAGTCTTGAACACTGTTTTACACCGGAAATACTCAATGAAAAAAATTGCTCGGGATTAAGTTCTGACAGAATATTATTAATTCGAATCGGACCAAGACCTTTTAAAAAACTCATCGCCACTTTATAAACTAAGCCATCACCCCCCATTTTTTTATATCTTCGTTAACTCTAATTTACTTAAAAATTAACTAGACGTGTGGCGATTATTACTTTTTAACATCTGTCTTTTCTCTGTATTTCAAGGATTTAGCCAAACACTTACCGGAACGATTACCTCAACAGAAGATGGTAAACCGTTGAGTGAGGTTAAGGTGATTCATGAAGGTTCAAATCAAGTGGTAAAATCAGATGTTACAGGTAATTTTATACTGAATAACATACCATTACCAGCAACCATAACCATTCGCTCGAATGGATTCATAACACAAACACTTGAAGTAAGTACGTTAGATCGCCTGAATGTCCAATTAGTCCCGAAGCAACGGGTAATGAATACGGTGGTCGTAAGTGCAGGGAGACGAGACCAACAATTAGAAGAAATTCCAATCTCCATTGAAATAATAAAACCTGCGTTGGTAGCAAACAAAGGGTTAACCAATCTTGCCCAAGCAGTTGATCAAAGCCCAGGAGTTTATGTGATGGATGGTCAAGTTAGCATACGCGGGGGTGGAGGATATGCTTATGGCGCTGGAAGTAGGGTGCTATTATTGTGGAATGGCGTACCCATGCTTTCACCGGATATTGGTGATGCGAAATGGAATGCCGTTCCAATGGAACAAGCTTCTCAGATAGAAATACTAAAAGGCGCGTCCTCTGTGCTCTATGGAAGTGGTGCATTAAACGGAATTATAGCCCTAAACGAACGAGAACCAGGCCCTGATGGGGTCTTAGAAGCGAAAATTCAAAGTGGAATTTATGACAACCCGAACCGCAAGTCACTTCAGTGGTGGGGTAAGGGAAAGGAACAAGCCTTCAATCCGACCTTTCATATGGCTGATTTCTATTACGGAAAATCAATTAAAAACATTGGGTATACGATCGGAGCGAACGTGTTTTATAATGAAGCTTTTCGCCAAGGCGAACAAGAAAAACGTGCTCGAATTAACGGAAGCTTTTACTATCGTCCATTGAAAGAGAATAGCAAATTGAAAGCCGGAATAAGTTACAACTTACAGCTACAAGATGCGGGTGTTTTCGTGTTATGGAAAAATGATTCTATGTGTTATCAAGCCATGGACAATACGATTTCAAGGCAAAAGGCCGTACGATTTAATGTGGACCCGTACCTCAAGTTTATTGATAAGAAAAACAACAAGCACCACATTCGAACGCGATACTATTTGGTTACAACCGGGAATGATACCAAGGTATATGATGCGTCATTTGCTCAGATGTATTATTTCGATTATCAATTTCAAAAGAAAATAAATAGCGCAACCAATATGACACTTGGAGCCACTAACACGCTCAATAATATTAAAAGTTGGGTGTTTGGTGATCATTTAAGTGAAAATGCTGCAGCGTATAGTCAATTTGAAATAAAGGCAAAAAAGTGGGATTTTACGACCGGCTTACGGTTAGAGTTCTGCAAGTTAGATACGCTACCCTTTGATTCTCAATTCAAAATAGGGGCATTTGAGTCACCCATATATCCAATTTTACGAGCAGGGGTTCATTATGAACCATTCAAAGGGACTCACTTTCGAGGATCTTTAGGTCAAGGGATTCGATTTCCTTCCATAGCCGAGCGCTTCGTTTCTACTTCAGTAGGCGGCGTGGTGATTTTTAAAAACCCCACACTTCGTCCGGAAACTGGATATGCCGCAGAAGTTGGCGTCAAGCAAGTATTTAAAATTGGAGGATGGAAAGCGATGGCCGATGTAGCTGGTTTTGCCAATTATTACTCTAATATGACAGAATTTACCTTTGGATTATATAAACCGGATAGCATCACGGTATTACAAACCACAAATCCTGACACTATCAATTACTTTTACAATTGGGTTGGATTTCAGGCGCAAAATGCAGAGCAAGCCTTTATTGGTGGAGCGGAATTTTCATTTAACAGCATGGGGAAAATTGGTGAAGTTGATTTAACCACCTTATTAGGCTATACGTACATGTATCCGATTAGTCTTAATAAAGATTCCCTTTACAAACTCTCCTTTTCAGACCCAAGTACCAACATGTTAAAATACCGCTTTAATCACATGGCCAAGGCCGATATTCAAGCGACTTACAAAGCGTTTAGCGTAGGAGTTTCTTCACGATACAATAGCTATATGCGAAACATTGATCGAGTCTTTGAAGATGGGGTGCTTGGAGAGGAATTACTGGTAGGTATGGCTAACTATCGATCTGTTTTCAATAAAGGGGTTGCTGTTTTCGATGCACGTTTTGGGTATCAAATAAATGAAGCATTTAAAGTTAATTTTATTGCTAATAATCTCTTTAACAAGGAATACGTCAGTAGGCCTGGCGATGTACAAGCACCAAGAAACTTCATTCTTCAAATGCAGTTGGCTTTGTAATTTTTTGTTTCTTTAAGCCCCAAAACCTAACCTATGCGCGTATTTTTATTGTTATTCATCTCTTTGTTATTTACCGCCATTTCCTTCGCCCAACTGAATGGTGTCGTTACAGATCAATCCACAGGGAAGCCGTTATATGGTGTGAAAATATATGCCTCAACCGGAGAAAAACAACTCTCTGATTTCGATGGGAAGTTTAGTTTCAGCAATACGACTCTTCCTTTAAAATTGGTGTTTAATTTATTAGAATATCGAATTGATACCGTAGTTATTACCAACCTCGGCACTATAAATCATGCCATGCGTTTGAATGAAAAAACAGAGCAAACTGTGGTGGTATCCGCAAATAAACGCGCACAAAAAATTGAAGAAATCCCTATTTCACTCGAAGTAATTAAGCCTCGCTTAATTGAAAATAAGGGGATGGTTAATTTAGAGCAAGCGGTGGAACAAACACCCGGTGTGTTTACCATGGATGGTCAAGTGAGCATTCGAGGAGGTTCTGGATTTGCATACGGCGCTGGAAGTCGGGTAATGATGTTATGGAATGGCTTACCCCTGTTGTCAGGGTATGCGGGAGATGCACAATGGAATGCCATCCCAATAGAACAAGCATCACAGGTAGAAGTGATAAAGGGCGCATCATCCGTACTTTATGGAAGCGGGGCATTAAATGGGGTGATTGCCTTATCGGAGAAAGAACCAGGATTAAAGCCAGAAACCAAAATTAGAGTGCAGACGGGAATTTATGATAATCCAAGAAGGAAATCCATGCAATGGTGGGGAAAGGACAGCGCGCAACGATTTAATCCGATGAACCAACAAGTGGAGGTTTTCCGCAGTCAAATGTTTAAGCGTACGGGCTATACCTTATCAACCGTCTTTTATAATGACAAAGGGTATCGTCAAGGAGAGACGGAAACTCGGGGTAGAATCAGTGGGACCTTATATCTCCGTCCCTTAAAAATAGAACGACTTAAAGCAGGGGTGAGTTTCAATTATCAATTGCATAAAACCGGGAATTTCTTGATTTGGCAAAGTGCAGATCAAGGCTATACACCCAGTGGAGGTGCAGATACGGCTAACCCAGCGTCAACCTTAACGTACAATCTATCTAATCGCCTGTTTATCGACCCGTATGTTAAGTATATTGATAAACATAATAATAAACACAGCATTAAAACCAGAGCGTACCTTACAACGAATAAAAACATTATTAATGATCAGCAAAGTAACGGAGCAGTTGTTTATATAGCCGACTATAATTTTCAGCGTAATTTCAAATCTGGAGGGACCCTTGTATCAGGTTTATTTGGCACCCATAATGTTGTGTTTTCTAATTTATTCGGTGACCATTCCTCAAATAATGCGGCGGCTTATGCACAGTATGATCACCACATTGGTAAATTCGATTTTACTGGAGGGATGCGTGCAGAATATTTCACTATGGATAACAAAAAAGGAGATTCTGATTTTAAAATTGGGAATACTGTCCTTCCTTTCTATCCTGTATTTAGAGCGGGAGCTCATTATGAACTGAAAAAATACACCCATTTAAGGGCTTCATTCGGCCAAGGTATACGATACCCTTCGGTAGGTGAGCGTTTTACCAGCACATCAGTAGGTGCATTGAATATATTTCCAAATGCAAACTTAAAGCCTGAAACGGGATGGGCTGCAGAAATTGGAATTAAGCAAGGGGTGAAAATGGGGGACTGGAAAGGAATGATCGATGTGTCAGGATTTATTAATAATTACGACAACATGATTGAATTTTCCTTTGGATTCTACAACCCTTCCAATGGAAATCAAATTGACCCATATACCAGCGCGGGACTCGCTGAGCTTATTTATGTTCAACAAACCTTAGGTTATACCATCAATCAAATTATAGGCTTTGGTGCTCAAAACGTAGAAAATGCGCGAATTACAGGCGTTGAATTCTCTTTCAATAGCATGGGTAAAATTGGCGATGTAGAAGTTGTTTCGCTCATTGGATATACCTACATGAATCCTGTATCCTTAAATAATGATCCGAAATATTCAGTATACAACTCAGATAGCACCACAAACATGTTGAAATATAGGTTCAGACATTTGGTGAGAGCCGATGTTGAGGCAGTATATAAAAAATGGAGTGTTGGTGTATCGAATCGTTACAATAGTTTCATGAGAAATATCGATAAAGTATTTGAAGAACCAATTGCTCAAAACACCTATATCTTGCCAGGACTTAAAGCCTATAGAAGTGTTTACAATAAGGGGAATTTGGTCTTTGATGCGCGCGTGGGGTATCAACTTAACGATACTTTCAAGGTGAGTGTTATTGCGAACAATGTTTTTAATTCAGAAACTTCCAGTCGTCCTGGAGACATTCAAGCACCACGGAACTTCTTGGTTCAATTAGCGATGAAATTCTAATGAAGGTATTAGGAATAATCCCTGCTCGTTATGGTTCCAGTAGGTTTCCTGGTAAACCGTTAATTGATATCAAGGGTAAAACCATGATTCAACGTGTATATGAAGGGGCGAGTAAATGTGAAGAACTCTCAAAGGTTATTGTTGCAACAGACGATGATCGCATTTATCAACATGTGCGTTCTTTTGGTGGGGAGGTTATGATGACGTTGTCGACTCACGTTTCTGGGACTGAACGTTGTGGTGAACTTGCTGCTCTTTATCCAGAGATGGATGTAATTCTGAATATCCAAGGGGATGAACCCTTAGTAGATCCGCGTCAACTATCCCAGTTAATTCAGGCGTTCAAGAATGAAGAGGTGCAGATTGCAACGCTTGTAACTAAGAACATAGAAAAATCTGAATTGAACAACCCTAATCGAATAAAAGTGGTTATTAATCATAAAAACGATGCCTTACTTTTTAGTAGATCAGCTATTCCTTCTCTTATGTTTTCGTCTAACATTTCTCCGCTGCGACATATTGGATTATATGCATATCGGACGATTATTCTTAAGGAGCTCATTAACTTACCAATAACTGAATTAGAAACCAGTGAATCACTTGAGCAACTTCGATGGTTGTACTTCGGATATAAGATTAGAACGATAGCAACTGACATTGAAACACCGAATATTGATGTGCCGGAAGACCTTGATCTTGTGCTTCGTCTGTTATAAGTTCATTTTTATTTCTTTTTAAGTTTTTGTAAATTTGAAGTATGAAGTGTATAGCTGAAATTCTTCCGGATTTATTGCAGTCGAATGAATGTGTAGTCATACCTTCCTTTGGTGGTTTTATCATTAAAGAGAAAAGTGCACGTATTGATTTTGAATTAGGCTTGGCATTACCACCATTTAAGGAAATTGCATTTAACATCCAATTGAAAGATAATGATGGAGTATTGGCCAATCGATTCAGCTTAGTCAACCAAATAGCGTATTCCGAAAGCGTTCGCGCCATTGAGGAAGAAGTTAACGAATGGAATAATACCATTACCCTCAGAAAGACGCTAAAAATTTCAAAAATCGGTCAATTTTGGAAGGATGTGGAAGGAAACTTACAATTCGAGCAAGATCGATCATTTAATTTATTAATGAGCGCATATGGATTAGAAGTTGTCTATTTTGTTCCTGCTTCAACCGAAGAAGCTATACCTGCTCCTCAGGAAAATAATAGACCCCATAAATCGAATGTTTGGAAATATGCTGCAGCGGCGGCAATCGCTATACCAATAGCATTTTATTCCATATGGATTCCTGTTAAAACACCAGCGATTCAATCTGGAATGATTTCATATCAGGATTTCAATCCATTCAAGACACAACTTGCCAGTAGTTATTTGGAAGCAACGGTTAACATTCCGCACATTAAGGAAGTATCCATTGAATCAACGTATACTGATGCATATGATGCATCTACAAACCCGGTGCTTTTCAATCAAGATCAAACAACATATAGGGTTGAAGCACATACTATGTATTGCATTGCGGGATGTTTCTCAAGTGAACAAAATGCAAATCGTTTAAGCCAAAAACTCGATTTATTGGGCTTTGATTGTACTATTCTTCATGAAGGAGGCCTTTATAAAGTATCATTGGGGCAAGGAATATCTGAGCAAGCCATAAATAACATTAATCTTAAAGCAAAATCACTGAATATAGATACTTGGATTTTAAAATAACACCTATGAAAACCATATTTCTTACCGCATTATTTTCCCTTTCTTACTTTGCATTTTCTCAAACTGTTACAAATATCGAAGGAAGTAACTACAAATTCACTAAGGTTTATCATTTAGATGCCACACCCGTTCAAAGTCAAGGTAAAACAGGAACGTGTTGGAGTTTCTCCGGTCTTTCTTTTTTTGAATCTGAATTAATCCGTAAAGGAAATAAAACACCCGATGCGCTTTCAGAAATGTTTGTGGTGAGAAAATCATATGAAAATAAAGCGGATAAGTTTATTCGTATGGACGGAAAAATCAACTTCAGTGAAGGTGGTGCTTTTCATGACATACCCTGGGTGATTAAGAATTATGGCATTGTTCCTTACGATGTGTATAACGGCTTAAACGGAAATGAATCGTATGACCACGCAGAATTCTTTGAAGTCCTTAATGGTTCTGTTCAAGGCTTACTTAAATACATGAGTGCTAGTTCGAATGGAATTAGCTCCAATTGGAAACCTGCAGTTAACGGCATTTTAGACGCCTATGTGGGTAAAGAAATCAAAGAATTTGAATGGAAAGGAAAAAAATATACCCCGCAATCGTATGCTACAAGCATTGGATTAACTATGGATGACTATGTGTCGTTAACCTCATTTACGAATCATACTCCTTATGCTAAATGTCAATTAGCTATTCCAGATAATTATAATTGGGGTGATTCTTACAATGTAGCGTTAGATGATTTAATGGCTACCGTTTCTAATGCCTTAGCTAATGGTTATACTGTGGCATGGGGAGCTGATGTATCAGAAAAAGGGTTTAGCTTCAAAAATGGTATTGCATTGGTTCCTGAAGACCCTAGTACCATTCAAGTATCTGGAAAAGATAATAGAAACTATAACGATGCAGGTGCAGAAAGAAATTCTAACGCGTTTCTAAGCCCAACCAAAGAAGTTTCTGTTACCGCTGAATTGCGTCAAAAAGGATATGATAATAAGACAACTACGGACGACCACGGAATGCACATTGTAGGTATGTATAAGGACCAAAATGGAACAAACTATTTGCTAGTTAAAAACTCTTGGGGAACAGGAAATTATCCTAAAGGATATCTATATGTTTCGGAACAATATTTTCGATTGAAAACAATTAATATTTACCTACATAAAGGAGGGATTTCACCTGATCTAAAAAATAAGATTAATCTTAATTAATCGAGACTACAAGCTTCTAATACTTTTCTTGGCCAGCACTCTATAGTATGTAGAATATCTGGCACGTTTAATGGTTCAAATACTGTGCTTGGGTACAACAAAAGAAACCAATATCAACCATTCCAGATGATGTCAATAGGTATTAGGTAATCTAGGGATTTTACTAAACAAATTTTGATACTAGCTACCTTTACCCCATGTAATCTTAGGGATCATTTAACCTCAAATACAGAAATAATTCAGATATACTGTAGAATGAAACATAAATAAGACTAGATTATAAATTCAACAAATCAGAATAAGGCAATTTACTCGGCACATAATTGGGTGAAATATAAAACGAAACATCTCGAGAAAACTTTCTAAATCAAACTGCATTTCTTCATCCATGAAACACTAAAACAACGCTATTTATCATAGTATAATAGTAACGATATTGGTTTAACATATGCTATTTACTAGGTTTCGAATACCCACCAAATATATGGTACTTAGTTAAAAAAAGAGTTGAAAAGCTCCATGGCGAATGTAGTATACAATATATGTAACCACATGAAATAAATCACAGAAATATAATCTATCTCATCGCATCATAAGAAACCATCTCAGAAATGAATGAAGTTAATAAAAGCGAGAAAATAAAGTATATAAAATCTGACGACACTAAGAATTTAAGGGGTTTTAAATACGGCGCCTATTTATTCTAACGTTATGTCAAACATCCTTGCAGTACTTAACAATCGCCAGGACTCTCCTATTTTATCCTTATAACTTTTGAGGGTGTATTCAATAAAAAAACCCTGACACTCTTACGAATGTCAGGGTTATAAAAGCGGCGTCGACTTATACTGACGTTGCAGGCAGCATCCCGACCGAAGCGTCGGGGCTCTCCCACCTTTCCATATAAACATACTTTTGAGGGTGGGAATAAAACAAAAAACCCTGACATTCTTGCGAATATCAGGGTTTAAAAAGCGGCGTCGACTTACTCTCCCACCCTCAAAAGGGCAGTACCATCAGCGCAAGCAGGCTTAACTTCTCTGTTCGGAATGGGAAGAGGTGGACCATGCTGCTATAGACACCCAAAGCTAAAATGGGTATTGATATATCGGATGATCGAAGCAGTAAAAAAATAAATAAAGTTTGAGTTGTAAGTCTACGGGTTATTAGTACTACTCGGCTTTGACATTACTGTCTTTACACCTGTAGCCTATCAACGTGGTCGTCTACCACGGCCCTTAAAAGAAATCTCATCTTGAGGC
>JBILBR010000013.1:0-51963 GCA_044353585.1 Crocinitomicaceae bacterium | reverse complement strand
TCCATAGATAGGAATAAGATGGGGTACTATTTCCTTGTACACTAATGCTTCCATTGCCGGCATTGAAACACGTAACATTCGTTAGATTCAAGAGGTTAATCGTAGGGTTAGGCAACACCACCACGGTGTCGAGTAAATTAAAGAAGGTGCACGTACTTCCGTTGAAGGTGATGTTGAGTTGATACACCCCCGCATTATTGGCGGCCACTGGAGCAATCACGGGCGCTGGGGAAGTAGAAGAAAATCCACTTGGACCTACCCAAGAATAATTAGCAAAGGGACTAAAGGGAATAACGAACTGTAGGGAATCCCCCAAACACAAGGGGTCGTTATGGGTTACATTGGGTGGTGGACAATTTGAATGGATCGTTAATTCATTGTTGTTGGAGGTTGGACACCCGTTGGCATCGTAGATGTCAGATACCCCATTATTGGTATATGAATTCCCGGAAACATTTCCAGTTCCAAAAATATATCCCTTGTTACTGATCGTACTGTCACAAGCCAATAACAGACAATCATTGATCACTTGAACCCGCCATCTGACAACAGCAGAATCTGCACCGTTCGGTGAATTGTTCATGATTCCTCCAATCGTTGCATTCGCACCTACATTAACTCTGGCTTTAATGCACTTATTGATCGCATCATACTCTGCTTGATCATCTCCTGAAACATCTGTTTTAGTACCGATAAATGGACCATTCAGATAACTTAACGAATTCGGTACGTAGGTAGTTCGTACATCGAGCGTATCGGTCATGAAGGTGTTGTATGAAACATCACTACCAATGTTTTTACCAACCATGGTGTATTGTAAAATATCACCTGGAACCACTTGCCCACCATTTAAGTCTTGAACATACACGGTAGCCCTTAAATCTGGTTCATAGATGTCTATTGCTGATGTGAACGCTCTGGCCAGAATATTTTCTGAACTCGTGGTTACTCGAATGGTAGCTGAAGTAGCATTGTTTCCGATGTAGTTCAGGGCTGTATTATTCGGATAAAAAATACCGGCATCATAACCCAAGGTGTTGTTATAACTTGGAAGTCTAAATGGGGTGAGTACCGCATTGTCAGATATCGTGCTGTTAAAGAAGTTTGTTGTATTGTGTAGGGCATCAGAAATATTAACAAAGTTCCCTGCGCCGTTAAATTGCAATTGATCCCCATTTGAATCTCGATCACCATCTAACCCAATAACACCCAATTCAAAGGTTACTGGACCAGAAGGAGGGGTGGTGAACCCACTGATTGGAATATTTAATGAGTTTCCTGCGGAAATATTAGCGAACCCATCAAATACAGTGAGGTTACGCATGGATTGGAGGACATTCTTGTATACAATAATAACTGACCAGCCACCCCAACGATTTGATCCTGCTTCGGCTGTTACATTGGCTACCGTAAAACGAGTATTTGTACCTGTGGAAGTGAGAACCGATGTAATGTTTTTAAAGCAGTAATAACTTGGGTGGGACCAAGAAGATCCTCCAATGGTTGGTACATCAAGGGTTTGGTCGGCGGTAAGCACCTGATATGAGCCATTATTTAGCTTTAATCTAACTTGACTTCGGTTCGCATAGTTTGGTGTATTCGCCGCAATCCGCGCACTCCAATAGAGTCCGGCCCAAAGGATTTCCGAACAGTTTGGAAGCGCGATACTGTCACTACTTGACATAAAGGTATTAGCATCATTGTCAATATCCACATAGGCCATGGAGAAAGCCCCGTTTGAAAAGGTTCCGTTCGGAGGAACTTGACTTTGTGCCGTCGCACAGTTGTTTGTTCCCGAACCACAACTTAATACAACATTGGATGCGATTTTTATACCACCTTTCGCGTTGGTTTGATATCGAACACTAAACGGAGAAACAATTTGTCCAAAAGTAAACGTAGTAAACGCAGTGAAAAATACACAGAAAGAAAGGAAATGCGTTGGTTTAATCAAAGTAGCGTTTATATCGTGTTAAAACAAAGTTAATAAACCTCTTACGATAATAAAAGCGAATGGTTTGCCTCGGTCTTATTTATTTTATGTTCAGTTGAATGGATACGGGTAAATGGTCTGAATACCCTCCCAAATACTTGCTTCCCGCATAGGTGCGTTTGGGTTGAATATTTCCTTTATATTCCTCCATGATAAAAGGGAAATTATGAATCTGACCCGAGTTTGCAATGACACCATTTTTTTTACCAATAAAATTGGCAGAAACATAAATGTGATCAAGTATTCCCCACTCGTTGTTGTAAAAATGGGTTCCTTTGGTCGGGCCGCTATCTTTCGTGATCATTGGGTCTAAGCGCTCATCGATTAATTTCGGGGCATTGTTTTCTGGATGATCGTTTAAGTCACCAAGAAATATGATAGGATATCCGTTAGCTTTCTGAACAGAATCAATAAAATTACACGCGATTTTCGCTGCCGCCACACGTTTCTCATCACTTTCATCCGTTCCGCCACGTCGACTCGGCCAATGATTTAACATCACATAAAACGGTTGCTTTTTATATTTGAATTGAGCCCAAAGAATATCTCTAGTTGTAGGCTTTGTTTCACTGGGTAACACAAATCGAATGGCCTTAGAATCAATCAAGTTCAGTTTACAACTGTCATAGATTAAAGCAACATCAATACCACGCGCATCTGGACTTTCATAGTGAACGATTCCATAGGATTTGAACGCTTCTTGATTGGCGATGATTGCTCGCACCACGGATGCATTTTCTACTTCAGAAAAACCACATACCAGGGGTTTGTTCATGGCAAGTAATACTTCTCGAATGTGTGTAAGTTTTTCTTCGTATCGGGCTGCGTTCCATTGATTTTTAGCAGATGGTAGGAATTCAGCGTCGTCGTTCGAACCATCAATGGTATCAAACAAATTCTCTACGTTGTAAAATGCTACTGCACTCGTTTTTTGACCATGAACATAACCAACTAAAACGCTTATGACGACCAGGTAAAGTATACGATTCATCCTTACTAAAATTAATTTACTTTAAATCTAACATCTCCGTTAATATGCGCCGAAATAGCGTTTTAAAAACCATTCCGTACTAAAAATCAATGCAATAAGCAACAGGAATCCCCATGAATCTACTAAATTCCAAAAATCAATGCTCATGCGTTCTATCGTAGTTATATCGTTCCTTGCTTCAAGTTGATCAAGTAGCTTTTTATAAGCATTGATGGATGAAAATTTGCCTCCTGAGTTTTTGGAAAGTTGTTTTAATACACCATGATTTGCTGTATTTGTAGCTTGTTCCAAGCCAATATCCTCTACAACAAATATCCCTGATTTGGAATACTTCTTTTTTTCATGCGTCGTATTGGCTGTCCATTTGTAGGTGCCCGAAGGAAGCGTTCCTAAATCCAGTGTATAGTGGTTACCTGAAACATTGAACCTGTTGGTATACTTTTTTCCTTGTGGGCCGGTTAATGTCAGGTTAATAACAGGCTTGGTAATTGGTTCTAAACTCGCATTATAGAAATTCGCATTTACACCAATTCGATCATACTTACCAAAACGCTTCTCAAATTGTACGCTTAATCCCATGCCTGCGCGTTTGACCATTAGGTAATTAAATGATTTTGAAAAGAGCTCCGTGAAATAGTCATAATGCTGATATTTCATGAATTCATTTAATTTCCATCGCCAAACGCCTTCTCCGTAGATTACACCATAGGGTACATTCTGCTTTGTTTTACCAAAATAAATTAAAGGTTCCTTTTTAACTGCATTTCCAACCCGTTGATTTAATAAGGCTTCCGTATTGCCTAATGGATTCATTGCACCAAATTTTGTGACAAGTGGTGGATAGTAAGGTATCGCTTGCTTGCATTCGTCGCTCAATTCAAAGGCGCTAAATCCGGGATTTAAATTGCCTTGAACCTCATCGCTTTGATTTCTTCCATTGGTAGTAGCAAAGATTTTAAGTTTAGTAAGTTCTTGGTTGGTAGCTGACGGACTGATTATGTAAAATACGGGGATTCGGTGCTGTTCGATATATGCGCTGACGTTAGCATCGAATTGCAACGTTGGATTGTGCCAAACAACGAGGTCGGGTTTAAGTCCTTTTTCTACTAATTCTTTGGGGCTTAAAAAGGAACTTTGATAGTTTTCATTCGAAGAGGCGACTGCGCGAAGTGCTGCTAAATCTGGATGTACACCGTTTGAAATAAAACATACATTGTTTCGTGAATCAACCACTTCGATGTAACACGTTTTAGTATTGTTTTTTCGTGAAAATTCACCGGAAAGGTATTCTACGCTAACCGTAAAGGGTTGAAATCCAACCTTACTAGCAGTTACATCGAATCTAAGTTGTTTAAATGAATATTCCTGATTTGCGTAATTTACTACTTGCGATCCCAATACGTTGCCTTGTTGAGTTAGCGTTACTTTCACCTGTTTTTGCTTGATTTTAAATGCTTCTAGGTCTACTTCTATTGGGAATTCATCTCGAAGAAAAACTACGTCGTTATAGTAAAGATTGGTTATGATTTGATCCTTTTTAGGTGTAGTATCCCCAATTCCAAGCGTATAGATAGGGGTTAAACTAATTTTCTCCGCACTATACGTTGGATTATCACCCACGTTGTAATTGCCATCAGATGCGAACAAAATAGCCCCGATATTCCGATTTAGGTACTGCTCTGAAATATAGTTGAACGCTTTAGCATGATTAGATTCATGTTCAGTAAGGTTGAGGGAGCTGTTTTCTTTTAAAGCTTCTCCAACCGTGTAAAATGCCAATTGATATTTTTCGTCAAATCGATTTTTTACGGCTTGAACGAATCCATCCATCGAGCGCTTTATTTGTGCACTGTCTTTGTATTGCCTTATGGAGCTCGAGTTATCGAGTACCGTAATGAGGATTGGTTCCTCGACTTCGGTATGATTCATCAACAATGTAATCTCAAGGAGTAGGGTAAGAACAAGAAAAATCCCTGTCCCTCTTAACAATGGAACCCCCCATTTTACCCACGTGTTTTGGGCGCTTAACCATGCGTTTTTACGATAAAAATACCATGTAATTGTAATCGAAATTGCCAATAGTATGAGCAACCAAAAAAGGGAGGATGATGCAGAAATTGACATAAGACAAAAATAAGGAATCGATTCAAGTTATTGTGGGGAATAGGTATTAAAAATGATTATTTCTCTACATTTGTACAAAATATTACGCCATGTCAAAAACTGTTTACATTCTTTCTGCTGTTCGAACGCCTATGGGCTCATTTCTTGGAGGTTTATCTTCCATTTCAGCTACTAAACTCGGCTCCATAGCAATCAAAGCTGCAGTAGAGCGGTCTGGAGTGAGCGTTGATCATATTGATGAAGTTTTTATGGGGAATGTGTTGCAAGCAGGAGTTGGTCAGGCACCCGCACGTCAAGCAGCCTTAGGTGCTGGTCTAGGTCAAAACGTACCGTGTACTACTGTGAATAAAGTGTGCGCTTCAGGAATGAAATCGATCATGTTAGGGGCTCAATCAATTCTTGCCGGAGACAATCACGTGGTAGTGGTTGGCGGAATGGAAAGCATGTCGCAAACCCCTCATTATGTGAGTGGAAGAAATGGAACGAAATTCGGAAATATCACCATGTTAGATGGAATTACGAAAGATGGGTTGTTAGACGTTTATTCGAATGTGCCCATGGGGAATTGTGCTGAGCTATGCGCCAAAGAATATAACATTACGCGTGAAGATCAAGATGCTTTTGCGATTGAATCTTATCGTCGTGCAGCTGCTGCATGGGAAGCTGGGAAATTTAACGATGAGATTGTTGCTGTTCCTGTACCTCAGCGCAAAGGCGATCCAATTTTGATGTCAAAGGATGAAGAATACACGAATGTATTTTTAGATAAAATTCCTTCCTTAAGACCCGCTTTTGATAAAGAAGGTACGATTACCGCGGCAAATGCTTCAACCATAAATGATGGTGCATCTGCCTTGGTATTAGCGTCTGAGGAAATGGTTCAGAAATTAGGGTTAAAGCCGCTCGCTAAGATTGTTTCTTATGCTGATGCAGCGCAGGCACCAGAATGGTTCACCACAGCGCCTTCTATCGCCATACCTAAGGCCTTAGAAAAGGCAGGATTAACGACTTCAGATGTTGATTTTTGGGAGTTGAATGAAGCGTTTTCAGTGGTTGGTATCGCAAATACTAAGATACTCGGGTTAGATCCTGCAAAAGTTGATGTCAATGGAGGAGCGGTAGCGCTTGGACATCCACTAGGAAATTCTGGTTCTCGAGTGATTGTAACCTTACTTCATGTATTGAAACAAAACAACGGTAAGATTGGAGGTGCAGGAATTTGTAACGGAGGAGGAGGTGCCTCAGCAATAATTATCGAGAATATCTAAACAGTTGAAATAAAACTAAAAGAAAAAGGTTGGCAGTGCTAACCTTTTTTTGTTTCTACCAATCGCCGCTCGCGCCGCCACCGCCGAAACTTCCACCGCCAAATCCACCAAACCCTCCGGATGACCCACCGCTATTTCCACCGCCGAATCCGCCTCCGAATCCGCCCCAATAGCCACCTCGATAACCGCGACCACCTAAGGTTGATCCGCCACCGCCTTTCTTGATGATTGCATATATGACTAGCATAATAATGAGAAGTGCAAAGATTCCTCCAATCACGTTTTTAGGTTTTTCTTTTTGATAATGGGTATAGTTATATTCTTTCGTTGACAGGTCTTTCAAGATTTTTACCGATTGCTGAATTCCTTTTAGCGGATTTCCATCTTTCATATTTGGGATAAATTCCCGGTCAATGATATCCTTGCAAACTAAGTCTGGAATAATGCCTTCTAATCCTCTTCCGGTTCGTAAGGTTACTTGCCGTCTACCTTCCCCAAATGGCTTAATCAACATAACGATACCATTGTCATGTTCTGCTGTCCCTACACCCCAAGCTTCGCCTAACTCATCCGCAAATTGCTCGATTTCCATCCCTTTTAAGTCGTCAACTACTACGACGACAATCGCATTGGATGTCGCCTCTTCAAACGCACGGAGTTCGTTTTCTATGGCAGTTGCATCGGCATCACTCAGCAACCGTTCTTTGCCAAATTCATTGTATGCTCTTGGTGGATTGCTTGGCTTGTCAGGGAGTTGGCCGAATGCTGCAAAGCATGTAAAAATGAAGATTACTGCAAATTTCATGCTTCGGTGATTTCGTTACTTAATTCATTTGGATTGTCTTGGTTCACCGGAAAATGTATGCTTAATTTTTCACCCACTCGTTGAATAGCATCACAAATTCCATCGCAATAATATTCGTTTCGGAATGCAGTTGCCATGCTGTGATAGAGTTCATCCCAGTATCCTTCAGGGACTTTTTCGTTAATGCCTTGATCGCCTAAAATGGCAATCTGTTTTCTAGTGAAACAAAGATAAATTAATACACCGTTACGTTCTTTGGTCTTAGTCATTCCTAGGCGTTCGAATACACGAGTTGCCGCTTTGAATGGCTCTTTTCCACCTTTTTTATCGATGTGAACACGGATTTCACCGCTGGTTAATTCTTCTGCGGACTGAATCGCGTTAACTACCGATTTTTTGTCAAGTTCGCTTAGCATCTTATTCAAAGTTAACGTCTGGCGCCTTCTCAGCTCCAGTCATCGCTTTGAACATTTCTTTTCTAGGGAAGGTTTCTTTGTTTAAGAACATGCTCGTGAAGAATCCGCGAATATGGGTATTGTAGTTTTTAACGGATTCGTTGTACACATCCCGTTCACGTTTAATCCGATTTTCAGTTCCTTCCAATTGCACTTGGAAGTCGCGGAAATTTTGCGTGGATTGTATGTTTGGATACGCCTCATACATCAAGTTGATGGCCGTATTGATTTTTTTACCCATTAGTTCCATATCCTCGGGTGTTTTTGCTTCCACGATTCCAGCTCGCGCTTGTGTTACCTGGGTTAGGATTTCTTTTTCATTTTTCGCTGCTGCCTTTACCGTTTTCATAAGGTTGGGAATTAAATCCAACCGTCTTTGATAGGCTGATTGTACATTACCCCATTTTTCATCAACGGTTTCTTGTAGGCCAACCGCGTTGTTATAGGCATTGTAATAGGCTAAAAAACCAAGAAGTCCAATAAATAAAATTCCGCCAATCGCGATCAATGCAATAATTCCTTTTTTCATGTGATACTAATTTTTATCAAAGCTACTATCTTTTCGGGTGCCTTTATATTCCTTAACAAATTTTATTGTTTGTTGCAGTCGGACTGGTAATTTTTGTGTTTAAATTGGATCCAATATTCTTGAAATCCTTCCTCGGTTTTGTAAAATTTATACGCTGAATTCCCCACACTGCATCGTTCCGATAAGCCTTCCCTAAGCTCTTTAAAACGTTTATTTAAGAAAATTATAGGTTGGTAATTCCAGCTCCCGCAATGCTCTATTCCTGTAAATGCATCACACTTGGCCACCCGTTTGAATGGCATCTCAATCGCGTAATACACACTATCTACTTGATTTAAACCGTTCGTGATGATTTTGATTCCCTCCAAGTCTACTTTTAAGTAACATTTTTTGGAATAGCGATCTTTTAAGTATTCACCGACGCGGTTGGCTACCGTATTTGAAAACTGATGCGCAATGTCTCCCTCTACGTTGTATTCCGGTCCCTTGAAATAACCCGTCAATCCCTTGTCGCTTATGCAGATGCTATCGTATTTGGGTTTTGTTTCAACTACTTCAGGTGTAGTCGGATTCGAAGGTTTTTTCTTTTGATTTCTTGTACTACAATTCAACGTGAGTAATGCTACGCTGGCTCCAATAAATAAAAGCTTTAAGTTCATTTGGTTAAAAATTAATCTAAAAAATTGATTAGAATATAATTATTTATCTTACTTTTGTGTCACTCAAAGATAGCAATTCAACGCGCAGTACGGTATAATTTAACACATTATCCATGGCTCTTTTGCGCAATATTGTCCATATGGACTTAGACACCTTTTTTGTTTCCTGTGAGCGGCTTCTTGATAGTCGCCTCAACGGAAAACCTATTCTTATTGGAGGGACCAGCGACCGTGGCGTTGTGGCTTCATGCAGCTATGAAGCGCGACGTGTTGGGATTCATTCGGCTATGCCGATGAAAATGGCCAAGGAACGCTGTCCAGAAGCCATTGTAATTAAGGGGAATTCAGAGACCTATAGTTACTATTCCCGTATGGTTACTGACATCATTCGGGAGGCCTCACCGCTGTATGAAAAAACTTCGGTGGATGAGTTTTATATGGATTTTACGGGCATGGACCGTTTCTTTGGAACCCTTACGTATGCCAGTGAATTGCGTCAAAAAATCATTCGTGAAACCGGCTTGCCTATTTCGTTTGGTCTTTCCCAAAATAAAACGGTTTCTAAAGTTGCTACCGGCGAAGCAAAGCCGAATAACCAACGGATTATATCACACGGAGATGAACGTAGCTTTTTAGCTCCCTTATCGGTGGCTAAGATTCCCATGGTAGGAACGAAAACATATCAAACACTTTGTAATCTAGGCATTCGAAAGATACAAACCCTACAAGAATTACCCGTGCAACTGATGGAACACGCCCTCGGAGAAAACGGCGTAACGATTTGGAAAAAAGGACAGGGAATTGATCCGTCTCCAGTTATTCAACACACGGAACGGAAATCTATTTCAACCGAACGCACATTCGATCACGACACCATTGATGTGCGTAAACTTCAAGCGATTTTAAGTGCCATGGCTGAAAATTTAGCCTTTCAGTTGCGTAGGGGAGGCAAGTTAAGCGGTTGTGTAACGGTTAAGATTCGCTTCTCCGATTTTCAAACACAAACCCTGCAACGTAAGATACCTTACACCGCAGCCGACCATCACTTATTGCCCCTGGTCGCTGAACTCTTTGATCGAATCTATAATCGACGCTTATTGGTTCGCCTAATTGGGGTACGGTATAGCGACCTCGTGGGGGGAAGTCATCAGTTGAGTTTGTTTGACGACCAGGTAGATTATGCGCGTTTGTATCAAGCCATGGACCGTATCCGCATCCGGTATGGGGATCGTGCAGTGATTCGTGCCTTGGGGATGGAGGCACGGACCATCGGACGGTGGAATCCCTTTGACGGGGAAGCGCCGCCCTTGTTAGCTAATCGACGAATTTAAGTAAGCTGTCGATGAAAATCCATTCCTATTTCAGTTTGAAGTATGGTGTTTACGCGCCTGAAACGCTCGTCCAATGGGGCGTAGAGGCAGGGTATGAGTGCTTGTTTCTAGCCGATATTAACCATACGGGATCGGCCTTAGCCTTCGTGCGTGAAGCGCAAAAACAAGGCATACGTCCCGTGGTTGGTGTTGAATTACGCAATGGAATACATGCGGTGGCCACCCTGATGGCACGAAATAACCGCGGCATACATGAGATGAATCGCTTTATTACGCCCTTCCTCCATGATGAAAAATCATTTCCATCGGTATTGCCTCATTTTTCCAATTGCTGGGTGTTTTATCCGCTAGAAACTCAGCTGCCACGTCCCTTATTTTCACATGAATTCTTTCAGATCGATCTTACCGAATTAGCGCAGTGGGAGTTTCGTTATGCGCAGAAATACGATCGAGAGAAGGTGGTGCTGCTAAGTCCCATGATATTTAAAACGAAACGGGATTTTAATACGCATCGCTTGCTTCGGGCAATTCATCACAATGTCTTGTTGTCTAAACTCCCTGCGGAGTGGCATGCGCGGGGGAATGAGTTTTTACTGGCTAAAACAGCCTTGATTGATGCGTGTGGCGAATCCATTGATTTTTGGAACAGAGCCCAGCAGTGCATGGAAGATTGCGAGGTTTCTTTTGCGTTTGGAGAAGATGCCTTACCCCAAAATCCAATTTCCTATGCGGGGTCAAAAGCGATGGATGAACAACTGCTAAGAAAGTTGTGCGCAGAGGGGATATCGTACCGCTACCCGGTACTGAATGATGAGATTGTGGAACGCATTGAAAAAGAAATCGACCTCATTGCTCAAAAAGACTATTTATCCTATTTTTTGATTGCCTGGGATTTTACCTCGTATGCGCGTTCTCGTGGATGCTTTTACGTAGGGCGAGGCAGCGGGGCAAACAGCATTGTGGCTTACCTCTTGCGCATTACCGATGTGGATCCGCTAGAATTAGACCTGTATTTTGAACGGTTCATCAACCTCTACCGAAAAAATCCACCCGACTTCGATATTGATTTTTCTTGGAAAGACCGCGATGAGATTGTACGCTACATTTTTGAGAAATACCCAAACGCCGCATGGTTATGCACCTACAATACCTTTCAGTATAAGGCTACCGTGCGTGAATTGGGTAAGGTGTTTGGCTTGCCCAAGACCGAAATTGATAAACTGAGCAACCGAAGTATTCCTCCGAATCAGTTAGACAGTATGTCCGCGCTCGTGTTGCGCTACGCCTCGTATGTGCAAGACATGCCTTCTCATTTGAGTGTGCATTCTGGGGGAATCATCATTAGTGAACATCCCATTACATGGTTTTCAGCCACCTTTATGCCCCCTAAAGGATTTCCTACTACACAATTTTCGATGTTGGAGGCTGAAGATGTGGGCTTGTATAAGTTTGATGTATTAAGTCAGCGTGGATTGGGGAAAATCCGTGAAGCCTTGGACATCATTGCGTATAATCAACCCGAGGCGCCCTTGGAAGACATACACAACATACAGCGATTCAAGGAGGATGCTAAAATCAGGGCTATGTTGTTGGAGGCGAAGGCTTTGGGGTGTTTTTATGTGGAATCTCCAGCGATGCGTATGCTTATGGTGAAGTTGAAGGTCGCTACGTACCTTGAATTAGTTGCGGCGAGTTCAATTATTCGTCCAGGAGTATCTCAATCAGGAATGATGAACGAGTATATTTTACGTCACCGAGATCCAGTACGAAGAGCTAAGGCGAATCCGCTGTTGTTGGAAATTATGCCAGAAACCTATGGGGTGATGGTGTATCAAGAAGATGTAATCAAGGTAGCGCATTATTTTGCGGGCTTGAGTTTGGCTGAGGCGGATGTTTTGCGGCGGGGCATGTCCGGTAAATTTCGTTCGCGGGATGAATTCACGAAGGTGCAGGAGACATTTTATGGGAATTGTGCCAGCCGAGGCTATGCCAAAGAGCTCATTGATGCCGTATGGAACCAAATTGCCAGTTTTGCTGGTTATGCCTTTTCTAAAGGACATTCAGCATCCTATGCGGTAGAAAGTTATCAAAGTCTTTACCTGAAGGCACATTTTCCTTTAGAGTATATGACCGCTACCGTGAATAATTTTGGCGGCTATTATCGCACCGAAATTTATGTGCATGAGGCCCGTAAATATGGGGCACAGATTGATCCTCCCTGTATTCAGAAAGGATTTCATCCCTGTGTGTTATACGGTAAGCGTTTGATTTTAGGGTTTGTGTTAGTAGAAGGCTTGGAGGTAGAGGTGGTTCGTCATGTGCTTGAAGAGCGTACGAAGCATGGTGAATTTAAAGATTTTGAGGATTTTTTGAACCGCGTGCGCGTGCCTCTAGATCAATTGGCCATTTTGATTCGAATCGGAGCCTTTCGTTCCTTTGGGGTTTCACGCAAGCAGTTGCTGTGGCGTGCACATTATCGCTTGTATAAAGCACCGGTGAAATCAGTGCAAGAGGGCTTATTCGTTGCGCCCGTACAAGACTTTGTCTTGCCCGATTTTGAGGAGCATCCCATGGAACTTGTATTTGATCAGTTGGATTTATTGGGTTTTCCCTTGTGTAATCCCTTCGACTTACTTTCGGATGCTATTCCTGAACACACACCGGCTGCTCAAATTCCCTACAGCCGCGGACTGCATATCGAAACGTATGGCTACTTGGTGGCGGTTAAAAAATCTAAAACGAGTAAGGGCGATTACATGTATTTTGGTACCTTTCTCGACATTCATGGAGATACCCTAGATACCGTTCATTTTCCAGAATCCGGTAGGAAATACCCCTTTCAAGGAAAAGGTATTTATCGCCTCAACGGAGTAGTTAGTGAAACCTTTGAATACTTCTCCCTCGAAGTCGGAGAAATGCATAAACTGCGTTGGATGGATGATGTGCGCTATCGGGAAGTGGGGTGAATATACTGAACTAATGCCAACATTTTAGGCCTTCAGTTGTTGCTTCTGTATGTACCAACTCAATCGCACACAACTCGTAAAAACCAACATAGATACCTGTTGGGATTTCTTCTCCTCACCCAATAACCTCTCTAAAATTACGCCCTCCTCCATGGGATTCGTGGTTCGGACCGAAGTGCCGGAAAAAATGTACGAAGGCCTCATGATTGAATATACCGTAAAACCTTTACTTGGTATTCCAATGCGCTGGGTTACGGAGATCAAAACAGTGAGAGACCATGCATTCTTTGTGGATGAACAGCGGGTTGGTCCCTATACCATTTGGCATCACGAACACCATTTTAAAGACTTAGGTGATTCTGTTGAGATGACCGATATCGTGAGCTATCAATTGCCACTTGGGATATTGGGTCGATTAATGCATGCCTTGTTTATTCGGAAAAAATTAGAATCCATCTTCGCATACCGATTTGAAGTAGTAGAAAAGCTTTTCAATCAGAATTAAGGAGATTGCGTACCTTTGAGCCATGAAGTTCAAGGATTACCCCATTCATCCGTCTATCTTACAAGCCATTGAGGAATTGGGGTATAAGCGCCCAACCGACATTCAATACAAGGTTATTCCGCACATTCTAAACGGAGAAGATGTCATGGCGGTAGCGCCAACCGGAACAGGAAAGACCGCAGCATTTGCAATTCCCTTGATTCATAAAGTAAATGGTTACGCCCGGAAGTCCGGAGTTCAGGTCTTGGTCATGGTGCCAACCCGTGAATTAGCAAGACAAATTGAACAGGTTTTTCTTGATCTGAGCAAGCACTTATCGATTAGTATTCTTTCCTTGATTGGTGGAGTAGAACAGGAAAGTCAAATTAAAAAGCTTAAAGAAAACACCCAAATTTTAATTACCACGCCCGGACGAATGTTCGATTTGATCGCCCAGGGGTATTTGGATATTTCTACGGTTAAGATGTGGGTGCTCGATGAAGCAGATTTAATGCTTGATTTGGGCTTTGCTCGTGACATAGTGGATGCGAAACGTAAGTTGCCTAGGTATTTGCAAACCTTGTTCTTTACAGCAACCATCAATAAGAAAATTAAATCGTTGGCTTATGATGTGGTAAAAGATGCCATTCGTATTCAAATTACCCCGGGAAATCCCGTGTCAAAAAATGTTGATCATCAGGTCATGATGGTGGAGATGGACGATAAGCGATTTTTTCTTGAAAATATTCTGACCGAATATCCTGAAGAACGGTTTATGATTTTTGTCCGTACCAAGGTGCGCGCAGAACGCGTACAAAAAGCCATGGAACGCATCGGTATTTCGGTAGAAATTTTACATGGAGGGAAAGAGCAGAGCGAACGGTTTAATACCTTGGAACGCTTTCGTTCTGGTGCCAATAAAGTATTGGTTACCACCGATGTTGCATGCAGAGGAATTGATATTCCTGAGGTAGAATATGTAATCAATTATGACCTCCCCGATAATCCTGAAAATTATGTGCATCGCTGTGGACGAACGGGTAGGGGAAACCGAAGAGGGCAGGCATTGAGTTTTTGTAGTACAGGGGAAATTCCGTTGCTTGATGGAATTGAAGCCTACACGGGTACTGAAGTCGCTCGCTTTGAATTGAACGCAGACGAATACGCAGAGATATTGCGTGATCAACTTGATCCGGATGAAAATTGGATTAAACTCATGAAAGAAAACGATACCGAAAACTGGGACTAGCTTTTCTTCTTCGGCTCTATGATAATTGGCTCTGCCACCTTTTCTTTCGTTAAGGCAAGGTCAAGCACGGATTTCATGTGTTCAACATAGTGAATCTTCAATCCCTTCAGATAACGCGCTTCAATTTCCTCCACATCCTGTTTATTCTTACTACACATAATCACCTCTTTGATGCCTGAACGCTTCGCGGCCAATAACTTTTCCTTGATTCCCCCAACTGGTAACACTTCGCCTCGAAGCGTGATTTCTCCGGTCATGGCAAGGTCTTTTTTCACTTTACGTTGGGTGAATAAGGACGCTAACGAAGTAAGCATAGTGATTCCTGCACTCGGGCCATCTTTTGGAGTAGCTCCTTCCGGAACATGTAGGTGAACATCATGGTCGTTAAATACCGCTTGTGGTAAACTCAACCAATCACTGTGGGATTTCAAAAATGCTAAGGCAATTACCGCACTTTCTTTCATTACATCTCCTAAGTTTCCAGTTAGGGTCAGTTTACCGTTTCCTTGAGAAATGGAAGATTCAATGAATAAGATATCTCCACCCACCGCGGTCCAGGCCAATCCAGTTACAACACCCGCCACATCGTTCGAGATGCTCTTGCTTTGGTTTCGTCCTGCACCCAAAAAGGTAAACAAATCAGATGCTTTGATGACTACTTCGTAAGATTCTTCATTCGCGATTTGCTTCGCTCTGGAACGTACTAGTTTGGCTAGTTGTTTATCTAAACCACGAACACCTGATTCATTGGTGTAAGAAAGAATCACCTGCTCTAGGGCTGCCTTCTCCAAATCGAACTCTTTGGCATTCAATCCGTGTTCCTTAAGTTGTTTTGGGATGAGGTGTTTCTTTCCAATTTCAATTTTCTCCTCAACGGTATATCCATTGACTTCAATGATTTCCATACGGTCGCGCAACGGACCTTGGATGTCGCCAAGACTATTCGCTGTGGCAATGAAAAGCACCTTGGATAAATCGAATTCATTTTCCACATAATTGTCGTAAAATGCCCCATTTTGCTCTGGGTCTAGTACTTCCAATAGGGCAGAGGAAGGATCACCATGGAATCCTCTTCCGAGTTTATCAATCTCATCCAAGACGAATACCGGATTGGCTGATTCTGCTTTTTTCAAGCTTTGTATCACACGGCCCGGCATAGCACCAATGTAGGTTTTACGATGACCTCTAATTTCCGCTTCATCATGCAGCCCGCCCAAAGACATGCGCACATATTTTCTTCCCAGCGCTTCGGCAATTGATTTCCCCAAGGAGGTTTTACCAACGCCTGGAGGACCATAAAAACACAAGATCGGTGACTTCATGTTGCCTCGAATTTTTAGCACGGCTAAATACTCCAGGATGCGTTCTTTTACTTTTTCCAATCCAGCATGGTCGCGCTCTAGTATTTTCTTTGCTCGTTTTAAATCGAGGTTGTCCTTTGTATATTCATTCCATGGAAGATCCAGCATAACATCTAAGAAATTCATCTGAACGGTATACTCTGCTCCCTGAGGGTTCATTCGTTGCAATTTGTCTAATTCCTTATAAAACGATTTTTCTACGTTCTCGCTCCATTTCTTGGCTGTGGCGCGTTCTCTAAACTCCGCTACGTCTTGATCCTGCGGATTGTCACCTAGTTCGTCCTGAATCGTTCGCATTTGCTGATGCAAGAAGTATTCTCGTTGTTGGCGGTCCAAGTCGCGTTTTACCTTATTCTGGATTTCATTGCGCATTTCCAACATTTGAACTTCCAAGGTCAGATGCTCCATCACCATCATTACACGTTTTTTCATATCCATTTCTTCAAGCATTTCTTGCTTTTTAGAAACGTCGGCGTTCATGTTCGATGAGATAAAATTCACCAAAAAGGTTGGGCTATCAATATTTCCGAGCGCGAATTGTGCCTCTGAAGGAATGTTCGGACTGTCTCGGATGATTTGCAAGGCTAATTCCTTGATCGTATTGATCATTACACTTAACTCTTTGTCTTTTTTGGAGACACTCGTTTCTTTGAACACCTTAACTTTTGCCTTCATGTAAGGTTCAGTTTGTAAGGGTGTTTCGATCTCAAACCTACGTTTTCCTTGAATAATTACCGTAGAACTTCCGTCAGGCATTTTTAACAAGCGTATGATTTGTGCCACCGTACCCACCGTATGTAGGTCATTGAAATTCGGGGATTCCTGTTCTTGGTTCTTTTGAGAAACTACTCCAATGATTTTATTTCCCTTGTTTGAATCTTGAATCAGTTTGATGGATTTATCACGTCCTACCGTAATGGGAATCACAACACCGGGAAAAAGCACATTGTTCCGAAGTGGTAAAATTGGTAACTCCTCCGGAAAGGCTTGGTTGTTTACCGACTCCTCTTCTTCCGCAGTGATTAATGGAATAAATTCTGAATCGTTATCGATTTTCGAAAAGAGGTCTATGTGTATTATTTGTTCGTCCATAAGTTGACATTTTGGCAGATGAAGTTAATGGATTCTTTGGGTTAACCCCATTTCTTCCAGATGTTACTATTTGTTTCAATCCGTATGCCATCAAATCAATACGGAAATATTGTCCGAATTTCGTTTTATACTGCCAAGTATTGTATTTTTGCTAAAATAGCTAATCTATGAGAGTTTTACTTACTACCTTGCTTTCAATTACCTTATTTTCAAGTGTTTTTGCGCAAGATACCACATGGGTTCAAACCTTCACGTTTGACTCCATTACGAATCGTCACGACCAATTTAATTTTCCGGCAAGTTTAGATACCCAGCGCTTCGAAAAGGTGTTGATGTATTACAAACTCAAATGTAGTCCCTTAACCACATGGGATCAATACGATTGTGGAGAATGGGATTATTTAACTTATACGCGAGTGTTTGATCACACCGGTAATTTCGATTCAGTAAAGCGTGAGGGAGCCAAGTATCTCGCAAATTTTCAAGCACCCCTATTGATCAATTATAACTCCGCGAATGCAGGAGCTGCTTATGCGAATGTTTATCAAACCAATCAATCGTTCCGTACCGGTGAAGTATTGCAAGATTTCTTGGTAAACATAAGTAACGGTTCAACTACACTTCCTTTTCATACACAAAGTAAAGGAGGAACCTATCAGTTTTTGGTGACTGCTCAAGAATTACTCGCCGCAGGCGTACAAGCGGGTGATTTACAGTCGTTATCTCTATTTGTTTCTAATCTGGCACAAAATGAAGGGCTTTCCTTTCCAAAAATTAGCCTACTTGGAACAAATCTAAGCAGCTTAAATCAATTGATAACTGGGGCCTTCACGGAAGTTTATAATCAAACTATAAATGCTGGAACGATGCAATTGGGAGCAAACCGCTTTTTGTTCTTCCAACCGTTTGCATGGAATGGTACCCAAAACATTATTGTACAATTAAGTTTTGATTCAGAAACGTCAACCCTTTCTCAATATAGTTTTGATGCAGAATCAGGCGTTGGACTTTCTTCGAACTATTTTGATGGTCGAAATGGCGTAATTGAATTTGATGGTACAAATTACAGCATGCTCGAACTGTCTGATACCTTAATCGCAGGAGATGTTACCATTGAATTTTGGGCCAAAGGAAATGCGAACAATGGAACAAATACAACCATTCTTGAGGCATACGACACCTTAAACAACCGGGTATTAAACATTCACATGCCATGGAGCAACAATAATATTTATTGGGATGCAGGTAATCATACCGGGTATGACCGAATCAACAAGCCCATGACCGCCGGAGAAATTGACAACAATTGGAACCATTGGGCCTTCGTTAAAAAGCAAAGCACTGGTCAAATGTTTATTTATAAAAATGGCCACACGTGGCATTCGGGGTCTAACTTGAACCGTCCAGTTGGATACATCCATCGCTTTGTTTTAGGGGCTAGTCGCGATTATGGCATTAAATGGAAAGGACAAGTAGATGAATTCCGTGTGTTCAAAGCCGCGTTAGATTCAGCCACCATTTTAGCGAATTTCAAAGAAAAAATCGACAACAGTCACCCCAACTATAATGCCTTGATGACTTATTATGATTTTGATGATGTGAACTATGCCGACGACCGTTCTCCGAACGATTACAAGTTAATGCTTTCGGATGGTTTTGATCCACTTACTGGATCCATGATCAAGTCGACATCGCCTGTAGCGGGGGTTCAAACGCTTACTGAACGTCCTGTGGTTGCTTTTGGACAAGGAACTGTTTCAGGTGCTGTTCAAACGACCTTAGTGTCGCAATCAAAGCCAATCGAACCTGTGGTGATTTTTGAGCAAGCAGCAGTTAATCGCCATTTCGAAATCGTGAGCAGCTACCGTGGAGTTCCACAAGGTTCTTCTTACACCTTTAGTCCGCAAGGTGCTGTAGTGTCTACAGGTGCTGTAAGCTCCGATTTGCAACTAATTAATGATACCATTCTTTACCATGAACAACCCTACGAAATTGTTAAAGATGTTGAAATTGCTCGATATATTACGCCCTATGGTATAAACTTCGATTTAGGTCCAAATGGGTTTAGTTGGATTTATGATGTAACAGATTATCAGCACTATTTACATGGTGTGGTTGATCTGGCGGCGCACAATACGCAAGAATTATTGGATTTGAAATTTGCTTTTGTGAAAGGAATTCCGCCGAGAGATGTTCATAAACGTGAGCCGATTTGGGCAGATTGGCGATCTTACAATTATGGGCAAATGGCCAATGACGTAGTGCTTCAAAATAAACCGGTGGTGCTTTCAGATACTTCCCAAATGTTTAAAATTAAAACCAGGATGTCCGGTCATGGGCAAGTAGGAAATATGGCATGCTGCGAATGGGTTCCTAATGATCACCGCATTTCAATCGATGGAACGCCACGATACAACTGGAATATTTGGCAAACCACCGAATGTGGAGATAATCCAAACATCGGTCAAGGAGGTACATGGCCATATGCCCGCGAAGGATGGTGTCCGGGAGATCGTGTAAAGGACTTCGATTTTGAATTGACTCCATTTGTACAACCCGGAGATACCGTGAATATCGATTACAGCATTACAGCAGTTCCACCGGGGGATCCAGGAACGGCAGGAGGTAATTATATTGGTGCCTTTGACTTGATTTCCTATTCGGCACCAAATTTCCAAAATGATGCGGCGATTGTTGACGTGTTGAATCCAAATAATTGGGAATACTACAGCAAATTCAATCCAACGTGTTCAAATCCAAGAGTGGTGCTGCGCAATACAGGCGCGACCGCCTTAACTTCATGTTTTATTCGTTGTTGGATTACCTATGGCAATGAAATTCAATTCAACTGGACAGGAAACCTTGGATTTATGGAGGAAGAAGTAGTTGAAATCCCTGTAAATGACCTTGGATTTTGGATGGATATGGATTCTACAGAAACCTTTACTGCGTATGTTAGCAATGTGAATGGTACCGTTGGAAATGATGAGTACTTGCAGAATAGTGTGAAACAAGTGAAGTTTGATGCGCCAGAAGTAATCAACGGACCATTTTTCGCATGGTTAACTACCAACAACAAGGCGGTTGAGAATTCATACAAATTAATCGATGGGGCTGGAAATATAATTTTTCAGCGAAATCAATTGGCCAATCAAACGCAATACAAAGACACCTTTGACCTTGCACCGGGATGTTACAGCATTATTATCGAGGATACGGATCACGATGGCTTGTCTTTTTGGTATTCAGCTCAAGTGGAGGGTGAAACTAACGGGCAGATGCGTTTGCGCTATGTAGGTGGAAGCTACATTGAATTATTTCCGGGTGATTTTGGTCACTACCACCGCTACGATTTTTCTGTAGGCTTTGGAGTTGGCTTGAATGAAAATAAATTAGATCATGAAATTGCCGTATTCCCGAATCCAACGAGCGGTGAAACGACCATTGAGATTTCTGGGTTTGTCGATAATGAAGCAAGCTTAGAAATTTATGACATGATGGGAAGAAAATGGTTGACGGAGGAAATGACTGCATCACAACACTTCGCAGAATCTCATGTGAATCTTGGGGGTGTACCATCTGGAGCTTACATTGCACGGATTGTGACGAAGAACCAAGTGTATACAAAACAATTTATTAAGCAGTAACCATGAATATTAAAGACATGATTACCACGTACTTTCCAGATGTTTGGCAATATGCGGTGATTATTTTAATCTTTATCATAGCCGCAATTATTATTTTATGAGGATTCTTTTCGCTTTCATTTTTATTGCATTAGGTTGGTCTACGTTTAGTCAATTAAATGTTGATTCCCTTTCGCACATATCTTATCAGCAACTCCATGGAGCAAACTTAAACGATGTCTGGGGTTATGAAGATGAGATGGGTAATGAATATGCCATCGTAGGTACCTCGAAAGGAACTTCCATTGTAGATATTTCAAATCCATCCAATCCAGTGGAGATTTTTTGGATACCAGGTACTGAATCAATCTGGCGTGACCCTTGTGTTTCTGGAGATTATGCCTATGTAACTACCGAGGCGGATGATGGCTTGTTGATTATTGATTTATCTCCCTTACCTCAATCTACTAACCTTCCAACCAGTGTATATATGGGGCCTCCCGGACAAACATGGACTTCAGCACATACGTGCTTTTGTGATAATCAAGGGTTTGCCTATGTGTTCGGAAGTAATCGGGGAGAGGGTGGTGTGATCATTTTAGATATCACTTCGAATCCGATGCAACCGACCGAAGTGGGCGCATTTGATAACTGGTACTGTCATGATGGGTATGTTCGCAATGATACCATGTACTTGGCGCATATTTATGATGGGTTTTTCAGTTTAGTAGATGTGAGTAATCACGCAGTACCACAACTCATTGCAACTCAACCAACCCCAAATCTTTTCTCACATAACATTTGGCCATCAACTTCCGGACAATATGTGTTTACTACCGATGAGGTCTCGGGTGCCTATATTGCAGTTTATGATATTTCAAATCCAAATGCCATTGTTGAAGTGGAGCGCATTCAAAACTCGCCGGGAACCGGGGTGATTCCGCACAACACCCATGTCATGGGCGATTATTTAATAACCAGTTATTATTCCGACGGCATTGTGATACATGATTGTACTAATCCGAATAACCTAGTTAAAGTTGGACAATACGATACCTACAATGGACAAACGCCCGGTTTCGACGGTTGTTGGGGGGTGTATCCATTCTTTACCAGCGGTACCATCATCGCGGCAGATATTACCGAGGGCTTATTTATTCTGGGGCCAACCTATGAAAAAGGAAGTTATTTAAAAGGAAATGTTACAGAAACTGGTTCCGGAGTTCCGCTGAACGATGTCAAAGTAACATTGAGCAATAACAATCAACCGGATTATTCAAATCTTCAAGGTGCTTATGTTACCGGATATTATCAGGTAGGTACAGCGCAGGTATTGTTCGAAAAGGTTGGGTATTATCCATTAACCACGAATGTTACCTTAATCCAAGGACAAGAAATCACCTTGGATGTTCAGTTGACGCCAATTCCACCGTTTAACATACAAGTGAATGTAACAGATGGTTCCACGGGAATGCCAATTTTTGATGCGCAAATTAAATTGGTTCATCCGCTGATTACGCACACGGGTGTCACTAATGCCTTAGGTGAGGAGCAATTGGTGTTGTTTTACCAAGAACAATATCAGATTTATGTTGGAAAATGGGGGTATAAAACATTTTGTACAGGTCAAGTAATTGATCAAAATACCCAAGTGCTAAACGTTACTTTGACGCCTGGCTACTATGATGACTTTGAGTTAGATTTCGGTTGGAGTGTCAACGGAACGGCACAAACAGGAATTTGGGAACGTGGAACTCCGAACGCTACTTCCAGTGGATCTGTAGTAGTAAGTGATGTTCCATGGGACTGCGGGACCAGTTGTTTTATAACAGGTAACGACCCGAATGTACATCCTGACTTCGATGATGTAGATCAAGGAAATACCGTATTGGTTTCACCACCTATGGATTTAACCTCGTTAACGAATCCCCATGTGAATTTTGCGCGTGGCTATTATAATTTTTATGGGCCGCAGGCGGTAGATGACACGCTGAAAGTCTACATAAGCAACGGAAGTCAACTGGTGCTTATTGATGCGGTGAGTCCGCCGCAAGGAAATGCCATGACTTGGGAGTATAAAAGCATTGGCATTAATGGACTAATTCCCATAACCTCGAGCATGCAACTTGTTGTGTCAATTGCCGATTATGACCCCAATGTAAACATTACAGAAGCTGCATTTGACGAGTTTTATGTGACCAACAACAGTGTGAATTCCTTGGTGGAAACTACAAGTGGTCTACACATTTTTCCAAATCCATCACATGATTTTGTAACCTTAACGGGCATTTCAACGAATGAACCCTACGTAATAATGGATAACTTCGGACGGATTGTCGCACAAGGTCAGGCAGAAACAGTGGAACATAAACTCGATGTTCAGCACTGGGCTGCTGGGTTTTATGTGGTTCAGCATGCGGGGAAACTCCTTAAATTTATAAAAGAATAAGTTGCATGATTAGGCCACAACTTTCAATCGTTATTCCCCTGCTGAATGAGGAAGAATCCTTGCCAGAATTGCATGCTTGGTTATTGAGGGTGTTTCAAGCCAATGACTTTACGTATGAAGTGATTTTTGTCGATGACGGGAGTTCTGACAGCAGTTGGGAAGTTATTCAATCCTTAAGTAAAGCAGATCAACATACCTTCGGATTGAAGTTTCAACGAAATTATGGCAAATCAGCCGCGCTTCAAACGGCATTTCAGCATGTAAATGGCGACGTGGTGATTACCATGGATGCCGACTTGCAAGATTCTCCGGATGAAATTCCTGAATTATACCGAATGATCACTCAAGAGGGCTTAGATTTGGTTTCAGGATGGAAACAAAAACGCTATGATCCCATCACTAAAACGCTTCCTACCAAATTATACAACTGGGCAGCACGTCGAATAACCGGCATTTATCTGCATGATTTTAACTGTGGACTCAAAGCATACAAGCGCGCAGTGGTCAAAAGTATTGAGGTATATGGTGACATGCATCGCTATATGCCCGCATTAGCCAAATATGCAGGATTTAAAAAAATCGGTGAAAAAGTCGTGCAACATCAAGCGCGTAAATACGGCTATTCTAAATTTGGGTTAAATCGATTCTTGAATGGCCCCTTAGATTTGATGACTGTTGCCTTTATGGGTAAATTCGGTAAAAAACCAATGCATTTCTTTGGAGCACTAGGAACCTTGATGTTTTTTGTTGGATTTGGCTTCGGTTTATACCTTGGCATCGATAAATTATTTATTCATACCCGTGGGGTGAAATTAGCGGAACGAACAGAGTTCTTTGTTTCCTTGGTTGCTATGCTTATGGGACTTCAGTTTTTTCTTACTGGGTTTTTGGCCGAATTAGTTAGTCGGAATTCATCGGCAAGAAATTCCTATTTGGTTGAAGAGAAATCAGGATGGGAATAGACCTTCTTCATGTTGATCAAACTTGGACCTTGTTCTTGGATCGAGATGGGGTCATTAATCAACGGATATTCGGAGGATACGTATTAAGTACGGAATCCTTTGTGTTTGAGCAAGGTGTGCTTCTAGCTTTAAAAAGTGCAAACCAACGTTTTGGTAAAATTATTGTTGTAACGAACCAACAATGCGTAGCGTTAGGTTTACTAAGTGAACTGTCGCTGGCTCAAATTCATGAAGACATGATAACTCAAGTTACAGCCTACGGCGGACGAATTGATGCGGTTTATGCAGCCATTGATTTAAAAACGGCTTTCCCCAATCGTAGAAAACCGAATTCGGCAATGGCCCTAGAGGCACAACGTCAATTTCCTGAAATTGATTTTTCCAAAGCGATAATGGTAGGGGATACCGACAGCGACATCCGTTTTGGTAAGGAACTGGGAATGAAAACAGGATTAGTGAAGAGTAAGGAAGAAACAACAGTGGTTCCTGATTATACAGTAAATTCACTCTTGGAATTAATAAACAAGCTATGCGGATAATATTTTTCTTCGTGTTCATTTGTATGGCAGTGTATCCCATGCATGCACAAAACAAAAAAGATTCCCAGGGACGCAAGCAGGGTACTTGGGTTAAATATTATCCGGATGGCAAAACGATGCTTTATACGGGACAATTTAAAGATGATCGGCCTGTAGGTGAATTCAGGTATTATTTTGAGTCGGGTAAAATCAAATCAGTTGTTCAACATGAAACCAAGGAACGTAGCTATGCGTGGTTCTATTTCGAGAATGAACAACTTATGAGTGAAGGACAATATGTGAATCAAAAGAAAGATTCCGTTTGGAAGAACTTTAATGAACAAGGGTTTCTGGTGAGTATAGAAACATTTAAGAATAATCGACTTAATGGTGAAAAGTTGATTTACTATATTCAGAACCAAATCGAAACGGGGGAGGTTGAATGTGCTCAACTAGAAACCTATAAAGACAGCGTCCTGCAGGGTAGGTATGTGGAATTTTTTTCTACAGGTAGCAAAAAACAAGAGGGTGCATATAATCAAGGAAAAAAGTCGGGCGTATGGGAAACTTATCATCCTGATGGATCGGTAGCCACACGTATCAAATTTAGAGAGGGAAAGGCCTATGGGTATGCATATGCCTATGACGAGGAGGGCACGGAACTGTACAAGTCGTACTGGTTGGATGGAAAACGCTTAGATGCAAAGGCACTGGACAAGTATTTGGTCGATTGTAAAAATAAAGGGGTAATTCCTGAAGAATAAGTATTTTTAAGCATGAATCGAATTGCCTTCGTGTTGCTTTCTGTTTTGACTCTACTTGTGTGTAGCTGCAAGAAAGACCAAGCACCTTCTGTCCTTTCGAGTTTTCATTACGGATATTACCCCATTAAAGAAGGTAGTTATTGGGTCTATCAGGTGACTGAAATCATACATGATCAAAATGCCGCTAATCCACACGATACGATAACCTATCAATTAAAAACAGAGATTGGGGATACCCTGTTAGATAATGAAGGCAGAATTGTTAATCGATTCAATCGCTATAAGCGCAATAGCGCCAACTCGTCTTGGGTACTCACGGATGTTTGGACTACCGTTTTAGCAAATAACCGGGCTGAATTAGTAGAAGAGAATATTCGAAGGGTCGTGCTCCGATTCCCGGTAAAAACAGCTACCATTTGGGACCCTAATCAATTTAATTTCCTGCCGGAGAGTCAGGCTTATTATGAGTATATCCATAAACCCTATTCGGTTGGTTCCATTCAGGCTGATAGTACAGTACACGTAGTAGCTGCTAATGAATTGACCTTAGTTTCTTATCAAAATCAATATGAGGTTTATGCGAAGCAGATTGGCTTGGTAAAAAAGTACTACAAGGATCTTCAAATTTCAAATTTTGACACCTTGGATGTTACTCAAGGTAAGGAACTTTACTACAGTATCTTGGAGTACGGTCATTAATCTGTAACTTTGAACTAATGGAATTCAGTGAGGTAAAAAGAGATTGTAGATTTTTTAAAGGACATATTCCTTGTAAGTTCAATAAATTGGATGGCAGTGTGTGCGGCAGTTGTACCCATTATCAACCCCTGGAAACACGGATTTTAATTATCAAACTAGCCGCCTTGGGTGATGTGATCCGCACCACGCCCTTACTTACACTTTTTCGAAATAAATATCCAAACGCGCACATTACCTGGATGACACAGAGTCCAGAAATCTTACCTAAGGATCAAATCGAACAAATCCTCCCCTTTAATGCAATGTCGGTTTTTCTATTAGAAAACAGTTTGTTCGATGTGGCGGTTAATCTAGACAAAGAGGCAGAAGCTTGCGTCTTAATGGCAAAAGTAGAAGCGCGTGAGAAGTACGGTTACACGTGGGAAGATCACGCGGTTGCGCCGTGTACACGTGCTGCAGAGCATAAATTAATGACCGGTTTCTTTGATCAATTATCTAAAGAAAATACGAAAAGTTACCTGCAGGAAATTTTTGAGATATGTCATGCCTCCTTCAATTTTGAACCTTATGCAATTCAGTTGAATCAAGAGAAATATAGCCATTGGCAAAAAATACTTGACGAAAAACGTGAAGGAAAACAAGTCGTTGGATTAAATACGGGGTGTGGTCCCCGATGGAACACGCGCCTTTGGAAAGATGAATATTGGGTTGAACTTGCAAGCACCTTGCGTCAACAAGGATACTTTCCGATGTTTCTCGGGGGTGAGTTGGAGCATGCTAAAAATACTTCCTTATCCGAAAAAGCAGGGGTTTATTACCCCGGTCACTTCGATTTAGAAACATTTATAAGTTTGACCAATTCCTGCGATATCGTGGTAACGCAAGTAACTATGATGATGCATATCGCAACGGCACTCCAAAAAAAGATGGTGTTGATGAATACTATTTTTAACCCGCACGAATTTGAATTGTATGGTCGAGGGGTAATCATTGGTCCACCATCTCCTTGTCAATGCTATTATGGGAACGAATGTGTTCGTGGAACTTCTTGCATGAATGACATCGATCCACAAAAGGTTTACAATGGGTTAAACGCTATTGCATAGTATGAGAATATGTTTTCTTTCTACCTTTTATCCATACCGCGGAGGAATAGCGCAGTTTAATGCATTGCTTTATCGGCAATTAGAGAAGAATCACGAGCTTCATGCGATTACGTTTAAACGGCAGTATCCGTCATTACTTTTTCCAGGAAAAACTCAATTTGTTACTTCGGATGATGTGGCAGATCCTATTCCGTCTCAGCGCTGGCTGGATACCATAAATCCGGTATCCTATATTAATACAGCTAGAAAAATAAGAAGATTAAAGCCAGATGTAGTACTTACTAAATATTGGATGACCTTTTTTGGTCCTTCCCTAGGGTTTGTTTTAAGCCGTCAATCTAGATTCACAAAACGTATTGCCATTTTAGATAATGTAATACCGCATGAGCGGCGTTTTTTTGACCATGCGTTTAATCGATATTTCCTGAATAGAAATGATGCCTTTATTGCGATGACCGAAAAGGTAAAGGCGGATTTGTTGTCTTATTTACCTGAAGCTAAATGCCTGGTCATTCCTCACCCTGTTTATAATCAGTTTGGGCCTCGGTTGAATCGAGAAGAAGCACTTGATGCGTTAGGTTTAAATCAGCTGAAGGATAAAAATATCCTGTTGTTTTTTGGTATAATTCGAGACTATAAAGGCTTGGATGTATTACTTGAAACGCTTGCGAAACTAGATAATTCTTACCATTTAATCATTGCAGGAGAAGCATATGGTGATTTTATGAAATACACACGAATAATGGATCAGTTGAACATCCGTCATCGCTGTCATGTGTTCGAACGGTATATTGACGATCATGAAGTTCCTCATTTTTTCTCGGCGAGTGATGTCTGTATGCTAACGTATAAATCGGCTACCCAAAGTGGTATTAGTGGTATTTCGCAACATTTTGAACTGCCAACCATTGCAACGAATGTAGGCGGACTCGCAGAAAGTATTCTGCCTGGTGAAACGGGGTATGTTGTGGCTCATGTCGACCCCATTGAAATCGCAAAAACAGTAGAGACATATTTTCTGGAAAATAAGAAGGAAATATTTCGTGGAAATATAGGACTCGAAAATAAAGCAAATAGCTGGGAATCTTTCTCGAAAACACTGCTAGATTTCATCGATACAATTTGAATATTACCCCGATTATTCCGCTAATCAACGAAGTAGGGATAAAAAGTTGATTTTAATGCGGGGAAATCCTATATTTGCAGCCTTTAATTTACGATAATACTGCGACTCAATGAGAAATAAGGGATTTTTTTGGTTTTTAACCATTTTACTGACGGTAGTTTGTTTATATCAGTTATCATTTACTTGGTATGCAACGCGTGAAGAACGCAAGGCGGAAAAAGAAGCGGTTGCCCGTGTAAGTGAATTGAAAAAAGAGGCGTTTGCACAAACCGATTCGTTAAAAGGTATTGGGTTCTTGCCGAACAATACAACGGTTGATTTTAATTCGCCTGAAGGAGAAGAGTTAGCAAAGGCAGCTTTTATTAATGAAATTCTCAAAGAACGAGGGTCTAAACCAATTTATCCTGTATTCGGTTCCACATTTTCTGAGGTTAAAAAACGATCCTTAGCGTTTGGTCTTGACTTAGTTGGTGGTATGAGTGTGACCATGGAGATCTCAACCGGAGATCTTTTAATGAGCCATGCGCAGAGCCCGAACTCGTTGAAGTTCCGTAAAATTTACAACGAAGCAAACAGCAAGTACGCAGCAGGAAAAGGAGATTTTCTTGATTTGTTTGTTACTTCTGCAAAGAAAAATAAAATGAAACTTGGTCTTCTATTGAAAGGAGACGGAATTGGTGTGAACTCTACAGATGCTGAGGTAGAAAAGTATTTTAGAGACTTGTTAACTTCAGCAATGGATGGAGTGGAGCAAATCATGTATCGTCGGATCAATCAATTTGGTGTAGCACAACCAAACATTCAAAAAGATTTATCTACCAACCGTCTTTACATTGAGCTTCCTGGGGTTCAGGACGAGAACACCGTAGCACAAAAGTTAAAATCTACTGCGAATTTAGAGTTTTTCGAAACCTACATGCCTTCTGAGTTAAATGCAGAACTTACCGCAGCGGATGCACTTAGTAAATCGCCGGAACAAGCAATTGCTGAGGTAGATACAACCGCTAAAGCCGACACTACACAGTCTCTTGCAGATGCTAACCAGTCGTTAGCTGGTGGTATGGAAAAAAGCTTAATGAGTTACGTGCAACCGGTTGGACAATTTGCAATTGGGTTTGCTTTGGCTAAAGACCGTGCAGCGGTAGATCAAATCTTACGAAGAGCAGATGTTCAGCAGATTTTTGCGGCAAAGAACGTTAAATTCATGTGGGGTGCAGAACCTGATGAATTGAATAACAAAAAGAAACAAACGGGATATATGCTATATGCGTGCAAAGTGCCTATGGATGGTAAAGCGCGTGTAAATGGACAGCATATTTCAAGTGCATCTACTGGATACGACCAGCGTGATGGAAAAATTACGGTAGATCTTGCAATGACCGCGGAAGGAACAGATGAGTGGGGTCAAATGACTACAGAGAATAAAGACCGAATCGTAGCAATTACCATGGATAATGTTGTGTATTCAGCGCCTACAGTAATCAATCCAATAACCAACGGGAATACGCAGATATCCGGTAGCTTCACCTTTGAAGAGGCTGAATCATTATCGGGATTATTAAACGGTGGAGCATTGCCTGCGCCATGTTTAATCAAAGAACAGAATCGAGTGGGTCCGAGCATCGGAGCTGAGAACTCAAATGCTGGGTTAGTTTCCTTCGGATTTGCATTCTTTGCCGTATTGTTATACATGTTCTTCTATTACGGGAAGTCTGGTATGGCCGCTAATATTGCCTTGTTTGCAAACGTAATCTTCATCATGGGATGTTTGGCATCGTTCGGTGCAGTACTTACTCTTGCCGGGATTGCAGGTATCATCCTAACTATTGGTACTGCGGTGGATGCGAACATTTTGATTTTTGAGCGTATTCGTGAAGAACAACGCGCAGGAAATGAAACCTCTAAAGCGATTGAAATTGGATTCAAGAAAGCGTTGCCTTCAATTATCGATGCGAACATGACCCACTTATTAGTTGCGGTGATTCTTAAGTATTTCGGAACGGGTGAAATTGAGTCCTTTGCAACTACGCTTATCGTGGGTATCTTTACTTCGGTGTTTTCTGCCATCTTTATTTCTAGATTGGTTATCACCTTCTGGATGGAGCGAAATAAAGGGGTGTCTTTCGATACCAAGTTTTCAAAAGGATTATTCCAGAACTTTAATTTCAATTGGATTGGTGCACGTAAGTATTTTTACATCTTCTCTATTTCAGTAACCGTAATTGGGATGGTGAGCTTATTCACCCGTGGACTTAAAGAGAGTGTGGAATTTACCGGTGGACGTACCTTCGCTGTGAAGTTTGATAAAAAAGCGGATATTGAGAAAATCCGTGCGGAGTTAAATAAAACCTTTATCGAGAATAAAGAAGTTTCCTCTATCGAATTAAAAACCGTTTCTAATGAGTTTAATGTAGAGATTACAACAAACTACAAATTGAAAGAGGATGGTGCTACTGAAGAGGTAAAAGGTAAAATGCTCGATGCCTTGAAGGTGTTGGAACCTTCTATGGGTAAAGCGCTCATTATGGGGCAACGAACAGTAACTGCCTCTGTATCTAGTGAGTTGTGGAACTCATCATTCATCTCGATGACCGTGGCCTTAATTGCCATCTTCTTGTACATTCTATTCCGTTTTGGTTACTGGCAGTATTCAGTAGGTGCGATTATTGGATTAATCCACGATGCATTCTTTGTGATATCTGTATTCTCTCTATTGCATGGATGGCTTCCATTCAGTTTAGATGTCAACCAAGCATTTATTGCGGCTATATTAACGGTAATTGGGTATTCAATGAACGATACGGTCATTGTATTCGATAGGATACGTGAAAACTTGCGTACCAGTGGAGATACAGACCATCATTATGAAATCATCAATCGATCCCTAAATACTACCCTAAGTCGTACATTTAATACCTCCATGATTTTATTTGTGGTTGTATTAATCATGTTTATTTTCGGTGGGCCGTCCATTAAAGGATTCTTATTTGCATTGTTGGTTGGTGTAATTATCGGTACATATTCTTCATTGTGTGTAGCTACACCAATTCTAATCGATTTCTCCAAGCGGTTGAAAGCATAACTTTTGACTGTGTTAATTCAAAAAACCATCCCTCGGGGTGGTTTTTTTTGTTTTATGAATTTCGTATGCTTTTTAAAGGACAAATGTTCATAAATCATTGATTTTACATGTGTTTCGACTGTCTTTAACTCCTATTTTTGTTAGGATACACAAAACTATGGCAGAAAATCAATATACAGAAGATAACATTCGGTCCCTGGATTGGAAGGAGCACATCCGCTTGCGTCCCGGGATGTACATTGGTAAATTAGGCGATGGCGCCGCTGCTGACGACGGAATATATATTCTTGTAAAAGAGGTTGTCGATAACTGCATCGACGAATTCGTTATGGGCAATGGGAAGCGTGTTGATATTAAAGTAAAAGACGGGAAAGTGTCGGTGCGTGATTATGGTCGCGGAATTCCACTGGGAAAAGTAGTTGAAGTGGTTTCAAAAATGAATACCGGAGGTAAATACGATTCTAAGGCCTTTAAGAAATCGGTTGGATTAAACGGGGTGGGAACCAAGGCAGTTAATGCCCTGTCTTCTTACTTTAAGGTGTACTCCGTACGTGACGGACAAATGAAGTCTGCGGAGTTTGCCATGGGTAATTTGGTTAGTGAAACAGAATTGGTTGCTACAACCGAACAAAATGGAACGTACGTAGAGTTTATACCTGATGAGCAAGTCTTTAAGAAGTTCGCTTACAAGACGGCCTATCTCGTGAAAATGATGTGGAATTACTGCTACCTCAATCGAGGCTTAAGCATGTATTACAATGGAGAGAAGTTCCAGTCAAAAGATGGTCTAAAAGATTTATTGGAAAACAACATGGATGGCGATCCCTTGTATCCAATTATTCACTTGGAAGACGAAGACATCGAAGTGGCGTTCACACACGGAAGAACCTATGGAGAGGATTATTATTCGTTTGTGAATGGACAGCATACGACCCAAGGAGGAACGCATCAAAGTGCGTTTCGTGAGTCAGTAGCCAAAGTAATTCGTGATTTTTACAACAAGAACTACGAAGCCTCAGATATTCGTCAATCCATCGTTGCGGCAATTTCCGTTAAGGTGATTGAACCCGTATTTGAATCGCAAACCAAAACAAAATTAGGATCCGTTGAGATTGAACCCGGAGGTAAATCCATGCGCGCCTTTGTAAATGATTTCCTAAAAGATAAGTTAGATAATTACTTACATCGCAATCCGGACGTTGCTGAAATGATTGAAAAGAAAATCAAGCAAGCAGAGCGCGAACGCAAAGAATTGGCAGGTATTCGGAAAATTGCCCGTGATCGTTCTAAAAAAGCAAGTCTACACAATAAAAAACTTCGGGATTGTAGAATCCATTTAACGGACCTTAAAGACAGTCGGAGAGAAGATACTACCTTGTTTATTACCGAGGGGGATTCCGCAAGTGGTTCCATTACCAAGTCAAGAGACGTGAATACTCAAGCGGTTTTTTCATTGCGTGGAAAACCCTTGAATGTATATGGCCTTACCAAAAAGGTGGTATATGAAAATGAAGAATTTAATTTGGTGCAAGCCGCCTTGGATATTGAGGATGATTTAGATAACCTTCGATATAACCGCATAGTGATTGCAACCGATGCCGATGTCGATGGAATGCACATTCGAATGTTGTTGTTAACCTTCTTTTTGCAGTTCTTCCCGGACTTGGTAAAACGCAACCATGTCTATGTACTACAAACGCCATTGTTTCGCGTGAGGAATAAAAAGAAAACCATTTATTGCTATTCCGATGAGGAACGAAGAAATGCAATTCTTGAGCTGGGAAAAGCGCCCGAAATCACTCGGTTTAAAGGACTCGGAGAGATTTCACCAGATGAATTCATTCATTTTATCGGAGAGGATATTCGCTTAGAACCCGTACTCCTAAGTAAAGAAGCATCAATTGATTCTATTCTATCTTATTTCATGGGCAAGAATACCCAGGAACGACAAGATTTTATTATCGAGAATTTACGGGTAGAGAAAGATCAGGCAGCTGATGAAGGAAAAGAAAACACTGAATTAGAAGTCGCATAAGCATGGCAGAAGACGAAATAGAAGATATAACGCCTCAAGGTGAAGACCATAATCCCTTTGAAAACAAGAAGGTAGATGAGAAAATAGTCCCCGTTAGTGGACTCTATGAAAATTGGTTTTTAGATTATGCGAGCTATGTGATTTTAGAGCGCGCCGTTCCGTCTTTGCAAGATGGTTTGAAGCCCGTACAACGCCGTATTTTACACTCCATGCGCGAAATGGAGGATGGACGCTACAATAAAGTAGCCAACATCATTGGAAATACCATGAAGTATCACCCGCATGGGGATGCATCGATTGGGGACGCCTTGGTACAATTAGGGCAAAAAGAATTATTAATTGATTGCCAGGGGAACTGGGGTAATACCTTAACAGGAGACGGCGCTGCAGCGGCACGGTACATTGAAGCACGCTTGTCCAAGTTTGCCCTGCATGTTGCGTTTAATTCAAAAACAACGACATGGCTTTCTTCGTATGATGGCAGAAATAAGGAGCCTGAGAATTTACCAATGAAGTTCCCGCTTTTGCTAGCACAAGGAGCAGAGGGGATTGCCGTGGGAATGGCCTGTAAGTTTTTACCGCACAATTTCATCGAACTCATCGATAATTCAATAAACCACTTGCGTGGAAAAAAAGTTGAAATTATGCCGGATTTCCCGAACGGAGGAATGGCAGACTTTACGAATTATAACGATGGATTAAGAGGCGGTAGGGTTCGTGTTCGGGCAAAAATTAAAAAGGTTGATACCAAGACTTTAATTGTACATGAAATTCCATACGGTACAACGACTACGTCCTTGATTGAATCCGTATTAAAAGCCAATGATAAAGGCAAGATTAAGATTAAAAAGATTGAGGATAACACCTCGTCATCAGCCGAAATCATCATTCATTTGGCACCGGGAGTTTCTCCGGATAAAACCATTGATGCTTTATATGCGTTCACAGATTGTGAGGTTTCAATTTCTCCGAATTCTTCCATTATTGACGCTGATACACCGCGTTTCCTTGGGGTTTCCGAAATTCTAAAAATCAATACCGATCATACGGTTCGCCTGTTGAAATTGGAACTAGAAATTCGATTGGATGAATTAGAGCGACAATGGCATTTTTCAACCTTAGAAAAGTTGTTCATTAACCACGAAATGTACATCGATTTCAAATTGTACAGCGACCGTGAAGCCTTGTATGTGTATTTATACGACCGCTTTAAACCGTTTAAGAAACAACTGATTCGAGAAATTGTAGATGAAGATTTACATAAACTAACGCAAATTCCAATGATTCGGATTACCCGATTTGATGGAGCAAAAGCAGATGAATCCTTATTGAAAATTGAGGAGGAAATGGAGCAGGTGAAACATCACTTGGCTAACTTAATCGATTTTGCGGTTGATTATTATAAAGACCTTAAAAAGCGTTTTGGTGAAGGTAAAGAACGAAAAACAGAGATTAAGGTATTTGACACGATTAGTGCAACTAAAGTGATCATCGCCAATCGGAAATTGTATGTAGATATCGAAGAAGGATTTATTGGATACGGTTTACGTAAAAATGAACCGGTAAGTGATTGTTCGGAGATCGATGACATCATTTGCTTTTTCTCTTCCGGTAAAATGCTAATTACAAAGGTTTCCGATAAGAAATTTGTTGGTAAGGACTTAGTGTATGCAAACGTTTGGAAAAAAGGAGATACGCGAACCATTTATCACATGTTCTACCAGGATGGACTCGGTGGTTCAACCATGATGAAACGCTTCTATGTAAATTCAATAACCCGAGATACAGAATACGATTTAACGCGTGGCGTCAAAGGTTCTAAAATGTTATATTTCTCCGTTCATCCGAACGGTGAGCGTGAGGTGGTGTCCGTGTTATTAAGACCAAGACCCCACTTAAAACGCCTTCGATTTGATGTCGATTTAGGGGAGTTATTGATCAAAGGAAGAAACTCCGCGGGTAATCGGGTGACCAAAGAAATCATTCAAAAGATCATCCAAAAAGAAGTGGGAGGGAGCACCTTAGCCGCAAGAAAAATATGGTATGATGATGTAGTCGGTCGCTTGAACGATGAAGGGAGAGGTAGATTTCTTGGGGATTTCAAAGGCGACGACCGAATTCTTACCTTGTATAGAAACGGAGAATATCGATTGAGTTCATTTGATCTTTCAAATCACTTTGATGAGGACATGGTTCATCTAGAAAAATGGAATCCGCACCGTCCAATCTCTTGTGTATATTTTGATGCCGAAAAGGAAATCAACTTCGTGAAGCGCTTTATCTGTGAGGTGATGTCAGACAAACGAGTTTCGTTTATCAGTGAATTCGAAGGTTCTTACTTGCAAGTAGTTTCAACGGCATACCGTCCTGAAATTCGAGTAGTATTTAATAAGCAACTCAAGGAAACCAAAAACTTGCCCGATCAAGTATTGAATTTAGCTGACTTAATCGATGTTAAAGGCATGAAAGCCCAAGGAAATCAAGTTACAAAAATGAAGGTCAAAGAGATTCTCCTCACCCATGAAATTGCAGAAGGAAAAGAACCTTGGCCAATAGAAGATGTTCCATTTGAAGTGGAAGGCAATATTTCAACAGATGAAGATGGGGAGTCTTCTGAAGATGTTACAGACGGAAGTGTTGAGTGGGACTTCACCAAAAAAGAGGATGACGATCAGCCTACTTTGTTTGATTAGTTTCCGATAAACACCTTTTGAGTTTGACCACCTTCACGACCTACTAGATATAATCCTTGAGGAAGTGTAAGACTTATTTTATTCAAACCTACTGTTGCTGTAGCGTTCTTTAATCGAGTTCCTTGAATGTCGTAAATGGTGAAAATCCCCGGGATGTTGTTGTTAATTACTAAAGATTCGCCGTCGTACCACGTATTCCATTGCTCATCCAAGGCCGTTAAGCCAGCCGGACCAACCAAATCAATTTTGGTAATATAACTTACTACGGTCTGACAGGAGTCGTCGTAGATTGCATAGTTGACCAATCCGCGTGTGATGTCATCGTAGCCATCATATATTCCGTTTTCAATGACGGTTGAATCTTGTGAGCAAAAGCAATTCAGATTGACTTGGTAATTTTTATCGGTTAAATTTTCTAGGTTATGAATGCTGTTGTTGCAAATGCTGTTGCTGTCAATGATGGTGGTGTTGGGATTGTAAGCCTTTACTTGAACGCCAACGCCATTTCCATTGATTTGATTTTGACTCACAATACCCGCATCTCCAATTTTTAACGCAATGCCATTATTGGTAAAGGTTGAATTGGTAATCACACAAGTTGAGCCCCCATCTATTCCGGTTCCATTTCCATCAAATACACATTGATTGACCGTAATGTTTGAAATTTCGGTCATCCCAAAGGTATTGTTGTAAAATTGACAATTTTGAATTACTCCGGGCGAACCAAGAATATTGTTTTGATTTCCTGAGAATAAGCAATTGTTCACATTGATGTAGTTTGACCACGTAAATGAGCAAAAATTGTTTAAGAACTGGCAATTAGTAGCCGTTAATGAACCGTATAAAATCTGTGATGCTTGTCCGATGAAGTTTGATTCAAAAATACAGTTGTTATATACTAGATCTGCGTTTAATTGCAACCCGTATTGGTTGGAACGGAAATAACATTCATCAAAAACATAACTCACGCCAGGTAGAGCGATGTCGTTATTAATTCCATAAAATGTATTATGCAATTCAAAATGATTCATTTGAACTGTTCCGCCTTGACTGCCTTTAATCCGAATTCCTTCCCAATTATAGAAGCCTGTGGTAGTATCCGAACTCGTAAAGACAATGGGTGCGTTACTCGTTCCATTCGCAATTAAACTTCCTCGAACTTCTAAATAAATGAAATTCCCTATATTAAAGGTATTATCCGCTGACACAATTACCTCTACACCAGGTTCAATGGTTAGTGTTCTATTGGGAAATACCACGATTGATCCCGTCACCAAATAGGGGCTACCGGCCAGATTCCATGTCGTGTTATTGTAAATTCCTCCAGAAACTGAAGTTTGCGCAAATAAAACGGAATAGGCTAGTATTGAGACTAATAATGCGAGCGTTTTCATATGAGTACTATTAAAGTGTGATGAGTTTGATATTCGATGGGGTTTGATTAGTTTCCGATAAACACCTTTTGAGTTTGACCACCTTCACGACCTACTAGATATAATCCTTGAGGAAGTGTAAGACTTATTTTATTCAAACCTACTGTTGCTGTAGCGTTCTTTAATCGAGTTCCTTGAATGTCGTAAATGGTGAAAATCCCCGGGATGTTGTTGTTAATTACTAAAGATTCGCCGTCGTACCACGTATTCCATTGCTCATCCAAGGCCGTTAAGCCAGCCGGACCAACCAAATCAATTTTGGTAATATAACTTACTACGGTCTGACAGGAGTCGTCGTAGATTGCATAGTTGACCAATCCGCGTGTTATGTCATCGTATCCATCCAAAATCCCGTTTTCAATAATCGTTGAATCTTGGGAACAAAAACAATTCAAATTGACCTGATAATTCTTGTCTGTGAGGTTTTCTAGGTTGTGAACACTGTTATTACAAATGAGGTTGCTGTCGATGCTCGTGGTATTCGGATCATAACCCAATACCTGCACGCCAATCGAATTGTCCGTAATGGTGTTTTGACTAACCGTACTGGCATCACCAATCTTAACAGCAATGCTATTATTAGTAAAGGTCGAGTTAGTAATCACACAGGTTGAGCTCCCATCGATTCCGGTTCCATTTCCATCAAATACACACTGATTTACGGTAATGTTTGAAATTTCGGTCATCCCAAAGGTATTGTTGTAAAATTGAGAATTTTGAATTACTCCGGGTGAACCAATAATGTTGTTTTGATTTCCTGAGAATAGGCAATTATTCACATTGATGTTGTTTGACCAAGTAAAAGAGCAAAAATTGTTTAAGAACTGACAATTAGTAGCCGTTAATGAACCGTATAAAATCTGTGCTGCTTGTCCAACCCCGTTGGATTCAAAAATACAGTTGTTGTATACAAGATCTGCGTTTAATTGCAACCCGTACTGGTTGGAACGGAAATAGCATTCATCAAAAACATAACTCACTCCCGGTTGAGCGATGTCGTTATTAATACCATACCATGTATTATGCAATTCAAAATGATTCATTTGAACGGTTCCGCCTTGACTTCCCTTAATCCGAATTCCTTCCCAATTAAAGAATCCTGTGGTGGTATCCGAACTTGTAAAGACAATAGGAGCAGTACTCGTTCCATTCGCAACTAAACTTCCTCGGACTTCTAAATAAATAAAATTCCCTGTATTGAAGGTATAATCCGCTGACACAATTACTTCAACACCAGGTTCAATCGTTAATGTTCTATTCGGAAAAACCACAATGGATCCCGTAACCAAATAAGGACTACCAGCCAGATTCCATGTCGTGTTATTGTAAATACCTCCAGAAACCGAAGTTTGCGCAACTAAAGCAGATGAGACAAGGATCGAAAAAATAAATAAGAGCGTTTTCATACAATTCGAATTAAAGTTTAATGAGTTTGATATTGGATGGGCTTTGGTTAATTTGTTGGATTACATAGCATCCTTTTGCAAGGGCGCTGACGTCAAATACATTATTTCCAAGGGATTGGATGCGTACTGCTTTCCCTTGTAAATCGCTTAGGATAAGATCCGAAATAGCAATCTCCGCTTGAATATGAAGTTGATTAAGCACTGGGTTTTCAATGCGGTAATTCATCTCAGCGGCCTCAATGCCTGCCGTGCTGTTGAATTTTAATACGGTTGTTAATATGGTCGTACACGAAGAATCAAACACTTGGTAGTTAATCAACCCTTTGGTGATGTCATCATAACCATCCAATAAGTACTGCTCGATCCCACTGGAATCCAAGTCGCAAAAACAGTTGCTCAATAAAGAGTAATTTACGTTGGTATTGTTGTCCACATTAAAATTGATGTTTCCACATATCTCGTTGTTTGTAATTATTGGTGCATTGCTTGCGCTGCTGATATCTGAAATCCGAACTCCTCCCGTGTTGTTATTGATTTCATTATTGGTGAGTGTAGTAAGCACAGAAACATTAACCGCCAGTTCGTTGTAATTAAAGGTGTTGTTTTTGATCTCACAGACATAGGATCCTTGAATTCCGATCGTGTTATCCAAAAACGTACAGTTCTGAACCTTTCCATTGTTAGGATTGCTCAGTGCTGCACCATTATTTTGAAAAATACAATTGTCTATATACATCGAGTCAAATACACCTGCGGAAAATGTAAGACCTGTATTGTTTTCTACAAAAGAACTATTCGTCATCGTAAAGGCTGTAGCGTAGGCATTGATGGCAGTTTCGTTGTCCTTGAAAAAACAATTGTTGATCGTGAAAAAACTCCACCCATACACTGCGGTTGTATTTCCTCGGAATTGACAATTATTCAATATGGTTTCATTACCCAAGGTAACTGCTTGTCCACAATGAGAGAACCTGCAGTTGGTGTATTGATACAAAGAAAGGGGCGCCTCATAAGCAAACGGAGTTGCCGCATTCGAAATTCTAAAACGATCCGCAGTTAGCAATCCACCCTGAGAAGAGGTACACACAAATCCTTGCCACCCGATGTTGGTAGTATCCATTGTGGTACGAACAGTAATAGGTAATTGATCGGTTCCAACCAAGTTTAAGGTACCTCTCGTTTCAATATATATATTTTGTGCATTGGCATTGTTGATTAGAATGGTTACGCCTGGTTCAACCGTTAAGGTGTTTCCAGGAAAAACAACAATAGATCCATTCACCTGATACGGACTGTTTGCCAAGGTCCAGGTGGTGTTTTGGTAAATTCCCCCTGAAACATTGGTTTGAGCATTTAAGAAACCCGTTGATAAGAAGATTCCTGCAAGAATAATTATTAGTTTATTTTTCATACTCTTGTAACAAATTAGTTCAGGAATGGTTGTGATCCGCACATATTTTTTTAGGTTTTGGGTCGTGTTTTTAACATTTTTTTTCATCGGTTTTTCCAACAAGATTTCATCTCAAGAGGCCAACCTTACGCCGTTCATTGGGTATTCCTTCGGCCTTCAAAAAATGGATTTTATTCATCAATTGTCGGCAGGATTCCACGGGAAGCACATACGTCTTGAAGTACAACAAGGAGTTGGTCAGCGGAACCTGGCTTCTGGATTAGTGTTTAGTCAAACGGGTATTCAAAGTGCATATTCCATTCAGCTTGATAAGGCTTCACTTCATCCATTCCTTCGCTATTCCTTTGGTTTATTGGGTAAACCCTTCGGTTTTCAATATCACCGCGCAGAACTTGGCATGCTTTGCGTTTACGAATGGAGCAGCTTTACGAAGATTCCGTTTGACCTCACGTTTTCCAGTGGCGTAGGGAAGGGGCTTGAGATTCAAGCGCTCAATAGTAGACACGGGTATGTAGATTATTCATTTAATTTGGGACTTCAGTATGCGTTTAGGTAGTTTGATGGGGGTATTGCTCGTACTTTGGGGCTGTTCCAAAGTCAATAATTCAACGACCAAGATTTTTGGTCATGCGGCAACAGGACTCCAAAATCCAAATGCAATTTACCATGATAATTCATTGGATGCGATCCGCTATGCATCGTCCTTAACCGGGTGCAGTGGGGTAGAAGTGGATGTTCGAATGGATGCTCAAGGACAACTCTGGTTGTTTCACGACGAGCTACTGGATGATGAAACGAATTTATCCGGATCAGTTGAAGAAATGACGACTGACGAACTAACGAGCGGTCACTACCGCACATTAAAAAAGGAACCCTTGCTTAAGCTGGATGCGGCGACCACGGCAGAACTTTCGCAGGGGTATACCTTTCTAGATATGAAAATAACCGGAATCTCGAAGGCACAGGAATTAAAATCCGCACTGCTTGCCTTGGATATCGACACCGCCAAATTCGCGTTAATTGTGAGTTCCTTATCCTATGTGGATCTATTTAAGTCTGATTTTCAGGTTTTTCTTTCCATTAATGAAGTTACTGAGTTAACCAGTGAATTGCTAGCCAATGAACCTGGACTCCGGGGCGTTTGTATTCGAAGTGCAAACATAAGCAGAGAAGAAATTAATTTCTTGAAATCAATTCACAAAGAAGTAATCTGTTATGAGGTTCGATCCCCTAAAGGAATTAGAGCTGGGTTAATTAAGGATCCAACCTACTTACTAACGGATGACCTTAAATTGACCTTGGGGTTAAGGAATTAATCTTGCTTACTTCGAATTCGCATGTTTATAAGCTCAACAAACATGGAAAAAGCAAAGCCAAAATAGATATATCCTTTAGGTACCTTGTGACCAAAAGATTCTGCAACTAAAAATACACCGATCATCAGTAGAAAACTCAAGGCAATCGTTTTGATCGTTGGGTTGCGCTGTATAAAATCACTAATTATTCCAGAAAATCTGATCATTACCAGCATTGAAACTAAAACCGACAAATAAACGATAATGATGGGATTGGCATGAAGTTGTTCTTCCATACCATTCGTCATACCTATCGCTGAAATTACAGAATCAAAACTAAAGACCAAATCTACTAGCACGATTTGAGTTACCACACTGCCAAATGTTAATTCAGTTTTATCCTCTTTCTTTTCGTTTTTAGAAATGCTGTGATGCATCTCAATCGTACTTTTATAGATTAAAAATACCCCACCAACTAAAAGCACAAGATCTTCGTAGTTAAATTCACCAAACCAAGGCTGATATATTGGTTGAACCAAGTGAACCAAAAGGCTTAGCAAAGCAAGTAGAATAAAGCGTATTACCAAAGCCAGTGTCAATCCTAAGGTTCTTGCTTTGTTTTTGCTGGTTTTTACTTTCAGCTTGTCCGTAATTATAGAAATAAAGATAATGTTATCGATTCCTAAAACGATTTCCAATACGGACAACAAGGCAAGGTACATCCATCCCTGTGGTAGTAATAATATTTCAAAGAGTTCTGTCATCTAACAAAAGTAAAAAAGTCTTTCAATGTTTGAGGGGATTGTATCGTATCTGTCTTGAATTCAATGAAATTAACCGCTGTTGAATCAAAGAATTCTTGTAACGTTTCTTCGATTGAATCTACGGAAGAGCTTACCTTATACGACCATCCTGCATGTGCCGCAAGTTTTCCATCACTGCTGTGTTGCGCTTCAAAATATTGTTCTAACTGCTGGGAACTTTTAGCTCCTTCAATAATTCTAAAAATCCCTCCACCTTGATTATTAATGAGTATGATTTTCAAATTCGGTGCTAAGGCTCTTAACCGTAAGGCATTCGAATCATATAGGAAAGATACATCTCCTGTAATAAGTACATTCAGTTGTTCGTCAAGGTGCGCATAACCGAGTGCTGTGCTGGTGCTTCCATCAATGCCACTGGTTCCTCGATTTGCAAAGTAATTACAACCTTTGATGGGGTCGAACAACTGACAATAACGGATAACCGAGCTATTGGCCATATGAATCGTGGTTCCTTCAGGTACAAGTTCAAAAAATGTTTGATATACATGGAAGTCTGTTAGCACATCGGAGCTTGGTTTGAATAAAGACATGGTGTCCTTAATTTCATAATCTAATTGTTTCCATTTCCCATAGAAATTCACTGTAGATTGAACTGTGCCTAGCTCATTTAATGCTTGAAAAAAAGAAGACGGGGAGCAAATAAAGGAATGACTTAATTGCTGGTACGTATCCATTTCAGGAAAAGCGTTTCCAACTTTGATGTGCGCCATTAGGGTACTTCTTCTAAGGAAGGATTTAATCCGTTTCGAAACTACAGCGCCACCAATACTGATCAAGATCTCAGGTATGAAGTCTTGTTCCTTTGTTGAATCAATTTTGTTCAAAGAACGGTCAATACAGGCATTAAATCGCGCACTGTATAGGTTGGAAGTATTTTCCGTTAATACGACCACGTTACTGCTTTCAGCAAATAATTCAAGCGCTTGTAATAACGCTACGTCTTCAGGTAGCTGACCACATAACACCATAATGTTCTTGCCACTCATAAGCCTATATAGGTCTCCGATCACCGGCTTCGGTGGCGTTGAATTTTGAATGATTTCTATGCTACGGGAAAAGGACCTGTCTTTTTCGCTTGTTTGGTACAAGGGTTCAGATAATCCAACATTGATGTGGGCAGGACCTTCAGTTGATAGTTTGTCAAATAAGAATGCAGTTTCTCGTTGATATTGCCATAGGGTCTGATCGTTTATAGCGCGATCTTCTAAATGAACAACTCGGTGCGTAAAATCTTTAAATAAATTCAATTGCCGAATGGTTTGTCCGTCTCCTTGGTCGGTCCATGCCTGAGGTCGGTCTGCTGAAACTACCAATAACGGAATGTTTCTATAAAATGCTTCAGTGATGGCCGGAAGGTAATTTGCCGGAGCAGATCCAGAGGTGCAACATAATACAACAGGTTTGTTCAATCGTTCGGCCATACCTAAGGCAAAAAATGCCGCAGAACGTTCATCATGTATTACCGTCGTTTGAAAATATGGATCTGAATCCACAGTAATAGAAAAGGGGGCATTTCTAGATCCGGGTGAAAAAACCCAATGAGCTATCTCATGTGCTTTGCATTGGTCAACCACCAATTGTACTACCCATTTATCACTGCAAATCATGTGGTAAAGTTACGAGATTAAAAGATGGTCAAAGAGGGTTTTACTTTTATTTTCAGTTTCCTTCCATTCAAGTTCAGGTATAGATTCATCCGTTATTCCACCTCCAACATATGCGAATATCTCATTGTCAATCAATTTCGCACAACGCAAATTAACATAACAATGTGTTTGATGTTCATCAAATAAACCGATATACCCTGTATACAACTCACGCCGGTGCGACTCAAGGATCTCATACGCTTTTCTTGCCATTTCACGGGGTAAGCCACAAACGGCTGGGGTTGGGTGCAAGGTACTTATCAGTTCGGTTTCGCGCGTTGGGTCGAGATAAAAGCTTATGTCGGTTCGTAAATGTTCAACCGGTCCAGCGGGGTGAATATACGGACCCTCTATGTCTATGTTTCCCGGGTTTAAGGTGTTAATTCCTTCAAGAATGAATTCCGTTACCAGTGCCTGTTCAATGTGTTCTTTTTCTGTCCAATCTCTATCCTCATTGATTTTTTTTGTTCCGGCTAAGGACATAATAAACCAGTGGTTTTCAATACGTCGAAGAAGAATTTCAGGTGTTGCACCAATCCAAGAGCCCAAATGCTCATCTTCAAAATAATAGACAAAAGCATTTGGATATGCGTGGATCAACCGATCGAAGTATTGCTTTCGACCTTGCTGTTTTAATGGTTGTTTTATTACCCTCGAATAAACGACTTTTTTTAATTCGCTCTGACTAATCGCGTTCGTAATTCGCTGAACTGCATTAAGGTATTCAGGTTTGTCTGATTGATACGGTGGGTACTGAGATTCCACAACAAATGGAGGGGGAGTACCGGATTTGAACACGTAGCGTTTTTCTCCATTCGCGGTGGATACAATAAATCCGTTCGGTTTATCATCGCGTAGTATTGGGTGAAATTGCCCGTGACATGTAACCGTCTCCTGACCCGGAATTCGATAGTAAAGCACCATCCTATTTTTTTATTCGCATGATCGTTAAACGTCCAGTGCAAACTAATTGTTCGGTTGTTTCTTCATGAATATCAACCTGCCAAATGTGTGTGCTTCCACCCGGATGAATCAATGTACCAGTGGCTATTACGTTTCCATTGCGGACCGCTCGAATGTGTTCGGCATTAATGGAAAGACCAACCGGACGTTCGTTTGTTTTGTCAGCCATGAGAAAACTTCCGAAAGAACCTACGGTTTCTATAAGTGCAGCTGAAGCGCCGCCGTGCAAAATACCCATGGGTTGATGCGTTCGTTGATCTACCGGCATTTTGAATTTTAAGTAATTTATCCCCAGTTCAATACATTCTATTCCCAAGGCTTCCATAAGGGTATTCTGGTTTAGTGCATTCACTTCTTCTAGGGTAAATCGGGTAAAATCCATGGGGTAAAAATACAATGAAAAGTCCTACAATGTATTTGGTATAGGTTCTTTACCTACCTTTGTATCGTTCTTTGGTTTCCGTGTACGCGGAATTAAAAAGGAATCCGGTGTAAATCCGGAGCTGTATCTGCAGCTGTAAGCACTGTAAGCGGTTGATAACCACTGTGAAAACGGGAAGGGAACCAGCGTTGGTGTAAGCCAGAAGACTTGCCTAGGAGCAGAGAGAAGACTTCAGAATAAAGTCGGACTCGTTAATGGGTATGATGTACCTATTCGGTTCCTTCTTTTTTCATCTTCTAGTTTTTAGTTTATTAACCGTTTAAAATAGAACGAATGAAAAAGGTATTGTTAATTGTAGGTTTGGGCCTAAGTGTGTGCATGCAAGCACAGAATTATTTGCATCAAGTATTAATCTTAAACGAAGGGTATTTTGATTACAATTTGAATCAAATTGTGACTCCCGTAACAGTGGGTTCTTATAATCCGACAACGCAAACCTACCAGGAAGTAAGCACAATAAATAACATGCGCTTTGCCTCCGACTTAATCATCGACGGGAATGCATACTATGTGGCTGCAGATTCTAAAATTTTAAAGTATGATTTGAATGCACACAGTTTAATCGCAGAAGTTAATTGTCCGGGTGTGAGAAACTTAGCCGTGAGTCAAGGGAAGCTAATCGCAACGCGAGGTGAATATATGACAACGTATGATTCATATGTTCACGTGTACGATGCCACATCCTTACAATTAATTCAAGCCATTGATACGGTGGTTGGACCTAAGTGGGCAGCCCAAAACATCGCAGTGGTAGGAGATAAAGCTTTTATCGCAGTGAACAACGGCTACGAGTGGGGGAATGAAAAAGGAATTGTAGGCGCATTGGATTTAACAACACTAACGTACGGTAACGAGATTGATTTAGGTCCGGACGGTAAAAATCCAGATAATTTAATGGTCTACAACGGTACGTTATATACGGTAAATAATAAAGATTGGAGTGGGTCTTCTGTATCTGAAATCTCTTTAGGTTCTGGTGTAGCGAATACCGTAAATTTAGCGAATGCAGGTACGGGTTGTGGAACTTCTGCGTTACGCGACGACAAATTAGTGTATCAAATTTCCATGGAAACGACCCTGAATGCATTTGATTTGAGTGTAATGAACGTAGCCGGTCCAATTAGTGGTCACCAAGTGAATTACTATGAATTAGCACAAGAGCCAGTTTCAGGGAATTTCTATTGTTCAGAAACGGATTTCTTCTCATTCGGAACGGTACATATTTTTGACGGAACCAATACCGAAATCAGTCAATTTGCTGTAAGTACTTCCCCAGGAACGGTCGTGTTTGATGTACGCTCAAACGTAGGATTAACTGAAATCCATGACGGTTTAGCGGTTTATCCAAACCCAGCAAATGATATGGTGACAGTGAATCACGTGGGAGAAAAATTGGTTTATGCCCTAGACGGTACCTTACTCTTATCCAGTAATGAGCCTACGTTAAATATCAGTTCCCTTGTACCGGGTATGTATGTAATTGCGGTGAATGGACAAAAAACCACAATCGTTAAGCAATAAGCGAATCTATTATCAAAGAAATTAAAGCGACTTCGGTCGCTTTTTTTGTGGCTGATTATTGTAAGAACCGACTCCATCAGAGTCGGACACCTTACTTTTTCTCATGAAACCTACCAACCTCTGCAATCATGCTGGTGTAGGATTGGTACCATTGGGCGATGCCCAAGGCTTTGGCTTCTTCATGGATGGGGTGGGAGGCCCACGCTCGAATCGATTCCATATCTTTCCAATAGCTAATGAACATGCCACGTCCGTCCTGCTTCATGCTCTCATACCCCAAATAACCGGGCATTTCCTTCACGAGTTCAAGCGTTTTTTCATCGTAGGCTTGATATCCGTCAAGGTTATCTGCTAAGTAGTAATTGAAAATCGAAGCATAAAAAGGTGCTTCCGGTGGAGTAGGAGTGTGCCAATGAATCATAGAAGCTTATTTCCCGGAAAACAAGGTTGTCCGCAATTCAGGAAAACGATAAAATGCCACAAGAAACAAGACGGTTTGCACCACGCACGGAGCTATAACCGATTGTCCATGTTCCAAATGCGTGGCAATCGCTCCACCCATATAGGCAGAAAGGAGTAGGGTGCCTAGCATTCCAGTGCGCGGAATAATAAAAAGAATCAAACAAATCAATTCAATAATTCCGATATATAAATACGTAGAGGCATTAATACCAAATTGTTCAGCCATCTTTAATGCTTCCGCATTGGCTGTGAATTTACCAACGGCACTGCCTAAAAATGCTAAGGAAATTAATCCAGTGAGGACCCATGCTACAGTTTTGTTTGTTTTCATTGGTATGATTTATATAGGTTAAAATTTCAATTTCCGGACAAACTTAGTGATTATTTAAGAAGCAGTTTTCCTCTATTTTTTTACCGCACCCTTCGATACGCCAGCTAAGGTAGGCTACTCAGGGTGTGGAAATCTTATAAAAAAAGCCATCAAGCGACCTCATCGGGGTCGAATATCTTGTTGTGTTTTGTCTGACCCCGCTTGAAATCAGAGGCAACCCTGATTGTGTTAAATCGCATATTTATTGTTAACTTAACCTCCATTTTAGTAACCACCTGTAAATAAGTAATATGAAAAGAGTTGTACGCTTCATCGTCGCCTTACTTTTTCTTTGTCCAACAATTTCTAAAGCACAATATGTAACAATACCCAATCAGGGTTTTGTGAATTTTTTACAGTATACATTTCCGTCATGCATGACAGGGAATTTGATGGATACTACGTGCGTTCAAATCACAAGCGCAATGAGTTTAACTATTCCCCAAAACTATAATGTATCAAATGTGTATGGGATTCAATTTTTTGATAACCTGCAAAGTTTGACTATAAACTACCATCCAATTACATCGCTGCCTTATTTACCTCAAAATTTAACAACATTAAATGCGGCATATTGTAATCTTACTTCTGTTACAAACCTACCGTCGTCATTAACTTCTATTCAAATTCAAGGAAATTTAAATTTAACCAGCTTACCTGCGCTGCCACAAAATCTCAATTACTACATCAGAAGTTCAACTCCTCAATTACCCATTGAAACTTCTCTACCTGCCAGCTTACAGACTTATCATGTGCAGCAATGCAATGCAGTAAATTTAGCGGCTTTACCCGCCGGATTACTTGAATTGTCCATTGCTTCTAATTGGAATATAAATTTCCCAATACTACCGGCAGGCTTAGAAAAAATTAGTATTGCAGACTTAAGTTTAACTTCATTGCCTTCACTACCAAGTTCGCTGTTAGAACTTTGGGCAGATCATAATAATTTCACGAGTTTAAATTCATTTCCGCCAAACTTAGACAAGCTCTATGTGAACTATTGTCCGAACTTAACTTCTATACAAAATTTACCAAATTCACTGACGCAACTGTATGCAAATGATGCTAACCTCAATCAAATTAATTTCATACCCAATTCTGTTTCTATTTTACATCTTCACAATAATAATTTATCCAGCATCCCTAATATCCCGAATTCCGCTTGGATGATAAATTTATCAAACAACAACTTAACTTCGATTCCAAGTTTACCCTCCGTAGTTTATAATCTTAACTTAAGCAATAATTCCTTGTTTTGTTTGCCTTTTTTACCATCAATGATAAATCCAATAAATATTGACAATAACAATTTTACGTGTTTACCAAATATACTACCGTCAATGTCTCCCGTGTTCCAATCTTATCCTCTTTGTGAAAATAATGACATTATAAACAACCCCTATGGATGTTTGGGAGCAGAGGGTGTTGAAGGGCATGCCTATTCTGATTTGAATAATAATTGTACGTATGAAGCTACTGACCTTTCTATGAAGAATGTTCCAATTATTGTATTTGATAACTCAGGAAATACCTTAAGTAGCGCTTCTACGTATACCAATGGAAGATACTTTTTTGATCTAGTCGGTGGCCAGTATGATGTTGTTGCTGATACCATATCAAAACCTTATATGGTCGGCTGTCTTAATCCGGGTATAGATTCAACAGTAGTTCTAAACGTAGGGAATCCACTTGCGTTAGATGTAAATTTCAATTTGGAATGTAAGCCAGGATTTGATATTGGTACTAAATCTATATATACAAGTGGAATAGTTTTTCCCGGACAACCGCATACGCTAGTAATCAAAGCGGGGGATATGACTAATTTCTACAATTTAAATTGTTCTAACGGAGTTTCTGGAAATTTAATCGTTACTGTTAATGGTCCTGTTACGTTTCAAGGGGTTACACCCGGAAGCCTTACACCCACAATATTAGGCAACCAATATTCATATAGCATTGGTAATTTTGGAACAGTTAATCCTAATCTAGATTTCAGGTTAGATTTTTTAACAGATACCACGGCTATTGCAGGTAATTCAATTTGTGTTAGTGCCGTTGTTACCCCTACTGCAGGTGACAATAGTACGGCAAATAATAATTTTTCAACGTGCATACCGGTTGTGAATTCTTATGATCCTAATAACAAAATAGTATATCCTGGTATAGTGTCTCCTGGTTTCACAGACTATATTACATACACGATCAACTTTCAAAATACGGGTAATGCTCCCGCATTCAATATAAGACTTGAAGATACCTTGTCTCCGTTCCTTGATGTTTCAACATTTGAATTGCTTGACTATTCACATGAAATGCATTATAAAACGTATAACAATAAATTGACTGTTTACTTTCCCAATATTATGCTTGTAGATTCTACTACCTCAGAACCGGATTCGAAAGGGCATATTACGTTTAGAATTAAACCATTTAGTGGTCTAACCGAGGGGGTGAACATAGAAAATACGGGATATATTTTCTTTGATTTTAATCCTGCAATTATAACAAATACGGTTGTTACATCTGTCGAAGATAATGCATCCAGTGCAGAAATTACACACATGGAGATAGACATCTATCCTAATCCAACTGAAAATATTTTCTACATAAAAACAGAAAAACAAATTCAAGATCTGGCGATATTTGATATTTACGGCAAAAAAATTACTTCCAATGATGTCATAAATACTAAAACCATCGATTTGAATAATCAATCCAAGGGTCAATATTTTATACACCTTAATATTGACAATAAAACTATCGTAAAAAAGATCGTTAAAAATTAAGGTCAAATTCATCCAGTGCGGGACGCTAACCAACAGTGATTTCTACGTTGTTACCGCACCCTTCGATACGTCCTTTGGACTACTCAGGGTGCGTCTAGCTTGCAAAAAGCTCGGTGCAGGGTTTTAAAAACGGTGCTCCACTCCTGAAAACTGACCGTATCGGCGATCCTGCGGCTTCCTCACGGTTTACTGAGGTTCCTAACCTCACTCAGTAAAGACCCAGTTTTCAGTTCGCAATGCTTGTTGTTAAAACATGCACCAAAGAACTATACGATGTTAATTGATTAATTTGAAGGAATATATATAGACAATCTAAAATAAAAAAAAGCCATCATTTCTGATGGCTTTTTCGCTGAATCCCGTTCGTACGGGACCCCTGCCAAGCACCGAAGCAAGCGAAGGTGTAGTCAACCACCGAAGTAAGCGAAGGTGGAATCAACCACGAAATAAAGCGACCCTCTGATTAATCCCGCACATGCGGGACTCTAACCAACTGAGCTAATTCATTTGTACCAATAAATTCGGGATTACACATTCGAATAATCAGATTGCGAGATTTTTGTTTTTTAATAAATCGTTCAAGGTGAATGGCAACGGCTTCGTTTTCTACTTCGAAGGTTGATTTTAATATCCAATCAGTGGCCCTTCCGGTATATTTGTCCTTTGTGTTTGAATTATGTTGATTTAGACGATTCCACGGATTGGCAGAATACCCAACATAATAACGATCAATGCTAACTGAATAAATGATATAAACAAAATAGGTCATCCTAAATTAAAAAAAGCCATCATTTCTGATGGCTTTTTCGCTGAATCCCGTTCGTACGGGACCCCTGCCAAGCACCGAAGCAAGCGAAGGTGTAGTCAACCACCGAAGTAAGCGAAGGTGGAATCAACCATGAAATAAAGCGACCCTCTGATTAATCCCGCACATGCGGGACTCTAACCAACTGAGCTAATTCATTTGTACCAATAAATTCGGGATTACACATTCGAATAATCAGATTGCGAGATTTTTGTTTTTTAATAAATCGTTC
>JBILBR010000010.1:0-90395 GCA_044353585.1 Crocinitomicaceae bacterium | reverse complement strand
TAACGATCAATGCTAACTGAATAAATGATATAAACAAAATAGGTCATCCTAAAATAAAAAAAAGCCATCAGAAATGATGGCTTTTTCGCTCCCCCTTCAGGACTTGAACCTGAGACCCTCTGATTAACAGTCAGATATTTACAACAAAACAACGATATGGTAAAAGATAATAAAAAGCATTAAACCTATATAAATAAAGGAATAAAAGTATTTATTTTTATTGATACTTGTTGTTTGTTTTGTTTTGTTAAATTATATTTGTGTTACAAATGCGTTACAAATTACAATTAAGCAAATGAAAAAAGCAGAAGTAAGTATATACATTGATGAATTGCGACCAAAGAAGGATGGTAAATGTTCGGTTAAGATAAGGGTTTCATTCAACCGAAAGAGGAAGTATTTTTCCACAGGAATAGACTTGACAGTAGATGAATTTGAAAAAGTGTTTAATGCTAAAAGAAGGACAGATGAGCAAAAAGAAATTGAAGAGAAAATTTTGAATTTCAAAAGTAAAGCAAACAACATTATAAAAAATTTACCCTTATTTACATTTGATGCTTTTGAGGAAAATTATTTAGAAGAACGCAACACATATAACAGCGTTTCTGTTGCGTTCGATAAGTATATTAAGCAATTAGAGAAAGAGGACAGGGTTGGAACTGCATCAAGTTATAAATGTGCAAAAAATAGTTTGAAGAAATTCAAGGAGAATTTAACATTTGCAGAAGTTAGCACTCCATTTTTAAATTCATACGAGGATTGGATGTTGAAAGAAGGTAATAACCTTACGACAGTTGGGATTTATGTTAGAAGTCTTCGAGCAATTTACAACCAACAAAAAATCGACAATAGCCTTTATCCTTTTGGTGAAGCCAAAGACAAATATTCAATTCCAACAGGTAGTAACATCAAAAAAGCCCTAACTAACGAAGAATTAGCGAAAATTTATAATTATAAGGCTGAATCCAATAGCACCAAAGAAATGGCTAAAGATTATTGGATTTTTCTTTATTTATGCAATGGCATAAATGTAAAAGATTTCTGTTTGCTGAAATGGGGTGATATAGATGGAGATATGTTAACTTATAATCGAGCAAAAACACAAAGAACTAAAAAAGGGAGTAAACCGATTTTAGTGGCTCTAAAAGAAGAAACACTTGAAATTATTAAAAAGTGGGGAAATCCTTCAAAATCAAAAGATGATTACATTTTTCCACACCTTGAATTAGGAATGACAGCAGAAAAACAAAGGGCTACCTACCAACAACTTACTAAAACAATAAATAAGTATTTAAATAAAATTTGTGAAGAATTAAAAATAAACAAGAATGTCACTTCATATTATGCCCGACATAGTTATGCAACCGTTATGAAGCGAGCAGGTGTGCCAATAGCAATGATAAGCGATGGATTAGGGCATAGTTCAGTTCCTGTAACTGAAAACTATTTAGATAGTTTCGAATTAGAACAAATACAGGAACAAACAAAAGCACTAACGGAAGTATTCAAAAAAGCAAATTAACCCCATTAGCAAAGTAGAAATGACACCTATTCAAAACTTAAACTCGTTTTTTATTAATAAAATAAAATTCGAGCGGGAATTTGCAAACTTTGGTTTTCGCTTCAATGATACATTGAAACAAGAATTGAAAGAATTAAAAAAGAGTAATGAGTTCGACAAAGAATTGATAAATAAGTATATTTTCATTCAAAGTGAGCAGTATTTTTTTAAATCTATTGAACAAAATTTAGGGGAATTTGCAAAAGAATTATGCTACAAAGTAAACGTAGTTGGTCAAAATGATTTGAAATCCGAATTTATTTTCTCGAATATTCAGTACCTAATTAAATTATTGGAAAAAATAGAACTGATATTTAAAGAATACCCTCAAATAGATATAGAAAAATCACACGACATATTTGAACATTTTATCCATTACGCAGGAATTAAAAACAAAGAGCCTTTAGATATAAAAACATCAGATGATATATTGGAAGAAATAATTAGTATCGGAAATGAAATTAGACCTGTTACGAAAAATATTTTATTAAAATTCTATGACTTTGAATATTCTGATGTTTATATGGGGTTTTTAATCAAAACCTCAATAGCAATAAATAATTCTATCCAACGAATAATTTTGGAAAATAAAGATATTCTAACTGAAAAATATGACATATTAGAAGACCCTCCATTTATAATTTCAAGAGAGCAACAAAAAGTTATAAATAAAACCCCGAAAACTTTTGAAGAAGTTTTTTACAATATTGATTTCGTTAATCCTTGTATAGATATTTTAAAAGAACTAAAATCTCCATTTGTTGATACAGATTACAATTACATTGGAAAGTTGAAGGGGATTTATTGTATATGGATTGAAGAACTAACGAAGCAGGGAATTATCAAGAGTTATTCAGAAAGAAAAATATATGCCTCATTAATACCAACCAAAATAAAGGGTTTTTCTATTGATGAAAGTATGTTTGGTAAATATCATAAAAGAGCAGAAAATTACAGATTAGACATAAAATCAAAAATTTCAATCATAAAACTTTCCCAAGTTTCCCAAAAAGAAAATTGAGCAAATAAATAGCGTTTTTTTTACACCAAAATTATTTGATATGAAAAAAACAATATTTATTTCATTACCGATTGAGGATTTGCAAACGGTAATTATTGATTGTGTAAACTCCTGTCTAAAAAACAATAAACAGGAACAATCATTAACGAACCACCAAGAACAACTTTTTAATGTTCAGAAAGCATCTGAATTTTTAAATCTGTCCGTGCCTACTATTTACGGAAAAGTTTCAAGGAATGAAATTCCTTATATGAAGCGTGGTAAACGCCTTTACTTTTCCCGAACGGAGTTAATGGACTATCTGAAAGATGGTAGAAAAAAATCGCAGGAAGAAATTATCAATGAAGTAGATTCTTTTTTATCGAACAAGAAAAAAGCGAATCAAAAGGCTAAAAAATAATTCCAATGACTGAAAAACAATACTTAATTCTTGTTGATATGCTACAAGCAATTAACAAGCAAATATCTAAAATAGGAACGCATCCCATTTCGGAATCTTGGCTCAATAAAAAACAGGTGAAACAAATCTTCGGATACGGAGAAACTCAATTACGAAATTTTATTGAAGAAAATAAAATTATCACTTCTCAAATTAAGTCAAGGAAATTTTACTCCGTTGATTCAATTATTTCCCTAATCGAAAAAAACATAACTGATACAAACCACAAATGAAAAATAAATCTAATCTAACACCGATAGAAAGTAAATTTTTACGATTTCCAATTAAATTGCTGCCAAGTTTAATTTTTGAAAAAGAAGAGGCGCTGAAAAAAATGATATTATACGGAGTTTATGAATATGCCAAACGGACTATAGAAAAATCCATTCACAACTATAAACTCGAGCATATATTGGGTGATTTTATATACAAATTTCACCAAAAGGAATTAACTAAATCATTGAATAATAAAATCAATGTATTAATTGAAAGTGGCAAATTTGAACCATCGGTTGATTACCGAAGTTTTTTTGACGGTAAAATTGGGGAGGAAGAGATTGTAGCCTTGTATAATATTGTGGAACAGGATTTTACTCTAAAAAATGAAATTCTCGATTTTTGGATTATCAAACAATCCGCCGAGTTCTTTAATTTCGATAAAATGGATATCGATTCCTGTATAAGTATTGGCCAAGAGTGTGAAAATTTATTAGTGGAAAAGGAACCTCCAACAGGGTTAAGAATCGATATAGCATTAGATTTTCTTAATAATGAAAAAACAGAACACGAATGGATACAACTCACGGCATTTCTTGCAGTAAAGACGATTATGGGTGGTAAAGGCCATTGTCGTATTTACAAGAATACACTACTTTATCGTATGTTAGGGTTTATGCAGGTTAGTGGCGTGGTTCTCGACAAAAGGGAAATTGAATTTTACAATAAATATTACCCACGCTATCAATATGATAAACTGAAAATTGAATTAATATACGCTTGGAATTTACTTTTTGTTGGCCCAAATAAGCCAAAGGGGAATTATGTTGGATTTAAAAATAAGATTACCGCTGAAAAATTAATGCAAATTGCTTATGAAAAAACGGCAAAAGGCAAAAGAGAAAAGACTTTAAAAGCCAACGATAAGGTTCAAACCATCAAGATATTTGAGAATGATGCAGGTATAAAGGTTGGGGATATTGTACAATATAAAGGAAAATACTACTTTGTCTATTTAGATGAAAGGAAAAATTTGAAAATATACTTAGACCGACCGTTGAAATTCACCGAATAAAAACTGTGTTTATATTTCAACACAATGAATTTTAATGGAGAATAAGTTGTAAAAGCAAATTAAAGGGGCAAAAAATATTTACGTGAAATGGCGACAGAAAATGGGAACATTCCTTTGATTAAAAAAATAAAGCAGGTTAAATTTATTTCTATTTTTATGGCACATCTTAATCTATCTAAATATGAAAACTTTTTTAAAAGTAAATTGGTATAAACTAATGATTGGCTTTTCAATGGTTGCTTTTTCATTAAGTGCATTGATTTATAGTATTTCACCCGTTATGGCTAACGATAACGAACACAACATTCAATTTAATTCGAATATTCCTGTTGGTAATAAAGGGATTACAATTGACAAATACACTTATTTTATAGATGGAGGGTATGTCTATAGATGTACTGAATTAGGACTTTATGGAAAATGGAAAGGAACAGACATAGACTCTTATAAAAAACCAATATGGGAAAAATCTAAACTTCCTTAATTTTGCGCTCAATTAAATCAAGTGAAAACGGGTAATAAATTATCCGTTTTTTTTGTGTTTGGATTTTATGCTCTTCCGACTAATTGATATTGATAGTGGGAAGTCTACTATGTAAATTTATTTTATTTAAAATATTAATTCCGAAAAAAAGACCTTCAACCTTTGACTGCCAAATCACTGACATTTCTGCACACTATGAGCACCTTAATAAGGGAAATCACAAATTTGTGACAAAGCATTTGAATTATTAACATTTTAGCCCCAACCTTGGGGCTAATTAGGGGCTAATTAAATGATTTTTCAGCATACCGTCTGCAAACCATCAACATATCATCTACACTTTAATAAAGGTATTTAATAAATGTAGTTTAAAAAGGTACTATATAAGCCTTACATTTTTTTTGAAAAAAAATGAGAATTTTATATTTCTTGCGTTTAAATATACGTCAATACATTTTTGGTCCATAACCTATTGGGTAATTTCAAGTGTTCTATTAAGGTCAAATGTTATTTCTTTTGAATTATTGGGGTTTTGATTCTAATATGTACAATTTACCTTTAAATGAAACAGTATCGCCAATTTTTGATTTTTCACTATACTCCTCGTATTTAGGCACCCTTATATACAATTTAAGCGGACGGTTAAGGTCTATGGTTTTCTTACCTATTTTTTTTTCAGAAGGAATTACTCTGTAAAATAATCCTTTATAAGATACGGTATCGCCTAATTTTGAATTTTTATTAAACTCTTCGAATTTCATTTTCCAAGGCTCACTAATAGATATATCCCTTGGTACACCAACAGAATAATTGATGCTGAAAATCAGCGAGGAAATTGAAAATAATACCAATGCACTTCCTACCATTAACTTAAACCAATTTTCATTTAAAAACTCTTTCATTAACCCTATTTGAAATTTATAGCAGCAAATTTATACATACTTACATTTATTCCTACGTATACTAACATTTTCTAACGTATAAAACACACTTCAAAATACTTCAAAACGCTCAAAAACGCACGAATTTGCACTAATACAAGTCAACAGCATTATTTCTTAAAGTAAGAAATTATTTTCGTAAGAATATAATTTTTATCACTAATATGAGAAAAGACCTTTTAACCCAAGAAACTTTCAAGCCAAGGCGAATAACTCAAAAATTTGCTCGGGCTGAAAATAGGATTCGATTTCATAATCGTTTGGCTACAAAATTGCGCCATAGCGTTCAGCACATTAATAAGCCTTTGCATCAAAACCTTAAAATACTCAATGAAGTTATGAAGAATATTACCAAGAAGAAACTTCATCGCCAATGGCTATTAGGAAAGGGATTCAATTTTGGAGTGATGACGCATTATATTGAAGTTGGAGAAGAACAAAGAAAATGTATCTATGACTTTTCAATTTCAAATCATAAAGAAGAGGCTGATTATGTAATTATTACGAGGATAAAAAAGGAATCAAATGATTGACATAACGACTATACAAACCTTTCGTGTACCTCCTTCTATTCAAGCATTGCAAGATGCAAACAACACCTTAAAATTGGCAAACGATACATTATCTGATAAAAACGAAATGCTTAAAAAAATCTTGACGGTAACTTTTATTGGTGTGGGTTTATTTCTGCTCGTAACACTTTTAAAAAAAAGCAATAAAAAAGAAAAGAAATTATGAAAATAGCAATCATTAGTTACGCTGAAAATAACTCAGCAACGAAAAGTATTATAAACGCAGGTGAATCAATGGGGCATCAAATGTCAGTGTTGAATCCTAATGACTTGGCAATGTTTATAAGCGATAAAATAGGTTATGACAGACTTTACAATAAAATCAATAAATCTAAGATTGAACGTATTTACGCAAGTGATATTGATGCAATTATACCGAGAATTGGAACAAATGTTTCTTACACATCCACGTTAATAGACCACCTTAACTTAAACTTGGGGATATTCTCTACGCAATCAGGAGATGGATTAAGAATTGCATCGAATAAACTATTGACCTTACAAAAGTGCAGTCAACAGAATATACCAACACCTAAAACAATCTATGCAAATGACCCTTCAATGATTGACCACTACCTTGAATTGGTCGGGGGTACTCCTGTTGTGGTTAAAACATTAAGTGGCTCTAAAGGCGAAGGCGTTCTTTTACTTGATTCATATATTTCAGCAAAAAGTACTTTACAAGCCTTGTTTAAGCAAAACACAAGTATTCTTATACAGGAGTTTCTCGATTCAAAGGGATGTGATTATAGAGGAATTGTCGTTGGAGAGCGTGTCGTAGCATCCTACAAACGACAGGCACAAAAAGGTGATTTTAGGGCTAACATTCACAAAGGTGCGTCTGCAGTACCTGTAATCCTTTCGCAAGAAGAACAGGACTTTTGTGTGAAATGTGCCAAAACATTAAACCTACAAACAGCAGGGATTGACTTTATGAAGGATGAAAGTGGATTTCGGCTGATAGAGGTTAATGGCAATTACGGATTTACAATTCAATCCATTACAGGAGTTAACATTGGTATGGAGTTAATTAATTTTATTGATTGTGAAAAAACATTCCAAAAGCAAAAACAAATCGACTTTCCCAATAAAAAGGATTTGATGCTTCGTTTTCAAGAAGAAGAAATTGATAGGTTGATGATGAAAATTCAAAAACAAAGCGAAACCATAAAAAGTGTTTTGAAAGAACCAAAACTTTTGACCTACTATAAGATGGCTAAGAATAAAGAAATTGAATACATCGATTCGAATAATAATGAAAAAGTAATAAAGGTAGAACACCCACAAGACATCTATCAAATAATGCTTGATATGTTTCAACTACAAAACTAAAACCGATAAATAATGCAAGCATCTTTTTCATCAACACCAAAAATCAAAATATTTTCATCGGTCGATGGAAAGTATTTTATCGGGTTATTGGTATTTACCACCATTGCTTTTTCTGCATCCTACTTTTTGAAGTCAAGAGTGAAAAATAAAAATGAATATAAATAGGGTATAGTTTAACCGAATATAAACATCCAATTCCATTTCTTGGGTTTTCAAGGTGGTTTGTCGAAAATTATGGTAGTAACCTAAAAATATACATTATGAAAGTGATTTATGGACGAATTTCAACATTTGAACAAAATGAAGCAAGACAAATTGTAAAAGGTGAACTTATGTTTATCGACAAATGTTCGGGTGCGGTTCCATTTATGGAAAGACCTCAAGCAAAGAAACTAATCGAACACTTGAAAAAGAATCCAACTTGTGAAACGGAGATTTTATCGGTTGATAGAATTGGTCGTTCCACATTAGATATATTACAAACGATAGAGCATTTTAAAAAAAATGGATATGTTTTGAAAATACAAAATCTCGGAATGGATAATTCAAGCCCATTTTTTGATTTGATGATTTCGTTACTTGGAACACTCGCTGAACACGAAAGGCAAGTTATTAAAGAACGATGCAGGGGAGGGATTGAGGTAGCAAAATCGAATGGAATATATATTGGTAGAAAAAAGGGTACTATTGATGACCGTAATCGAACATTAAAAAAACATCAAGACATTGTTACTTGCTTAAGTGCGAAAATGAAAGTGGCTGATATTTGTCGATTAACAGGAAAGCATAGGGCTACGATTTCAAAAGTAAAAAGTCTGCTTTAATTACTACCTACTTCTTTTTGATGATTTTCATACCATTTAAGCCATCTTTGCTTGATTCTTGATTTGTTCTATCGACACTCAAATTTATCCTTGGAAGCAAGTCAAAAAAGAATTAAAATTGCTATTAATTTAAAAAGGGCTTCATATAAAGCCCTTTTAATTATTAAAACCAAAACATTTTTTAAAAGACGTTACCTCTAAAAATAGATTACTGTTTCTTTTTCAATTCAACACTTACGTTATTTGGAAGGTCGTAAACTGCACCTGTACTTAAATCAACAATAGTTGAAGGAAGGCCAACTAATCCTAATACCATTCCTCCCAAGTCAACATAATACCAAGCATTGATTTTTGCATTTTGTCTTAAAAAATAACTTTCTGAGTAATAATTATTTTTTGAAAATTTCACCTCCGTTGTTTGTTTACTAACAGGAACGGTACAAGGTGTTACACCAACAGATTGTTCTATTCCTTTTTTATTTACGACTTTTACTTCTGCCCCCGAGGGAGTAGATTTAAATGTTATAGTTTCCTTAGTTCCATTGAATATGGTTGCGCAACTTGATGTTAACATAATCAAGGCGCAAATAAAAATTAATTTTTTCATACTAAAATTTTATTGTATTTCACATTCCGTTTTAATGTTTCCATCATAGTAATCTCCCACATTACAGGAATTTTCCGCGTCATATGTACCACCTTTGGTACTAATTGTTCTTGAATCTGATGATAAAAAATCATAAGTTTCCTCTGATGTCCAAGGGTCAACCATTACTGCATAATCCGAACAAGTACAGGTGTAATCTTTTTTACACGAAGCAAGCATCAAAAATGCTCCTAAAGCAAGGCTTAAATAAATCTTTTTCATAGGTATATATTTTAATTCAGTCAAAAGTAATTAAAAAAAACATACACGAAATATATTTCGTGTATTAATTCTGTACATCTCCGAATTTTATGCGGTGATAGTAAATTACAAACAAGAATTAAGGGATTTAGGCTCGAAAATCAAACACCTTCGAACGGAGAAAAAGCTCACGCAAATTAATTTGGCGGCTTTATGCGATATTGATGTTAGAAGCGTTCAGATGATTGAACGTGGAGAACTCAATATGAGTTTGAAGATTTTCTTTTCTCTTGCAGTTGCCTTTGAAGTTAGTCCTTGCGGCCTTCTTAATAAAGAAGAAAACACAACCAAATGGACAAATTAGTCCACTTCATACAATGCTATTTCTTATTAAGAAGTTAGAGATTCATCGAATTTAAAAATACTTGGTATTTCGAATTTAATCCATAAAAACATCCTACTTATTCCCCTTTGCTCTATTGTGTGTCTTGCACAACATTTCACAATTACTAATATCTGTCGCTCCACCTTTGCTCCAAGCGGATACGTGGTCGGCATCCATTTCGCTTAACGCCCATATTTTGGTTTTATTAGCATTACTTCCTATTGCGCAAAGCGGGCAGTTAGAAGTACCGTTTTTTTCCGCTTCGGCTTTTTAAAAGGTTTATAATTCAACACATTTATCAATCTCCTTCATCAATCTATCCGTTTCGTTTAAGGCAACGATAATTTTTAAATAGTGTCTAATATCATCTATTTGAAGTTCTCTATCCTTACGGTCTTTGAGCCACTTTTGAGCAGGTTGATAGCCTCCAATATAGAAATTCCAAGCGACTTCGGGAACACCTTCAAAATACTGCGTTTCGTTAATGAAAACATTTCCCTTTTCGTATTTTATTTTACCAACAATATTATCTCCTGTAATTGGGTATTTTGAAATGGATTTCTCAACCACAGGACTTTCCAATAAATGTATTTGTCTTATTTCTCCTCCTAATTTGACCAATTTCCAAAATGTATCTTGGTTTAGTGGGTATGGTATTCTTGGAAAATCAATTTTCAAAAACTCTTTATATTTCTCTCGGTAAGTTGGCGAATGTAATATCGCATAGATATAATCTAAAATATCTATCGGAGCGAAAGTGTCTTTAATAGTTTCTTTTTCATTTGTAAAAGTTAATCCTAAATAATTTGAAATTTGCTTTACAATATCAGCATTAAGATTTGGGGTTCTACTATTTGTTTGTTCAATGGTTTGTTGACCGCTGTTCTCAAAAATTTTATACATCGGAAACACTGCACCTCCACCTCGATAGTAAAGGTTAAAGTCGGTTATAGCATCCGTTATAAACGATAAATTCCAAATCATTGAACCAACTACTTGACCTTGTCGACCTATTACTAAACCTATATTCTTGCCATTTAAAAAATGTTGCATCACTTTCTCTCTCGCTCTTTCAATTATCTTGGTATCATAGTAAACAAATTTATTGTCAAAAGGTCTATATGTTATTTTTTTTATATTCTGTCTGCTTATATCTATTGAATAATTTTCTGATACACTATTCAACAATTCATCTTCGGTTTCTTTAATTAAAACTTTATCTTTTGCAGTAACAATACCAACATTATTTATAATGAACATTTCGTTTACAGAAAAACCGTTGTCATAATCACTTTGCTCTTCAAAGTCTTTTTTTACGAAAAAGTAATTGGGATGCAGGTTTGTAAGTTCTTTAAATGCAACCGTTTTTATTGAGTTTTTACTCAAAAAATCATATTTAAAATCTCTTTTCCCGTACAAATCAAAATGAAATACTTTGCCTAATTCATTTGCTTTTTTCTTTCCTGTTTTAATGAAAATATTAATTGAAACACCTTGCATAATATCGAAAACATTGACATCAGCACTTCCATCGGGTGCAGTTTCTTTCTTCTTGCTATTTCCGTGAAGGTCAATAGTATAAATCTTGTCGTAAGTTTTTAACAGATGCCAACGCATACCCCTAAAAGTTGGATTATCTAAAAATCCGTGTGGATTAATAAATGCTAAAACACCTTGTCCATTCTTTTCAATATAATGTTGTCCGTAACGAAGAAATTTCACATAGTCATCATTAATCCATTTTGGATTTCTTTCTTGAAGTTTTTGAAGCCCTTCGGGTTCTTTTTTATAATCTTCCATCAACTTCATTATCCACTCTCCTTTGTTGGCACTTTCACCACTGTAAGGAGGGTTTCCAATTATGCACATCACGGGTGTTTCTCTTTTCACTTCATTTGCTTGGTCTGCCTCATCAGAGAGTAGATTTCCCCATAAAGTTCCCGAATCGGCGTGTGGTTCTTCCAATGAATTTGTCAAGAAAACCTTTAATCGTTGGTCTTTCGTTGGAACATAACCTGTATCAGTAAGTAACATATCCAATTTGAGGTGTGCCATCGCATAAGAAGCCATTAGCAACTCAAATCCATTTATTCTTGGTATTAGGTCATCTTCGACATATTTACTCCATATACCACCTAAACCTTCATATTTTTTATGGATATGCTTGATTGTTTCGGCAAGAAAAGTTCCTGTTCCTGTTGCGGGGTCTAATACCTGCACTTGATGAACTTCCTTTTCAATTTTCTTTCCTTGATAATCAACTTTAATTTTTCTCTTGCTCGAATCTGCAAGACCTTCTTTAATACCGAACTCACTTTTTAATACATCATCAACTGCTCGAACAATAAAATTTACAACAGGCTGTGGGGTGTACCAAACTCCTCTTGCTTTGCGTAACAATGGGTTGTATGCTCCTAAAAATGTTTCATAGAAATGTACAACAGGGTCCTCCTGTTTAGTTGATTTACCGAAATTCTTCATTATTGATGCCACATCCGAGGCAAGGAATACACTAACCAATTCATCAACAATCCATACCAATCGAAAATCTAAATCTTCATCGGCAATATCTTTGAATAACTTTCTTAAAAAAGGATTACTTTTTGGAATCAACTTAACTGCTTCATCCCTTGAAAAAGTCGGTAGGGTAGGGTCGTGATAACGAGCAGCGAACATACCATAAGCAATCGTTTGAGCATATAAATCAGAAAACGATTTATTATCAATATCGGAAATCAACATTTTCTGAAAGGACAACATTTGTCTTTTTAGATTTGACAAATTTCCATTTTCATCATCTTCATTCAATGCTCTTTCAATAACATCAGCCATTAAACGAGCCTTCCCTGCCATCATTTCAGCCAAGCGTGTTGGCGATTTAATGGGTTGAGAAATGGTTTCTGTAAAGTTCTTGAATAACTGCGTAAATTGCTCAAAATGCTCTGATAATGGCAAAATTGAACCATTCTCGATTTTCCCTATTGAAATTTTAGTTGTAAAAACTCCATCCCTAAAAAAAAGGAAATCAATGTAATCAGTGAATATTAGATTGTTTAGACCTGTTTTATATCGGTCGAACTGTTCTTGATTGCCTGTTTTCTTTTTCCCTTCAAGGTCTTTATCTCCTATATCTTTTGCTTCAATAAAACCAACAGGAATCTCCCCTTTTGATATAATATAATCGGGAGCACCACACGCTTGTCGTTTAGGCTCATTGGTTGCTTTTATTTCGGGAACTAATGCTTCTAAAAGATTTACTAAATCACCCCGAAAGGTATGTTCAGTTGCGTTCCCCTGTTTATATCGTTGGTTAATTGTGTTTATGTATTGTTCAATGGTCATATCTCCAAACTAATAAATCAAATATAATATTGTTAGTCGCTTTTTATTTAAATTTCCTATTTTTCTATAACCAATGATTTGTTCATAGAGTAATATTTTTACACCAATGATTTTGAATAGGCTTGTTGAAATAAATCTGAAACAAGATAATTTGAGTGCATCTTATTCAAGAGAAGTGTTACAATTGTGTTACAAAGAGAAATAAAAAAAGGGCTACATTTCTGTAACCCTTTGATTTTCAGCGCTCCCCCTTCAGGACTTGAACCTGAGACCCTCTGATTAACAGTCAGATGCTCTAACCAACTGAGCTAAGGAGGAATGTCCTTCTATGTTGCTACCTTATATTCAGTTGTCCAACTGAGTGCCGACGCTTCCGGTCGGCATCATGACAAGCTGCGCTTCGTCATGACTAAGGAGGAATGTCCTTTTATGTTGCTACCTTAAAATCAGTTGTCCAACTGAGTGCCGACGCTTCCGGTCGGCATCATGACAAGCTGTGCTTCGTCATGACTAAGGAGGAATTTTGTGATTGCAAAGATAGAAACTTTTCTAAATTTTGCAATTCAATTGATTAGAAAATTTTAAAAATCTTCGTCGGATATATTGAAATCGTCAAAACCACCTTCATCATCCCCTGAAAAATCGTGACGATCAATCAGGTCATCAAGATCACCTTCAATACGCTGCGCGGGTCTCAATATATTCGTATCTGCCACATTTAGCCTAATTTCAGTTCGAACATTTCCGTCTTCGGAAATGTATCCCTTTGCGTAGGGGGTGCCTAGCAATTCAACCATAGTGCCACGGGTTAAAAAGTCCACAATACGCATATTGCTTCCTTCTCGTTTCCAAATGGTGCAATTTACCCAGGTGGTTTTTGTTTTTGAGGCCCCTGTTTTTTTATCACGCCAATTTTTATTGTGTGCCACCGGAAAGTTGATCGCAATGATACCACGTTCCATAGGTTTAACAATGGCATCTTTACCAATGTTACCAATTAGTCGAGTCTCAAATACTGTAGCCATAGCAATTCATTTAGCAATAACCACAAATTTAGCTAAATAACTAATTGTCAGTCAAATAAATTAATTTTAGTGCTGATGTCCGTGCGGACCATGTACGTGTCCGTGTGAAATCTCATCCGCAGTAGCCTCACGAACTTCAAGGATAGTTCCTTCAAAATGTAAATCTGTACCTGCCAACGGATGATTGAAATCCATTTTCACTACGTCATCTGTAATTTCAAGAATCCTTCCACGCATTTGATGACCTTGACCGTCACTCATCGGGATTAACGCCCCAACCTTAAACATCTCAGTATCAAAATGACCATTCTCGTCATGAAATACATTGCTTGGTATCATTACGATTTCGTCGTCAGATGGCAAGCCATATGCATTAGCTGCATGAATCGCGAAATCAAAGGCATCTCCTGTAGTTTTACCGCTTAGGTTTGCTTCGAAATCTGGAATTAAAGAACCTACTCCATAAAGAAATACCAAAGGATTCGTTTCGTCGGTGATTTCGATTTGTTCTCCGGTTGTATGGTTTGTAAGTTTATACATTAACGAAACCACGGTGTTTGCTGCTATTTGCATTGTTATCTGTGTTTAAGTTGCGTAAATTACGCGGGTTATTTCTTTATAAGTTGTTTTACAAAATTTGGTAAGGCAAAGCTTCCATTGTGTAGTGCTGCATTGTAATATCTTAGTCCATGGGTACTAACGAATGTTTCAATGTCAGCTTCTTTTTGGTGAATTGGACCTTCGATATTCCCTTTCAACCCATATTGGAAACTCCACATCCCGGTAGGGTAGGTAGGAACAAAAAATAAGGATACCGGCGCCTTGTCTGTACCAAAAATATCCTGTAAGGTATGATTCAATTCTCTAAATGCTTTTTCATTGAATTTTGGTGATTCCCCTTGCGCCACTAAAATCCCATTTTCCTTTAGTGCATTGTAACAATTTGTGTAAAAGGATACTGAGAAAAGCCCTTCTGCCGGTCCAACAGGGTCTGAACCATCCACAAGGATTACATCATAGGTTCCCGGTGCAGCGTTTTGTGCGAAGGCAATACCGTCATCAACTAATAAGGTGAGTTTTGGATCATCAAACGATGCTGCAATATTCGGTAAATGTTCTTTGCATGCCTCGATTACCGCACCATCAATTTCAACCATCGTTACTTTTTCTACGCCTGGGTGACGCAACACCTCACGAATCGTTCCGCCATCACCGCCACCAATTACCAATACATTCTTTGGATTTGGATGCATAAACATGGCAGGATGTGATATCATTTCATGGTAATGGAATTCGTCTTTCTCTGTGGTCATCACCATATCATCTAAGGCCAACATCTTTCCGTATTTGTAAGATTCTAAGATTCTTACCCGTTGAAATGGCGATTGGTGATCGTAAAATACATCTCCCGTAAAACGAAGAGATAAGGCTTGATTTTCGTCTTTATCCGTAAACCATACATTACGCGTGTAAAATCCTGGATTCACCCATTCATTTGCTTTTTGACGCATGGTAGAAATATCAAAGTCATTTCGAGTAAGCAAGTTCACCGAACCACGCTTCATTTCAATGGCAGAATAGGACTTCGCTTGAAAGCTTTCCTTTAGATAATCAAAGGCTATCCAAGCGTTCATTTCTCCGCAAGTAAATACATCAACGGCTGCATAGCCGTATTCAGGCCAAGTATGTATCGCTAAGTGACTTTCTTGAATTACCACAACCCCAGAAACACCGTAGGGTGAAAAATGGTGAAAGGTAGAATTTATAACCGTAGCCTCCGCTTTCTTCGCAGCATCAACCATGTCGCGTTCAATTGCAGCCACATCATTCATGATGTGCGGATCGCAGTTCATAAATTCAACCAAGATGTGATTTCCAAGGGCTGTACTCATTTTTTTTCAGTTTAATATTTCGACTGCAAAATTAAATGATTAATTTCGGTTCTATGTTAAGAATACAATATAAACCGCTTGGAATTCAATTGTTTTTTGTAATATCCTTGATTTTAATGGCTTTTCAGTGCAATAAACATACGGGTTATCAATGCATCAATTCAAAAATTAATGCCTTTCAAAATGAATGTTGCGACCAAGGCGCATCGGTAGAAGAGTATACCTTTCAGCAAGAACAAGTTTTCGTGTTTAATATGGGAACCTGTGGCGCCGATCTTCCTGCCTATGTGCTTACCTCCAATTGTGATACCCTAGGTTTTTTAGGCGGTATAGCGGGGAATACGACCATCAATGGCGAGAATTTTTCTAATGCTTCCTTGGTGGGTACGGTTTGGAGTAATTAGTTTTTAATCCAAGGGATGGAGTTGTTGTTCACTTCTATCAAATACATTCCACTTGTTAATCCGTGCACATTCAACGTTGCTTCACTCGTTTCACTGACCATATTAAGTATAACTCTCCCTGATACATCGATGATTGATATGGCTGTATGTGCCGTTAATCCATGAATGGTAAGCCATTCCGAAGCAGGGTTCGGACTAATCCACAGCGCTTGAAGGGTATTCATGGCTATCGAGTTTAAGTCAACCACTTCAATTAATGAAGAATCGCTCGTTGTACATCCGTTTCCATCGGTGTAGCTATAGCTTACATAAAATGAACCCGGTCCGGTGAGCGTTGGGTGAAACGAAGTGCCAATGATTCCCGGACCAGAATAAACACCGCCACTCGGTGAACCGGGTGCAACATTAAAGGGACCCGATCCCTCCATCACTGTCGTAGTTGTTTCATTATAACTTACCGGGTCAACATCGAATAGATTTACTATGATGGAATCCATGTTTTGACATCCATTAGAACCCGTTCCGGTAACATAGTACACCCCAGAGCTAAGCGGGACAAACGGTTCATTATTTAATACGCCATTATCCCATTGATAGCTTACCGCAGTTCCTGTTCCCAATAAACTGATTTCTTCACCCGGGCAGGTGCTGTAACTCGCGCCAGCATCAACAAACGGTAAGGCTAAGGTGCCCAAGGCAATTGGATTTGATCGGGTGTAACAGCCTGCGCTATCCAACCCCTTAACATAATAACTTCCTACAATGGCGGTTGTCATGTTGGTTCCAACGGTCCCATTACTCCATACGGAATTGTAAAGGGAAGAAGGAGAATTGGCATGAAGGGTAGCGGTAGATCCTACGCATATACCGAGGATTGGGTCAATGCTTAAGCTAATGTTTTTAGATGTAAGCAGTCCTAATGCATCCGCCTTCCCAAAACCATACCCGAAATTAGGCGTTGCGCCTGTGAAGCCATCTACTACAGCAGTATTACTTAAATCAAGCTTGAATTGTTGGTAGGTGCTCAGTGGACATTTTTGCAAATAAAGCGCGGCGATTCCTGCTACCACCGGGGAAGCCATGGAGGTGCCGCCATTACGGACATGGAATCCACCTACATCAATGGTGGTATTGTTTGCCGTATTATTCAGATACCAAACCGGTCCTGCCGCCAAGGTAACATCGCCTGCTGCAGTAATGTCTGGCTTGGTAGTCCCGTTCCGTGCAGGACCTTTACTGCTGTTTTCACTTAATTTTCCAACCGGAGTGGTAGAGGCGGGTTGATAGTACGTATTGTTTTTTGTGATGTGTCCTTTGCGGTTTCGCATGTTCGCCACAGAGATTACTTTTTCTGAACAATTCCAGCTGCTCACAATGGTTTGTAGTGAGTCCGGCATGATATAATGTTGAATCGCTGGGAATTGAATTGATGTAGGAATCGAGGTGCTGAAGTTACTTAGCTGAATCCAACTGCCGCCCCAAGCATCGTATTTACCTGAACCTGTTGTCATAAATCGATATCGGTACGCCAACGAATCAATCGTAGTAAAAACCGACATCATATGAAAATTACCTCCCACAATTTCACGATAACTGTCGATGATGGCTATGCGCTGACCGTTTGCATTAAATAAGGTGTCCGTCACAGGAACTTGATTCATATTGCTTGTAGCAAAACGAAAGGTGGTGTTTCCACGAAATGAATAATTCGGTGAAATCTTGTCTGCCCCATAGGCGAAGTAGTAGTGCGCATCTGCCGTATCCGACCATAGGTCAAATACAATTTTATTGGGACCAGCTACGGTCATTCCAGTATTTGGAATATTCCAGAAAAACGTAGTGTCACTCCCGATGCTGTTGTTTCTAACATGGAATTTTCCTTGATTTCCGGCATTCCCTGCGGCAGAAACTACAATTCGTCCAGGTGATAAGTCAAGCAAGGATTCAATCAAATCGGAAGCGGGATCGTTTCCGTCATGACTGCCTAAATAATCGCCTAATGAAATATTAATGACTGCCGGTTTACCTAAAGAATCAGCCACCTTGAAAATGTAATCGCAGGCATCCGCTATCGTTAAGGTCCAGTTGGGTAAATTAAAATTAGTTTCAACTACGATGAGGTCTGCTTCGGGTGCGGCTCCTTTGTTTTTAAGGTTTGCTCGTGCATTTCCTGCCGCCATTCCAGCAACCGTGGTGCCATGTGCTGTGACGGTTTCCAAACTGGTACAGGTCCCCGCATTAATGGACGAACTATCCCAAACAATACCGTAATTATAGGGCTGTGGCGGATTTGCACCCGTTACCGAATGGTCCCAATACCGTAAAACCCTTGTTTTTCCTGTGGCGGTTTTGAAATCCGGATGATTGAAATCAATTCCTTGATCAATTACACCCATAATAATTCCTTTGCCTGTGTAAGCCGTATCTACACCGTTTAATCCTTGATGGACTAAATTTATTTGATGTTTTACCAAAGCGCTATCTGCTAAAGCTTGTGGACGAGCAAAAGAAAAATATAAACCCTCGACCATGCAATTGCCTGAGGCGTCAATCAATTGACTTGGTTTGGCGTTGAAGTAAAGGTAAGATGCTGTGCTTTGTTTTGTGAGGATACCTAGGGATTTTAAGGTTTGTTGATTATAAATCGTGTTGGAAGCGCTTAGACAAAGTTCTTGGTTGGGATTTGCTTTTGCGAATTCATTGAATGAAAATCCGTGAAAATCACGCTGCTGTGCCATTGTGGACCACGAGGTTAATCCAACAATAAAGCAGATTAACATTTTTTTCAAATTGAAATACTCGGTGAAGCGCGTAGAAATTCCCATGGAAGTAAAAATAACGTATTTTTGGGAATTCGAACTTCAAAAATAATTCTGAATCAATGAAATTGCTTAAAACTAACCTTGCGCTTTCCTTTTTGTTTTTAGGTGCGCTATCCTTCGCTCAACCCATTCCGGGAACCTTGAATTGGTATAATGGAACTGGCACGGGAATGTCAACTGAATTGGCATACAAGAAACTCTTGAAAAAGAAAAAGTCAAGTCCTGTTATCGTTGCGGTAATCGATTCTGGTGTTGATTTAGAGCATGAAGACTTGCAAGGTAAAATATGGACAAATACCAAGGAAATTCCAGGAAACAAAAAAGATGATGACGGAAATGGATACGTAGATGATGTGCATGGCTGGAATTTTCTAGGAAATGCCAATGGGAAGAACCAAGAAAAAGCACGATTAGAGAAGGCAAGGATAGTTAAGAAATACGGTCAAAAATATGAGGACATAGATCCTGAAACGTTGGCCTATGATCCAATTCACGAAATGTATGTGAATGCTGAAAGTTCATTGAATGAGGATGTGTCTCAATACGAGCCATATCGTGATATGATCGGTAAAGGGATGTTTGATAAAGAAACAGAAGATTATTTACGCGATCAGTTAGAGTTCAACTTGAATCCTAACTTTGATGACCGTTCATTAATTGGAGATAATGCAGATAATTTCGACGATAAATTTTATGGAAATGGTGATGCCGAAGGACCTGATGCCTTGCACGGCACGCACGTTGCTGGAATTATTGGTGCAGTAAGAGGAAACAATAAAGGGGGCGATGGAGTTGCGGATAATGTGTTGATTATGTCGGTTCGTGCGGTTCCAAATGGGGATGAACATGATAAAGATGTAGCGAACGCGATTCGATACGCAGTGGATAATGGAGCAAAAGTGATCAACATGTCCTTTGGTAAGAGCTTTTCTCCATACCATGAAAAAGTACAAGAAGCCATTCAATATGCAGTATCTAAAGATGTTTTGATGATTCATGCCGCTGGCAATGATGCGTCAGATATTGATTACACAGATAATTTTCCTAAAAAACCGGTCTTTGATTACATCGATTCTACCAGTAGAAAACTTTTTCTAAACATTGGAGCAAATACGAAAGAGTCTGGTGATGCCTTAGTGGCTTCATTTTCAAACTTTGGTGCCATGGAAGTAGATGTGTTTGCACCAGGAAATGAAATTTATAATTCGGTCCCTCAAAGTTCATATAAAAACTTACAGGGAACATCCATGGCTGCGCCCATGGTAGCCGGAGTGGCTGCTTTATTAAAATCTCGTTTTCCTCAAGCAAGCATGGTGGAAATTAGTGAAGCGATTACACGTACTGTGACAAAATATGACCAACTTACTAGCATTAGTATTACGGGTGGTGTAGTGAACGTGTATAACGCAGCCAAGTATTTGCAGAACTTATACAAATAGGATGCGATTTTCTTTATTGGCGCTGCTTAGTGTAATTGGTATAGCTGTACTTGCTCAAAAAAATCCATCAGGTAGACTAGTTAACCTCACATCCGAAATCCGCCTGAATTCCTTAATGGATACCTGGCACAAGAATGCAACTTTAGCTAAGTTCGATGAGTATTTCGCAGTGACCTCTGATAAATTTGTGTTTTATGGTACAGCACCCGCAGAGAAATGGGATAAGGAAGCGTTCAAAACCTTTTGCAAGCCTTATTTCGATTCTACCCGAACATGGAGATTTACGCCTTCCAATCGCGTTTGGAATTTTTCAAAAGACGGAAAAACGGCATGGTTTGATGAAGACCTGCAAACATGGATGTTAGATTGTCGTGGGAGCGGGGTGTGTGAAAAGACAAAACACGGATGGAAATTGGCATATTATAACCTGAGTGTGGTGATTGAGAATGAAAAAATTCAGGAGTTTATTAAACTTCGAAAAGATTAAATGACCCTTTCCGAATTTCGATCTTTCGTAAAGAATACCTTACAGCAAATTTATTCAAGTAATGAATTAGATCAACTTGCGAAAAGCTTGTTGATGAGTCGATTGAAGATGGATTCGACTACCTATCTTTTATCTTCCGAATCTAAGTTATCCGATGAAGTGTTAGTTCAGCTAAGGGACGATGTGGACCGGCTTTTAAAAGATGAACCCTTGCAATATGTGCTGGGTTGCACCTCTTTTTATGGCCTTGAAATTCAATGTAGCCCCGCTGCACTCATTCCCCGTCCGGAGACTGAAGAATTAGTGGATTGGGTCTTAAGCGAAGTTCAATTGCCTTCGTACGTGTTGATTGATTTAGGCACGGGAACCGGCTGTGTTCCGCTGGCAATCAAAGCTGAACGTCCGTCGTGGGTGGTTTCTGCGATAGATGTGAGTCAAGAGGCCTTAGCACTGGCGCGTTCCAATGCATTTAAGTTGAGCTTGGATGTTCACTTTGAGGAAGTAGATTTATTACAAGACCTGTCGGGACTTGAGTTCAAAGACGCCTTTAATGTGGTAGTATCAAATCCTCCGTATATACCTCATGCAGATGCGTTGTCGATGTTACCTAATGTATTGAATCATGAGCCACACTTAGCCTTGTTTGTTCCTGATACAGATCCTTTACTTTTTTATCGCCGCATCGTAGCGTTCTGTGAACAGTATTTGAGTATTGATGGCTATGTATTCGTTGAAATTCATGAAGAATTATCTGCAGAGACGATGCAATTATTTCATGAAGCGGGGTTTGCTAACATTGAATTGAGGAAAGATTTGCAGGGGAGATCGCGTATGATTAAGGCGCAACGCGTATCTTTATCGAGTGAATCCTGAAGAAGCAAAAGCTAGAGTTTTATCCTTATCTGCCGAACTAAATCGGCACAATGATTTGTATTATATACAGGCAAAACCAGAGATTTCTGATCAAGAATTTGATTTCCTACTTAAAGAATTGGAGGCCCTTGAGGCTTCGTTTCCAGCCTTTGCACTTCCAAATAGTCCTACAAAACGTGTTGGTGGTGATATTACTAAAAAGTTCGAGTCTGTTCGTCACGAATTTCCCATGCTTTCCTTGGCGAATACCTATTCCGAAGAGGAAATTCAAGAATGGGCCGGACGAATTTCTAAAGCAGGTTTGGAAGAGTTGGAATTTGTGTGTGAGTTAAAGTACGATGGGGTAGCGATTGGATTGCGTTATGAGCAAGGGGAACTGGTTCGTGCCGTAACCCGTGGAGATGGAGAGCAGGGGGAAGATATTACCGCCAATGTTCGAACTATTCGTACGATTCCTCTCAGTTTGAAAGGTGATTTCCCTAATCGATTTGAGATTCGAGGCGAAGTATTCATGCCACTTGAAGCCTTCGAGAAGCTTAATGCCTCGCGCGATGAAGCTGGTGAGGAGCGCTTTGCGAACCCAAGAAACACTACTGCAGGCACGCTAAAAATGCAAGATTCTTCCGTCGTTGCAACCCGTGGTCTCGATACCTTTTTGTACGGCGTCTATGGAAACGAGTTGCCGTTTCAATCACACTTGAATGCAGTGAAAGCTGCCGGTTCATGGGGGTTTAAAATCCCTTCAGAGGCGCACGGATATATTTCAAGTACAACCACGATAGCCGGTGTAATGGATTTTATTCACTATTGGGATGAACACCGTAGTGGATTACCGTTTGAAATCGATGGCATCGTTATTAAAGTGAACTCTTATGAGCATCAGCGCAGGTTAGGCTTTACCGCTAAATCACCTCGTTGGGCTACAGCCTTTAAATTTAAGGCAAAACAAGTCCAAACACGTTTGCTTTCTGTAGATTATCAAGTGGGTAGAACCGGCGCAATTACGCCCGTAGCTAATTTATCCCCAATTTCACTTGGTGGAACTACGGTAAAACGAGCCTCACTTCATAATGCAGATCAAATTGAAAAGTTTGATTTACACCTGGATGATCTTGTATTTGTAGAAAAAGGCGGAGAGATTATCCCCAAAATTGTCGGACTAGACCTTGCTAAGCGCTTGCCGAATGCTATGCCAGTAGGGTTTATTACGCATTGTCCAGAATGTCATACTGTTCTTGTACGGGAGGAGGGAGAAGCGCATCATTTTTGTCCAAATCAGGTTTCTTGTCCCCCTCAGGTTATCGGTAGAATTCAGCATTTCGTTTCCCGTAAAGCAATGAATATCGATGGGATCGGTGAAGAAACAGTGGCGCAATTAGTGAATGAAAAAGTAATTTCAACCCTGGCAGATTTATACGACTTAACACGAGAACCCTTGCTTTCGCTGGATCGAATGGCTGATAAATCTGTAGATAATTTGCTCGCCGGTATAGAGGCCAGTAAGCAAGTGCCATTTGAACGGGTGCTCTTCGGTTTGGGAATACGTTTTGTTGGTGAAACGGTCGCGAAAAAATTAGCACATGCCTTTGGTACTATGGATACGCTTCAAATTGCTACATTTGAAGAACTTTTAGCTGTTGATGAAATTGGAGAGCGCATTGCAAATTCTTTGATCTCATTTTTTAATAATCCGGAAAGTATTCAACTGATAACACGATTGAAGCTTCATGGACTTAAAATGGAGGTTGGGAAACGAGCCCTGAGTTCAACAGTACTTGAAGGTAAAACATTGGTTGTGAGCGGTGTGTTTGATTCGTTCTCAAGGGATGAGTTAAAACATTTAATTGATGTTAATGGAGGTAAGAATACAGGTTCCGTTTCAGCTAAAACTGATTTTTTGGTTGCAGGTGAAGGGATGGGGCCAAGTAAATTGAAAAAAGCGACAGATTTGGGTGTAACCATTTTGTCTGAAGAAGAATTTAAAAACCTGATTGGGTATGGCAAATAATAGCATGTGGGCATCCACAAAATCATTGATGGTTGTAATTAACTATGTAAATGAAATTCAATTGCGCGATTATCGACGCGCATTGGATGCAATTTTAGATAAGAGTCATGTCAAAAAACTAACGATTATTGTAAATGTGCCGAAGGAAGTGGATAAAGCTACTTTACCGCCGCATTTCTTGATTTATTACAACAGTCCCTTGGATTATTCGTTCATGGGAAAGTTGAAGGATGTTCTTCTTATGCGTGAATTGGAAAAGTCCTTTGATTTACTTTTATGGATGGGTTCACTGCAACAAAAGGTATATCCAGAATTAAAGAATACCCAATTCAAACGTAAGGTGGTAGTGAACGATTCGGATGATTCTTATTTTGACTTGCAATTGCAGACCAAGGAGGAAAGCCCGATTGAATTATTGAATTTTGTAACAAACACACTCGATAAAATCGAATTATATGACTAACATTTTCAAAGGCTCGGGAGTTGCGCTAGTAACTCCATTTAACCAAGACATGCAAATTGATTTCGATGCCTTGGCAAGTTTGGTTGAATACCAAATCGAAAACGGAACCGATTTTTTGGTGGTACAAGGAACCACAGGTGAATCACCAACCTTGTCGAAATCCGAAAAAATGGATGTCTTGAACGAAGTCATTGAAATCAATGAAGGACGTTGTAAAATTGTTTATGGAGTAGGAGGTAATAATACTGCTGCAGTGGCAGAATCCTTGGCTGATTTACCAAAAGGCGTAGATGGTATTTTGTCCGTTTCACCCTATTACAATAAACCCATTCAAAAAGGAATCGTAGCGCATTATAAAATTGTAGCTGATTCAACCGATTTACCGATTATCCTATATAATGTTCCCGGACGAACAGGTTCGAATGTAGCCCCAGAAACTACCTTGGAATTAGCAGAAGTAAGAAATATTGTTGCGGTTAAAGAAGCATCTGGCAACATGGAGCAGATCATGCAAATCATTAAATATCGCCCTTCCGGTTTTGGTGTGCTGTCTGGAGATGATAACTTAACCATGCCCTTGATTGCTGCAGGTGCCGATGGCGTTATTTCGGTTGTTGCCAACGCATTTCCTGCCTTGTTTTCTAACATGGTTCATGCCGCTATGCGTGGAGAGCTTGATGTTGCGCGAGCGGCGCATTATAAACTATTCGATGTAACTAAAATGTTCTTTGAACAAGGGAATCCAGGTGGGGTAAAGGCTGCCTTGGCACACATGGAACTCATGGATGAATACATGCGATTACCGCTTTTTCCCGTGTCTGATGATTTAAGAAAACGAATTGAGAAAGAAACAATCGCAATCCTTGGGTAGAACCTTGTGCATCGTTGTACTGATTGCGCTCTTCGTAAATTGTTCACATCCTAAAGGGAACTCGGATACTAAGAATCCGCCTCCTTCTGAAAACCCTCCTTCTAATGGCGGAGATTGCATTGGGGTGCCGAAGATTAAAAAGGAAATTGACTTGGTGTCAATTAACCAAACCAACCCAGAAATTTTTGTGAACCTTGCTTATGCAAGTTCGGATAATTTTATGCACGAAGTGCTATACCTTAAATGGAAGGAAGCCTATCTTCAAAAACCAGTTGCCTTGATGTTGAATAAAGCCCAAGATCGGCTTACATTCCTCAAGCCCGGCCTACATCTGCTTGTTTATGATGCAGCTCGACCCCTGTCGGTACAACAGCACATGTGGAATGCCTTGGATACAATTCCCGTTAAAGAACGTGTCAAATTTGTGAGCTCCCCACGCGGTAAAAGCTTGCATAACCTAGGGTGTGCAGTAGATTTAACCATCTGTGATGCCAAGGGAATTCCGTTGGATATGGGAGCGGGATTCGACGATATGCGTTTAATTGCTTATCCGATGCATGAAGCGAAGTTTTTAGCTGATGGGAGCTTAACGATACAGCAAGTGGAAAACAGAAAGCTACTTCGTCGGGTAATGCGCTATGCAGGTTTTACAGGAATACCAACTGAATGGTGGCATTTTAATGCCTACACCAAAAAAGAAGCACTAGAAAGGTTTCAGGTCATTGAAACCGAAGAATCGATTGATCAATAAGTTAAGTTGAGTACAGTAGTATCAAATGGGGTAGTGTTTACACCAATAATTCCCGTGTTTGATGTGCCAAATACAGCATATTCTATTGAGTAAAGACTGTTGCCGTCATTGATGCAGAAAATGGAAGTGTCTTGAAAACCATACAGGTGATTTGTTCCTGAAAAACAACATTCACTACATCCGATCTTTCCTTGTTGCCGTATGAATTGTAGGTGGTCGTTGTTCGCGGCGTTGTTGTTGAAAATTTTTATTTCTACCCAAGATTTTGCGGTAGTGCTTACGTTTCGGATGTTGGTTTCTTTTAATTTTAATTGCGAATAGTACACTTCTTCCTCCTGCTCGAAATATAGGTTTTTCTTGACGTATAAGGTGTATTTCTCTGTACGCGTACGGTCAAACGTAAAGCTGTATTTTCCATCTGCTCCAGTTACAGCGCTCGCAATCATTGCGTATTGGTTATTTCCTGCCGCAATTCCATATAACGATACTTCTGCGCCAGCTAAGGGTTGATTGAAGGACGTATCTGTGATTACGCCTTCTAAGATAAATGTCCCCGCCCCTTTGTTGCATCCAAATAGGAACAATAAAACTAAACTAAGTGACAGGATTAATAATCGCTTCATGCATTAAAGGTAGAAATTATTTCTGCTATCTTTTCGTTTGGGACAAACAAGAAGTCTGAGGTAACACGCTGTTTCCCATGTTCTTCTACCAATTTACCGTCATATAATCCGAATTGGGTGTAATTTAACGCGGCGAATAAGCTACAAAATTCATCGACAAAGCGCTCCGAAATTTCTATTTGAACGATCGGGCGTAAACGGTCCAATTCCATTCCAATGCTTGAAAATACCGTCCATTCGTATCCTTCAATATCGCATTTTATGTAATCCAAGCGCGGTAGCGAGGCTAAGAATTCATTGGCTGCCAACACGGGAACAATTAAATGGTCGGGGGTTGATTTTGCTTCTTCTTCAGAGATTACATGAGGTAATCCGGTACGCATTACGCCGTGTTGAACAGGCATCACCATGTGTAAATTCCCGGCCGCATTACCGAGCGCCGCATGAATCAGATTAACCTGTTTGTGACTTGATAATATTATTTCTAATCGCTTGAAAAACATGGGTATAGGCTCAATAGAGTAAAGTGTCCCTTTAGTGTTTTTTCTAGCAAATAATTTCGAGAAATACCCAAGGTTCGCACCGATGTCTAATACGATATCTTCAGATTTGATGAGCTTCCGTGTGGCATAATGGAATTTAAACCGTTCATCCGATTTAAGCAATCCCAAATCGTATAATAAGAAGAAGCCCCGCTGCATGCAAGCCAAGTACATGGAGGTAGGCAGGATTCGGTAAAGGATCTTTTTGATTCTGACGATCATCCCTGCGAAATTACGCCATTTGTGGCTATTTTTATGCAAAAATTAACGATGAAGTCAACGATCCTTATTTTCTTGTGTTTTCTGAATATCCTTGTTCTTGCCCAACCTACACTAGAACTCAAGGAAATTATGAAAGGACAGGACTTTACCGGGTACTGGCCGGAATCCCCCCAATGGAATTTAGACGGTTCAGCGGTTTATTTTCGTTGGAATAAGGACGGTAAAGACGAATCTGAACCCTACCGTTATCTCGTCAAAACGGGTGTGCTTTCTCCAATAACAGAACTTGAAATGGCAGCGGTTGTTGGGTATGACCAGCGCCAAGCTAATTTCACGAATCAACTTTCCTTACTTGAACATAGCCTGGTACTAACTGATCGAAAAACCCTTAAGTCCATTATTTTATTTCAAACCGATCAATTCATTTCCGACATAAATCGGTATTCCGCTACGGAAGCTACTTTGCGCATTAATGGAGATTTTTATGCCTTGTCCTTTAATGCTTCGGGAATGCAAAAGTTGACTCAATTAACCCGATATGTTGAACCCAAAAAAGCAACATCGAAGGATTCAACCCATTTACAAAAACAGCAAACCGCCTTGTTTGAGTACATCCGAGATCAACAACCAACGGATAAAAAGAAGGATGAATCTCCGTTTGAGGTGGTTAAAGAAACCGAGCTTCCTGCTGGATTTGGCGCGATCTCAGGACGTTATTTAGACCCTATACATCGGGTCGTTTTTATACGAACAGAGGAGGCTGGTGAGGGGCAGAACACCCTGGTTCCACAGTTCATTACGGCTTCAGGATATGTTCGTTCTATGGAGGCGCGCGCAAAGGTCAGTGAAAATGAGCCAAACCAACAGATGTATCTTCATGCATTGGACAAGGATACCGTGTTGAACCTTAGTTTTTCTTCGCTTTCAGACATTCGAAAGAAACCAAGTTATATGGACACTGTAGGAGGGATGTTCTTTCAAAAAGATCGCCCACTCTTTGTGCATGATCCTGTTTTTGCGGTGAATATACCCCTCGCATTGCTTGACGTCCGCGCGGCGGATAACAAAGACCGATGGATTGTTTCGGTGAACTTATTGAATGGAGAAATTACTGAATTAGAACATCAACACGACGAGGCATGGATTGGAGGACCTGGCATTAATGAATGGAATATGTCAGCCGGAATCCTTGGGTTTGTTCAACAAGAAGAAGTGATTTATTTTCAATCCGAAGAGAACGGGTTCTCCCAATTGTATGAATTGAATTTGACTACCAAGAAAAAGGAACTCGTATACCCAGGTGGACAAGGATTTGAAATTAGCGAAGTAATGCTGAGTAAAGATGGGCAACGTTATTTTATCATTCATAACGCTAACAATCCGAGGGCGCTTCAAGGGGCGTGGTTGCATCGCATCCACAGAAAGTTAGTTCCAGTAATATCCAACGCGTCTGGAGGGTTTAAAGACTTGACCATTTCACCAAACGAACAACAAGTTGCTTATTTGAACGCTACCGCGAATGCTCCGTGGGAGTTATTTATTGGAAGCATGGATAAGCCCGCAATTCAACTGACCAAGTCGCAATCTCCTAAATTCAGTGCCTATCCGTGGAGAACACCTGAGTATATCACCTTTAAAGCGAGTGACGGAATCAATGTGTATGCGCGCCTATATCAACCTGCGGCTGCTAAAAAGAATGGCGCGGCGGTCTTATTCGTTCACGGCGCGGGGTATTTACAGAATGCGCACGCTTGGTGGAGTCATTATTACCGAGAGTATATGTTTCATAACCTGTTAGTAGATCAAGGATATACGGTCTTAGATGTTGATTATCGAGCCAGTGCAGGGTATGGACGAGATTATCGTACCGCAGTGTACCGACACATGGGGGGACGGGATGTGCAAGATTTTATTGATTCTAAAAAATTCCTTGCTACGTTATCCATCGATACCAACAGGGTTGGTATTTATGGCGGATCCTATGGTGGGTTTGTAACGCTAATGAGTTTATTCCAACATCCGGATGCCTTTGCATGCGGCGCAGCCTTACGTTCAGTTACCGACTGGGCGCATTATAACCACGAATACACCAGCAACATATTAAATTACCCTGAAACGGATCCTACTGCTTACCAGAAAAGTTCACCGATTTATTACGCAGAAGGATTGAAAAAACCCCTGTTGATGCTGCATGGAATGGTTGATGATAACGTCCAGTTTCAGGACATTGTACGACTCCAACAGCGCCTCATTGAATTAGGAAAAACGAATTGGGAGTTGGCGGCTTATCCGGTTGAAGCGCATGGGTTTACTGAGTCCTATTCATGGTATGATGAGTACCGAAGGATTTATGAATTATTTGAAAAGAATTTGATTAAAAAGTAAGATGAAAGTTATCGAATTAACAAGCGTCGAAGAGATGATGGCGACCTATGAAGTGCTCACTGAATTGTATCCCTCATTAACCAAAGAAGAATATACTACCGAGTTAACCTTTATGACTCAACACAATTATTCTCAAGTGGCAGTTTTTGAAGAAGGAAGGTGTCTGGGAGTATCGGGTGTTTGGATTGGAAATAAATTATGGTGTGGGAAATACCTTGAAATTGACAACATTGTGGTTTCCGAAAAAATAAGAAGTAATGGGGTGGGTAAGTTGATCGTCGACTATCTGGAGGGAAAAGCTAAAGCGCTCGGGTGCAATATGATGGCTTTAGATTCCTATACCACAAATTTCAAAGCACACAAATTCTTTTATAACGAAGGCTTTTCGCCTAAAGGGTTTCATTTTATACATTTGTTAGATAAAGGAAAAATTAGATAATATGATGAGAATATTGATTTTTATTGTGACAGGTATGATTGCTATGCAATCACTTGCATTGAATTTACCTCCAGATTCGTTGCATCCCAATGATCTTGAGCTTCCGTTGATGAAAGGAAATATACCTGTAATTAAACACTTGGGATATGCCTTTCAATACTCTGAAAAACATGAACAAGCGTTTTGGGTAGGTTATGAATTAACTAAAAAGGAAACAGAAAAAGCATTTGAACGAACCGATGAATTCATCCCTGATCCTGCTGTTTCTACAGGAACGGCTACGGTAGCTGATTATGCAAAATCGGGATACGATCGCGGACATCTTGCGCCTGCAGCGGATATGGGGTGGTCGCAACAAGCCATGGCTGAATCGTTTTATTTCAGTAATATGAGTCCACAAGAGCCGGGGTTCAATCGCGGGATATGGAAAAATCTAGAGGAACAGGTAAGAACTTGGGCGAAAGCGTATGACAGCATTTATGTGGTTACAGGTCCTGTATTGAAGGATGGCTTGGTACAACTTGGTCCAAATGGGGTGTCGATTCCGAAATACTATTACAAAGTAATCCTTGATAATACAGGAGATGATGCCAAAGCGATTGGATTTCTGATGCCGAATGAAGCAAGTAAAGAGCCCCTAGAAAAATTTGCTGTGTCAGTAGATCAAGTAGAGCAAGAAACAGGAATTGATTTCTTTAATAAACTGCCGGATTCACGAGAAAATGCGTTTGAAAAAGAGGTTTGTATTCCCTGCTGGACATGGACAATAATTAATTCCCCTTCTCCGAATCCAAGTACTTCACCGCAATCGGGTGTACCTCAAACACAATGTAAAGGAATGACAAAAGCAGGTGCTCGATGTAAGCGAATGACGGGGGATGCCGATGGGTTTTGTTATCAGCATAAACCGTAGGGTCTGATTCGATAAGATTTATAATTTTTGTAACCTCGTTACATATTGTCCGTAAGATGCCATCGTTACAAAATTTTAACCATGGCACAATATCAACAAAGTCTAAGAAGTAAAGTAGTACGCGAAGCTAAATTGAAACTTTCCGTACACCGTGAGCAAGGAACCAAGTCGACGATGTCGATTTTTGAAGTGGCTAACCTGATGGATCAAATCAAAAAAGACAACGAAGCTTCCGAAATGGAGCAAACGATTTTCTTTTCAATGAGTTTGAATTAACACCCGAATTGATTTCTATTCTCGAACCGACTCCATCGGAGTCGAATATAATAACGGGCAACGCTTATCCGTATCTAAACCGACTCCATCGGAGTCGAATATAATAACGGGCGACACTTATCCGTATCTAAACCGACTCCATCGGAGTCGAATATAATAACGGGCGACACTTATCCGTATCTAAACCGACTCCATCGGAGTCGAATATAATAACGGGCAACACTTATCCGTATCTAAACCGACTCCATCGGAGTCGAATATAATAACGGGCAACTCTTATCCGTATCTAAACCGACTCCATCGGAGTCGAATATAATAACGGGCAACACTTATCCGTATCTAAACCGACTCCATTGGAGTCGTACCTAAGAAGAAGCGGTAATCACTTCTCAATGATCCCCGAGCCAATCAGCTCATCGTGCAGATACCAGGCCGCCTTTTTTAATTAAGGTTCCTTCTTGGAGTGCTTGACGGTAACGGTTTGCGTGCAGGCGATGTTGCCTTGTGTTGTCCCGCATGTGCGGGGGCAGGGCAATATTGCTTACACGCTGTTATGGTATGTTTTTATTCTCCTCCAAAACTAACATTACTATAACTGTCGTTCAAAATACATTTGCCATTAACACAATCTGCGTATGTATACCTATTGGACATAAAAATATATTTACATACGCCGCTATTATCATCACAATCAAATTTTATTGGATAAAAAAGAGCACGAGAGAATGGAACCTTATTGCAAGGTTTTTTTTCACCGTAGTATTCTACAAAATTTGACACCCGATTAGACAGAGTTGATTGTTCATTTGTTTTTATTTTACCTAAATAATACTCTTTGTTGATTGACTTGTCAAGAATCCAAGCACCATAGTATGTCCCTGTAATATCAGAATCTAACTGCCAAACTCTTAACCTGTAAATATGTGATACTATCAAAGGGATTGAAATCCTGCAACTTTTTCCGACACCTTCACCTCCGAAATCTTCTATGAAAGATTCTTTGTCCCCTTTTTCTGCGCCAACAGCATTCCAAATGGAAAAAATAAATAATCCCTTATTTACACTACTATAATCTGTTTGGATTCCAATATAACCGCCTTCGTTTATTTCGTTGAATCCAAATGTTAATGCCCAAAACGTACCAGGAGCAATTGTCTTTGGAATGATTTCTTGGTCTATATTGTAATGTTTATTACTAGGAACATCATATAATAAATACATGTTTCCATTCTGATGTTGTTGTCCTAGAACAATTGACGTATTAAGAAAACCCACGATGTATAATATAAATTTCATAGTATTTGATTAGAATACACCATAACGGTTTGCGTGTAGGCGAGCGTAGTCCTGTGTTGTCCCGAAGCTTCGGGACGGCATGGATATGGCGCTTGCGCGCTGTTATGGGGAGGTTGTATTAATACTCTTTGGGTTTTTTAGTTTACGTATTTTTCCTCGATAATTTTGTATCAAAACTGCTGTGTTTAACAAATATGATGAATTTACCTATCTATCTTGTTTTGATAAAATTTAAATTAGGACCAAAACCAGTCGGGAAATCGAGATTAAGAATACCACTTTTTTTAGCCCAATAGCTCCATTTAGATGTTTCGTAACCATACTCATCATTGAATTTAATAAATACTTGATCTTCATCTGAAGTCCAAGTAAAACTCAAACAACCCAAGTTCATATAATCACTCGTGATACATAATTTTCCCGTTCCATTATCTTTAAGAGATACCCAATCGCTACCACTAGTAGATTCGTACATTCCAGCTAGTGATTTTTCAAAAGTTTGCGCCTTTGCAAAACCAAGTGTAAGCAACATCGTTGCTAAAATCAATAATTTTTTCATTTTATTTAAGATTTAATTTTGTTCCTACTCTTATGGATTTTCAGAATACTCCCTGTTTTTATAGTGGTTTTCTTGTCTCCAATTTTTTGTTTGTCACATTAGATGGTCAGCCTGCTTTGAACAGCTATGTTTGTTTAACTTGCTCATAACGGTCCGCGGCTTTGCGCAGCGCGCGTTTCAGGGATCCAATGTATCAAAAGTAACGCTAACTTCCAAGCAACTGGATGACTTTTTGAAACACAAAACCCCGCGTTGCGAAAAACCCCTGTTATAGGGCGTTTTTTCTTCACTAGTTTGCTTCATATTTTGTTCTCCATCTTTCTAAGTGAATTGATTTTTCATTTCTAAAATCTATAGTCGACAATATTTATTATGCAGTTTACTTGCAAGCTCAGGAAATACAGTCAACGCTATTTTCCTTTCAAAGTAGACTTCAAAATCATCAAATTTGTGGAATTTATCAGAAATAATATTTATTATTTTATTCAGCCAGTTTTTGTTGTTATATAAACGGTTTGTTTCATTCGTAACTCGGAACTTTGTGTTTATCTTTTTTTCTAGATAAAATCTTACCAGTTTTGTCATCAATTACCAGCGTAATTGTTTTCCAAGTTCGGAACCGACTGTTGGTAAACTTCATTTTGGATGCAGTTATTGATGTCCAAGTACAACTTTGACCATCGTATGAAATTTTTGGTAATGCACGGGATCTATTCAAATAGGGACGATGTCTGTTTGCAATTACAAATACATCAGATGAGTCCAACTTGTTTACACAACTTATTGTTTGAGAATATAAAGCTATACTAACAATAAAAACTATACATATTATGAGGATGTTCTTCATTTTAGATTTTACTGTTAAATGACTTATGGCTAGTTTTAAAAATACAACTGCAATCGACACTTTTGAATATTGTGACCCTATTTCTCGCATTGCTTCTTCGTGGTCCATTAAAATGCCCTATAACTTGTTTATAGATGCTATAAAACTTCGCTTATAAATCCAAATCCGGTGTATTGGTGCAGGTTTATTACGCTTGTACGAATATACATTTTATTTCTATATATCATCAAACAGCAAACGAATTGAAAGTAAGATTTCAAACTGTATCGTTTGCCATACAGACCATCCGCTCCATCGGACTAGAAATGGTAATCACTCCGCAATGATCCCCGAGCCAATCAGCTCATCGTTCAGATACCAAGCGGCAAACTGTCCGGGAGTAATTCCTCGCTGAGGTTTTTCAAATAATATATACAAGACTCCTTCTTTTTGAATTAAGGTTCCTTCTTGCAGTGCTTGACGGTAACGAATCCGAATGGAACAAGACACCCCATTTTCCAGCGATTCTTTAGCAATGGGTTGAATCCAATTGATTTCATTTGAACTCAGTTTAAGTGCTCGTCGATATAATCCTGGATGTTCATCGGTTTGTCCTGAATAAATCACATTCGTTTGTGTATCTGTTGCCAATACAAAACTAGGTTCAGGTCGTCCGCCGATATGCAAGCCTTTGCGTTGTCCGATGGTGTAATAGTGAGCGCCTTGGTGTGTTGCAACCTGGTCTCCCATAGAAACTTCGTAGGTAAATGGCTTTGCTAATTCCACTACATGCGCTAAATCATGCGGTATCGTTTGGTAGCTGGCGTATTGTGGAAGCGTGGTAGGTATTTCTATAATCGGTCCAGGTTTAGCGGCTAATTGTTGCTGCAGAAAAGTAGGCAGACTAATTTTCCCCACAAAACATAGGCCCTGAGAGTCTTTTTTCTCTGCGGTAAGTAATCCTTGCTCGCTTGCAATTTCTCGCACTTGCGCCTTGGTTAAGTCGCCAATAGGGAAGAGGGCACGTTGAAGTTGCTCCTGACTCACTTGACAAAGGAAATAACTCTGGTCTTTGTTCCCATCGAGCCCACTCAATAAACCGTGTGTCCCATCTTCATGAATTAGCTTACGGCAATAATGTCCGGTGGCTACATAGTCTGCGCCAAGCGCAAGGGCTTCCTTTAAAAACACATCGAATTTAATCTCTCGGTTGCAGAGTACATCGGGATTTGGCGTTCTTCCGGCCTCGTATTCGCGGAACATGTAGTCTACAATACGGTCTTTATATTGCGCACTCAAATCCACGACTTGAAATGGAATGCCAAGGTGTTGCGCAACAAGTAAGGCGTCGTTCGCATCATCAATCCACGGACATTCATTGGAAAGGGTGACGGTTTCATCATGCCAATTGCGCATAAACATCCCGATCACCTCATACCCTTGTTCAATCAAGAGGTAAGCAGCTACACTGGAATCAACACCGCCGGAAAGACCAACAACCACGCGTTTCATGGTACAAAGGTAGAGAAATATGTACCCGAGAACTTTCATTTAGTTCAATTAATCCATTTATTTCTTTTGATATTATTTGTTTCGATATGAATACTTGACTGCTTACAGTTCTTGAATAGGGTCACGTTCAACCAAAAAAGATTTGATTTGGATGTTTTTTAAAGAAACTATGCATGTATAAACGAAAGTCAGTAGCTGTAACAATTCATTTTTGAATTCTCAATTTTTCCATTTAATTTGTATTTTTATAAAATGTTGAATTATTTAGATTTGAGATTATGAATGAAAATTTAGTTAATGAAAAAAAAGTCAGACGAAATAACATTGGAGATTATTTGATTTATCTCTCTATGATTGTTACTGTTGCGGGTTACGGCATGAAAGTATCCCATTATCCAGGATGCAATGAGATGTTGATTTTAGGAATGTTAGGTTTAAGTATTTCAAGTTTAATAATTGGTTTTCGAAAAGATCCGTCAATCAAAGGATTTTCTAAATTTTTCACCATTACATTCCATGTGTTATTATCCATTATGATTCAAGGGTTTTTATTCAAAATTATGCACTGGCCTGGATGTAACGAAATGTTGATCTTTTCCATAACCTTCATATCAATTATCTTTTTTATAAGGTCTGTGGCAATCCGCACTTCTACTCATAGGTTCATCCATGTTTTTTTAAATGTTGGTGTTTCAATTCTTGCAATTTATTTTCTTTTCTTTTTAATGCATTGGCCAGGGGTAAATGAACTTATGTTCGTTGGAAGTATCTCTTTCGTAATTTCATTTGTGGCTTATTTTATGAGTGATGTGGATCAACGAAGAGGGTTGTTTGGCATATCAGATAAATCTATTCCGATTGTTTTAATTCCCCTTTTTTCGATGTTACTCATTGCGAATAATAATAAAATAAAAATTACCGATTCAATGTTATCCCAACAAGTTGTTTTACATGATGAAATGGTTAATAAGATTTATGTTGGTGATTTGATGCAAATTGAACTTACAAAAGGTGCTGTTGATAGCGCTGGAGATGGATTAGTAAAATCAAAATTAAAAGCAATCGATGATGTCGATGGATTAGCACAAAATCTAATTAAGAATATCGATGATTTAAAGTTGTTACTTTTGAAGGAGGCTGGTGAGGCGGTTAACAATAATGTAAGAGTTAATGATTTTAATAGTTTGTTGTGGGTAAAATACAATGATAATAATCCGCTATTACCTGCTAAATTGAATGCTAATGCTATTATGTATCAGTCAAATAGGGAAGTGAGTTGGCGAGTTTTGGGGCCATTTGATGAAAATACATACCGACAATCAAAAGCTTACAGAACGATATGGATGGGTTTTAATGATTATAGAGATAAATTGGTTGAAATTTGTGGTACGTATTCAAACAACACTACCAATTTTAAAATTAGTTTAGAAAACAATTCTTCTGTATTACGAATTCAAGAATTTGAAAAATTGCTTACGAATTCAGGTCAGATTGTAAATCCGAAGGATGTAACTAAACTGCTTGATTTGTACGCAAGTATGTATAAGCCTGAAAAATATAATATGGGCGACTACAATAGCCATTGGGTTGAAAAGGAATTCGGTGGGGAGTCTTTAATTTCAGTATTGAATAAGTTATCTAAGTTACAACTCGAGATAATTGAAGGAAGAAATAAGGCCATTTCAATGATTGCCAATAGATAGTTTGATTTTGTATTCAATTTTCTATCGTTTAGAGGAAGCCTCTACACATTTCATCCCGTCAATCGCTGCAGAAACAATGCCTCCTGCGTATCCTGCGCCCTCTGCACAGGGATAAAGATTCTCAATTTCTACATGTTGAAAGGTTTCTCTGTTTCGAGGTATTAAAATGGGTGAGGAAGTTCTCGATTCCGGCGCATGAACTACGGCATCGTTGGTAAGAAACCCAGGCATTTTCTTGTCAAAGGCCTGAAATGCCTTCTGTAGACGTTTGGCCACAAGGGGCGGTAATACTTCGTCGAGTCGAACGCTTTCTATTCCCGGTGTATAACTAGAACGGGGGAAATCTTTTGATTTTCGTCCCTCAACAAAGTCCAGTAAACGCTGTGCAGGAACTTTTTGATTATTTCCTGTAGCGTCGTGGCATAACTTCTCAACTTCTTGTTGGAATGTTAAGCACACAAACGGATCCTCAGGGTTTTCAAAATCAGTTGGGTCAATGGAAACTACAATTCCTGAATTCGAATAGGGATTGTTGCGTTTAGACGGTGACCATCCGTTGGTTACGACTTCGCCATTTGATGTAGCGCAAGGTGCAATGATACCCCCCGGACACATGCAAAAGGAGTAAACACCGCGTCCATCGATTTGCTCTACCAAACTGTAAGAAGCCGGAGCTAGATATTCGTCGTTTAATCGCCCGTGATATTGCATTTGGTCAATCAAGGCTTGTGTATGTTCAACGCGCACCCCCAAGGCAAAGGGTTTTGCCAAGACTTTAATTCCCGTTTGATGCAACAAATAAAAAATATCTCTCGCAGAATGACCCGTAGCTAATATCACGTGCTTTACGGGAATCTGTTCCCCTTGGTTGATCTCCAAGTGACTGATTTTGTTTTCAGTTTTTGTTATCCCGGTTAATTTAGATTCAAAGTGAATTTCGCCGCCTTGTTGAATGATAAAATGTCGAATATTCTCAATGATTTTAGGCAGTTTATTTGTTCCAATGTGTGGATGCGCCTCAACAAGGATGTCTTCGTCAGCCCCAAAATAAACCAAAAGTTCGAGCACCAAATCTACCTCACCACGCTTCTTTGATCTCGTATATAATTTTCCATCAGAATAGGTTCCGGCACCGCCTTCACCAAAACAATAATTGGAATCCTCATTAATACGCTGTTCGCGTGCTATTAAAGCTAAATCCCTTCGTCGCGCCTTAACATCTTTACCACGTTCATAAATAACTGGTTTAAGGTTAAGCAATAAGGCTTGTAATGCAGCAAACAATCCCGCCGGACCAGCTCCAATGATATGAACTTCGGGAGCGTGAAGTACCTTATTAAAGGTGAAGCTTCGAATGCGATCCGGTAATGGACTATTGGAACATTCTACGGTAGCATTGATTTTTATTTGCCGAGATCGCGCATCGATACTTCGCTTTTTCCAACGCATATATTCAAACGTTTTTCCCGTTTGTTTTTCAATGATTCGCTTGATTGCGCTCCAATCTTTAGCTTCTTCTGGGGTACAAACAAACGCAAACTGTTCCATTATCCTTCAAAAATCAAGGAAACAAACCAGCCACGGTTATATAAGGTTTGTATCGGTGCTGCAATATAGGTGTTGTCTTTTATGAATACGTTGCTGAAACCATGACTGAATTTCAACTCTACACCAAATTTAAAATAGGGTGCGAAGAACTCTAATCCACCCCCAATTTGACCCTGCCAATCGAAGCGTTTTATTTTTATGAATGGATCGATATAGTTCTGCGAAGCTTTTTCTTGGGATTGTAAATCAATCGAATATTGTCCACCAATTAAACAATAAGCAGCGAAATTATTTAGGCGTTTGGTTCTAAACTGCAACATTAACGGAAAGTCTAAGTTTGTTGAGTTTACTCGTTCATCTTCAATGCGATAACCGAATTTTGCACTGGTGTCTTCAAAGGTGTATTTAATGGATCGTTCCAAAAATGAAATCGTTGGAATGAATCGCAACCGAATCATTGGAGTACCTAAACGCATGGTGGTCAAAATACCAAGTTGTCCTCCCGGTTGAGCATCATTTTGCACAGTTAAAATCTTGAATTGCTCATAGGCGTTTTGAACCGGATATAAGGTGAAATCGGACGAATTAAATCCGAGCATGAATCCAAAATGAAATAACCTACGATCAAAGTTTTTATACCGCTCTTGCTTGAACTTTTGTCCAAAGAGAAGCATAGGAATAAAAAATGTAAGTAAAAGAAATGTAGATCGCATGGTTTGTGAAACGCAAAAGTATCAGTTAAGTTGCATTACTTAATTCCCGTATAAATCGTGGCTATTCCACCACTTACTAAGGTTGAATCTACATGTTTATAGCCTAATTTACTTAATATGTCTGTAAATGCCTTACCCTCAGGAAATGCAGCTACACTTTCAGGAAGATAGGCGTATGCCTTTTCATCTTTTGAAATGCGCTTTCCGAAGAACGGAATAATGAATCGGGAGTAGAACCCAAATGCTTGTTTAATGGGAAAACGTTTTGGTTTAGAAAATTCTAAGATTACAATTTTCCCTCCACTTCGAGTTACTCGAAGCATCTCAGAAAGACCCTTTTCTAAGTGCTCATAGTTTCTTACCCCGAAGCCTACCGTTATCGCATCAAAATAACCATCCTCAAAAGGCATGTTTTCAGAATCTCCCAATTGCATGTCAATGATGTGGTTTACATGTTTTGCCTTCATTTTGTTTTTACCCACTTCAAGCATACCCGAAGAGATGTCCATGCCTATGATTTGACTTGGATTTAGTTTCAATAAGGCAATCGCAAAATCACCTGTTCCTGTGGCTAAATCTAAAATCCGTTTAGGTTGAATCTCACGCAATTGGTTTACGGCTTTTCGACGCCAAATGTGATCAATTCCCAAGGATAAGAAATGATTTAAAAAATCGTAGCGCGCCGAAATGTTATTAAACATCTGAGCGACTTCTTCTTTTTTTGATTTATCCGTGTTGTAGGGTTTTACAATCTCACTCATGGGTGTACTAATTTTTTTGCTTCATTCAATAGCGTTGCTTTATCAACACTTACAACACCAGAGTGTTCACATACCAATCCTCCTGAAAGATTAGCAATGGCAGCTATTTCAGTAGGACTCATACCTGCAATTAAACAGAGGGTTGCCACAGAAATAACCGTGTCACCGGCACCACTTACATCCGTAATTTCTCTTGCGTGGGCGGGAATAATATGCGAAGCAGAGCCATTTTCTATAAATATGCCATGCTCAGAAAGTGTAATGAGGGTTAATTCATGGTGTAGCTTTTCTCGAAGTTTTTTTGCCCCATCAACGATCGAATCAGGTTGGTTAACCACGTCGATGTTGACATCAAGCCCTTCTTTGATTTCCTTGAGGTTTGGCTTGAACAAGCTCACGCCTTGATAGCTTAGAAAATTATCATTTTTTGGGTCTACCGTCGTTATAACTCCCTTTTCCTTTGCATAGGCGATAAGTTCTGTAATTACCCGATGGGTTAAGACGCCTTTGTTGTAATCTTCGAATATTAAGGCATCAATTCCCATATCAATTCGATGTTTTGTGACATTGATTAAAGCATCTTCTAGGCTATTACTGATGTAACTTGTATCTTCTTGATCAATTCGTAATACATGCTGGGTTCCAGATAACACCCTTGTTTTTACTGTAGTTTTTCGCTCGTCTGATTGAATTATTTCTTGATTATGGATTTTCGCTTCAGTTAAAAGCCCTTGTAAATTCGTCGCAGCCATGTCGTTTCCAATGACGGAACAAAGGTAAACCTCCGCTCCCAAAGCTTTTAAATTCAACGCTACATTTGCTGCGCCACCCAAGCGATTCTCTTCTTTGTCAAGTAGCAATACAGGAACCGGAGCCTCTGGGCTCATGCGGTGAACTTTACCCATGACATAGGAATCAATCATAACGTCACCAACAATGGCAACCTTCATGTCATTAAATGAATTGAATATAGCCTCTAAATTCATCGACTTAAATTGGCTAAGGCAGCGGTTAATCGTTCCATTGCTTTGATGAGCTGTTCTTCCGAAGCGGCATAACTTATGCGAATGCAATTTGGCGCTCCGAATCCTTTGCCGTCTACCAGTGCAATGTTTCCTTCACGTAACAAATACATGCATAAGTCATCACCGTCTTGTATAACTTGGTCACCGTCTTTAGTTCCAAAATAAGCGGATACATCAGGGAATAAATAAAAAGCACCGGTTGGTACGTTGCATTTTACTCCTGGGATTTTATTTAAATAGGAAAGAACTAAATCACGTCGTTTGTGAAACGTTTCTACCATTTCCTTTAATACGCTGGGATCAGCATCCATCGCTGCAATCGCTGCGCGCTGTGTTATGGAACTCGTTCCGGATGTGAATTGGCCTTGAATTTTATTACAGGCATCTGCAATTTGTTTACTCGCGCCAATGTACCCTAGTCGCCAACCCGTCATTGCCCATGCCTTGGATACGCCATTGACGGTAACAACTTGATCGAATATTTCTGAAAATTGGGCTAAGCTCGCGTGCTCACCTTCAAAACGGATATGCTCATAAATCTCATCCGATAAGGCAATTATGTTAGGGTGTTTAACTAAAACATCCGCCAAACCACGTAATTCTTCTTTGGTATACACAGAACCGGTTGGATTACATGGCGAAGAGAAAATAAACAACTTAGTTTTTGGCGTAATCACCGCTTCGAATTGTGCGGCATTTATTTTAAAATCTTGGTCAATTCCTGCATGAATTACCACAGGAATACCGCCTGCCATTTTTACGATTTCTATGTAGGAAACCCAATATGGGGCAGGTATAATTACTTCATCGCCTGGATTGATTAAACTTAAAACAACGTTTGCAATAGACTGTTTTGCCCCTGTAGAAACAACAATTTGGTCTTTCGGATAATGGAGTCCGTTGTCACGCAAGAATTTGTGTGATACACGTTCTCGCAGGTCATCATATCCAGATACCGGAGTATAGGTGGTGAAATTCTGTTCTAGTCCAACTATAGCCGCATCCTTAATGAATTGCGGCGTGTTAAAATCTGGTTCACCTAAAGACAATGAAATGATGTCTTTTCCTTGCGCTTTTAATTCGCGACTTAATCGAGCCATAGCCAGCGTAGCTGACTCTTCCATGGCGTTTAATCGTTCAGAGAGTTCAATCATACAGCAAAGTTACGAATTATGATTGTATCCGTTAATCCAATAAATCTGGCCTTCTGGATTTTGTGCGTTCAAGCGCTTGTTCTTCCCTCCAGCGATCAATTTCCTGCGAATTTCCGCTAAGTAATACATCAGGTACACTCCACCCGTTATAAACTGGTGGTCTAGTGTATACTGGAGGAGAAAGTAATTGGTCTTGAAAACTGTCGGTTAAGGCCGAGGTTTCGTCGTTTAATACGCCTGGAATCAATCGAATGATAGAATCTACTAATACTGCTGCGGCAAGTTCTCCGCCAGATAGCACATACGACCCAATAGAAATTTCTTTGGTGATGTAGTATTGTCTTATTCGGTCATCTACGCCTTTGTAATGTCCGCACAAGATCATTAGATTACCTTTTATAGATAGTTGATTTGATGTACCCTGTTCTAAGATTTCGCCGTCAGGAGTCATGTAGATGATTTCATCATAGGTACGCTCCTGTTTGAGTTGTTCGATACATGCCGCAATAGGTTCAATACGCATTACCATTCCAGCACCGCCTCCGTATTGATAATCGTCCACATTTTTATGCTTATCGGTTGAATAATCTCGGATGTTGTGTAAGTGTATGGAAACATGTCCCTTTTCTTGGGCACGTTTTAAGATGGAATCGGAAAATGGACCATCAAAAAGTTTGGGCAAAATCGTCAGGATATCAATTCGCATGTTCAAAGGTAGGAAATACCCGTCAATTCGTTTGCATGTACTACCTTTACGTTATGATGAGAGTTGTTTTTTCCTTGCTTATCATAAGCACTGGTATAAGTTTATGGGCACAATCGAAATGGACAGGAAATACATCTCCTGATTATTATCGGTTAATTGAAGAGCTCAAACGGATGGATAAAGAAAGTCCGTTGGTAAGTTTATACAATATGGGGCCATCAGATGTTCCCGGCTTGCCACTATATGTATGTATATTAAATGGTGCTGAAGATTCATCGGCTACCTTCATAAAAGCAAAAAAAGGGACAACACTACTCTTTAATAATGCAATTCATCCGGGCGAACCGGATGGTATTAATGCGTGCTTGATTTATACGGAAAACTTTATGCGCTTGGATAGTATTAATCCGAATGACCCCGTGGTGGCTTTTATTCCAGCTTATAATGTTGGTGGTATGTTAACCAGAAGTGCTACGAGCAGAGCAAATCAGAACGGACCGGAACTCTATGGGTTTCGAGGAAATGCCCAAAACCTGGATCTAAATCGTGATTTCACAAAGATGGATAGCGAAAATGCACTCACCTTCGCAAAGATATTTCATGCCTTGAACCCCGATGTATTTGTGGATAATCACGTTTCGAATGGCGCTGATTATCAATATACCTTAACGTATATCTCATCACTCCGAGAGCGAATCGCACCTTCATTAAGAAAACTAATCTATGGTTCGATGCTTCCACAATTAACGCAAGCACTAAAAAAATCAAAGTGGGATTTGTTTCCCTACGTGGAAACGGTCAAAGAAACGCCTGATTCGGGAATATATCAATTCAATGATCTCCCAAGGTATGCCATGGGATATGCTTCGCTTTTTAATGTAATTTCATTTACCGTAGAAACACATATGCTAAAACCCTTTCCAAATCGGGTTAAAGCCACGCATGACTTTATGAATGAACTGGTAAAATGGACTGTGGTTCATGCACCTCAAATTGAATTGGCTCGAGAAAAAGCACATGAATGGGAGGGGAGTCAACGCTTTTATAAATTTAATTATGCCCGAAGTACGGTGGCTGATTCAATACAATTTAAAGGGTTTACAGCGGTGAGGGATACTAGCGATATCACGGGACTTGCACATTTGTCTTACGACCGAAACTTGCCGTATCAAAAAACAATTCCCTTTTATCGAAGTTACCTCCCAATGGATTCCGTTCAAATCCCTCAGTTTTATATCATTCGTGGACAAGAACAACGAATTATTGAACAGCTTAAAGCAAATAATATCTTATTCGACGTCTTGAAGCAAGAGAAAACACTCGCGGTGAATGCTCAAGTTGTTCGTTCGTTTGACGCGCTTTCTAAACCCTATGAAGGGCATTATATGCATTCCACCAAGGATATAGAAAAAGTTAAGATGAATATCAATTTTCGAGCTGGCGATGTACTGGTACCAACGAATCAAAATGGCTCGTTTTTTCTTCATGCTGTCTTGCAGCCGATGTGCGAAGATTCATATTTTACATGGAATTATTTTGATTCATACCTTCAAGAGAAAGAGTATTTTTCGAATTATGTATTCGTGAGTAAATTAAGAAGCATTTTGCAATCTAACCCTGATTTGAAACAAGAGTACGAAGCTAAAAAGGCTACTGATCAAGAATTCGCTAGTTCAGAATGGCAGCAACTTTACTACATTTATCAGCATAGCCCATACTTTGAGCCAAGTTATATGATGTTGCCCGTATTTGAATTAAAATGATTCGCGAAGGCTATAAATATGCTTCAGGATCTTAAGTTCTCCTTCTGATAGTGTTTTACCTCGGCGAGACATCATGCTTTCAATTCCTTCTAATGCCTTATCAAACCGATATGGAAATAAGCGTGTTGGTTCACCAAAACTAAATGAAGGAATGTGTTTTTTAAAGAATCCTGGTCCGTAAACATTACATCCTACACCAAGCGCGGTTCCTGTATTAAACATCGTGTTAATCCCACATTTTGAATGATCTCCCATGTGTAAACCAACGAATTGTTCTCCAGAAGAGGTTGTTTTGCCGGTTTCATAGTCATGTACGTCCACGATGCCGTAATTATTCATGAGATTTGAAGCATTGGTGTCTGCACCGATATTACACCAAGATCCAATATAGCCATTACCTAGAAAGCCATCGTGTGACTTATTGGAATATGCTTCAAAGACAACATTATTTACTTCACCTCCAACCTTACAATGCGGACCAATGGTTGTTGCTCCATAAATTTTGGCTCCCATTTTCACTTGTCCGTATTCGCAGAGCGCAAAAGGTCCACGAATTAATGAGCCTTCCATAATTTCAGCATGTGCCGCCACGTAAATTGGACCTGTGGTAACGTTCAACGTGGATGCATTTATGATGGCACCTTCCTCAATAAAAAGAAATTCTGGATTTCCAATAAGCGTACAAGATGATGGGATGGCTTGAGATTTCTTAGTAGAAGTCAGTAAGTAAAAATCCAATGCAAGGACCTCTCCATTAAATTTAAACAAATCCCATCGATTACGTAATTGAATCAGCGGTCCACCAACATAAGTAACTTCGTTTAGTGCTTCACCAAAGGTAGCAATTACCCGATTTTCATAGGTGATATACTCGTTCGGATTTAATGAGCTTAAATGGCGCATTAATTCAAGGGTTGGAATTATTGTTGCATCTACATCGATCGCTTGATTTAAGGCAGTAAAATGGTCCTGTAAATGCGATGCTGTAATAAACCCAATTTGGATATCGGGACAAAGCAGGTGATACCGTTCAATATTTGTTAGAATGCCACATCGAATAAACGGAGAAGGCTTGGTAATCGAATGCGGTGCAAACTTAAGATTGGAGTGAAGGTCATTCAGATTTATATGAAGCGACATGGTTGTTGGGTTTGCTAACTATAATTAATAAAAGAAAGGTCAGGGCGCCGTTTAAAATCAATAATTCATTACCAATTTGATACGTTCCAAGCAACATGGTGGAATATGTTTTTAGGACATAGCATAGTAAGGGAGAGATTAGCGTAATAAACGCAATTTTTGGATGGATTAATTGCCGTTTAGTAAGTATACCAAAAGCAAATAATCCCAGTAATGGACCATAGGTGTATCCTGCAATATCAAAAATTAAATCCACGATGCTTTTGTTATCCAGCCACTTGAATAAAAAAACCAAAAACATAAAAAGTGCTGCAAAACCTAAATGAATCCATCGCTTAATGTGCTTCTTTTTTTCTTCTTCGTAGTTATTACGGTTAAATCCAAGCACATCAATGCAAAAGGATGAAGTTAGTGCGGTAATTGCTCCGTCTACCGAAGGGAAAAGTGCTGAAATTAAACCAATTATAAAAATAACGAAAACACCGAAAGGCAAGTAGTTTTGGACGATGTATGGAAACAAATCATCAGGCGCTACTTTAATTCCAAGTTGACCGATATAGAGCGAAAGAACTCCCCCTAATAATAAGAACAAGGCGTTTACCGCTAAGAGTGTAACGCTAAATACCACCATATTCTTTTGTGCATCTTTCAATGATTTAACACTGATGTTTTTTTGCATCATTTCTTGATCTAATCCAGTCATTGCAATCGTAATAAAAGCACCTCCTAGTATATGTTTTAAGAAATGATCACCTTTTAACCAATTAGTTTCCCATAAACCCAATAAGTCGTTTGAGTTCATTTGACTAATTACATCATTCCAACCTAGGTTTAATTTATTTTGAATTGAAAAAATACAAACGACTAACGCCAAAAGCATGAAGGTTGTCTGTAGGGTATCTGTCCAAACGATCGTTTTAACACCTCCTTTCAAGGTATAGGCTACAATCATTAAAATAATAATGAGGGTGCTTAACCAAAATGGTATACCAAGCTTGTCAAAGATGAAAAGTTGTAGGACATTGATGACTAAATACAGTCTGACTGTTGCGCCTAAGGTTCTGGATAAAATAAAATATCCTGCACCCCATTGGTAGGCATTAAGGCCGAGGCGGTGTTCGAGGTATGTATAAATCGACGTAAGTTTTAATCGGTAATAGATTGGGAGTAGTACATAGGCAACAACAAAATAACCGATGAAGAACCCAAGCACTAATTGATAGTAATGCCAACCGCTGGAAAGCACTTTACCGGGAACAGAGACAAAAGTGACACCTGAAAGTGATGTACCAATCATGCCGAATGCCACCAGGTACCATGAACTTTTTTTGTCACCTGAGAAAAAGCTATTCGTGGTGGCATTTCTTGCCGTAATCCATGATATCACAAGCAATACAACAAAATAGAGTAGGAGGATACTCGTTAAAATCATGTCTTTCATCTGGTAAAAATACTATTTTCGTTGTTATGCCAATTTCCTTGATTGCTATGCAAATAATAAAGTTATTAAAGAATCCTATCTTTGCGCTAAATTAGAACATATGACTGAACTTCTCGTGGTCCTCGCAATTGTTATTGTTGCCTTAGCAAGTATTATATTTTTAGTGTTGAATTTCAATAAAAAAATAAATTTTAGCGAATCTCTTGCTGTTCAAGGGGAGCTAAGAAAACAACGTCAAGAATTTTTCTTGTCCCACAGAATGGAGGCCTATCAGCGAGCGATTTTATACATGGAGCGTATCCATCCAGTGACCATTGTAATGCGAATGAATCAACAAAATGTGAATGCAGTTTTGTTTCAAAGTATGTTATTAAAAGCAATTAGAGACGAATACGATCATAATGTCGCTCAACAGATGTTTATTTCACCAAATGCATGGCATCTATTGAAAAACGCTAAAGAAGAAACTGTTAAGTTAATTAATGTTGGCGCAAGTGAATTACCTCCGGATGCCTCTTCTTCTGATCTAGCAAAGGCAATTATTACCTTAACTGCAGATATTAATCCACTACCTTCAGAAATAGCAATTGAAGCCTTAAAGTCGGAATTTCAGCAATTGTTGTAAGGGGACTTATCCTTATTATAATGTTAGATTTTTTCCAGGCTTGCACAAAATGCTTGGTTTAGGTCAACTACTCGCGATGTATCGGCGTCGGTTATATAAAGACGATCTAATTGAGCTTATGTAATTGATTGAACATAAAAAAGGCAGAATAACTTCTGCCTTTTTTAATGTGATTTCCCTAAGGATTATGTTAGTTTTCTATCGAACCACGTGAATAAATCCGTGTTTCTCGTAGTTCTCGAAGATTAATTTATAGCTATAAACACCATCTTCTAAATCGTTACCGTTCGCATCTTGTCCTCGGAAAAACGCAGTGTTTTGACCTTGTTCAAATACTAGGTTACCCCAACGGTTGAAGATATAGAGTGTGAACTCATCGCATGTCATAAAATATGATTTCAAATCTAAGAAGTCATTTGAGCCATCCTCGTTTGCAGAGATTACATTCGGGAAATCAAAATCGTTAAAATTCATGGTGTATGTTATGGTTGCATCAATTTGTGAGGTATCCGAAATACAACCGTACTCTGATGTAACAAACGCTGTGTAAATACCCATTCCACTTTCGTCTAACGGGAATGTGACGTCAAATAAGGTAGAGTTAAAATTATTTGGACCTGTCCATGCAATCGTAGAATTCGCTTCTGCTGTTGCACTTAAAAAGAAAGGGTCTCCTGGACATTCCGGGATATTAAAACTTAATACAGGTGGCTCAGGTGTAGCCATGATGTACATGTCAAAGGTGGTATCTACTTCACAGCCAAAATCTGAAACTACGCTATACGTGAATTGATAAACACCTGGTGTAGGTATCATAGTATTCAAATTAATGGTAGTGTCCTCAAGTGCACCATTGATTTCCCATGTATAAGAAATAGGTTCATTGGTAGATATAGCTGGAAAACTATTTACAACAAAAGGCACATCCTCACATTGAATTGTATCTGCTAAATAAGCGAATGTCGGATAGTCATGCACAAAGAATGTGTAGCTTATGGTATCATCACATTGAACTGCAGGTGAAAATGAGTCGGTGGCAACCAATGAAATATTGTGCGTTCCAGGGGTGTTAAAGATGTAAGATAAATCAACGGTTGTGTCCAATATCTGATTATTATATAACCATTCAAACGTTGTTGAATTTGAAAGTCCGGTGGTTGTATTGTCAAATTGAACAGCCAAGTCTATACATGATTCAGTTACGGCAAAATTGGCCGTTGGATTGTTGAACACAGTAAAGTTTTGAGAGACAGTATCTGAACATCCATTCTCTGTCATGGCCACAAGATCTACCAAGTAATTGTTCGGGCCATTAAAATAAACAGTTACGGTGTCGCCAATTAATGTATCGTTGTTTACATACCAATAATTAGTAATGGTGTCGCCTCCAACTAAGGAACTTGAGGCTTCAAAAACAGCAGTTTGTCCTAAACACACATCATCAAATCCAAAACTAGCTATAGGATTTTCAAATACTTCAACTACTGTCGTAACAGTATCTACACAGTTGGCTGAGTTCGATACGATCATTTGCACATTGTAAAGACCAGGTGCAGGAAACACGTGATTAAAAATAGTGTCATTCGAGGTAAACCCATCATTAGCACTCCAAGAAATGGAATCTGGTGCTGCGTTGGTGTAAGAGGTGTTATTTAATAATACAGTGGCGTAACCGTTACACACGTTACTGTCAACGATACTACCAATAACTTCTGCAGGAAGTACTGCGGTTGTAAGTGTTGCAACACATCCATTCGCTGAGGTAATTTGACAATCTACCGTATCCACACCTTGAATATTTACATTGGCTACTTGACCAGTAGCTAGTTGTTGTCCTGTGGCTGCATTTGACCAAACGTAGTTAGAAAAACCGTCTGGAGCAGATAGGGTAGCTGTATTATTAGCTCCGTTTTGACAATAAAATGCCGAAAGATTTAACGAGGAACAAGAGGCGCTAACATAAGCATATCCCCAGTGACCGCCAAGAGAACAATCGCCTGTTGCTACATCCAAGGTAACAGTTTGTCCCATGTATTGGGTTACATCAACCCCAAAGGTTGTCCAATCTTTCCAACGATATTGTCCACAGTTTTGAAATCCGGGTACTCCATTCGCTGCAGCAACTTGATAGAAGGTACAAGGCAATGGGTTTCCAGCAGCGTCATACAGCTGTGCTTCAAATCGCGGTTGTTGAGAAACGGCATGACCTACATCTTGGAGTACAACCGCGTATTTCACGATGATCATGTTTGATTGCGGCGTGATCGAGAACGTGTATTGTAAACGGGATGCTTGGGCACCCGTTCCAGTAAAATCACCAACCATCGCTGAAAAATTCTCTCCTGGGGGTACAATAGATAAGTTGCCACATCCGGCTATCACCGGGTCTATTCCTGGACCAACCATAATTTGATGTTGATTGGTAAATCCTTGATTCGGAGTATTAATTCCGCAACATGATCCATAGAAGCCATTCCAATTGGTAAATGAATTATCTTCAAAATCCGAATTGAAACACGCTGATTGCTGCGCGAATGATAAGAATGAGATACAAGTTAAAATTGATGTTAGAAGTAATTTGAACGAGTTCATAGTGCTTTTTTTTAGTTTTGCGTTCTACTGACGCACGAATTTAAGGTAAAATTGCATCAGATTAAAAAATAATTATGATTTTATGATTTACTCATTTTACCTTTAACATAGGAAACTAGTATTGGACTAACTGAGATTAAAACAATCGCGATCGCCATTAAGTCAACGTGCTCACGAATCCAAGTTACTTCGCCAAGTAAATATCCGGCAAGGGTCATAGACCCAACCCACAAGGCGCCTCCAAGCAAATCATAAATAACGAAGGTTCGATACTTCATGGTAGCTACTCCTGCTGCAAAAGGAGCAAATGTGCGTACAAAAGGAACGAAACGAGCCATAATAATCGCCTTTGTTCCGTGTTTTTCAAAAAACAAGGTGGTTTTATCCAAGTATTCTTTTTTTACCAAGGGCTTACCGCGAAAAGAAAAAGAGAACACATTTAATCCGATTTTTTTTCCTACCCAATAATTAATGTTGTCTCCTAATATGGCTGCAATAAATAATAGAGGTAATAATAGCATTAAATCGAGTTGACCGCTTTTGCAGAATAACCCCGCAGTAAACAACAAGGAGTCACCTGGTAAAAATGGAAATGCAACCAACCCCGTTTCAACAAATATTACAAGGAAAAGTACGATATACACCGCTGTCCCAAATTCTTGAACAAACCATTTTATGTCTAAGGCAAATAGATGCTGTAAAATTTCTAGCATATTAATCTAGTTTTAATGAAGGATCGACTTCCATTTCCCACCCTTGAATGCCCTGTTCAACAATTATTACTTCTAAGAAACCGAGTTCGGTTTCAATTAAATTCCCTGCAGCTTGGGCTCTTTTTCCTGATTGACATAACAATACCAACGGAGTGGTTCGGTCTTTTTCTTGAAGGAATTCTATTAATGTTGCCATTGGGACATTATCGAATCCACAATTAACATGGTGATATTCATAAGGCTCACGAATATCCAATGCAAGAACGGTTCCTTGTTCAAGGAGTTCTTTACATCGACTAGCATTCCAATATTTCATTCAACAAAAATAGAATTATTGATTGAATGTAGCGCGAATGGCTTCAAGCAATTCAATTTTACACTGTTCAAAAGTTAGGTGTTCTGTGTTTATCTTCACCCATGGATTAATAGGGTCTTCATACGGCTGATGAATTCCCGTGAAATTCCCTTCGTTCTGTTTACTGCTATTAGAATAAAGCTGCTTGATATCACGTTGTTTACACCCTTCAATTGAGCAGTCCAAATGAATCAAAAAACATCGATTGATGCCAATGAGGTGTCGTAACATTGATTGAATTTCATGGGTAGGTGAAATAAGGGCAGCCATAACATGGATTCCTTGTTCGTTTAGTAACCTAGCTATATTTGCAGCCCTTCGATTTTGTTCTATTCGATCTTCCGTAGTGAAACCAAGGTCCTTCGAGATGGTACTTCTCAATTCGTCCCCATCCAAAATCACTATATTCTTTCCCTCTTTTATCAACGCTTCGGCTAGGGACTTGGATAGGGTTGTTTTTCCAGCGCCTGATAATCCTGTAAACCAAAAAGTGTTTCCCGCATGCATCGGTATCAAAGGTAGGAACTTTTGTAAATTCTACGCATGTGCAACACTTTGATTATCTTTGAAAAAAAATTAACTATGTTATTAAAAGATAAAGTTGTTATTATCACCGGCGCCTCAAGAGGTATCGGAAAGTCAATTGCACAAACGTGCGTTAATCAAGGAGCAAAAGTGGCATTCACCTATCTTTCTTCAGATGAAAAGGCTCGGGCACTTGAAGCAGAATTAACCGCACAAGGTGGTGTTGCCGTTGGGTTCAAGTCCGATGCATCCAATTTTGACCAGGCCCATGAATTAGTAGATAACGTGGTTGCGCAATTTGGAACGGTAGATGTCCTTGTAAATAATGCTGGAATCACTCGAGATACCCTTATGATGCGTATGACAGAAGAGCAATGGGATGAAGTAATTAATACCAATTTAAAATCAGCATTCAACTTAACCAAAGCGGTCATTAAACCCATGCTAAAAGCACGTTCTGGATCAATTATTAATATGAGTTCCGTGGTGGGTGTAAAAGGAAATGCCGGTCAAGCAAATTACGCAGCTTCTAAAGCAGGGTTAATTGGTTTTACCAAATCCATTGCTGCCGAACTTGGTTCTAGAAATATCCGTTGCAATGCCATCGCACCAGGTTTCATTGAAACAGAAATGACCGAAGTGCTAGATCCAGCGGTTGTAGAACAGTGGAGAAATGCTATACCATTAAAACGAGGTGGAAAACCAGAAGATGTTGCAAATGCTACCGTTTTCTTGGCTTCAGACATGTCTGCATATATTACCGGTCAAACACTCCACGTTTGCGGGGGTATGTTAATGTAATCCGATGGTAATTAGACCAAGAAGAAACCGCAAACATGCAGCCATACGCGATATGGTGCAAGAGAGTTTTCTGTCTGTTGATCACCTGATTTATCCGATGTTTCTTACGGATGGAATCGGGGTCAAAGAGGAAATATCCTCGTTACCAAGAAATTACCGATGGTCCTTGGATTTAATGTTAAAGGAAATAGAATCTTCGTTATCCTTGGGATTAAATAAATTCGTGTTGTTTCCGGCAGTTTCGGATGACTTGAAAGATAAAACAGCCACGTATAGTTATGCAGCAGAGAATTTTTACCTGCATGCGATTCGTACAATTAAAGAACGATTTCCAGAGGTAATCCTAATGAGTGATGTGGCGATGGACCCATATTCATCCGATGGCCACGATGGATTAGTGCAGGACGGGAGGATTTTGAACGACGAAACCTTGCCTATTTTAGCTAAAATGAGCATCGCTCAAGCGCAAGCAGGAATTGATATTATCGGTCCAAGCGATATGATGGATGGACGAGTTGGGTACATCCGTGAAGCCTTAGATTTAGAGGGGTATACCGATACAAGCATCATGGCATACTCCGCTAAGTATGCGAGTGCGTTTTATGGTCCATTCAGAGATGCATTGAATTCTGCACCTAAATCAGGAGATAAAAAAACATACCAAATGAATCCCGCTAATAAACGAGAAGCTTTACTAGAAGCATCCTTGGATATGGAAGAAGGCGCGGATTTTATAATGGTTAAGCCTGCATTATCATATTTGGATGTTATTCATTTACTTAAAGAACACAGTTCAGTTCCAATTACTGCATATAATGTGAGCGGTGAATGCGCCATGGTATATGCTGCGGCAGAAAAAGGATGGATCAATTATGAAGCCATCGTGGCTGAAATTTTATTAAGTATGCGCAGGGCAGGAGCAGATGGAATTCTGACTTATTTCGCTAAAGATTTTGCAAACTTTATCCAAAAATAATGACTCAATTTGTATTGAATAATCAATGGGTTTCTCTGGGAGAATTGGAACGTGTATTGAAAAATTCCTCAGAAGTAGTCCTCGGTCCTCAAGCTGCGTCAGCCATTGAAACGGGATTTTCTTTTTTACAGGATAAGCTGAAGGAAGAAGGAGCAATTTATTACGGAATTAATACAGGGTTTGGCTCGCTATGTAATACGGTAATTTCAACGGAAGATTTGAATCAACTTCAAGTCAATTTAATCCGGTCTCATGCCTGCGGTGTTGGTGCTGAGGTTCCTACACACCTTGTAAAGCGGATGCTTTTACTCAAAGCAATTGCGTTGTCAAAAGGATTTTCCGGGGTGCAACTTGCAACGATTGAACGTCTATTGTTTCTATACAACAACAACCTGATTCCTGTGGTTTATGAGCAAGGAAGTCTTGGAGCTTCTGGTGATTTAGCACCCTTGGCTCACCTCTGTTTACCACTCATTGGAGAAGGGGAGGTTCGGGTAAACGGTGTGTGTGTTCCTGGTTCTGAACTTCGCGTTACATTTGGTCTAGAACCGATTACACTACAGGCGAAGGAAGGTTTGGCTTTGTTGAATGGAACACAATTCATGAATGCGTATGGAACATATGCGGTTAGTACAGGATATAATTTGTTAAATGAAGGGCTTAAGATTGCAGCCCTGTCTTTAGAGGCCTATGACGGCAGGCAGGAACCCTTTCAGGCAAATGTCAATGAATTACGGAAGCAAAGCGGACAGATTGAAGTAGCCGCGACCATGCGTAGTTTGTTGAATGGTACTGCACGAATAAAAAACCATGTGCAAGACCCGTATTCTTTTCGATGTATTCCCCAAGTTCATGGCGCATCATTAGATACCTTGAATTTTGTCAAAACGACTTTTGAGAGTGAATTGAATGCTGTAACAGACAATCCCACCTTGTTTCCTGAGGAGGATCAGATTGTTTCGGCAGGTAATTTTCATGGACAACCCTTGGCCTTGGCTATGGATTTTCTAGCCATCGCATTGGCTGAATTAGGCTCAATTTCGGAACGTAGAATCTACAAGTTGATTTCAGGAACGCACGATTTACCGCCGTTTTTAGTGAAGCACGCCGGCTTGAATTCTGGGTTTATGATCGTTCAATATGCCGCAGCCTCCATTGTGAGTCAAAACAAGCAGTTATGCACCCCGGCTAGTGTGGATACCATTGATTCCAGTAACGGACAAGAAGATCACGTAAGTATGGGGGCAAATGCCGCCACTAAATTATACCGGGTACTTGATAATGTGATTTCTGTAGCAGCCATGGAGTGGTTAACAGCAGCACAAGCCTTTGGGTTCAGGAAAGGTTGGGAATTGACTGATGAGGTCGATTCCTTGCATAAGCAATTGCGGTCTGAAATTTCTTTTATGGCAACCGACCGATACCTTCATGAGGACATCAGCCACGCTCGAACCTTGCTTGTAAATCGTCTGAACTAGAATCTCTTACCGTTTGACAAGCGATTTTTTCAGTTGTTTACCGTCTGTTTCGATGAGCATTAAATATGTTCCATCCATGAGTGATTTAAGCGAAATGGCTTGATTGTTAGCTACAATTCCCTTTTGTTGGATTTTTCCGAACATGTCATAAATGATGTATGTTGCCGTACTAACTAATTGCTGTATCCGAATTTCATCTGAGCTTGGATTAGGGTAGAGGGTAATTCCTGGTTCAGTAGTCAATGAAGTAAGATCAAGTAGTTCATTCATTACGATGGTTCCATTTTGATTCACGATCCAATTGCTCGGGTCAATTACAATGGAATTGTTGATTGTGCCAATTCCTGTAATTTGAAAGGTATTTGCGTTTGAAGTAATATCAAAACGAATGGTGGTGTCTGAGTTTCCAGGACGGGTTAGCTTCAAATCAATCGGATTGGTAAAGGTAGGGGTAACATTAGGCATTGAGCTTGTATGAGAAATCTTAACAAGCGCATCAGCCCCAACTTGTTTCCATTCCACGGAATACGTTGGGAAACCTTCTCCGAAATACCATTCATCAAAGAATGGGGTATAGTCAATACCTGAGGCTTGTGCAAAGGCATCTCGCACATCAATTCCGAAGGCTGTTGAATAGGCTTTACTCATTAAAAAGTTTTGAAGTGTTTCAAAAAACAAGCTATCGTTGTTCATGATGTAGCGCATGCTATGAACAATGGCTGCCCCTTTATCGTATGTTAATCTTCCGCTAAATATTCTATTCTCATTTAAACTATCCAGTACCCAGACACTTCCTCCAGCTTGAGACATCACGTTGGTATGTACGTCAGCCATGTTTTGTACTTCTTGTCCGGGGTATAGATTTTCCAACATCAATTGTTCGCTATACGAGGCAAAGCCTTCGTTTACCCAAATGTCGCACCATGAAGCGCAGGTTACGTAATCTCCCCACCATTGATGGCCTAGTTCGTGCGCGGTAAGGGCCGGATTGAAAAACCCTTGGGTAGTCATGGTTTGATGTTCCATTCCTCCGGAAAACGGAGCCATACAATGGCCGTATTTTTCATTTTCAAACGGATATGGTCCGTACAATTCATAGAATAATTCCATAAAATCAGCAGTTTCATCAATGTCAGCCTGAAAATTAGGAAGGGTTTGAGGATTGTTATAGATATAGTTTTGAATTAGAATTGGGGCCGGTGCACCTACAGGATTCGCATAGATATTATATTCTACGTATTCTGCTATGGCTACCGAAATTAAATAGTAATCGATTGAATACCGATGCTTCCATTCATAACGGCTAGTACCGTTGCCTAAATTAACAACTTGCATTAGTTTTCCATTTGATCCCGCTTTACAAGCGTTTGGTACCGTGATATTCACGTCGCAAGAATCCGCTTTATCGGTTAAACTTTGTTTACAAGGCCACCATTCATAGGCGCAAAAAGGTTCAGATAGAGACCATACCACTTCATTTCCCCATGAAGGTGAAGTAGCATTAGATATTCCGCTTCCGCCCAAGGGATTCGTTTGTGCTGTTGGTGGGGTACCGCTGTAATTTGTTCGAACAGTAAAGACAGTCCCCGCCGGGTAATTAACGCCAATCTTTACGGCAGAATTAGATCGCACAAAAGGAACATTCACCCCATTTAGACTAACCGAAGAAATGGTGAGTGTTGAGAATAATTCATAGAGAATGGTGTCCATGGGAACTAATGCCGTAGCCTTCATTTCCGCATAACCTGAAAGTGCCGTTGTGGTATTGGTCATGTTTAAATCAAGTTTATAGTAAGATACATCATAGCGTTCCGTTAGCGCAATTTGAGAAACACTGAGGCTATTGCTTTTCAGCGTGTGATTGTTAAATCGATCGCGTTTACCGCATTGGGTTGAATTTTCTTTCTGGGAATAGCCAACCAAGGTAACGAAAAGTAGGGGGAGAATAAGCAGTCTCATACGCGGTAAATTTGCACTAAGATATGAAATCACGAACGACTAATGGGTAATAATTACTAACTTTACGTCATGCGTTATTGTATTGTTTTGTTTACCGCATATTTTACAATGCTCTCAGTCGCACCAAATTTCCAGGGTGCGCAATTGCTTAATTTCTCCGCATTGATAGAACATTATAATTCGGATTCAAAACAATCCCATGGAGATTTTATATCATTTCTGATAGAGCATTATGCTGATTCCTCTTTGCCGAATGACGAAAAGCACGAAACCTTACCATTTAAATCCATCAATGGATACGGTGTATCGGTTTTGATTTTCCTTCCTCATTCGGAAGCCTTACCCGTTTTAAATAATTCTATTGGAAAATCAGCTTCATCAGATTGTTTTAGTTACATTAATTCGTATCGATTGCAGGATTTTTCTACGATCTTCCATCCCCCAAAATTGAGTTGAGCTTTTACATAGAAGTCTAACTTAATTTTTTTTTCATGTTAAATCGATTGATATTTTGGTCAATCAACAATAAGTTGATTGTTGCCGTTTTTACATTTATTCTACTAATTATTGGTATCAAGGAATTGGGGGAATTACCCATTGATGCCGTACCAGATATTACTAATAATCAAGTTCAAATTATTACTGTGTCGCCTAGTTCCGGTGCGGAGGATATTGAGCGTTTAGTTACATTTCCTGTGGAGCAAGCCGTTGCGTCAATTGCAGGAATAGAAGAATTACGTTCATTTAGTCGCTTTGGATTAAGCGTAGTTACCGTTGTTTTTTCAGAAAATACGGATGTTTTTTGGGCAAGACAACAAGTAGCTGAACGGCTTGGAGAGGTGAAAAATGAAATACCTCCATCCTTGGGTGAACCGACAATGGCTCCGCTTACATCGGGACTTGGTGAAATCTATCAATATACACTAACGATTAAGCCAGGTTTTGAGTCATCATATACTCCTACGGATTTGCGGACAATACAAGATTGGTTGGTTCGTAGGCAATTACTCGGTGTAACTGGGGTTGCGGACGTTAGCGGGTTTGGAGGTCACTTGAAAACCTATGAGGTTAGCATCAATCCTCAAGCTTTAAAATCTTTTGGATTAACAATCGCGGATGTTTTCAATTCGATTGAGGTGAATAATCAAAATACAGGTGGTGCCTACATTGAACGCGAAGGAATGACAACATATATTCGAGCAGAAGGATTGTTACATAACCTCGATGAAATCAAACAGATAACTGTTGGTCATAATGATCAGGGAATGCCCATAACCGTAGATCAGGTTGCTAAGGTCCAACTTGGAAAAGCCGTTCGTTACGGTGCATTAACCTACAATGAGCAGGGCGAGGCGGTAGGTGGAATTGTAATGATGTTAAAAGGAGCTAATTCCGATCAAACAATAAATGCTGTAAAGTCAAGAATTGAAGAGATAAGGACCATGTTGCCTAAAGGTGTTGAAATTGCGCCGTATTTAGATCGGTCTGACTTGGTTCAACGGGCAATTCATACTGTGTCTTCAAATTTGATTGAAGGAGCCTTAATTGTGATTTTTGTATTGGTGATTTTGCTGGGTAATCTGCGTGCTGGCTTGGTGGTAGCTTCAGTTATTCCTTTAGCTATGTTATTTGCAGTTATTCTCATGAATTTATTTGGTGTTTCGGGGAATTTAATGAGTTTAGGAGCCCTGGATTTTGGTTTGATAGTAGATGGAGCCGTAATTATTGTAGAGGCAACACTGCATGTTGTTTCATTGCATCAAGTAAAAAAGATTAGTCAATTAGAGATGAATAATAACGTAAATAGTGCTGCTTCGAAATTTAGTAAATCAGCGGTATTCGGTCAAATAATTATTTTGGTGGTATATCTTCCTATTTTATCGCTTGTTGGGATTGAAGGTAAAATGTTCAAACCAATGGCACTTACCGTTATGTTCGCCATTGTGGGAGCTTTGATTTTAAGTTTAACCTATGTGCCGATGATGTCTTCCTTAGTGTTGTCAAAACACATTACCCATAAAAAGTCAATTAGTGATAGAATTATGGATAACATTACACGGGTTTATAGGCCCATGTTCTTCGCGGTTTTTCGTCGTCAGCGTCTAGTGATTCCAATAATAATATCCATCCTAATTGTATCTATTGTTTTATTCAGTCGTTTGGGGGCAGAGTTTATTCCAAATCTTGATGAAGGAGATTTTGCAGTTGAGATGCGCTTATTGCCTGGTGCAAGTTTAACCAATACTATTGCTAAAACTGAAGAAGCGTCCAATGTACTTATTGAAAATTTTTCTGAAGTGAAAAAGGTAGTAGGAAAAATTGGTACTGCGGAGATTCCGACTGACCCAATGCCAATGGAGGCTTGCGATTTAATGATTATTCTTAAAGATAAAAGTCAATGGAAAAATGCAGAATCAAAAGAGGCCTTAGCTGATTTAATGAAGAAAACCTTAGAACGTAACGTGCCCGGAGTTGATTTCGGTTTTCAACAACCCATACAAATGCGATTTAATGAATTAATGACTGGCGCAAAACAGGATGTTGTTGTAAAAATTTATGGGGAAGAATTTACCATGTTAGAAAATTATGCAGAACAGATTGGGAAGCAAGCCTTAAAAATTAAGGGTGTGGAGGATTTGTATGTTGAACAACTTGAGGGCTTGCCACAAGTGATGATCAATTATAACCGTCCAGCCTTGGCCCATTACGGTGTGAGTGTAGAAGAAGTTAATGATGCAATTAATGCAGGATTTGCAGGGAGTAGTGCAGGTTATGTTTATGAAGGTGAAAAACGATTTTCACTGGTGGTGAGACTTGATAGTATGTATCGCTCGAAATCTATGGATTTAAATGACATTTTTGTTGATTCAAAAGTTCATGCTATGATTCCAATCACGGAATTAGCAACGATTTCATACAAGGCTGGTTTAAATCAAATCCAACGTGATAATGCTAAACGTAGGGTGCTTGTGGGATTTAATGTTCGAGGGAGAGATGTAAAAAGTGTAGTTGATGAATTGAAACTCAAAATGAACAAACACATCGCTTTTTCTCCTGGATATAATTACACAGTAGGAGGATCCTTTAAAAATTTAGAGGAGGCTTCGGCACGTTTACTCATTGCAGTACCTGCAGCCTTATTATTAATATTTTTCCTACTGTACATGACATTTAATTCATTAAAACAAGCCCTTATGATTTTTACAGCTATTCCGTTAGCTTCAATTGGCGGAATTTGGGCCTTGTTTATTCGAGATATGCCATTTTCTATTTCAGCAGGTATCGGATTTATAGCACTTTTCGGTGTAGCTGTATTAAATGGGATCGTTCTGATTACAGAATATAATACACTAAAACGAAATGGTCAACAAGATTCTCTTCGAATTGTAATCAAAGGAACCTTATCTAGATTACGACCAGTTTTATTGACCGCAACTGTAGCTTCACTTGGATTTTTGCCGATGGCATTATCGCATGGGAGTGGTGCGGAAGTGCAAAAACCACTGGCAACGGTAGTCATTGGGGGATTAATTACGGCAACATTTTTGACCCTTTTCTTTCTTCCGATTCTTTATTTTTTGTTCAGTGAAAAAACTCGTATTAAGTTCAATATCAAATCAATTATTCCGATAATTTTTCTCTTTTTTGGTAATCAGTTGTTTGCTCAGTCGAGCGTAAGTGATTTAATAAAACATGCTGTTTCCAAGGATCCTGCATTGAAAGCTGATTCCATTTTTATATTGCAGGCAAAACCAGAGGCATTAGCTATGGTTCAAGTCAATAAACTTGAGGTTAATGCAATGATCGGTCAATATAATTCCAATTATAAGCGAGATAATAATTTTTCAATTCAGCAGGTCATTCCTTTCCCTACAGCATTTAAGCATGCAAAATCTCTCGGAGTAGAACGTGCTAAAGAACGGATGTTATCCTATGAGTTTAACAAACTGAAATTTGAAGAGGAGGCGGCGAAGGCTATTGAACAATGGCTTTATTTGAGCAAAAAGCAAGCAATCTTATCAACAGAGGATAGTACTTTGATGTCTCTCGAAACCAAGGTTTCCATGCGTTTGAATAGTGGTGAGACCAATGGATTAGAATCATGGTTATTGGCATCTGATCATTTGTTGATTCAACAACAAGTAGTAGAAAATCAGCGTTTGTTGATAGAGGCCCAATCCGAATTAGTTAAGCGCGTATTTTTGTCCGAAGCTGAACTAGAGTCTCTTAATATAAACTATGAATTATTAGGCCTAGATTCATTAGTCCTTGGCTTCAAACCTCAAAATTCTCCACAATGGAAGGTCTCAAATCAATCCTTGAAAACCATTGCTCAGGAACATGATTTACAGCGTTCGTTGTCCATGCCTGATATTCAATTGGGATACTTTAACCAAACATTAGTAGGCAATATTCCTTTGAACGGCGGAGTTGCCCCTTTTACTTCCGCAGATCGATTTCAAGGCGGAAGCTTTGGGGTGTCTATTCCTCTGCTTTCAAGATCAACGATTCAACGCAGTAAATGGCTTATGTTGGAAAGCGAACGAATTAATTATGATTTAGTGAAGTTGGAATCAGCATTATCTGCTCAATTTAACTCCCTGATTTCACAATATAATTCATATAAATCGGTATATGATCAATTACAGAGCCGAGTAGAGGAGGTTTCAAAAGGAGTTCAATTAATTTCGAATACTCAGGTTGAACAAGGAGAAATAGACCAAGTCACTTGGCTTAATCTTAAGCGAAATCTTATCAAAATTCAACTGACGGAACTCGATATGAAACATCAATTAAATCAATTAGTAGTTCAAATAAGGTATTTGAATTTGAATCAAAAGTAAGTAAATGGAATCTTATGAATATAATTAAAGGATATGGTACAGCGATGTTAGTCGCATTATTTTGTGCCTGTGGATCACCAAAAGTAGATCCAATAAATAATAACAAAGTGGACTCTCAGGTGGTTTCGTGCTCAGCTGATCAACGCGCAGCCATCGGAATTTTATTAGATTCAGCTGTTCTGAAAGAACGTTCAGGTACAATAAATGTGAATGGCATAATCGATGTGCCTCCAGGAAATAAATCCTTTATATCCTTACCTTTTGGGGGATACATTAAACGAATGAATGTATTGGAAGGAAAACGAATTTCCAAGGGTGAAGTGCTTTTTGAGGTTCAACATCCTGATGTACTATTGTTACAACAAGAATATTTGGAATTAAATGGAAAGTTGGAGTACTTGGAGGGTGAATATTCCCGTCAATTGAAGATGGAAACAGGAAATGCAACAAGCCAAAAGAACATACAAGCAGCCCGCTCAGAGCTTAATGTTGCCCGAGCAAAATTTAAAGGCATTGAGGCTCGACTTAAATTGGCTCAGGTTGACATGAAGTCATTAAATAAAGGTGATATTTCAGAGGTGCAAAAAATTCGTGCTCCTTTTTCTGGGGCGGTAACCAAAATCACCACTGGAGTGGGGTCTTTTGTTTCTCCGAATGATAAGTTGTTGGAGATTATTGACTTAACTCACGCTCATGCGGAATTAACGGTTTTCGAAAAAGATATTTCATCCCTTAAAGTAGGACAATTTGTTGATATTCATTTCATGAATTCGCCTAAAGGTATAGCAGCAGAAATATATTTAATTGGTGGTGAAATCGGTGCCGATAGAAGTGTCAAGGTACATTGTCATTTCAAATCAGAACAAGAAAATGTTCTTCCAGGTTCTTATTTTCAAGCCAAAATTCATACCTCCGCAAGAAAAACACTTACCTTACCTTCTTCGGCTTTTGTTACTATAGGGAATGATCACTTTGTTTTTCAAGAAAATTCACGAAATCAATTCAAATTAATTCAAGTAAAGGTGTTGGGAGAAGAGAATGGAGAAGTTGCCTTTGAATTAAAGAATGGATGGGTTAAAAAGGATTTCTTTGTAGTGAAGGGTGCATTTGAATTATTATCTTTATTAAATAAATCAGAAGAATGAAACGAATTGTAATTTTTATATTGTTACCCTTAGGATTTGGGTTGTTGTTTTTCTCTTGCGAAAAGGAAGGTGCCTGTGATGAATATAATGTGAGCCAAAGCAATGGGAGTAAAAGCCACAACTTTGGGAATAACTGCATGCAATGTCATCAAGCAGGAGGTGAAGGTGAGGGATGTTTTGTTGCTGCAGGTTCCGTTAAAAATGCAACATTAACGGCTCCAGCACCGAGTGGTCAAGTAGAGTTTTATACTGAAGCAAATGGAGCAGGCACCTTGAAGTATAGCATTCAAATTGATGCGAAAGGTAATTTTTATTCGACCGAAGCGATGACCTTAACGGGACTTTATCCTGCCATCAAGAATGCTAACGGTACGCATTATATGGGGAATTCGCTTTCAACCGGAGCATGTAATTCATGTCATGGAAATTCTACAGGAGCACTGTATGCGCATTAGGGATACTCCGTTTTTAACCCATTAAAAATAGGTTTTTTTTTATTTGCTGTAGGAAAATCTAATACTCAAATTTGAGAATGGTGAATGTACTTACGTGACTTAATTGAATTAAAACCACTGGCTTTAAGTAAATCGTGTAGCGGTGAGGTTTTCGTACGTAAACTTAATATTCGTCTTCGTTGAATAAAAAGTCCTCTCTAGAAGGGTAATCTGGCCAGATTTCTTCGATATTCTCATAAACGTCACCTTCATCTTCTAATAATTGAAGATTTTCTACAACCTCAAGGGGAGCACCGGTACGAATCGCAAAATCAATTAATTCGTCTTTTGATGCTGGCCATGGGGCGTCTTCAAGATAGGAGGCTAATTCTAAGGTCCAATACATTTTATTATAAATTTAATTACATGTTATTTTCGGCAAAAGTAAATTTTATTTTATACCTGCCAAATGAAAATGAATATTTTGATGAAAATTTAATTTAAACCGCTTGTTATCTGCTCGGTTCCCACTTAATGGCCTCTTTTCCAAATTCTTGTAAAATGAATCGGGCGAGGGTAAATAGATAGTCACTTAAGCGATTAATATATTTTATCTCATGAGTGAAACGGTGAGTTTCTTCATCCATTTCAACAATTCTCCGTTCTGCTCTGCGGCATACACAGCGAGCGATTTGAGCATAGGAGCTAATCGGGTGTCCACCGGGTAATATAAAATGCTGTAAAGCCTCTAATTGATTATCCATTTCATCCATCCAAACTTCTAATTGTTCGATCGAATTGGTTTCAAGTTCTGGTAAGGTCATCTTGGTTCCTTTTTCAGCCGTCGCTAAGTGAGATCCGATAACAAATAATTGATTTTGAATTGTAGTCAATTGATCTTGTGCGGACTTATTCTCAAATGTATCTCGAAGCAACCCAAGGTATGAATTTAGTTCATCTACGGTGCCATATGCTTCAATCTGCATATCTGATTTTTTCACCCGTACACCTCCTAATAATCCGGTGGTGCCATCGTCACCTGTCTTTGTATAAATTTTCATAGTATAATCGTTAAATACGTGCGTTACTAAACGCTTCTTCAATCGTACAAGGTTCTTGAATTAGGTCCAATATCTTCATCATAACACGATCAACGATCGCGTCAGGACAAGAAGCACCAGAAGTAATTGCAATTTTCAGTGGGTAATGGTTTGGTAAAAATGTGCGTTCTTCGATCGTTTTATTGTGAATATTGAATGATAGAACCTTATTATTACTTAGGAGTTCGTCTGCTCCTTTAATGAAAAAAGTCGGAATTGATTTCTCCAAAATTTCCACTAAATGGGTGGTGTTGGAACTGTTATACCCCCCAACCACTATTGCGATATCCGGGGCTGTTTCTGCTAGCGCGTAGGTGCTGGATTGATTATCATTAGTCGCATAACATAAGGTATCCCTGGTGTCAGCCATGTGATTTTTAATCTGTGCTTCGCCATGTTTTTCAATGAGTATACTCCTTAGGTAGTCTGTAATATCCTGTGTTTCAGACGCCAACATCGTAGTTTGATTAACGACACCAATTTTATTTAGGTGATCGCTCGGTGAAAATCCATCAGAATATTTGCCTTTGAAATACGAATAGAATTCTTGGTCTGATTTATTTCCTTTGATTACTTCCCCTAAAAATTCAGCTTCCTTCATGTTTTTTATCACTAACGAAGCCGCCGTTTTATTGCTGTGGGAAAACGTAGCGCGCGTTTCTTCATGATCATGCTTTCCATGGATTATAATGGTGTGGTCCGATTCACCGAGTTTTTGAGAACGATTCCACACCTTTTCTACGAAGGGACACGTGGTATTATACGATTCAATGTTTGCTCCAGTCGCCTTGATTTCTTCTGCTAACTCCACGGTAGTACCAAAGGCTGGTATGATAACAATATCATTGGCATCAAGGGTTGAAAAGGGAATCAGTTGTTCGCCGTCAGGTGTTTGTAAGAATTTAATGCCGTGAGCTAATAAATCTTCATTAACATCCGGATTGTGAATCATTTGGCTTAATAAGAAAATGCGTTTTTCCGGATTTTCTTGAATGGCTTTGTAACTTTTTTCAATGGCATTTTCTACCCCATAACAAAATCCAAAATGCCGCGCAACAATAAATTCCACCTTGGTGAATTGTAAGCGAGTAGGACTAAAATCTTGCTTGCGAGGATCGTCCAATTTTCTTTTCGCCTTAACCTTTGAAATGATCGGAGAACGGTAAAATTCAGGGATTTCAAATTGCTTCATAGAGTCCTAACAAGATTTAGGGATTATTTGTTGTAAACAAAGATAAAAAAGAAAAGGCTACCGTTTCCGATAGCCTTGTTTCTTATAAATCGACTTGTTGATCTTTTGGGTGCTTAACCTTGTAGGAGAACTCGAGTTTCTTATTCTCTCCAGGTTTTAACTTATACTCCCATTCAAGAATACCATTTCCAGGAAGCTCTCGAGCGAAGTCTTTCTCCAATAATTCTATGTTTATGTCATTGTTGGTTGTCATAGGCACTTGATCTTGGATGATTAATTGAATCGCCGAAGATTTATTGTTTTGTACCTCGATTTGGTAAGAGAAGGTTCGCTCACGTTTATCTTGAACTACTTTATCTTTTGATTTTTGTTTCAACAAGGTCCGCTTAACCACAATGTTCGGATCTTTACCAAGCGACAAGTTTAAGGTGTCATCCATGCTGGTTGGATCAAGATATGTTTCCCCAATATACGAACCATCGAAGAAGATGTTGGCGCTCGCTGGCACTAATTGCAATTCATCTAATTTAGTCATTTGGGCTACCAAATATACCCCTGGATCTACCTTCGGTACGGAGTAATATTTAAATGTGGTATTCAAATCACTGTTTTTAATGAGCACCAAATTCTTTTCGTTGTTTGATTTAATGGAATACGGTAAATCAATTTTAAATTCAGCTGCGATTAATTGATGTACTACGGTTGTGAATTGATCGGCGCCTAAGGCAGCTTTATCTTCTAGATTTTTAACCTTTGCACCATCTAGGAAATATCCTTGATTAAACGCTGCTTGAGGGATATTTCGTGCACCACGAATACTGATTTCTTCTAATTCCATTCTCTGTCTGTAGGCATAATAGTCAATATACCACGGATTTAATTCGGGTTTTGTTTTGTTAGCATACGGGTTATTCGTAGAAATATTCAATTTTACATTATCCCAATCAATGCCAGAATTTTGGAATACTTGCGCTTTGTATGTTAATGAAATTTTTCCCGTTTGAGAGTCGCTTCGGATGTCATATAAAGGAACCCATCCAGCTTGTGATACTAAATAACTGAACGATATTTTTCCTGCTGCTGCCTCGGATGCAGATAAGGTAATTACTACACGCGGAATTGGCGCGTACTTTTTTGTATCATAAGTTTGGTTCTGGTAATTCTGAAGATTATCGTAGCGTATTTGGATTCGCTGCTGTACTTTTTCTTTTTCTTTTTTCTTTTTTTCCAGTGCCAATAATTTCTTATTGATTTCATTCATTTTATTGGTGTAGTATTCCACCGTTTGTTTCAATAAGTTGATAGAATCATTTACTTTTCCTGAGCCACGAACTGCTCCGTTCATGGAAATGATATTCTGTGCTGCCTTGTAAATGGCAATTTCATCTTGAATTTCCTTTAAATCGAATCCGAGTAATTCCAATGAATCCGTTAGTTGTGCCATTTCTTTGACAATCTTAGCTGGAATGCCTTCGTTGGTCTTAACTTCCGGTTGTGGATAGAATAAGGTGTATTTTGAATCAATGATGACCACATTTCCTGTGGCTTTAACTTGTAGTGATTTAGGATCAATGTAGGCACTGATTCCTTCGATACTTATTTCAGTAATTCCTGCTTTAATTGTGTAGGAAGCCTTGTGATGCAATTGTGCTCCTTGGGAGTAAACTGTTACTTCATTTAGGCTGGATTTAACGAGCTCTTTTTCGTTAGCGAGAAGGAATGTGCCCAATACGAGCGAACAAACCAAGGTCATTATTTTATTCATGAGTCAAAATTTTCAACCCTTTACATGTGTAAATGAAATGGGTTCAATATAAATGGAAATTATTTTATAATCGCCTGAATTTCAGTTATTATACGCTTGGCTAATGCGTCAGCTGCTTCGGCATTCTTACTTTCAGAGTAGATACGTATAATCGGTTCCGTATTACTTTTTCGCAAATGAACCCATTCTTTTCCGATGTATATTTTTACACCGTCTGTGGTATCAACCTCCTCGTGAGCGTATGCCTGAGCCATTTTGTTAAGAATGTCATCCACATTGACGTTCGGGGTTAATTCTATTTTATTCTTAGAAATAGTATACGCCGGATAATGGTCTCTTAATTCGGATACCTTACATTTCTTATCTGCCAAGTGGCTCAAGAACAGGGCGATGCCCACTAAGGCATCCCGTCCGTAATGCGACTCAGGGTAGATGATTCCACCATTTCCTTCCCCGCCAATAACGGCGTGTATGGCTTTCATTTTTTCTACTACGTTCACTTCACCTACAGCGGCTGCCGCATAGGATTGCTTATGCCATTCTTCGGTTATATCACGCAAGGCACGGGTAGAAGACAAATTTGAAACTGTTGCTCCCGGAGTTTTAGAGAGCACATAATCGGCAACAGCCACGAGCGTATATTCTTCTCCGAACATGCTTCCGTCCTCGCAAACCATCGCTAAGCGATCTACGTCTGGATCAACGGTAATACCAAGATCGGCCTGGGTGGACTTTATTTCATTAGCTAGATCTCCAAGATGTTCAGGTAAGGGCTCTGGATTGTGCGGAAAGTGACCTGTGGGTTCACAGTATAATTTAGTGATTTGAGTTACACCCAATGCATCCAGCAAGGCAGGGACAAAAATCCCACCAGACGAATTCACTGCATCCACAACCACCTTGAAGTTTGCTGCGGCAATAGCGGAACGATTAACTAAGGGTAAAGCGAGAATCGAATCAATGTGTTTGCTTAGGTAGGTATCATCGTGCGTATGTGTTCCGAGCTCATCTACGGATGCAAAATCAAATATTCCTGCCTCAGACAACGCTAATACTTCTGCACCGGCTTGAGCAGATAAAAACTCGCCGCGATGATTTAATAACTTTAGGGCATTCCATTGCTTCGGATTATGCGAAGCAGTCAGAATAATCCCTCCATGGGCTTTTTCTAACGGTACGGCAATCTCTACGGTGGGGGTTGTTGAAAGACCTAAGTCGATTACGTGAATTCCCAAGCCAATCAAGGTATTTGCCACTAAGTTTGAAACCATCGGACCAGAAATACGCGCGTCTCGCCCAATTACTACCCGTATGGTTTGATCAGAAGTTTGGTTCTTTAACCACGTGCCATAAGCCGCAGCAAAAAGCACGGCGTCGATAGGGGTGAGGTTATCACCGGCCTGGCCTCCGATTGTTCCACGAAATCCAGAGATTGATTTTATTAAGGTCATTGGATTATTTTTGTAGTTTGATCATTTGCAGCAAAGCGACTGCGCATTCAACCCCTTTGTTTCCATGCTTTCCTCCGGAACGATCCAAGGATTGTTGTTTGTTAAGGTCTGTTAGAACACAAAAACTTACTGGTTTATTGAATTTGAGCATCACATCCATTACGCCTTGAGTCAATCCTTGACAGACAAAATCAAAATGTTTGGTTTCTCCTTGAATCACATTACCAATAACCAGTACGCCATCAAGGTCTGGATGTTTAATAAACAACTGCTGCGCTGCTAGGGGGAGTTCGAAAGATCCTGGAACGGAAATTCGTTCAACGGAAGTAATTCCCGCCTGTGTGAACACATCATTAGCCCCTTGAGCTAAGGCATGAGTTATTTCGGAATTCCACTCTGAAACAACGATTCCGACATGAAACGCCGAGACTCCATCAAGTTCTTTTGCGTTAAAGGAAGACAGGTGATGGCCTTCTGTTGCCATCTTATTTCCCTTTAACAGAAGATACTCTAGCGATATATTTGTCTATGGTTTTTTGGTTTCCATAGTCTGGATAATCATCGCGAATGCGTGTAAAGTATGCTGTAGCATCTTCATAGTTTTTTGCCAATTCGGCATGTAAGCCCGCTTTGAATAAGTACATGGGTGCAGTAAATTCGTTGTCAAGCATATCAGCAGCTTCAGCATATTTCGTTGTTGCTTGCTCGTAGTTTTTTAATTCTGAAAGACAATCTCCTTGAAGTCCAACGGTCATTACCGACATGTACGTATCAGAAACAGATACATCTTCTAACTCATTCATTGCCTTTTGAAACTGTCCTTTTTTCATGTATTGGGTTCCAAGCAAGTATTGACCAATCTCTCCGCCCACGTGACCATCGAACTTTTTAACGAAAGGAATTAATACTTTAATGGCTTGGTCAGTAGAATCTTTTTCAACGTAATTCAACGCGGACCACCACCCATCATTTGCTTTTTCATCGGCAGGCGTCCAGATTAATTGACGATATCCAAGGAATAAAGCCACTAAAACTATTGCTCCACCTCCAATGTAGGTATATAGCTTGAATCGTTTATCTGATTTGAATTTTTGCTTGATGTCTTCCCAATTGAACCTATCCATAATTACGTATTTGGGTGCGAATTTACGGAAATTTTCTGAAAGTACTTCATCTCCACCTTGCAAGGTTGCAAGGAATTTTAAGTCGGTCCCTTGTGTGCCAACTTTGCACCAGAATGTTTAACCAATTAAAACGAAGGAAATGAAAAAAAGAACAATTTATCAACTGATTATCGACCGTAGTGGTTCAATGGCGGGAATGGAGCGACAAGTGGTTTCGGGCTACAATGAACAATTACAAGCGGCACAAGGGATTCAGAGGAAGTATCCAGACCAGGAAATTATAATGGGGCTTAGGTTTTTCGACGAGCATGTTGGGAATAACATCGCTGATTTTAGGTTGGTCGATGAGTTATTGCCCTTGTCGATGCATGATTATCAATTGGGTGGAACAACGGCGCTATTAGACGCAATTGGTAAGTCTATTTATGACATCAAAACGCGTTTCGGCCATCAAATAATGAATGAGGATACTTCCGTAGTTGTCATAATCATTACTGATGGATATGAAAATGCCTCTCGAATGTATACCTATGAGGATATTCGGCGCATGGTTACTGAATTGGAGGCCACAGAAAAATGGAGTTTTACATTCATGGGAGCTGATTTAGATGCTATTGGTGCGTCACAATCTTTTGGTATAAATCCAGAAAACACCTTGTCTTTTGATAAGAGTGATTATGCTCGGGTGAGCAAACAATATTTCGAACAGGCCGCTGAATCCTATGCGAGTTCAAAAGAGCGCAATATTAAATCAAATAACTTTTTAAGTATCTTTAGTGTCAAAGACATTCGTAAAAAGAAATGAAAGTACATCTAATACGTTCTGCTGATTTTTCTGCCCATACCTATCAGGCTGTACTCCACATTTTACGGCAGTATCAAGGTCCCGTTGAATTTATGGCCTCTGAATCGGATGCGCATATTTCAAATGCCATTGCGGTAGAAATCGAATCTAAAGAAGCGTTTGAGTTAGCGCAGGAGCCCGAAATTGTGTTTTCCAATATGTTAGAATCCGCAGATAAGAAAACCTATTCGATGTCCGAAAGACCTCGTATTTCTTTCCCTCACAAAACAAATAAAGCCAAATGGCAGCATTTTTTTGATGCGTGCACCTACTACAGGTTGTCACATAAACTTCCAGATTCAGATTTAGTTATTTTGCTAACGGATACAGCGAATGAGGCAAATTGGTTTGGTAATGCCGACAACTCGATGAAGAATGCATTTATTCACACGGCAGATTGGCATCACTATTTTGATGGCTTGAATGAACGTTTTCCAATCGCGTATGAAGTGATTGCCTGGACCCTCCGTATGTTAATTGTTAAGGATCACAGTCAATTGTCCAACTATTGGCATATGGACCCACGTGGTTGTATGTCTGATTTTTGTCAGGATAAACGTCAAATAGTCCTTAAAATGAGAACCGCGGATATTTGCATGGATTGCATGGCGCTGCTCAAAGAAACATCAGTTGATGTGCGGATTTTTGCCCAATTAATTGAAACCATGGAGGGTATAAGGAAGTATTTTCTTTCGATCGAACGTTCCGTGTTTTTGAATAGACCAAGTTCTATACGGATCACGGGATATACACATCGGATATTTTTTACGGATTATGGAAACTTAGAATTGAATTTGAATCCTAAACAGCGGGCCATCTTTTGTTTCTTCTTAAAGCATCCGGAAGGGGTAAGACTCGTGGAATTGGTGGACCACCGAAATGAGATTGGGGAACTATATCACCGCTTTTCTACCTTTAGCTCGATAGAGGAAATTGATGAATCGTTGAATTTATTACTAGACCCGTTGGAGAATAATTTAAATGAGACCTTATCACGTATTCGCAGTGTCATTAAGCAAACCTTAGGTCAGCGGATTGCAGAGAACTATTACATCAAAGGAAGTAGGGGAGAGCCGTATCGAATTGAAATAGAGCCATCACTTATTGAGTTCAATGTCTAGTCGAAAATCGTGGGGTTTTAGAAATTGGATATAAACGAGCTCGTAAAAAGATACCTTCAATTTCCATAGTTCTGTGTTCTCTTTCGTGTTGGTTGGTCGCTCCTTTTTAACCTTAATTGAATTGTTATTGTGTGATGGTGTTAAATTGAAATAGAAGTACACTAAATAATTTAATTGTTTGATAACGAAGTTGAACGTGCTTTTTTTTATATTTGAAAAAAACATCACATGAAAAAGCTTGTAATAGTTAGTTTGTTTCTTCTAAATCTTACATGGATTGGTGCTCAACAAACGCTTGATATTACGTCAAAAGAATCTATACAAAATTGGTTAAATACGCATCAGTTTAGAGCCCAGGTTGAAGGTGACTTCGATATGTACTTAGAAATCGAGCATTTAGATAAAGGAGATGCATTGGTTTTGTCAAATGATCACGGTAAGCGTAAAATTTTCGGTCAATTGACATATCAATTAAATCAATCGGCTCCTTCAGTAGTTGGACTTGGTCTAGAAGAAAGTTCATTAGAGGTAATTATTACCCCGGAAGGAAATTTAATGACAGCAGGAATGACTTTTATTCCGGTTAAAGAGTAGATTTAAGGTGTTACGCAGCTTATTTCTTTTATTTGGATTTATTGTATCTTTCATAAGTTACGGTCAATTTAATCTTCAATTAAACCAAGTGCTTTTGGTTAGTAATTCCTTGCAAACGGTGCCGTTGGGTAAGGTTTGGAAGGTGGAATCTTTTATGCAAGCTGGAATTGCAGCTCCTGATATGATCGAAACAGGAGGTACATGTTCGCTCAGTGATCGGCATCACCCGATGATTGTAAATGGTCAATCTTACTATCTAATTAATGGTTCGCCAGGTCATGGTAATTCCGGTGTTTTTTTAGCGGTAAGTAATATGTTACCTATGTGGTTACCTGCGGGGGCAACCTTAAGAACGGCTTGTGCCAAGGATGTCATTAGTGTGATTGAATATAATTTAGTACCATAACACCATTCCTTTGTTTTATCATCAACGCATTTCTGAACGTTTATTTCGTCGATTTCAAGAAAAAAAACCTGTATCCACCTCCTTGGATCAGTCCGATTTAAAGGCGGTACAGCGCTTGTATTGGTTTTCAATTTGCATTTCAGGTTTTATTGGGGCCTTTATTATTTTATCATATTATTTACCCTTGTATTTATTCGATAGCTTTTTCGATGCGTATGTGCTTAATTTAAATTTCTTTGGAACTGAAATTAAGGTTTTTTGGGTCAAGGAACTTGATAATATTTTGCTGACACTTTTAGAATTGTATGTCTTGGGAGTCGTAAATATTTATGTGATTAATAAATTGGCTTGGTTATTAGGTTTTCCAAATAAAAACGCTGCTGGATTTAAACTGCACAGTGAGAATCTACTGCTCATAAGTTTAGAAAAAAAGCAAAAGAAGGAACTTGAGCTTGGTTTGAATCCCTTTATGGGAATGTCGAAATTTGGTTTATACGCTTATTTGTTAATTGTACGTTTTAAGGCCATGCTAAGCAATGTCATACTCAAGGTGGTTCTCCAACGGTTTGGAAGTAGGTTTTTATTGAAAGTGTTCATTGATTTGGCCGCTATGCCAATCTATGCGTTTTGGAACGGCTTTGCAGCTGCAAAATTATTTAATCGGGCAAGATACTACATGTTATCAACGGAGTTAACGGAATTGGTGGCGCAGGCTGCAGAAGCATCAGATAACCCCCTTGTTGCCAAAGAATTGAAAGGCTTACTGAACTACATCGTTGTGCTCAAACGAGATTTTTCTGAGATAAACTACTTTTATTCTACGCGCTTACTTGAGTATGTCAATCATCAAGAGCAAGTTGCTGATAGGTTAAGTACGGATATTTTGGATGAATTATCATCCTTAGATAAAGCATCTGTCGATTTGATTACCTTGATTTTTACCACAGGAATTATTTTGGATGGTAATATCAGTAGGAGGGAGCGACTTAAACTAAAGGAGTTGGCCAATGCATTGAACGATAAGCAGAACATCTTAAATCGGGTGGACGACTATCTCAAAGCTTACAAAAAGGGCAGGGGAGTCCAGTTTTTAAAAACGGAAGGGTTTGTTTGACAACCTAAAGATACAGGGTATAAATTCTTTAAGAGTTCGTTATTTTTTTCGTTTCCGTTCGTAAAACCTGCATGGAAAACAATAATGTAATACAATTTGCACAGGCTGCCTATGAACATGGACGTGCCAAAAAAATCTTTGACAACTTCCTGATTGGAGGTGTTTCAAACGGAATTATTTCGATCATGTTATTGGTGGTTGATTTTTATGAAATTCCCTATGTTTTTGGTGGTATTTTACCCTATCTTATTCATGCGGGTTTTATTCTAATGCCAGCCCTAGTAATCGGAATACTGGTGTCTTGGTTTCAACTGAATAAGGCAAAGGAAGTATTCGAATCCGCTCAGGTTGTGTTGCTTGAGGATATGTATCAACGGCTAAAGGAGTCTAACTAAAACGAGAATTGTCCAAAAAAAAAGCACCTCATGGGTGCTTTTTTTTATTCTTGCCATCGGTTTGGCTGATAGTTTTTTTCCAATCGGGCCACGGTTCTTCGATAGCGCATTGCCAAACGGTCTTTGGGAATACCTAATTCCCTAGAAATTTCTTCGTATTTCATTCCCTTTTCATGCTTTAAGCGGACCAACTGTTGATCAATTGGTTTTTCACGGGAAAGCAACTCATTGTATTGATTCCACTGGTCAGTATGCAACTCCTCGTAGTTAGCTTCAGAAGGGTCTTCACAGATGTTGAAATAAGACAAGTCTTCAACGGAATGCACTTTATTTCGTTGTTTTTTGCGAAAGGAATCGGTTAAGTGGTTCTTAATTAAGCGATAAAGCCATGCGCCCATAGCCCCTTTGCTATGCGTGTGTTTGAGGTTTTTTAGCAGGATTTTTTCAATGATTTCTTGTTGTACTTCGTTTCGGTCTTGCGGTTTTACCCAACTGGTAAAATGAATTCTTAGCATTTGACCACACATAAAATGAATAGTTAGTAGTTCTTCTTTTGTATACATTAATGGACTGATTTTTATTAATTATTACTGGTTTTTTTGTGGGCTTCACTTAATTTAAGTTGGTCCACGAGTTTATGAAATTCGACCATTTTCCAAGGTCCAACATTCCCCGATACCCCGAAAGGGCTTCTGTGGGATTGAATGAAATCGCAACTTGTTTACTGCCCGCTATCCGATCAACGATGAATGCACAATCTGGAATGAGGCTTTTGTAACGGCAGATAAATCGAACGGCTGTCGGATTTACTAAGCGAATCGTTTCATTGATGTGGTTAATTTGGAGTTGTAAAATCCGTTCCGTTAAGCCCGAGCGTCTCATCTCGCCTTTGATTTTCGAAAGTATGATTGTCGGAATTGGGATAACATAAATATCCAATATTAAGGTGCCGAATTCTTTGCATAAGCGCTCCGGAATCGAGTCTTCATTGGTGTGTATGGGGTTGAGTTCGCGCATGTGCCGACTATTGATAAAACTATTCTTGTTGTTCACATTCGGCACATTGGCAAAAATGCTTTTTTCATAGCTTTGGGCCACTTCACCGAAAACTACATTGAGAGTTTCTGGCTTCGAACGCATCGCCTTAATAATTAATTTTCGTTGTGCCCATTCGATTTCCAAGCTTTGTTCCAAGAGGTAAATGGCGATTTCCTCTTTTGATAGGTCAGGGTCAAGGGATGACCATTGTTTGAAGTCTTGTAAGACCTCCTTCTGTTCCATGAGTTGCACGAGTTCGTGCATGATTTCTGTTAAGTTAAGCATGTTAAATTCCATTTTTTTCATAGTTCTAATTCTATCGTGATTTTTTTAAAAGTTTCAATATCTTGTTGTTTTTTTATTCCTCCAATACCGCATAAAGGATATCGCGACCGATTTGTCGGTAGCTCTCGAAGCAGATGAAGTGATTTTTAATGTGAGCGACTACATACGCAGGGTCTTTGATTTCCGAATCGTTCAAGACAATGGTTTTCCATTCTACGCCACCCTCAATTGGGAATTCATCCGTCGATGGCCGGTTGGTGCAATAAATTGTTGCAACCAATTGGTGCTCCTCATTGATTTCGTAGCAGACGAAAGCCTGAAACTTTAGTCTAGCGTGGTTTACGCATACTTCCAGTTTGTACCAATAGGGTTCAATTTCGACTTCGCTGTATTTGAGCATAGCATGAATGCCTTGGTATTCCCGAAGTAGACTTTCCAGTTTCTTGAGTTGATCAAAAAGCCCTTGTTTATAATGTTGTACGCGGTAGATTCCGAGCGGAATCATACTTAAGTCGAGGTCCTTGCGCCATTCTTCTTGGCTTGGACGTAAGGTGATGGTTTCCATCATAATAAAAAATATTAGTTGAATGGGAATCGGTCGTTCCGAAACCTCCAGCAAATATTACCATGAGGGCGTCCTAAAGTATTAGGACCAAGATGAATTCGTTAAAATTAGGAGAGGACGTGCATGAAGTTTACATACTTTCCCAACAGGTAACCCGCCTCTGGGTATTGCTCAAACAAATCAACACAAGGGAATTGATTCGGGTTCCAAGTACCGTTTTTGAGGCCTTCTTGGTGGAACAGTCGGTGTGGTTTGGCTAAGGCGCGGAATTGTGGGTAAGTGTAAAAACTAAAGGTTAAATCAATGTAATTTTCTTTGGTGTTGATGTCTAATAGGACTTGACTCGGGTGTATTTTAAAAACCATTAAATGGTTGGCCGCCCAACCGTAAAAACGGATGCTTACCGTTTCTTCTATCGCCGAATCGGGCATGTTCCATACCCCAATGGCTTTTTTCAATTTCTTGTGGACATCATACGTAATCCAAAGTTCGGCCGCATTGAATCGTTCAAAGGTATGAGGCAATTTAGGGTCTCTGAGTTTTGTGAGGCTCTTGCTTTCGATGTGGTCAATACGGAAATTTCGAATAAGGTATTTATTAGGTTTTTTACTTTCGGGGTTGACCTGACTTAGCGCACACAAATGATAGAATCCATCATGTAAACGTAGGCAGAGCGGGAAGGCGCGAAAGATCTGTTTTTCAGGGACAATTCCCGTGAAATGTGAAAGTTTTTGACTCTCCGTGTATGCGAACTGCACGACTTCTTGCTGCTTGATGTGGTCCAGCAGGCGGAGTGTGACTTCCATCATGGATTTCTTGCGTAAGGGACTTTGATGGGCTGGTGTATTTACAAGAAAGGCCTGTTGGGTATCAACCGCTTCAAGGTCTTGATTAAAAAACGCTGGACTTTCTTGCATGAGCCGTTGTACGGCCGGTATGTCGCTGTATTGGGCTAAAATCCCTTTGAGAAAGGCCAGGCTATGTTCTTCTTGGGAATCAAGAAAGGCAATGTCAGGTATGCGGCCTTGATGGTAGGTATATTGTTTGTCAAGGTGATTATAGCGCAGGTCATAACGTTTGCCATCGGGAAGAGGGGGAAGGGAAAGATCAGCTTCTTGAAAATTTCCTTGGTTAATGGTATGGATATCGGCTTCGAGGGTTTTTACGCCTACTTCCGGAAGGCCTCGCAGTTCGAGTTTTTTGTTGACGGCCTGCAGTAAAAAATCCCTTGCTTTTAGGCCTTGAGGGGTAGGAGCTGCCTCGTGTAGGATAATTTCATGAATAATGCGGATGCGCAAACGTTGCCCTACTAAGGTGCTGGTATTCTTTGTTTTGGCCATTCCTTACAAAGATAGAATTCGGTTTCGGGAGAAAAAAATGATTTTTTGGGGATTATTTAGGGAAGTCAAAGGCATTTTTTACAAAATTCTCAGTTGGGGTAATATTATCAATCACATTGAATTTGAATTGCTTGAGCGTATAACCATTAAGGTAAGGCTTCTTTTTATATACTTCCGGGGAATTTACAATAGCTAAATCAAAATAAACATCCTTGTCGATTTTTAAAAATTTATCGCTGTAATATTCAAATATTGAGGCCGATGTATTAATTGGCGTTCCAATGGCAATTTGACAAGTTGGGCTAAATGGCATTGTTATACCACCTGTTTCAAATCTCGATTTTAGCTTCTCAAGAGCCCATTCCAACATTAACACGGGCAATTGCTTATCTCCGAATAGATATTTCTTATTCGTAGACCATTCTCTTCGAATATTTGACGTAAGTGGTAGAGGAATCATTGTAAGATCAATGTATACAATTCCGGATTGGATGGCTGGTTTAATGCTATTAGAAATTTTCTCATCGTTTATTCCATCATTTTTATTATCTATCCAAAGCCCAAATTTATCAATATATCCTTCTAGATCAGAATCTGTATTAAAAGTAAATGCAGTGAAATATTTGCTTTTACCCCCTTCTTGAAAAAAATGATTCTTTCCAAAGGGCGGGGCTTCATAAACAATGATTCTTTCGATTTTTCGATTCAATGCCTTGTATATTTTGATTAAATTGGAGTAGTATAATTCAACTAAGCATTCCAAATATCTCCAATCGTTAAGTAAAGCGCTTATTAAACTTTTCGATTGAAGAATTTCGCTTATTTGTTCTAATACAATTTTGTTTTCATTGATTTCCCCTTCATTGATTACCTCTTCATTAATCTCCCCTTCATTAAGCATATTTTTTAAAGTCTCTAAATTCACATTATTTAAACAATTCATTAATTTAGGTTCAGAATACTTTTTCGCATCCAATAAATAACAATAGGTATGTATCTTAAGTATTTTGAGGTCGTCAGCGGACAAATTTGGATTAAAAGTTTCCTTAGTAATTTCATGGTAAAAAAAGTACTTCAAGTAGTTTTTGAGTAATTCACGATTTTCCGGTTTTTTGAAAGCGTCCATTGGATTCTCAATTATTAGCTCTACGAATAATTTGTCGGGATTTGTAAATTCCATTGAATATAATTTTGAACAAATATATCTTATACAGGTGATATTTCTCCTTCCAGTTCGTAAAAGGTATAATCCAATATTTTAATTCCATTTTTCTATGCGCAACTGGTTATCCGAGTTCGCCAGCAACTCCAAACGTCCCGCTGGCAAGTTCAACCCCGAAGAACTGGCGTCTTCGCTGCAAGCCTTTCAATCGTTTTTACGCCTCAACGAGCAATGTACCGCCGTTCTGTCTGCCTTTTGTTTTATGCGTGGCAGAAAAAATCACGTGTGTATTGAGGAACTTATCGAATACCTTGAGCCACATTTCACACAAGATCACGTGGCAAATACGGTTGAATCCTTGGTCGTACATGGCTATTTCATGTATGGCAGTGAAGGGCCATTTTCTACATATTATGACCATATCTACTTGAGCCATTCGGCTGAAACGGCCCTGAAAACTTCTAATAAAAAGGCCCTTCCTAAATACCCATCAAATGATCATGATCATGTGTTGATGATGATTTATGCACGCGCAGTTTCTTTTAGAAATCGAAGCATCTTATTACAAGATTGGCTGACATTTACTGCAGAAATTCGGGAGTTAAACGACCTGCCATTTATTCAATATTTTCTTCGTTCCAAGATGTCGCGAAAACACAAAGCAATGGCATTGTTTATTGGGATTTTACACCAAGTAGATCAGCACCGAGTGGACACCGGAACGATTATCCAACTGTTCTGCACAAACGCCTTGGAAGTTTCCAGATTAAAAAAAGAACTTCAAGAGCCAGACTTTGCCTTGTATAAGGCACAACTGATTGAACCCATTCGAGGAGAACATGGAGTCTCTCGCCTTGGCGCGCACGTACAATGGGCTACATTAATACATCCAAAGCAAGCCGAGAATCATCGAATTGTGCCCCAATCCCCGGCGTTACAGGTTGTGGCTCATCAAGGGATTTATCAAAAACAATTGTTCTACAATCCAGAAACACGAACCAAGGTGAAACAGCTTGAGCAGATTTTAATCGCTACGAACCTCCGGAAATATGTAAAAATAGCCCATAATCATGGAGATCCAGGAGGTGTTATTTCGTTACTCTCTGGTGGTCCAGGTACTGGGAAAACGGAGTTGGCTCGTCAATTAGCCTTACAAACCGGTCGGGACTTGCTGGTCTTCGATGTAACGCAGCAGCGAAACATGTACTATGGGGAGAGTGAAAAAGCGATTAAGCAAGTGTTTGATGATTACCGCAACATTTGTAAACATTCCCCGAAAGCTCCCATTTTGTTTTTTAATGAAGGGGATGCCATATTTTCTCAACGTACAGAATCCCGAGGAAACATGAGCCAAACAGAGAATAGTATCCAAACTATTCTACTGCAAGAATTAGAGATTTTTGAAGGTATTATGCTCATTACAACGAATCGACCGAATTCATTTGATGCGGCATTTAGTCGAAGAATTTTACTTAAAATCGAAATTCTTGACCCTATTGCCGAGGTGCGCTTTGAGTTATTGCGCCATTTGTTTCCCGCGCTATCCGAAGTTCAGGCAAAACATTTAGCAGAAAACTTTACGTTTACGGCGGCCGAATTGGGGGTATTTAGAAAACAGTGGGAGCTGAATGCCATCATTCGAATGAAATGCGGAACCTTGTATCACGCATTGGATGACTTTTTACAGGCGCTCAATCAAAAAACTCGACAGTCCATTGGGTTCGTAGCCGCATAATTGAGCTAAACCTATTTGGGTTTGTACGGCCTACATTTTTCTATATCCATTGTAAATACTTCCTTCGGAGGAGTAGTTAGAAAAGATGCATGCAGTTTTGGATGAGCCTTTTTGAATTCAGCTTCATTGAATTCTGGAGATTGAGGTGAATAAAATCGTTTCCAAGTGCAAATGCCTTCGATGCCGTCATATATGCCAACCAAGGCTTTTAATTCATATTCCAATTGCTCTTGCTCGTATTCTTTTAGCTTAAGTTCTTTTAGCAGTTTAAGATGATCAAGGTGAAGTTGTTCCATTTTTTTGGTACGTTTCACCATGCCAGAAAGCTGCGCCGCTGAATAGCTTGTCGCACCAAGTGCCTTCACCGAGGTATGAAGTGCAGGGTCGATGGTGCTTAGGCTGTAACTGGAGGAATGGGTATAGTTGAAATTATGTTTAAACGCATTAGGTCTTGGAAGGGTGTATTTCTTGTATAAAGCCGGATGAGCGACTTCAAAGGCCTTTTTATCGAAATCGAATTTTCCAGGAGCATATTTGATGCGTAATACTCCTTCGATGGATCCGTTGGCGCCCAATAAGGTGTAAAAAACGAATTTTGATAATTCAATCTTTGCTTTGAGCACATTGATCTCTCCCTTTAATTGAATGAGTTGTTGTTCTAAGGCCAGGCTTTGTTTATTTGCTTTTTTAATCTTCCCATTGGAAAGTGCTTTGTCGAGCGTTAATAATACACGCTCTATGATTGGCTTATGAAAAAGTTGTTGCGCTTTAAGATGTTCAGCTTGTGCAACAATGGATTTAACCTCTTTGTCGTTCAATAAGAACCACTCTCCGGTCACCCAATGTTCGTTGTGATCATAGTGCAGATGGGTCTCAAGGCGTTCTACAAAAGGGACGTCAGTTACCTCAGCTACCGGATAAATTCCACGTGGATTTCCGGTTTGATGATTTTTTATTCGGTCTTCAGTGGTTCGTTCATTGGTAACTATGCCTATTTTGACATATTTTCCAATGTCACCCGTTAAGTAGTCAATGTCACGAATGAAATATAAATTGCCTGGGGTAAGTTTAATTGCCATAAACGAAGGTAATAATTCATTAATTCACAAACAATACCCTCAAGCCCCTAACTCGCCCTTTGTTCGGTCACTACAAACTTCTCGCTTTCGTTTTGATTAAAGAAATGGGTAAAAAAAATCCTGACATTTATCGTCAGGATTGTGGGCAATACTGGGCTCGAACCAGTGACCCCTACCTTGTCGAGGTAGTGCTCTAAACCAACTGAGCTAATTGCCCCTTATTTAACGGCTGTTGCCTCGGCTTTTTCCGCCTCTAATCGCGCTTTTTCTTCTTCCTCGATGCGTTTTTTTATCGCTTCAATCCACGCCTTATTATTTTTTTCTAATTCCTTAACTGGAATAAATCCTTTTCCTGTAATTGGGAATGCATCTTGAAGTTCACCACTGTAATAAAACTCAAAACATAATCCACCAAACGTATAGTCTTTTTCTCCAATTTTAAAGGTGGATCCACCCACTTCAGGGTTCTTTTTCGGCTTACTTTTTTGATATCCAAGGTTAAATAAGGTCCCTAGAATTTCAGGACGGTTCGATAAGTCAAACCCGTTACGTTCCCAGTGCGCTTGGAATTGACGCATTAAAAATGCGGTGTACAAATACGAATAATAATGGTCGCCGCCTTTAATCAAGCGCTGAATCGTTTTGTGTTTGTGGGAAGAAATGGAGTCATTTATAACCTCAGGAAAGGAATCCCTTACGTTAATGGTTTGCTGGAAATAATCGCCCGGATAAAAAGGATCCTTTTCGTTGAATAAGGTACTTTCAATGCGTAAGGCCGTATGCTCTAGAATCCCTGAAACTCCATACCCTCGGTTCGAAGGCAAGATAAGTCGAGAATATGGGTAAACATATTGCTTGAATTTCTCTCTCCCTGAATTAAACATACGCAATTGCTCACCAACTACGCACATAACAATGATGCGTGACTCAACCCCTGTTAAACGAGAAACTGAGTCAATGGCACGCTTGTCTTTGATAATGGTATTACAGAATTGTTTCCATACCGTATAATTCGACCAGGCGTACACAGACCCGGTATTGAATTTGGCCTTTTTGTTTACATCCTTCATTTCACGAATGAACTGCTTGTTATCACGCATGATAACGGTGACCGCATCCAGCATACGCAGGGCAGTGTAAACGTTTTTATCAAACTGGTATGCGTCTGTGATTATTTTCGCATTGTGCGGGTAATACCGTGAAAGAACACCCAGTTTTTGAAACATGATATATTCGTCGCGGGCAAGGGTTGCACTGTCTTTTTTGGATGCATTTCCGTATTGATTGGCAATATCCTCATAATATCGATTGTTGACGTCAACATCTCCGGTATCGTTTGTCCATTTGAACTTAACGGCTAATGCGGTTAGGATTAGGAATGCAGCAACTCCAGCGAGGATATGAAGTGCAGTTAAGTAACTGTACTTAAACCATTTTTTCCAACCAGATTTCTTAGTAGATATATTTGTGTTTTCAGACATTCCTGCAAAATTAGGCAAATCCAATCCAATTAAAAAATTCCGTTATTTTTGGTTTCTATGAATTCAATAATCAAGTCTGTATTGGTCCTGGGAGTTTTTTTCTTTTTTCTCTTTTCCTGTGCCCCGTCGCGCTATATTAAACCACTAGATAAAGGCCAACATGCGCTGCAGGTAAATCTCGGTGGACCTATCGCTAAGGTTCCCGGAATTGGTGTTATTCCTATGCCGTTAACCACCGTAGGGTATGGCTATGGGGTGAAAGAAAATCTGACACTTTTTGGAAACCTGCATACGACCTCTTTGCTTTTTGGCATTGGACAAGTTGATGTAGGTGCCGTATATCGATGCTGGTCTGGAAAGCATATGGGGATTACACTTCAGCCAACGCTCAATGTGGCAGTGGATTTTTATACAGGTGCCAATCGGTTTTGGCCTCAATTGGATGCGAATTATTATTGGGATTATGCGGAATTACGAACCAAAGCCAAGAATGGTAAGGGATTTTATAAAATCCGCAGTGTTTACGGCGGTATCAGTAATTGGTTTGATCCCTATTTGGTTGAATCTCAAGGTAGAAAAAATGAACAGGTGTGGATTCCGAGTTTTCAAATCGGTCACTTGTGGCAAAAAAATCAATGGGTGTATCAACTGGAAGTAAAAGTACTAGCGCCTATTTATTCGAATGAAGACATTGTGGTCAATTATCCGAGCGCCTTTGGTAATCAGGGTGCCTTAGGAGCCTATTTTTCTATTTACTATAAACTTAAATAAGATGAAAAAGATTTTCGTGATTGGGTTGCTGTTGCTTGTTTCGCTTACCGCGTGTAGAAAACGCTTGGATTCGTTCTTATTTAACCAGTCGGCACTTGCGTCATACCAATTGGATAATTACACCGGAGAGGTTTCTATCGAAGTAGGGGCCGAATATACCGTGCCCGATTCAATGATTCATCGCCTTCAATGGAACTTGATGGAAGATGGTAAATCTACCCAAGTACATGCGGTGTATGTTGGCGACATGTCACGTATCGCCATAGATACGGTGCTCTTGTATTGTCATGGAAATAAAGACCATATGGATTTCTACTGGCCAAGACAAAAACTATATGCGCACATGGGACAACTCGGCAGATTTGGCGTTTTAATGTTTGATTATCCTGGATTTGGGATGAGTGAAGGTAAGCCTACAGAAGCGAACATGTATGCTTCTACTGAATTGGCATTAACTTGGCTAAAAAGTCAGGGACTATCTAACGATCGCTTAGTTATGATGGGGTTTTCGTTGGGAAGTGCTGCCGTATGTGAGGTAGCGGGAAATCCGAGCCGCTTTTCAATGAATCCAAGTAAAATCATCTTAGAAGCTCCATTTGCTTCAGCAGAAATTTTGATACAAGACGGCGGATTGTTGAGTATGCCCGGCAGTTTTTTAGTGGACTTGAAGATCGATAATGCAACCGAAATCAAGAAAGTGAATGTGCCTTTATTGTGGATTCATGGGTTGGATGATTCCTTTTTAACGGTAGCACATCACGGACAATTAGTGTTTGATAATAAGCCTGGGCAGAAAGAGAAAGAATTGGTTCCCGGCGGTGAGCATGAGACCACGCCCACAGCCATGGGATATACCAATTATATAAATCGATTGTTGGGGTTTATTACGCAGTAATTATAACCCGTTAGCCGCTTTTCTTAACTTCAAGTTAAGGTAAAGCTCATTGTATTTTTCTAGGTCTTTTTTATCACGATTGGATAAGTCCATTCTTCCCATGGTGGTTAGAATCCCATCGGCATCCGTTGTGTTTCGAAGAATAAAATAGGCTTCTAATAAGTTGTAGTAAAGTGCAATGGTTACATCCTTGTCAATACGCGCTTTTTTGTTGTCAATTTCAGATTCAAGTAACGCTGTTTTCCATAAGTTAATGGCTTCGTTTAGCTTAAGCGCTCCTTGCTCTTCACTAGTTACAAACATTTTAAATCCTAAGGTAGCTGCGTTGTATGCATCTAGGATATCGTTATGCGTTTCATTCTTAGATTTAACGAAGTAGATCTCTGTTTTACGGTCTGTTTTTTCAAATCCAATGCGGTCATTTACCATGTGATTAATTGCAGTTAGATTCTCTTGAAGAATTTTGTCTTCCATGGTTTTTAACATGGCGGTAATGTCCGTTGATGGACTGGTTTTCGTAGCTGGACCTTTGTAGGTTTTGAATTCTGTTAACTCAGCCGGTGAAGCAGCATAGATTTCTACATTAGATGCATTCGTAACGCGGAAACTCATGGGATGACGGTACGTGAACTCTAAATGGTAATAGGTAACATCTGTTGTAGTGCTTACATTATTTACACGAGAAACTTCTTTTTTAACTTCTGAAACTACACGTGGCGCGGTAGATTCAAACCCTTGTAGAGTCACCGTATAAATCATGGCATTGTTGCTTCCTTTTTCAAATCCATCAATATGCAAATAGGTAGAAGCTAATGAATTGTAGTCATAGGCTGTTTTAATGGCTGGTGCGGAAACTGTTCGACGGTATGGTTGTGGAACGTAATCCTTCACAGGACGATTGTTTTCGTTCAATACTTTACTTTCGATAATTTTAGAGGCAGTAGACTTTTCATTCCACGCTTTCATTTCTCGTTCGTATTTCTCATCTGCCGCTTTTTGTTTGTTTGGCAATTCAGCCATTTCTCGTTGATAATCTGCTTCAGCTTGCGCTTTATCGGCTTCATATTGAGCAAGTAATTTTTGATTTTCTGCCTCATAAGATGCCGTAACATACGACATGTAATTTGTGGGCTTTGGAGTTACAGGATTGGTTGGGAGTTTAATGTAGGTAAATGTAATTTCTTCACCTTTAACGGATTGTGCAAACGTTAGCGCTGAAACAAATAAACCAACTAGGAATAACGAGTTTTTCATACGTATAATTTTTTAGTTGCCGCAAAGGTACGGAGGATTCAAATATTTCAACTAGAAAAAATCTTTTTTTCCATAGCTCTAAACTTTTGCCTGCAATTCTTGTTTAATAAATAAACGAAAAGATGAAACAAAACGGAACGGTTCAACCCATTGCATCAACAAGAACGATTGATGTCACAATCGATGAGATGGGGGATGAGCATGTAAGTACTTCGGTTGATACGCCTTTGCGCGCGGATGCTTTTGACTTAAGTGATGAAGAGAAAATTGAAAAAATAGCCCTTCATTTTGGAGAAATAATGGACATTTTAGGACTTGATCGTACAGACGACAGCCTGAGTGGAACGCCAAGAAGGGTAGCGAAGATGTATGTTAAAGAAATTTTCAGTGGCTTAAATCCTGCAAATTTCCCAGACATCAAACTATTTGAAAATAAATATCAATATAATCAGATGTTGGTGGAGAAGAACATTTTGTTCTATTCCAATTGCGAGCATCATTTTGTTCCGATCATTGGGAAGGCTCATGTGGCGTACATTTCTTCGGGTAAGGTGATTGGTCTTTCTAAAATAAACCGGGTGGTGCAACATTTTGCGAAACGTCCCCAAGTACAAGAACGCCTAACCATGCAGATTACCGATGCCTTGAAAAAGGTATTAGAAACCGAAGACGTGGCCGTGGTTATAGATGCTACCCATTTATGTGTTTCTTCTAGAGGCGTTAAAGACGTGAACAGCAGCACGGTTACCTCTCATTTTTCAGGACAATTTGCCCAAGAACAAACGAAGAACGAATTTTTGAAGTATTTAGAGTTGTAGAGAAAATAGAGGATACGCTTTCTTGAGTATAGATTTAAGAAGGTTTGCGGATATAGGAAACAAAAAAAAACCGTGAGAATTCTCACGGTTTTTTATTACCAGTATAATTGGATAGATTATTTTGGATCAAGAACCCATAGGTCTCCGTCCGTATCAACCATTTCCATTCTGTCCTTTTCGTATTTAGTAACTGAAAAAATTTCTGCAGTACCGTCAAGAATTAAGGTTATTTTTTGATCCAATACAGAATACGTAAACGCGTCAGTGTATGACTGAGACATAAATGTGTAGGTAAATGTACCGTTACCAGTTAACTTATCTTCTTTAATGAATTTCATCACATAACTTTCAGTAGCCTCTGGAGCTACACCACCGATAGTGGCAACAGTCCATTCCCCATCCAGTCTACGATTAATTTTTGCATCCTTAGAGCATGAAGAAACAACCGCAAGAACTGCCACTAATAAAACTAACAAACCTTTTTTCATAATTATATATTTTAAAATTTAGACAAAGCTAAGGATAAATATTCAAGTGTGTTTTTAATATGAATCTTTATTTTGTACATCAGCGGTTGGCAAAAAAAGTTCGTTAATGATTTTAAAAAACAGGGGTTTCGAAGCACGTATTTATATTAAACAAGAAGTCAAATATTTATTAATGTTCATAAATTTTTGGGATAACTTAGGACTAATGTTGTTACTTTTAATCCATGAAACATGAGCACCTTTATCGTATAATTGAACCCCATGCACCCATTGGATTAAAATATTTCACTTTTTTAAACGGCCAATTGCCGAGTATAAAAGCGTTTAAAACTGCCATTGGAACAGAGGCATTGAAAAAAGTGCTTGATTCATATTTTCCTGATCAATCAATCGAATACATTGAGCATTCTCTATTAGATTCAGATGCTGATTTTGTCATGCATTTTGTTCATAATCAGTTACTGGCTGTTCTGAAAGAGGGATGGGTTATGGAGGTGTCTTCTAAAATGATCATCATGTATCACAACGATAAGGTAAGCGCTTCAGAAATCGACGCCTTGTGGCAGGCTGTTGTTGCCGCTTCCGATAAGGATCTAGAGCGCTTGGAATTTTTCATGATTAAACGAAATGCATACCAAGATTTTGAGTTGGTAGAGTTTAAAATCAAGAAAAGAGATGTTACGCTAAAGGACCATTATAACGATGACCTTACAGCGATTCACGGACCCTTAGCGTCGTTTCTGGAAGAAAAAACATCGAATGGGGTTGTGTTATTTCATGGCAATCCGGGAACTGGAAAAACCTCTTACATACGCCATTTAATTTCGAATGTAAATCGACGATTTATCTACATTCCGAACAATTTATTTTCTCATTTAATGGACCCTGAGTTCATTTCATTTATTAGTTCGCATCCAGAGAGTATAATTATTCTGGAGGATTGTGAGGAATTACTTCGTTCACGCATTCAGCAAACTAATGATACGGGACTTTCTAACTTGTTGAATTTAGGCGACGGCTTGTTGGGTGATGCATTGAAATTAAAGATCATATGCACCTTTAATTGCGAATTAGGAAAAATAGATGAAGCTATGCTTCGCAAAGGAAGGTTGGCCTTCAGGTATTCGTTTGAGCCCTTAGTCCTTGAAAAAACGAACCGATTACTCGCTCAATTAGGTCATTCGCATGTGGCAGAAGCACCTATGAGCTTGAGCGACATTTTCAATTTTGAGCACGAGAATAATGGGGGAGATCCGGGGCGGAAGGTGATCGGGTTTTGATGCTTAAGGATTGTATTTGAAATTCGATCCTCGGCGGATTCGTATATTAATGATGATCGAAAGACTTAAGCACAATCGGCTCCTTTGGAACGGTAAATTTTCCTCGTTCGATGAAGAACACCTCCGCAAATTCTTTCTTTTGTTCGGGTGTCCATTTTTCTGCTGCTTTTTCTAAGGTGTTGCCTTCCTGAAAAATAATTTCTGGTTCTTCGATTGAGTTGGCTTTGGGTTGAACGGGTTCAACTGTTTGAGCCTTTCCAGAAAAAACTACGGTTAAGATGCATAGGGTGAATAGTTGCTTTATCATCGGATTTAATTTCTCGTATAACCCGTGTCAAGCGATAGGTTACAATAATGAATAACAACGATTTATTACTATCTTTAGATTCATGAAACAAGCGAAACCGAACCTTACGTTTACCTGTTCGAAAAAATTCAGTGAAATGACTCCCGATGCTGCAGGTAGGTTTTGTACCGACTGTAAGATATCAGTCAAGGATTTCAGGTCCTTAAGTGCTGAGGAAATTGAACATGAGATTACAAAAGACGATTCTTCGCATCGCTGTGGTAATTTTTATGCGGAACAATTAGATAAACCCTTTGGGAATTGGAAGGATAAGATAATCTCTTGGTACCAAACCGTTCACGCATCAAGGGATCGGTACCGTGTATTAAAGCCCCTGATGTTGTTCTTTGTATCCTCGCTGCTCATATTAACTGGTTGCCGGAGTCGTCAACTCGCGGGCGCTTGGGCCTATGATACGGATTCGTCAGATCAAGGGGTCAAGCATAAAAAGGAGCTTAAGCAGGAGAAAACCAAGCATACTAAAAGTCATTGATGGGTAGATTTGGAGTGGAGGGACCCTGCGTTTTTTTAATGTGTCCTTCGATACACTCCGCCAGGGCTCTTAGATTTGCTCAGTAGAATTATTTCTAATAATTTCCGATTCAAAGGAAGGAGTGAACTATCGCCTCGGCTAGGAATTAGGTCCTATGGTCCGTTTTAGTCTCCTTCCTGAGAATTCGGATA
>JBILBR010000001.1:0-515059 GCA_044353585.1 Crocinitomicaceae bacterium | reverse complement strand
GTTTTAGTATCTTCATAAACATCAAATTTAACAGCCTTTCCCCATTTCAATGTGATAAAATGAACTCCTTTATTTATGTAGGGCTCACCATTTAATAAATGACAAGTTGCTGTCCACCTTGCAATAACAAGGGTTTTGGCTGGATTTCCTTTAACCTGAATGTCTGTTACCTCAAATTTAAGGTCTGGAAGTACAATTCCCACTCTTTCAAACCATCTTTTCAAGCTTTCTTTATCATGGCGTGTACCACCCAAGCAATTATCTCCTGCAAAAGTATGTTCTAATTCTTTATTAGACACTCCCTTTAAAACCTCGTCATAACGGTGCTCTGTTATAGATTTGAAGTTCTTCCTAACTACTCCCTTTATAATATGATGATAAGGGCTTAAATCTTGGGCAATTACCGAAGTTGCTGCAACGATAAATAATACTAACAATAATAATAATTTTTCCATTACTCTTTTTTAATTGATGAGTTGAAAATTACTAATAAGCTAAAATTCAAACAATGAACTTGGGTTAAGAAATACGTTTCCTTATTCTACTTAGTGCCTGTGGCGTTACTCCAATATAAGAGGCTATATACTTTAATGGAATAAATTGCAACAATTCAGGCTGTTCTATAAATAAGTTCAAATAACGTTCCTTGGCAGTTTGGTTTAATAAAGATAATTCTCGCTTAGATTTTTTCATAAACAGGTCTTCGCTTGCCAATCTTCCTATGGTATTGCCAATTTCCGTTTTGTCATAAATTATTTCTAAGTCATTATACGATACACTCCAGAGTATAGTATCTGTTAAGGTTTCTATCTGGTAAGTTGATGGTTCTTGTGTCAAGAAAAAATCATATGCGGACACAAAATTATTAACGAATGCAAATTCAAAAGTTAAATCATCAAATTCTTGAGGAATACATTTTCTAACAATTCCCTTTTCAATAAAAGATAAGTAGTTTTCTTTATGACCTACTTTTAAGATTATTGATTTTTTGGCAAATTCACGTTTTATAAGTTTGGATGAAAAGAACTCCCAATCTTTTTCAGAAATAGGAACCATTTTTTGGAAATATTTTTTTATTTCAATCATTTCTCGTTCTCAATTAGGCTGTTTCACGTGAGTGGTTTCTTCTAAAGCATGACGCATAACTTACTTACAAGCGCTACAAAACTTCTCCAATTCAACCCAAACGGCTGTATTTGCGCTAGTTTATTGCGTATACACGAATGTACGATTTATCTGTTTTTAAGGATTTAGGAAGTCTTACATTTTTTATGCTTGGCTAGCTTCGCACAACATTGCGTATTTTTGTAGCATGGAACCCATTCGGAACAAAGTAAAAGAAAGCGGCCTAATTCAATTGGATTTGGAAGATTTCTTACCCAAAGAAGCCCCTTTAAGCTTGGATTTAAGTGAACAACTTTGGCAAGGGTTTGTGTTGAAAGAAAAAGAATTCAGATCCTGGATTAAAGAAACCGATTGGTCCATCTACGCCAATAAACCGGTTAGAATCCATTGTTCTACCGATGCGATCATTCCAACCTGGGCCTACATGCTAGTTACAGCAGCCTTATCGGAACATACAACGGATGTAGTATCTGGAAATGAAGTAGCCATGGAGCACTATCTAATTCGCAAGGCACTGCATCATTTGGAGTTATCGGATTTTTTAGATCAACGCGTCATCGTAAAAGGCTGTGCTAAATTGTTGGACCAAGAACACGCTTTGACACAATTAGTATTGGCCTTAAAACCTTACGTTAAATCGATGATGTTTGGTGAACCGTGTTCTACGGTGCCGATTTTTAAGCGTTAGGCTTCATCTTCAACCGAAGCAGGAACAAGTATTCTGCCACAGTGCTCGCACACCAAAATCTTCTTCTTAGTAACGATGTCTAATTGACGTTGAGGTGGGATTTTGTTAAAACATCCACCACAAGATCCGCGCATCACTTGAACTACTGCAAGACCGTTTTTAGCGTTGTTACGTAGACGAGAGTAGGCAAAAATTAATCGCTCTTCGATGTTCTTTTTAGCCGCCTCAGACGCTTTCATTAATTTATCTTCATCCTTCTGCGTTTCGCTAACGATATCGTCAAGCTCTTTTTGCTTGATTGATAAATCTGATTTACGCATCTCTAAACGAGCTTGCGCTTCATCAAGAATTTCTTTCTTCCCTTCGATTTTTATCTTCGCTTCTTTGCTTCGCTTCTCGTGCAATTTGATTTCTAACTCTTGGTATTCAATCTCTTTGCTTAATGATTCGAATTCACGGTTATTTCGAACATTGTTTTGACGTTCTTTATATTTCGTGATTGCGGTTTCAGATTCTTTGGAAGAATTTTTACGCTCCGCAATCTCATTATCCAATTCCTTAATTTCATCTTGAATTTTTCCAACACGCGTTTCTAAGCCGCCGATTTCATCTTCTAAATCACGAACTTCAAGAGGTAATTCTCCACGGATTGTTCGAATTCGGTCAATTTCAGAGTCAATTTTTTGAAGCTCAAAAAGTGAATCAAGCTTCTCGGCAATGCTAACTTCTTTTTTACTTGCAGTGGCCATATTCAAAGGAAATTTATCGGATTTGTATTATTTACAGTTAAACGGACGGCAAAGGTAGGAAATTTTTCCCTAATTATTTCAACTAATAATGCAGAAGTATATTGCTCACTTTCATAATGTCCAATATCGGCTATGATGATCTTGTTTTCTGCACCAAAAAACTCATGGTATTTGAAGTCTCCACTAATGAAAATGTCAGCGTTTTGTTGGATTGCCTGAGGTAATAGAAAACTTCCTGCGCCCCCGCAAAGTGCTACGGTACGTATGGGTTTATTCTGCAATGCGGTATATCGAATCACCCCACAATTAAAGGTTTCTTTTAGTTGGGATAAAAACTCGAGTGCATCGATGGGTTCGGGAAGCTCCCCAATCATTCCGCTGCCTACCTGTGAGTTACTGTTTTGAAGGGCAATTAAATCATAAGCCACTTCTTCGTACGGATGCGCTCCCTTCATGGCGGAAAGTACCGGGCCAATGTTGTTTTTTTCGAGCAAATACTCCATTTTCGCTTCCTCTTGCCTAGTGGGTACATCCGCTTCACCGATGCTTGGATTCGCTTTTTGGTTGGGGGTGAATTTTCCAATGCCAACTGTAGCATAGCCACAGTTATAGTAATTTCCAATGTTCCCAGCGCCGGCGGCACATACCGCTTCATGCACACGTTCTTCGGAGTCTACAGGCGTGTAGACAACCAATTTGAAAAGGGTATGTGGTTTAGGCTGAAGTATGCGGCATTGACGAAGACCAATTGTTGACGCAATTTTTGAATTTACCCCATCGATGTGATTGTCCAGATTGGTATGAATTGCATAGATGGCAATGTCCTGTTTGATGCATCGATGCAAGATGCGCTCGATCTCCGTTGAAACTCCAATTCGTTTTATGCCTTTAAATAGGATTGGATGATGCACCACAATTACATTACTGCCTGTCTGTATGGCTTCTTCTACAATAGCCTCCGTGCAGTCCAGTGCCACAAGCACGCTTGTGATGTCCATGCTTGGATCGCCAAGTTGTAATCCTGAATTATCGTAATCTTCCTGAAGGTTCAGTGGAAATCGTTCTTCCAAATAAGCCGTGAGCTGAAATAGTTTCATTAAAATGTTTTTGAGATCCCAAGGGTGAATCCCATGGCATTTGCCTTGTGTATATAGGCATTGTATTTACCATAGGTATTGGAAAGTTGTTGTCTGTAAACGGCTTTCAAAATTATTCCCACACCTTTTTCTCCGGTATATTGCATTCCTCCCTGAAAATAAACTTGAAATACAGCCGAAGAAAAATCATTATTCTTGACTTTAAGAGTTTCCTTTTCGTTGGCACCCACAGCAGTCGACCAGTTTATTTGTTGAATGCTTCGGTTGAAAATCATTGGAGCAATTCCAGCGCCAACAAATACCCTAAATGCACTCCCGTATTGTAGATTAAGTGCCAAGGGCAATCCAAGGTATCGGTATCGATTGGTATAATTTAGGCTGCTGTCGCTGTTGGGGTCATTAAATGCATATTGCTCGCCTTGCTGAAGCCATAGCAATCCCGATTCAAAACGAATCCATTTTCCTAAGCCGGTTTGAATCCCTAGGCCATAACTCCATAAGGTTGATGGGGTTTCATTGGCTCGTTCACCCAAGGGAGTATTTAGAAAATCTGCATTTGGGACCAAGGTGCGAAACGACTGATTTCGCGTGAATTCCATAGCTACTTGGGTTGGCATTTTCTCTTGTTTCCATCCGCTTTTTTTCTTGGCTTGCTCATTAATTTCAAGTTGCCCAAAGCTTGACTGAAAGGCAAGGGTAAGAAAAAGGCAGCACAATAATAGATATCTAATCATGGAGTAAATTTACGAAAGAATGCTTAACCTATATCAACAGGATTTTGCTAATTCAGCCCTACCTTTGTCTTCTAAAAAAATATATAAGAATTATGACAACTTGGAAAATTGACAACATGCACAGTGAAGTAGGCTTCAAAGTGCGCCACATGATGATTTCAAACGTATCGGGAAGTTTTGCTTCGTTTGATGCGACCTTAAATGCAGCGGATGAGAACTTAGCAGATGCATCCTTTGATTTTTCTGCAGCTATCGATAGTATTCAAACTGGCGTTGCGGATAGAGACGGTCACTTAAAGTCAGGAGATTTCTTTGATGCGGCTGCTCATCCAACCTTATCGTTTAAATCGACCGAAGTAATTCAACACGGTGGGGAGTGGAAAATTAACGGGGATATGACCATTAAAGGGGTATCACATCCCGTTACCTTGACCGCAGAATTTGCAGGAATCGCTGTGGATCCTTACGGGCAAACTAAAGCAGGATTAACCATTACAGGTAAAATTAAGCGATCTGATTTTGGATTAACATGGTCTGCAGTAACTGAAGCAGGTAATGTTGTTCTTGGTGATGAAATCACCTTAATGAGTGAAGCACAGTTCGTAAAGCAAGCATAAGATAAAGCTTATCACATTCAAAGGGCCTTCGGGCCCTTTTTTTATGCTAATTCGGCCAATTCAATCCACCGATTTGTCTTGCTGTCTAGGTGTTCTACCACCACTCCGATGCGTTGCCCCATGCTAATGAGGTCCTCATTAGATAAATCACCTTTGGATAAAGCAGCCGTTAGTTCTTCTTTTTCGGTTTCAAGTAAGGCAATGTCTTTTTCTAGTTGATTGAATTCAATTTGTTCCTTATAACTCATTCGTTTCTTTTCGGAACTTTGTTTGTTTTCTTTCGGTTTTTCTACGTGAACTTCAGCTGTTTTTGGTTTGCGTTGATCAATCCGATAAGCGGAATAATTCCCTGTAATATCTACAATTTTACCTTCGCCTTCAAATACGAATAAATGATCTGTTATCTTATCCATGAAGTAGCGATCATGCGAAATCACCACTAAACTTCCTTCAAACAAGGATAAATAACTTTCCAGCGCCGCCATGGAGAAAATATCCAAGTCATTGGTAGGTTCATCCAGTACCAAGAAATTGGGGTTTGCCATCAATACGCGCAGTAGTTTCAATCGACGTTTTTCTCCACCGCTCAATTTTGAGACAAATTGATAATGCATGTCTCTTGGGAATAGAAAGCGCTCAAGTAAGTGTGCTGCAGACAGTTGCCTGCCTTTTTCTAGGGGGATGAATTCCGCGACTTCTTTTACAATATCTATCACTTTGGCATCCGCCTTGAATTCAATTATATCTTGTGTATAGTGACCAAAGCATAGGGTGTCACCAACCACGATTTTCCCGCCTTCAGGCGCTAACTCACCTAGAAGTAATTTGATGAACGTGGTTTTTCCCGTACCGTTATTTCCAACGATTCCAAGCCGTTCTCGTCGCTGAAAGTTATAAGAGAATCCATCCAAAATTTTCTTTGAACCATAGGATTTCTTCACGTTATGGAATTCGACGATTTTCGTTCCTAATCGCTCCATTTTAATTCCAAGCTGTAATTCTTCTGAACCTACCTTTCTGGAGGCTGCGTTCTTGACATCTAAAAATGCGTCAATACGCGCTTTTTGTTTCGTTCCACGTGCTTTTGGTTGTCTTCTAATCCATTCTAATTCCGTTCGGAACGTATTTTTAGCCTTCTCAATGCTGGATGCGAGTTGCTCTTGACGCTCTGCTTTTTTATAGAGGTAATAGGAGAAATTCCCATTGTATTTATAGAGTGTCTTGTCTTCAAGTTCAAGAATTACATCACACACGGCTTCAAGAAAATATCGGTCGTGCGTAACCATAAACACGGTGGCTTTGCTTGCCGATAGATAAGATTCCAGCCATTCAATCATATCTAAATCCAAGTGATTGGTTGGCTCATCCAATACCAAGAAGTCGGCTCCGGCGAGCAATACTTTTGCTAAGGAGATACGTTTTTTTTGTCCACCTGATAGGGTTTTAATCAGCGCATCAGCATCTAATTTTAAGATCCCTAGAATTCTTGAAATTTCCGCTTCAGTTCCCCAACCGTCAATGGCCGTTATTTCATTGCTGAGTCGTTCAACTTCATCATGGTCTTCCACCGCTAAGGCCTTATTGTAGGCAGAAAGCAAGCCATGACTCTCGTTGTAATTATCTGAAACGATATCCCAAACCGTGGAATCCGGGGTGTATGCATCTGTTTGATCCATCCATGCGATGCGTATTTCTTTTCGAAAAACTACTGTACCCGAATCCGCGGATTCTTTGCCATATAAGCAACGCAATAGGGTGGTTTTACCGGCACCGTTTTTTGCAACAAGCGCTACCTTCTGCCCTTGATCGATTCCAAAAGTAAGTTGTTCAAATAGGATACGTTCTCCAAACGATTTGGAGAGGTTTTCAACGGAGAGTACATTCATGGTGTGGGTGCTTAACGCAAGCGATCGATCGAGTCAAGTAACATTTTGTCTCTTAATACGCCTTTGTACCCAAAATAGGTAAAGGGCAAGGTACAGCTTAATAGATAAAATCCAATTCGAACTGAATTGTTATATTCTGATGGCGCATCAAAAAATAAGTAGGTACTCCAAATCACGAAAAGAAAAACAAGCAAGGCGTTAATCATTAAGGTAAGCCGTGCTAGGCTGAGTTGTCTATTTAGTTTCTTGTAGGACATCAGGGTTATAAAAAGTAAAAAGATCATTCCTAAGGCTAATAAAAACAAGGGGATCATTTGACTGGATACAAACTTCTCTTCTTGATTAGAAATGTAATAAGATGAACGTCCAAATAAATCAATGGTGCTAACTTCTTGTCCACCGTTTGTTTCGAATTTTAGAAAGTTAATTCCGGCAAATAAGGATCCAAACAGCAGCATGGAAATCAAGAAATGAAGGGATTGAATTCGTTGTAACATACGGTTGTTTTTTACAAAGATAAGCGCTTATTTAATAAATAGGTATCAAGAATAACCAAAGCCGCCATGGCTTGTACGATAGGTACGGCCCGAGGAACCACACATACATCATGTCTACCCCGTGGAGCTAACGAAATGCGTTCACCCTGAGCGCTTATGGTTTCTTGAGCTTGCATGATGGTTGCAACTGGTTTAAATGCAAGGCGATAGGTAATGGGCATTCCATTTGAAATTCCTCCCTGAATTCCTCCGGAATGATTGGTTGTGGTATTAAAATCTTCTGTAAAAGAATCATTATGCTTACTTCCGGTCATTTCAATGGCATCAAATCCACTCCCGAATTCCACTCCTTTTACTGCATTTATAGAAAGCATGGCTTTACCCAGTTCCGCATGCAATTTATCGAATACTGGTTCACCTAATCCGGCAGGTACGCCCTGAATAATTCCTCGAATCGCTCCACCTAAGGTGTCTCCCTCTGCTTTCGTTTCTTCAATTAAGGAAATCATTTCGTTGGATGTAGTTTGATCCGGACAACGAACTAAGGACTGATCAATGTGAGACATACTAAAAAAGTCTGTTGAATTAAACCGACACCTTCCTATTTGATCCACATAGGTTGAGAACGTTATTCCTACATGTGCCAATAGTTGTTCAGCAATTGCTCCAGCTACCACTCGACATACTGTTTCTCTGGCGCTTGATCTTCCACCTCCGCGTGGATCACGGATACCATATTTCTGGTCATAGGTGAAATCAGCGTGGGATGGCCGATATGCGGTATTAAGTTGTTCGTAATCTTCCGGGCGTTGGTCATGATTTCGAAGGATGAATCCAATCGGTGTTCCCGTAGTTTTGCCGTGATATATTCCGGATAGAAATTCAACTTCATCGCCTTCATTGCGCGGTGATACGAGTGCCGATTGACCAGGTCTCCGTCGATTTAATACGGCTTGTATTTGTTCGAAATCCAACGCGAAGTTCGGTGGGCATCCCTGAATAATTCCGCCCAACGCAGCACCATGTGATTCACCAAAGGTGGTTAATTGAAATAGCTTTCCGAAGGTTGACCCTGACATGGCTCAAAGTTACGGCTTTTCAATGGGTTTCAAAAAATTGATGTTTCGTTTCAATCCCTGAAACCCTGTACGTTGGATTGCACTGTTTTTAAAGAGGATTTCAAAATGATCGGAGGTCAAGGCATGCCAATCGTTCGTGTTGAGGTTTAAAAGTTCGAAATCGGGATTGAAACGTTCTTCTTTGTGCGCTTTTGAAAATCGATTCCATGGGCAAACATCTTGACAAATGTCACAACCAAACATCCAATTTTCCATAGATTCATTGAATTGTTGGGGGATGAGTTGATCTTTTAATTCGATGGTCAAATAGGAAATACAGCGGGATGCATCGATTTGATACGGGGTAGCTAAGGCGTTCGTTGGACAAGCATCTAAGCATTTCGAACATGTACCGCAATAGTCGCGCATGGGAGGGTCTTGGGTGAAGGACAAATCAGAAATAATCTCCGCAATAAAAAAGAAACTTCCTTCTTTTGGATGAATTAAATTGGTGTTTTTCCCCAGCCAACCCAAGCCTGCCTTTTTGGCCCACGCCTTATCCATCACGGGTGCTGAATCCACAAAGACTCTACCTTGTATATCTCCGATTTCTTCTTTCATCGATTCAACAAGCAATTTTAATTTGTCTTTTATTACCAGATGATAATCTTCCCCATAGGCATATTTAGAGATTTTCGGAGTGTTTTCTGTTTGCGATTCGGAGGGGTAATAATTTAATAGCAAGGATATTACGCTATTCGATCCTTCTACTAACTTGGTGGGATCTAAGCGCTTATCGAAATGATTTTCCATGTAGGTCATTTTCCCATGAAGCCCTTCCGTTAACCACCGTTCTAATTTTGGGGCTTCTTCGGCTAAAAATCCAGCTTGAGAAAACCCACAGTAAAAAAATCCAAGCTCACTGGCCTTTTGTTTAATGAACGATTTGTATCGATCGGCATTCATGCTTAGAATAATCCACCTTGAAAATACCCCATATCTCTTCCGAGGTGTTTGTATGTTTTCTCTGTAACTTTTCTGCCGCGTGGGGTTCGCATCAAGAAGCCTTCTTGGATAAGAAAGGGCTCATATACTTCTTCCAAAGTGCCTGCGTTTTCACCAATTGCTGTAGCAATCGTTGATAATCCAACGGGACCTCCGCTAAATTTATCCATGATGACTTTGAGTATTCGAATGTCCATTTCATCAAGGCCGTTTTCATCCACATTCAATGCTTTTAATGCAATTTCCGTAATGGCGTCGTCGATTGTTCCAGTTCCTTTAATTTGCGCGAAATCACGTACCCTTCGCAACAAGGCATTTGCAATTCGCGGGGTTCCACGACTTCTACTGGCGATCATATACGCTGCCGTTTCATCGATGGGAATATTCAATAAGCTCGATGAACGTTCAACAATGTGCGTAAGTGTTTGTGCGTCATAATACTCAAGCCGTGAATTGATGCCAAAGCGTGCGCGTAAGGGCGAGGTAAGTAATCCTGAGCGTGTAGTAGCCCCGATTAATGTAAAGGGGTTTAAGGTGATTTGAATGGTTCGCGCATTAGGCCCGGAATCCAATAAGATATCAATCACATAATCCTCCATTGCCGAGTACAGGTATTCCTCCACAACCGGACTTAAGCGATGTATTTCATCAATGAACAGTACATCCCCTTCGCTGAGGTTAGTGAGCAAGCCGGCTAAATCTCCGGGTTTATCTAATACGGGTCCACTCGTCACTTTAAAGCCGACGCCCATTTCATTGGCAATGATGTTGGCTAGGGTGGTTTTCCCTAAGCCCGGAGGGCCGTGTAATAAGACGTGATCAAGGGGTTCGTTTCTCAGTTTAGCTGCTTTAACAAATACATGGAGATTCTCAACCACGGCGGGTTGTCCCGCAAAATCAGCAAGGGTTTTTGGCCGTAAGACCTTATCGTAATCTTGCTCTTGATTTTCTGCTTGCTCTCTATAATCAAATGAATCTTCCAATGGGTGTACTTTGTCTACAAAATTACCATTCCATTTGAATTGTAGACCTACCTCTATGAACGAAAATCACGTAGAAAATCACCCATGCTAACAAAGTGATAATCCGCTACGATTAATTTAGGATTTGGGAAATGGGTTTTTTCAGGAATACACACAACGCTCATCATTGCCGCCTTTCCAGAAATTACACCGTTCAAGGAGTCTTCTATTACAAGGCACTTGTTCGGTTTTACTCCAAGGGATTCAGCCGTTTTAAGGTATACATCGGGATGAGGCTTTCCATAACGTTCAAACTCTGCAGAATGCACTGCGTCAAAATAATGAGCAAGCTTAAGGTACTTGAGCACGGCATCAATTAATCGTTGGGGTGATGAAGTTGCCAGTCCGATTTTTATATCCGTTTCACTCAGGTAGTTAAGGGTATCAATAACACCGGGTAAAGGAAAGGGATTTTCTGCGATCAAAACTACCATTCGTTCTATGATTTGATCTACTACCGAATGAATGTTATCAATTCCCCATTGGTCTTCGTGATTCCAGTATTCTACCACTTGGTCAATTCGCAACCCAACGGTTCGTTGAAAATCTTGTGCGGTTAAGGTGCTTCCTAAGGAGGAAAACACCTCCAACATGGCGATTTTCCACAGCGGTTCAGAATCAATCAGAACCCCATCCATATCAAAAATTACTGCTCGGAAGGTATGTTCGTTAAGGGGCATTACCGAATAAATAAGCGTACTTTTTCGATTCTTCGTTCACTCACCTCTTCAATTACAATTCGGATGTCGTTACTTAGTTCAAGTGTAGTATTTTTGGTTGGGATACGCTCCAAGCGATAGGTTATGAGTCCGCCCAAGGTATCGTACTCCTCAGATTCTGGGAGTGAGATGGGGTAATTCTCGTTGATATAATCAATATCAACTCGGGCAGAGAATATATACTCAGAATCAGATAGTTGTTCTTCTAACCAATCTTCTTTATCATGCTCATCTTCGATGTCACCAAAAATTTCTTCTATTACATCTTCTATGGTAATGATACCGGCTGTACCTCCGTACTCATCGGTAACCACTGCAATATTTCCGGTTTGTTTTGAAAATGTTTCAAGTAATTCCTTCCCGGAAAGCACGCCAGGAACAAAACCTATCGGCTTCAAAATTTGCGTTATTGAATTTGGACTACTGAAAAAATCAAATGAATGGACATATCCAATAATATTATCAATAGAATTACGATAGATGACAATTTTTGATAAGCCTTTTTGTTGAAAGAGTGACAGGGTAGATTCAACGGACTCATTAACATCCACGGCAATGATTTCTGTTCGTGGAATCATGCAATCACGCGCCTTAACATTGTTGAATTCTAAGGCATTTTGGAGAATTGTCATTTCATGCTTTAATTCTTGTTCCGGAGAAATCCGAGAATTCAGGTCTTCTACATAATGTTCCAAATCAATCTTCGAGAACACCTTTTCTGAGGACTTCATTTTTGAGCCTGTTGCTTTTAGAAGTAATATACTTAAAAACAGAATAAATTGGGTGGGAAGATATAAAATCACGTACACCAAAAGCAGTGGGTAAGTTCCAAGATTCAGGAAACGATTCGGATTAATCAACGCAATTGCTTTAGGGAAGAATTCGGCACCAATTAACACCAAAAGCGTTGACAAAATGGTTTGGATGGAAAGAATGAGCATTTCGCTTTTGATGCCCCAAAGTTCGTTGGATTCCCCAATCAATAAATGACCGAAGGTAATTCCATAAACCACTAAGGAGATATTGTTCCCTAAAAGCATCATTGCAATCATGGTAGATTGATTTCGATAAAAAATAGCGTTAATGCGGCCTCTTAAACTTCCTCTGGTTCTTTCTACCTCAATCCGCAGGCGATTTGAGGATAAATAGGCTTGTTCCATTCCGGAAAAAAATGCCGAACTAATTAAAGAAAGAATAAAAAGTATTATGTATAGATTTTCACCCATTAGATAACATCTTTACCAATATCTCTTCGAAAATAGGCATTCTCATAGGATATTTTAGCAATTCCTGCGTAGGATCGTTCAAGGGCTTGTTCAAGGGTCTTTCCAAAAGAGGTTACTGCCAATACTCTACCACCATTTGTAACTACTTGTGGGCCGTCTGATGTGGTCCCGGCATGAAATACTAAGGCATCGGTCACGGCATTTAATCCATAAATAATTTTACCTTTTTGATACGTTGAAGGATACCCACCCGATACCATCATAACGGTAGATGCGCAATGTTCTGAAAATTGAACATCCCGTTCAGATAATGTTTTTGTGGCTACTCCTTCTAATAAATCAAGCAAGTCGGATTTAATTCGCGGGATGACAACTTCCGTTTCAGGATCACCCATTCGGCAATTGTATTCAATCACGTAGGGATCGCCTTTCACGTTGATCAATCCAAAAAATACAAAACCGCGATAGTCAATTTGTTCTTTCTTAATACCTTTTATGGTAGGGATAATTACTTGATTAAGTACTTTATCCATAAACGCTGCGTCTGCAAATGGAACGGGCGAAACAGCACCCATACCCCCTGTGTTTTCGCCTTGGTCTTTTTCACCAATTCGCTTGTAATCTTTAGCTTCTGGTAATAATTTAAAGGACTCCCCATCGGTTACCACAAACACAGAAAGTTCAATCCCTTTTAAAAATTGTTCAATGACTACTTTTTGTCCTGCAGCACCAAACTTTTCATCCAATAAGATTTGTGTTAATTCGTCTTCGGCTGTTTTTAAATCATCTAAAATCAAGACACCTTTACCTGCAGCTAACCCATCTGCTTTAAGTACATAAGGGGCCTTCATGGTTCGCAAAAAGTTTATTCCTTCGCGGAGGGTGTCAAGGGTAAAAGAACCATATTTTGCGGTTGGAATTTTGTGTCTTTGCATGAATTCTTTGGCAAAGGTTTTACTGCCTTCCAAGGCGGCTCCTGCTTGAGTAGGACCTATTAACGCAACTGAAGAAAGTAGCGGATCTTTTTTGAAGAAATCTGCAATTCCAAGCACCAGTGGTTCTTCTGGACCTACAATTACCATTTCAATCTTTTGTTCTAACACGAAGGTTTTTACCGCTTCAAAATCCAGTACATTGAGTTCTACATTTTTTCCGTACTGCTTTGTTCCTGCATTTCCGGGTGCGATATAAAGCGTCTCTAATATTGAACTTTGAGCTATTTTCCAAGATAAAGCAGATTCGCGACCTCCGGACCCAATTAGTAATACCCTCATGCCTTGCAGAATGTTAATAGTGATTCAAACAAGGCTAGCCCATCACGATTGGATAAATCTGAATCGGCTGCTCGCTCTGGGTGAGGCATCATTCCAAATACATTTTTTGTTTTGTTAGTGATTCCTGCAATGTTTAATAAGGATCCGTTGGGGTTGTTTTCGGAATCAATTTTACCATCAACTCGGCAGTATTGAAATGTGATTTGCTCATTGTCTTGCAACATAGCAAGCGTATCATCGTCTGAATAAAATCTTCCTTCACCATGAGCAATGGGGATTTTATAAACTTCTTCGGTGGAAAGACCAGATGTTATTGGGGTATGTGTTGTGGTTGGAGTTATATACACATTTTTACAAATAAACTTCCGATCTGTATTGTGTAGTAAGGCTCCTGGTAATAATCCACTTTCTGTTAGAATTTGGAATCCGTTACACACGCCAAGCACATATCCACCACGGTTCGCATGGTTTATAACTTCATTCATGATTGGAGAAAACTTCGCAATGGCACCTGATCTTAAGTAATCTCCGTAAGAAAATCCACCGGGAAGGATTACCATATCTACTCCTTTTAAATCCGTGTCTTTATGCCATAGGGAAACCACTTCCTGCTGCAATAAGTCCGATAACACATAAATCATGTCCTGGTCACAATTGGAACCTGGGAATGTGACAACACCAAATTTCATACGCTTAATTTAGATTACAAAGGTATTAATTCTTGGGGATGTTAGGGGAGAATAAATAACTTTAAAACCCCAAAAAAGAAGATTAAATAGAAAAAAAGTGAGGCAATTAAATTGATTCTTTTTGATAGTAGTGGAAATGTAAATAAGAAACTTAAGGGAATGATAAAGAATTCAACGCGAAGCATTGGCGATTCGATAAAAACATTAAACACTAGCATAAATAACAATGAAATGCCAAGTGAATTGATAACTTGTACCTCTTTTTTAAATCGATTTCCGGCGGTTGACATTTTTTGATATAGGCCGATTAGTCCGATGATAAATGCAATTATTAATAAAGCCCCAACCACAAAAACCTCAATATTTACCTGTTGTACATAGGGATTCCATCCAAACTTTATACTCGGAAAGGACAAATTGAATAAATAGCAATAGCTGAATAAATAACTTGCTGGGGTTAAAATGCCCAACAGGAAAAACCATAATTCCCTTAAGGTAAATGGTCTAAATCCTAGATACATGAATATAGCAAATGGGGTGAGGATAATCAAAGCTGGATAGGCTGTGATGGCAATACCGAGAAAAAAAGCGCCATTAAAAATTCGTTTTGAGCCATCATGATTTTGGTCTAGCCGTAGGAATTGATTTATCATCAGGATGAGCATGCTTGTGGCAAGATGAAATCCGCTTAATTCATAAAATGTTTCTGACATCGAAGAAAGTACAATGAAAATCAAGGCGGGTAAGTAGGTGTTTTTATCATTAAATTCACCGGAATTAAAGGTATAGTTTAGGGTAACTGCATTCACTAAAATCCAGATACCAACGAGTAATTCATAGCTGATACTATTTCTCCATTCATTTACTTGAAAATCCCCCCACCATCCAAATGTTAAGTTCACCGCATCTTCTTCCCCAGAAATACCTCCTAGGTGAAATGCCACATGAAAAACAACTAAAATCAGCGGGAGAAAAAAGAGAACTAAGGGTCGATTATCCCCGAAAAATCGAATCATAGTACGAAATTAATCATTTCTTGTTGAACCATTTATTTTAACTTTATAAGAATCCATCCTGGAAATTGAATAAAATTATATATTTGTTACCTTTCAAAATCGAGATACAATGGCAAACGATAAAACGCGATATACAGATGTAGAGCTTGAGGAATTCAAGGCCTTAATAAATAAAAAATTAGAGGAGGCACAAGAAGACTATAAATTACTCAAAGGGTCGCTTTCGCACAACGATGATCATGGAACAGATGATACTGGACGAACTTTTAACATGATGGAAGACGGTTCGGAAACCTTATCACGTGAAGAGGTTGCGCAATTAGCGGCTCGTCAAGAAAAATTTATCCAAAGTTTACAAGCTGCATTAGTACGAATCCAAAATAAAACTTACGGAATTTGCAGGGTGTCAGGAAAACTTATCCCCAAAGAGCGTTTGCGTTTAGTTCCCCATGCAACCATGAGTATTGATGCCAAAAATGCACAAAAGAATTCGTGAGTAAAAAACATTGGATTGCGTTAGCAACCTTATTAATTTTATTGGCAGTAGATCAATGGGTTAAGATTTATATTAAATCAACCTTTGAACCCAATGAAACTCGATATATTTTCGGAAATTGGTTTGCGCTACACTATATTGAAAATCAAGGAATGGCCTTTGGAACCACCCTCGGAGGTTCAATCTACGGGAAATTAGCCTTGAGTATTTTTCGCATTATTGCCATTGGTGGAATAGCATATTATATTCTTAGAGAAATTAAAAAGCACATCGCCTGGCCTCAATTGATTGCATTAACAATGATTTTGGCCGGAGCTACCGGAAATTTAATTGATTCGATGTGTTATGATTATATCTTCCCATTTAATGCATGTGAGAGTTTTAATCAATTGCAGGGTTCGGGAAATAAAATGAATTGCACGCAATATGGTATTTCGTTTCCTGTTGAAGTGCGAAACAAAGGTTTCCTCTTTGGTAATGTCGTTGATATGTTTCAGTTTGATGCCTATTGGCCAAGTTGGATGCCATGGCTAGGAGGCGAACCGGTTTTTCCTGCCATTTGGAATGTCGCAGATTCTTGCATTTCTGTTGGTGTAGGATTAATGATTCTTATAAATCGCAAAAATTTATTTTCCTTTAAAAAGGATAAGCCCGATTCAGAGACTAACTAGAAATTCCATTTCATATTTCGATCATCTAACAACGCGAATGACACCTTGTAATTCAATTGAGGGGCAGTTTTGTTACCATCGGATGCACATCCGTAAATACCGACTCTTAAGCGTCTCCTAGATAACTTAAAGCTTCGTTCTAAGCCTGCCAGTAACTCGTAATGTTGGTACTTATGTTCTTGAACATACATGGCTCCACCCCCAACTACTAACCCTATGCGCGTTTTTTTCATGAATGGAATCTTATTTAATATGGCACCATTGTCGTGATGAACAAAGTGGGCCTCATGAACCCAGCTTTTTGTAGGAAGTGTGGTATCTAACCCTTGAAATGAATACAAGGGATTAGAAAACCATATCGGATCAGACCTGCGCTGATACCTCAAATCCGGCTCGCGCACATCCTTCATAGAAAGAAAAGTACCTGTTTGAATTCTATAACTTGTGTTACCAAGTAATCCTAGTTTGAAATTTTGTTGGACGGCAAAACTTAAATAGTCATAATTAATATCGCTGCCAAAAAGTCCCGACACTCCTTTTTTGTAATAAATACTAAAGGTGGGCCATGCAGAACCAAGCACTACTTTTCTGTAGGGTTCTCTCATGTAGCGTTGCTGAGGAACATACGATAAATCAAACGAAACGATAGAGGCTTGATACGGGTCAAAGGCCATCGCGCTGTCGTTTGGAATAAAATTATCAGCAATTTCTAAGAATTTGAAATCTTTTAAACTTCGGCGCTCAGCTATATTTATGTTTGCGCCAGCGTATAGGCCATTTACCAATTCATAATTAAGTCCTACGTTCAATTGGGTTGCTTCAATAAAATTGTTCCTGCGATAAATTTGCGTAATGGCATCAAACCCTCGTATTACATCGAATTCATGACTGATTGAAGCGGAAATATCACCTTGATGAAAGGGATCGAACCGATATTTATTCCAAATAATCCCTTTGGGGTCTCGATTCAGAAAACCATAGGAGATTCTGGTGTAAAAGTCATAGGTTCGTTGGTTTTCCCATTTCTTAAAATAATAGAAACTAGGAGCTACTCGTGGACCTCCAATACCAATCGGTTGTACCATGGTTGCGAGCGATCCGAAAGATAATTGCTGCCGCTTGACCCGATTCCGGTGATCTACGCCAAACCATAAAATTTTTAATGCCGTAATTTTGTTAAATACCGCATCTACAGAATCTAAATATTCTTTTTTACTGTGGGCTTCTTCTACACTGTCCTTTAAGAAGATAAAACGTTTCTCTTCTTCGCTCAGGCTAATTGCACGCGTTTGAACCCAATAAGAGGTGTCTTTTTCATAAGCGGATTGTTCCGTTACAGCAACTTCCGTATTAAAGAACTTGGCTGGGAAATTTGGGTTGAAGTTGTATTTGCTGAATAAGGCAATCGTGCTTGCGTTGGAGGTTTCTGATTTGTATTTAACACCATAGGTTAAAGTCTGTTTGGTCAATACACATAAGGAATCTCCTGGATGACTGAACTCTTGGTCAATTTGAAAATGATCATAAATTAACAAATTACCTTTATTCATCGTAAGGGATAATTTTTGAACCAACCACACGGAATCAATAACCCATATATATCCTTCTATGGTCGTTGTCGCAGTATTCCTTGGGATAATTTTAATCCGTGAGATCATTCGGCCATTTTCTTCATATTTTTCTTCCAGTCGATATTTATAAGACAGTATCCCTGGAATCGAGATGGGTGAGCTCACCGGAGTTTGATGAAGATCGTCTAAATGAAGTAGGTTCTCAAAAAAGTTGAAATTGCTTTTAACTGTGGTGGTATAGTACAAGTTTTGTGCGCTGCCATATAAATCATAGGCGTTGCGGATTTCTTTGACCTTGTTTGGCGGGGCATAAGAACGATTCATTTGAACCTCAACCAAATTCATTCGGTTGCTTATCGTGTCCTTTGGAGCATCAAATGTGGGTTCATCATCTTCCTCTTTATCTTTTTCCTTCTGTTTAGGAAAATCCAGTTTTTCACTCGCCTTGATATAAACGTCCACCGTATGTGGATAATTCCATGGGTTGATCGAATCCCTTTTATTGACCACTTTCAACATGATCTCTCTTCCGGGATTCGATTTTTTAGCAGAAACTACGACGTCTTCTACCTCCTTAACATTCGGGGGGAATAGTTTATAGGTTTTTATTACATCCGCATCCCTCATCCCTAGATAGTATTCCCGGTCTTCGTACCCAGTGGCTGTGATTACTAGGTAATATTCTCCGGGCATTAAGCCCATTTCAAAGTATCCAGCCACATCGCATACCGTGCGCAGTGATGGGTCATTTTTTACATAAAGTTTAGCGTAGGGTATGGGTTGCTGCTTTTCATCAACAACAGTTCCTTTCAGAAATTGCTGGCTGAGGCCCGAAAACCCAATAAACAAAACAATAATAAAGAAATGAATACGCACCATAGGTTTAGACAATCAATCGCCCGATTTGTTACAATTTTTCTGATTTGTTTTGTTGATCTTTCAAAAAAGTTTCGTGACGATTTACCCGCGCCATCATCCATTTCTTCATGAAATACATCCCAACAGCGACAAGTGTGAAAATGTAATATCCGGCCCATTTATCAAATCCAAGGGTGAATCCGTTGTAGGTCACTACGGTAAAACTTACAATTGCGACCGCAATCCAAAAGTATCCCATGATAAGGTTGTATGTTTTCATATTATAATTCTTCTCCTTTTTCAATTACTATATTTCCTTCTGGTTTTAATACTTCATACGTACTAAAATCTTGTTTGGTTTTAAGTCCTTCACCTGTAAATCTTCCTTTGGGTGAAAAGATGTACACCTTTTTGCTGGTATATATTAAACTGTCACGTTGCCTCCAATGCAATACCTCGGTTTTTAAGGTTTGTTTTTTCTTATAGTTATATAAACGCACAGAATCTTGCACATAAAGTTGGTTTTTACTGTGATTTATCTTTCCATATTTCGCAGTTAAAGTCGAGATAATTTCGCCGTTTTTTGCGTAAAAATTCACGCGTAAGCTGTCACGTAGATGAGTAATATGCTCGGGTTGATGGAACGTTTCAGCAAATCCTGCCATTAACGCTACCCTTGCAAATCCTGAATCACTGTAAATCATATGGAATTTTACTATAACCTCGTCTGGGGATTTAGGGTTGAACGAAACTCGTTGCACATCATCCATGTTGTTTTCACAGGATAACATCGCGACCACAACGATGAAAAAGTATAGATACTTGAACATTTAGTCCATTTTACGTTTTCGAAACCACCGTTCGAAGCTTGCCGGAGATAGTATTGCGCCAAGTTGAAAAGCGACAAAATTTTCCTGTAACCCATTGGTTACGAAGGTCCCACGCTGTCCAAGCGTGCAAGAGAAGTTGATCGATGAAAATGATTGCTGCGCTAATACAGGAATTCCAAGACCAAACGTTACCCCCTGCTCCCTAAAGCTGTTTTTTCCAGCATCCTTGTACGGTAGTTGACCAAGGTAGGCACCAACGCGATAGGTGAATTTGTCAAAAAGACCGAGTGTTGCAATGTTTTCATAGAGGAATCGCTCTGGACGATAGGAGATACCTATTGCATACCGCTTAGCACTTGAATAGGGCATCGAAAGTGAATCATACGTATACCCGTCATATGAATAGGTATTGTGGTCCGTTAAGGAGAACTGACCTGCAACAATAAGTTCTGGATGTAATGTTTTCGTTTTTCTTTTATATGGATTCAAGTACATTCGAAGTGAAAGTCCTACAGCCAGTGATTGACCTTGATTGACTGTTCCATTATAGGTGTTAGAAAACAAGGTGTCATACGTTGATGGGCTATTCAAATTGTTTGCACTATAAAATGACCGTTCAAAGGTGCTATTAAGTAATTGATTAGGTTTCCAGGTAGCCCCCAGCGTAATGTCAATTTTCTGACCGATCTGCTGGTAAAATGCTGCCCCAAGTTCGAAATTAAGGTCTTGTACGGCTAAAATTTCTTCCATGATTCCTCCGGAGGCATTGGTGCCTTGCACAAGCTGACTGGTGCGCTGATTTTTAACAGATCCAAAATTGTATCCAAGGTTGGCTCCAAATCCAAGATAGGTTCCTTTAACATTGATAGGTGCATAGGTTCCACCTAAAAACACTTGATTTATGTATCCGCTACCTTGATAGGTATTCCTAATGGAATCTAATCCTGTGAATATTTTTTCGGATAAATAATACCCGCTTGCAGAAAGGGGTTTCAATCCAAACGCCATTCCAAAATGCTTCTTTAACCGAAAACCTAAGGCGATGTGGTTTAAATTCCCATTCGGACGAATATCGCTGGCTTCACCTTGTTTGTAAAAGGATATTCGCTGTCCAATTCCAACGGAAAAGAGCGTATTTCCTCTACTCAATGTGGAATAGGAAGCAGGGTTTAAGTAGTTTAATTGTCCAGAATCAAGGAACGGAGTATACACATTACCTAACCCTGAATAAATTCCATGGTCGTTCAGTTGATGATCACCAATTCCATAGGAAGAAAGGGGATGGCTTGTGGATTGTTGGCTATACGTTACTCCGTAGGTTACACTAAGTAGGACGGTTAAAAGAATGTTGAAAGAGGTGTAACGCATAAATCCCTTTTAGGGTTAAATTTTCGTCCACAAAGATGTCATTTTTTTGGCCCAAATCAAAATAATGTAAGTCGCCCCCCGTGAGATAAATTATCAAATCCTCATAACGATTGTTAAATTCCTCAATTCGCCAGTTGATTTCTGCTTTCATACTTCCCATGACGCCACTGTGTATGCTTCCTTCACTGCTTGTTCCGAGGATGTCCCAAACTAATGTGGGGCTCAATAAAGGCAATTGTGTGGTATGCTCATGTAAACTTTGGTATCGTAAGGATAATCCGGGTGATATGGAACCCCCATGATATGTACCTAAATAATCTATAAAATCAAATTTGATACACGTTCCAGCATCAATTACTAGGATGTTTCGATTGGGGTAGTATTCATGCGCAGCAACGATGTTGCACAAGCGATCAATACCTAAAGTACTCGGTGTTTTGTAGGCATTGGTGAAGGGAAGGAGGCTTGAATTAGAGACCGTGTATACCTGGCATCCCATATCTATTAAGTCCTGCTGCAGTTGAAGTTCACCTACATTGGCTACAACCACTTTATCAGTTGATTTCAGGAAGTTGCCAAGAGCGGTCCGTTCTTGAAATCGATTGGTTTGCACCAGCTGATTACCTACGAAAGCACCCAGTTTAATGTGTGTGTTACCACCATCTAGAACAAAAACCTTGCTTGTCTCCATGAATCAAAGGTAGGAAAAAGCTTAGAAATGATGGTTTATAAAGAGTGGGGCTAGTGATTTGCGTTGTAATTACTTGATTTTTGCGTGATAAAACATGTACCCATCACTTTCGAACAAATTAAAATCAACGTTCTTAGCTTCTAAGAAGTAACTTGTATACATTCCGTCATCGTTCATTCTAACGCAGGTTACGATGGCTGTTTTCTTGTCTTCATTTAAAAGAAAGCTAGAGAAGACAGGTGTATCCCAATCCAGTTTCACATCTGTATAATTGGTGTCTATATATAACCAATCTAAAGAGTTTAGGTGAGCAGAAACCGCCTCCTCTTTGGTGTCAAACGAACAGCTATGCACATAGCTTACCGGATAAACTCCAGATATTCGCGTGTCATAGAAGTCGGGAAGAGATATCTTCTGAGCAATCGATCCGAACGCAATCCAAAGAAACATCATTGATGTAAGTACCTTCCGCACGATGGCATCGCAAAGGTTTTCGGTTTTTAAGTACATGATAATCTGTTTTATAATTAATTTATAAATCGGGACTATTTCATCTTTAAATTTGACGTGGAGCCGTCCTTTTAAGTGCTCGTCAAAATCGAAAGGCCATATGGATATATCGCTTGAATTTCTTTCGGGGAATTAGCCGAATCAACTAACCATTTACTCCAGAAACGACTTATGTATTTTTAGTTACATTCCGTAGTGAACGTCAACCTGTTGTGATTCGATCTCAATTTGTATTTTTAGGTCGATAAGAGACAACCAATTCATCGCCAAAGAACATCATAAGTAAGTTATACTTAGTAAGGATTTTTGCAAATCTCCCTTTTTTTTTACCCTTTCAGGATGGGTATATTTCATTGAGTTTTTTTAATAATTCCTCCGCTTCAAGTTCTGTAATTAAACAGTACCCGCCCTCTAGGTATAAGTAAATTTGTGTTGAAAATCTTGTGATTTCAAAATCCCCATATTTTACTGGGGTATGTGCTTTGTAATTTATGATAATTTCAGACAAAGATTTTATTAATTGCTTTGCTTCATCTTTTTTAGAAATTTTAATTTTTAATTCTTGATCAGAAATTGAATAAAAGCAAAGACCAAATAAATGATCTTCAGAATCCGGATATTCAAGTAGCGTTAGCGAACCTATTTTGTTGATTTTCTTTTTTTGTTTATTTGAAATTGCCTCGAATAATTCATTATCATCATCAATTCTAATTTCTCCTATTTTAGAAATAAGTTTAGATGACCCATCTTCGTATAAAATATTTATGCTCGATAGTTTTAATGTTTCGATGACATTTGAATACCAAGCACTTTCAAATTCCCATACGCCTTCTGAATTAGGTTCAATAAATCCTATACCTTTGAACGTTTGTTCATATTCCACTGGGTCATCAACTGAATTGTAGGGTTGCAATGTGAATTTAACGTATTTAATTCTTTTTTTACCGACATTTTGAATTCCGAGAGTTAGGTCAACAACACCATACTTACTTGTTGAGAAGTTGAATTTTGAAATTAGTATCCCACCGTTTTTTATTCCAGTTTTAATAGTAACATCAACAAGCGAATCTTGGGATTTTAATTGTTGATTGAATTTTATCAATTTAGATTCTAGTTCCTTATTTATTATGCTGTCTGAGGATGCCTTTTTAATACCATTAGCTATTTCTTGTTCTCTTAATTTTTCAATTCTTTCAATCTCTAATCTCCTCTTTTCTGCTTCTATTCTTCTTTTTTCCTCTTCCTCCAAACGCTTTTTTTCTTCAATTTCCCTAATGTCCTCTCTTAACTTATTATAATAATCCCGATTAAGTTTTAAGTTCGTAGTTTCTAATAGTATTCTTTCTGAATCATCAAGCTTTTTAAAACATTTCAAAAATTCATTATTCGAATAGAAATATAAATTTGCTGTTTCGATGGATACTTTATAAAGTGTATCGTCGATCACAATTACTCCGTATACAGTTCCTTTTAATTTGTTTTTATCCTCCTGACAGGATTCAAAATGGAGGAAATGGGCAATTTTTTTCTTTCCAATCCATTTGGTGCTATTTTGAATATCACATGGATTTGTTGGATAAAAATTAAATTGCGAAACCTCCCTTTTTAATTCTGTATTAGCAGTAAGTATCTGCCCATAGCAAGAATTTGAAGCATAAATAATCAAGTAAATGAGCAGGGTTAATTGAGTGTACAAGGTTGATTTTTTAATTAGCATAATTATTTTATTTCATGGATAATGAGAAGTATAAAGCTTATGATTTTCTTCTATGTTAGCTGTCGTATGAGTGATTTTTATTAGATTTAAATTGATATCGTCACATGTATTAAGAAAGATAAATAATAGGTTAATTTGACATATTGATTTTCTAGAATACAAATAACATAAAATCAACTAACTCCAACAACTAATTGACCCGTACTGTCAGGGGAAATTTTTGCAAGAAGTAAACTCTTTGAGTTGAATAAACAAAAAACCCTGACGCTAGGGTCAGGGTTTTAATGTGGTACCTCCAGGAATCGAACCAGGGACACAAGGATTTTCAGTCCTTTGCTCTACCAACTGAGCTAAGGTACCAGCCCATAATTGGATGGCAAAGGTAATTATTTTTTCAATTATAAAAAAACCTAATGCAACTTCTTTAAGCGAAGAAGTGATTTTTAATTTTCTCCTTTAGTCGCAATAATGACTTTCAGGTTGTTATCCATTCCGATTCTTAGTAAATCAACTAAGTCTTGCACGGCGGCATCGTAAGGAATTCGAAGCACTACGGTATTGTCATTAAGTTCTTGAGTTTTAGCTACCAATGCAGCCTCTAATTCACCAAAAGGAACTTCATCTTTATCCAGATAGTATTTTTTGTCTTCGGTAACCGTTAGGGTAAGATGTTGCTTATTAGTTTTTGATGTGGTTTTAGATTCCGGTAGTGGCACCTTAATAACATTTGGATTGGCCAACGTGGATATAATCAAAAAGAATAGCAATAAGAAAAACATGATATCACTTAAGGCACCCGTAGCTACCTCGGTGTGAAAACGGCGGTTTCTTTTAATGGCCATGTTATGGTTGTGTTGATTTAATAAACTCCATATTTACCTGTTGAACACGCAACGCATAAGCATCAATGAGTGCATTGATTAAATGATATCCCGAATAGGCAATAATACCTACAATTAACCCTGCACCAGACGAGATCATTTTTTCATATAAACCACCGGATATATTTCCAATGGATACATTTTCGGTAATGGATATTGAATAAAATATTTTGATTACCCCTGATATTGTACCAATAAAACCTAATGTAGGTGCAATACCTGCAATCAAACCAAGATGACCAAGGTTTTTCTCCATTTTACCAATTTCGATGTTTGCCACTTTATCCATATTGGATTCAACTTGTGCTTGTTTGGCATCAAGATCCACACTGCTAATGCCTTCTTTTAATACACTACCAAAGGCCGTCTCGTTGCTTTGTATTGCACTTAATGCCTCCTTAAATGTTCCTTTGGCCATGTGCGGACGAACCGTGTCCATCAGTTTATTGTCAAACTTTGTCATTCTTCGTATATACAAGGTACGCTCAATAATTACGTAAAGGGTATAAAACAACAAAATCACAATTGGAATTAGGAAAAACCCTCCCTTTAGTATGAAACTAAAGGCAGAAACTTCCGCTACTTTTTGAACTTTTTCCGTTTCTGGGGCAACGTTCGCGTCTCCTCCTATGCTATTTTGGGCAAACAATAGGCCATTAAAAATGGTAATACTAACTAGGGTAAAGAGTAATTTTAATTGGTTTTTCATATGTACGTATATTTAGTCGGGTTAAAATTAGAAAGCAATTAACGTCATATGGTTACAATGCAGATTAGATTTCCACATTGAAATGTTATTCAAGGCGCATAAAAAAGCCATCGTTACCGATGGCTTTGATTTTAAGTTGTGCTTATTTCTATGGCAAAACTTCTACGCGTAAGGTTTGTGCTGCATCATTTCGGTCTACTGCGCGAAGTAAATATGAACCCGGCGCTATGTGAGTAATCTCTGTAGTAAATCCGGACAAAGAGCAATCTAATACAACACTTCCATTCAGTGATATCAATGAAATATGCGTTAATTCGTCGTTGGCAGATAGGGAAAAGGCTCCGTTGGAAGGGTTTGGATACACCTTTAGTCCGGCAATGACTTGGGTTTGAATATTTGCCAATTGGCTTTGATGTACCCTAACAGGGATTGTCATTTCTATACTTTCTGCTGGAACCCCGTTGTCTGTAGCGTTTATAAAAATATGATATATACCTTCTTGCAGTCCTTGGGCATCGAAAGAACACGCTAAATTGATGTAATCGTTGTTACTAACGTTTTCTAAATAACTGAATCCAGTTGGGGCATCGCTTGAAATTTCGTAGGAAATTAGTTGGCCAAATTCTGGGGTCATTAATGACAACGCAAATTGAGCGAGGTTCATGCTTTTATGAAGGGTGTCGCCGGTATATACATCGATAGTATCGCAAATGTTGCTATTAATAACCAAAGGTGGGATGTTGGCGGCATTCATACCTGCAATATCAAAATAAACTTCTTGATCGTCTAAAAAATCAACTTGATCTGGAAATGCGTAAGGCCCATCAAACCCTATTCCAGGTGCATCAAATTGTCCTACTTGGAAAAAGTCAACTCCGTTGCCAATGTTCACGCCAACAGTGGCAGCAAATCCCCCAAACCCACCAACTCCCGATGAGGCGTCACCGGTGGTCCATTGCATGTCACCATAACAAAAGGACACGTTATTGTTGTCATGAATCAGCGTATCTGTCCCGTTTGAAATAATTAATTGGAAGGTATTGGTTAATGTATCATGCATATTAAAATAACCCACATGATCCCAAATAACAATCATGGCGTCGCTGGTAACTTTGTACCATACACTTCCTCCGTTAGCGGAACGAGTATCTACATCTCCCCAAAAAGGAGCTATCATGTTATAGCTTGGGTCCGGGAATGGGTTGGCCGTAAATTCGAAATATGGCCCTAAAAATGAAATATTCCCATTGTTGTTAATGATTACACTATCATATAGAGTTCCGTAGAAATCGAAAGTGAATGGAAGTTGAATGTAGTTAGTAGATCCGTCGTCATTAGGGCTCATGGCCAAGGTATAGCTATTGTCTAAGGTCAACATGCATCCACACATTCCATTTTTATTGGTTGCAGCATTAGGCTTTGTGTTGCTTGGTGCCACTAAATCGGAAAATTGATAGACGGTTCCAGTATTTAATTGACCGCTTTTTTTCAATTCATCGTATTCAGAAGTTGAAATACCTAATGAGTTTTTTTGAGCGAAAGAGGCTCCTGCCACCATCACGCAGAGGTAGATTAGTTTTTTCATGGCCGTAAAATTTAGGGTTTGTTTTCTGCATAACGAACCCATTACTTATCGGTTGCCATTAGGTCAAAAAAAAAGCCCCGATTTCGGGGCTTTATAATTGTATGCTAACGCTTAGTGTTTTGACAAATAATCAGCTACTCCGTCGAAACTAGGTTTCATGGCCTCTTCTCCTTTAACCCAATTCGCTGGACAAACCTCACCATGTTCTTCAAAGTATTGTAATGCGTCTACCATGCGTAGTGCCTCATCAACGTTTCTTCCTAATGGGAAAAAGTTAACCAATTGATGCATCACGGTACCTGATTTGTCAATTAAAAACAATCCACGGTAAGCAATCATTGGTCCACTCGCTGTTAATGAACCTTCCATATCATACTCATATTCTCCGGCCAATACGCCAAATGCTTCTGAGATTGTTTTGGAAGTGTCCGCCACAATTGGATAGGTTACGCCTTCAATTCCACCTTTGTTTTTTGGTGTTTGTAACCAAGCCCAATGTGATTCCTCGGTATCTGTTGAACACGCCACAACTTTTACTCCGCGTGCCTCGAATTCACCTAGTGCACTTTGAAATGCATGTAATTCAGACGGACATACAAACGTAAAATCCTTTGGATAAAAGAAAAACAAGACATGATTTTTTCCTACATATTGATCTAAAGAGAAATTATTTACGATTTCACCTCCATTTACAACTGCTCCCGCGCTGAACGATGGAGCCTTTTTTCCTACTAAAACTGACATGTTATTTTAATTTATTAAGTTACTGGATACAAAGGTAAAACAAACCGAATAAGGTTCTGTTCAACCAAATGAAAACTATGTTAATTCTCAACAAAGTTACACATCCTTTGTTATCAATAAAATCAAAAGAAATTATATTCACATAAATACTATCTATGATTTCCTTGCAGCAAATGCGGTATTTAGTTATCCTCAGTGAAGAATTACAATTTTCGCGTGCCAGCGAGCGCTGTTTTGTAACCCAACCCACCTTATCGATGCAGGTTAAAAAAGCGGAGGAACAATTGGGGTATGCCGTGTTTGATCGCGCGTCAAGTCCGCTGGCTCTTACTCCCTATGGGGTAGAGGTTATTCCTATTCTTCGTGAGATTTTATCTGAAAACGATAACCTTCGGTTGCTCAATGACCGTATGGCAGGAAGAATTAAGGAAGAAATTCGGGTTGGGATTATTCCTACCGTTTCTGTTTACATCTTAACGCGACTGTTTTCCTTGTTTTCAAATGCCTTCCCCAATATTCGTTTTTTATATGTAGAACACCCGACGGATACCTTACTTCAAGAATTAGAAAAAGGTACGATTGATTTTGGGATTTTAGCAGGGCCTTATCAACAAGCAAAATATCGGACGGTACCTTTATATACCGAGGAAATTGAAGTGTATACTGCCTTGGGAAAGGAAGGTGGAATTGAGGTTTCGGCCTTAGATGGTCAACAACCGTGGTTATTAAGTAAAGGGAATTGCTTGCGAACCCAAGTCATTAATTTTTGTAATATTTCTGAAACAGCGGAAGCTCCTTCGTGGGATTATATTGGTGGAAATATGGATTTATTGGTCGAAATGGTCAATGTGAATGGCGGATATACCTTGCTTCCTTCCGAATTCAAATCAACCAAGGAACAGCTCGGATTCAGAAAAAGGTTAGCATCACCTTACGGCTATCCGGCAAGAGAAATCATTGGCGTTTTCCCACATCGTAGTTATAAAACCCCGCACATGGAGCGCATGATTAAAGAAATACAGCTAGCCTATCCTCGGAAAAGCAATGCACCCTTACATATCTTGGATTGGAAATAACCGCTTAAGGTTTATTTTTTCATTTCAGCTAGAAAGTCATCGTACGACAAGGGCTTCATTTTTAAGCTCGCATTCGTTTTAAAGTATTGCGTTAGCTTCTCTTCAGCTAATTGATCATAAATACTATTCGCTTGCTCTTTTTTTGTGAGTAACTCGCGTGCAGATGCTTCCAATTCGGCATCCTCTGGAGCAGGAATACCATATTGTGCATAATTACTAATTATTAAGCCTTTTGTGAATGCCAATACTTCTTCATAGACTAGTTTCGTATCGGAATCTTTAAAGATTTTCGTTTGAATCAATTGCCATTTCAAGGAGTTTAAATAGGCTTCAAATTCTTTTTCAATGTCTTCATCTGCGATTGGTGCTGTTGCACTTAATTTAATCCATCGCTTCAAAAATGCTTCTGGGAAGGTAATTTGCACATCTGAAATTAAGGAGTCATATACCTTACGTGTCATTAATCGATCCGCATCTCTTTCGAACATGTGTTCTAAATCTTTGGTAACGCGTGCTCTAAGTCCCGCTTCATCGCTAATCTCACCGTCTTGGAAAAGCTTACTAAACAATTCCGCATTCAATTCGGCCAATTCCATGCGCTTAATATCCGTGATTTTAAATTCAAAAGATACGTCACTTGATGGAAGAGTTTCGGGTGTTAGTCCTAATAAAGAAGCTTTGTCTGCGTCATCTTTAGAGACAATACTTGGGTCTAATTTAAACGCATCATCTTTCTTTTTACCGATTAATAAGTTCTTTGCTTCAGTGTTTTCAATGAATTCGATTGACAAGGTGGTGCTGTGAGATATTCCACCTTCTTTAATCGTTCCATCCGCTGATAATTCAGTGAATGTCCCTACAACTAAATCTTTCTCGCCGGATACATCCGCACTCATCATTTTGCCATATCGGCGCTGAATATCCTCAATTTGCTGACTTACCAATTTATCATCCACACGAACGGTATTATACTCAATCCCCTTTTTTAACACGGAATGATACTCAAAAGATGGCGACATACCGATTTCAAAAGTGAATTTAAATGTGTCAGGTTGATCAAAGGATCCCTCCATCGCGTGGGATTCGGAAGGGATTGGATTGCCAAGAATATCTAGGTTGTTTTCACGTATGAAGTTGTATACCCCCTCATTGGCAAGTTTGTTTAATTCCTCTGCTAGTACAGCTTTTCCGTAACGTTTCTCTATAATTCCCGCAGGGGTGTGTCCCGGTCGGAACCCTGGGATATTTGCAGTTTTACGATGTTTTTCTAAGGTATTTTTAACCTTTTGGCTGTAGTCTGCCGCATTAATTTCTACGGTAAGTAAGCCATTCAACGCATCAAGTTCTTGACGAAGTACGTTCATATTGTGTGTCTTTATAGTTCAAAAAAAAAGGTCCCGAATTCACGAGACCTTAAGGTGCGGATGGAGGGACTCGAACCCGCACACCTCTCGGCACTAGATCCTAAGTCTAGCGTGTCTACCAATTTCACCACATCCGCTAATCCAATTGTTCAGCTCCGTTGAGCAAATTGGAGCACAAAGATACAAAAGAATTGAAAAGTAGCAAATCATGAAGTTAATATCCTGTGATTTTAAATTCTTAAGGCGGGGCACTAAAAATCTATCATCCTATTTGATTCGTTCTTTTAATGAACTGCGAATCTTTTTCATAAACTCAGAGGCAAAAACAAAGGCTTCAATTTCTGGATTATCTGTTGTGATAATACTATGGCGATCACCTTCCCACCACTTTTTTCCTTGATGAATAAAAATGACGTTATCACCAATTTCCATTACACTATTCATATCATGCGTAATAACAATGGTAGTTATGCCATATTCATAGGTGATATCTTTGATTAAACTATCAATTACGATGGCTGTTTTTGGATCTAGACCTGAATTCGGTTCATCGCAAAACAGATATTTTGGGTTCATTGCAATGGCTCTTGCTATCCCAACGCGCTTTTGCATCCCACCAGAACATTCAGAGGGGTATAAGGCATTTCTTCCCTGTAAATTCACGCGTTCTAAACAAAAGTCTACTCGGTCTTGCATTTCTTTCTTTGTCATTTTCGTGAACATAGAAAGCGGAAATTTTATATTTTCCTCCACCGTCATGGAATCAAAAAGTGCACTTCCTTGGAACAACATGCCTATTTCTTGACGAATTTCTGCTCGGTCGGATTTATCCATTTCGGTAAAATTTCGTCCATCAAATAAAATTTGCCCTGAATCTACTTCATGCAGGCCAACCATTGATTTAGCTAATACCGATTTCCCCTGACCCGATTGTCCAATGATTAAATTAACACGCCCAGGTTCAAAATCAGCACTAACATCAAAGAGGACTTGTTGTTTTCCAAAGGTTTTATTTACGTTTCGGACACTAATCATTACAACAACATAAGTTTAGTGATTATGAAATTCGCAATGAGAATTACCACGCTACTTACTACTACGGATTTGGTAGAGGCTTTACCCACATCAAGTGATCCACCTTTTACGTAATACCCATAAAACGAAGAAATGGAAACAATAATAAATCCAAAAGCCACTGTTTTCGTTAATGCGTAGGTGATATTACTTACATCAAAAAAGGACCTCAATCCCAACACATACGTTTCAGTACTTTGTAAGTCAGAAACTACCAAGGCGACAAAACCGCCTATCATTGCTAGAATCATTGAGAAAATTACGAGTACAGGAAAATAAACCACCGCAGCCAGTACCTTAGGTAATATGAGGTGATTTAACGAATTAACACCCATAATTTCTAAGGCATCAATTTGTTCTGTTATTCGCATTGTACCTATTTCAGACGCTATGTTTGATCCAACTTTTCCTGCTAATATTAATGAAATTATTGTAGGAGAAAATTCAAGAATTACACTGGATTGTGTAATATAACCTACAGTATAGTCAGGTAAGAGTGGGCTATCCATATTTGACGCGGTTTGCAATGAAATAACCGCTCCAATGAAGGTGGACATTAAGGCCACAATGGGAATAGAATTAATTCCTATATATTGAACCTCGTCCATAAACATTTTCCAAAAAATGGGAGTCTTTCTTGGTTTTCTTAATACCCATCCCATCATTAAAAAATATGCACCTATGTTTCGTATATACTTCACGCCGATAAAGGTAATATTTATTTTGAGCCGTTTGGCGGATGATATTCCTGTTTATCTTTGAAACGGTGGAAAAAAGAACCAAATATCAACTGACATTTTCAAAATTTGTGCCCGAGTGTTTTTCTCATCTCCTTGCTGAATTGTTGGTGGAGTCAGGAGTACATTTTAAAATAGTAAAAGGCAGGAAGACAAAGTGGGGGGATTTTCGGCCGAGAAATCTAAACGGGAAGCCTCAAATTACGGTGAATGGTGATTTGAATCCATACGCGTTTCTTATCACTACGCTTCATGAATTTGCGCACCTGCATACGTTTCAGGAAGTAGGATTACGTGCAGCTCCGCATGGTGCAGAGTGGAAAAGGAATTTTCATAAATTAATTGGGATCATAATTGACCATCCGGAATTACCGAATACGCTACGCATGGCATTAAATAAATCATTTAGCTCGCTAAAAGCTTCATCATGCACAGATATTCAATTAAGTCGTGTCTTGGCTTCTTTTGATGAGTTGGATACTGAGGTACTTCCATTAGAAAACCTCCCAAAAAACAGTAAATTTGCACTGAATAACCGTACATTTCTCAAGGGAGACAAGCGAAGAACAAGATTTGAATGCATTGAATTGAGTTCTAATCGCACCTATCTTGTGCATCTCATGGCTAAAGTGCAACACATAAAATAAGATGGAAAATAATACATATAGTTTAATTATGGCTGGAGGCGTAGGAAGCCGTTTTTGGCCCATGTCTACCCAACACAACCCTAAACAATTTTTAGATGTTTTGGGAATTGGTAAATCCTTGTTGCGATTAACATTTGAGCGCTTGTTGGGCGTATCTGACGCCTCAAGAATTTACATCCTAACAAATGAACGCTATCGCGATTTAGTACTGAGTCAGTTACCTGAATTAACCGTAGATCAAGTAATTTGTGAGCCAGAGCGGAAAAATACCGCTCCGTGCATCGCTTTTGCTGCTGCTAAAATTTTAGGATTAAATCCGAATGCCACGCTGGTTATTTCTCCATCCGACCATTTAATTATAAATACGAGTCGTTTCGTTTCGCTTATTAATACAGCGGTCACTGAAGCGAATCAGGGACAATTAGTGACCCTTGGAATTCAGCCTTCAAGACCAGATACTGGGTATGGATACATCGAGGTAGCGCAAGGGAAACATGCAGCTGGATCCGTTCAACAGGTGCATCGATTCTGTGAAAAACCATCGTTGGATGTGGCTAAAACCTTTGTTGAAGAGGGAAATTATTTTTGGAATTCAGGAATATTTATTTGGCGCGCGGATGTTATATTGGATGCCATGAACTTATATGCTAATGCCTTATACCATATTTTTTGCGAATCCTTAGCATCCTATAATACGCCCATGGAAGATGGATTCATGCGAAGTGCATTTGCCGCGGCTGAAGATATATCCATTGACTTTGCTGTTATGGAGCATGCAACAAATGTTTCCGTGGTACTATCCGATTTTGATTGGAGTGATTTAGGTACTTGGGGGAGTTTGATTGATCACATGCATAAAGACTCCAACGGAAATGCTGTAGTTGGTAATAATGTGCACCTTTTCGAAACCAATAATTGCCTTATTCACATTCCGAAAGATAAGGTGGTACTTCTTGATGGAATTCAAGACACCATCATTGTAGAGTCAGAAGGTATGTTAATGGTGTTGAGAAAGGATAAGGAGCAAGAATTGAAAAAGTACCTTCAACGGATTCAACATACAAATCCAGAATTGTTTGCGTAATGGTTAAAATAAGAACCATTGAACTGGGCGATTTTCCACTTCTCTTAGCGCCGATGGAGGATGTAAGCGATCCGCCGTTTCGTGCGCTGTGCAAGAAGCATGGAGCAGATATGATGTACACTGAATTTATTTCTTCGGAAGGGCTTATTCGCGATGCGGTAAAAAGCGTCCAAAAAATGGATATTTTCGAATATGAACGTCCAATTGGAGTCCAGATTTTTGGTTCTGATGAAGAGAGTATGGTTCGTGCAGCGCAAATCATCGAACAAGTAAAGCCTGATTTAATTGATATAAATTATGGTTGTCCAGTAAAAAAAGTGGCCTGTAAAGGTGCGGGTGCTGGTTTGCTTCAAGACATCCCTAAAATGGTTCGCTTAACTAAGGCAGTGGTTAACGCAGTAAAGGTTCCTGTAACAGTTAAAACCCGACTAGGGTGGGATGATTCCACTAAGAATATTGTTGAAACAGCAGAACGTCTTCAAGATATTGGGATTGAGGCCTTAACGATACACGGAAGAACTAGGAAGCAAATGTATAAGGGAGAAGCCGATTGGACCTTGATCGGTGCTGTAAAAAATAATCAACGGATGCAGATTCCTATTTTCGGTAATGGGGATATTGATTCACCTGAGAAAGCCTTGTTGTATAAAGATATTTATGGCGTCGATGGCATTATGATTGGAAGGGCTTCTATTGGTTATCCCTGGATATTTAATGAAATAAAAGCCTTTTTGGCAGATGGAACCCATCTTCCTCCACCCAGCTTTAAGGAACGTGTTGATGCGGTGGAAGAACATTTGAACTTTAGTATTCAATGGAAAGGTGAAAAAGTAGGTATTGCAGAAATGAAACGACATTACGGAAATTATTTTAAAGGAATTCCTCACTTTAAGGAATACAAATCGGGATTGATTTTAGCGAATGAACGTCAGGAAGTAGAACAATTATTAGGCGAAATAAAAGCGCAGTTTTTAGTTAGTTAATACTCCTTGTTTTTTCTTAGTGTTCGTTCGTTGTAATAATTTAATCAATGGCCTTGCTGGAAAAGTTATTTCCGTTTGAATGCTATTTCTTCCTGTTTTAATGAGTTTCATCCGGTAGGGAGTGCCTTTATCAGTCCACGAAATATAATTTCCAGGATTATTTATTAGCGAAGGAAAGGTTGAAGCGGATGAAAAAAGGTAATTGGCATCTACTTTTTTCATTGACAATAAGGGTGAAAACAAAAACCGTAATTTTTGTTCTTCACTCCTGAGCAGGCCTTTAGCAAACAAGGTGTTGATGAATTCTTTGCCGCGTTCATTGGTATTAAAAGCTACACTGTATCCGGGAACTTGAATTTTCTCATATTTAATCACATCTCGAACATTAAAGTCCTCGTCAAATTCTGAAACTACGATGCGTTGGGTTGAATTAACAATTCCACCTTCTCTAAAGGATAAATCTCCTTCCCATGATTCAAAAAAAAGGGACGTGGGAAAACTGATTTTTTTTCCATACTCATGAAGTTTAGAAATAAGGGTTTTACCGGTATTTGATTTTTTAAACCTAGGATCGATATGAAGTTCTATTGCTTTATTATCTTTTGCAGATTCTGGAAACCCAATCGCATGTTTTTTAAGGTAAATTCCATGTGGGTTTTTGGAATGTAAATAGCATTTTACCTGTAAATTAACGGTGTCGTTATCGTGTGAGAAAAGTCCGTAATCAAAGCCCCACTGATTAACGGTTTGCTTTTCTGAATAGAGCACTAATTGCTCTTTTTTGTATAAATTACGTTTAAAGAAACGCTTCCAACTGGGCCGAACAGAACCGTAGTTAGCTGAATTAATTTCTGAAAGACGGTTTTTAAAGTCATTTCCACCATAAACAAATAGATAATTCTTCCCATACGTAACAGCTATGTTCAATTCTGTAAAGTAATATACATGGTTATCATCGAAAATAGAGTCCTGAATGGGGGTGTTTTTTCTGAACCGTTCAATGCCATTAGCTACTTTTGATGAATCATTTAGCATGAGCATGGCGCCCCATTCCGTCCGGGGTTCATTAAAGAAAATATATGCTTCCGATTGAATATTTATACCATGTTGTTTAGCTTGGCTTAAAAGAAAATCAGGGGATGCAAATTCACGTATGGGTAGGTTGTACTTAAAAAGGATTGAATTAACTTCCTTACTTAAGTTTAGGATTTTTAGTTGAACGAGATAATCAGACGCTGGTAATCGATCAATCAGTCGGGGAGACGCTTTGAAATACAAAAAGCCACTCCGCAATACGAGCACTGCACTAAGGACTACAATGAGTAAAATAAAAAAAAAGCCTTTATTAACCGATTTCACGATTATTTGGTTAATAAATATAAGGTATTCAACATATCCAATAAATGCTTACCTGCAAATTCTTTTCCATCAAAGGAGTAGACAACAGACATGGTTGTTTGTTGTTTGTTGGTTTCATTTGATTTTAAAACGAGTTTGCCTGATTTTCCTTTTAAGGATTCCATGAGTGGTTGCTGTTCAGGAGCAATAAAATCCAGAGGAAACTGACTTGCCACTGATTTCAAATCGATAGAAGCATTTAGTGATCCGCCTGCTTTAAGTGCTTTTATTTGGCGCTTATCAATACGTTCAGTCCCATAACCCAGGTGATGATTTTCAGCCAAGTCCTCATCATTGGTACAGATAATAAGCCCATTTAAATTTAGAATGTAAAGGGGCGCTGTTTCAAAAATGGCGTTTTTATATATCCAGTAATGTTCCTTTTTTTCAAACTTACTTGTGATTTGACTGAAATGCTCAAGGATTAATTCAGGAATATCCGGACGCGCAGTGGTAATACCCAATGTAAAGATTGGCATATCTTCCTCTGCATCGGTCTCTCGTTCTCCATATTCAAATGTCTGTTCGTTATAGAAAAACTCTATTTTACGTGTCTTAACTTTTTTAATCCCATTAAACGTTCCAAACATCGTTCCTTTATACGTATCAAATAAAGCATCTTTATTAATGTACTCATTGGCAAGTTTTAAAAGAAGCACATTCAAAGAAAGTTCAGCATTTTTTTCCTTAGCCAACATAGGCAGAACGATTTCATAGGCTTTTTCATAGGCCTTCTTCAAATTAATGTTGTAGGCAAAATAGGCGGATTGATCATTTTTGATATATCTACAAATCCGGTTGTCAAATTTTATCTGATTCATCTCGGTATAGATAGAACCAAGGGGTTCGCTATATTTTGCCGTGATATTAAAATCAATTTCTTGGTCCCTTAAGAGTAAATCGCCAGTAATTATATTTCCTTCATATAGTTCTTGAATATTGAGATATAGGGTGGGTAAAACTGTTTTTAAATACCATAGATTCTTTGCCCGGTCGAAATTACGCTCATTGTCCATGTAGAAAACGCCTGCCACCGGATGAAGTAATAATTCACTGAATGCTGGACTGGTATTAATTAGATTATCCCCTTTAATTAATAACCCACTTAATACCTCACTTAAATAGGCTTTTTGGATCATAAATTCTACACTATCGCGTAGCTCATTGTAGTTTTTCTCTATGGCATCAAAAGCAATGTCTTGACTTAAGAGTTCTTCTTCGCTAATCTCTTCGTCTAATTCAAATGCATTGTAATACGGGGAAAGGTTGCCTCTGGAGAACCAAATAGAATCTGTTATTTCAAGGACGTAGGATTCAATGGGCTCCACGCGAATTAATAAGCCATTATTTCCTTTAATCGCAAGATTATTAAAGAATGAACCATATGCATCAGCACCAGGATAAGGAGAATTGATGGCATCAAAATCATCGAATACCTTAAAAAGTGCCGCTTTATCTTTTATTCCAAAGGTAAATCCGGACACCTCATAACGTAGGTTTTTGCCATAAAAAATATTAAGTCGTTGGTCAAAGTTAATTCCCGCGTCTTTAAGTGATTTGTTATCCGTTGACCCATCAAAAAGTTCTTGATGAATCTCGTCCATAAAATCATATTTAATTAATTCATCAACACCAATTTTATCCAGTAATTCAACATTGTTAATGCTGAACACAGTTACTGCTTCTTTCGGGATTAAGGATTCAGATTGCTGACCAAAACCTATGGTTATAAACAGGCTGCTAAGTATCGGAAGAACGTATTTCATGCAGTTTATGGCGTTAACGTGATCGTATTTTCAATAAGTGAATTATTCAATTTCAAGTCATAGGTATTCACTTGAAGCATGGAAGCGGTTTTTGATGGATTTAGTTTGCAGTTTGAATTGCTCGATTTTAAAATGGGTTTATCGAACCGAGAAATACTCGTATATGTTCCATTTTTAAGTAAATCAACATCAGAATTCTCAAACGATTTTGCTTTAGTTGCAAGCATGGATGGGATTATACGGCTCATGGTTTTACCGTCCCATGTAATCCAGTCTCCCTCGTATGCGTCTTTATCTTTTTCCTTATTCATCTCTTGAAGTACGGTTTTAATCCCTTGCTGAAGTTGAGCAACTGAATTAAATTCAATGGAAATTTTAAGAATGAAGTCTACCGAATTAAACTCAGTTTTTACTGAAGTTATTCCTGGTTTTTCGGCTAAGGATGTTTTAAATGTGGTGATTTTTGATTCAATTTGGGCTAGACTGGGAACTTTTTTTCCATTTAAACTATCAAGTGCAAGAATTGAGTTTACTTTTAATTTGCTTGAACTAAGGTTAATGGAATATTTAAAAATACCCGAACCGTCGGTGTGAATCGTAATGTCGTCTATGATTTCAATACATGAGCTCAGTAGCAACGGGAATAATAAAAAAAGGTAGATTGATTTCATGCTACAATAATTACAAAATTAATACCATATCTCAGAATAAACGGGTTTGATTTTCAATATTATCAACAAACGGATGTTGTACGAGCGCGGTATTTGGGTTATTTGAGAAAATAAAGCCTTTATCTACCCTATGTGCGTTCAATTCTGTTGCTTTCAACACGGGTATTGATGGAATTTCTATCGTTCCAGCTAAGTAATCATCCATTGAGTTCGCATCGAGCAGTAAGGGCATTCGTTTCTTTTGGTTGTGAATTTCAGCCATAAGTTCATTTGCCTCGGTTGTAATAATCGTAAATGTCCGCATTAACTCTCCAGTTGATTGGTCTATCCATTCGTCATATAGTCCAGCCATCGAGAATATTTCATCCCGAGTTGGATAAATGAAATATGGTATTTTATTTGACCCTTGATGCTGGAATTCATAGAACCCATTGGAGGGAATTATGCAGCGATTTGAATTAACCAATTTTTTGAAACTAACTTTTTCATGCAATGTTTCAACGCGTGCATTTAATGTTTTGTTGGCAATTTCATTGGGTTGCATGCCTTGGTACCAATGAGGAATTAATCCCCATTTCATCAGGCAGATGGATGGCGATTTCGTAACAATTCGCCATTCGGGATGAGTAAATCCACTGGCGAAAAAACAAGGTTCCTGTTGTGGTAACTCATCTATTTTTTTACTGTAGATTTTCCCTAATGTTTCGTTACTTGAGGTACTTGAATTACTGTAGCACATGACTAATCGATTCGAGTTAGTTCTGAAAATAACGAAATTTTATCCAAGACACCTTGTGCTGATTCGGTTTCTATAGTGAGTTGAATCATTGGTTTTTCGTTGTATTTATCAAGCCGTGCCTCCCACATGTTGTGATGACAAACTCCAAGGAATTTCATCAGTGTACCGTATGGACCAACAACATTAATGGTAATCGATTCACGGTAGGGGATTAAATTCATAGATGTAATTGCGCCTGAACTTGCCAATTTGTATGCATTGATTAATCCAGGAACCCCTAGCTTGCTTCCTCCATAATATCTAACAACAATACAAGCAACATTGGTTAATTGATTAGATCTAATTTGACCCAATATGGGTAATCCTGCACTCCCATTCGGTTCTCCGTCGTCGTTGGCTCTTGATGTACTTGGATTACTCAGTTGATATGCATAGCAATGATGCGTAGCTTTAGTATGCAGTTTTTTTATTTGAACTAGTTTCTCCTTAAAAGAATCAATTGATGTGCAAGAGAAAATATGAGCAATGAATTTAGATTTTTGCAGCGTAATGGAATATTCACCTTCGCCAGAAACTGTCAGTTGTTTATCGCTCAATCAACACCTTAATGGATGGTTAACTTTTTTTCTAGTTCTTCTAAGTAATGACGGAATTGTTTGTCTGTTTCAGACAGATTAACAACGGTTCTGCATGCATGTAATACAGTGGCATGATCTTTTCCTCCGCAATGTGCTCCGATATTTGCTAATGAAGATTTGGTCATTTTCTTAGAAAAATACATGCTTATTTGACGTGCCTGAACTACTTCGCGCTTGCGCGTTTTAGATTTTAGCATCTCTATCGGTAGATCAAAGTAATCGCAAACAATTTTCTGTATATATTCAATAGAAACTTCGCGTGCGGTATTCTTAACAAATTTGTCAACCATTTGCTTTGCAAGCTCTAATGAAATGGATTTTTTGTTAAGTGAAGATTGCATTAATAAGGTGTTCATTGCCCCTTCAATCTCTCTAATGTTTGTGTTTATTGAATACGCTAAATATTCAACAACTTCTTTCGGTAATTCAATGCCACTAGCATACATTTTCTTTTCAAGAATCGCGATGCGGGTTTCTAAATCTGGCACATTTAAGTCAGCCGAAAGACCCCACTTGAATCGAGAAAGTAACCGTTGCTCCATACCTTGCATCTCTACAGGTGCCTTGTCTGAAGTCAATACAATTTGTTTCCCATTTTGATGTAAGTGATTGAATATGCTGAAGAACACATCTTGCGTGCGCTCCTTTCCTGCGAAAAACTGAACGTCATCAATGATTAATACATCAACCATTTGGTAGAAGTGAATAAAATCATTGGTAGTTTGATTTTTGATTGCATCAATAAACTGATGCGCAAATTTCTCTGATTGAACATAAAGCACCGTTTTGTTCGGATGTTGTTCTTTAATGGATAAACCGATTGCATGTGCTAAATGTGTTTTACCAAGTCCAACACCTCCGTATATTAATAGGGGATTGAAAGCGGTTCCTCCCGGTTTGTTCGCAACAGCATAACCTGAGGCTCTTGCCAACCGATTACAATCACCTTCAATAAAATTATCGAATGTGAAAATAGGGATGAGATTAGATTCTATGGTTACTTTCTTTAATCCAGGAATGATAAATGGATTCCTAATCTGTGGCTCCGTTGCGCCAAGGGGTACATTCTGTGGCGTGTTTTGTGTGTATGTATTATTCTGAGTAGGTAGCTTAACGGTATAAGGCGTAGCATTTCTATGATTACTCTCCATTACGATGCTGTATTCAAGGCTGCCCTCTGGACCGATTTCTTTTTTAATTACCTTACTTAACAAGCCAATGTAATGCTGCTCAAGCCACTCATAAAAAAAGTGTGAAGGCACTTGAATCGTTAAAATACTTTGTTCTAACTTAACGGGAATTATAGGCTCAAACCACACCTTGTATGCCTGTAAAGAGATGTTATCTTTAATAACTCTTAAACAAGCTTCCCAAGCCGCTGTATGATCCTTCAACATAATAAAAATTCTAATACCATTAATAAAAATACCAAGCTGATTAACAGTTGTTTACCTTTGTTAATTACAAATTAAACACTGTTAAAAAGTTGTGAACAAAGATTCACAGAAAAAACTTAAAAAAAAAGTCAGAAACCTATTGACTTTTATTTTTTTTTTACTTGTACCAACTTTTTTGTTGGTTTAAGAAACAAGAATCTAGGAGTATTCAAATTTAGTATAATTTAGGTTGTTTTCCAAATCAAAACATCGATATTGCGCATGAAATTAAACTTTGTACACGTCCATAATATTCGGGTTCGATATAGTGAAACCGATCGTATGGGATATTGTTATCATGGTAACTATGCCTCTTATTTTGAATTGGGTAGGGTAGAGGCGCTTCGAGCGCTTGGTGTTGTGTATAAGTCGTTAGAGGATCAAGGGATTTTATTGCCCGTTGTTTCAATGAATACTTCGTTCAAAGCACCCGCTACATACGATGACCAACTTAGGTTAGAAACACGGTTGGTTTCTGCCTCCGCGTGTTCACTTGAGTTTTCATATATGCTTTACAATCAATCGGGTGTATTGTTAACCACCGCATCAACCGTCTTGGTGTTTGTTAATCAAGCGAATAATAAACCAATGCGCATTCCTTCCGAGTTGAGCGCTATCTTTGTCCAATATGAAATCAAAGAATAATAATTTTGAATTAAAAATTAAATCTCAGTTGATGGCCGACCATTATTTTAATGGACGGCAAGGGGAGCAGCGTTTTGGTAATTACTTAGCCGAAGACATCAAGAAAGCTAAGTTTTGCATAGTGGGTGTAAGTGAATCTATCGGACCTTTTGCAAATTATGGTCGTGTAGGCGCTGAATTCGCGTTCACCGCATTTTATAAACATTTTGTTTCTTGGCCGTATCAAGATCAATCGGTAGATATTATTGGGAATGTAACGTTCATAGGCTCTTTTCCGGAACACGTAAATGCTGCGAGCGCCTTGGTTGAAGAATTGGATGTTTTTTTGCTGGAAATTCTTCTTGATTTCGTAAGCGCCGATCAAGTGCCCATTGTTATTGGTGGTGGACATAATAATGCCTTACCTATTATGCGATGGGCAGCTCAGGTTAAATCATGCAACACCGTGATTAATCTCGATGCGCATAGCGACTGTAGGGCCTTAAATCGCCGCCACTCAGGCAATAGTTTCTCCTTCGCGTTGTCAGAGGGAACAATAACTACGTATCATGCCTTTGGGGTGCATGCATATAGCTTAACACCTTTTATGACCAATTTCATGAAGGAATTCGACGTGGAGTTGCGCACATACGAGGATTATATACTAAAGAATAGGGTTTTGTTATCGGATGTGCAACGTGCAATACAGGATTCGGTTGAAGCCGTTGGATTAGAAATTGATATGGACTGTATAGCGAATATGCCCTCTTCAGCGGCATCACCCTCCGGTTGGGATTTAGATCAAATAAGGGCGGTTATGTTGCAAATTGATACACAAAAATTGGCTTACATACACTTGACAGAAGGCGCAGTAATTTCTCCAGATCATGAACGAATGCTCGGAAGGTCTTTGGGTTATTTATGCTTGGATGCGATTGCTATTAGGGAATCACATTAATTTGATCTAAGTATATTACCGCTTCAGCGCCGCATCCTTCCGGAGACATCGCTTTTGAGGTAGTGTAGCTAAATTGAACTTTTAACCCTTTCTTTTTCATTCCATCTTTTAAATTTAATGGATAGGCCGAAGTAAAGGGAATAGAAATTCCCTGATTGAGTGCTTCAGATACTTCAATATACACAGGGCATTGATTTTCATTTACGTGGATTATTCCAATGAGGCTTGTTGAATCTGCTGTCATATCATTTTTCGGCAACCGTTTAGATGATTTGCACGATAAAAGTGCGGCAAGGATGATAAAGGTAAGTATCGATTTCATGTTCAAATATATAAAAAAGGGGGACAAGTCCCCCCGATTCCAAATAACCTGTAGCGTAGTTCATTTGAATTTGATTAGGTATAACGGACTATTTAGAATAAGGTTACACAGGTATTAACATTTTCAATTTGATAAACATCACGGATGGTTTTCTAATTGAGTCTGCTTCCGTGATATTTTTGTCGTGTGATGATGTCTGATCGTAAAAGGAAAGCACTTGTTGATTTATTGGAAGATCCCGATGAACGTATTTACTTGGTTATTAAACAGGTAATAAAATCAGAAGGTCAGTACATTGTGCCCATGCTAACTCAGGTGATTTCCAATGAAAATAGTATTCCATTACAATATTACAGGGCGCAAGAAATCCTATTTGCTATTCGCTTAGAGGGTATTTCACAAGAATTCTTACATTGGAAAGATTCAAGCGATAAAGATTTGCTTAAAGCAATAATTACTTTAACGAAATTGATAGATCCAAGGTTGGATGAAGCGTTTGTAAATAAACAGATGGAATCGATTAGGAAAGATGTCTGGCTTGAATTAAATGATTATCAAACAGCGTTTGAACAAGTTAAAATTTTAAACCATATATTTTTTGATATCCACGGATTTGAATGTGAATCCTCGTTTCAGAGAAATCTGGCACATTTGAATATAGGAACGGTACTCGCTGAAAAGAAGGGTAACCCATTAATCATTGGATTAATATATTCCATTATTGCCAATTGGTTAGAAGTTCCGATTTATGGGGTTGATTTCCCTAAGATTTTTATTCTGGCAAGGATGGATGAGAATAACACGTCTTTTTTCAGTGAAACAGAAAGTAAATATGGCGTTTTGTTCTACATAAATCCGATTGGAAAAGGAATTGTTTTTGATGAACAAGAAATCCGAACGTTTTTAAAGCAAATTGAAATAGAACCAGAACGTAAGTTTTTTGAACCTACGTCAAATACAAATCTGATACAACGTTATTTGCTCGCCTTTGAAGAAGCGTGTCAATTTAAGGGAGATGTGGAAGGACTCGAAGCCCTTTCACAAATTAAATCAATTTTCTAGCTGGATTAACCTTATTTGCCAATTGTCCACAGGCAGCATCGATATCTTTACCTCTACTTCTCCGAACATTAACGATTAAATTTCGCCGTTCTAAAAACTCGGTGAACGCTTCAGTACGTTCAGCGCTTGCTTTAGTAAATTTAGAATCTCCAATGCTGTTGTATTCAATGATGTTAATTTTACACGGAACGCAACGCGCGAAATTTGCCAAGTTTGAAGCGTCTTCCAAGGAATCATTGAAGTCTTTAAAAAGAATATACTCAAATGTGATCCTTGATCCGGTGCGCTCATGAAAGTAAATTAACGCTTCGCTCAAGGTGGCTAAATTATTTGAGTCATTAATCTCCATGACCTCACTTCGTTTAATGTCATCTGCAGCATGAAGCGAGAGTGCCAAGTTAAAACGAACCTGTTCATCACCCAATTTCATAATCATTTTTGCAATTCCTGCGGTAGATAATGTAATTCTTCTTGGGCTAATATTGAATCGATTAGGGTCCGTAAGTATCTCTAATGCTGAAATTACTTGTTTGTAATTGAGTAAAGGCTCACCCATACCCATTAATACAATGTTAGATAGGGGAATGCCGTAATTGCTTGTAGCGAGTTCATTTAACTCAACCACTTGATCCACAATCTCACCGGCGCTTAAATTTTTCATTAGTTTTAGCTTGCCTGTAGCGCAAAATGCACAAGATAAACTGCATCCTGCTTGCGATGAAATGCATGCCGTCATTCGCTTGCTGGTGGGAATTAATACGCCTTCAATGATTTGCCCATCAATGGTTTTAAATCCGCATTTAATCGTTTTGTCTGAACTTTTTTGAACGGTATCAACCATTAAGTGGTCGATGTGAAAGTGTTCGTTTAGGAATTCTATAAGCGGTGAACTCACATTCCGCATGTCATTGAATGTTCGCGCATTACGTTTCCAAAGCCAATCATACACTTGCGAAGCACGGAACTTTGGGAACCCTCCCTCGGTTATTACATGGATTAATTCGGATGAACTTAGGTTCCGAATGTTAGGCTTTTCAGAAGGCATAGTTATCTAGAAAGCATCACGGGCATCACAAGCATTAAAATGTGTTCCGCAGCGTTGCTACTTTCATGTGGAGTTAATAATCCAGCTCGTGACGGCTCACTCATGGATAATTGAACAGAATCAGTTTCTAGATTACCTAACATTTCTATTAGAAAACGTGAATTAAACCCGATTTCTAAGTCGTCTCCATCGAAATTACACGTTAATCGCTCGTTTGCTTCGTTAGAAAAATCAACATCTTCTGCTGAGAGCTGCAATTCAGCACCTGCAATTTTTAATTTAACTTGATGCGTGGTCTTATTTGAAAAAATAGCTACTCGTTTCAATGAGCTTAAAAAATGGCTGCGCTCAATCGTTAATACATTTGGATTTTCTTTAGGAATTACCGCTTCATAATTGGGGTATTTTCCGTCAATTAATCGGCAAACTAATATCAAATCGTTAAATGAAAAGGTAGCATTTGATTCGTTGTATTCTAGTTTCACTTGTTCATCCCCTCTTAGATTTGCTTTTAGTAGATTTAAGGGCTTTTTGGGAAGAATAAATGAGGAACTTGACGTGGTGTTGATATCCGTTCTTCGGTATCTAACTAACTTGTGTGCATCGGTTGCTACAAAGGTGATATCTTCAGGCGAGAAATGACAATATACCCCTGTCATAACAGGGCGCATTTCATCCGTGCCAATGGCGAAAAGCGTTTTATTAATAGCACTCGACAATAATTCACCGGTAACATCAATTGAACTGCTATATTCTACAGCGGGTAATTTTGGAAACTCTTCCCCATTAAATCCAACCATTTTAGATTTTCCGTTGTCGTATGTGATCTCAACAGCAAAGTTTTCGGGATTCACTCGAAAGGTGCATGGTTGATCTGGCAAACTCTTTAACACATCCAATATGAGTTTGGCTGGTATGGCTATTTTACCATCTGCGTCTGATTGAACCTCAAGATGCGTTATCATTGTGGTTTCTAAATCCGTCGCGGAAACGGTTAATGTATTTCCAGAAATGGCAAAAAGAAAATTATCTAAAATGGGCATTTTGGTATTGGTGCTTAGCGCACCTGAAATGCTTTGAAGATGACTTAATAAGGTATTGCTCGAGGTAATAAAATTCATAGCTTAATTTTCAACAAACAAAGATAACAATACTTTGCTAAATCTATGCGCAGATTCCCTATTAACAAATATTATTTGGATGAACTTAAATCTGGAAAATAGATATGACCCATTAATAAGGCATTAAATACGAAATATTGACATTTTACCAGTTCTCCATTCGGCATTTCCGCCCAAAATAAATTCATGTCCATAGACACCATCTCACCGACTTCATTGCGCTGTGGCACATCACTTTTGATTCTATGCATGATTAATGTGGTAGATTTTCCGGTTTGTTCTGTGAGGCTTAATCGTGCAAAAATCGGGCTTCGTTTTACCGAATCCACTTGCTTTTTATTGAGTTCAACATTTGGAAAGTTAAAGTGGATTTTTTTATAGCCTTGAAGGTATCTGTATACATTGGAAGTATCCAAACGAGCTAACTTTTTACCGCGCGAACTTACTTCAAATCGTCGCCCTGTTTTCTTTATTTTAAAACTAAAGGCTGGTTTTTCGTAATTCTTGATTTCTACGGATTTTATTTCTTCTGGATTCAATGAAAAGATTTCAGTGCACATCCATCGTTTACGTTCCGCAAAAAACCGTGGACTAATAATTCCATTTAATCCTTTAATCCGCATCATCACCGGATCTTTACTTTTTCCTTCAGCCGCTGTTTCCAAGAGCATTACTTGTCCATAATGGTCTTGTGTTGGAGGACCAATATACCACGACTTAGTCCATTCTCCATCTACAAAGTAGGATACTTTTATGTGTTGCGTAGACATTAATTCGGTGAATCGTTTTTTTGATTTTTCAGGAAGGTACCCCTTGAACTCAATCAGTTTAGCCGCTTCAAGGATAAATGAAACATTCGGTTTAGAAACACATTCACCTTTTTCATCATGCCAATTCCCCTGTTCTTGAATGAGCTCCATGTGCTGACCATAGGTATCTTCAATAACTATTTTAGTGATTTTTGTGGTGTCCTCAATGGAAAAATTAATCCATTCTGTATCTGAATTTCCTCGAGTTTTTATTAAATCAATGGTAAAAATGGACAGTACCAGAATTCCTAATAGTAGGACGGATAAGCCAATCAGTTTTTTATAACGTTTCATCGATTTATATATTTTCGTTTTCTTGAAAAGAGCATTGAGATAGCAACGATGGCCACCATTCCAATCGGTATGAATAAATTTAAATAGCGTATGGTTTCACCCTCTGCTTGAAGTTTCATTTTGTCCATTTCTTTAAATTCTATTTGTCGACTTCTAATATCCAAAACGCTATTGTCACCCATCATATAATCCACCATGTTTTGAATAAACTCTTGATTTCCATATACGAGCGATCTACCGTTAATGTCTTTGTCTTTACTGTATTTTAAGGCGTTAAACGGAAATGGAGGAGAGGAAAAATATTCATATTTTCCTGCTTTAAATACAGAATCATATTCGTTAGCGATAAATTGGCCATTTCCAACTACAAAAACTTTGGTTTCGGCTTTACTCTTGAGCTGTTTTTTGCGAAAGCTCACTGGAATATATGCCCCCAGGGTATCCACATTAATCAGTACATCTCGATTTATAAAGTGCGATGGGATCGTACCTTCAGCAATTGCCGCTAAGGTGATTTTGTTGACTTCATCTTTCGGATTTTCGATGAAGGCCGGATTTTCTCCAAAAATTTGAAAATCCATTAAACTGATTTGCGGTGCTAACCCCGTTCGGTTTGAATTCGTAGAACTGGTTAAAATTTTAGTAAGTTTAACATTTTCTGTTTGAATCAATTGAAGTTCATTTGCATATTCTAAGGATACCGGGTCGATATTACGTGTAATAGGGTGTAGTGATGGAGAGGCTAAGATGTGGTAAGGCCAACTTAATTTACTGGTATTATCCAGCTGAATATTCCGGAAACCGCACATCCGATCAAATACATAGTTTTCATGAATATTAATGCCATAATCAAATAGCATTTTATCTAATTTTAAATTCTTTCGAATCGTATGATCCATGAAGTTTTTGGATAGTGAATCCTCCTGATGAGATAACGTATTCATGAAAACCATCAACCGTCCACCCTTCATTACAAATTGATCGATAAAATATAAATCCATAGGACTGAACGCTTGCTTAGGGTCTGCAATAATGAGTCCGTCCAATTCATTTAATTCATTTAACGATTCTTTGCTATTAAACGCGAGTGAGGTTAAATAAAAATACGGACTCAACACAGCTCTTGCATTCATTGTCTGATGCTCATTTAATTCCCCGTGACCCTGGAGAAAGCCAATGCGCTTTTTATCTTTTTGACTTATTTTCCTTAAGGATGAAAGTATATTGTATTCCAGGTTGTTCAGTGCGTTTTCAATAATTGGATTAATACGGTTTAATTCTAACGGCGCATTATTCGGAGTTCCCGGAAGGAACTGAATAAAGGTTTCTTTAACTACACCATTAGAAGTATAGGTAACTTCTGCGCCTGGCCAAAGGATTAGTTGCGATTGAACGCCATTTTTAACATAAACAACGGTTGTGGGGAGTATTCCTTTATCAAAAATCCCTTTGTAGAAAAAATATTCTTCTTTCTTGTTCGCATGACCCTCGGTTGGATTTATAAATTGATATTCAATGCGCTTTCCCGCAATGGTTTTAAAATCTTTTAATTTATCCTCAATTGCATTTCGAAAACTCTGAATTTCAGCGGGTAGCTCACCTTCCAAATAAATCTTTATGCTGATTCGATTTTCAAAGTTCTTTTCATCAGCTAAAAAATCTGATGTCCCCTGGGCTAATGAATATCGACGGTCTTCCGTCATATCAAATTTCACATTAACTAGTGCACTAATAATATTAACCAATATGAGGATGGCGAGGATTCCAATGAAATATCCCCAATTAAAAATGCCTTTCCATTTCAACTGTTTCATGGCTATTTTTTTAGGGTTTTAATCACCGTGAGTGATGCGCTTAAAAAGAACACAATAAACGACACATTAAAGACGATGTCACCAAGCACCACCACACCCTTTTTAATGGAATCATAATGCTGACTCAAACTGAAATATTGAATAATAAAATCAAGACTACCAAATTGAGCGAATGAACCTAATAGGGAAAGACCGTCATAAAATAAATAACACATGGCAGTGGCCATTATAAACGCGACGATCTGGCTTGAGGTAAGACAGGATGCGAATATCCCTACAGATACAAAGGCTGATCCCAATAAAATCAAACCAAGGTACGAGGTGAATGTCGCCCCTTCATCCACGATACCTACCGGATTTCCGAGGTAATGTATGGCTCCGTAATAAACAAGAGTAGGTAATATCGAAATAAGTAGCAAGGTAACTCCAGCAAAATACTTTGCCAGTAAGATTCCCAAATCACTAATTGGTTTTGTGAATAATAATTCAAGGGTGCCCGTTCTTCGCTCTTCAGCCATAGAACGCATAGTGATGGCAGGGATTAAGATCAAAAAGATATACGGCGCGGTATTGAAAAAGGGAATGAGTTCTGCTTGTGCACTATCTAGTATGTTCATATTGGAACTTAACATCCAATTGAATAACCAGCATGCGATTAGGAAAATCACAATAAATACATAGCCCACAACGGAGCTTAAAAAACTTCTAACTTCTTTTAGATAGAGGGCATACATAGACGTCCTGAATTAGTGGAGTTCAAAATTAGGATTTTTAATGAAATAGCGACCTAACTTATTGCTTTTTGACGCTTTCGTTCGTTCCGTGAAACTGTGGATTAAGTGACCATGCTTCTGCCTTGCATGAAAACATTGGCTTGATTGTACCCCAAAGTGTGATAAAGGTTTCTGATGTCCTGTACCTTTCTAGTGATTCTTCATCTTCCCAAATGCTATAGGTAAAGAACACCATGGGTTCCTTGTGGTGCTGTAATAAGGTCATTTCATGGCAGCCATGAAAATTCACAACCTTTTGTTTTACCTGTTCAAATTCGTTCAAAAAGTCAGTTATATACGTTTCCTGAAACGTTAGTTTTACAATGCGGGTAATCATAATAGTGCATCAAGGTTTCTAACCGATCCTTTTGGATAAAATGTTACGCGTACTGGTTCTCCGAGCCTCATACCAAATAACCGGTCAGCCCCGCCATTTCCTCCATTTGCTCCTCGATTGATAGCGATTTCCAAGCGTTCAGAATCATTAAATATCGCAACACGTTCACTAATGGTAACATCATTATACGCTTTTGATATTACATCAATGTCGTAATTTCTTTTCTGATAACTGATAGTAAATGGAACGTCTAAACCAAAACGTTCGAAATCACGTTTGAAGATGTTTGTAATGATGTTGCCAAATTGGTCAATGTGTATCACATTACCTTGAATCATGTTGTGTTCAATGATTGGATTTGGAGTGAATGCTTTTTTGTATGAGTTCACCGTAATCGTAAACTCATTAAATGGAATTTTATTAGCAATTTTTTGAGCCAAATCAATGAAACAGTGTTTCATCATAAATACCCACGACGCTGGTTCATGTTCAATGTTTGTGTACCGATATAGGGCTTGTGGGACATCTTCCCCCAAAAAAGTACCAATAAAGCCATTGTCATTGGTTATAAAATACTGGTTATCAAAAACTAATATCGTAGGATACGCAAGCTGGTTTTCTTGAGAGGGGTCAGATATTTTATAAGGTAGAAATGGTTCTGAATCCACACCGATTATATGAATGCTTCCGTTCGGGAAAGATTGATAGCTGCTTCTAACTTGATAGGCTGCTTCAGCAACTTCAAAGGGCTTTACTTGGTGAGTTATGTCTATAATTTGAACGTTTTTAACCGCTTGCAACAACTTGCCTTTAACCGAAGAGATGTAGAAATCTCTCAATCCAATGTCCGATGTTAGGGTAATGATTTGCATTTTAAGAACGCAATGTTTGAGTTATTTTATAATTTTACCAAAAGTATAGTTTTTCAACACATTGTTGCTTTATAAATTGATTTTAATTGGATTTAAGTAGTCGGAATATAGAACTTGGAGGGATAAATGCAGCGGCATTTTTTGGGGTAAACAATCAAAATCTAAAACATTTGAAAAGCTTTTTCCCAAAATTGTCTATAGTTGCCCGTGGCCACAAGATTACCGTGAAAGGGGAAGAAGAGCTTATTGATCAATTTGAAATTAAATTATCCCTTCTTCTGAGGCATTTTGAACGCTTCAACTCGCTTTCAGAAAACAATATTGATAATTTAATGCTATCCGATGGTGAAAAATTACTGCATACGGATAATGGTTCTGAAACCTTGGTTCATGGAAACGGTGGGGTTAAGATTAAAGCTCGAACCGTAAATCAAAAGAAACTCGTTGACTCCATTCAAAAGAATGATATGGTATTCGCGATTGGTCCTGCAGGTACTGGAAAAACCTACACAGCCGTTGCCTTGGCTGTAAAAGCCTTAAAAGCAAAAGAGGTAAAGCGTATTGTATTAACTCGTCCGGCGGTTGAAGCCGGAGAAAACCTCGGATTTCTTCCAGGCGACTTAAAAGAAAAGCTTGACCCATATTTAATGCCACTTTATGATGCGCTGCGGGATATGATTCCTCCAGAGCGCCTAGCGGAGATGATTCAATATGGCGTCATTGAAATTGCTCCGTTAGCATTTATGCGAGGTAGAACCTTAGATAAGGCATTCGTTATTTTGGATGAAGCACAAAACACCACCATTATGCAAATGAAGATGTTCTTAACGCGTATGGGGATGACAGCTAAATTTGTAATCACAGGGGATATGTCGCAAGTAGATTTACCAGGAAAACAGCGATCGGGCCTTGCATATGCTACCTCAATCTTACGCGATGTGGATGGCATTGGAATCATCGAAATGGGACAGAGTGATATTATTCGCCATAAATTGATTGCAAAAATTATAACTGCATTTGAACAACAAGAACAAATAGACAAACAAAAGAAATATGAAAGAGGCACTGAAAAACCATGAGTTCAACTTTAGTGGGCAAACTTCCGTTTATCATGGAAAAGTAAGGGATGTTTATTCCTTAAATGATGGACGTTTGATTATGGTTGCTTCCGATCGAATCAGTGCATTCGACCACATTCTTCCGCGACCAATTCCATTCAAAGGACAGGTGTTAAATCAAGTGGCAACGTATTTTTTAAATGCAACAGCTGACCTCGTACCTAATTGGTTGTTGGCCACCCCCGATGCTAACGTATCTGTGGGTGTGGAATGTGAGCCAATTCGAGTGGAAATGGTTATTCGCGGTTATCTTGCAGGACATGCTGCGCGTGAATACAAATTAGGTAAACGTACATTGTGTGGTGTGGAATTACCGGAAGGTATGAAAGAAAATGATGCGTTTCCAGTTCCAATTATTACTCCGGCGGTAAAGGCGGCTGAAGGACATGATGAGGACATCTCTCGGGAAGACATTTTAGCACATGGACATGTTCCTGAAGCCATTTATAGTCAAATGGAAGCATATACCCGAGCATTGTTTGAACGAGGTACTGAAATGGCAAAAGAACGTGGATTAATTTTGGTAGATACCAAATATGAGTTTGGGTTAAAGGATGGTCAAGTAATTTTAATCGATGAAATCCATACGCCTGATTCTTCTCGATATTTTTATGCAGACGGATATGAAGATCGTCAACGCAACGGTGAAACTCAAAAACAATTGTCCAAGGAATTTGTGCGTCAATGGCTTATTGAGCAAGGATTCCAGGGGCTAGAAGGACAGCAGATGCCGGTTATGCCCGATGACTTTGTGGACTTAGTAAGCCAACGTTATATTGAACTCTATGAAAAAATAACGGGAAAGGTCTTTGTTAAGGACAATCAAGAAGATATGATTGCTCGAATCAATAATAACGTGTCAGCGTATTTATTGGCCTAGAATTTCAACAATTGGTTTCCCAGTCATACTGCCAATACGTTGCAACTTAAGCATATGAACGAGGGTGGCTGAAATGTCGGTGATTTCTAGGGGTCTGAATATTTCTTGATGTTTCATTCTATTTCCATACCACAACAAGGGAACATGGGTATCATAGTTAAATGCAGATCCATGAGATGTACCTTTGTGTTCTGATCTTGCGTTAGAAGAAATGGCGAGATACCCCGGTTTAAGTATAAAAATAACATCGCCACTACGCTCTTTAGAATAGCCGTTCAATATCATCTGCATCCAAGGATCTTGAATGATTCCTCGTTCCAAATCAGACCCTGTTACCGCAACCTTAACTTCAGGAAATGTTCGGATAATTGACGCTACCTCTTGCTGAATCACACTTCGATTTAATTTTAATGAATCAATCAGAGGATAATCAAGATAGATGTTTTGATTCTCTTCAGATTGTATTAGAATTGTCCCATATTTATTTTGAAGTTGGGTGTTTATGCTCGTTAAACAGGCAGACATATCAAAGTACCCTCCCGGTAGTTTCTCGTCTTTTAATTGCTGTGGAACAGGAACCACGGCATGATCTGCCGTTAAAAAAACCACATAGTTGTGCTTACCAACTTGCTTATCCAAGGTATTAAATAATTTAGCGAGTTCAAGATCTAAACGTGCATAAATATCCTCTATCTCCAGAGAGTAAGGCCCAAAGGCATGCCCCGCGATGTCGGGGGTTGAATAACTTATACATAGCATATCTGTAGCGTCATTCTTTCCGACACCTTCGCGTTGGATTAATTCGAGCGCGAAATCAGTTAGAAGGGTATTTGCAAATGGAGTTATCGTGAATTGACTGTAGTTTCCTTTGGCGAACGAAGTGAAGGCATACGGGAAGGTTGGAGTTTTGGCACCCTTGATGGTTACTTCATACGGTGAATTATCAATACTCCTTGAGTAACTTGATGGGTCATTTAATAATTCCCAATCAGCTAAATAACTGTCGGCATTCTTTTGCTCATTAAATGTTTGAACCCAGCTTGGTAGCTGATTCATGTAAAATGTACTTGTAATAAACTTGCCGCTGCTGTAGTCAAACCAATAGGATCCATCACTCAAATGACCACCGGGTAGGGCAGCACTACGGTCCTTAATCGAAATCGAAAATACATTGGATGCGGGATAGGTGAATTTTAATTGATCGGTAATCGTCATGGTTTCTAGGTGGTGTGGTGAAACCTGCCCATATGCACTTGACGCATTTCCAACCGCTTGCACGCTTTGATCGAATACGCAATTAACACCCTTGGCCTTGGTTCGATCATACCACTCATTCGCAACAATGCCATGATTGTATGGTGTGGTGCCTGTGTAAATTGAGGCATGGCCTGGACCCGTATAAGTTGGTACATAATTGTAGTTGGTATTTCTGCAATTTATGCCGCGATTCAGAAACCGATTAAATCCGTTTGTTGAAAAATGATGTTGAAATCGATAGAGGTAATCATAACACATTTGGTCAACAACAATACCAACCACAATTTTTGGGGATTGTCCGAAGATTATTACAGGTATAAGCAGTAAGATGAAACGTAGTTCTTTCATTACCCTTTACCTTTTGATGGAACAGACGCAGGTGGACTTTTCGGTGCTGGGGAGGACGGTGGGGTTTTAATTGGTTTTGGCTCACTGATTGGCTTAGAAACATTGGGAGTTTTAGGCTCAGGGGTCTTGAAATTAATCGTTGGTTTGACAGGTTCGGAGCTGGGCTTAGTTACCGGTTCATATTCGCTTGGTTTTGAAGTGGAATCAATCGGTTTGGTAGGCATGGGTTGCGCTTCATTCTCTGGAAATTTAGATGGAGCTATCGTGTTTGAATTTACCATCGGGTGCCTTAATTTGTTTAGAACAACTCCTTCTGTTGCTGGAGGTGGCGTAGGAATTGGATTTGGATTAAGATCTAAATAATACGCATCAAATATACAGCCGTTCATTTCTGCTTCGGATACTCCCATTTGTTGACAGCGATTCCGGGCAGCATCTCGGTTATTATTTGGTATCGAATTAAAGGTTCTAATTACCCGTGGAAAAGTACGGTCTATATAAAAAGACGTGGTTAATCCTGGACGGTAATCGAAAAGACTTCGTTCTTGTGAAACGCGATGAATTTCTGCAAAATCTTTAATAATCTCATTTTGATACCGTTGCTCAACATCTTGAGATAACGAGGCAAATTCGGGACTGTTCATACCTATGAAACCCGTTAAATTGGTTGTTTGATTGATTTGATTAACCTGAAACTCATCTTGTCGATTGCGATTTGCATTTCCTAGTAATCCACTGACTTGTTGAATGTTGCATGATGGATAATTTACCGTTAGGTTTACAAAGCCTCGGTTAGCACTTCCGCGGTTATCAATGATTACTTTTTCGCCAAGAGGTCCTGAAACAATGTAATTTCGACCGATGAGTCTAATGCTACCACCACAGGGTAAATAATACGTTCTTCCTTCTAATCGAATTGGTTTACCGTTAAGCCATAAGGGTGAATTCGATCCGTCCGGAACATCTTCAGCGTAATAGGCAACCCGATCCCCGTACAGGTTAATTGCTACCGCTGTATTTAATGAAAAATCATCCCGTTGTGGCTTTTGCCTCGCTTGTACTTCAAAATAGTCACCAACTTTTGTTAAAATAAATTCTCCAACCGTTTGAAATGAATAACTCGTATTATCGTATGTTACGATATGTGGATCTCCATAGCTTCGTCCCTGGTTAGCGCTGCAATAAGTAGCATTTACTAGCGTACTCATTAATTGAGTAAACACGTCGGATTGATTCATCCCAGAGAGTGTGGATTGCAAGGATTCTCGATCTCTTTCTGGAGCTAAAGAGAATAATTCAACAGGGGTTAGGTCCTCAGGAAATGTGCGGTCTGGCACGGGTTGTTTGGTTTGAATGGAAAGAACCGCTTCATAAATCCACCCGCCGCGAATGGAGTCCCATAGCATTAAGTCCTTTCTTACGGGTTCATACGCAGGATTTCGCTGACCATAACATACGCTTAAGATACAAGTTAATGCAATAAAAAAATTTGTTTTCATACTTAGAATTTTGGACAATATTTATAGCCTACTCCTTTAATGGTTTGAATGTAAGAATCACCTATTTTTTCTCTTATTTTTCTGATGTGAACATCGATGGTGCGGTCACCAACAATAACGTCGGTACCCCACACATTTGTTAAAATATATTCACGTTTAAAAACTGTATTGGGTTTAGAGGCTAACAAGACCAATAAATCAAATTCTTTTCGTGGAAGTTGTAAGGTGACTCCTTGAACGTGGACAAGATGAGTTTCTTTATCAATAATTAAGTCTTCCATTGGTTGCTGCTCTTGTGGGGAACGCTGACCGATGATACTCTTTCTACGTAATAGGGCATTGATTCTGCTGACCAATACTTTTGTTTTAATAGGTTTAGCAATGTAGTCATCGCCACCCGCTTCCAAGCCTGCAATTTGACTGTAATCTTCTGCCCTTGCAGTTAAAAAACAAATCAAAATATCTTTGTTTGTCTGGTCTTCCTTAATCGTCTCGCAAGTTTGAATCCCATCCATTACGGGCATCATGACATCCAATAACATTAGATCAGGTTTTCTGTCTCTGATTCGGTCTAATGCAACAACTCCATTTTCGGCAACATCTGTTGTGTGCCCTTCCTTTTCGAGGTTATACCTGAGTAACTCTCGAATATCTGCTTCATCATCAACAATTAGTATGTGTCCCATTTGAAATCGAAGGTAAGGAGTTTTATGTTTGAAATGGTTATGGATACAGCTATACACCAAAGATTAACATTTTTTTAAGAAAAAAAATCTTGCGATTCGTAACCAAATTCAATTTTCACATTACCTTTGCAGCAGTAGTAGGTTAGGTTGATTAGTCAAGGGCCCTGGGTAACCAAGGCTCTTGGCTTTTCATAATCAAGTTAATCAAAATGTTGCCTACCATGAAAATCTCAATTTTACTTGCGGAAGACGATATAAATCTTGGATTTGTTATCGCAGATCAGTTACGCGCAGAAGGGTATCATGTGTCCTTAACTACGGATGGAGTAGAAGCGCTCAAACGATTCAATGAGCAGCCTTATCACCTGTGTATTTTTGATGTAATGATGCCGAAGAAAGATGGGTTTACCTTGGCAAGAGATATCCGTCAAATTAATTCGGATGTTCCGATTTTGTTTTTGACAGCCAAATCAATGACCGAAGATAAAATTGAGGGGTTTAACGCCGGAGGGGATGATTATCTAACTAAACCATTTTCTGTGGAAGAGTTAAATCTACGGATAAAGTCGCTTTTGAAACGGGTTAACATACGTACTGAAATCCCGGAGGAAAAGGTGTTTAATGTCTCTGCATTTATATTTGATACGGAGAATTTAACGCTCACACTATCTGGAGAGGTTCAATCACTGACCAAGAAAGAAGCTCAAATTTTAAAAATTCTATACAAATTTAAAAACCAAGTGCTACCGCGTGAGGTCATCTTGAATACGGTTTGGGGTCAAGATGATTATTTTGTTGGTAGAAGCTTAGATGTATTTATAACAAAGCTTCGAAAGTATCTTAAGGATGATGAGACAATTCAAATTTTGAATATTCATGGTGTTGGCTTCAAATTGGAAATCAAAGCATGATTCTTCATATTGAAACATCTACAAAAATTTGTTCAGTTGCACTTTCAAGTAAGGGGGAATTAGTTGGTTGTATCGAGTCTTCAAGCGATCAGTTTATTCATGGGGAAGCGTTAACAGGAATGGTTCAGGAGCTCTTGCGTCAACATGCACTTGAAATTACATGCTTGACCGCCATATCAGTTGCCATTGGACCTGGATCGTATACAGGTCTTCGCATTGGCTTAGCCACGGCGAAAGGATTGGTTTTTGGATTAGGGGCCAGGTTTATCGGGATTTCTTCCTTGGAGAGTTTGACTGAATTAGCACGTGAAAAATATCCTAAAGCATCGATAGCTGCTGCGTTTGATGCCCGCAGAGATGAGGTGTTTCTTCGGATTCAACAAGATGAAACGTTATTGCTTAAAGATCAGCCTGTAATTATAACAGAAACATATAGTTCATCGATTTCACCATTAGTTTGGGTTGGCGATGCTAATGCAAAAATTAAATTGCTACTATCCAATGCTCAACATGTGTTTGCAGACGAAATTCAACCATCCGCTAAAGGTCAGGTTCGAATCGCTTTTAACAGGTTTTTAGCGTGCGATTTTGATGATATTGAACAAATGAAACCGAATTACACAAAAGCATTTTATAATGGAAAAGGAAATGCGTGAAATTCACGAGTTATTTTTAATAAAAAAATGATCAATAATCGGGATATCTAACAATGTCTGTTAACTTTGTGGAAAGTTTGCACGGATGACGCCGAAAATTGACACACAGATCGCTCAGTTAAGAACCATTTTCCATCAATTAAAAGCTGAAATTGAGCAGGAACGGACTACAATTCAACAATTGAATGTTGAGTTGGGTGTGGCAGAACAGGAAATAAAACGACTAACAGAAGCCCAACAAGCGTTCCAACAAGAAATCACCCGATTATCTGCGGTTGTCCAAGCAAATAAAAAACAACAGGCGGTTGAACCTAATCTGTTCAGTGGATATTCACGAGATGAGGCTGAAATCGACGCGTTGGTAAAAGAAATAGATTTTTGTATTGCCCAGTTAAAACATAACAATGGCTAAAGTATCCTTAAAGTTGGAAATTGCAGGAAGAACCTATCCTATTTCAGTATTAGAGGCTGAAAAAGATAAAGTATTGCACGCTGCAAATGCCTTAAATGCTTCCATTGATTCACTGAAAAAGCATTATGCAGTGAATGATCAGCAAGATTTATTAGCCATGGCTTCATTGCAATATTTAATGAAACCAATTAGTAATGCTGATCCTGACTATAGTGAAATAGAACAAAAGTTAGATGATCTAACAGCGGAGCTCAACGGAATAATCTAGGATTTTACCAACCCTGAATTAATAATTAAATAAAAGGGTATGGATTTATTAGGAATAATTATCGGACTTGTTGTTGGTGGGGGCGGCGCCTTCGCTGTTCAACAATGGATTGTAGGCAATAAAGTTAAACAACGAATTTCAGAGGCTGAAAGTGAAGCGGAGCGTATCAAAAAAGAGCGTATGCTTCAGGCCAAGGAGAATTTCCTCAAGCTTAAAGAAGAGCATGAGAATAACGTTAAAGAGCGCGAGCGTCGCATGCAATCAAACGAAGATCGGATTCGTGGAAAAGAAAAATCAATTAATCAAAAACTAGAGGATCTAAATCGTAAGGAAAAGGATTTAGAACGCTCTCAGGGAGAATTAACGCAAAAAAGTTCAAGCTTAGACGGTAGAATACAGGAACTAGATAAAATTCAACAAAAACGTGTTGCTGAATTATCCAAATTAAGCAGCCTTCAACCGGAAGAGGCAAAGAAAATGTTAATGGATGCCCTGGTAGATGAAGCGCGTACTGCAGCGATGGCTCAAATTAAAGAGATTTCAGAAGAAGCTAAGTTGAATGCAAATCGCGAGGCTCGTAGAATCGTTATACAAACCATTCAACGGGTAGCCACCGAACAGGCAATAGAAAATGCTGTTACTGTTTTTAACATCGAATCGGATGAGGTTAAAGGTCGAATTATTGGTCGTGAAGGCCGTAATATTCGTGCTTTAGAAGCAGCAACAGGTGTCGAAATCATTGTGGATGATACACCGGAAGCCATTATCTTATCTTGTTTTGATCCAGTGCGTCGAGAAATTGCGCGTTTATCTCTACATCAATTAGTATCTGACGGACGAATACACCCGGCACGCATTGAAGAGGTTGTAGCGAAAACTAAAAAGAACCTCGATGAGGAGATCGCAGAAACAGGTCGACGAACCTGTATCGACTTGGGCATTCATGGCCTACACCCTGAATTAATGCGAATGGTTGGTCGTATGAAATATCGTTCATCTTACGGTCAGAACTTACTTCAACACTCCCGAGAAGTAGCTAACCTTTGTGCTATTATGGCTGCTGAATTAGGACTGAATGTTAAAGTAGCTAAAAGGGCAGGTCTTTTACATGATATTGGTAAAGTTCCGGATGAAGAACCAGAATTACCACACGCCATCCTTGGGATGAAAATCGCAGAGAAATATGGTGAAAAACCAGATGTCTTGAATGCCATTGGGGCTCACCACGATGAAATCGAAATGAAAACATTGATTTCTCCGATTGTTCAAGTCTGTGATGCAATCTCTGGCGCTCGCCCTGGCGCTCGACGTGAAATCGTTGAAGCCTACATTAAACGAATTAAGGAACTTGAAAATTTAGCACTTTCCTATGATGGCGTTGGTAGCGCGTATGCAATTCAAGCAGGACGTGAGTTGCGTGTATTGGTTGAAGCTGAAAAAGTAACAGATCAACGTGCAGAAGAACTGTCGTTTACTATATCACAACGAATTCAAACAGAAATGACCTATCCAGGTCAAGTAAAAGTGACCGTTATCCGAGAAAAAAGAGCCGTGAATTACGCTAAATAATGTATGCTTCCCGCTGATTTAAAACTCATTGCCGGTCCATGTAGTGCAGAGTCTTACGAACAATTAAGAACTGTAGCTCAACAATTGGATTCAGTGAATTTATTTGCCTTTCGAGCCGGGATATGGAAACCTAGAACACAACCCGGTGCTTTTGAGGGTGCAGGAGATGAGGCCTTACGTTGGATGCGTGATATTCAAGCCGAGTTCGGTGTGAATGTTTTAACAGAGGTTGCTAATTCATCACATGTAGAAAAAGTATTAGCTCACGGGTTTAATATGATGTGGATTGGCGCTCGAACAACATCTAACCCTTTTTCTGTGCAAGAACTGGCAGATTCCCTTAAGGGTACCGAGGCAACAATCCTTATTAAAAATCCTACGAATCCAGACTTAAAACTATGGGTAGGAGGAATCGAACGCTTGTATAAAGCGGGGGTTAAAAAAGTAATTGCTATTCACCGGGGATTTTCGACGTACGATAAACAGAGATATCGAAACCTACCCAATTGGCAAATTCCAATTGCATTACGTGCTGAGTTTCCTGGCTTAGAAATTATTTGCGACCCTTCCCATATTTCAGGAATTGCAAATAATGTTTTCGAAGTATCTCAAAAGGCAGTTGATTTGAAGTTTGATGGATTAATGATTGAAGTTCATCCAAATCCCGCCTTGGCAAAAACGGATGCCAAACAACAATTAACACCCAAGGAATATCTTGAGTTACTTGCAAATTTGAATCTACGCAGTAGGGAGGCCATTGATCAAGAAGAAATACGTGAATTGCGCGCTAATATTTCTATCTTAGACAATCAAGTAGTTGAGCTGTTTGCTAAACGAATGGATTTAGTTGAACAGATCGGGCACTACAAGAAGCGAAATAATATTGCTATTTTTCAACCCAACCAATGGGAAGAAGCCTTAGCTAAATTTCTCAGATTATCTGAAGATGCGGAGTTATCTAAGGAGTTTGCTGCAGAAGTTTTTAAATTGATTCATCAAGAGTCTATCGATATTCAATCAAAAATATTACGTAATTCTGATAAAGGTGATTCGAATCCCTAACATCCCATTACCAACGCTTATTCAGGCTCCCGTTTCTAAAAGCCACATGCAACGGGAACTTTTACTCTCTGTGCTAGCGAATTCACCTTCATGTTTATATGGTAATTTCGTTGCGCTTCCAGATGATGTGTTATCTGCCATACAATGTATTGAGTCATTCGGTGCTAGTGTATCATTTAATGATAATAAGATAGAAGTTATTCCACCATCCAATCCTATCATAAAAAATGAACTATCTGTTAATGTTGGTGAGTCAGGTTTTTTAATTCGAAACATAATTTCAATAGGATTTTTATTTGCTCGGAGACTTATAATTCATGCTAAAGGAACCTTACTTACGCGTGAACTTCACGTGAATGAGGCCCTATTAAATCAATTGGGTTTAGTAAAACGTTCAACGGATGGAGAATGGCCTTTGATTTTAGAACAAATCAATCCATGCCAAAAACATATTAAGCTTGATGCATCGGTTACTTCTCAAATTGCATCGGGTGTCTTAATCCGCTTAGCTAAATCTGCAGGGGAGCGTAGGTTGTGTTTAAAGAATCTTGTAAGTACACCGTACCTTAAAATGACGTTTGGTAATTTAATGAATCGAGGCATTATTCTTTCGTGGGTCGATGACTGCATTTCCTTTGATGATTCTAGCCAGATTCAAGGCCGAGAAATCCAAATTGAAGGAGATTGGAGTGGGGCCGCAAACCTCTTGTGTATAGGTGCTATTACCAATGAAATTCGTGTTGAAGGGTTACGTATCGAAAGCAACCAAGCAGATGAGTATATCCTTGATATATTGACGATGTACGGTGCGCAAATTGAATGGGATGGAGATATTATCACGGTAAGGCATTCCGAGAATCGTTCGTTTAGTTGCGATCTAACTCATTGTCCGGATTTGTTTCCACTCGTGTGTGTGTTAGCCGCCTCTGCCATCGGGATATCTGTTATTAGAGGAACACAGCGCCTTAAGAATAAAGAGTCGGATCGCTTAATGTCCTCCATGGCCATGCTGAGTTCCTTAGGCGTTCTTTTTGAAATTGGAACCAATGAAATTCGAATTACAGGCGGAATAAAAAGTACGGATGTTTGCATTGAGACCTATAATGATCACCGGATGGTGTTAGCAGCAATTGTGGCTTCAAAAATTTCTTCACTGAATGTTTCGTTGAATGAAATGGACTCCGTGGCAAAATCATTCCCTGAAATGAAACTTTATCTGTAAATCGAAGTAAACACATCCAAATTAATTAATTATGAAAAAAATCTATGTTTTAATCTTCGCTGTTATGGGTGGGGTAAGTGCTAAAGCGCAAATGGGTCAAGGGAATATTTCAATTGACCCCTACATTGGAGTACCAAACTGGGCGAACTCCTTAATTTATAATCAATATGACGGTGATCAAGCGAATATCCAAGATTATAAAGTGGTTGGGAGTATGTTGTCCTATGGTGGTCGTATTGAATATATGGCATCCGATAAAGTGGGAATTGGTGCTGATGTGAATTATGAAGTTTCGGGTTATTCGTATAAATTCGATGACTATGTATACGACCTAAATGGCAATGCGCAAACGGATGCGAATGGGGACTTTTTGATTAATCAATATCAAACCCAATACACTGCTAAGAAATTGCGTGCCATGTTTCGTTTGAATTATCATTTTGTTCAAGAGGAGAGAATAGATATGTATGCTGGCTTTGCAGGTGGTTATAAATCGGCAAATCGCGCGAGTGAGACAAATCCAACAACTTCTAGTTACACGGACGCAAATCTCGATGGTGCGCTAATTCCTGTTTCTCTTCGTGTTGCAATCGGTGCAAAAATGTACTTTACTCAAAACATCGGTGCACATGTTGAGTTAGGTGCTTTCGGAGGTGGTTTACTTCAAGCCGGACTTTCTGTTAAGTTCTAAGTACATATTATTGATATAAAAAAAGGGAGGCTCGCCTCCCTTTTTTTATGCTATTAATTTGGAATTAATTTTCCATTAGTTTAATTAGGTTCAATGCGGAACCCGCTTTGAACCACTCAATTTGAGATTGATTATATGTGTGATTTAAGATAATATCATCGTGCGTCCCATTGTCATGACGTATTCTTAGTGTTAGTGACTTTTCAGGAGCGAATGATTCAAGATCTATGAAATCAAAGACATCATTTTCATGGATTTTATCGTAATCAGCCTCATCTGTGAACGTTAATGCCAACATCCCTTGTTTCTTTAGATTCGTTTCATGAATTCGAGCAAAGGATTTAACTATAACAGCAGAAACCCCTAAATGTCTTGGTTCCATCGCGGCATGTTCTCTTGAGCTTCCTTCACCATAGTTATGATCACCAACAACAATTGAAGCAATTCCTGCTGCCTTGTAGGCGCGTTGAACTGCAGGAACTTCACCGTAACTTCCAGTTAACTGATTTTTTACTTCATTCGCTTTTCCATTAAATGCATTTTCAGCACCAATTAAAAGGTTGTTTGAAATATTGTCTAAATGTCCTCGGTATTTCAACCAAGGACCCGCCATAGAAATATGGTCCGTAGTACATTTTCCCTTGACCTTAATCAAAAGCTTCGCATCGGTAATGTTTTTACCATTCCATACCGGGAAGTTTTCTAACAATTGAAGACGTTGAGAATCAGGCGCTACTATAATATTCACGCCACTACCATCGGCTGCTGGCGCTTGATATCCATTGTCTTCAACAGCAAAACCTTTCGTTGGTAATTCATCCCCAACAGGTGGAGTTAATTTGAAGGACTTACCTTCAGCATTCGTTAAGGTATCAGTTAATGGATTAAATCCTAAATTTCCAGCAATTGCTAATGCAGCTACCATTTCAGGACTGGTAACAAATGCATGGGTATTCGGATTACCATCTGCACGTTTTGAGAAGTTTCGATTGAATGAATGAACAATCGTATTTTTTTCTTGCTTTTCAGCTCCTTCACGATCCCATTGTCCAATACAAGGACCACATGCATTGGTAAATACTTTGGTTCCCATTTTCTCGAAATCAGCGAGTATCCCATCGCGTTCTGCCGTGAATCGAACTTGTTCTGATCCCGGGTTGATTCCGAATTCTGCTTTTGGGGTGATGCCATTCGCTACAGCTTGTTTAACTACAGAGGCGGCTCGTGCTAAATCTTCGTATGAAGAATTAGTACATGAACCAATCAATCCCCATTCTACATCCATCGGCCACCCATTTTTTTCTGCTTCGGCGCGCATTTTAGATACTGGCGTTCCACGGTCTGGAGTAAACGGACCATTGATGTGTGGCTCTAATTCAGATAGGTTGATTTCTATGATTTGATCAAAATAAGCTTTGGGATTTTCATATACTTCAGCATCTCCAGTCAAATGTTCTGCGATAACATCTGCTGCATCTACAACATCTTGACGACCGGTAGCAATTAAATACCTGCGCATGGAGTCGTCATAACCAAACGTTGACGTGGTGGCACCAATTTCAGCACCCATATTACAAATAGTTCCTTTTCCGGTGCACGATAAAGATTCTGCTCCTTCTCCAAAATATTCAACAATACATCCAGTTCCACCTTTAACAGTTAATATATCTGCAACTTTTAGAATTACATCTTTTGCAGATGTCCATCCATTTAACTTTCCAGTTAGTTTAATCCCAATTAATTTTGGGAATTTTAATTCCCAAGCCATTCCAGCCATAACATCAACAGCATCTGCTCCACCAACACCAATCGCCACCATTCCAAGACCTCCTGCATTTACAGTGTGGGAATCCGTTCCAATCATCATCCCCCCCGGAAACGCATAGTTTTCTAAGACCACTTGGTGAATGATTCCAGCTCCTGGTTTCCAAAATCCGATTCCGTATTTATTCGAAATAGAGGACAAAAAGTTAAAGACCTCATTATTTTGATTTAATGAATCTTGTAAATCCTTGCTTGCACCAACTCTAGCTTGTATTAAGTGATCTGCATGCACCGTAGATGGAACCGCAACGCGTTTCTTTCCTGCTTGCATGAATTGAAGTAATGCCATTTGAGCCGTAGCGTCTTGCATTGCAACCCGGTCTGGTGCAAAATCCACATATGATTTTCCTCGTTCAAACGCAACAGTGCCATTCCCATCCCATAAATGCGCGTAAAGTATTTTTTCCGTTAAGGTTAACGGTTTATTTAGCACTTGTCTAGCTGCATTAATACGCTCAGGGTAACGTGCATATACCCTTTTAATCATGTCAATATCGAAAACCATAGTAAATTTTTTATTGCCGCAAATCTACTCAATTAAACATAAATTTGCTATCAATCTACCATGAAATCTTGCATTTTTTCAATAGATTTTTAATGTACTTTTGAGCAATGTTTGCTGATCTTGTAGTTTTCGATCTTTCTACAGTCTTAGCTGGTCCATCGGTTGCGACCTTCTTTGCTGAACTGGGTGCAAAGGTCACCAAAATTGAACATCCAATTCATGGAGATGTGACACGAACGTGGCGAATTCCCGGTGAAAATCAAGAGGTTACAAGTTATTTTTCAAGTATTAATTTCGGAAAACAATATATTACAAAGGACTTTAGCCAACCCTGTGATTATTCTTGGTTAATTGATCAACTGCCCCAGGTGGATGTGTTAATTATGAATTTTAAACCTTCTGATTACGAGAAGTTTAATCTCACTAAACAAACATTACTTTCGATTAATCCGCGCCTGGTTATCGGAACAATTTCAGGTTTTGGCGATAATTCAGACCGTGTTGCTTATGATTTAATTCTACAAGCGGAATCCGGATTAATGTCAATAAACGGGGAGACTGATAATCCACCGCTCAAAATGCCCGTAGCATTTATTGATGTTCTTGCTGCACATCAATTAAAAGAGGCGCTGTTGCTGTCCTTAATTAAGCTTGAAAAAACAGGGCAAGGGAGTTGGGTTAGTGTTTCACTTTATGATGCAGCAGTGTCTAGTTTAGTAAATCAAGCATCCGCCTTTTTAATGAATGGGTTTGTTCCAAAACGCATAGGTAGTTTACACCCTAATATCGCTCCTTATGGTGAGATTTTTAAAACTAAAGACCAAAAATTAGTCACCTTCGCGGTTGGCTCAAATCGACAGTTTAAGGCGCTTTGTTCCTTGCTCAACTGTGAATTGCTTGCAGTGAATCCATCCTATTCAACCAATGAAGAACGCGTTAAACATCGGGAACAATTAAAACTTGAAATAGCACCTCATATCATGAAGTTTGACTCGAGCAGTCTGTCTAATTTGGCTTTAGAACATCAGATTCCGTTTGGGATTATAAAATCTATGGATGAAGTCTTCTCAACCACTGCAGCAAACGACTTGATTCGAGAAGAAAATCAAGGTAATACAGCTACTAAACGCGTTACGCAACTTGCATTTAAATGGAAATAAGAGAACCGAAAACCAAGGAAGAACGGGAAAAGTACTATCTCCTTAGATGGAAGGTGCTAAGGCAGCCTTGGAATCAACCTCGTGGTTCTGAGCGTGATGCCTTGGAAGATCAAGCCAAGCATTTTGCAGCATTCGAAGAAGCAAACATCTTTGGTGTGGGACGTTTAGATCATGTGGATACTAGTATTTATCAAATTAGATTTATGGCAGTTGAGCCTGGTTGTCAATCCAAGGGCATAGGGGCAATTTTGATGAACACCATGGAAATGTATGCTTGGAATTCAGGTGCAATTGAGATTATCTTGCATGCTCGGGAGCAAGCGGTGGGTTTTTATGAGAAACTCGGCTATGTTTGCATTGAACCATCACATTTACTTTTTGGTGAAATTCAACATTTTTTAATGAAAAAGAAAAAGGGATAGCCGTTGCCATCCCTTTTTCCAACCCTAAACCTAACTATTACAGTACCACAATCCGTTGCGTACCTGCAATTCCTTCTTTATTGAATAAATTCACATAATAAGTTCCGGAACTCAATGAATTAATTTCAATTGAATTAAGTCCGTTGATTTCTTTATCATAAACAACACGACCGTTGTTATCAATCACCATGAGTTGTACCATTTCTTCATTCCACTGAACTGTTGCATTTCCCATGCTAGGATTTGGAAAAATCGTCATGTTAATTGCATGTTCTTCTGTTATACTGTTTGTTTGATTATTCAAAATAATTACCTCTAAACTATTCATACATCCGTTCCCATCAACTACTGTTACTTCATATGTTCCAGCGGTAAGATTCGTTTGGTCTTCGGTGTTAACACCATTTGACCATAGCGAAGTATAGGATGGAACTCCACCTGTAATTGTTAAATCAATCGTTCCATCATTACCTTGCACTTCATCAGTTACTGTAGCATTTAATATAATCTCAGTAGGCTGAGAAATGGTATAGCTGCTGTACGAAATACATCCATTAGCATCAACTACCGTTAATCGGTAAGTTCCAGCATTAAGGTTAGTTAAATCTTGCGTAGTTGCACCGTTATCCCAAGTGTAATTAAAAGCAGGATTTCCTTGAAGTACACTCACATCGATTGCGCCATTGGCTTGACCGAAACATTGAATTTGAGTTACAACTCCGCTAACTTGAACTGCTACTGGAGCATTCACTGTAAACGTGGTATCTGAACTACAGCCAATTGCATCTATCAGGGTTACGGTATATGTTCCCGTTTCTATTCCCGTATTTTGAATTCCTACCATACCATTAGACCATGTTACAGATACATTTCCAGTTACATTTCCTGGGTTAAGGCTAACGGTTGAAGAGGTGCTAGCACAAGTTCCTTGAACATTCACATTAAAAATCGCTTCGTGAACAAATGTTTGAGCGAATAAGACTGCTGCTGCTGCGTTTAAACGCCCGCTTCCAATTTTTCCTGCATATAATGGATTCAATGCATCAATATTGGTCGATGTATTTTTTAGTATGGTTTCAAGGTCAGCATTTCCTAGGCAAGGATTTACAGCTAACATAAGAGCAACAGTTCCTGTAACATAGGGTGCAGCGTAAGACGTACCAGAACTATTCAAATACCATCCGTCCATTGGTGCGATGGCAACATTGTATCCTGGTGCAGAAAGGTCTACCATTTGATTGTGCTGATGTGTTGATAACGGATCACCACTTACTTGTTCGTGGTTGTCCAATGCGCCAATACTTGTTACAGCAAATACATGAGCATATGCAGCCGGATATACAAGCGCATCGGGCGAACTGCAGGTATTTCCGTTTCCAGCAGCAGCAATAATGAAGGTACCATTATTGTATACTTCTGTCATTACATCTTGTTCATATTGATTGTAAAAGCATCCAGAGGTCCAACTTAAATTTAGTACTCTGATTCCACTGTAGGTAGCAACTAATAATTGATTATAATTCATTTGATAGAATGCTATAGAGGAATTGAATCCAATCGAGCTTAAACCAATATTATTGTTTGTATTCCCTGCGGCAATCGCACAAACCGCATTTCCGTGGGTAGGGGTAGCTAAATTACTTGCATCATATGAAACAATTTTACCAACTAATTCCTCATGTGCTGGATTTACGTTTTGATCACTAATTCCGATAATAAAACTTGCATTGCCTTGAGTGATGTCCCATGCTCCTTGCGCATTAATTAAATCCATGGCATAATTATTTGCAAGACCTAAGTTATAATCGTTTGGTGTATAAAGCACTTGGTAATTTGGTGCTGATTCAATTCCCGAAAGAACAGGTATTGATTTTAAGGTATTGGTTAATACTTCTTCAGTACAAGCACATTCGATTTCATAAACTTGTTGAAGCTTTGCTTGTTTTGATGCAGCTAATACTTGTGTTACCTTAGTAATCCCGATGGAAGAAATTGCGGTATTGAATGTTTCGTTGCTTGATACTAATTGTCCATCTGTTGAAACCGTTGGAATTGCTGAATGATCGGTTATCTGTACCCATACTTTAGAAACTTGCCCTATACTTGTAGTGGTTAAACTTCCTATGATTAAAACGAAAAGTAGTGCTATTTTTTTCATATGCTTTGGTATTAGCGTTGTTTGTTAAACCAAAGGTGACTATATATAAAGTCTGATAGATTCAGTTTTTCTTCCGGCACATGCAAAATACACGTACATACCGATAAGTTTCTATGTAGTTATTGGGAAGGTGCTACGTAGTTATACGTAGTTCGGATGGTTTTCTATCCGTTTAGGGTGATTATTTTCTGAATTGATTCTGAATGAATCTTTTTAGATTTTGTTTTCCCTGGTTTAGTAACCTTTACTTTAAACCATGTTGATTTTGCATGGGAAGTACTCAGTTCAATTAGGACATATCCATGATGTCGCAGGTTTACAAAGTCCAATGCGGGATTAAGGGTCTTATTTCGTAGTTTACGTTCAACCGTTTTTGTCTTGCATGACGAATACCGTTCATTGTAATTAGCAGATGTTACACTAGGGGCTACCCATTCAACCCCAAGTGGTTTATTTTTATGCTCAAGTTTTAAGGCTAAAGAGCTATGGATGTCACCCGTAAGCACAATGAGGTTATTTGCTTGATATTTAGCAAGGCTGATTTTATGAAATTCATCGAATAATTGATTCTTTTCGTTTAAATAACCCTGCCACGTATCCATGCTTTTTTTCAAACCCTCTACATGTGCAGGAATATTAATACGTGAGAAAAGCACCTGATTTCCAAGGATGTTCCAAGAGGTTTCGGAGCGATTCATTGAATTCACAAGCCAATCATATTGTATTTTCCCTAAGATACTATTGGATTCTAAGCTTGCATTCTCTAACGTGGGTTGTTTTGTTCTTCCTTTAAGTCGTTCATCAAGCATAAATAAATTGGCTAAGGAACCAAAGTTAAATTCCCTTTGTATTTCATATTTCGTATTATCAGTGATAGGTAACCATTCAAAGTAAGCTTGTTGAGCGGCATGTTTTCGTTCATTCCAATCCCCGTCTTCTTCTTGGTGATTTTGAGCTCCTTCGGTATATGTATCATTCGCTATTTCATGATCATCCCAAACGGAAATAAACGGGGTGTTTTGATGAACTTTTTGCAGTTGTTCATCCAATCGATATTGGGCATAACGAGATCGGTAATCTTGAATTGTTAGTAATTCTTTGGCAGGCAGATGCACACGATTTAAGGACTTATCGCCATATACCCCTGGACCGTATTCATAGATGTAATCGCCAAGATGAACTACAAAATCTAAATTAGGAATATTGGCTATGGATTCATAAGCGTTGAAATAACCCCATTCATAATTACTGCAACTTACCACAGCGAATTTTAAGTGGTCTGGATTCGTTCCAATTGTCTTCGTTTTTCCAATAGCAGAAGTATCCTCACCATAAATGAATCTATAAAAATATTGTTTGTCTTGCGAGAGATTGGAGGCGTTCATTTTAACAGACAAGCCTCGGGAAATCTCCACTTCGTATTGGTATGTTCTGGCGATTTCTTTAAAATTAGCTTGTTCACTTACTTGACAACTTACGATGCGAAAGGTTTGAAGTTTGAATGGGTTTAACGCCGTCCATAAAATAACTCCTTTTTCCGTTGGGTCTCCAGATGCTACGCCAAAAGGAAACACCCCTTTCGATTTCAATTGGTCATTGATTTCCGAACAATAAATTCGTTCGATTTGACTGTTTACGTTGAGACTAATCAATAAAAATATAAAGAGCGTATTGCGCATTTTTTTAGTTAAAATTAAGGGTATTAATTCTATACGTAGTGGTTAATTCTGAATTTCATTTAAATTTAAGCTAAATTTTAACCCATGAAAAACTACCTACTCTTTATTTTCTTTATTCAGCAACTCAGTTTTTTTGCACAAAATATCATTTGGCAGGATGATTTTGAAAACCCAGCAGCCTGGACTTTAAATGCTGCAAGCGGTGCGAATGGAATTGATGCAAATACCTGGGTGATTTCAGACGCTGAAGGTGGGGTAGTGGCCGGCAATTGTGGCCTTGCTGGAAATGGCAATAAGACCTTGCATGTGGGATGCCAAGGTGCATGGTGCGTTGGCAGTGGGGCTACCTATAATGCAGGCGATGGTGGTCTCGGATTTATTGATGCAACAACAAATAAACGCGCATTCACCAGTGCCAATATTAATACAATGAATACTGGTGTTTTGAATTTATCTTTTGATTATATCGGTATAGGGCAGCCAGGAGCTGATTTTGGTAATGTCGTATATAGTGTAGACGGTGGAAGTAATTGGTCTGTTTTGCAAGTTATAAATTCAGGAACTACCTGTGCCTCCGGACAAGGACTTTGGAGTAATATAGTTGCCCTGTTGCCCGCTAGTTGCACGAATATCTCCACGCTAAGAATTGGATTTGAATGGCATAACGATAATGACGGTGCTGGCTCAGACCCTTCGCTGGCAATTAATAACGTGAAAATCACATCGCCTGTTCAACCTTCGGTGACTGCTTCTTACCTGCTTTCTAGTAACTCACCTTGCTTAGGCGATTGCATTTCGATTACCAATACAAGTACCGGGTCAAATACGTTCGCATGGGACTTCGGAAACGGTCAAACCTCCAACTTACAAAATCCCAATCCAACGTGTTATTATTTTCCGGGAACTTACAACGTTCAGTTAGTTGCTTGTAATGGGGTTACCTGTGACACAAGCGTTATGGCAATAACAGTTCAACCACTTTTAACAGGTACCTTGAATGTAACGAGCACAGGTCCTTACACATGGCCATTCAACGGTATGGTTTATACGTCCTCCGGGACATACGTTGATACTGCAGCGAATGCAAATGCGTGCGACAGCTTGGTTACTTTAACCCTAACTATTTTAACCGGCGGAATTATTGACTTAAATGGGTTGTCTTCGAAAAAAATAGTCAAGATAACTGATTTGAGTGGCAGAGTAACAGTAAAGAGACCGGGTCAAATCCTTATACTGTATTTTGAGGATGGAACGATGGAAAGGGTTTGGATTGAGGAATAGTTAGTATTTAAATATGAGAAAATTATTATTAGGTTTTTGTTTTGCATTGATTTGTGTGTTCACCAATCAGGTTAAAGCTACACATATCCTTGGCGGAGAAATTTATTACGATTCCTTAGGCAACGGTTTTTATAAAGTAACATTTGAGATTTATAGAGATTGTAACAGTGCAACGGCCTATGACAACCCGCTCGTTTATACGATATTCAATGAAGATGGAACTTACTACTCAGAAGAGGTTGTTTCCTTATTCTCTAGTGCGATTTTACCCATTGTGTATGATGACCCCTGCGTAACTCCTCCAAATAATATCTGCGTTGAAAAAGGAATTTATATTGATACCATTCAACTGCCATTTAATCCTTCAGGATATCATATATCTTATCAACGGTGTTGTTGGGCTAATAATATTGATAACATCGTGGATCCCGGAAATAATGGAATCACGTTAACAACTTTTATTCCCGGGACTTCATTAACACCAGTTTATAATCAAGGTGCAAGGTTTACAAATTATCCTCCATTGGTTCTTTGCGCGCAAAATACCTTAATGTTTGACCATGTTGCTTTCGATCCAGATGGAGATTCGCTTACCTATGAGCTTGTAGATCCCTTACTCGGAGGAAGTATAGCTAATGTGATTCCCAACCCTGAATCACCTCCTCCATATGCAGGAGTTGCCTGGAATCCTGGATTCTCCACCCTAGTGCCCTTTGGTGTGGGTTCGTCTATCACATTAAATACTCAAACGGGCATGATGTCTTTCACCCCAAACAATATTGGTAATTTCGTGGCAGGGGTAAGAGTAAACGAGTTTAGAAACGGGGTACTAATAAATTCAAAAATTAGAACCTTTGCATTCAGGGTGGTGATTTGTCAAGTTGATATTCCAATATCTGTAAACATTACGGGGCCCCCACAGCTCGTTGAAGATTGCGGTTTTGCTGGATTTATTATCTCAAGAACAGATACTACATCAAGTTTAGTGGTCCAAATTGGATTAGGAGGAACAGCTGTAAATGGTGTAGATTATCCATTTATTGCTGATTCACTTACCATTCCGAACGGTGTTTTTTCGGATACAATAACGGTAGAAGCCTTAATCGATACATTAATTGAGTCCACGGAAACTGTTTATTTTAGTGTAATTGTTCCCAATCCATGCGATGGCACCTTCGACACCACATCGATTACGCTTAACTTAGTAGATTATCAGCCCTTACAACTTGTCGCGCTGGATTCTGTAAATTTTTGTGTCGGTGGAGGTGAAGTTCCTTGGCTTGGTTGTTCCGCTAGTTTTGGATTACCACCATATCAATATAATTGGTCGCCTGGAGTTTTTCCGAACAGTGACACCATCACATTGTCTAGTTCCGTGTTGGCGCCGAACCAAAACTTGTTTTCTGTAGAGGTACAGGATCAATGCGGTAAGACGGCGATTATAGATCCAATTGCTGTATTTAATCAATGCCCTCTGTTGGCTCCAAATGTGTTAACACTAAATGGTGATCAGACAAACGAGTACTTTATAATTCAGCATTTAGAAGACTATAATGCGGTGCAGTTAAGAGTGTTTAATCGATGGGGCAATGTAGTTTATCAAAATGATGCATACCAAAATGATTGGTCCGGGATAGCCGATAACGGCAAAGAACTTTCTGATGGGGTATATTTTTATACGATCTTACCCGAAAGTGAAAAGTATGCATACGATAACCAAGAGCGCACTAAGTTTTTACTTGCTGGCTTTTTACATATTTTTCGTTAATCCCTTTGTTTAAACGAATAATTCTAGATAATTCACGAATAGAAAGCCAAGCAATTGCATTAAAATTGTGGAATACTTACTTTTCTACTAAATTATTTCAAAGTTTTTCACTTTTTCTATTGTGTAATTAATTTAACCTTGTATCTTTGCACCCCTCAAAGAGCGTTTGAGGTAATTATATATTGTTAAATTAAGAGTATTTTTATGCCAACTATTCAACAGTTAGTTCGCAAAGGAAGAACGGCGGTAGTGAAGAAAAGTAAGTCTGCTGCACTTGATTCATGTCCCCAGCGAAAGGGAGTATGTGTTCGTGTGTATACAACCACTCCAAAAAAGCCAAATTCTGCCATGCGTAAAGTGGCTCGGGTTCGTTTAACTAACGGACGCGAGGTCAATGCTTATATCGGAGGTGAAGGTCACAACCTTCAAGAGCACTCCTTAGTGTTAGTTCGTGGAGGTCGTGTTAAAGACCTACCAGGAGTTCGTTATCATATTGTTCGCGGAGCTGAAGATACAGCGGGTGTTCAAGGGCGTTCTCAACGACGATCAAAATATGGTACTAAACGTCCTAAGCAAAAATAATATAGTTGTCATTCAGCGATAATTTTTAAGCGATGAGAAGAAGAAAAGCGAAAAAAATTGCCATCCTCCCGGATCCAAAATTCAACGAACAGGTTGTTACCAAGTTCGTGAATAATTTAATGTATTCCGGAAAGAAAAGTTTGGCGTTTAAGATATTCTACGATGCAATTGAGCTAGTAGAGAAAAAGGTTGAAGATACCCCAGGTCTTGAGGTATGGAAAAAAGCCATAGAAAATGTTACGCCGAGCGTTGAGGTTAGAAGCCGTCGTGTTGGTGGAGCAACGTTCCAAATTCCAACTCCAGTGCGTGAAGAACGTAAATCTTCACTGGCAATGAAATGGTTGATTGGTTATGCACGTAAACGTAACGAGAAAACAATGTCTCAAAAGTTAGCTGCAGAAATCATTGCAGCGGCTAAAGAAGAAGGTGCAGCTTTCAAAAAGAAAGAAGATACCATCAGAATGGCAGAAGCGAACAAAGCATTTTCACATTTTAGATTCTAAGAAATGGCAAGAGATCTTAAATACACGAGAAATATTGGTATTGCTGCTCACATTGATGCAGGAAAGACTACTACTACAGAACGTATTTTGTTCTATGGTGGGGTAAACCACAAGATTGGTGAGGTTCATGACGGAGCTGCGACAATGGACTGGATGGAGCAAGAGCAGGAGCGTGGTATTACCATCACTTCAGCGGCTACCACATTAACTTGGAATTACAGAGGTACACCATACCATGTGAATATCATTGATACACCAGGACACGTTGATTTTACGGTGGAAGTTAACCGTTCCCTTCGAGTACTTGATGGATTAGTGTTTTTGTTTTCAGCGGTAGATGGTGTTGAACCACAATCTGAAACTAACTGGCGTTTGGCCAACAACTACAACGTACCACGTATTGGTTTTGTAAATAAAATGGACCGCCAAGGTGCAGACTTCCTTAAAGTGTGTAAACAAGTTAAGGATATGCTTGGAAGCCATGCTTTGCCTTTACAAATAAACATTGGTGAAGAAGATAATTTTAGAGGAGTGGTTGATTTAATCAATTTCCGTGGAATTGTTTGGAATGAGGATGATTATGGAATGACCTTTCAAGAAGTTGAAATTCCAGCTGATATTATCGACGAGGCACGTGATTTACGAGGTAAATTGTTAGAAGCAGTTGCTGAGTTTGACGAGACATTAATGGAAAAATATTTCGAAGACGAGAATTCGTTAACGGAGCGTGAAATTCTTGATGCATTGCGCCAAGCTACCATTTCAGGTAAAGTAGTCCCTATGATGTGTGGTTCTTCTTTTAAGAATAAAGGAGTTCAAGCCATGTTGGATATGGTAATGGAAATTTTACCTTCTCCACTTGATGTTGAGGCAATTACAGGAATTAATCCTAAAACGGACGAGGAAGTAACAAGAAAACCGTCGTATGACGAGCCGTTTGCGGCCTTAGCATTTAAAATTGCCACGGATCCATTTGTAGGTAGATTATGTTTTACTCGAGTTTACTCAGGTAAATTAGACGCTGGTTCATATGTATTGAATACACGTTCTGAAAACAAAGAGCGTATTTCTCGAATTTTCCAAATGCATGCCAATAAGCAAAACCAGGTTCCTGAATTAGGTGCTGGTGATATTGGTGCAGTAGTTGGATTTAAGGACATCAAAACTGGAGATACCTTGTGCGCGGAAAATGCACCTATTATTCTTGAGTCAATGGTTTTCCCTGATCCAGTTATTGGATTGGCAATTGAGCCTAAAACCCAAGCAGATACAGATCGTTTATCCATTGGTTTATCTAAATTATCTGAAGAGGATCCAACATTCCGAGTAAACACAGATGAGGATACTGGTCAAACAATCATTTCAGGTATGGGTGAGCTTCACTTGGAAATCATTGTTGATCGTTTAAAAAGAGAATTTAAAGTAGAAGTTAATCAAGGTGCTCCTCAAGTGGCATACCGTGAGGCTATCGCCGGATCTACAGAACACCGTGAAGTTTACAAAAAACAAACGGGTGGTCGTGGTAAATTTGCGGATATTTTGGTTAAAATTTCTCACCAGGATAACCCTGAGAAAAAAGGCTTGGAGTTCATTAACAGCATCAAAGGAGGTAATATTCCAAGAGAATTTATTCCTTCAGTTGAGAAAGGATTCAGAGAATCAATGAAGAACGGTGTTTTAGCAGGATTCCCACTTGAATCAATGAAGGTTGAATTAATTGATGGTTCATTCCACGCAGTTGACTCCGATTCACTTTCATTCGAGTTGTGTGCGAAAATGGCCTACCGTGCTGCATTGAAGTCTTGTTCACCTATTCTTTTGGAGCCAATCATGAAAATGGAAGTGGTAACACCAGAGGATTATTTTGGAGATGTTCAAGGAGATTTAAATAGACGACGTGGAATGCCTACTGGAATGGATGATAGAGCTGGAGCTAAGGTGCTTAAGGCAGATGTTCCATTATCAGAAATGTTTGGTTATGTAACCCAGTTACGTACCATAACTTCTGGACGAGCAACGTCTTCCATGGAGTTTTCTCACTACGCTGCAGCACCTAAGAATGTAGCAGAGGATGTAATTTCAAAAGCGAAGTAATTTTTCAGCATAAAATTGAAAAGAAATGAGTCAGAAAATTAGAATAAAATTAAAGTCTTACGATCACAATCTAGTAGACAAGTCTGCTGAGAAAATTGTAAAGACTGTAAAAGCTACAGGTGCCGTTGTAAGTGGTCCTATTCCATTACCAACACACAAGCGTATTTACACGGTATTGCGTTCCCCACACGTTAATAAAAAGGCGCGTGAGCAGTTTGAATTGTGTGCATACAAGCGTTTGTTAGACATCTACAGCAGTTCATCAAAAACTGTAGATGCGCTGATGAAATTGGAGTTGCCAAGTGGCGTTGATGTAGAAATTAAAGTATAATCTTAAGTTAAATTAGTTATGTCAGGAATTATTGGACGAAAAATCGGAATGACTAGCATCTATAGTGCCGAGGGCAAATCACAGCCATGCACGCTTGTTGAAGCTGGTCCCTGCGTAGTAACTCAAGTTAAAACAATCGACCGTGATGGGTATGATGCTGTTCAATTGGGTTTTGGAAATCGCAAAGAGAAGAATACCCCGAATGCATTGAAAGGTCACTTCAAAAAAGCAAATACAACACCAAAATCAAAATTGGTTGAGTTTAAAGGATTCGAAAGTTGCAATGCCGGAGATGAAATCAACGTGAGTATTTTCGAAGAAGGTGAATTTGTTGATGTTAGTGGGACCACAAAAGGAAAAGGGTTTCAAGGGGTAGTTAGAAGACACAACTTTGGTGGTGTTGGACAGTCAACTCATGGTCAGCATAACCGTTTACGTGCACCAGGTTCAATCGGAGCATGTTCATATCCAGCGCGTGTATTCAAAGGAATGCGCATGGCAGGACAAATGGGAAATAAGCAGCGTACACAATCAAATCTTGAGATTCTTAAGGTGTTGGCGGATCGCAATATATTAATCATTAAAGGATCTATTCCAGGAGCGAATAATTCTTATGTAACAATTTATAAGTAATGGAAGCGAAAGTATATAGCGTAAGCGGTAAGGCGTCTTCAGCGAAAGCAAATCTCTCTGATGAGGTGTTTGGTATAGAGCCAAATAACCATGCGATATATCTAGATGTTAAACAACATTTAGCAAATCGCAGACAAGGAACACACAAGACAAAGGAGCGAAATGAAATTGCAGGTTCAACCAAGAAGCTTAAGAAGCAAAAAGGTACCGGTGGAGCAAGAGCAGGTAGCGCAAAATCTGGTACTCGTGTAGGTGGTGGCCGAATTTTTGGACCAAGACCAAGAAATTACTCGTTCAAATTGAATGTTAAGCTTAAAAGATTAGCGAGAAAATCAGCCTTTTCATATCAGATGAAAAACGATGCCTTAATGGTTTTAGAGGATGTAAAGATGGATGCAATCAAAACAAAAGATTTTGTTTCTATGGTATCTGCACTTTCATTAGAGAATCAGAAGGTGTTATTGATTTTAGGTGATAAAAATGATGCTGTTTATTTAGCTGCAAGAAACTTGAAGAAGGTTAAAGTGGTGACGGTAGAATCTTTTAATACCTACGATGTGTTGAATGCACGTAAAGTTTTAGTAACCCAAACGGCGATTAGTCGTATTGAAGAAATTTTAAATTAATTGATCCAGGGTCATGCAAGGAATAATTAAAAAGCCAATAATTACAGAAAAAGCAACATTTGCTTCTGAGGCTAGAAATGCATTCACTTTTGAAGTGGATCGCAAAGCGAACAAGCTTGAAATAAAACATGCTGTCGAGAAAATGTACGGAGTACACGTCACAGAGGTACGTACACAAAATTATGGCGGTGGAAAATCTTCTGTGAAGTACACGAACAAAGGCATTGTAGAGCAAAAAAGCAAGCAATGGAAGAAAGCTGTAGTTTCAATCGCAGATGGTGAAACCATTGATTTGTTTAACAACTATTAATTGAGCAATGAGCGTTAGAAAGTTTAAACCAACAACTCCTGGTCAACGTCACAAAGTGGCAATTGACATGTCGGTAATCACCGCGTCAAAACCAGAGAAAAGCCTTGTTAAAGGTGGTACTAAGTCTGGTGGACGTAACAACGATGGACGTATGACAATGCGTTACATTGGTGGAGGTCACAAACAAAAGTATCGTATCGTAGATTTCAAGCGTAATAAGTTTGATATTCCTGCAACCGTTAAGGCTATAGAATATGATCCAAATCGAACTGCGAATATCGCGTTGCTTTACTACGCAGATGGTGAAAAACGATATATTATTGCTCCAAACGGATTGAAAGTAGGTGATACGGTTACTGCAGGTAGAACAGCAACACCAAATGTTGGTAATGCAATGTATTTATCTGATGTTCCATTAGGTACGTTAATTCACAACATTGAGTTGATGCCAGGAAAAGGAGGGTCAATTGCGCGTGGTGCTGGAACCTATGGCCAATTAAATGCACGAGAAGGTAAGTTCGCTGTTGTAAAAATGCCTTCTGGTGAAACCCGAATGGTCCTTGTAACTTGTCTTGCCACTGTAGGTGTAGTTTCCAATGGTGAACATAACCTAGAGCGTTCAGGTAAAGCCGGTCGTTCAAGATGGTTAGGCCGACGTCCGCGTGTTCGAGGGGTTGTAATGAATCCTGTAGATCACCCGATGGGTGGTGGTGAAGGAAGAAATTCCGGAGGTCATCCGCGATCTAGAAATGGTATGCCAGCAAAAGGTTACAAAACCAGATCGAAAACCAAGTATTCGAATAAGTTCATTATAGAAAGAAGAAAAAAATAACGTAGTATGAGTCGTTCATTAAAAAAACCGCCTTTTGTTCACTACAAATTGATGAAACGAGTGGATGATGCCCAAGCTTCAAACAGCAAGGCAGTAATTAAAACATGGTCGCGTGCGTCCACAATCACTCCGGATTTCGTTGGTCTGACCTTCGCGGTACACAATGGTCACAAGTTTATTCCTGTATTTGCTACAGAGAATATGGTAGGTCACAAGTTAGGCGAATTTTCTCCAACGAGAATCTTCCGTGGGCATGGAGGAAATAAAAAAGATAAAAAACGATAAGATAAATTGTAAGTCATGGGTGCTAGAAAAAGACTAAGGGCTGAGAAGTTGAAAGATGAGAAAAAACAAATTGCAATTGCGCAATTGAATGATTCAAAAATTTCTCCCCGTAAAATGAGAATGGTTGCCGATTTAATTCGCGGAGTAGAAGTGAATAAAGCGCTTAATATTTTAAGCCATAATTCAAAATTCGCTGCGGTTGGGTTAGAAAAGTTGCTACGTTCTGCAATCTCTAACTGGGAACAGAAAAACGAAGGTAAAGACCTAAGTGAGGAGAAAGTGTTTGTAAAATCAATCGAAGTTGCCGGAGGAGCAATGTTGAAGAGAATTCAACCAGCACCACAAGGTCGGGCACACAGAATTAGAAAAAGATCAAATCATGTTACAATCATCGTTGATGGTGTAAATTCTTAAGAATATGGGACAAAAGACAAATCCAATTGGTAATCGTTTAGGCTACATCCACGGATGGGAATCTAACTGGTATGGTGGTAGAGATTATAAAGATAAAATAGTCGAAGATGATCAAATAAGAAAATATTTGAATGCTCGTCTTGCGAAAGCGAGTATTGCTAAAATCATAATTGAGCGAACACTTAAGTTGGTTACCGTAACAATTAATACCGCTCGTCCGGGTGTGATTATTGGTAAAGGTGGGCAAGAAGTTGATAAGCTAAAAGAAGAGCTTAAAAAGTTAACTAAGAAAGAGATTCAAATCAATATCTTCGAGGTTAAACGACCTGAACTTGATGCTCGTTTAGTAGCGGACGCCGTTGCTCGTCAACTTGAAGCAAGAATTTCCTTCAGACGTGCTATCAAAATGGCAATTGCAGGAACGATGCGTCTTGGAGCGGAAGGAATAAAAATAAAAATTTCTGGTCGTTTGAATGGTGCTGAAATGGCGCGTTCAGAAATGTATAAAGATGGTCGTACACCATTGCATACCTTCAGAGCAGATATTGATTATGCAGTTTCTGAAGCACATACTACGTACGGTCGTCTTGGAATCAAAGTTTGGATTTGCCGTGGCGAAGTATATGGAAAACGTGATCTTTCTCCAAACGTAGGAATGTCATCAAGTGCGTCGAATGCTGGCAATAGTGGCTCAGCTTCACCAAAAAGAAAGAAAAAGTAATACGCTTAAAAGAGTACTAAAATGTTACAACCAAAAAGAACGAAGTTCAGAAAAGTACAGAAGGGGAGAAACCGAGGTTTAGCACAACGTGGGTCATCTATTGCTTTTGGATCATTTGGTCTAAAGACCTTGGAACCAGGATGGATCACTTCTCGTCAAATCGAAGCATCCCGTATCGCAGTTACGCGTTACATGAAAAGGGAAGGTAAAGTGTGGATTCGAATTTTCCCAGACAAACCGGTTACAGCAAAACCAGCTGAAGTTCGGATGGGTAAAGGTAAGGGTGCTTTAAGCCATTGGGTTGCAGTGGTTAAACCCGGTCGAATTATGTTTGAAGCAGATGGAGTTTCTTATGAAATCGCTAAAGAGGCAATGCGTTTAGCGGCTCAAAAGCTTCCTGTAAAATGTAAATTCGTAGTTCGTAATGACTTTGTTATACCTGCTTAATCCTTGAAAATGAAGACACAAGATATATCGAAATTATCGCTAGAAGATTTGAATCGAAAACTTACAGAGTTACAGGGTCAAATGATTTCTTTGACTCTTACACACAAAACGGCTCCTATAGAGAACCCAATGAGAATTAAGAGTTTGAGAAAGACAATCGCGAGATTTAATACTGAATTAACCAAAAGAAACAGCGCAGCATAAGCGCAATAATTGAAGCTTAACATGGAAAAGCGAAATTTAAGAAAAGAAAGAATCGGGATCGTAACAAGTGACAAAATGGACAAGTCTGTTGTAGTTGCTGTAGAACGTAAGAAAAAGCACCCGAAGTATGGGAAGTTCGTTAAAACGACTACAAAGTTTGTAGCGCATGACGAAAAGAATGATAGCCATATTGGCGATACAGTAAAAATTATGGAAACGCGTCCCTTAAGTAAAACGAAGAACTGGCGCTTAGTAGAAATTGTTGAAAGAGCGAAATAACCTGAGAAATGATACAAACAGAATCAAGATTATCAGTTGCTGATAATTCCGGCGCAAAAGAGGTACTTTGCATTAGAGTGTTAGGTGGTACGCGCAGAAGATACGCTTCTGTAGGTGACAAAATTGTTGTTGCCGTTAAGAGTGCTATGCCTACAGGCGCAGTGAAAAAAGGATCAGTTGCTACCGCAGTTGTAGTACGTACCAAAAAGGAAATACGAAGACAAGATGGATCTTATATCCGGTTCGATGATAATGCATGCGTTATTCTGAATCAAGCTGGTGAGATGCGTGGAACGCGTATTTTCGGACCTGTAGCAAGGGAATTACGTGAGAACAATTATATGAAAATCGTTTCATTAGCACCTGAGGTGTTGTAATTTAAAAAGATATGCAAACGAAGTTAAAAATAAAAGTAGGAGACCTAGTAAAAGTCATCAGTGGTGATTCTAAAGGTCAAGAAGGTAAGATTACCTCAATTAACCGTACGAAAATGCGTGCAACGGTTGAAGGTGTTAATTTAGTTAAACGCCACACGAAGCCAAGCGCGTCTAATCCACAAGGTGGAATTGAGGAAAAAGAAGGAACAATTCATGTATCTAATCTGATGCTTGTTGTTGCTGGCCAAGCAACTCGAGTAGGAAGAAAAGAAAATGACAAAGGTAAATTAGTACGTTTTTCAAAGAAATCAGGGGAGGTGATCAAATAATGAGTTATACACCACGACTTAAAGAAAAATATCAAGCTGTAATCATTAAAGATTTAACTGAACAGTTTGGATATAAATCAACTATGCGAGTTCCTAAATTGACCAAAATTGTATTGAGTCAAGGTATGGGTGATGCAGTAGCAGATAAAAAATTAATTGAAAATGCAGCAGCAGATTTGTCAAGAATCGCTGGTCAGAAAGCAATCACTACGAATTCTAAAAAGGATATTTCTAACTTCAAGCTTAGAAAAGGTATGCCAATAGGAACGAAAGTAACCTTACGAGGGGATCGTATGTATGATTTCTTAGATCGTTTACTTTCTGTGTCTTTGCCGCGAACTCGAGATTTCCGCGGAATTAATCCTAAAGGATTTGACGGACGAGGTAATTTCAATTTAGGAATTAAGGAACATATCATTTTTCCAGAAATTGATATCGATAAGGTAAATAAAATTCTTGGTATGGATATCACGTTTGTGACTACTGCTGAGAGTGATGAAGAAGCAAAAGCATTGTTAGACGCATTTGGATTCCCATTTGCAAAAAAATAATAAGAAATGGCAAAAGAATCAATGAAAGCGCGTGAGCGCAAAAGAGAACGGATGGTAGCACGATATGCTAAAAAACGTGAGCAATTGACAAAAGTTTTGAAATCTACTTCAACAGATGAAGATGTGATAAATCAAAAGTGGGATGCAATGATGGCGTTACAAAAGATTCCTGCGAATTCATCTAAAATTAGACTTCACAATCGGTGTGGTTTAACTGGACGTCCTCGTGGTTACATGCGTCATTTTGGAATTTCTAGGGTGACTTTCAGAGAAATGGCTTTGGCTGGAAAAATCCCAGGAGTTCGTAAAGCTAGTTGGTAATATTATAAAGTTTAAAAAGAAATGACTACAGATCCAATCGCAGATTTTTTAACTCGTATTCGCAACGCAAGTGCTGCTGGGTTAAAAATGGTTGAAATTCCAAGTTCAAACACGAAGCGTGCAATGACACAGATTTTGTTTGATCAAGGATATATCCTTAATTATAAGTTTGAGGAGGACAACAAACAAGGTATCATTAAAATTGCATTGAAATACAACATGTCAACTCGTATTCCTGCAATTACTAAATTACAGCGAATCTCTAAACCAGGGTTACGTAAATATGCAGGTTCTGAAGAACTTCCTCGTGTATTGAATGGACTTGGTATCGCTATGATCTCTACTTCAAAAGGTGTTATTACTGATAAGGAAGCACGCAAATTGAATGTAGGTGGTGAAGTATTGTGTTACGTATATTAAAAATTGAAAGATGTCAAGAATTGGTAAATTGCCCATTACTATCCCTGCAGGTGTAGAGTATGCCCTGAATGGAAATGTAGTTTCCATCAAAGGAAAGAAAGGGACCTTAACACAAGATATAGATTTATCAAGTGTTACACTAAGTTTGGAAGATAATATCCTAACGATTACTCGCGCTTCTGAAGCACCAGATCACCGTTCTAAGCATGGTCTTTATCGTGCATTAATCCAAAACATGATTGTTGGGGTTACTGATGGATTTAAAAAACAAATGGAAGTAATAGGAGTTGGTTATCGTGCAAATGCAAATGGTCAGTTGTTGGAATTGGCTCTTGGATTTTCACACCAAATTATCTTTGAAATTCCTAAAGAGGTTGTTTGTACAACGGTTACTGAAAAAGGTAAGGCACCTGTTGTAACGCTAGAGTCGTATGACAAACAATTGTTAGGTGCGGTTGCAGCGAAAATACGTAGTTTCAGAAAACCTGAACCATACAAAGGAAAAGGTATTAAGTTCGTTGGAGAAGAAATAAGAAGAAAAGCTGGTAAATCAGCAGGTAAAAAATAATAGGTAAAGTCATGGCACTAAACAAAGTTTTAAGAAGAGCGAAAATCAAACGCAGAATCAGAAAGAAAATTTTTGGCACCTCTGCTATTCCAAGATTGTCTGTATTTAGAAGTAATAAGCAGATTTATGCTCAGATTATCGATGATACAACTGGTAAAACCCTTGCTTCAGCAGGTTCGTTAAAGAATGATGCAGCGCAGAAAGCAGCAAAGCTTGAACAAGCAGCAATGGTCGGAAAAATGATTGCTGAGAATGCAACAAAAGCAGGAATTCAAGCAGTAGTTTTTGATCGAAATGGTTATTTATATCACGGAAGAGTGAAATCACTTGCTGATTCGGCTCGAGAAAGTGGACTTAAATTTTAATAAGAATGAGTACGCAACAAAATTTAAACAGAGTAAAATCGGCAGACATTGAGTTAAAAGATAAACTCGTTGCCGTGAACCGTGTAACTAAAGTAACCAAAGGAGGTAGAACGTTTAGTTTTTCTGCAATCGTAGTGGTTGGAGATGAAAACGGAGTGGTAGGTCATGGTCTTGGGAAAGCTAAAGAGGTTACGGAAGCAATTACTAAGGGTATTGATGATGCGAAAAAGAATTTGATTCGCGTTCCAATTCGTAAAGGAACTGTGCCACATACACAAAAAGGAAAATATGGGGGTGCTGAGGTTTTATTAAAACCAGCTACGGATGGTACCGGTGTAATTGCCGGTGGTGCAATGCGAGCCGTTCTTGAATCCGTTGGTATACACAATGTATTAGCAAAATCTCAAGGGTCTTCGAATCCACACAATGTGGTTAAAGCTACGATGGATGCGCTTTCTAAAATGCGCGATGCAGCAGCAGTTGCTCGTCAGCGTGGAATTGACCTTAATAAAGTATTTAACGGGTAATTTTTCAAACAATGAGTGTAATTAAAATCAAACAAGTAAGAAGTGCCATTAAACGTCCTGCTGATCAAAAAGCAACGATTAAAGCATTAGGATTTAAACGCCTTAATCATGTGGTTGAAAAAGAAGGTACCCCACAGGTTTTAGGTATGATAAATAAGGTAAAGCACCTTATTCAGATCATTGATTAATAAGATAACAACTTAGAAATGGGTTTACATAATTTAACGCCGGCCGCTGGATCGGTTAAAAGTGAAAAAAGAATAGGTAGAGGACAAGGTTCAGGCCGTGGTGGAACATCCACGCGTGGACACAAAGGAGCTAAGTCTCGTTCTGGTTATTCGAAAAAGATAGGTTTCGAAGGAGGTCAAATGCCCTTACAACGTCGTGTACCTAAGTTTGGTTTTAAAAACATTAATAGAGTAGAGTACAAGGCGATAAACCTTGATTCACTTCAAATGTTAGCTGAAACCAAAGGAATTACCGACTTTAATTTGGACACCTTTTTGGATAATGGATTAATTTCTGGAACCAAGTTGGTTAAAATTTTAGGTCGTGGAGAATTAAAGGCAGCTGTTAAAGTTAGTGCCCATCATTTTTCTGCAACAGCAACAGCAGCAATTGAAGCAGCTGGTGGTAGTGTTACCAAAATCTGATAATTAATCGAAATGAAAAGATTCATTACCAATCTGAAAAACATTTGGAACGTTGTTGAACTACGTCAACGAATTCTTTTAACCCTAGGGTTGGTGCTTGCATACCGGATTGGCTCATTTGTGATTCTTCCTGGAATTAACTACAGCGTGCTTGAAAGTGCGTCTGCAGGAGGTTCAGAAACTCAGAAAGGGATAGAGAATTTATTGTCTCTCTTTTCAGGTGGTGGATTTACAAATGCGTCCATAATGGCATTAGGAATTATGCCTTATATCTCAGCAAGTATCATCATGCAGTTATTAGGAATGGCCGTTCCTGCGGTTCAAAAACTTCAAAATGAAGGTGAATCTGGTCGTAAAGTGATAAACAACTATACTCGAATTCTTACGATAGTTATTTGTGCACTCCAAGCGCCATCTTACCTTAAAATGTATGTAGAACAAAAAGGAGCATTACCAGATGATCCAACTACGTTTTGGTGGGCCCAAACCATTATCATTTTGGTAGCAGGTTCTATGTTCGCAGTGTGGTTAGGAGAGCGAATTACTGAAAAAGGTATTGGAAATGGAATCTCCTTGTTGATTGCAGTAGGTATTTTATCTCGCTTACCAGGAGCATTCATTGCTGAAGTGGGTAAATCATTTGAAGGAGGAAATCTTATCAAATTGGTTTTGGAGGTTATCGTACTAATGTTGATAATACTTAGCGTCATTTTGATTGTGCAAGGTGTGAGAAGAGTTCCGCTAAATACGGCTAAGGGTGTGGTAGGAAATCGAGCAGTTGAAGCCCAACAAACTAGAAATTATCTACCGCTCAAAGTGAATGCAAGTGGAGTTATGCCGATCATATTCGCACAAGCAATACTGACAATTCCTATGACTATTTTCCTCAGTGCCACTGATTCAAAAGGTGGTGGTGGAATTGTTCAGCGTATTTTAAGTGATCCTTATGGTTTATGGTATAATGTTATCCTAGTGGTAATGATTGTAGTGTTTACATATTTCTACACCGCTATTATGATTAATCCACGTAAGATTGCGGATGATCTTAAGCGAAGTGGTGGATTCGTTCCTGGTGTAAGACCTGGAGATGAAACTGCACATCACATAGATGATTTAGTAACTAGAATTACCTTTCCGGGCTCTTTATTTTTAGCAGGAATTGCTATTATCCCAGCGATTGCAAAAATTGCAGGAGTTAATGATTCGTTTGCGATGTTTTTCGGTGGTACCTCTCTGTTAATTATGGTAGGTGTTGTTCTAGATACACTGCAACAAATTGAAACCTATTTATTGAATCGTCACATGGATTCTCTCATGGGAGATACTAAGGTGAGAGGTAGAAGAGGAGCTAACGAATTATCAGGATTTTAAGAAATGGCAAAACAATCATCCATAGAACAAGACGGTACTATTTTAGAAGCATTGCCAAATGCAATGTTCCGTGTTGAACTTCAAAATGGGCATGTGATTACGGCGCACATTTCTGGCAAAATGAGAATGTTTTACATAAAAATTCTCCCTGGTGATCGAGTTAAGGTAGAAATGTCACCGTATGATTTAACAAAAGGTAGAATTTCATTTAGATATAAATAATTAATACATAAAAAATGAAGGTTAGAGCATCTGTTAAAAAGCGAACTGCGGATTGCAAAATTGTAAAGAGAAAAGGAAGGGTTTATGTGATTAACAAAAAGAACCCGAAGTTAAAACAACGTCAAGGATAAAACAGGATATATGGCACGTATTGCAGGTATAGATTTACCAAAAAACAAAAGAGGAGTTATCGGATTAACCTACATTTATGGGATAGGACGAAGTACTTCTAAAAGAATTCTGAATGATAACGGAATTGATGAGAACGTGAAAGTTCAGGATTGGAATGATGACCAATTGTCGGCTATTCGTAATTCAGTGAATGAAGTCAAGACTGAAGGACAATTACGTTCTGAGATTCAGTTGAATATTAAGCGACTAATGGATATCGGTTGCTACCGCGGTATTCGTCACCGTTCAGGTTTACCCCTACGTGGTCAACATACTAAGAACAACTCAAGAACGAGAAAAGGTAAGAGAAAAACTGTTGCCAATAAGAAAAAGGTAACTAAATAATAAGTAAGAACATGGCAAAATCCAATCAAAAGAAGAAGAAAAATGTCAAGGTTGAAGCTGCAGGGGAAGCACATATCCAAGCAAGTTTCAATAACATTATTGTTTCCTTGACAAACAATGCCGGGCAAGTGATCTCTTGGTCATCTGCCGGGAAAATGGGCTTCAAAGGTTCTAAAAAGAACACACCGTATGCCGCTCAGCTAGCCGCTGAAGACGCAGCGAAAGAAGCGCATGACTTCGGACTACGTAGAGTTCGTGTTTTTGTGAAAGGACCAGGAGCTGGTAGAGAATCAGCAATACGTTCACTTCACAATTCAGGAATTGAAGTAACTGAAATTATTGATGTGACTCCACTACCGCACAACGGTTGTCGTCCACCAAAGAAAAGAAGAGTATAATTTTATTTAACCAGTCATCGAAGGAAAATGCCTTAATTCATGACTAAAAATTAATAGTAATGGCAAGATATAGAGGTCCTAAATCAAAAATCGCTCGTCGATTCAGAGATCCAATTTTTGGTCCTGATAAAGCACTTGAGCGTAGAAGTTATGGTCCCGGACAACACGGGCCGTCTAAGCGTAGAGGTGGAAAACAATCTGAATACGCAATTCAGTTGGGTGAGAAGCAAAAAGCAAAATATACCTATGGTATTTTAGAACGTCAGTTCTCTAACATGTTTGAGAAAGCTTCTCGGATGAAAGGTATTACCGGTGAGAACTTGTTACAATTGTGCGAATCGCGTTTGGATAACATGGTTTTTCGTTTAGGTATTGCTCCATCCAGAAGAGCGGCTCGACAATTAGTAGGTCACCGTCATATTACCGTAAATGGAGAAATTGTAAATGTTCCTTCATTCCATGTACGTCCTGGTGATACGGTTAGTGTTCGTGAAAAATCTAAATCGCTTGAGGCTGTTGTTTCTTCATTGAACTCGATTAATAAAAGGTTGGATTGGATTGATTGGGATGGTGCGTCCATGACCGGTAAATTAATCAATATGCCTTCTCGTGATATGATTCCTGAAAACATCAAGGAACAACTAATCGTCGAATTGTATTCTAAATAATTTTTAATTTCAGCAATGGCAATACTTAATTTTCAAAAACCGGATAAAGTTGTAATGCTCCAATCGGATGCGTTTAATGGTGAATTTGAATTTCGACCACTTGAACCAGGATATGGTATTACAATCGGTAACTCTCTAAGAAGAATTTTATTATCTTCTTTAGAAGGGTTTGCAATCGCCTCTGTACGCATTGAAGGCGTTGATCATGAGTTTAGTACCATGAAAGGTGTGGTAGAAGACGTTACAGAAATGATCCTTAATTTAAAGCAAGTTCGATTTAAGCAACAAATCGATTCTGTTGATAATGAAACGGTTATTATTTCAGTTTCTGGTCAAAACACATTGACAGCTGGTGATATTGGTAAGTTCACAAATGGATTCCAAGTGTTGAATCCAGATTTAGTGATTTGCAACATGGAGCCTTCAGTTAAGTTTGAAATGGAGTTATCCATTATTAAAGGAAGAGGATACTATCCATCAGAAGAGAACAAGATTGAAGACGCGCCGTTCGGTACAATATTTATTGATTCAATCTTTACACCAATTAAGAATGTTCAATTCACTATCGAAAACTATCGGGTTGAACAAAAAACAGACTTCGAAAAGTTAATTCTCAATATTACAACCGATGGTTCAGTGCATCCAAAAGAAGCATTGAAAGAAGCAGCGAAAATTTTGATTCAACATTTTATGTTGTTCTCAGATGAGCGAATCACGTTGGATAATGAGATGAAAACTGAAACTGAAGAGTTTGATGAGAGTTCGTTGCACATGCGCCAACTTCTAAAAACGAAGTTAGTGGATATGGATTTATCTGTTCGTGCGTTGAATTGTTTGAAAGCAGCAGAAGTTGATACCCTTGGTGATTTGGTTTCTTTCGCGAAATCAGATTTATTGAAATTCCGAAATTTTGGTAAGAAATCACTTACCGAATTAGAAGATCTTGTGGACAACAAAGGTCTTACATTTGGAATGAATGTAGCAAAGTATAAATTAGACAAAGACTAGTCGCAAAGACCTGAAAGATGAGACACGGAAATAAATTAAACCATCTAGGAAGAAAATCAGCCCACAGAAAGGCAATGATTTCGAATATGGCTTGTTCATTGATTCAACACAAACGAATCAATACAACACTTGCCAAAGCAAAAGCGTTACGCGTTTTTGTTGAACCAATTCTTACAAAAGCAAAAACTGATTCTACCCATTCACGTCGGGTTGTGTTCTCTTATTTGCAAAATAAAGAAATCGTTACAGAATTATTTAGAGATATTGCACCTAAAATTGCCGAGCGTAATGGTGGTTATACTCGTATTATTCGTACAGGTTATCGCTTAGGTGATAATGCTGAAATGTGTATGATTGAATTGGTAGATTTCAATGAAATTTACAATACTGACCGCACGAAGAAAACAACTCGTCGTTCACGTCGTGGAGGTACAGGTGCAGTTAAAGAAACTTCTAATGTAGAGGTTTCTACTGATTCAGTTGCTGAAGCAGTTGTTTCTAACGACGCACCCGTAGCAGAAGAAGTTTCGGTTGTTGAAGAGGCTCCTGTTGTTGAAGAAGCTCCTGTTGTTGAAGAAACACCTGTTGTTGAAGAAACACCTGTTGTTGAAGAAACACCAGTTGTCGAAGAAGCAGCAATCGTTGAAGAAACACCAGTTGTTGAAGAGTCTTCCTCAGCAGAAGAAACTCCGGATTCAGGTGATTCAACGGATGAAGAAACAAAGGAAGCGTAAGCTATTCACACATGTTGATAAAAAAAGACGACTTTTAGTCGTCTTTTTTGTTTTATGCAGGTGCTGCTTCGTTGGAAGCTATTAATTTTGTCAAAATAATTTCATGACAGATTTACAACCCGCAATTTTAGTACTACAAGACGGTACAGTATTCAAAGGAACTTCAATTGGTGCCAAAGGAACAGCAAGCGGTGAGATTGCTTTTAATACGGGAATGACAGGATACCAAGAGGTATTTACTGATCCTTCATATTTTGGTCAACTATTGGTTATGACCGCAGCACATATTGGTAATTATGGGGTGCATGAAACTGAAGTAGAATCAGATCAAGTGATGATATCAGGTTTAATAACCAAAAAGTTCTCTAATGGGTATTCTCGACCTTCAGGAATTTCTTCACTTCAACACTTATTTGAGGCTCAAAAAAAAGTAGGTATTGCTGATGTTGATACACGCGCCTTAGTTCGTCACATTAGAAGTAAAGGGGCAATGAATGCCATTATTTCTTCTGAAAATTTGGATGTGGATTCATTAATGGCACAATTGGCTACAATACCTGATATGAATGGTCTTGAATTGTCTTCGAAAGTTGCTACAACAGAAGTGTTTGACGTATTACCTGAACATGTTGAGGCTAAGTATCGTGTCGCTTTACTTGACTTTGGTGTGAAAAAAAATATCATACGTTGCTTAACGGAACGAGGTTGTCATGTGAGGGTGTTCCCGCTGAATGCGACCCTAGATGAGATCAATTCGTTCAAACCACATGGATATATGCTTTCCAATGGACCTGGAGACCCATCCGCCATGCCAAATTCCATTGCCTTAGTTAAAGAGGTTGTTTCGCAAAATCGACCAGTTTTTGGTATTTGTTTAGGTCATCAAATCTTGGGACTTAGTCAGGGATTGAAAACCGAAAAAATGTTTAACGGGCATCGTGGAATAAATCATCCAATAAAAAACCTGATAACGGGTAAAGGTGAAATCACTTCACAAAATCACGGATTTGTTATTACCAGAGAAAGTATCGATGCGCAATCTGAAATAGAGATTACGCACGTTCACCTGAATGATTCTACAATAGCTGGAATAGCCATGAAAAGTAAACCAGTTTTTTCGGTACAATATCATCCAGAGGCATCGGCTGGACCACATGATTCAAGATATCTTTTTGATCAATTTATAAATCAACTAAACTAAACCATATCATGAGTTTTATAGCCAATGTATTTGCCCGTCAAATTTTAGATTCTCGTGGGAATCCAACCATTGAGGTGGATGTAATTACCTCGTCTGGTGTGTTAGGAAGGGCTGCTGTTCCTTCAGGTGCATCTACTGGAGCTCATGAGGCGGTAGAATTAAGAGATCAGGATGCTCATGTGTATTTAGGTAAAGGAGTGTTGAAGGCAGTATCCCATGTTAATACTGTGATTAATGAGGCTCTGCAAGGTGCAGATGTATTTAACCAGAAAGGCATTGACTCGCTTTTGATTAAATTAGATGGTACGCCGAATAAAGCTCATTTGGGTGCTAATGCCATTCTTGGTACCTCTTTGGCAGTTGCAAAAGCCGCCGCTATAGAAGCAGATTTAAGTTTGTATCGATATATTGGTGGAGTAGGAGCTGTAACAATGCCCGTACCTATGATGAATATTCTAAATGGGGGCTCCCATGCCGATAATAAGATAGACATTCAAGAATTTATGGTGATGCCCTTTGGTGCATCTTCTTTTTCTGAAGGTTTACGGTGGGGAACAGAGGTTTTCCATCAATTGAAAAGCGTATTGAAAAAACGTGGGATGTCTACCAATGTAGGGGATGAAGGGGGATTTGCACCTAATCTAGGTTCCAATGAGGAAGCCATTCAAGTAGTAATAGAAGCAGTGGAAAAAGCAGGGTTTAAACCCGGACATGATATGTATATTGCGCTTGATGCAGCCTCTTCTGAGTTTTATAACGCAGCAACTGGACTATACGAATTTGAATCTACAGGTGAAAAAAGAACGTCGTCCGAAATGGTAGATTATTGGAAAGATTGGTGTCAGAAGTACCCATTAATTTCAATCGAAGATGGATTGGCTGAGGATGATTGGTCAGGTTGGAAATTAGCTACAGATGCATTGGGAAAATCAACCCAATTAGTTGGAGATGATTTGTTCGTAACAAATACTGAGCGTTTATCACGAGGGATTTCAGAGGGCATTGCGAATTCAATTTTAGTTAAAGTAAATCAAATAGGATCACTTACTGAGACCATTCAAGCGGTGCAAATGGCAACTTCCAATGGCTATACGTCCGTTATGAGTCACCGGTCTGGTGAAACAGAAGATAGCACAATCGCTGATTTAGCGGTGGCGTTGAATACAGGTCAAATTAAAACAGGGTCTGCATCAAGAAGCGATCGAATGGCTAAATACAATCAATTACTTCGTATTGAGGAAGAACTTGGCGATGAGGCCGTGTACCCAGGAAAATCATTTAAGTTCATTAAATAGTTGTCAGCCAGGTTCAATCTTAGGGTTTATGGCATCGTAATTAACGATCACCGTGAAGTCCTTCTATCATATGAACGGCGAAATGGCTACGAGTTTACTAAATTTCCTGGCGGTGGAGTGTTGCTAGGAGAGGGGATTCAAGAGGCGCTGCAAAGAGAGTTTATGGAGGAACTCGGTATACAAATTGAGTCAAGTACGTTCTTTTATGTGAACGATTATTTTCAAGCTTCGGCCTTCAATTCAACCGATCAGCTTATTTCATTTTACTATTTAGTAACCTTGGATTTAAATAAGATTAACACAGAGTTAATACAATTACCTTTAGATGCTGTGAATTCTTGTGATTTTGAACGAGTTGCATGGATTCCTTTAAATGAGCTATCTGAACATGCGGTTACCTTTCCTATTGATAAAAACGTTGTTACTATATTACTCAATTCGTTATTGATTTGAGCATTTTTATATTTTTTTGTTAGAATTCAATGGATGCACTATGAAATTTCTATGTATTTTTGAAGAATACATGAACTAACTTAAACCATGGCATCAAATACAGACAAAGATTTATTAGTAGGTGTTGGAAAACAAATTAGAATTATCCGCAAGAAACAAGGGATGGCGCTAAAAGATTTGGCACAAGCTGTAGGTATGGAACCCTCTAACCTCTCGGTGATTGAGAATGGAAAATCAAATCCACAGCTTTTGACGTATGTCAAAATTGCTTCCGCATTGAAATGCTCTATGGCGAATCTTTTTGATTTCCCTTTTGATTACGAAAACCTTGAGCAATCTTATACTCCGCGAAAGCATAATGTATAATTTTATTACTCTTCTACCTGTGTTATTTTAAATAATTTAGGGTCGTATCCAATTTGGTCTACCAGTTGAAAGATGCGTTCGTTACTTAATTTTTTATCCATTGAGGTATAGAAATGGACTTGTAATTGGTCATCCTTATAAACTTCTTCTGCCCCATTTTTCCCAAGTAATGCCATGAATTGGGGGGATAGAAATGGACACATAAGTGCATGTGCTTCAGCTGAGACCGTGTATTTAATTTTAGTTTGACTAAATGAATAACTTGCTAGGATTATCAAAAAGAATAAAAAGGCTATATATTTCATATCCGATATATTAGATTAACGTATTAAGGTGATATGACCATGACGAATGTCTGATCCGCTACTTACTTTATAAAAGTAAATCCCCGCGACTAATTCTTTACCCGTTATATCAACACCAGTAAATGGTACTGAATCATTGGTGAATTCATATACTTGATTACCCCAACGGTTATAAATTTGCACACGGTATTCGAGGCATTTATCAAACCAAATATTAAGGTTTAACTCGTCATTAATACCATCAGAATCTGCAGTTATAACATTTGGGATTTGTTGTTCCCCTAAGGATTCTTCTATAATCATCGCTACTGACTGTGTAGCGATATACGTGCATGGATAATCATTCGTTACAGATAAATTAACAGTATATATTCCGGGTTCTGCAAAAGAGTATGTGGGTTGAGTTGAATTATCACCAAATACTTCGTTGTTTGTAGTCCAAGAAATTGCTGTAATGATTTCTGAGCTTGGAAAATCTGAGGTGAACGAAGCGATATAATCACATTGTTGGTCAAAGGTGAATGAGGCAATTGGATTCGTAGGAACAATTAATAGTTGAGTTATCGTATCTATACAGCCACCTGTTGTACTTTCTACCGTGAGTGAAGCGCTTGCTTGTCCGGGTGCACCATAATCATAGGTAATTGTATTTTGATTTCCGAGGGGAGTGCCATTGATAAACCAATTGAGCTGTAGTTGATCAGTAAACAATGGATTTAAATTACTTGTATTCGTGAATTCAACAGTTGTTGAATAACAATCAACAACATAAGTAAAGTCTGCTTGAGGTATAGGATGGGATTCAATAATCAGTGTATCCGTATTCTGACAACCATTGGTATCTGTTATTGTAGCAATCAAAGGAAAAACACCTATGGTATTCGGTGTGTACATACCTGCGTTGGGAACATTAACATTCCATGTAAATTGATTACCGGCAGTTGAACTGGCATTCAATACCGTAGATTCACCTACACATAGTAAGGTGTCGTTTCCTGCAAATAATGGAGGTTTAATCAATAGAAATGAGTCTGTTACCGCACAGAATGCTGGAATGCTATAGGTTGCGTTATATAATCCAGAAGGTAGAGTACCTGGTGTAAAAATTCCAGCTGGACTAACATTTAAGCCACTCCATATACCATTTTGAGGATTTGCAGAAAAACTTGTTGAAGGTGTACTTGAGCAAATTAAATCTGGCACGGAAAGTTGCGGGTCAATTACATATATGTTTCGTATCATGGTATCCGAATTCAGTCCGCACGATGAATACAAATAGATTTGATATACACCAGGGCTAGTAAACACATAGGACGGGTTTATTTGGCCGTTTAAAAAAGTTCCATTTACATTCCATTGCTGAAAACATGTGAGTCCAACAATGGTGGTGTTACTGAAAAATACAGAATCATTTACGCATACCGTAGTGTCAGATATGTTGAATTGAGGGATGCTTGTGCATGATTGACATACATATTGGTCATTGGGTAGGTAGTTAACACTGCTAATGGGTGGAACATCATTTATTATATTACCGGCAACATTCGTCCCCGCAGTTACTTCGGTTAAAATGACATTGACCTCATTAAGCGTTGGAGAAAACATTTGGCAACCAACGATACCAACACTATCCGTTTTTATGAATAACGGGTCGAAACTTGCGTCAACATTTCCAAAATAAGCTGAGGTTGTAAACGCCGAAATAGAAAACCCATTGTCATTATTAAATTTTACACCCACCCCTTTGTCTCGGTCAGCACCACCATAGGTTCTTGACCATTGTAGATTTCCATTGTGATTGACGGAAAATAGTAAAATATCTTTTTCACCTAAGGCCTCATTGATATTTGCTGCAGCATTTGCAGGGGTGGAAAAGGAATTAGTGTGGCCAAGAATTGCATAACCTCCTGGATGAATAGTAAGGTCTCTCGATTGATCTCTACCACTGCCACCAAATACTTTCGACCATAAGATTGAGCCATTCGTTAATGATACTTTTGTCAACAACATGTTCTCATCGGCAAGGCCTCCTTGTAAAGTAGGTGCCGTTATCAATAAACTGTTATCGCTTAAATCAACAACGCCTTTACATGACCAGGTTGTATGGTCAATATCGTTCCATCCATTTCCGCCATACCGTTTATTCCAAATAAAATTACCCTGAGCATCTAATCTGGCTGCCGAAATATCTTTAGCTGAACCCGCACCAACACTTGTAAAAACAATATCACCATTCGGTAACTCATTTAGCCAAAGTCCCATGTCACCCATTCCAGTGATATTTCTAGACCAAATTAAATTCCCATTAAGATCTGTTCGTATTAAAAATAAATTATTCGTTGTTCTTCCGATAGAAATAATGTCTCCGTTTGCTGCCTCAGTAGAGTACATCATCCATTCGAAATTGTAGCGTTTAATCCATATTACATTTCCCGTAGCATCAATTTTCATATTGAATGCACGATATGTTGAAGGGGAACCTGAATAAAGTCCAGAAACAAGATAAGAACCATCGTTCATTTGAAAAATACTTTTCCCCCCTTCTTGTGCTGCTGTACCATATATTTTGAACCATTCAATATTACCGCAAACATCCAATTTATATACATAAATATCACAATCTCCATGTGAACCATTCCCTTCATGCTGACCAGTTGCAATAAATCCCCCGTCATTAGTGACCTCTAAGGATAAAGCACCTTGCATTCCGGGTAAATTATACTTTCGATAAAATGTGTTGTTTTGGCTAAAAACCGAAAGAGAGACAAGCAGAAGCATAAAACATACGCCTTGCTTTAAAAATTGTACAAGCATCTGACAATAAAAATATGGATAAAGATAATACAAATTATCGTATTACCCTTTAACCTATTTCTATTATTTAAAATTTTCAGCTACAATTAGATCCTTGGTACCATGGGTCCAAGCGTAAAATCCTTCCCCTGATTTTACTCCTTTTTTTCCTGCCATTACCATGTTTACTAATAATGGACATGGAGCGTATTTTGGATTTCCAAATCCTTCATGCAATACCCGTAAAATCGCAAGACAAACATCCAACCCAATAAAATCGGCTAGTTGTAGGGGTCCCATTGGATGAGCCATTCCTAACTTCATTACGGTATCAATTTCTGCCACACCAGCAACGCCCTCATATAAGGTGTAAATTGCTTCATTAATCATGGGCATTAATATGCGATTGGCAACAAATCCAGGATAGTCATTCACCTCAACAGGAACTTTATTCAGTTTTTTAGACATTTCCATAATCGCGTTCGTTACTTCATCTGAAGTAGAATACCCACGAATTATTTCAACCAACTTCATTACAGGTACAGGGTTCATGAAATGCATTCCAATTACCTTGTCTGGTCGTCCTGTTACCGCAGCAATTTGAGTAATGGAAATGGAAGATGTATTTGTAGCTAATATTACAGAAGGATCGGTAAGCGCATCTAACTCTTTAAATATCTTAAGTTTAAGGTCTACGTTCTCCGTTGCTGCTTCCACAACTAACGATACCCCTTCAACCCCAGACTTCATATCTGTATGCGTAGTTAAATTGGCTAAGGTTGCTTCTTTCTCTGCTTCGGTTAGTGCGCCTTTACTTACTTGTCGGTCAAGATTTTTACTGATGGTAGCTATTGCTTTATCTAACGCGGGTTGCGATATATCAATGATGTTTACTTGATGTCCAAATTGGGCAAATACGTGAGCAATACCATTTCCCATTGTCCCTGCTCCAATAACTGCTATGTGTTTCATGAATTTTTGAATTAGTCCGACAAATATAATCATAGTATCTTTGTAATGAATGCCATTAAATAGAATAAGACAGTTCACCACGAGCGATGTGTTTAAATCGTTCACCGTGCTTTTTTCGGGGACCTTAATGGCTCAGGTGATTGGGTATGCCATCGCACCGATTTTAACACGTCTTTATTCCAATGCTGAGATGGGTGAAATGCTATATTACATGCGTTTGATTGCGTTCATTTCTTCTATTGCTACCTTGCGGTACGAAGCGGCTCTTCCCTTACCAAAACGGGATGAGCATTCCTATTTGATGTATCGGTTTGTGTATTTATTTTCTTTTTGGCTCTTAGTTTTTATAGCTTGTTTTCTTCTAGTTTTTTCCTTGGTTTTTGGTTTTATAAACCTTGAGCCCTGGTTTATTTTGAGCGTAATTCTTGGAGCGGCAGCCATGATTATTATCAATGTGGGAACAAGTTGGGCGGTACGTACCGGTTCTTATGGTATTATTTCACGACAAAAAATAACCAACTCCTTGGTTTCAAATGCACTCAAATGGGGTTTCTTTTTCTTGAATTGGAAATCTTTCGGACTTATATTCGCCACCTTATTAGGCTTCCTTATATCTGCACTTGAATTTGTTTGGGATTTTCGAAAAACGCATCATCGGTTCCGAGAGTTGTTTTCTTCACGTAAAACACGAGTAGTACTCAAAGAGCATCGCGAGTTTCCGCTTTTAAATCTTCCCCATGTATTAATTGACAATGGAAGAGATATAGTGCTCGCTACATTGATTTTAGCGTATTTTGGTGAAGCGGTTTATGGCTCTTATGGCCATGCCTATCAAATGCTCCGAATTCCATTAATGTTGGTGGGGGTTTCTATAGGTCAGCTTTTTTATAACCGTTCCTCAGAGGCTATGCACAAGCATAAACCCCTAACGCCAATCTTGTCTAAAACAATACTTACGTTAACGTTGATTTCAATTGTCCCATTCACTATTCTCTTTTTCTTCGGGACTCAAATTTTTGGTTTTATTTTTGGTTCTTCGTGGGGAATAGCTGGAACATATTCTGAAACGATGTCCTTTTGGTTGATGGTAAATTTTGTTTTATCACCCGTTTCCGCCTTGCCTCTTCTTCTGAATAAACAACGGTATGCGTTAATTATGGGCTTAGTAAGTTCTCTAATACAAGTACTTCCTTTTTGGTTATTTCCTTTGTTTTTTGGAAAAACAGAAGTGGTGTTCATTCTAACCTTGCAATCGGTATCGTATGTTCAAGCCGTTTGGTTAATTTTTACCTTATACCTGTATTACCGATTTGCCTTGGCATCAGACGCTAAGATACGGGAGTAAATCCCCTTAAATAGTGCTGCATTAGCGTGTTTTGTTGCCCGTTGATTAATGAGTTCACGATTGTAAAGTTGAACTTTTTCCGCATCCAATTCGAGCCCTCGTTTTATGGCCTTACTCATGGGTTCTGTTCGACCGATTATAATACCATTTTTACCATCTTCAACCCATTCTCGATTCGCGGGGATATCAGATAACACGGGAATACACCCATATGCCATGGCCTCTAATAACGAGATCGATGTGCCATCACTTTTTGGAATTGAAATAAAAAACTTGCTCTTCAGATAGTTTGCTTTATTCTGAGTTTTTGTAACAAACCCAGCGAAAGTAACGTGATTTATAAGCTGGTGTAGCTTGGTATATTCCTTAAGGTTATCTGTTAAACTTCCCTTTCCTGCAAGAATTAATTGCCCATCTGATTCCTTGCATAACGCGTTGAATTCTTTGAGAATATCCTCTATTCGATAGAGCGATTCATGCATCCGATTCGAGTAAAGAATGAGTTCACGGTCGGCATTGATTGCCTCAGGAAAATCAAAATCGACTCCAAAATTTGCATTTACAACGTCTTTCCCAGGGCACAACGCATGTATTTCCTGAATCATCTGTACCGAGTCTGCTGTAACTATGTCTGCATATGTTATTGCCTGGGTTACCAACCACCTATGAATAATCGATTTTTTCGGTAAAAGGAGCACATCGCTTCCCCATGCAGTAAGTACCATGGGTTTACTACCCTTATTGGCTTTGCCGGCGATAAATGCATAGCTGTTTGCTTGGTGCACATGAATAATGCTTGGGTTAAACTCTTGGATTATTTGTCTTAGTTTTTCAATTGAATTCCTAATTTTTAAGGGATTCTTAAGTGAAAATGAAACCGATTTAGACGGGGCATATTCAACAGGGTAATCACTCACCACCAATACCTCATCGAAGTAATCGCGTACTAATTCCAAATAGTTTTTTAGGTGTGCGTTTCCGGTATTACTACCAATGAGCAAGAGTTTTTTCATGTTCTTTTGATTTTGGTAATCCTGAAGCGAGTAAAAAGATAAAAAGCACGCTGATTGAACGTTCCGTTAGCGGATTGTTTGTTAATGCAGCGATTAACATTACCCCAATCATAATCATCGCTTTTCCCGCGTGAGCATCAAATTTCCGTCTAAACAATTCCCAAAAAGGCAACAGATATAACCCCAGATAAAACAACAAGCCAAAGATCCCATACCGCCACCAAATGAGTAAATATTCATTTTCTGCATATAATTGATGCGCGGTGAAATATGATTTATAAGGACCAAACCCAAAGAGCGGCTTAGTTTTAATCATTTCCCATAAGATGCCCCACGATTCCCATCTGCTGCGCAATGACGTAGAATATATGGCTGAACCATCCATCAAACTATTGCTGTAACTTGTATATTGGAAAAATGATGTTGCGATCATGGTGGCTAAAACGTATAACCCTATACTTGAAACAACCTTCCATACTGCAGCCTTTACACCGTCCTTTTTTGTGAGAATTAACATCGCTCCAACCACAATACCTGCAGCAAGTAGGGAAGTTCTAGATTGACACAGAAATACCATGAATAGGGCGGTATAACATAGCACCAATTGTTCGCGTTTTTTTTCAATTGGTAAAAAATATACGGTAAAAAATAAAAACAACAAGGCATTGGTATTGGGATTTCCCATGGTGCCTAACATCCGTTTTACCGCTGGATTTCCAAGAGAGTCCTTTCCAAAAAGTTTAAAGTGAATACTATCACCATAGGTGTAGGTTAAGAGTTCATTGATATTAAATACGTTGTATAAGTGCAGCACATTAATGAGCAATAACACCATAAAGCTCCCTACAATCAAGGGGTGTAGTTGTTTGGTTTGAATAAACCTAAATAACAAGAAAATTACCCCTAATTTTAAAAACCTGTATAGTTCGAAATAGTCATTCCATTGCTTAATCCGACCATTAATCAGAATTGGAAGCAACATATAACCTGCAAATAATGCAATCCAAAGAAACCACCATTCCTTTCTAACCTGGGGTAACTTGGGGTATAAAAGAATACCGATTAATGGAAGTAAGAAATCGGTTAACTGAAATGCTGGTAATTGGCTTGAAATCCGAATATCAGGAATAAAAAAGGCATCGAGTAATACAAGGATAGCACACCCATAGGCAAGCCAATTAGTTCGTCCACTCATTATACAACGAATTCAATTCAGGATACTGTTCAAGCAACGTACGGTCTATTGTTCGGGTATCACCAAGGACCTTGGCTGGATTCCCACCGATGATCGAAAAATCTGGGAATTCGCCCTTGACGTAACTGTATGCATGTACTAAACTGCCCCTTCCGATGATAGTTCCAGGCATAATGGTGCTGTGCGGCCCAATAAAGGAATATTTCCCAACGGTTACACTCCCTTTAACATATCCAATCATTTCCTTTCCTGCATAGGATGCCCCATATAATCGAATCGATTGATGGCTTGAATGGGTTGTGATTACGCAATGTGTAGTAACTTGAACTCCTTCATCAATCGTTAATCCATGGCTGGCCTCTAACACATTAAAATGTCCAATATAAACACCTTTAGCCAGTGAAAGGGAGCCAGGGTAATCAATAAATGTGTGTGATGAAATGCGCGTTCCTGGTATATTTTTCCCGTCCTTGTCCTTAATTCGCGTGATCATATAGGGACTAACCGTCGGGAAAATCCTTCGCAGAATTCGTTTCAATAAACTTGGGTTGCTTAGCATCTTGCATCAAAGATACTAAAAGCGCTTTATTCAACATCTTATGGGGAAAACTCAATCCTTGGGATGTTTTTTTGTCGCTCCCTTTCTGATACTTTTGTTTCATGTCGATTTCTCCCTTGAAAATCATACACCTAAGCAGTGCACATCCAGACCTTGATGTTCGGATATTTCTAAAGGAGTGTCGTTCCTTGGCTAAAAGGTTTCCAAATGCAGAAGTTCACTTGGTTTTAGCAGGAGTGGAGGAACGGGTGGAGGATCAGGTTCATATCCATTCCGTAGAGGCGCGATCGGGAAGTCGAATAAAGCGCATGTGGCAAACGGTCAATCAAGTCTACCAAAAGGCCTTAGCCTTGGATGGTACCATTTATCATTTACATGATCCCGAACTCTTGCGTATTGCACTAAAGTTAAAGCGAAAAGGAAAACGGGTAATTTATGATGCCCATGAGGATTTACCACGGCAGTTACTAGGCAAGAGTTATTTACCTATGAGAGGAATAGTCTCAAGACTTTTTGAGATTTATGAGAATTATATTGTCAAAAGATTAGATTCGGTTGTTACAGCAACGCCCTTCATTCGGGATCGATTTCAAACACTACATCCGCGTGTTTATGACATAAACAACTATCCATTATTATCCGAATTAGCGTTTGATGAGTCGAATGAAGACCGCACGCATGTTTGCTACATTGGAGGGTTGACACCCATTCGTGGAATATCACAACTTGTTGATGCCATGCAGTATACCCAAACGACCTTGCAATTAGCGGGAGTCCTAGAGGATGTTTTTAAAAGCAAATTATCAGAAAGTGCGGGGTGGAGCAAGGTGGTTTCATGTGGTCATGTGAATCGTAAAGAAGCCTTGGCCATTAAACAAAAATCGTTCGCAGGAATCGTTACTTTTCTTCCTTTTCCGAACCACGTCAATGCCCAGCCCAATAAAATATTTGAGTATATGGCTTCTGGGATTCCTGTAATCGGTTCTAATTTCCCGATGTGGAAACTGCTTATTGAAGCGCAGCACGTTGGACTCTGTGTTGACCCTGAAGATCCGAAGGCCATTGGTGAAGCGATTGAATACCTCAGAACCAATCCGGAAATCGCAAAAACGATGGGTGCACGAGGGAAAAAACTTGTTCAGGATACATTTAATTGGACGGTGGAAGAAGAAAAACTGGTGCGATGTTATACTGAAATCTTGAACCAATGAAATTCAACTATCCAAGGGTGTATGAATGGGCTTTATTGCTGTTATTAGCCGCATGGATGTTATTCCCTGGTCTTACCGGGCTATTTTGTTTATTATTCTTGGTGGTCGTGATAACCGGTATAGTGAAGAAAGAACTCACCTTTAAATTCAATATAATTCTCCTAGGAGTAAGCTTATTTCTTCCGTTCTATTCCCTGTATGCTATGAATGCGATAGACCCACAAGAAGCCATGTTTGGAATTGAAAAAAAACTGTCATTCGTCCTATTTCCTCTCGTATTTTCTTTTGTTCCTACCTTTTATCTTAACAAACGTTTCTTGGAAAATGGGTTTTTAATTTCCTTATTCCTCATGCTTTTCCTGTGTTATTTGGGCGCATTTTTCAATTATGAAGAGCACAATTATGATACTGCCTACTTATTCTCCTCCCATTTTTCCGGATTGTTTCATCACCCAACCTATGTGTCCGTTTTCTGCGCTTTAGGGATATTCATGTTGTTTAAGCGTTGGGAGGCCCCTAGAACCATGAGGGAACATCTACTCTCGTTGGTCGGTATACTTTTTTTACTCTATACCCATGTGCATTTAGAAAGTTTATCTGGCTTATTATTCGCAGTCTTATTCATGGCTTGTTTAGTTGGATATTGGTTATTTAAAAAACAAGGTTGGACCGTACTCATTGGAGTTTTTACCCTTGGTATATTGGTTAGCTACTTGGCGTTTTATTTCATGCCTTCCTTATTAAATAATGTGTCAGATTCCGTTTCTTTTGTTTCTAATTATGTGAAGGATCCCTATGCCTATACGCATCTTCCCCGTGGGGAAATTCGTGGCAACGATGCGCGATTGATTTTGTGGACTGCCTCTGCAGAAATTTTGCACGAACACCCGAATGGAGTGGGGGTTGGTAATCTCCCAGCCACAATGGAGGCTAAACTTCTTGAATATGGTCAGGTTAATTTAGCCAAGGAGCACCTGAATCCACATAATCAATTCTTTCATACAGCGGTGGAAACCGGTTGGATTGGTTTGCTTTGGTTGCTAGGTATTTTAATCTCCATGCTTTGGTATGGGTGGAAGTATAAACAAGGGATATTAATCCTCGTGGTTTGTGCATTTGCTTTTAATTCCTTGTTTGAATCCATGTTGGAGCGACAATCAGGCATTGTGTTCTGGTTATTATGGAGTTGTTTGTTTATTGGTATTCATCCGGCATTTAAAAACCAACCCAATGAATCCTGAAATTTCTGTCGTTATTCCGTGTTACAATGAAGTGCGATACATAAGGGATTGCGTTGTTTCGTTGCTGTCGAATGGCACAGACCCTTCACGCATGGAATTGTTGGTGATTGATGGAGGATCGACCGATGGAACCAAAGCGTTGTTGAATGAGCTTTCCAACATGTATCCCCAAGTGAAGGTATTGAGCAATCCGGATCGAATTACACCGCGGGCACTAAATATTGGTGTTCATGCCGCTCAAGGAACCTACATTTTAATTTCAAGTGCGCACGCATCCTTTGATTATGGGTATATCGGCACCCTTATTTCAACGATGAACGATCATTCTGATGCAATCGCAGTGGGTGGTGTGATGGAAACTAAGGTGAAAAACAGTTCCGCGATGTCTGAGTCTATTCGCACCGTGCTTATGCATCCTGTGGGTGTAGGTAATGCTAAATTTCGAACAGGGGTTTCAGATGTGATTGCTGTGGATACCGTTCCCTTTGGATTATACCGTGCTCAAGAATTAAAAGCTGTTGGAGGCTATGATGAACGACTAATTCGAAACCATGACATGGAATTATCAAAGCGTTTACTTCGTGACGGAGGTAAGATATACCTTACACCGAAGGCAAGATGCACCTATTATGCACGGGAAACGTTTAGGGCCATGGCAAAGAATAACTTCAATAATGGCAAATGGAATTTGAAAACGGTGTATATCACCCGAACATTTTCCTCCCTAAGTTTACGTCATTTTATCCCCATGCTATTTCTGGGTTCTTGGACATTTCCACTGATACTTTCCTTAATCACTTGGAATCCCCTGTGGTCATTGGCTTCATTCGGAGTGCTCATCTGTTACACCGGAGTATTAACGGCCGTAGCTTGGCGGGCGCGTAATGGAAAAAACAAGGTATTAATGGTACTCATTGGCTTTAAGTTACTTCATTTTTCATACGGACTTGGTTCCTTTTTGGGCTTGCTTAGTTTACCTTTTACTGCTAGAACGAAATGAATGTTGAATTGACATATCAAGCAAGGATAGCCCAGTATCTCCACATTGATGCGGAGCAAGTTTCACTTTATTGGAAAGGACGGGTGGCGCTTTACACCGTTCTTAAAGCTATGGGTATTGGTCCGGGAGATGAGGTAGTGCTTCCAGCATTTACTTGTGTTGTAGTTCCGAACGCCATTCTTTATTTGGGCGCAACACCCATTTATGTGGATATCAATCCTACGGTTTTATGCTGTAGCGCCGAGCAAATCGAACAGGTACTCACCCCAAAAACTAAAGCAATTTTAATTCAAAATATGCTTGGGTTGAGTTTTGAAGTGGAAGAAATCGTATCCTTAGCTAAAGCAAGGGGAATATATACGATTGAAGATTGCACCCACGGGTTTGGAGGGAAACATCAGGGCGTATTCAACGGCCTACGGAGCGATGCCTCATTTTTTTCGAGTCAATGGAACAAGCCCTTTTCTACCGGAATTGGGGGAATGTTGCTAGTAAATAATCGAGACTTACTTCAGCCAGTCAATCAGCTTAATTCGCATTTAATTAAACCAAGTGCCAAGGATCAGTTCATACTTTTTATACTTATTTGGGCGAGAACGTATTTGCTAAAAGGATTTACGTATTGGACCTTCCTTCGATTGTATCGATGGTTGAGTAAGAAAGGGGTGGTAGTAGGCTCTTCCAGTGCTTCCGAATTAGAAGGAATTCACAAGCCGAAGGATTATTTTAAAGGTATGAGTACGGTGCAATGCCGAGCAGGAATTAAGTCGTTAAGCACATTAGACCAGGTGATTTCACAGCGCAAAAATTCGGGTATCTCAGTGCATGAATGGTTGAACAATCAGGGAAAATCCACCGTCCCAGCAGAACACTTGGCCCATCATGCCTTTCTTAAATATCCCCTGCTTGTTAAGGACCGGAAACTATTTTTAAATCGAGCAGAAAAAGAAAAAGTACCGCTTGGAGATTGGTTTATTTCTCCCTTGCATCCCGTATTGGATTCCTTGGGACCTTGGGGGCTGGAAGTTTCTAATTTTCCGAATGCAGTATATATAAGTAAGCACATTGTTAATCTTCCCTTAGATATACCTGTGCATAGATTGATTAATTTTCTCGAACTTTACAAAAACGAAATTATCTAATATGTTACCTTTCTCTCCCCCACGAATAGATCAACGAATCATTGATGAAGTTACAGATACCTTACGAAGTGGTTGGATTTCTACGGGTCCAAAAACTAAGTTATTTGAAAAGAAAATCACCGAATATGTGGGGTGTAAAACAACCGTAGCCGTTAGTGCATGGACCACCGGAATGGAAATTGTATTGCGCTGGTGGGGCATAGGTCCAGGCGATGAGGTTATTATCCCTGTGTATACGTATTGTGCGAGTGCCAATGTAGTGTTACATACCGGTGCTAAAGCGGTCATGGTGGATATTAATCCGGATGATTTTAATATTAGCATTGAAGCCATTCGAGCGGCCATAACACCAAATACTAAAGCGATTATGCCGGTTGATATTGCCGGTTTACCTTGCGATTTTGATGCCATTAAACAGCTCGTAGAAGAAGCTAAATCGATGTTTATTCCTTCGAATGAGCAGCAACAGAAATTAGGACGAATCTTAATCGCCTCGGATGCAGCACATAGCTTTGGCGCCACGTATAAGGGGGTGCAAATGGGCTCGGTAGCCGACATTACGTGCTTTTCGTTTCATGCAGTAAAAAATTTAACCACGGCAGAAGGTGGGTCAATTTGTTTTAATCTGCCTGATTCATTTGACCACGAAGAACTCTATAAATTGTTTTGTATTAAAATCCTTCATGGTCAGTCCAAGGATGCCTTAGCTAAAATGCAAAAAGGGGCTTGGCGTTATGATGTGATTGAGCCTGGATATAAGTGTAATATGACCGACCTTCAAGCTTCTATAGGCTTAGTGGAATTGGAGCGCTACCAAGATACCTTAGACCGTCGAAACGAAATTTTTGATCAATACTCCAAGGGGTTTGATGGACTTGATTGGGCCTTGACTCCGATACGTGAAGACCGTTTTCGTGTTTCTTGTTGTCATTTATATCAATTAACTATAAAAGGGATCAACGAAGCGCAACGCGATGCCATTATGCATGAGATTTTTGAGCAAGATATTGCGGTTAATGTCCATTTCCAACCCCTGCCTTTGTTTACGGCCTACAAGGAGTTAGGGTATGATATTGCCAATTACCCCGTGGCATATGATAAATATTCAAGAGAAATTTCCTTGCCGATTTATTACAACCTGACTAATGAGCAAGTAGATAGCGTAATTAAGGCGGTAACGATTGCATATCATAAGGTGATGGGATGAAACGTTTAATGGACGTCGTATTTTCCTTATTTATTTTAATTGCCTTCTTGCCGTTCGGATTGATCATTGCGATTTGTATTGCGTTAGAATCTTCAGGAGGGGTCTTTTATCGTCAAGAGCGCATCGGGCTCGGCGGAAAGCCATTTATGATCCTTAAATTTCGTTCAATGCGTCCGAATGCAGAGTTGCATGGCAAATTAACGGTGGGAGCGCGCGACCCACGTGTTACTCGAGTAGGAGCCTTTGTACGAAGGTATAAGCTCGATGAATTCCCTCAATTTATTAATGTGTTAAAGGGAGAGATGAGTGTAGTTGGTCCTCGACCAGAAGTAATTGACTATGTGAAGCATTATTCTGAGGAGCAACGCAGGGTACTGGAGTACAAGCCAGGCATTACGGATTTAGCATCTATTACCTATTTTGAGGAAAATAAATTATTGGCTAACGCTGCGGATCCTCAACAAACCTATTTAACGGATATTATGCCCGCCAAAATCCGGATCAATTTGGATTATCAAACCAAATCTACCGTTTGGAGTGATTTGGGTGTAGTATGGAAAACTGGAATGAGAATGATTAAATAAAGTTGTTGAATTCATATTATTACAGTTCTATGAAATTAAAAAAAGGAAATTTAAGCTTGATTTTATTGGTAACTACTGCTATGGCATGGGGTCAGAACCAAGTTAGTGACTCTGTGAATAGAAGGTTAGAAGTTAAAAATCAGCTCGGAATTCAGTTAGGAGGACCAAGTTTTCTTTCTTGTAATTATGAGCATTTTTTCAATCATCATTGGAGTATTGAAGCGGGGGCAGGTTCTATTTTAGCAATTTCTGGGGTTCACGTTGGAGGGCGTTATTATTTTGGATCAAAAGCAAAACCCACAAAATTTGCTCCCTACCTTGGTGCTGCTATCGGTGCAGCTTTCATAATTGGAGGAGGAGGTTCTGGAGGGATTGATGGCTATGGTGCTGCCGTTGGTTATGTTCCGCTAGGAATACAGTTAATGACGAAAAATGGTTTTGCGGTTTCCTTGGAAGCTGCGGGGATGTATCTAGACAATGAGTTTTTACCAATGGGAGCACTCCGTTTGTATAGATCACTTAAAAAAGAAAAGAAAAAACGAAATTAATCTTTCAATAATCTAACAATCTGCGAAGATTGTGCTGTCCGTACTTCCAACATATATAATCCTGTGGGAAGTGATTCCACTGAAAATTGATTAATCCCATTCATGGTGATTTCTAGTGCTATTTTTCCATCCATCCCATAACAGCGTATGTATTCGATTTGTGAGTTTGAATTTACGGTAACTAGGTCAGTACTTGGATTTGGCGCAATGGAAAGTGACAATGCTGATTCCTCTAGTTGCAAGGAAGGATTTAGGCGAGAAGGTGTAGCGCCATAGCAATCTCCATCTATACGCGCCATATCGAAATATGCACCACTGGGTGGAAGCATAACATTGGAAACAATAGAACCATCTATCAGGGATAAACCAACCAGATAGATTTGTGCGTTATTATCCATCGTTTCAAAATAATAGATGAGGTTAATTGGGTCTATTGTGGCCCCTCCATTCATGATATAGTTATTGAAGTTTAACGGAGTTGCTAAGGCGGTAACTACTCCTGTTGTAGCGTTAATTTTGCCCAACGATTGAACACCCACTCCGTTATTCATGATTAAACCATACATCGTTGTGTCAACACAGCTATAGGCAAAATTATCAAAGCTATCTCCACCGCTTGGAATGCTAATCACGGGCTGAGTATATATAGAACCATTGTACAAATCAATACCCATCAGTTTTCCTTCAGAAATAAAATAGTAAACCATCAGGTGAGGGTCTATAGACGAGCCAGCCATTACATAACTTGATGCAACAGATGCCGGCGATATGAGCGAAACTTGTCCTGTACTTAAATCACAGGTAGCCAAGCGCATGTCTCCTGAATATACGCCTGTAATTGGGTTATATAGAACTTGTGAAAACAACCCATACATCGTGGTGTCGGATGTATTGAATTTGAAGTTATTAAAATTTCCCGTGGCATTGGGTAAACTTACCATCACATCATTTACCAATGTACCGTTCGATAAATCAACCGAAAGCCATGAATCTTGATCTTGATAGGTATAGGTGTAATTATATGGGTTAAGCGATACTCCTGTTAAATTGATGGTGTTCCCTAGGTTCGGACCTAATACATTAATTATTCCTGTTACCGGATCAATGGTTGCCAATTGAACCGTAGATGGATTGTTGTTTCTGTATAAGCCATACATGGTATTGCCCAATTGGCCTAAGGAAAGAAATGGAATTAATACAAATAGTACCGAGAAACTTCTCATTTTAAGTGATATGAGGTAAATCTACAATTTAATAGTGTAATGAAAAGAAAAAATCCTTCAAAATTTGAAGGATTTAATTTATTTAGAATGCAACAAAGCTTATTTTATAATAACGGCATTTCTGATTGTCACTTTAATCTGTTTTGCTTTCATGTCGTCATAAGCGTTACTTCCGGCATTATATTCAATATCGTCTTTACTAATCTGACAAGCAATTGAAATTTTACGTTGATAAATATTTTCATCACCATGCTGATTATCTTCTGCATTATATTCCCATTCTAACATTTTTAATTTTTTGAATTCATCCGCATTTTTTAATTCAATTACAACCGGTTCTGATTGTACTAAATCATAAAAAGGACTTAAAAATTGGTTTTTATAAAAAGTGGCATATCCAAATTCGGAATCAGCACCAAAGTTTACTCCTACCCGTTGTTTTTTTGCGTTACAAGGAATGGCAATAACGCATTTAACAAATCGTCCGTCAATGTCCATAGTTTTTACGTTTTTTACCAATAAATCAGTAAGAACGATATCTTTATCTACATAATCGGCAAGATAAAGACTTCTGTCTTTATGGATTGCTTCGAACATATCAAAACTATTGATTTTTGACGCTTTCGTTACATCAATATCACCGTTACTATTTGCATTAGCACGTTTTGTCGAATCTTTGATACTATTATATTCAGACATTATTTGATTTTTAGTCTCCTCATCAATAACTTTGTCTTTAACTAAATTGTTAAGTACTTTATTAATATCAACTTCATTTTGTTGGGTTTTTTTAGAATCATTATCTCCACATGAGATTAAGGAGGCAAGCAAAATACCCACGGCATAAAAAACTGTTTTTTTCATAATATATTAGGTTAAAATTAGTGCCTACTCTAAAAGCTTTTCGGCAATCGCTGTTTATAAATATACAAATTTTAATTCAGGAGTATTGCGTATTTTGTGATTTGTTATTTATTAATGAAATTCAATACAATATTTGTGTGTTGAATGGGTTCCGGGTTCAAGCGATATTATGCCTTCTTTTTCTTTCATGTTACCGCTTGAATTAAGCGCATCCGCCCATCCCCACCACGGTTCAATACAGAAAAATGGAGCGCCAGGTTTGGTCCATAAACCTACTGCTGTCCATGTGTCGCAATGTAATGAAAATAGTTTCGGTCCATTTATTTTACCAAATCCAATGGATTGAAAAGGGGGGGATTTAATTACAATCGCATCGGAGGCAAATAAGTCATCAGACAGTTCGAACTTCCGTGAAAGTTGAATTTCTTTTGTTTTACCGTTGTAGTAATTTCCTGTAATTAAGTGTTGTTGTACCGTATAATCATCTCCAAAATCGAGATCATACGCCGAGAGTTTTCCTTCGATGTGAAATCCAGGATGTCCGCCAAGACTGTAGTATAGTTCTTTAACATCTAGATTAGTAACACGGTGTTCGATTTCAAGTTTATCTTGGTATAAGGTGTATTTCACCAGTAGCTCGAACCTAAAAGGATATTGCGCTAGGGTTTGTTCATTATCTGTTAATCGCAAGGTGATGGAATCTTCCGAATGTTCAATTACTTGAAAAACTTGATCCCGAGCAAAGCCATGTTGCCGCATGGTGTAGGATTGATCATTCAGCGTGTATTGATCGTTCATCAATCGGCCAACGATTGGAAATAAAATTGGGGCAAAGCGATTCCATATCTGGTCGTTTTTTTGCCATAGTACGTTCCCATGGGTTGCGTGTTTCAGTTGTTGAATTTCTGCACCCAAGGGATTAATCATTATTTCAACTCTAGCTGATTGTAGTTTGAACATGTATCTCCTTTATACAAAAATAAGGTATTCTTCTCACGCCATTCGACAGCATGTTTTCACCATTCAGAATATTCGCCGTGCTTAGAAATATATCCATGTGCTCGTATTTCTGTAGATATCGAATCGATTATTGGATAGATGGTTTTTCCTTGATATAATACCGTACGATTTGTAGGTACCGTTATTCTATATTTAATTTTTTGATCCCTAAGTTTTGTGGATTTGGGGAAGGTAAACCACGGGTTAATTGTAAATGTTGAATCTTCCAAAAAGCTGGTGCTACTTATTTGTCGCGCATTGTAAATGGCCTTTTCATGGGAACTCCCTTGAGCTGAATTTAATTGATAGATATGATATAATGAGTCGTTTGAGGCCTCATATATTATTTCAATTCCATGAAAAAGAATATTGTCCTTTTGAATTAGAAAACCTAAATCATCCCCGTTGCTTTTAATGGTATATCCGCCTGAAACTTTTGCGTCACTTAATTTTGGAGATATGGTGAGGGTTTCTCCGCTATAGGTGGCTATTTCTTTTTCAATCTCTCCGTATGATTCCATGGACCTAGCGAACTGAACACCGGCCGTTGATGCCATAGAGGTTCCAACAATGAATGAAAGCAAAAGTACACCCAAACCGATATAGATTATTTTGGAGGATAAGGACTTAAAACATCGAATTCCAATTAAAAAACATGTCCCGATGATTGAAAGGTTAATTAATCCAATACCCCAAAAGGCGAGCGGAAGGATAGTTGTTTTATCAAAAACAAGTCCCAATAGTTCCTTTAAAGAAACGTGTTGCCCATTGATTTCTGCCGGAATAAATTGCGGTTGAATAAATAAAAAGATGAGCATAGTAATTAATAACACCGACCCAACCAAAATGGACATCACGCCAATTATAATGGAAAAGAATCGAGCAATTCTCCGCAGTAAATTAGCAATATCGGTTCGATTATTTAGTGCCTTGGCTTCTTTTTTCAGGCGATTCGCAGCGGATCCCAGTTCTGTCTTCATGTTTTCCAGGTTAACCACTTGACCTTTCATTTGTAGTTTATCACTGCTGGTTTTGGCATGAGGAATGATAATCCACAAGATAAAATATAATAATCCACCTACACCAAAAGTTAGAAAAGCAATGAGATAAATCGCACGAACAAAAACAACATCAATGTTAAAGTATGCGGCTGCACCTGAACAAACGCCGCCTAGCAATGCGTTATCTGTATCCCTGAAAAATCGTCGAGTTGCTTTGATTTTGGTTTCCGAGGTCGGTTCATCCATTCCTGGGGTTTCTGATCCAAAATCTTTGGGCTGGCCAATTTTAGCAATGATTTCTTCCACATGTTTATTCTCAACAACCTGCTTCCCTCCATATAGTTGAGGCTGTAATAATTCAACAATGCGAAGTTCTACATCTTGAATAATTTCCTCCATACCTTCCTCATGTTGCAATACATTTCTTAAGGCGTTTAAGTATGAATCTAATGTGGTATACGCTTGCTCTTCAAAAATAAAAGGGAAGCCTTGTAGATGAATCGATACTGTCTTATTCATAATCAGTTAATTTTAGAGGTAATTGTTGAAACAGCTTGTTGTAATTCAAGCCAAGTTCTTTCTAATTCCGATAGAAAAACGCGTCCTTCTTCCGTAATACAATAGTACTTTCTGGGTGGACCTGAAGTGGACTCTGCCCAACGATAGTCAAGCAGTTTCATATTTTTTAAACGCGTAAGCAAGGGGTAAATCGTTCCTTCAACAACGCTTAATTGTGCGGATTCCAAGCGGTTAAGAATTTCGGATGGATAGGCTTCACCAGAGGATAGCATACTTAGGATGCAGTATTCCAAAATACCTTTTCTCATTTGTGCCTGCGTATTCTCTGAATTCATGACTTAATATTTAATGCAAAGATATATGTAAAAAATAGATATATGCAATACATAGTACTAAAAAATAAAAAAAGGAATAAAAAGACTCTTTATTCCTTAGGTTAACGTTAGTTCGGTGCCTATGCCTCGATTACAATTGATACCTCACGGGTGTCGCCGTCAATTGGCGGAGACAGCTTGTGAATTTCAACACGAAGGCCCAAGATTCCTTGCAGTTCTTTTTTTATTCTTGAAACGATCCGTTGTCCTACGTGCTCAATCAACTTCGACCGAATGGCCATTTCCTCCGCTACAATATTTTGGACCGCGCAATAATCTACCGTATCGATTAATTCGTCGCTGGCGGCGGCCTTTGAAAAGTCGGTGTCAATCGTTACATCTACCGTATAATGTCCGCCAATACGCGCTTCTTCTTCCATGCAACCATGAAAGGAATAACAGCGAATACCCCGAACGTGAATTTTATGCTTCATTTAGAATGGCGGCAATTTTAGGTAGGTTTTCTTTCATGCGGTTTAATACTTCCTCTTTCCCAAGAAACGCGCTCACATCAAACATTCCCGGACCAGCACCCACACCTGTAACTGATAAACGATAAGGGAGCAATACAGCGCCAATACCCAAGCCTTTCTCTTCCAAGTAGCCCTTGAAAGCCGTTTCGATATTCGCCGAGCTAAACTCAGAAATCCCTGTTAATCGATCCATCCATTCATTCAAATATCCGGATGTTTCTGCTTTCCATTTTTTACGAATAGTTTCCGTATCAAATTCACTTGGATTAGCCAAGAAATAGGCTCCATCCGTTAAGATATCTTCTGCAAAGGTGGCGCGTTCCTTCATCAATCCAACTAAGGTTTCTAGAGCGGAATCAGAAATGTTTAGGGTAGGGTTTGTTTCTTTTAATCCCTTAGCGATGTCTGCATCATCTTGCATACGCAACCAACTTTGTTGAAACCATTTCGTTTTCTCTGGATCGAATTTTGCTCCGGATTTCGAAACTCTTTCTAAAGAAAAGGCTTCTACTAACTCGTCTAAGGTGAAAATCTCCTGAGGCGTACCTGGATTCCAACCCAATAAAGCCAACATATTAATGAATGCTTCAGGTAAGTACCCTTTTTCGCGGTATCCTGAATACAGTTCCCCTTCTGCGGTAATCCAGTTGGTTGGAAATACTGGAAATCCTAGGCGGTCACCATCGCGTTTGGACAATTTCCCGTTTCCATCGGGTCTTAGTAAAAGTGGAAGGTGTGCAAATTCTGGAGCATCCCAACCGAAGGCTTGATAAAGCAGCACATGCAGTGGCGCTGAAGGAAGCCACTCCTCGCCACGAATTACATGCGATATGTTCATCGTATAATCATCTACAATGTTTGCTAAGTGATAGGTTGGCATTCCATCGCTTTTGAATAATACCTTATCGTCTAAGTTATTCGTATTAACAACTACCCATCCTCGGATGAGGTCATGAAAACGTATGTCTTCGTTGCGTGGCATTTTCATACGGATCACATACGGATCACCATTAGCCAATCGTTGTTCTACTTCCGTATGCGGTAAGGTTAAGGAGTTTTTCATACTAACTCGCGTTACACTGTTGTATTGCCAATTCGGCATCCCCATTTGTTTGGCCTGTTCTCGCATTTGCTCCAATTCTTCTGCGGTATCAAAGGCATAGTATGCTTTGTCGTTAGCTACAAGCTGCTCCGCATACGGACGATACATGGCTTTTCGTTCCGATTGCACATAGGGTCCGAAGTCTCCTCCAAGTCCAGGTCCTTCGCTGGGCATGATACCACACCAAGAAAGCGCATCCATAATGTAATCTTGCGCACCCGGTACAAATCTAGTTTGGTCGGTATCTTCGATTCGAATCAGAAACGTACCTTGGTGCTTTTTTGCAAACAGGTAATTATAAAGTGCAGTTCTTACACCTCCCATATGTAAAGGTCCAGTAGGAGAAGGGGCAAAGCGTACGCGAACGGGTTTGGACATGTGATTATTTTTCTGCAAAGGTAATGAATAGGCGTAATAAGATAATGGTCTTTGGATTAGTATTCGGATTGGATTTTTGATTGTTTACTAAAAATAGAATGTGCGGGTTCAATTATTATTAAAAAAAACAATGAAGCAGCACTGCTCCATTGTTTTAATTGAATTAGTATGTCTATTTACAGAATTATCTTTTATGCCTATTTAAATTTTTTCAATAGTTTACTTTTCAAATCGGGAGTTGAATTGATTTTTTTTAAATAGGAATGAATATCATAAACATACTTTATGGCAATCAAGCCAAGAATAATATCCAACCAAATTAGAAAATTGTCCATATTGGTTGTGTTAATAGGTTAAGCTATTGCGCAGCAACGAAATCCACGCTCTTACTTGAGGTAGTCCCATCGTGATCTAAATTGACCACCAATGTTAGTCTCATTGATGAAGTGACACCTTCCATATTCACCCAATGTTCATCAAAAGCATATGATGTTTGGTGGTTATCGTTACTTCCACTATAAACTACTTGATTGGTTGTTAAATTCGTTAATGTTAAACTGTACCCATGTAGTTCTCCGGTTCCTTCTACCGTACCATGCATATGTAATGCTTCTCCGGCAGGAATCGTGTCCCCTGCTGTTGGTTCAATTAAGGTTAATGTAGCTGTTACAGGTTCGCTCTCTTTTTCGCATCCCGTCCAAATAACAAGAGAAAGAAGGAGCAATATCGAAATGTTAATTTTTAAGTTCATTTTTATTTGTTTTTGTAATTAAATAAGAAAGGGAAATTGAAACAAATGGTCCTTGTTTCATGCTTCCCTCATTAAAATTTTGAATAATCGGTTGTTTCACATTCATTCCCCACAACCATCGATAACTTAAATAATGAATGTTTAGTTGTCCTTCACCAAGGTAACCTTGGTTATTGTATCCTTCAAGGGGTAGCCCATGATTGGTACTGGCATCAAAATACTCCAACATCAGTCCGGGGCCACATATTATGCGACCAATTCCAACTTTTTTATTCCAAACCAACGTTGCGGAATAGGAATAGGTATTACCATATCTAAAACCTGACTTATCCGAGGTTTTAAACGTGCAGATGCCTTCTTGTTGCAAACTGATACTGTGGGTTATGCGTTTTGTGAAAACTAATAAACCACTTATATTCCAGGCTCCAGTGCCAGGATATAAATTTCGAATCATACTCGTTTCTGGTGCTTTTTTTCCCAACGGAGATTTAATTCCTCCCCCTAGCGATAAAAAATTTCGAGTACTCATGTCATCATCTTTTTGATGCAAGAGGATATAATTCACCACCAACCTGGGGTCACCCAAACCGGAAATTATATCCGTTCCCAAATCGCGTTTTTGCTTTCCGATTTGATAAGGAATACTGCCAATAAGTTGAATTCTGGGAGCTAATTGCCATCGTCCAGTCAGCTCTTGTTGAAACAATCGTTCCCGGGAATGAACTATTCCATCAAGATAACTTCGGTACGAATTAAAATTACTTTTCATCCCAATCATGTGAAATTGAGTGGATGCCAATAGCCCAATAGAGGCATTACCTGATACACCACCACAAATGTCACATGACCAAATCGAATACGTTAAAAAAACGCATCCAACCAAACTCATGATTTTCATGGATTATTTTATTAAAAGATTAAACAACTGGTACTGTTAAATCTTAAAAATGGGGGGATGATATATTGCGGATAAATGAGCCCTTGATTTAGGGCAGAAATATGGAATAGCTAAGATTTTATCGGAAATTTCAGGTATTCCTTCTTCCGACAGTTTGAATGTAGCGGGCAAATATAAGTTCTCTAATTCAAGCTGCTTTATGAGTGAGCGTTGTGTTTCTTGCTTGGTTTTACGTTCAGCTAGATCAAAATCAGCTTTTCTAAGTTGTTTAGCCAAGTAACACTTTCCGTTACATTTTAACTCAGGTCTGTTCTTGTTTTCGCAAGAAAGCCGTATTATCTCTTGCTGATTTATGTGAAAATAAATTAACCAAAAGGATGTGTATATGAACTTCCCACAAAACAACAAGATCAATAAGAGTGCAACCCCTCTTTTCATAGGGCAAAATTAACACATCTCAGTAACACATAATTTGATATCTATCATTTTTTTACCTTTGGATTATGAAAATGTTAGCTCCTTTAGTCATTCTTTTATTTCTTTCATCTTGTGTCAGTGTAGACTATCTTCCGCACATCATTAAGATCACACAAAAACACCATGCCATTGCGGTGTTGCCACCAAGAACGACCATTGAACGAAAGATTTGGATGACGGACGACCGATTCAATGAGTTAACCCTTCAAAAGCAAAGTCAACTGCAAGAGCAGTTAATTCGATCATTTGCACGCCGTATGAATGAAGGGAAATGTTTTGTGGAGGTGTTAGATATGAGTTCAACTAATGATATTGTGCTTCCAGCAGGTTATAATGAAGGACGAATTGCGCCAAGAGAATTATGTAAACTATTGAAAGTGGATGCAGTAGTCGAGTCAAACATTCAAATTCTTGAACCCGTTTCAGAGGCAACTGCCATCTTCTTTCAACAAGCTACAGGTACAACCTTAATTACAAATTCAATTACCCTGCGAGCTTCTCTAATTGATACCTTGGGGAATCTGCCAATATGGAATTTGACCGCCATGAAGAATGGTACCTTAGGTTCCTTTAAGCAAATAATGCTGAATAAAGTGATTCGTAGAACTACACGAAATACACCCTACAATATTAAAAAGAATCCATACCGTAGGCTCTATCAAAAATACGTGGAGAATGGAAGCTCTTAAGGTAAGATATTTGGTTTAATTAAATCAATTTCAATAGGTTCATAAATTGAACCTGTCATACGTATAGCTTAATTTTTTTTAATCATAAACTTGCTGCAATAAACAACATTACCAACTGAGCCATAAAAATTAGGAGGCCAAACAAAAGCCCTTTCTTTCCAGATATAAGCAGTTCTTTTAAATTCACATTAAGTCCAATTGCCGCCATGGCTACCGTAAGCGCAATTTTACCAAACCACTCATTCCACTCAATGAGTTCGTTTGGAATTTCAAATACACTTACGAAGGCCGTTATAAGTAAAAATCCATAGATATACCATGGTATCTTTACCTTAATTCGCTCAGAAGTTTTGTTTTCACTTCGATTCATGGCAACGATTACTAACAATGCTGGGGTTAGCAAGGCAACACGTGCCATTTTTATCGCCAAGGCTTCATTCCCGAGTGCATCACTAATACCATATGCAGCGCCCATAACGTTTCCAACAGAATGTAAACCTCCTCCTAAGATTAATCCGTGGTTTAATGAGTTGAGAAAAGGAAGTTGAAAAATTAAAGGAAGCAGAATCATTCCAAGGGCGCCCCATAAATTAACTACAGCTAATGATATCCCAATATCCTCTTTGTTTTTTGAAACAAAAGGTGCTGCCGCTGCGATTGCTGACGATCCACAGATCGCCGTTCCAATGCTAATTAACCATCCCGCAGAAGCAGGACAGTTAAAGCGTTTCACAAGGATTTTCGTGACTAGCAATACGACGGTGATGCTTGATAAAATACCAAGAATTGGAATCAAGCCGATATTGACCAAAAATCGATAGTTTATTCCAAACGCAAGAAATAGTATCGAGTATTCCAATGCTTTTGAGCCAATGGTCGCTGCCGGTTTTTTTACTTCTTCTCTAAATTTTACAAGCGTCCCAATGAGGATTCCAAATAGTAGCGCAAGTATAATACTATTCAGTGCACTTGGAGTGTAGGGCGCAATAAACCATGCTACTGCACTGATGCCTACAACCGAAAGTACACCGAAGAGTCTGTCTTGATTCATTATTTTTGCGACAAGGGTCCAGTCCAACCTGAAATGCCGTCTTGTAAATTATAGATATCTGTGAAACCGAGTTGTTGCATTACGTTCGTAGCTTTTCCACTTCTATTACCAGAATGACAATAAACAATGTATGTTTTTGTTTTATCTAGTTTTTGAAGTTGATCTTGGAAGTTTCCATCTAAAAAATTAATAAATAAATCTGTTCCCGGAATAAAGCCATTGGCTACTTCTTCTGGACTTCGCACATCGATAACGACCGTATTCGAATCTTTTTCTTTTGCGCTAAAATCACCAGCAACCAAGGTCTTGATTCCTCCGAATTGTGCGTTTTCAGTTTCAGTTGATTCTGCACCGGTTGACGTACACGAATAACTAGCAAAGGCCATTAACATAAAAGCAATAGAATAAAATGTGTTTTTCATAAAATGTGGTTTTTACAAAAATCAGCTGTTTTTATTTCTTGCTTTGATACTTATGTTACATTGTGCTGTCAATTCAAGCAGTGCTAAAGTTTTTTTGTGAAAATCTCCGATAAAAACCTTCCTTTACCCGTCGGAAAACCGATATGTAACATCTGTGCAATCGTAACAGGAATGTCAATCATTTCTGCCTCCGTGGTTATTTCTTGATTCTTAGGTACATCTGGTCCTAACACTAATAAAGATATATGCCGACACCCATCACACCCATCACCGTGGTTAACAAATCCGTTTTTGTGCCCTTCCGTATGCCGACCGTGGTCGTTCGTGATAAATAAGGTGGTTTTATCTTTAAGCATTGGATTTGCTTGAATAGCATTCCAGATTTCAAGAGCATAAGCGTCCGTGTACTTGATGTTATCTAGATATTTTTTCCAATCGTTGCCATGCCCATTTACATCCACGCCCAATAAATTAACTAGCATCAAATGGGGTGGGGCAGTGGAGGATAAGGTCTCTTTCACTTTAACCATCGTTTCACGGTCAGGACCATAACTCAACCCGTTGCCGTTCGGTCCGCAGTATGAATACGGACGAAATTTATTTTTCCATTTACGATCTTTTGTATTGGATAATACATTCAATTTTCCTTTACTGGCGATGATTTGAGCATCCGTAGTTAAGGTATGACGCTCCTTAATGTAATACTGAAATAACGATGGATTTCTCGGTAAACCTGCACCCACGTTGGATATGCGTTGGTAAATCCCTGTCATTAACGCAGTGTGTCCTGGAACAGTAAAGGTTGGTCCATTATTACGAAAGTTGGAAAAGAATGTGCCTTGAGGCATCAGTGTATTACATAAATTGGGTATGTAGGTACAACCGGTATCCCCATAGGTTTCTGTATATCTTGGGCCATCAATAACCAAAATCACAAAGTACTCAGATTTGTATTGAATTTGTTTTTCTTGAGAATTCCCCAAGAAAACTACCCCCATAAACAGGAGTAATAAATAATTAGTTAATCGTGACATACTACAAAGGTAACTAAACCATAAATTCTTGTGAAACACTTTTCCATATTGGTTGTTTTTACATGATGAAAGTAAATATTCTTTGGTTCAAACGTGATTTACGCATTAGTGATCACTTACCGCTTAAGCGAGCCATAGAACAGGGGCTACCCCTTATTTTACTGTATGTTTTTGAACCTGAATTGATGGAGGCAGAAGATTCGGATGTGCGTCATTGGCGCTTTGTGTATGAGTCCTTATATCAGCTAAAACTATGCTTGCCCCAACAAGAGGTTACTGTAGTACATTGCAGTGCCGATTTGGTGTTCGAAACATTAAGTACCCACTTTGATATTCAAGGGTTGTTTTCTTATCAAGAAACCGGTAATTGGATTTCATATAATCGAGACATTCGAATTGCGGCCTTTCTTAAGTCAAAGCAAATACCATGGCATGAATTCCAATCCAACGGTGTTATACGCGGATTAAATCACCGCAAAACCTGGGACAAAGAATGGCTTAAATTTATGCATGCGCCGATAGACGACCCTAAGCTCGAGCAGTTAAATTCTATAATTGTCTCATGGGATTTAGCGGATGAAACCTCCTTACCTGAAGCAATTAAAACCTCAAATAAAACCTTCCAGCCAGGTGGTGTACTCAATGCCAAACGCTATTTAGATACTTTTTTTGAGGCCCGTCACAGAACCTATTCTTTACATATTTCCAAGCCGGAGGCCGCTAGAAAATCATGCAGTCGATTGTCCCCATTTTTAGCCTATGGAAACCTTTCTATTCGACAAGTTTACCAGCGGGCTCTTATTACAAAAAAGCAGGGCGGTAATGCACGTTCACTTGCTAATTTCATTTCAAGATTGCATTGGCATTGCCATTTCATTCAAAAGTTTGAAACCGAATGTCGGATGGAATTCTTGCCTGTTAATTCGGCATTTGAAGGCCTAGGCAAGGTAAAAAATGACATGTTTATTAAAGCCTGGCAAGAGGGCAAAACAGGGATTCCCCTAGTGGATGCGTGCATGCGCTGTGTGGTTGCTACCGGTTATTTGAATTTTCGAATGCGCGCCATGGTCGTTTCCTTTTTTGTTTACAATTTATGGCAAGATTGGAGAGACCTTCATTTCTTGGCGCGTCAGTTTCTAGATTATGAACCAGGTATACATTATCCCCAAATTCAAATGCAAGCCGGCTTAACTGGTGTAAATACCTTGAGAATTTATAATCCAATAAAAAACTCGGAAGCGCATGATCCGGAAGGAGATTTTATTAGGAAATGGATTCCGGAATTGAAAGATGTTCCATCCTCCTTGATACATGAACCATGGAAAATGAGCGAAATTGACCAAGTATTTTATGCGTGTCGCCTCGGCGTTGATTACCCCTTACCGATTGTAGACATAGAAACTTCTCGTAAACATGCTTCTGATATCATGTATGGAATAAAAAAATCACCTAACGCGAGAACTCTAGGGAAAAAAGTATTGGCTACGCATGTTTCACCAAATAGGGTTCAACATGAAAAACGTTAAGAAAGCGAATCTTCCGCAGAAAATTTGTCCGGTTTGTAAACGGCCTTTTTCGTGGAGAAAAAAATGGGAGCGTGTCTGGGAAGAAGTGATTTATTGCAGTGATCGATGCAGAACAAATAAAACCAATGGAAATACGTGAACTACGACTAGTTTTAGGTGACCAACTCAACATGAATCACAGCTGGTTCAATGCCGTGGATTCGTCGGTTTGCTATGTGCTTATGGAGGTAAAATCCGAATCGGAATATGTTACCCATCACATTCAAAAAGTAGTCGCCATTTTTGCCGCAATGAGAGCCTTTGCTGCACAGTTGAAAACGAATGGTCATCATGTTCGTTATTTCAAAATCAACGATCCCAACAACCAACAAGATTTTATCAAGAATCTTTCGGCCCTAAAGGAAACTACAGGAGCAGAAACGATTTCTTACCAATGGCCTGATGAATACCGGCTAGATGCTTATTTTAAGCAGTCAAATATCCCATTATCACCCGTGGATTCCGAACATTTTTTAACGAAAAGAGAGGATCTTTCAGTTTTGTTTAAGGGAAAGAAAACGTTTCTCATGGAGACCTTCTATAGACACATGCGAAAGAAGCATCAGGTATTAATGGAGCAGGATCAACCAGTGGGCGGACAATGGAATTTTGATCACGATAACCGTAAAAAACTCCCTTCTAATGAGGTAATTTTTCCAACGGAACTTTATACAACAGACCAAACGGAGGTATACGAAGATATTCAACGCGCATCCATTAAAACCATTGGAGAAATTAATCCTACCTTATTTCACTGGACCATTACACGAACCGCTGCACTTGCCTTACTTCACGAATTTATTGAACAAGCACTTCCCTTATTTGGGACCTATCAAGATGCTATGACAACGCAGCATTGGTATGTGTACCATTCGCGTATTTCTTTTGCGTTGAACGTTAAGTTGATTGGTCCCCTAGAAGTGATTCAAGCGGTAGAGCAAGCTTACATGAACAATCCAACAGGCTACGCCTTAAATCAAGTAGAGGGATTTATTCGGCAAATTCTGGGGTGGCGCGAATATATGCGTGGAATCTATTGGGCCAAAATGCCCGAATTCTCCGAACTAAATTATTTTGGAAATGAAGCACCGCTGCCCACATGGTTTTGGACAGGTGAAACCAAAATGAATTGCCTGCACCATTCTATTAAGCAAACCTTAGATCATGCCTATGCGCATCACATTCAGCGCCTAATGGTTACCGGTAATTTTGCCTCCTTACTTGGAGTACATCCCGATGAGGTAGATCGGTGGTATTTGGGGATTTATATCGATGCATTTGAATGGGTAGAGATAACCAATACACGGGGAATGAGCCAATTCGCTGATGGGGGAATCGTGGGTTCTAAACCTTATGTTTCCTCGGGTGCTTACATCCAAAAAATGAGTAATTATTGTGAGAGTTGTTTCTACAAAACAAAAGAAAAATTTGGAGAAAAGGCTTGTCCGTTTAATACCTTGTATTGGGATTTTTATTCCAGAAATCGGTCCTTACTTGAGCGAAATCCGAGGATAGGTATGATGTATAAAGTTTGGGATAAAATGGAGGATGCACAAAAGAAGTTAATCTTAGAAAAAGCGCAAGAAATAAAACAAAATATTGAACATTTATGAAACGAGGGTTGGTGTGGTTTACGGAAGATTTGAGGGTTGATGATAATGAAACCCTGTTGAAGGCTATTGCTGAAAATGATGAAATAGTTCCTGTATACTTTCTAGATGAAGTAGACGATAATCAGCAATTGAATATTCCGCGTATGAGTGAGGATCGTAAATCATTCTTACTTGAGTCCTTAAACAATCTTCAACATCAGTTTCAAGTACGAGGTGGAAAATTATTGGTAATTCATGGCAGCGCAGAAAAGGAACTCCTTAAATGCTGTCGACGATATGATATACGAAAAGTATATACGAAAAAGCAAGTAGGGAGTGAGGAGAAGGACAGACAGTCCTTGATTAAAGAACAGTTATTAAAGTTCGGAATTGATTTCGAGACCTATTCTACAAGTACCTTATATCACCCGGATGATTTACCCTTTAGTGTGCGAGATATCCCCATGCTATTTACGAAGTTTCGAAAGTTGGCAGAGAAGGAATCCAACGTAAGAGTTCCTTTTGTTGCACCATCAAACATTGTAGTTCCCCCAATCGAAATCCATGAGTTGATTTCTCCTGAAAACGGAAAACCGTCTTGGTTACAGGGTGGTGAGGATGAAGCGATTAAACGACTAACCCATTTTATATGGGATAGCCAAGCGATATCTACCTACAAAGAGACCAGAGACCACTTGACTGGATTGAATTATTCTACCAAGTTTTCAGCTTGGCTAAGCCTTGGTTGCATTTCTCCTCGAAGAATTTTTACCGAAATAAAGCATTTTGAGCATCAAGTTCTTGCGAACGATTCCACATATTGGGTTATCTTTGAATTGTTGTGGCGTGATTTTTTTCGTTTCAGTTTCAAGAAATACCCTAAGGCATATTTTCAACTTCATGGGCTTGGTCAAGAAGCACGGTATACCGATTTTGACAAAACAAAATTTGAAGCATGGACCCAGGGGAAAACCAGCGAAGCATTAATCAACGCGGGCATGAATGAGCTTCGTGAAACGGGCTTTGTTTCTAACCGCATGCGACAAATCTTAGCGAGCTATTGGGTGTTTGGAATGCAACAGGATTGGCGTTATGGCGCGGCGTGGTTTGAGCATTGTTTAGTGGATTATGACGTAGCATCTAATTGGGGTAATTGGGCCTACATTGCCGGTGTAGGTAATGATAACCGAGGCGGTCGTGAATTTAATGTGGAGAAACAAGCCCAGTTGTACGACAAGGATGGAAGTTATCGTGCTCAGTGGGGAACAATTTTAGGCACCTAACCTTGTAACAAAATTAAACGCAGGGGTTGTAGGGTAAAATCTACCTTATGCGTTTTTTCATTGTATTTATTTCGTTGGCCGTGCTTCAGCAAGCGACAGCGCAAGCCTATATGCGTAAAAAGCAAAATATAGGGTTCTACACCGGAGGAACCTTTAAAGATGCACAGTTCAATACTGCCTCGATTGGATTAACCCGGTCCGTCCTTAATTACTTTGAGCCAGAACTCGGACTAAGAGCGACGCTCCCTTTAGCTGCTCCCTCGGATAATAGTCAAATGCATAATGTGTATTTGACCGCCGGACTTAATGTACGTAAATCCTTATTCCCAATTAATCAACGGAAAAAAGGGCGCTCTTGTCGCGGAGAAATTATTGAGATTTTTGCAGCCCCGGAATATAATTACTTGATTAAAAGCAATACGGATCGATACGATAAAGGTCAGTTTTCAGTTCGCACTGGGCTCGGTATTTTTCATTATAAAACGGGATACTCCAAGCGCAGTAAGGCATGGAATGTGAAGGCGCAGGTTTATTTTCGCTATGTTCCCGGACCAATAACTAATATGATGTCAATTAAGAATGAAGTTGGAGTTCAGTTGAGAATTTTCAAATTCAAGACCTATGATTTTGTTAAATAGATTAGTCTACTTCGTATTCTAGTCTGATAGTAATGTGAGCAGTTTTTCTGCGTGCGGATGTGTTAAAACTTCCGCCCCATTCATAGTCTTCAGAACTGTTTTCTGCCGTAATTTGAAATACCCCCATGTCAGCATTTTTCAAGTTACCTAAACTGCCACCGCCATTTTCAGCGATTTTTTCAGCGCGCTTCCGTGCGTCGCTCGTAGCTTTTTCAATCATTTTTAATTTTAAATCAGCCATTTTGGTATAATAATATTCAGGTGATTGCGAGTTAAGTTCAATTCCTGTATTAATGAGCTCCGATACCTCTCTGGAAACCTTTTCTACTAAATCGACATTTTTAGATTGAACTTTTACGTTTTGTGTAATGCTGTAGCCATTGAAGTTTGTAGAAATCAAATTTCCTTCTTCGTCATAATCATAACTGTATTGCTTCTCAATATTCGCAGCTTCGATGATTATATCTTTCTCGCTAACGCCTTTCTTTTTTAAATAGTTTTTGAGTTCTTTTAAGTCTTGATTTAAGGAAAAGTACGCGGTCTTTAATTCGTAATCATTTCTACTAAAAGAAGCGTTCCATACGATTAAATCTGAATCAAAAGTCTCTTCTCCCATACCGACCACATTAATTTTGGGATCTGCTTTACCTTTCGCTAAATATGATCGACCAAGAATTAAACCGGTTATCATAACAGATATACTGATTAGTAAAATTGAAAAGTGTTTTTTGAGAAATTCCATACGTTATTTTTCCTCTAAATTAGGATTAATCAGTTACTTGATCAATACAATATGTCCGTTAATTCGTTCTTTTTTTGCTGAATCCTTATATCCAAACGTGATGTTGTAAATATATACATCATCTTGTACGGCAATGCCATTTAATCCATAGGTGCCATCCCATCCAACAGCCACATCATAACTTTCCCAAATGATTTCACCCCAACGGTTATAAATTATCGCATGATACGCTTGCGGATTTAGTCCTTCCGTAAAAACGGGTTGCCATACATTGTTAAATTGATTGCCATCTGGCGTAAAGGAATTTGGTACGTAGAATGCCAGTTCTTCGGTTATTTGTACCATTTGAAGACTGGTATCAGAACACCCAAACTCATTGTATGCGATTAACATGACTTGATAGGATGCAGCCTGTTGGTCGGGGAAATTATGATAGGGTTGTTCTTCATTGCTTGGTTCACTTCCATCGCCAAAATCCCAAAGATATCCTCCTGCACCGGAACTTAGGTTCGTAAAGTTTCCGCCGTAATTCATGGTTGAAAAGGGTGTTTGAGGAAGTGAAAACTGCGAGGTAGGTAAAGGGTTTGTGCAGATTACATTGGATTGCGTTGTTGAATAGCTGCAACCAAGTGCCGTAGTAACTGTCTGTGTTAAATCGAAACATCCAACTTCTGTAAACAGGAGATGTGCTGAATCACCAAATGCAATGACACCATTACTGCTCAACCATTGAACTTGGGTAAATGAATTTCCTGTGGATTGGTTTTGTAAACTTATTTCAATTGGAATACATCCATTATGTGGCGCTATAGTAAAAGCTACTATTGGAATAGAATCAATTCCAATGTGTATGCTGTCGATTGCTTGGCATCCATGTTCACTGATTCCCAATACACTTAAATCTTGGTTCGTATGAATGGAGATCGTACTTCCATTTATAACTTGGTTCGACCACTGGTATTGAATTGCCCCACTGGCTTGCAAGAGTAGGGTTGAGCCTGAACAAATTGTGGTGTCATTACCAGCAACTACGTTAGGCAAAGGGTAAACTTCAATTTGGGTAGTGTCACTGGATGCACATCCATTAGCATCTACGCTATGAACTACAAACTGGTGAATTCCAACAGGCTCTGTGATCCATTCTTGGTTAATGTAGCCATTTTCCCACCAGATTCCAGAAAATGCAGCCGCCGTGAGTTGCACGCTGTCGCCAGCACATAGAAAACTTGGAGGCATGGCTTGAACCGAATCGATGAGGTGAATTTGAACCAGAAAACTATCACTTACACTGCAGTGTAAGCTATCTATTCCAATAACATGGAGATATACCTGTTGGCTTGGTGTATACATTTGACCCTGCGTTAAACCTTGTTCCCAGGTTACATTGAGTGCGCCTTGGGCGTTTAAAACAAGACCAAGCCCTGGGCAGATTGCGGTGTCATTTCCGGCATCTAAATAGGGGAGGGGCTGTATGGTCAAAGGCATCAATACGGTGTCTTGACATCCATTTAACCCCATTCCGATTACTTCAATAGAATAGCTCCCGGGGGTTGAATAATTATGTGTGACAGGGATACCTGAGGCAAGTGATGAATTATCTCCAAAATCCCAAGTAACTTGTTGCAAATTGGGGTTTCCTACTAAAGTAAAACTTGTTTGTTGCTGAATGCACGCAGCATCAACGCTTGGTGTTACATGTGGTGTTGGGAGGATATTGACTTGTTGTTGGATTGTATCACTGCACCCATTCGAGCTGCTTGTGATTAATTCCACGAGTTGATTTCCCGGATTATTAAAATAGGTATTCGGCGCGTTTCCACTGGACGCAACAGGATTTGCATTTCCAAAATTCCACTGATACGATAAGCTTACATTGGGAGTGATTGTACTAACAGTTGATGTAGCTTGAAATGTAATGGGTTCATTTTCACAACCTGCGGTATATACAAAGTTAGAATTAACATAAGTCGGACTCGCTTGCACACTCAACTCTACGGCACAGGTACCTTGATTTGAATAGGTAGTCATAGTACACGTATAGGTTTGATTTTGTATCGGGTTATTGATGGTGATTTGTTGTCCGTTTAAATTTCCTGGATGCCAAACATACGATTGAAAGCCAGTTGGTGCGGTTAAAACTAGCGGTTGATTCCCTCCGCAATAATTGACATCAATAGATAATGGTAAGCATTCAGCCGCTAAATAGGCATAGCCAAAGTGCGCTCCTTGGGCACAATCCCATGTAGTGAATTCTATTTGAATTGTTTGACCCATATAGGGCGTTAGATCTAGCCCAACGGTTGTCCAAGGTAGCCATGTCCTACTGCCGCATTGTTGGAAATTCTGCCCGGGTTGACCACCGTATACGGTATACGTGCCGCAACCACCTCCAATCGGCATGCCCAAGGCATTTAGTATTTTTGTTTCAAATTTTGGCTGCTGCGCTGGGATATGCCCGGGATTTTCAAGAACAACGGCATATTTATAAATGAATAAGCTACTTTGAGGCGTAACTTGAATGGAATAAATCAATTGTTCCGCTTGGGCTCCGGTTCCCGGATTACCTAATTTTATTGATTTGGTATGTCCCGTAGGGATTAAGGGTAGCTGATTGCAGGTGTTCGGATCAGTACCTTGTTGCGTAATAATCGTATGTCGGCCGTTGACGATGCCGAAAGTTGTTCCCGGGGAATAATAGCTGCCAGTATATCCATCCCAGTTTGTGAAGTTTCCTTGAGATAGATCGACATTTGGACAAGAATTCTGTTGAGCGAAGAATAAGGACAGAGTAAAGAATGCACCAAAGGTGTAGGCGACTTGTTTAAGCATAGGTGTAGTAAGTTTTAGGTTGATAGCGCCAAAAACGAACGCATGAAGTATTTTGATGTATCTTGTTGAAAAAATATGTAATTGCTTACTTTTTGGGCTATAAATCAACGAAATGGCAACCCTTTTGATAAAAAACTCGTTGTGTGAACAAAAATTTATAAATTCGAACAATAATTAAACTCATGAAAAAATTAATCTTACTTTCTGTTTTCTCTTTGATGACTTGGATGAACCTTGATGCTCAAGTGTACGCTGTAGCCGCTTCTAAAGCAGAATATGCCACTCAGAAGTCTACCGGAGTTATTACATTTCGATTTGGTTCTGATGTATTACCTGAAACTGTATTAACTTCAGGTGAAAACTTTACCGAGTACTTCACAACCTCGTTTGATGCGGCAACCTATGTGGGTACCTTTACGATGAAAGAAAATGTTGAATTGAATCGGTTGATGCTTGGTCGGTTATTGATTGGTTGTGGTGTGGAAGTTATTGAATTTGATGGCGTACAGCTGCCCGTGTATCAGTTTTCCAACGAACAATTGAAATAATTAAATCTTATCCCGCGAGAGCGGGATTTTTTATGTCTTATACCTTTCCTAAAATAGAATTGCACCTGCATATTGATTGCTCCTTGAGTTTTCAGTTTGTATCGAAGTATGTTCCTGGCATAAGCCTAACCGAGTATCAAGCGGTTTATAATACGCCTGTGAATTGTTGTTCGCTTAACGATTATTTGGCTTGCGCTCAAGCAGCAATTTTATTAATGCAAACGAAAGAACAACTGGTTGATGCAACCTTAGATGTTATTCATCAATTGGAAGCTGATCACGTGATTTATGCAGAATTAAGGTTTGCACCTTTACAACATTTAACTATGGGCTTAACGCCGGAAGAAGTAGTCGAGGCTACCTTAGAGGCAGTACATTCTTATGCCGGACCGGTTAAAGTCAATTTAATCCTTTGTACCTTAAGGCATTTTACTAAAGAACAAAGTGACCTCACGGCAGATTTAGTCATTACGTATGCAGCAAATGGTGTAGTTGGATTAGACTTGGCGGCAGATGAGGCAGGATTCGGATTAGAAAATCATCAAGCTGCTTTTATGAAAGTAAATGCGCACGGCATCTCTTGTACAGCCCATGCGGGAGAAGCAAGGGGTGCGGAATCCGTGATTGAGACCTTATCCTTGTTGCGTGCAAAACGCATAGGACATGGAATTCGCAGTGTAGAAGATAATGCCTTACTTGAAAAGCTGAAACAAGATAATATCCACTTAGAAATTTGTCCAACAAGTAACCACATTACACGAGTTTACCCACAAGAATCAACTTACCCAGTAAATAATTTATTGCTTAATCGTGTTTCTTTTGGTATTAATACCGACGGTAGAGCAATTTCTAATGTGACCTTAGCAGATGAATATCGATGGCTTAAAGAAACAAAAGGTTGGGAAATTCATGACATGTTATATGTTAACGAGCAAGCGCTTCAAGCAGCATTTATCTCTGATAAAGAAAAAGAAATACTCCGAATTAAATTACAGGAAGGATTTGAGCTTTTTACCGGTTCTTTAAGTTGAAAATTATCGAGGCACTAAGCCTGTAATAGGTATCTTTTTGATTTAAATCTCCCCGGCGACTTCCTGGTAGGAACAGTTCTGGAGAAAGGCTTGGATTAGATAAATAAACCGCTGCAGGATCTGTTAGGGTTCCGGTCTCCGGATAAAAAGTAGACACATCATCCATGTGATCCGTAAAGGTTTTAAAACAAGTGGCCTCAAATCCAATGCGAATTTGTTTGGTTAAGCCCAGACGCATTCCGAAACCAAGGGGCATGATAACGGTTGCCTTTCCGTAGGGCGTGGCCTGTCCCTCTGTTTTTAATGGACGAAGTTCGATTAATGTGCCATTGTAATTCGCTTTTGGATTGAATGTTGCAAACCCGAGACCGCTAAAAGTGTAAAGCTGAAAATTTGATCCTTTATGTCTTGCTCTCGATGTGAGGTTGTAGAATTTACCATTGAATTCCTGCGCTAGAAATATAAACTCAAGGCGTTGACTGAATTCGAAATTATAACTTTCAAAACTTAGATTCCGGGCCCTACGTTTAGCATTTTCCGAAAATGCGTCACTTCCTTTGATTTGAAAATAACTAACCTCTGATTTAGTTGCAAAATAGCGATTGAAACGGAATTTAAATGCAACTTGCGCGCCCTTTCCTAGCGCTTCATTATCCATGTCTTTCATCGAATAATCAATCCCTTGTCCTGCTCCTCCGCCTAAATCCCCTGTAAATTGAGTGGCACAAAAACCCGCTTGAATTTCTAAGCGATTAGCACGCCAATTGGCTCGATTATTAAAATTCTCCCATTTAATTCGTTGCGTAAACCCAAGGCTATGGAAGAAGATAAATACTCCAATTGTTAAAAGCGTTTTTAGTGACATCTATAGTAGGCTAAGGTTTAATTGAATCGTTTAAAGGTTAGTAATACCTGTGCCGCGAATAAGCCGATGATGGTTCCCATAAACATTGGAATGAATAAACTCATTTTGCTCCCGCTACAGGATGCTTCACACGGCGTTAGGGTATAATATAACCAACCACCCAAGGCACCAAGGAATAAACCGAATAATGTAATCCAAAAACCAATTGATTTCATTGTACTAAATTACGGATTCCTTCATGTAATTCGATATTCCATACCTTTAATATTAGTTAATTCACCTATCTTTGTTGTGTATTTATGCCCACGTGGTGAAATTGGTAGACATGCCATCTTGAGGGGGTGGTGCCAATAGGCGTGCTGGTTCGAATCCAGTCGTGGGCACCAATCAAAAGTCTGGAATTATTTCCAGACTTTTTTATTTCTTGCCGTTAAATGCGTGCATTTATAAGGAAGGAAATAAAAAAGGATGGTGACGACATCGGCGTCAGACGTTTGATTGTTTAGCGAAAAAGTAGACTCGGGTAGTACCTTTTCATGCAGGCATACTTATGAATTACATATTTCTGCGGTACTGTCCACCTACCTCAAAAAGAGCCTCTGTTATTTGACCAAGCGACGCGTATTTACATGCTTCCATTAAATGCTCAAACATATTTTGATTTTTTATAGCAGCTTCTTGGACCAAAGTAATGTATGAATTTGCAGTATCCCCGTAGGTTTCATGAAGTTCATTTAACATTTCTATTTGGTATTGCTTTTCATTTTCGGTGGCTCGTATGACCTCTTTAGGTAGAACCGTAGGGGATCCTTTCGAACTTAGAAACGTATTCACACCAATAATCGGAAACTCACCTGTATGTTTTAAGGTTTCATAATACAAGGACTCCTCTTGGATTTTTGATCGCTGATACATCGTTTCCATCGCGCCTAATACCCCACCTCGTTCCGTAATTCGATCAAATTCTGCCAATACTGCCTCTTCAACAAGATCTGTTAAATCGTCAATGATAAATGACCCTTGTAATGGATTTTCGTTTTTAGCTAAACCTAATTCCCGATTAATAATCAATTGAATAGCCATCGCACGTCTAACAGATTCTTCGGTTGGTGTAGTTATCGCTTCATCGTATGCATTGGTGTGGAGCGAATTACAATTATCATAAATTGCATACAAGGCTTGAAGTGTGGTACGAATATCATTAAAGTCAATCTCTTGTGCGTGCAATGACCTACCCGAAGTTTGGATGTGATATTTCAACATTTGAGCGCGTGAATTGGCGCCATATTTTTTTGCCAAGGCTTTCGCCCAAATTCTCCTTGCTACTCGACCAATTACTGCGTATTCAGGATCAATCCCATTCGAGAAGAAAAAAGATAGATTAGGTCCGAAATCGTTTATGCTCATTCCTCTACTTAAGTAATATTCTACGTAAGTAAACCCATTGGCTAAGGTGAACGCTAACTGTGTAATTGGGTTTGCTCCAGCTTCTGCGATGTGATATCCTGAAATCGATACAGAATAAAAGTTCCGAACGCCATTCGTTATAAAATAAGATTGAACGTCACCCATTAAACGCAAGGCGAATTCCGTAGAGAATATACAGGTATTCTGGGCTTGGTCTTCTTTTAAAATATCTGCCTGCACCGTTCCTCGGACCTGCTTCAAGGTATCAGATTTTATCTGCGCATAAATCTCAGAAGAAAGTACCTGATCTCCAGTTACTCCAAGGAGCATTAATCCGAGCCCGTTATTTCCTTCAGGTAAATCACCTTGATACGTTGGGCGTTTAGTTCCTTTAGTTTTGTAAATGGAATTTATTTTTTGCTCAACCTCAGCTTCAAGCCCATGTGCGTTGATGTACTTTTCGCAGTTTTGATCAATGGCGGCATTCATAAAAAATCCGAGGAGCATCGGAGCAGGTCCATTGATTGTCATAGAAACCGACGTTGATGGGTCACTTAAATCAAATCCGGAATATAGTTTTTTGGCATCATCAAGGCAACAAATAGATACACCAGAGTTACCTATTTTACCATAAATATCTGGACGTGTTGCCGGATCATTTCCATACAAGGTGACTGAATCAAATGCGGTGGATAATCTTTTTGCAGGCATTCCTAAACTTACATAATGGAAGCGTTTGTTGGTGCGCTCAGGTCCACCTTCGCCAGCAAACATTCGGGTAGGATCTTCTCCTTCACGTTTGAACGGAAACAATCCTGCGGTATATGGGAACTCTCCAGGGAAGTTTTCCTGCAGTACCCAACGAAGAATATCACCCCAACTGGTATATTTAGGTGATGATACTTTAGGTATTTGCGAATGTGAAAGTGATTCTGTGTGCGTTTTTAGACTTAACACCTTATCCCGTACTTTAAACTCGAATTCTGGGTTTTTGAATGCTTGTTTTTTGCTATCCCAATGCTGAATGATCTCCCAGTTTTTAGGGTCAAAATTTAGTTTTTCTTGCTCGAACACTTCCGTTAAGCCTTTAATCAGTCGATCTTTATCTTCTAAAGAACCTAGGGTTAATGTGGCTATTGAAGACTGTAATCCTTGTAGTTTATTTGCTACATGAACTTGTTGATTAACCCATTGATCATATGATCTGTTGTTTTCTGAAATCTCTGATAGGTAACGCGTTCGGTCAGGTGGGATTACAAAAATCTTTTCTGACATTTCTCGTGTAATTTCAAACGTAGAGTTCAATGGAGCCCCTGATTTTTCAACAACTTTATCCATGATTACCTTATATAAGGTGTTCATTCCTGGGTCATTGAATTGTGATGCAATGGTTCCATAAACAGGCATGTCATCCACGTTGTTGTCCCATAAATTATGGTTTCGTTGATATTGTTTTCTAACATCCCTCAACGCATCCAAAGCCCCTCTTTTATCAAATTTGTTCAATGCAATTACATCTGCAAAATCAAGCATGTCAATTTTTTCTAACTGCGTAGCAGCACCATATTCGGGAGTCATTACATACAATGAAACATCGCTATGGTCTAAGATTTCAGTATCTGATTGCCCAATTCCTGAAGTTTCAAGAATAATTAAATCATATCCAGCTACTTTAAGTATTGATATTGCTTCGGATACATGTTTTGAAAGAGCTAGATTTGATTGACGCGTTGCTAAAGAGCGCATGTAGACTCGATCGTGTTTAATCGAATTCATGCGAATTCGGTCACCAAGCAATGCTCCGCCTGTTTTTCTTTTTGATGGGTCTACGGATACAACAGCAATGTGCTTGTCTTGAAAGTCAATTAGAAATCTTCTTACCAATTCATCCACTAGCGATGATTTCCCCGCACCACCGGTACCTGTTATACCCAATACCGGGGTTGAAATCTGTTTAGCTTGATCTCTTAATTTGGAAAGTATGTGTTCATGTTTATCCGCAAAGTTTTCGGCACATGAAATCACTTGGGCAATAGATGGGATATCAGAAATTAATAATTTTTCCGCATTTGCAGGCATTGTTTCCCCAGCTGGAAAATCACATTGTTGCACCAGATTGTTAATCATTCCTTGTAATCCCATGGCGCGACCATCATCTGGATGGTAGATTCTAGTTATTCCGTAAGCATGTAATTCTTGGATCTCTGAAGGAAGAATTGTTCCGCCACCTCCTCCAAAAATTTTTATGTGTGGAGCACCTTTCTCTTTTAATAAATCAAACATGTATTTGAAGTACTCCATGTGACCCCCTTGATATGAAGTCATGGCTATAGCTTGCGCGTCCTCTTGAATTGCACAATTAACGACCTCTTCTACGGATCGATCATGACCAAGGTGGATGACCTCACAACCAGTTGATTGAATAATTCGCCGCATAATATTAATGGCAGCATCATGACCGTCAAACAGTGACGCTGCTGTAACAATACGAATTTTATTTTTAGGTTGATAAGGTTGTGCTTGTTCCATAAGTACGCATTCTAATTGAAGCGTAAAGTTAATGAATTTGGCGCATTACAACATGGTTATTAGTGTTTCCATTTCTTGCTTTTCTGCAATTAAGAATGGATACGCTGCGTCCAAGAGCGACTTCATGTGAAGTGTGTCAAAATAGGTTTTAATCTTGAATTCGTACCTAAAAATTTGTTTACCTACGAATTGAAACTCTTTATATTCCGTATCACTTAGAATAATGAAATAAGATTTCCCGGAAGCGTGTTTTCGATACAAAGGGAACTGATGCCCCATAAACTAAGCGATTGAGACCTTGTGAATAAATGCTATGGAAACTTCATTAAACACTTCAGATTGCTCCACATTTACAACGTGACCGCAATTCGGAACTATTTCGATGGTTAAATTTTTATTTTTTCTAACAATTTCCTTGGCCGGTTCCAAAAATAAATGATCTTCACTTCCCATAACATATAACCCGTGGGTATCCGTTTTCCGTTCTTGTAAATAATTTAGGTGTTTAGCCAAGCGTGCTGTAAGTTGAAACCAGCGATTGAATTCATGTGACATCAACTTCTTGGCTTCATCGATAAAAAGCATTCTAGATAATTCATGATTCTTTTTAGGCATCATGATTTGAGCGAAGAGTGCATATAATGCCATGTAAGGCAGAAATGGATTTAAAATTCTTCCAACTCGTAACAGTAACCTTGATTTAACATTTAATCTTGTAATTGCACCTGAAAAAACCATGGATTTAACCATCTCAGGATGAGTTACTTGAATTTGGTTAATAACAATAGATCCTAGAGAAACACCAATAAAATGGGCTCGTTCGATCTTGTTATGTCTTACAACCTCAACGACATCGTCTGCGATCATCTCAAACGAATAATTGCTTGGACTTTTAATGTTTTTAGATTTACCATGTCCGCGTAAATCGAGCATTAGTACATTAAAATTTTCCGAAAATGCTCTGATTTGCTTGAACCATACTTTGGAACTTCCACCTGCACCATGAATAAACACGGTCCATTCTTTACTCGTAGGGTGTTTAATCGTTTTGTAGTAAAGCATACCCGAAATTAGTGAAAATATGTTAAAATAAAAAAGAGCATCAAGGACCTTTGAAAAAAAAAACGCACGAAAAGTTGCTGTTTGTTAGTTAATTCTTAAGTCTAATTATAAGATACTTCTTCCCTAGGGCTTCCTTATAATCTAATGTCACAACCGTATTTAATGGGATATTAATCATGATCAAGTCATGAATGGGTGGCATATCTACATTGGTCAAGGTCTTATATTGATGTAGACCTGCTTTTCTGAATTTTGTGCTTGGTTGTTGGGAGGAACGGTTAGGGCTCTAGCTTATGTATAAAAGCGATGGCTAATTTGTTAAATGCTTCTGGTTGTTCTACATTAACCACATGTCCGCACTGATCAACAATCTCAAGTGTTAAATTTTGATTGCCTTTAACAATTTCTTTAGCGGGACCTACAAACAAATGGTCTTCACTTCCCATGATGTAGAGTGTTTTTTCATCTTTATTTTCTACGTGTAGGTAATTAAGATATTTGGTCAGCTGAGCCGTTAGCTTAAACCATCGTTTGAATTCCTTATTCATTAATTTTTTAGCCTCACCAATAAATATAATTCGCGATTCCTTATGGTTTTTTTTAGGCATCATGATATTGGCAAACAGTTTATATAAGGCCATATATGGTAAAACAGGTTGCAATGTTCTTCCTAGTTTTAGGAAAAACCTCGATTTAATGTCCATTTGGGTAATTGCTCCGGCAAAAATCATCGATTTAACCATTTGGGGATAATCCACTGCGACTTGACGTATAATGATACTGCCTAGGGAAACCCCAATGAAATGTGCTTTTGGGATATTCAGAAAATTGATAACTTCAGCCACTTCTTTTGCGATCAGTTCAAATGAGTATCTGCGGTGTTGAGGAAGCCCTTTGGACTTGCCGTGACCTCTTAAATCGATTAGAACCACATTGAAATTTTCTTGAAAATCTCTGATTTGTTTGAACCATACATTAGAACTTCCTCCAAAGCCATGAATGAAGATGGTCCATTCTGTGCTGCTGGGATGAGTAAGAACTTTATGATGAAGCATATGCAAAAATAGAAAAAGGGCTCCGAAAAGCCCTTTATTTTTTTTATTTAAGTCCGATTATTTTTTATCGTTAACTTCTTCGAAGTCTACATCGGTCACTTCATCGTCAGGATTTCCAGATCCGGCTTGTTCTCCACCTTCGGTTGATGAGCCGCCTTGCGCATTCGCTGCATTATACATGTCTTGAGACGCGGCTTGGAACACTTGGTTTAGTTTTTCCATTGCAGGTTCAAGGTTTTCCATGTTTTTCGCTTCGAATTCTTTTTTCAATTCGTTCAACGCATCTTCGATACCTTGTTTTTTATCCGCAGGGATTTTATCACCATATTCCTTTAATTGGCGTTCCGTTTGAAAAATCGTAGAATCTGCTTTGTTTATTAAATCCGCTTCCTCACGTTTTTTCTTGTCAGACTCGGCATTGGCTTGCGCTTCTGCTTTCATTTGCTCGATTTCTGCATCACTTAATCCAGACTTAGATTCAATTTTTATCGATTGTTCTTTACCTGTCCCTTTGTCTTTGGCCGAAATATTCATAATTCCGTTGGCGTCAATATCAAAGGTTACCTCAATTTGTGGTACACCTCGTGGTGCTGGTGGAATATCTGACAATTGAAATCTCCCTAACGTTTTGTTATCTCCGGCCATAGCGCGTTCACCTTGAAGTACGTGAATGTCAACTGCGGGCTGACTGTCAGCTGCTGTAGAGAAAACTTCTGATTTTTTCGTCGGAATGGTTGTGTTAGCCTCGATAAGCTTCGTAAATACACCGCCCATGGTTTCAATCCCTAATGAAAGCGGAATAACATCAAGCAATAATACATCTTTAACTTCACCTGTGAGTACACCTCCTTGAATTGCAGCACCTACGGCTACCACTTCATCTGGGTTTACCCCTTTAGATGGAGCCTTTCCAAAGAACTTTTCTACTGCATCTTGAATGATTGGAATACGCGTTGATCCACCAACTAGGATTACCTCGTTAATGTCTTTCGGACTTAATCCTGCATTTTTTAACGCGGAACGACATGGTGCAATAGTTCGTTCAACGATTTCTGAAATCAATTGCTCGAATTTTGCGCGTTGCAAGGTTCTAACTAAGTGTTTTGGAATCCCATTTACCGGCATAATATACGGTAAGTTGATTTCACTTGATGTAGTTGATGATAATTCAATTTTAGCTTTTTCTGCGGCTTCTTTCAAGCGTTGAAGAGCCATGGGGTCTTCTCTAAGATCAATTCCTTCTTCACTTTTGAATTCGTCGGCCAACCAGTTAATGATTGCGTTATCTACGTCATCTCCTCCAAGGTGCGTATCTCCGTCTGTAGATAGCACTTCAAAAACACCATCTCCAAGTTCAAGGATGGATACATCATGTGTTCCACCACCAAAATCGAAAACAACGATTTTTTGATCGATACCTTTTTTGTCTAATCCGTAGGCAAGCGCCGCTGCTGTTGGTTCGTTAATAATTCGTTTGATTGTTAATCCAGCGATTTCACCAGCTTCTTTGGTTGCTTGACGTTGCGCATCATTAAAGTATGCAGGTACTGTTACTACCGCTTCTGTTACTTCTGTTCCTAAATAATCTTCTGCAGTTTTTTTCATTTTTTGCAAAATGATGGCAGAAATTTCTTGTGGAGAATATAAGCGGTCATCGATTTTAACTCGTGGCGTATTATTATCGCCTTTTACTACCATATATGGAACACGCTTTGTTTCTGCGACTGAATCGTCGTAGCTACTTCCCATAAATCGCTTAATCGAGTAGATTGTTTTTGTTGGATTTGTAATGGCTTGACGTTTTGCTGGATCTCCAACTTTTCGCTCGCCTCCATCTATAAATGCAACTACAGATGGCGTAGTTCTTTTTCCTTCAGAGTTTGTGATTACCACTGGCTCATTTCCTTCCATGACCGATACACAAGAGTTTGTTGTACCTAAGTCAATTCCAATTATTTTTCCCATGTTAACTTTTGTTTTTAAATGTTGACTCCTCCCTGTTTTCAATATATGTGCCACGCCAATTTATCCTGCAATAACATGACAAATGGGGTGTATTAAGGAGATTAACCGTGACGATTTGGCAGAATCCTATGTGCTTACGCGGCGATTTATGCCGTTTTAGCAAATTTTGATTTGGTAGATAACCAAGCCATAGGTAAATATGCCAAGCTTAGGTCCAATATATCAAACCATAAGGGGGCATTAATCATATAAACAGCCATGATACCACCAATAAAAAACAGGAAGCCAATCGTATAAACAACCCAATTGGCGTATGTTCTTACAAGTAACAGTGCAATCAAACAACCACTCAGTGTTCCCATGGCATGCGCTATGAAAGGGAAAATATAATATTTAAAAGGTAGTTCACTAAAGGCTTTCATTCCTTCAGGAGTATTAAAATTCACTCCGTTCGGATATGGGAATATTTTCATTCCTAGTTCAATGAAACTGCCATTTACCATGGCGCCTACAAATAGTCCAAGGAGTAATCCAAGAATTATTCGAAGGGAGTTCATTACAAGTGAATTACTTCGCCATATGCTGCCGCTGCCGCTTCCATTATGGCTTCGGACATGGTAGGGTGAGGGTGAACCGTTTTGATGAGGTCCATACCTGTGGTTTCTAATTTACGAACAGCAACGATTTCCGCAATCATTTCGGTAACGTTCGCACCGATCATATGAGCTCCTAGCAATTCGCCGTATTTCGCATCAAAGATCAACTTTACAAAACCATCCTTTGCGCCAGCTGCACTTGCTTTTCCAGACGCAGAGAACGGGAATTTACCAATTTTGATTTCTCGTCCAGCCGCTTTAGCCGCCTTTTCTGTCATTCCAACAGAGGCAACTTCTGGTGAGCAATACGTACATCCTGGGATGTTACCGTAATCCAATGGCTCAGGGTGATGTCCAGCCAATTGCTCAACACAAATGATTCCTTCTGCTGAAGCAACGTGTGCTAAGGCAGGGCCAGGTACTAAATCGCCAATGGCATAATATCCTGGAATATTCGTTTGATAGAATTCATTTACTGGGATTTTTCCCTTGTCTTGAATAATTCCAACATTTTCTAGTCCTAAACCTTCTATGTTTGCTTGTATACCTACAGCCGATAATACTACATCACACTCGATTTTCTCTTCTCCTTTTGCAGTTTTAACGGTAACAACACAACCTTTTCCTTTGGTATCAACGGCTTCCACAGAGGCTTCGGTCATGATTTTAATGCCGGATTTTTTGAAGGATTTTTCTAACTGTTTTGATACTTCTTCATCTTCTACAGGTACGATGTTTGGCATGTATTCCACAATCGTGACCTCTGTCCCCATAGCATTATAAAAATATGCAAATTCAACGCCAATGGCTCCAGATCCAACGACTACGAGTTTCTTTGGTTGTTTTGCCAAGGTCATTGCTTGACGGTATCCAATGATTTTTGTTCCGTCTTGTGGAAGATTAGGTAATTCTCTAGAACGTGCTCCGGTAGCAATGATTACACCTTTACTTGCTGTATAGGTGGTACTTTTCCCAGCTTCATCGATTACCACTACTTGCTTTCCTGGAGCTACGGTTGCAGTGCCTTTAATTACATCGATTTTATTCTTTTTCATTAAAAACTGGATGCCATTACTCATACCATTGGCTACGTCACGAGAACGTTTCACTACCGCGTTAAAGTCAGCGCTAGCTTCTTTCACATTGATTCCATAATCTGAAGCATGTTGAAGATATTCAAATACCTGCGCACTTTTTAATAAGGCTTTGGTCGGAATACATCCCCAATTCAAGCAAATTCCGCCTAGCTCTTCACGTTCAATAATTGCTGTCTTCATTCCTAATTGAGACGCTCGGATAGCGGTTACATATCCACCGGGTCCACTTCCAATAACTATAAGGTCGTAATTCATATCATTCTATTTGTGGACAAAATTAAGGAAAATAGCTGAATGCTACTTTTTTTTCGCCAATAGAATAAATAATGTCGAGCAGATAATAAAGGGGGCGCAGCTCAATACAATCCAAATATTTCCGGATAGGAAACCGGCCAACAGAATAAAAGCAATTAAAAGGTATAATCCTAAAATCCCAAGGTAAACAAGGCTTGTTTTTGGGGATATTATACCAAAGATTAAAATGAGGAGTTGACTCAGTAAAGGCACGATGATTAAGGGATGCATTACTGCGCTTGGGGTGGAAAGAAATTTATTAAGAACAGACCATTCGACTTGAAATAAAAATGTATGATTCGTTTTCCCCCAAGATAAATAAGGACAGAGTGAAGAAACTAAAATCATTAAAGATAAAAACCTAATTTGCATGGTTACTCTTATTGAATCAAACAATCTTGTTGTTATTCTTCATCGTCAAGATGCAGGATGTGAAGCAGCCTGTGTATGATTGGCGCCATGAAAAGCGCGGTGATGCTTAGAAAAGCAACGCCACTATATAAGGCATAAAATGAAGAAAATAATTTGGCTGCCGTTGTTTTCATTTCAATTACGGGTCCCATTCCCGTTAAAATCAATGAGGCCATATGAAAAGCATCAATCCAGGAAGTTTCTCCAACGTAATGATATCCTAAAACGCCAATAATTAAAGAAAATACGATTAAGATGGTGGTTAAGCATACATACCAAAACATGCGTTTAAAGAATGATGGATAAGATGCTAATTTTTGTTTTTTTGTTTCCATTTACCAGTCATTTGTGGATCAAAAGTTCTTAATTTTCTTTTCTAAATGGAACTTGTGATCATTGATTTGGTGTCTTCCAAGGCCAGTAGGGATTCAATTTGATTGATTCTTCCTTCCAAATTGATTTTTCTTTCTTCAATAGGATTTCCTTGTATGATCTATAAGAATTATGGAAGATGGTGTCGGTGGGTTGAACGTATTTCTTACTTAGAATTAATTCGATGGTATTTTTTTGTTCACTCACATGCGTTAACCGTATATTTTTTGACCCATAAGTTAATGCCCATTCCTTAACCGCACGTATGTACTTTTCCGGGGTTTTGGTAACCATTACTACAGACTCTAAACCTAATGAATCTTTAAAGTGAATTATATAGGTTTGTGCTAATTGTTTTTTCACACAGCCACTGGCCTCGGTTGGGTTAATATACTCAATCGTATAGCCTTTTCTTTGCTGTTTGATGATTTCGTTTTGATACACAAAGCAATCAGATTCATCCATGAATTTTTCATGATATGCGATTTTTTCTTCGCATGCAACCAATAAAAGCGACAGAATAAGAAGACGGAAATACATGGGGCAAAGGTATGATTTCCTAAGAAAGACTGCAACCTGGACAAATACCAGAGATTGTCAGGAATAACTCTTTTATTTGGTATGTATCTGGCAGCTTAACATGAATCAATTGTTCTTCCAAACATTCGATTTTCTTGCATTTAAGGCAGCTAAAATGTAAATGATCGTGCGCGTGCGCATACGATTCATCACAACTTGCGCAATGGGCGTAATTAATTGTCCCATCTATATTTACAACTTTATGGATTTTATTTTCGGACACAAGTCTATCCAATACGCGATACACGGTAACTCTGTCGCATGTGCCTTTAACCCGTTCAAAGAGCTCCGGTTGACTTAAGGCAAACGATGAATTTGCTATTTCGTTCAAGACAGCTTGCTTTGCTTTTGTATTTCTTGGATTGGACATTTTTTGCGTTAGTGCAACAAAATTGCAATTAATATTTATATTTGCAAAACGCAACAATGTTGCAATAGCCGTTTGTATCATGAAATATGCCTTAGTAGTTACCGTTCTGATTTTGAGTTTTAACTCGTTATTGGCTCAGCAGTTAACCGTGCAGGTATTTGATTCAATACGCAACGAGCCGCTTAGTGATGCAGCAGTATACTGTGTTGAATACGATCAAACCGTACTTACTAATTCCGAAGGAAAAAGTGTTTACACAATAAATACAAAGGGTTGCCTTGATATCAAAGTAATGATGTTAGGGTATCGAAGTGCTTTTTTCACTGTATGTGAGGGGCAAAGCAATTTGAAAATTTACTTGTTGCCAGTTCATCTAGACATGCATGAGGTTACCGTTTCTTCCGGTGCGCTAATTCAATCTAATAAAAACCCCTTTCATATTGAATCTCAGAAAATGTCAACCCTTGGTATGATTTCAAATTTAACACTCGGGGAAGCACTGGCGAAAATACCTGGGGTCTATAATGCGGCTTTGGGAAATGGTATTTCAAAACCTGTAATTCGTGGTATGCAGGGAATGCGTGTGGTGACGTTGTTGAATGGGTTAAGGTTAGAAGGACAGCAATGGGGTGGTGATCATGGAATTGGAATTACAAGTCTTGGTGTTTCTGCCGTTGAGGTAATCAAAGGACCAGCCAGTTTGTTGTATGGTGCTGATGCCTTGGGTGGCGTTGTCTATTTGGTTGATGCCCCCTTTGCGCCAACTAATGCACGTGCCTTGGAGTTTCAAACCGAAGGATTTTCGAATACCTTGGGAGGAAGGGCTCAATTGATTTATAAGGAATCTTATCGTAAATTTAGATGGTTTGTGGCTTCTACCTACTCTAATCATGCTGATTTTCAATTGCCTTCAGGTAAATTTGTCAAGAATTCACGGTTTAATGATTTTGGTGCTAAAGTGAATATGTCCTATACCGGAAAACGGAGTTTATATTCCTTACGTTATACGGCAAGTCATTCTGTTGCTGGTATACCGGGGCACACCCACGATTCCTTGGCTACGCCAATGACTTTTCAGGTGGCTGAACGCGCCAGAACCTATGAGTTGCCAGCACAGTTTTTTCAGAATCACCTGATTCAAGCCACTGCTCATTTTTACAGGGATAAATCAGATATTTTATTCACGTACGGTGCCACACTGAATCGATTAATTGAATTTGACGAGAAGGTTACGATTCCTTCCTTGAGTATGTTTTTAATGAATCACTTGGCGCAGATGAGGTGGCAACTGAAGTGGAATAAAACAACAAAATTAACGGCTGGGTTGCAGGCGATGACCCAAGACAACACCAATGCATTAAATGCTTCGGATACCTTGATTCCTAATGCTCAATCAGTTGATGTGGGTGGATATGTTAGTGTCAATCACGAGCATAAAAAATGGAATTTTCAGGCAGGCATTCGTTATGATCGAAGAACGATATTTGGAATTGATATACCTCATCAAAATAACATCAATTTTAATGGGTTAAATGGAAGTGTAGGAGTGGTGCGCAGTTCGGATAAGTTTGTTTGGCGGACTTCATTATCCACAGGATTTCGGGCGCCACACCTAACGGAGTTGTTCTCAAATGGATATCATCACGGTGCCCTGAGGTATGAGGTGGGTGATGCTGCGTTGGTCCCAGAAAAGGCAGGCCAATTAGATGTTACCTTAGAGTGGAATCAAGCACATGGGGCATTAGTGTTTAATCCGTTCGTTAGTTTGATTCAAGATTATATTTATTTGACACCGATGGGGGTCTTATTTGATGGCATTCCAGGGTATCGGTATGTTCAGAACAATGAAGTGCTTTTTTCGGGTGTAGACCTATCATATCATGTGCATCCGCATTTTGCTCATGGCTTGCATTGGGAGGTTTCATTATCCTACCTTCATGTCAGTGCACTTGGCGATAGTTCGGTCTCTATGATTCCTCAACCGCGAATGCAAAATGTACTTAGGTATGAATTTGATGTAAAGAACGTTATTCGATTGAAAGAAGTGAATGTACAATCCACCTTAATGGGCCCCCAAAATAATGTGGCTTATCTCGAATCCTCATCCAAGGGATATCATGTACTTGATTTTTCTTTGGTTTTTGCCTTTGGTAAAACCGATCAATTTACCGTAAAAGGGGGGGGGAGAAATGTGCTTAATTCCACATATATTGATCATTTATCACGTTTGAAAAATATTCAAATGCCATTTCCGGGAAGGAATTTCTTTCTTGGTGTAGGATATAATTTTAATAGTAATCTAAAAAACAAATCATATGAAAAGTAAATTGGTTCTTTTGGCTGCGCTTTGCTTTGTTGCACTTTCACTTGGCGCTTGTAAGAAAAATAAATGTGCTGACTGTCATTATGATAAAGCCGGCGCTGAAATTGAATTGGGAGAGAAGTGCGGTGATGAAATGGAGGCATTAGAGGCGAATGGATATACGGATTCCACCGGGAACTACATCGTCCATTGTGGCCATTAACGATCATTGTTAAAGTGTTGACTAAATCCGGGAAACCGGATTTTTTTTGTTGATAAAGTTGGGTTTGTTTATTGTGAAAATCCCTGATTGACTTAAAGATAATCCGTATTTTTGTGCTTGAAATTTATGATGGAAAATACCCTACAAAAAGAAGCAACGCTAACGCAGGCAAAAGAACTAGGTTTGTTAGCGGAAGAATTCGAGCAAATTAAAGGAATTCTTGGTCGAACCCCCAACTTTACAGAAACCGCAATTTACTCTGTAATGTGGTCAGAGCACTGCTCTTACAAAAATTCAATTCTTTGGTTAAAAACACTACCTAAAGATGGTCCGCATATGCTGGTTAAGGCCGGGGAAGAAAATGCCGGATTAGTAGATATCGGTGACGGTCTCGGGTGTGTATTTAAAATCGAATCCCATAACCATCCCAGTGCCTTAGAACCTTATCAAGGAGCGGCAACAGGAGTAGGGGGGATAAATCGAGATATTTTTACCATGGGTGCACGTCCAATTGCGCAATTAAACTCATTGCGTTTTGGGAATTTAGATTTGCCTAGAACTAAATGGTTAGTTAAAGGCGTGGTTAAAGGAATTGGCGATTACGGAAATGCCTTTGGAATTCCGATTGTTGGTGGTGAAGTATTTTTCGATGATTCGTACAATACAAATCCGTTGGTGAATGCATTTTCAGCTGGGATTATAGATACCAAACGAATTATTTCCGCCACAGCAAAAGGTCCAGGTAATCCAGTATTTATTGTGGGCTCTGCCACCGGTAAAGATGGAATCGCCGGGGCGGCTTTTGCTTCAAAAGATATTACTGAAGATTCTGCGAATGATTTACCTTCTGTTCAAGTAGGTGACCCTTTTATGGAAAAGTTGCTCCTTGAAGCGACCATGGAGTTGTCACAAACGGATGCAATCGTTGGTATGCAAGACATGGGAGCTGCAGGTATTACTTGCTCTACTACAGAAATGTCTGCGGCTGGAGGTGTAGGAATGGAGATTTATTTGGATAAAGTTCCTACCAGACAAGAAAACATGCTTCCCTATGAAATTTTGCTTTCTGAATCCCAGGAGCGAATGCTGGTTGTGGTTCAAAAAGGAAAGGAACACGTGGTTAAATCCATCTTTGATAAATGGGATTTACATGCCGAGGAAATTGGTCATGTTACTGATACCGGTAGAATCCGCTACTATATGCATGGAGAACTAGTAGGAGATGTGCCTGCTGAGTCCTTAGTGCTTGGTGGTGGAGCGCCCCAAAATAAGCGTGAATATTCTGAACCGGCTTATTATGCTGAAGCAAAGAAATTTAATCCAGATAGCATCCCAGTTCCTACAGACCTAAAGGCAGTAGCATATCAAATGTTGGGCTTGCCTAACATTGCATCAAAACGATGGGTTTATGAGCAATATGACTCCATGGTAGGCACCGTTAATATGTCCACTAATGCACCGTCAGATGCTGGAATTGTTTCTATTAAAGGAACCAAAAAAGCACTCGCAATGACGGTTGATTGTAATTCGCGCTACGTGAATTCTGATCCTGAAATAGGCACGATGATCGCTGTTTCTGAAGCGGCAAGAAACATTACTGTTTCAGGAGGTATTCCATCTGCTGTTACGAATTGCTTGAATTTTGGGAATCCATACAATCCGGAAAGCTATTGGCAGTTTGTTGGTGCAATCAAAGGAATGAGTGCGGCATGTATAAAATTTTCTACACCAGTTACCGGAGGGAATGTTTCATTCTACAATCAATCGGTTATCGCAGGAAAAGAAGTTCCTGTATTTCCTACGCCAACCATTGGTATGATTGGGCTCTTAGAGGATAAGGATAAAAAAATGACCCTTGATTTTAAAGAGAAAGGGGATTTAATTTATTTAGTTGGAAATTATTCCGATGATATGGGGTCTTCAGAGTATTTATCTGCGATTCAAGGCGTAAAACTTTCACCAGTTCCAAGCTTCGATTTGGATGAAGAATTCAACATGCAGCAAACCATCCAAGAACTGATCGGCCAAAATTTAATAAACGCTGCGCATGATATTTCTGACGGAGGTCTTTTCGTTACGTTAGTAGAGATGGGCTTCCCACGAGGACTCGGATTTGATATCGAAACCGATATGGATATTCGTACCGATGCCTTTTTATTTGGGGAAGGACAAGGCAGAGTAGTAGTTACCTTGCCAGAAGATAAACGGGATGCGTTTAGCGAGTACAAAAAATCGTGTGATACGAATATTATTCTATTGGGGCACGTAACCAAAGGTAAAATGCAAATAGATTTGCAGTCATTTGGTTTTATCGATGAAGCACGCGATATTTACATGAATGCACTTGGTGCAAAAATCGAATCTTAATGGAATATAATACAACACGCGGTAAACTCATCTTACCTGAATATGGTCGAAATGTGCAGAACATGATTGCACATGCGATGGAAATTTCGGATAGAAAAGAACGCAACCGCGCGGCACAAGCCATAATCGAAGTGATGGGACAATTAAACCCTCACCTCCGTGATGTGGATGATTTTCGACATAAGTTATGGACTCACCTTTTTGTGATGTCCGATTTTAATTTGGAGGTTGATTCTCCGTATGAAATTCCAAAAGCAGAGTCCCTTCAAGAAAAGCCTAAGTTGATGGCGTATCCGAAAAGTAAGATTAGATATGGTCATTACGGTAAGTATACCCAAGAAATTCTAGAATCAGCCAAAGAGATCACGAAAGCGGATGAACGTGATTACTTGAAAAATACCATGGCTAATTTCATGAAAAAGCAATTCTTGTCCCATAACAACGATACCGTTGAAAATCATGTAATTGCTGATCAATTAAAAGAACTATCTAAAGGAGATTTAGTATTGGAAAATCCGGACGAACTTATGAACACTAATGTCCTATTGCGATCCATGGGTATTGGAAATAATAATAATAAAAAGTTCAGTAAGAATTTTAAGCAAAAACAAAAGAAAAAAAATTTTAAAAAGTAATGGCATCTTTTGAAATTCACGGCGGTAAACCTTTAAAAGGCGAATTGCATCCACAAGGGGCAAAAAATGAGGCACTTCAAGTGTTGTGTGCTCCCCTATTAACGGCTGAAAAAGTAACCATCTCCAATGTTCCTGACATTATTGATGTAAATAAATTAATAAGTCTGTTGCAAACCATGGGGGTGAAGGTGGAGAAGGTTGAAAAAGGTACCTATATTTTTCAGGCTAAGGAGATTGATTTAGCCTATTTAGAAACCGAAGATTTTAAGAAACGTGCGTCTGCACTGCGCGGTTCTATTATGATCGTTGGCCCGCTTTTGGCCAGGTTTGGTAAAGGGTTTATACCAAAACCAGGAGGAGACAAAATTGGTCGTCGAAGATTGGATACGCATTTCGAAGGATTTACGTTGTTGGGTGCAAAATTTAATTATGATGCAGGAGAACATTTCTACTCTATTGAAGCAAAGAAATTAAAAGGGACATACATTCACCTTGACGAAGCGTCGGTTACTGGAACAGCAAATATTTTAATGGCTGCCGTGTTGGCTGAAGGTAAAACAACCTTTTATAACGCAGCATGTGAGCCCTACATTCAGCAATTGTGCAAGATGCTTAATTCCATGGGAGCTAAGATCGAAGGTATTGGTTCTAATTTATTGCATATCGACGGGGTTAAGGAGTTAAAAGGATGTTTTCATCGCATTCTTCCCGATATGATTGAAATTGGAAGCTTCATTGGATTGGCTGCAATGACTCAATCTGAAATTACGATTAAAGATGTGAGTTGGGAAAACCTGGGCATTATTCCTAATGTATTCAGAAGGTTGGGAATTAAATTGGAACGAAGAGGGGATGATATTTATATTCCTGCCCAGGATTCTTATGAAATAGATACGTTCATTGATGGTTCCATCTTAACCATTTATGATGCGCCATGGCCAGGATTTACCCCAGATTTACTTTCTATTATTTTAGTTGTTGCTACCCAAGCTAAAGGGTCTGTGTTGATTCATCAAAAGATGTTTGAGTCTAGGTTATTCTTCGTCGATAAATTAATAGATATGGGAGCGCAAATAATTCTTTGCGACCCGCATCGGGCTACAGTGATTGGATTAAACCGAGAACATCAACTTAAAGGAATTTCCATGACCTCACCCGATATACGTGCAGGGGTATCCCTGTTGATAGCGGCACTTTCTGCTAAAGGAAAAAGTGTTATTCATAACATTGATCAAATTGATCGAGGGTATCAAGACATTGAAATCCGCTTGAATAATATTGGTGCTGATATTCGAAGAATTGGATAATGAAAACCTTGCAACGATTTCTGCCCTTAGCTTTTATTATACTCATTTTTTGTGGTGCATTTTGTTTAAATCACTCAGAAGAGGTATCTGTAAGTCCCAAGGGGTTAGCACCGGATATTGTTATAAAATCTCCTAAAGGAAAGAAGATTGTATTATCCAAATTAAAAGGAAAAATGGTATTGGTAGATTTCTGGGCCTCGTGGTGTGGACCTTGCCGTAAAGAAATGCCGAACGTTGTGGAGGCGTATAATAAATACCGTAAAAAGAAATTCACGAATGGTAAAGGGTTTACTGTATTTAGCGTTTCCTTAGATCGTGAGACTTCAGCTTGGAAGGACGCCATAAAATCCGATGGTATGGTATGGAAGTACCATGGATTGGATGAGGGAGGTAAAATTTCGAATCTCTATGGAGTATATTCAATTCCGAGTGCTTTCTTAATTGATGGGAATGGAGAGATAATCGCCAAAGGGGCAGAACTTCGAGGGATAAACCTTCACCTTACCTTGGATAAATTCCTAGAAAATTAAGGTACCCTGTCTAGCACAAACTGTATTAGTCCATTCATTTCCGTTTGATATCCTTCGGAAAAGGTGGTATTTGGTCGGTTTGCAATACCTAAGCATATGGTAGCGCATCGGTGGCCTAAAGCCCTGCCTAAGGCAAATAAAGCTGAGCTCTCCATTTCAAAGTTGAGTAGCATTAAATTGTTTTCACTGAAATGCTGAGCCTTCATTTGAATATCGGCGATGCGAGAATCAAGGCGCAGTTGTCTTCCTTGCGGTCCATAAAATCCAGAACTCGTAATGGTAATTCCGGGAAAACAGCTATCCGCGGTTAATTTGAATGTAAGCTCGGAATCTGCAGAAACAAAATAGGGTTCTATAGCCTTCGGGAGTTGAATGAATTCTTTAATGCGCTCGTTCATGTAGCGTTCAGTCTCCGTAAATTCAATGTCGTAAAAATGTGCTACATTATCGAGGCCAAAAGCATGCGTTGAAACAATGTAACTATGCACTGGAATTTGTGGCTGTAAAATACCGCAGGTTCCAATCCGAATTAAATTGAGTGAAGTATGGGTGGCAAGTGAGGTTCTTGACTTAAGATCGATATTAACTAAGGCGTCGAGTTCATTAACGGTAATGTCAATGTTATCCGTGCCTATTCCGGTTGAAATAGCAGAAATTCGCTTTCCTTTGTATGTTCCTGTATGACAAACAAATTCTCGATGTTGGCTCTTGTGCTCAATCGCATCAAAAAAATTAGATATCAAGGATACACGGTCTTGATCACCTACAAGAATAACAGTCGGTGCGACTTGATCTCGAGAAAGGCCTAAATGATATACCTGATGTTGCGCATTTAACGCAAGCTCAGTTGGCGGAAAATGTTTCAAACGATGTAGGATTAAATACTACTAAAAACTTTCATTAATATATCAGTAACCCGGGCGCCAGGATCTTTTCTGATTTTATTTTCTTCCTTTTCTACCAATTTAAATAAGCCTTGAATTGCTAACTGCGTAACATAGGCATCTAAATCTGGATTTATTTTTTCTCCACCCGTAAGCGTAACAGCCGCATTATATTTGGTGATAATCGGGTTCCAATAAGAAGTTAATTGTACTTTGCTTGTGGCACTCTTTACCTTGGGCAAAAACGCAACAGCCAGACTGTCTGATGTTTTATCTTTCAAGAATTTAGTTGCCGCACCATTTCCACCCTTCAATATGGCAAATCCATCTTGAATGGACATGTTTAATATGGCGTTTTTAAAAATAGGTAAAGCTTCTTTAACAGCCTCTTCCGCGGCACGATTCAAGGTGGTTTCAAATTTATCTACTTGTCCTTGCATCCCTAAACTAATTGCTTTCTCCTTGACTTTAATTGCATCCGGAGGGAATGGTAAACGTATTGCGGGATTCTTTAAAAAACCATCTAGTACTGAACTAGAATCTACTGAATTTTTAATTCCAACGGTTAAGGCTTCTTTTAATCCTTTTATTACTTCATCGTTCGTTAGTTGAGGTTTGGTTGGTGTTGAATTTCCAGTTGGGAGCGATGAAATATCCACAACGCCGCAACCAAATAAAATACTAGCAATGAAGAATACGGTTAAAAGCTTTTTCATACTTATCTCAATACATTTATGAATCCTTGTCTAATCTTCTTACCATCACTGTCACGTTCTTTATACCAAGCAGTCCATGTATAAACTCCCGGTTGAACCAATTTCCCTCCATACATACCATCCCATTCACCTGCTGGATCAAACGATTCCCAAACAGTTTCTCCCCATCGGTTATATACGGTTAAGTGAAAGCCCATCTCATCAATACCTTCAACATAAAACCTCCACGTTTGGTTGTGTTCGTCATCATCAGGAGTAAATGTATTCGGTACATAGAAAACGATGTCTGGAATAATTTCTAAAGGCAAAGAAATCGAGTCTGAACACCCTTGTGCAGTAGTTACCGTTAAGTTTAAATAATATGTACCAACTACGCCTTGTGGGAAGGTAAACATTGCGTTAATCCCATTGCTGGTGATACTCTCTGCACCATCACAAGACCATTGCCAATCTACAATGTTTCCTTGAGAGTTATCATTAGCTTGTACTGAGGTTTCAAACCAAGTTACAGGGTTTCGTGAAAGTACAAAGTCCGCTGTAGGTAACGGGGTCACTTCAACGATATCCTGTGTACTGTTCGTATAAACACAGCCATAGATAGAGGTTGCAGTCATGTTAACACTGTAAAATCCTGGATAAGGGAAGGTATTTGAAAAATTCTGCATTCCCGGAACAGTGTAAGTGTCTCCGTTAGAAAATGTATAAACGGTAGATGCGATTTCTGCTGCGTTTGAAGAGGTGTTCGAAAAATTAAATGAACCAGGCATACAAAGGATAGGGAAATTTGGAGCTATACTCGGAATGATTGGTGTTGGGAAGGTTATTGTCATGCATTGTTGTGTGGTAGGAGATCCACATTGCTCCGAAAGTGTAACACAGTATTGGGTAGGCGTGGTAGCTGGATCAACCGTGATAGAACTTGCCGGACCAAATGAATTCCCATTATTATCTACCCAACTAAAAATGTATGGGCTTGAACCACCAACACCCTGTGCACTTAATGTAATGCTTGCCTCAGGACAAATCATTGTGTCTTGTGTTAAGAAGGATATAGCTAATGCAGGAGGTTCACTTATGTTGAACGTTGTATCTTGAACACATCCATTAGCATCCGTTACAGTGACCGTATGAGGTCCTGCACCTAAGTCGATGGCCATATTTGATACAGAGGCAGATCCAGTCCAACTGTAAAGATAACCCGGAGTTCCTTGAGTAACATTCATATTCGCACTACCGTTGTTGATGCTATTGCAATTTGCGTTAACAACATTAGTTAAATTCAAAATCATCGCCGGGATTTCAGTAACCGTTATGGAAACACTTCCTGAACAACCACTTGGAGTTGCAACGTTACAGGTATATGTTCCGGCACTTAAACCAGTAGCTGTTTGGGTAGTCTGACCATTACTCCAAGTATATGTGGCGCCTGGGGTAGCAGGTATTATGTTCGCTGTAGCCGTACCATCATTTCCGCCCGGACAACTTACTTGTGTCATGGTAGCAGTATATTGAGCCGGTGTATCTCCAATAACTCCACTGCCTGTGGCTGGACAACCGCTTGCATCTTGAACAGTTACCGAATACGTCCCTGCGGGGAGGTTATTTACAGTTTGTGTATTCCCAATGTTTGGTGTCCAAGTGTAGGTAAACGGGGGAGTACCTGCTGTTGGATTGGCAGTTACCGACCCAATGGATTGAGAACATATATCATTTGTTGTTGTAACATTTACGGCCGCACCACCAATAGAGATCCATGTAGTGTCATTGGTAATCGAACCGATACTCGCATTACAAGCAGAACCTGAAAGAAAATAACCTGTTGGCCCAGGGGTTGGGACATTATTAACCACTAAGGTTCCGTTATTATATGGGAACGTTTGACCAAGGGTGTTCTGCCAAATGAAATTTGTGCCTGGACTAGAAACCAGTACATATGGAATTTGAGCCATGGTGTATTGGTTTGTGTTATTAGGGGCTGTTGGGGTAAATCGACGACCATCTTGATTTGCACCCCAAACTTGGTTGTTTCTTCCTGGGGTAATGTGCGCTACGGTCATTGGATTATTCTCAGACCCTTGAATCGCTAAACCACCATTCCAACCCGTACAGATTGGCTTATTTCCAATATGCAATTCAAATACATTGGTCGTTTCATACATAATGATTGCCATGTAGTTACATTGTTGAGTACAACTAAACATCAAAATGTTTTTATATAAAACAACAAATCGGCGATTTGGGGCAGTTCCAATCATTTGATATTGAATTTGACCACCCAACGACGGATTAATATCCTGATACGTAAGCATGATTGAATTCCGAGCAGCGGTTAGTTGCATATTCGGAAGCGGAGGAACACCAACCAATCCCCAAGGACAATATCCATTCGCGTTTGCCAAGTTAAATGATACTAATCCATTAGAGCCTATTACACACTGGTTATAATTTTGACCATAAAAATTGAAGGGGAATCCGATATTAACTACACCTGACCAAGAGTCATCAGATAAATTAACTTGGCTTGGGGCATTCAAGTAAACACCTGCAACATTATTGGCACCACCACCTTGATTACAGTTGTTGATGGACACTGTTTGACCAGGGCAGACGGATAAGTCTTGGCCAAGACAAACGGTATATTGACTGTGAGCGAAATAAGTAGTGAACAATACAATTACACTGAGTATAAATCGTGTCATAAAAATAAAGTTAATGTTTGGGTTACATCCTTTACGAGAATATTAACTATTCGTTGCCATTCTCATCTTCAAATTTATGAATAAAATGACAAAATACGTTACCTGATTAAATTGACATGTCCCGTATACGCTTTTCGGTTATCCGAATAAGGAGACTTAAGTATAATTTTCCACGAGTAAGTACCTTGGGTTACATCAATGCCATCTGCACGCTTTCCATCCCAACCCATTTCGTGGTTATGGTTCTCCCAGATAATTTCACCCCAACGATTGTATATAAAACAACTATATTCATACGGATCAAAATCTGCTGTAATTATAGGAAGCCAGGTTTGATTATACTCGTTTCCATCGGGAGTAAACGTATTTGGAACAAAGATTAGTTGGGATTCCAAAACGATGACTGTACGTGTTGCAGTGTCTTGACACCCGAATTCTGTTGAGGCAATTAAAGAAATTAAATAGGTGCCAGCTGCTGAGGTCGGAAATGCATGAATAGGTTCAAATTCACTTGAATTAGTGGAACCATCACCAAAATCCCAATCGTAATAATCTGCCCCTGAACTATAATTTTCGAATGTTCCCGTGGTATTCAATACAGTCATTGATTGTGGCGTCACATTGAAATCGGCAATTGGAACAGGATATGCACACAAATAATCAGTAAATGTGGTATCCCAAACACACCCGAGTGCAGTTGTCAATGTCAAGCTTACATCGTAACATCCTTGAGCATTGTATGTTACAGATGTGGAATTTAAATCATTTTGAGTCACTCCATTGCCAAAATCCCATGCTGCACTTAGATAAGGAGTTCCAGTAGAAGTGTTTGTTAAGTTGGACGTAAACGGAATGCAATCCTCCGTAATATTTGCGCTAAAGTTAGGAATTGCTGCAGGCTCTATGGTTATGTTCATATTGTCTGAGCCAATACATCCGTTTTGATCAGTTCCGATGACCGTATAGCTTAATGTGTTAATTGGCGTAAAGTTAACTTGATTCAATATGCCATTGTTCCATTGATAACTTACCGCACCAGATCCACTAACCTGTGTGCTGCTTCCTTCGCAGATACTTTGGTCAACTCCAGCATTCACTGTTGGATTCGCCCAAACGGTTAAAATCATATTACTGGTGTCTATGCATCCATTCGCATCCGTTCCTATTACATGGTAGGTTATAATTCCCACAGGTGGGGTCCATGTGTTTCCATTAATTAGTCCATTGTCCCAAACATAGGAAACAGCACCGGATCCTGAAATTGTAACCTGTGTTCCCGAACATACCTGAATATCCGGTCCAGCATCAACCACTGGAGCTTGAAAAACAGTTACAGTTAAGGTGTCATATGCGGGGCAAAGATTGGTGTCTAATCCAACAACCGTAAGAATCTCGTTGCTGAGCGGTGAATAATTATTACCATTCAAAGTTCCAGTGCTCCACGTGTAGGTGGCTGTTCCAACTGCGTTAAGTGGAATGCTGAATCCAGGACAAATACTGGTGTCATTACCTGCAAATACAGTGGGTTGAGGTATCGTAATTTGCATTGTATCATATCCAATACAGCCGTTGGTGTCCAAACCAGATACACTCCAAAGACCGGTAGATAGTGGCGTAAAGAAGGAGCCATTGGTTATACCGCCGCTCCATTGATAACTTACAGCACCTTGCCCGAAGAGTTGAATAGAATCTCCTTGACATACAATTTGGTCCACTCCTGCACTTATTCCAGGATTCGAAAATACGGTTAAGACCATCGAATCTACATTCGTACAGCCATTTACAGAGGTTCCGATTACGGTGTACGTAGTAGTTCCCAGGGGAGGTGTAAACGTTTGACCATTAGTGATCCCATTGTTCCATTGATATGTATTGGATCCCGTTGCAGTAATCGTTACCGTTGATCCTAAGCACACGTTGATATCAGGTCCTGCATTTACAAGTGCTCCAGGGAAAATGGTAATATCCATGGAATCTTGATTCAAACAGCCGTTGTTGTCGATACCAACCACGGTCAGTGTAGTACTGTTCGCTGGTAAATAGGTTCCTCCGTTGGCTGTTCCTGTTTCCCAAGTTAATGTTGGGGCTCCAGTTGCGTTCAAGGTTACTTGCGTACCAGGACAAACAGAGACATTGCTTCCTGCATTGACTGGTGGAAGTGGATAGACTGTGACTGCTTGGGTAAGGGTATCCGTACACCCGCCAGCATTTGATGCGATAAGTGAAACATTGTATGTTCCTGCATTGGGATAGATTTGAACTGGATTCGTTTGCGTAGAATTTGGGCTTCCATTTCCAAATAACCACGTGTAAGTTACTTGAGCAAGATTGGGGTCTTGGGTTTGGTTTGTAAAACTTACTGTATCATTCATACAGCTGTTATTGAAACTAAAATTAATCACAGGGGGAGGGAGCACAGTGATGGTCTGAGAAATAGTATCTGAACACCCTGCTTGAGTTGTTACAATATGCGTGACATTGTATGTGCCTGGGTTTTGATAGGTATGAGTAGGGTTCATATGAACCGCAGGGTTATTACCGTTTAGTGTAGATCCATCGCCGAAATTCCATGACCATGATGACGCTCCGCCATTAGCAAGGGCAACACCGTTTATCGTATTTGGAAGGATGGTAGGTGTACTATTAAACTGCATCGGAGCCCAAGGACATGCTGAGGTATGAGTAAAATTGCTTTGAACCGTGGTCGGTATTGCCGAAGCGGTTAATGCGACGGTGCAACTACCTTGGTTGGAGAATGATTGCATAGTAACCGTATAGCTCGGTGCTGCTGTAGCTGCTGGAACACTTATACTTTGCGTGTTGGCTCCATTGCTCCAATTATAACTTTGGAATCCGGCAGGCCCTGAAATGTTTATGGTAGGTGAGCCAAAACAATAATCTAAGTCTAAGGTTAGCGGCATACAATCAGCTACAACATAAGCGTACCCGTAATGACCACTCAAGCTGCAGTCTTTAGTGGTGAATTCAATCGTCACATTTTGACCAATATATGCTTGAAGATTAACCCCAACAATCGTCCATGGAAGCCATTTGACACTCCCACACGTTTGGAAATTTTGACCGGGTTGGCCTGCGTAAACAGTATATGCTCCACAATTTCCCCCGATTTGAGTCCCGTTTTGGTTTAATAAGCGCATTTGGAAAACAGGCTGCTGTGCTGGTGAATGTCCTGGATCTTGCAAAACACAAGCATATTTGTAGATAAATAATGAATTCTGCGCTGTAACATTCAGGGTATAAGTTAACCGTTCTCCTTGAGCGCCGGTACTTTGGTTGCCTAATCTTGCCGAACGTGTACTACCGGGTGGGATCAATTGTAATCCTCCACATGTATTGGGATCAATACCTGGTGTTGTGATTATAGTATGTCTTCCATTCACTATTCCAAACGCAGAGGCTGGATTAGTATAATTTCCTGTGTAGCCTTGCCAATTGGCGAAATTACTACTACTAAAATTTGCATTTGGGCATCCGGCGTTATTTTGAGCAACAGCGTAAATCGTTGAGATAACAAGGAAAACTAAGAAGTAAATTTTTTTCATGCGACGCAAAGTTAAGGCATTTTAGTGGATTTACCTTAACAGGGTAACATGTCCTGTAAAAGCTTTACGTTCATCTCGATAGGGTGACTTAACCAAGATTTTCCATGTATACACACCTTCTTGCATCGGTTTTCCATTCATTCGTTTTCCATCCCAACCCACTAAATGATTATGATTCTCCCAAATAAGCTCTCCCCAGCGATCATAAATTAAGCAAGTGAACTCGTATGGGTCAAAATCAGCGGTTATCACAGGAAACCACGTTTGATTGTATTCATTCCCATCCGGTGTAAAGGTATTTGGAACATACAAGAGTTGTGTTTCAGTTAATGTAACAACACGATTGGTAGTATCAGTACATCCGTTGTCTGTATATACAATTAAGGTAACCAGATAATTAGCAGTGGTTGTATTGGGGAAGAAATGAACCGGTTCAAATTCGGTTGAAGATGTTCCATCACCAAAGTCCCATGCGTAATAACTACCGCCAACGCTTTGATTTATCATTGAACTGGTATTTTCCAAATCAGTAATATTCATTGGGCTAGGCTCAAAATCCGCTAACGGTAACACATAACTACACAAGTAGTCAGAAATTAAGATATCCCATTCACAGCCTAAAGCCGTGGTTAATGTAAGTCCTACATCGTAGCAGCCTGGACTATTATACGTGTAAGAAATCGGTCCCGCTCCTGTTGCTGTAGCTCCGTTTCCAAAGGTCCATTCTGCCTGAGTAAATGGTGTTCCAGTAGATGTATTATTTAGAATAAATGAAAAGGGAGTACAATCTGCTAGTACAGGGGCGTTAAAAGATGGATAGGCCGCAGGCTCAATGGTCAAATTCATATCGTCTGTCCCAATACACCCATTGATATCAGTGCCAATTACCGTATAGGTTGTATTCACCGTTGGTATGAAATAGTCATTATTGATTATACCATTATTCCAAACATAGGTGCTTGCGCCGGAACCAGATAATAGCGTTGAATCCCCTTCGCAAATTGATTGATCATTTCCTGCATTAACGACTGGGTTTGCCCATGTGGTCAAGATCATTTGGTCGGTATCAATACACCCATTCCCATCTGTCCCTGTTACGGTATAGGTTACTACTCCAACAGGTGGAGTAAAGGGTTGACCATCAATTAATCCATTATTCCAAGAGTAACTTACCACACCTGATCCGGTAATGGTTACACTGGTACCGAAACACTCACTGATGTCTGGGCCCGCATCAACAACTGCTGCAGGATGAAGCGTGATGTATATGGAATCAGAATTTATGCAACCATTGGCATCTGTGCCAACTACCGTTAGCATTTCACTTGTTTGAGGGATATAAGGTGATCCGTTGGCTGTTCCCGTCTCCCAACTGTAGGTTACTGCACCAGTTGCGTTGAGTGGAATGCTAAAACCAGGGCAGATTGTTGTGTCATTACCGGCAAAAACGGGCGGAAGTGGATGAATCGTTACGGTTTGATATAGGGTGTCTGTGCATCCTCCCACGTTGGTGGCGGCCAATCCGAGTTGAAACGATCCAACCTGCTGATAAGTGTGTGAGGCATTTACACTTATGTCATTTGCGCTCCCGTCACCCCATAACCACTGATAAGTAACCTGAGCAAGATTTGGGTCTTGGGTGTTATTTGTGGTGTTAACAACATCAAAAACACAGGCGTTGTTGTACGTGAAGTTGATGCTGGGTGGAGGCAATACATTGATTGTTTGCGAAATGGTGTCGCTACAACCGGCTTGCGTAAATACAATATGTGTTACAGTATATGTTCCGGGATTAGCATATACGTGTGTCGGGTTTTGATGCACTGCGGGGTTGTTTCCTGTTAAGGTAGAATTATCTCCGAAGTCCCAGAACCATGAGGATGCACCTCCGTTGGCTAGGGTTACTCCGTTGATGGAAGTAGGTAAAATAGTTGGTGTACTGTTGAATTGTGTCGGCGACCACGGACACGCTTGAGTCACCGTGAAATTATTACTAACGGTGGTTGGAATGGCTTGCGCTGTCAGGGATACTGTACAATTCCCTTGGTTTGAAAAGGATTGCATGGTAACGGTATATGACGGCGCTGCCGTTGCTACAGGTACCGAGATTGATTGTGTGTTCTGTCCAGAACTCCAGTTATAACTTTGAAATCCTGCAGGGCCAGCAATGTTGATCATGTTGGCTCCAAAACAGTAATCTAAATCAAGAATTAATGGCATACAATCCGCAACAACATAGGCATAGCCAAAATGACCTGAATAATCGCAATCCTTGGTAGTGAATTCAATCGTAACGTTTTGGCCCGTATATGCGGTTAGGTTAACGCCAACAATAGTCCATGGTAGCCATTTTACCCCTCCACAGGTTTGAAAATTTTGACCTGGCTGTCCTGCATATACGGTGTAAACTCCACAATTACCTCCAATTTGATTACCTGCTTGATCCAATAAACGCATTTGAAATACGGGCTGCGCATTAGGTGGGTGCCCCGGATCTTCCAAAACACATGCATATTTGTATATAAATAAAGCATTTTGAGGGGTTACAGTCATCGTGTAACGTAATTGTTCTCCTTGGGCTCCCGTTCCAGAGTTTCCGAGCCGCGCAGATGAGGTGCTTCCTGGTGGTACAAGTGGCAAGCCCCCGCATGAAAACGGATCTGTTCCTGCGCCCGTCATGATCGTATGTCTGCCGGCAACAATACCCATACTCGCTGCTGGATTTGCATAGTTTCCAGTATATCCTTGCCAATTCGTAAAATTACCCATGCTTAGATTCGCATTTGGACATCCAGCATTGTTCTGTGCATAGACATGAAGTTGCACAAATACAAGGATTAAGAATGAACGAGATAAAAGTCGCAGGTACAGCATAGTAATTAGGTATTCAAAAATATAATTTTTTATTCAGATTTGCTATTCTTCCAATCTTACGAAATGATTAAATTTTAGTTGCTCTTGCTTTTATTAATTCGAGTTAAATAAACTGTTAATTTAGTGTCATTTTTACACTTAGTCTTTGTTGAAAAATAATGAGTTTACAACTCAAAATCTTGTTACATTTGTGAGCAAATATTAAATACAGTGTTATGTCAAACAAATATCAAAAGGAAATAGACGCCTTCATGGAAAAGGTGAAGGTTAATAATGGTCATGAGCCAGAATTCCTGCAAGCAGTTCATGAAGTAGCAGAGGCAATTATCCCATTTACAGAAGAACATACAAAGTATAAGGATGCGAAAATTCTTGAGCGTATTATTGAGCCGGAACGAACGATTATATTCCGAGTTCCATGGTTAGATGATAATGGAAATGTGCAAGTAAATCGAGGATACCGTGTTGAGTTTAACTCAGCAATCGGACCATATAAAGGCGGGTTGCGTTTCCACCCTTCTGTGAATCTTTCGATCCTTAAATTCTTAGGTTTTGAGCAAATTTTCAAGAACTCTTTAACTACGCTTCCAATGGGAGGAGGTAAAGGAGGTTCTGATTTTGATCCCAAAGGAAAGTCAGACAATGAAGTGATGAAGTTTTGCCAATCGTTTATGACAGAACTTTCTCGTCACATTGGTGCAGACACAGATGTACCCGCAGGAGATATCGGTGTAGGTGGTAGAGAGATTGGTTACATGTTTGGACAATACAAGCGAATTAGAAATGAATTTACAGGAGTATTGACAGGAAAAGCAAGAAACTGGGGTGGTTCTCTAATTCGTCCAGAAGCTACAGGATATGGCACCGTATATTTTGCAAAAGAAATGCTTGCAACCAAAGGAGATTCATTCAATGGAAAAACGGTTGTAGTTTCAGGTTCAGGAAATGTGGCGCAGTTCGCATGCGAGAAAGCAACTCAATTAGGTGCTAAGGTGGTAACACTTTCAGATTCTTCGGGTTATATCCATGATGCGGATGGTATCGATGCTGAAAAATTAGCATTCGTAATGGAATTAAAAAATGTTAAGCGTGGACGAATTGTAGAATACACTCAAAAGTATCCGAATGCAAAATTTGTTGCTGGGAAACGTCCATGGGAAGTAAAGGCTGACATCGCATTGCCATGTGCAACTCAAAATGAATTAAATGGCGAAGAGGCTAATGCACTTATTGCAAATGGCGTTAAATGTGTAGCGGAAGGTGCGAATATGCCTTCTACTCCTGAAGCAATTTATGCATTCCAAGCAGCAAATGTTTTGTTTGCACCAGGTAAAGCATCCAATGCAGGGGGGGTAGCTACGTCAGGACTTGAAATGTCACAGAACTCTCTTAGATTATCTTGGTCGGCAGAGGAAGTTGATCAACGTTTACATGGCATTATGGTTTCTATCCACGAAGCATGTGTAAAATATGGTAAAAAAGAAGACGGTAATGTAGACTACGTGAAAGGAGCGAATGTTGCTGGATTCGTGAAGGTAGCAGATGCTATGATTGATCAAGGATTAGTTTAAGCTTCATTTATTTAAAACTATTAAAACCCACTTCGGTGGGTTTTTTTATTTGTTAATTTTGCAACGTGGAAAAAATACTAGACCAATTATATATTTCGTATGATCGAACTGGCTTCGATAACGAAGAGTTAATCAATATTTATAAAGCCATTCTCCTCCCGCGTATGATCGAAGAGAAGATGTTGGTCTTACTTCGACAAGGAAAAATAACCAAGTGGTTTTCTGGATGGGGGCAAGAAGGGATTTCGGTAGGGTGCGCCTATGCACTGGAATCGGATGAATATATTTTACCGATGCACCGAAATCTAGGAGTATTTACAACAAGAGAAATTCCGTTAAATCGCCTGTTCGCCCAATTTCAAGGTAAAATGTCTGGATTCACGAAAGGTCGAGACCGTTCATTTCATTTTGGTTCCCAAGAGCATCATCTAGTAGGAATGATATCTCATCTTGGACCACAACTCGGCATTGCGGATGGGATTGCCTTAGCGCAAAAACTGAAGAAAACCAATAAAGCAACTTTAGTGTTCTCTGGAGACGGTGGGGCATCTGAAGGAGATTTTCACGAGTCGTTGAATGTTGCTTCGGTTTGGGATTTACCTGTAATTTTTTGTATCGAAAATAATGCGTGGGGTCTTTCAACTCCATCAAACGAGCAATTCAAGTGCAAGCAATTTATTGATAAAGGTATTGGATACGGCATGGATGCAATCCAAGTGGATGGCAACAATATTTTAGCAGTAATACGGGCTATTCGAACTATTGCCGAAGAAATTCGTGTGAATTCAAAGCCCTATTTGGTAGAATTAATGTCTTTTAGAATGAGGGGGCATGAAGAGGCGTCAGGAACAAAATATTATCCAGAAGGCATTCAGGATAAATGGGCACTTAAAGATCCGGTATCAAATTTCGAGTTGTTTCTTCTTCAAGAAAAGGTGTTAAATGAAGAGGCTATCGCACAAATAAAAGAAGGGTTTAAAGCGGACATACAACGTTCATTTGATGAGGCAAATTCGGAATCAGCCATTGTCCCTTCCTTAACACAAGAACTTTCTGATTTGTATGCAGCTAGCTCGGTTGAAGTTATTGCACCAACTGGGGAGTCCAAGGAGCTTAGGTTCATAGATGCCATACAGGAAGGCTTGAGTCAAAGCATGGAAAGACATCCAAATCTCGTTCTTATGGGGCAAGACATTGCGGAGTATGGTGGAGCCTTTAAGGTGACAGAGGGATTTGTTGAGAAATTCGGTAAAGACCGTGTACGAAATACACCTCTGTGTGAATCGGCTATTGTTGGGGCAGGATTGGGGTTATCAATTTCTGGAATGAAAGCCATGGTAGAGATGCAGTTTGCGGATTTCGTTACCTGCGGATTCAATCAAATCATTAATAATTTAGCCAAGATTCATTGGCGTTGGGGACAGCAAGCCGACGTAGTAGTTAGAATGCCCACCGGAGCAGGTACTGCTGCAGGTCCATTTCACTCTCAAAGCAACGAGGCTTGGTTTACACATACCCCTGGATTGAAAGTGGTTTATCCTTCCAATCCATTTGATGCTAAAGGCTTATTGAATGCGTCCATCGAAGATCCGAACCCTGTACTTTTCTTTGAACATAAAGCCCTCTATCGGAGTACAAAAGGGATGGTTCCTAGCGCGTATTATCAATTGGAAATCGGTAAGGCAGCAGTGGCGAGCGAAGGAATGCTAGCAAGCGTTATTACCTATGGTTCAGGCGTACATTGGGCATTGGAGTTAAAGGAGCAACATGGCTTAGATGTTGAAATTATTGATTTAAGGACCCTTCTTCCTTTAGATACAGATTGTATTTATCAGTCTGTAAGAAAAACTGGAAAAGCATTGATTCTTCATGAGGATTCCTTATTTGGTGGAATTGGAGGTGAGATTTCAGCCCTTATTAATGAGCATTGTTTTGAATCCTTGGATGCGCCCGTAAGAAGAGTTGGTTCCCTTGATACCCCGGTACCTTTTGCCGTGGCGTTGGAAGAACAGTTCCTTCCTAAAAAACGATTTGAAGAGACCTTATTGGAATTAATTGCCTATTGATGATTTCTTGGGTGAAAGGTTAAAATAGCCTCCCTCAAAAATCGTTGATCCATGTGGGTGTAAATTTCCGTTGTCGTTATTGATTCATGTCCCAGCATTTCTTGTATAGCCCGTAAATTAGCCCCGCCTTCCAACAGGTGTGTAGCAAAAGAATGCCGAAACGTATGTGGAGATATATTCTTTTGCAAGCCAATGGATTCGGCCAGTTGTTTAATGATCGTGAAGATCATCACCCGTGTAAGGCGTTTCCCTCTTCGATTTAAGAATACAATTTGCTCATCGCCCTTGTAAATATCCAGTTGTTTACGTTGATTATCTACATACCATGTTATCTCTTTTTCTACCGACTTACTCATAGGGACCAAACGCTCCTTGTTGCCTTTTCCAATCACTCGAATATACCCTTCGTCGTAAAATAAATCCGATTGTTTTAAGTTGACAAGTTCACTAACACGTATTCCACAACTATATAGCGTCTCTAATATGGCACGGTTTCGATGTCCTTCGGGTTTTGAAACGTCTATGGCCGCGATTAAACTATCAATCTCTTCCATGTCGAGTACTTCGGGGAGTTTTCGCCCGATTTTTGGCTGTTCCAACAGTTCGCTTGGGTCGTTTTGAATAAGTTGTTCAAGGAGTAAAAAACCGAAAAATTGCTTGATTCCCGAGATAATTCTTGCCTGAGTTCTTGCACTTAAGCCTAAGTCATACAGAATGGAAACAAATTCTTTTAAGTCCTGATAAGATATGCCAGTAGGGGATACTTTATTCGAAAGGCAAAAATCACGTAATTTCATTAAGTCCTGTTGGTAGGCAAGACAAGAATTCTCAGAGAGCCCTTTTTCAATTCTGAGATAGGAAATGAATTGCTTCGTTAATTGCTCCCAGTTCATGGTTTAGATTAATTTACACCAAGTGTATTGCGGTAACTCAAAGTTAGTAGAATAAGTGCATGAATTGTAAAATTCGCTTATTTTTACTGCATGAAAGTTGCGATTGTTAATGGCCCGAATTTGAATCTTCTAGGTACCAGAGAACCTGAGGTTTATGGCAAGCAATCCTTTGAAGAGTTTTTCGGTGAATTGACTCATCGATTTGATGGAGAACTGTGTTATTTTCAATCCAATATTGAAGGGGAATTAATTGATTTCTTGCAACAATTTAAGGGGGACGGAATTCTCTTCAATGCGGGAGGGTATACCCATACCAGCGTCGCCATCCGGGATTGTATCGCTGCCATTGAGACACCCGTTATTGAAGTGCATATTTCAAATGTAGCGTCTAGAGAATCGTTCCGACATGAATCTTTATTAACACCAGTTTGCATAGGCTTGGTTATGGGATTTGGACTAGAAAGTTATCGCATGGCACTTGGTTTTTTTACCCCGCATTGAACCAATTCATACCTAGGGTGTACCTGATGGAAATAAAATAACCATGAAGTACATTTTCTTATCCATTTTTAGTTTACATCTTGTTTTTAGTTCTGTTGCGCAAACGGGAAAACGTAAAGTTCAACTCGTCATATTATTCGATACCTCGAACAGTATGGATGGGCTATTGAATCAAGCAAAGTCTAAAATTTGGGCGATTGTTAATGAGGTAGCTAAATTAACCTATCAAGGCGCTGCGCCAGATTTAGAAATTGCGATGTACGATTATGGGAATCAATCCCTGAATATAAAAGACAATTACATTCGGCAACAATTGAATTTTACCAAAGATCTAGATTTGGTTTCAGAAAAGCTTTTTGGTTTACGGACGAATGGCGGGGATGAATTTTGTGGTGCGGTTATTCAAAAGTCCTTAAACGACTTAAGTTGGTCAGCCAATTCAACGGATTTAAAATTAATATACATCGCTGGCAATGAGCCTTTTAATCAAGGGCCTATATCGTACAAAGAAGCCTGTGCACTTGCTAAAACAAAAGGAGTACTTGTTAGTACCATTTTTTGCGGCCCATACGATGAAGGCGTGCGCACGTTTTGGCAAGATGGCGCTACGTGTTCAGGGGGGGATTTTTTTAATATTAACAGTGATCAGGCCATTTCTTACATTGCTACACCCTATGATTCTTTAATTCAAACCTATAATTATAAACTGAATGGAACCTATGTCTCTTATGGTTTTTCTGGGGCGGACAAAAAAAATAAACAGGCCATGCAAGATGATAATGCCAAGACCTTAAATGAAGCCGTAATGGTGGAGCGTGCCGTAGCAAAAGGCAGTACGTATTATTGGAATGGAGATTGGGATTTAGTGGATGCTGTTGCCGCTGACTCTACTGTATTAACCAAATTGAAAGCGGAAGACAGAACGGATGAATTAAAAGGAAAAACTGACGAGGAAATCAAAAGTCTAGTAGAGGAAAAATCCAAGGAGCGGCAGCAGGTTCAAAAAGAAATAGCTGAGTTGAATCAAAAAAGACTTTCTTATATCGAAGAACAATCAAAGAATAGTAACAGCAAACCGGATGATTTTGGTACAGCTGTTGCAAAGAGTATTCGAAAAAATGCTGTACAGCTTGGCTTTGATGAAGCAAAGAAAAATGAGTGATATTCGGTATATTTGAAAAAAATCCGACAATGGCTCTCCTGAAAGATGATAAAATAAATTATGCAAATATTGGGCTAATGGCCATCACAGCGGTGTTGGCTTATTTCATGCCTTTTGAAACTTTTCTAATTGCATATGCTTTTCTAGGGCCATTACATTATCTAACAGAGATTAGCTGGTTGCACGATCGACAGTATTTTGCAAAAGGCAAGTATGATTTCGTCGTCCTGTTGGTCGTTGGAGTTCTTTTGTCTATTGCCGCATTTGCGAATGATTTTGGGTATGATTGGGAGATTTACAAGATGTTCGTTGAACTTAACTTGTTCGATAAATTATTGGTTTTTGCGCTGTTCTCGTCGATTCTATTTGTGTTGGTTAAGAACACCATAATAAAGTTGATTACCATCGCATTTTTATATGTGTTCGTTGCGGGTTGGTTAAGTCCAGAACGCGCCATGGAGAACGATGCAAGTACTACTGTTTTTGCGCTTACGTCATTGGTTCCTACCCTTATACATGTGTATGTGTTTACTGGATTGTTCATGCTTTATGGTGCATTAAAGAATAGAAGTAAGTCTGGGCTATGGCAAATGGTAGGATTTGTAATTTTTCCTATCATTTTGGTCTTCTCTCTGCCGGTTAATCCGAATAACAACAACCTGACTTCCTACGGAAAAAATGCGTATTATGCGAAAGGTAATGGGTTCTTCATGACCAATGTCTCAATTCTTGACCATTTTAATTTAATGGAAGAAGAATTTATGACGAATAAGCAATATTTAGATTCGTTTGTAAATAAAAAAGGTTCCTCATTTACGATGGAGTCAAGAGTTAGGATCAGTGATTCCCTGTCCAGTAGATTATCACAACCTTACGTGGTTGAGAATCCAGAAAATGATTATTACCAGAAAGCGATTCCGTTAAAGTTTGCCCTTCCAGCTAGCGCAAAAAAGAACTTTTGGGATACCGTTTTCTTTTCTACCGTTGGGATAATGCTGATGCGTTTTATTGCTTTTGCATATCTCTACCATTATTTAAATTGGTTTAGCAAGACGGAAATTATTCGTTGGCATAAAGTGCCTAAGGTTCGATTCATATTGGTTATTGTCCTTTGGCTTGTTGCTAGTGGATTCTATTTGTATGATTACAGTATGGGATTGAGTGTATTGTTTTTCTTGAGTTTCACGCATGTATTGCTTGAATTCCCACTCAATGTTGTTTCGATATTGGGGATAGGAAAAGAATCCTATATGATCTTTAAAAATGGATTTAAACCAATAAATTCGGATTCCTAGCGCGTATTGCGGCAATAAATCCGGATTCATCCGAAGGAGAAATTAGAATTTCATTCCATTTGCCATAGTAAACCACGATTCCTCTCCATGAAGTATTGATTTTAAGTCCAGCATAAATGCCTTTTTGAGGTTCTATTTTTGTGATTTCCTTTAAGGGTATTTTCTTCTTAAATCCAAAGATATGGCAGACAAGATGTTCTTGATCAACAGTATAAAATGTTGTTTTAAGAAGTAGATAAAACAAGACACCAAGACCTATCCAAACATAAGCCAACACATAAAGTTCTGAAATAGCACCTCCGTTGTAACATATTGTAACGGCGATTGCTGCGTATACAATAAATATAAATCCCCAAATAATGGGAAAGGTCCAATCTTTTTTCGATTCAAATCGAATTACCAAGCAAATAGCGGTTTATTACCCATAAGTTGCTCCACATTTGTTCGAATTTCAGTCATGAGCTGCTCATTCGTGTGGTGTTGAAGTGTTTGATCAATAAAGGACACGATGCGTAGGATTTCTTCATTACTTACACCGCGTGAGGTAATTGCTGGGGTGCCAATTCGAATTCCAGAGGTAATAAATGGAGATTCCGTGTCAAACGGAACCATGTTTTTATTGACCGTAATATGTGCTTTTCCAAGGGCTATTTCCGCATCTTTTCCGGTAATCCCCTTGTTGCGGAGGTCAATTAACATGCTGTGGTTAATTGTTCCTCCGGATACAATATTGTATCCAAGCTTCATTAGTTCACTTGCCATAATAGAGGCATTTGCTTGAACTTGAGTCATGTAAGTGGTAAAAGAGGGGTCAAGCGCTTCCCCAAATGCAACTGCTTTAGCGGCAATAACATGTTCTAATGGACCACCTTGAATTCCTGGGAAAACTGCCGCGTCTAGCAAAGCAACCATGGATTTTGGATTTCCATTGTTCCACTTTAAACCGAACGGATTATCAAAATTATGCCGTAACATGATGATCCCACCACGTGGACCACGAAGGGTTTTATGAGTAGTTGAAGTAACAATATGGCAATATTCTAATGGGTCGTTCAATATCTTGGCAGCAATTAATCCCGCTGGGTGAGATATATCTGCTAGTACGAGAGCTCCAACTGCGTCTGCTATTTCACGAATACGTTTGTAGTCCCAATCTCTAGAATAGGCGGAGGCCCCACAAATAATCATCTTAGGGCGTTCACGCATCGCAGTTTCTTCCAATGTTTGGTAGTCTATTAACCCAGTATCTTTGGAAACACCATAGAAAAATGGTTGATAGAGTTTGCCTGAAAAATTCACGGGTGAACCGTGTGTAAGATGTCCTCCATGGGATAAGTTGAAACCTAGAATTTTATCTCCGGGTTTTAAACAAGCTAAAAATACTGCTGCATTAGCCTGTGCTCCAGAATGTGGTTGAACGTTTGCCCACGTTGCACCAAAAAGTTTACATAAGCGATCTATCGCTAATTGCTCTACTTGATCAACGATTTCGCATCCTCCGTAGTAACGTTTTCCTGGTAATCCCTCTGCATATTTATTGGTGAGAATACTACCCATGGCTTTCATGACGTCATCGCTTACGTAGTTTTCACTCGCTATAAGTTCAATTCCGATGGTTTGTCTAACGCGCTCTGCTTCTATTAGGTTAAATATTGCTGTGTCCATTTGATGAATATTCTACGTGAGTTAATATGGTGTTTATCCCTTCTGTTAAGGATGTTTTTGGTTTAAAACCGATTAAATTATATAGTTTTTCTGAACTTCCGATCCGTCGTTCAACTTCGTAATCGTACCGTTTTTTGGGAGCATCAACATAGGTTATTTCAGATGATGAACCCGTGTTTTCAATTATCGTTTCAGCTAATTCTCTGATGGTCCATTCTTGTTCATTCGCAATATTTACAATGTGAAATCCTTGCGTGTCTTGGAGTCGTATGCATGATTCAATCACATCATCTATGTAGGTAAAATCCCTGGTTTGCTTTCCATTACCGAAAACCGTTAAAGGGAGGTTTGCTTCGGCTTGTTCTAGAAATCTAGGAATTACCATGCGATTATCTTGTCGTTCTCCATAAACATTGAAAAAACGCAAGGCGATTGTATTCACTCCTTTTTCCTCGAAATGGCTAGCCAAATAAATTTCATTGTATCGTTTCGCCATGGCGTAGGAAGTCCGTGGATCAACAAGAACCTCTTCACTCAATGCTGTTTTAACAATGGCTGAATGGCTGTAAATACCACTTGTGGATGCATAAAATAGTTGTTTGACGCCATGTGCATGCATCGCTTCGATAACGTTTCGAGTTCCAATGATTTCCACATCCATCGTTTCAACCGGGAAATCCGCCACCACATCCACACCAAGCACGGCAGCAAAATGATAGACTACATCCATGTCTTTCATCGTTTCATTAACCAGCTTGGTGTCACGTACATCACCTTCGATAAAGGTGATTTGCTCTTGCACTCGTTTGGGTATTTTATTTCCACGAAGTAAATTGTCAAGAACCGTAACGCAGTGCTTGTCTTGAACCAAGCGCTCTACCAAATGGCTGCCAATAAATCCCGCTCCTCCTGTAACTAACACATTCATTTCAGCACGTTTTTAACAAATATCTTAAATTTATCTTGAATTCTAGCGGTATCTCTTTATTGAATGAAATTCATGTGTTATTTCATGTAGTTCATTATTCCAAATATGCCCATTTCTTAGTTCATCGATTCGCACCCTTCCTGAGGCATGAATCACCTCGTTATCATTGATGCAAATTCCAACATGAGTGATTTGTCCTTTTTGATTTTGAAAGAAAATTAAATCTTGAGTTTCTTGTTCCCCGAGGTTAATTTCTACCCCATGTGCTTGTTGTTCGGAGGCATCTCTTGGTAAATTAATGTCTTGAATTCGATAAAATAATTGCGTCAATCCTGAACAATCAATCCCAAATGAAGTTCTTCCACCCCATAAGTATGGGACATTAAGGAATTCGTGAATTACTTCCAATGGGTTTAGTTTATTTGGTTCGTACAGTTGCTCAAAGCAAATTGATCCGATATTAAACTGATGTTGACTTCCAATGTAACAACCTGACGGTAGATGCAGTTTTCCCCATGGTGAGTTTATTTGTGTTGTGAATTTGGTTTGAACAATCCGTTCCTCATGCCATTTTCTTAGCTCTTTTTCACTGAGACCAATCAAATGCCTTCGGTCTACAAAACCAGCATAACCATCTGAAAATGATTGAATTTCTATCCAATGTCCGTCTTGTGAAATTACTTCGAATGTTTCTCCAAAGACTAATTGAGTAACCATTTCCGAGCGGTCCGTTTTATTTTCGCGCACAGCACACACGGGGGCATGACAGAATCCAAGTTTTTGATGTGGAAGTAGAACGTTCATATTTGTTGTTTTCTGGGTACAAAATTAACCAAGGGGATGAATAATCGCTATTTTTGTTGCACATGGAAAAATCAGAAAAGTTAATCCTAGTAACTAACGACGACAGTGTAAACGCTAAAGGCATACAGTCCTTGGTTAAAATTGCCTCAAAACATGGTAGGGTTGTTGTAGTTGCTCCAGACAAACCACAGTCCGGTATGGGGCATGCGATTACGTTGAACGATCCAATTCGCTTAACCCGTGTTTCGATGTTCGGAGATATAGAATCATATGCAACATCTGGAACCCCTGTTGATTGTGTTAAACTGGCTATCTATGAGGTATTAAATCGTAAACCTGATTTAGTACTTTCTGGGATTAACCATGGAGAAAATTCTTCCACGAATGTATTGTATTCAGGAACCATGTCTGCTGCAATTGAGGGGGCGATGGAAGGCTTGCCGTCCATTGGGTTTTCATTGTCGAATTTCAGTCCCGAGGCTGATTTTATGCAATATGAGTCATTTATAAGTGAAATAATAAATAAGGCGTTAATTAAGGATTTTCCCAAGTTCACCTGCTTGAATGTGAATATCCCAAATATCCCTGGTTCTCACATTGCAGGAATTAGCATATGTACCCAGGCGCATGCATTCTGGGCCGATCGTTTTGATAAACGTGAGGATCAATTTGGACGACCTTATTACTGGTTAACGGGAGAATTCGGTGAGGTTAATCCGCGGGAAGATTCTGATTTACATGCGTTAAATAACGGATATATAAGTATTGTACCTACGCATTTTGACTTAACGAATTATGCAGTACTCGATCAAATTAAAAACTGGAAACTATGAGAATTACACGCGAGGGATTATTGGGTTATGGAATCGGACTACTTTCTCCGATAATTGTATTGCCTCTAGTGCTTTTTATCCTTTCCTTGGTGTATTCCTATGATTTCAGTTATTTCTGGCATCAATTTGTTCAAAATACGCAGTATACCAGTAAATATCTTTCTTTAGCGTGTATACCAAATTTATTTTGGTTTTATATGTTTCTAAATCGGGAAAAATATTCAATTGCTCGAGGTATAATTTTGGCTACGCTTACCTTGGTTCCTTTCGCCATTTATGCCAATTTCTTTTAATGAAAAACGAACGTGTATTTATAATAAGTGGTGAGGCTTCGGGAGATCTGCATGCGGCCAATTTAGTTAAAGCATGGAAAAAAATAAACCCAACCATGGAGTTCGTCGCATGGGGAGGGGATCGCTTAATCGCAGAAAATGTTTCGGTTTTAAAGCACATACGTGAACTCTCTTTCATGGGATTTCTGGAAGTTTTCCTAAACATTTTTACCATTCTTAAGAACTTTAAAACCTGTAAGGCTCAACTAGCTGAATTTAAACCTTCTGTGATTGTTTTGGTTGATTTTCCTGGGTTTAATCTGCGGATTGCTGAATGGGCAAAAAAACATGGGATCCATGTGGTGTATTATATTTCGCCGCAGTTATGGGCTTGGAAACAGAATCGTGTAAAAAAAATAAAAAAATATGTAGATGAGTTGTACTGCATATTGCCTTTCGAGCGCGATTTTTATCAAAATTTCGGCATGAAGGTTCATTATTTTGGCCATCCATTATTAGATGAAATTGAACGATTTAGTCATTCGGATCAGAATGAGATTCAAGTTAATAAACCGATATTAGCCCTGCTTCCTGGAAGTCGATTGCAGGAGATAAAGCGAAAATTACCAATTATGTTAGAGGCTTCGAAAGCGTTTAAGGAATTCGATGTTATTGTTGCATGTTCTACCCAGTTGCCCCCCTCATACTTTGATTCGTTTAGAACAGAAGGGGTTCGCTTTGAGTTTGGTAAAACCTATGAGATCTTACAACAAGCCTCTTATGCATTTGTTACATCCGGAACCGCTACGCTAGAAACCGCACTTTTTGAGGTACCTCAAGTTGTTTGTTATAAGAGTAGTGCGCTTTCTTTTTGGATTGCTAAACGTGTAGTAAAGATTAAGTATATTTCATTGGTTAATTTGATTTTAGGAGAAGGACTGGTGGAGGAACTCATTCAAAACGATTGTAATTCAGATCAATTAGTCCGAAGCTTAAAAAAGCTGACAACTTCTATTGAAAATAAAGAACAGATGATTGCGGGCTATAAAAAATTAAAAGTAACCCTTGGTGGTAAAGGTGCAAGCGAACGAATTGCTTTTTCAATTCATGAAACATTTTTTAAATAAAGTCAGTATTAGATTTTATGTTGGCACGTATTTTATTCGTACTCTTCATCGGGAGTTATATCGGTTTCTATTTCGCACAGCCAATGCGTATTGGGTTATTTCCGACTCAAAAATTTGCTAAAGTTAAATTCGCAAACGCCACAGGAACTTACTATTTAATTGCAGATACCTCCTTTTTAGGGACCTTAGATTATTTTTCATTTTGTGAAGTTTCCAAAGGTTCAGCAGGTTCATTGGATGTGGTTTTTCAGGGAGTAAAAAAAACGGGAGTTAAACAACTTCGAATTATTGGGTCAATGCATGAGAAGTCTATTGAGTTTTCAGGTATTTCTCCCGTGCTAAAAGCCAGAGCGTTTGAGGGTGACTTTGAAATCAAACAAAGTAGCGGATCACTTTTAATTGTAAATATGATTGACCTTGAGCATTACTTAGAAGGCGTGGTAGAGTCTGAGGCGGGTACTGGTCAGAAAATGGAGTATTACAAAGTACAGGCTATTATTTCAAGAACTTTTGCATTGAAATCTAAGCTAAAGCATGAAAAGGAAGGGTTTAATTTATGCAACCAAGTACATTGTCAGGCTTATTTACACAAAAGAAATGGCAGTGCAGCCATTGATTCAGCAGTAATGAACACCAAACATTTAATTTTGTTACAGCCAGATTCGGCATTAGCACCCACATTCTTTAGTGCTAATTGTGGAGGACAAACATGTGAGCCTTCCATGGTTTGGAATGCATCTATTGACGGCTTAGAAAGTTCCGTTGATACCTTTTGCGTGTATACAAAACAAGCTAAATGGATTAAAAAAATACCAAGAAGTGAATGGGAGCGAATTATAGTAGGTAAATATCATTTCCCTATCGATGATTCGTTGAGTAAGGCCTTGCTTTATCATTGGGACAGTCCATATAGGACCTCATTTTTGATTCATCCAGGCTTCGGAATACCGATGCGCGATTTGCGGGAAAAATTCGATTTAAAATCTTCCTTTTTTAGCGTTCATTCAGAGGGTGAATTTGTGGTGTTGAAAGGAAGGGGGTATGGACACGGTGTAGGATTATGCCAAGAGGGTGCAATGAAAATGGCAAAAAGCAGTTTTACGTTCGATCAGATATTGCGCTTTTATTTCCCGTCTTTTACCTTGGGAATTAGTTCCGTTTCGAAGTTTTAGGAATTATAACGAAAATGTCCTCATCAATTTGTTTAAAGTACTTTTTAGAACGAGCAAAGTGTTCTAAATATTGAACTTGTCGAAGCTTACGAAGGGTGCTTCTGCTTTCAACTACCTTTTGCTTCATAATGATGTTTTGCTCTACTAATGCATTCCGTTTTCGTAAGTTCGAAACAATTTTAAATGCATCCATATCGTCCAAAAAGAACATATATAAAAGAAACAATATGGCTGTTACAATAAATTTATTTTTAAAATATCCAGGTATTTTCACCTGTCGAAATTAGTTAAATAAAAAAAAACCATCTGAGTAGATGGTTTTAATTTTCAATGCGTCGTTGTTGATATTAATTGCCAGTTTTACAATTAAGTTCTTTCATGCGTTTCAAAAAGAAACTTTCAAATTCTCGGTCGTTTACTAAAAAAGGTTCCGATACTGTAAGTAATTCGCAAGCCAATAATCCATTTTCACCTTTTAATTTGATCAACTCATCAACCGCTTTCATAACGCCCATTTTAAGAATTTGAACATCAACAGTTGAGAAGATTGCTTCCGGGTTTTCAGCGTCCTTTACCTTATATCCATACGTTGTTTCTTTACCAGTAATCTTAAAGCCCTTCATGGTAGCAATTTCACCTTTCCATGCGGCGATTGCTGCAGGTGCACTTCCATCTTTCAACATGATATAACCTTGCAAAATAGTAGAGGCAAATGGAATAGAGGAAACTTCACTGTAGTAATCTACATATTCTGAAAAATTATCATAGGCATCTGTTCCCGGATCGAAATCAGAGAATTCTTTAATGTTGTCATCGAATAGATAGGATTCTAATTCAATAATAAATCGTTGATGCTCATCATCAAATAACACACCATTTAAGTCTAATTCTTTAGCAGCTACATAACTTGAAATACACTCACTCATCGCTGTTTCAGCATCTACTTTTGGTGTAGTTTCAAGTCTTTTTGCAAGCCCTAACATTCCTTTTGCTAGAAATAAATTTGGTGTAGGATCCGTTGCGTATTTTGGTTTTACTACATATTCACTCGCCTTTTCAACCAATTTCATATAACTGGGCTTAGGTTTTTGAGCATATAGTGCGGCAAGTTCTGGGAATAAACTTCTTACGGTGATAAAATCACTGTATTCTCCGATAAATGTTTCTTCATCCGTCAAGGTATCGGTTTCAACTTCAAGTTCAATGGAATAGTTGCCCACCTTCGTAAACACCAATTGGATTTTATCTTTTGAAGTTGCCGAATATCCTTTAACAAATTCCCAACCTTTTGTAGGAACTGAAGACCCATTTATTTTCCAAAGGTGAGATTTCTTAACAATTTTCTTTTCTGGAGTATAGGTTATTTCAACAATATTCTCAGGTTTTATTTCATTGTTTAACACCGGTTCTACCAGGCGTCGCGTGGCACTAAAGGTAAGTTCTTGTGCATTTACACTGAGTGCAAGTAAACTTATAAATACAATGGATAAATAGTTCATTCGATAAAGATTTAATTTTATTCTTCCAACCAAATTGTATGCCGAAATTACAATTTAATTGTGGATTTTCATGAGCAGTGTTAAGATTTCAATCGCTGATTCTGAAAGTTTTGTCCCTGGACCATAAATGCCAAAGACTCCAGCTTCAAATAAAAAGGCATAGTCATTTTTAGGAATAACTCCGCCCACAACAACCATAATGTCTTTTCTCCCTTGTTCTGCTAGTGCATTTATTAACGAAGGGACTAGTGTTTTATGACCCGCAGCCAACGAGGAAACTCCTACAACATGAACATCGTTTTCAATGGCTTGTTTAGCCACCTCCTCCGGTGTTTGAAAAAGTGGGCCCATATCTACATCAAATCCAATATCAGCAAAAGCAGTGGCAATTATTTTTGCTCCACGATCATGCCCGTCTTGTCCCATTTTCGCTACCAGAATTCGTGGCCGTCGTCCTTCAAGTGTTGCAAACGCATCACAACGTGTTTGAGCCTCTTTGAATGCTTGATCTTTCATAGCAATTGATTTGTAAACCCCTGATATCGTTTTTATTTCTGCCTCATATCTCCCGAAAACATGTTCTAAAGCAAGTGATATTTCGCCTAATGTACACCGTGCCAATGCACATTCTACCGCGATCTCTAATAAATTCTCAGACGTCCGAGCAGCACGTTCCAATGATGATAGGAGTTCGGCTACTTTAACGTGATCTCGAGATTCTTTTAACGTATTTAGTTGTTCAATCTGTTGAATTCGTACTTTACTGTTATCTACTTCTAATAATTCGATTTGCGTTTCTTCGTCGGGTTGGAATCGATTTACCCCAACGATAATTTCTTCTTCTGCATCAATTCGCGCTTGTTTAAGTGCAGCCGCCTCCTCGATTTTTAATTTTGGAATCCCTTTTGCAATAGCTTTTGACATTCCCCCAAATGATTCAATTTCGTGCATCAATTTCCGGGATTCTTCAATCAGCTGATTGGTTAAATGCTCGATATGCTGACTTCCTCCAAAGGGGTCAATAAACTGCGGGACACCCGATTCTAATGCGATAAACAGCTGGGTGTTTCGAGCAATTCGGGCTGAAAAATCTGTTGGGAGTGCGATGGCTTCATCCAATGAATTGGTATGTAATGATTGGGTTCCACCAAATACAGCCGCATATGCTTCTATCGTAGTACGTGTAACGTTATTAAAAGGATCTTGTTCGGTTAAGGACCAGCCTGAAGTTTGGCAATGCGCTCGAAGTATCTTTGACTTTTCTGTTTTTGGTTGAAACTCAGAAACCAATTCCGCCCACAGCTCTCTTCCAGCGCGAAGTTTCGCTATTTCTATCGGGAAATTCATGCCGATCGCCCAGAAAAAACTTAGTCTGGGTGCAAACTCGTCAATACTTAATCCTGCATTTATACCCGTCCGGATATATTCTAATCCATCAGCTAAGGTAAACGCTAATTCTTGGGCTGCCGTTGCGCCAGCCTCGTGCATGTGATACCCTGAAATGGAAATACTATTGAATTTGGGCATGCGCTCAGAAGTGTACTTAAAAATATCTGCGATGATACGCATCGATGGGTCGGGAGGGTAGATGTACGTGTTCCGAACCATAAATTCTTTCAAAATATCGTTTTGAATCGTACCTGATAATTCTGCTGGATTAACGCCTTGTTCTATGGCAGCACCGATGTAGAACGCTAGGATTGGTAACACCGCCCCATTCATGGTCATGGATACCGACATTTCATTCAACGGAATGTTATCGAATAGGCGTTTCATATCCTCAATGGAGTCAATGGCTACACCTGCTTTACCTACATCGCCTCTTACTCTGGGGTGATCTGAATCATATCCCCTGTGCGTGGGTAAGTCAAAGGCTACGGATAAGCCTTTTTGGCCGGCAGCGAGATTTTTTCTGTAAAATGCATTAGATTCTTCCGCTGTAGAAAATCCTGCATATTGTCGGATAGTCCATGGTCTTATGGTGTACATAGAGGCATAAGGTCCTCTTCTAAATGGCGCAAGACCCGAAACTTGTTCCGGAATTTCTACGTGTGGAGGAGCAGATGGAATGACAATCCCATCGATGGTTTTATTTGTAAGTTCTTCGGGTTCTCGACTCGTTAAATAATTAATCCAATTCGCCATACTAGTTCGTTTCAAAAAATAAATAAGGAAGTCCAAAAGCCCCAAACTCTTGACGTTTCAGTTCGTATGGTTCAGACGGATTGACAAGGTAATTGATCCCGATAAATTGATCAATTTGATCAGTTATTCGTTGATTTCTAAGCGCTATGGTTGCCTTTGTTTTTGATTTTAAATCATCCTCAAAATCTTCCTCTAAACCGAGTTGAGACCATACCAAATTACAGAGTTGATGAACCAAATGCGTGCCAATAAAACTACCTTTACTTAATCCATTGAACCAATCTAAGTGAGATTCTTCTTTTAAAATATGACCAATATTAACGGCCATTCTTCGCGATAATTCAGTAGCGCCTTCGTTGAACATTTGATCATAAGGCGTAATACAAAGTTGGTTTACACCTGCTACCAATGCGCAAAGTGCTTCAGAGGTTTGCCTGATTTGATTCGTATGAATTTCACGTGTTGATTTATTTCGCCATCCAATTTTTGCCCGTAAGTTAATCTGTAGGTCTGTTCGTTTGTGCTTTGTTAAGATGGCTTCACATAGCCATTGAATCGCAGTGATTTTTGCTGCTTCTATCATGAAATTTTCTCCAATGCCTAGTTCGATCGTTAGCCCATGGTTGTGTGGAATATTGGGTATGCATGTTACTAGTTTATTGCATACAAAGGCAAGTTCTTGCCATGCGTTTGCGCCAATTGCATACATTGAAAATCCATCAATGAACTGTATTGTATCAGAAGTATGTTCAGAATATTCTATTGTGAAATTTGCAGGCTTAACTTCGGTAATCCACTGTCTAATCTGATGCAGGTCTTCACGAGTTGAAATAATCACACGCGTTTGAATGTATTCAAACAGAATCCCATTGAATAAGACATCAAAATTTGGCGTGTGATCCCAGCAAATGAGTATTCCTTGAATCCCTTGATTTAAGTCTTTTAAAATCTCTGTATTGCTATGTTTTTCGTTAACTACGTTATAGTAACTAAAGAAAACGCATGGCGTGTTGTATTTTGAGGAGAAATCAAAGTTGGGTAGGTGTTTGTTGTTATCCGAAAACTCCCAACTTAATCCCTCAATTTCAGATTGAAATTCGCTTAAAGAATCAGTTTTGAGCTCTTTTTTCAGTTGATTAACCCATTGTGCTTGTAGTGACATAGTGTAATTCTTGTCCCAAAGATACCATTCTTAGGCATTTGATACGAAACAAAAGATTGAAAGAAATCCTTATCTTTGTTATCCTTCGATGAGATCATACCTACTATTCGGTTTACTAATTTGGTTCTTCAGCGCATGTTCTTTAACAGCGAATCAGGAGAAATCGTTAAATCGAGCGATTATACAGTACCAAAATGCCTACAATAAAGAATTAACAATTCTAGAGGTTTCTTTAACCCATCCATGCCTTATTGATACCTATATATCTGATACACTTGGATTAAAAAAGTTATTTCTGCATACAGGTGAAGAAATTGACAATTATACTATTTCAAGTATTGAAGAGCAAGGTGCAGATATGAAGGTCAAATTAACATTTGATTATCTATCCACCAAGGAGGGAAATAATAACTCAAAAAAAATAATTTATGCCTTATCTTCGAACCATGGAGAATCTTGGTTTTTCATAGACTCAACACAGGCTAAATATTTAAATTGTAAACGCTTTAATCACAAGTAAATGCAGCGGTTGGTTTTAATAGTACTTCTTATTTCAGGATATTGTTTAGGACAAGGCTGGGCACCTGCAGGTAGTCGTTCAAGGGCAATGGGAGATGCATCGGTAACCCTCCAGGATGTTTGGGCATATCACCATAATCCGGCATCATTAATTGGTGTTACTAAGCTTGGAGTTGGCATTTCGTATGAAAATCGTTTTTTATTAAAGGAGCTACAAACACAATCTTTGACACTTGCTATTCCGTTGAAAAAAGGAGTAATTTCAGCCGGTGCGCAAAGTTTTGGATATACTCAATTTAGAACATTAAAAGCGGGGGTAGGTTACAGTTTGAGGTTATCCGAGATTTTTGCTTTAGGGGTTCAAATGAACGTGCATCAGTTTCGATTAGGTCAGGGTTATGGAAATACGCTTAAGGCCACGGGTGAGGCCGGTTTGTTGGCACAAGTTAATTCAAAATGGCATATTGGATTTGCGGTGGTGAATGCTTCACGGGTACAATTGAGTGAATACCAAGAGGATCGACTGACAACAGTAATGCGTTTGGGATCTTCTTATAAATTTTCCGAGAAACTACTGGTGTGTGTGGAGGGTGAGAAAAATGTGGATTTCCCGCTACGTGGTAAGGCTGGGATTGAATACAGTCCGATCAATTACTTGAGTTTTCGTTCAGGGTTTTCCACCCAACCGATTGAGGTCAATGCAGGGGTTGGATATGCGTTTAAAGGAATATATTTCTTAGATTTTGGATCAGCCTTTACACAACAACTCGGGTGGTCGCCCAATGTTTCCTTTACCTATCGATTGAAATGAAGCTCCGTGTTGCATGTATTTGTTTTGTTTTAGCTCCGTTAAGTTTATTCTATGGACAGGATAAATCTGAAATCATTCAGCAACGCATTGAGTTTATTTCTGAACGTTTTCAATCGGAAAATATTGATCTTACAAACATAATAGAGCAGTTAGATTTTTATTTTGAGCATCCAATAAATTTAAATTATACGGATGGTGTAGAACTCGAGGAGCTTGGCTTGCTGACTACGGTCCAAATCAGTGATTTAGTGTTGCACAGAAAACTTTTCGGAAAGTTTATTTCTATTTATGAATTACAAAGCCTAAGCTATTGGGATATAGAAACCATTCAACTAGTGCGACCGTTTGTAAAAGTGGATGATAAATTGGATAACATACATATCACGCTCAAAGAAGCCTTAGAGCAGGGGAAATACGAAGTGTTTTTAAGATACCAGCCTACGGTTGAGCGTAAACAAGGGTATAACCAAGTTTCGGATTCAATGCTTCAAGCAAGTAATAATTACTACTACGGCAACAGTGATCGATATTACACCCGGTGGCGTTACACTTATAAAACCAATATAAGCATTGGAGTAACTGCAGAGAAGGATGCTGGTGAGCAGTTTTTTCGCGGTGCTCAGAAAAACGGGTTTGATTTTTACTCCGCTCATGTATTTTTCAAAGGTGGGAAATATGTTCGTGGCGTGGCTTTAGGAGATTATCAGGTTCAAATCGGGCAAGGCGTTGGATTTTGGTCAAGTTATGCGTTTGGAAAAACAGCAGATATTGCAACAGCAAAACGAACGGCGATACCCTTGCGGGCATATACTTCGGTGGATGAAAGTAGATTCATGCGTGGCGCAGCGGTTGAATTAGGGTATAAGAACCTTGGGTTACTACTTTTTTCTTCAAGTAAAAAGGTTGATGCCAGCACAATTGCCGATTCCACCTTTGATGATTTGGAGTTTATTTCTACGCTCGACTTATCGGGATTGCATCGCACGAATCGGGAGATTTCAAAAATGAACGGACTTCGGGAAAATATTTTAGGGGCCAATCTTAACCTGAAAAAAGGCTTATTTAAGATGGGGTTATCTGGGGTCTACCAAGGTTATGATAAGCCATACATAAAAGACGTTAAGGTTTACAATCAGTTTGATTTTCGTGGGCAGCATCATTTTAATACGGGTTTCGATTACTCATATAATTTTAAAAATATTGCGCTCTTTGGGGAAGTATCAAAGGCGTTTAATGAGCAATTAACGCAATGGAATTCAGGTTGGGCAATGATGCATGGCGCACTAATCTCTTTAGATTCTAAGGTGAGTATGGGATTAATTTATAGGGATTATCAACGGGATTTTTATTCGTTCTACAACGCTGGGTTTTCCGAGGGGAGTAATACACAGAACGAAAGAGGATTATATGCAGGATTGAAAATGAAATTTAATCCAGCATGGAGCCTGAATGCATATATGGATATTTTTAAGTTTCCGTGGATGAAATTTGGCGTGGATGCTCCAAGTCAAGGACATGAATTTTTAATTCAACCTGTATATAAACCAAACAAAATTTTTGAAGTTTATTTTAGATTTAGACAGCAATTGCGAGAAAAGAATAGTTCGGTATATGCGGGTGCAGTAACGCCAATAGAACCTTTTGTTCAGCGTAATTATCGCTTAAATCTGTCCTATGTTATCAGTGAGGCTTTTACATTTAAGAGTAGGGTTGAGTTTTTAACAATTAATAGCCAGAGTAAAGGATTCCAACATGGAATGCTAATTACACAAGATTTACTTTGGAAGCCCAAAAGTTCACCGCTGGATTTAGCGCTTAGATATGCGCTGTTTGATACGGATGGCTATGATACGCGTATTTATTCTTTCGAGAACAATGCCTTGTATGTGTTTGCGGTTCCTGCCTATTATTATCAAGGTAGTCGGGCTTACATTTTATTGAGGTATTCATTTTTGCGGCATTGTGATCTTTGGATTAGGTACGGTGTGTTTTTATATAACAACCGATTTGTAATTAGTTCAGGTGCCGAACAGATCAACGGAAGTCGCAAATCTGACTTGGTGATTCAGTTGAGAATTTCTTTGTAATTTTTTTTTGTTACCTATTTAGCATTATCGCGTTAATCAAAAAAAACAGGACTGCAAGCCTGTATTGTTTAACCCTAAATCTAAGTAACTATGTCAATCACTCTCCTTAATTTCGACAGGTTTGGTAAGCCAGAAGATGAATTAGCAATCATTGAACGCGCTAAAGGTAATCCGGAGTATTTTGCTCCATTGTATAAAAAATACCACGAAGCTATTTTTCGTTATGTGGCAAAGCGGGTAGATGAAGAAGAGGCCGCATATGATATTACCTCATGTGTTTTTATTAAAGCGTTAATTAATTTGCCGAAATATGAATATCGCGGAATTCCATTTTCTTCTTGGTTATTTAGAATTGCTAAAAGTGAGTTGTATCAGTCTTTTCGTGATAAAAAAGCTCAACGAACAGTTAGTATTGACTCTATGCAGTTGGGTAGAGTTATGGAGGAGTTTCAGTTGGATGAATCTGAGCATAAACGGGAAATCTTATTGAAAGTACTTCCCTTGCTGAAGGACAGTCAATTGCAACTTATTGAAATGCGTTTTTTTGAAAAACGATCTTTTAGAGAAATGGGTGAAATTTTAGACCTAACTGAGAATAATGCTAAGGTTAAAACTTTTAGAGCTTTGGTGAAACTTAAAGAACTTTATTCAAAACATAATAAAAACTAAATACATATCGGTATGACTAAACTTTTAATTGACAGACAGTTACCATCAAGCGAATCCATTGCAAATCGTAGGAATTTCAATGAAATTCTTGATGGGTTACCAAAGAAAAAAACAATCAATAGCCCCTGGTTTTATGGGGCTATTGGCTTTTCAACGGTTTTTTTATTCATTCTTTTAAACTTTTTCATATAGAAAATAACTACTTTTTCGTAATTTAGCTTCATGGATAGAATTGTGGTAAAATTCATGTGCTTGCTATTGGTTTTAATGAACCTAAATGCCCTTGCCCAACGTATTAATTTCAATACCCAAAAAAATTGGTCTCTTAATAAAAAGGAATTGATTTTTAAAGTCGGTCCAACGCAGTTCTTAGGTGATTTAGGAGGTGCAAATACGGCGAACTATGATTACTCATTGAAGGATTGGGATTGGAAAGCCTTAGGTTTTAATGCAGGAATTGGATTTAGATACCGGTTCCACCCAATGTTCGCAACTACAACTTCCTTAAATTATTTAATGGTAAGAGGCGATGATAAATTTGCTGAAGAAACGGTTAGAAATGCAAGAAATTTACATTTCAGATCGTCAATGGTTGAATTACAGCAACGCATTGAAGTAATTTTATTTTCTGTAGAGAAGTTTGCGCCAACCTACAATCTTCCTGGTGCAAGAGGGGGTAAGCGTAGAAATCAACAATATTACTTATTTGGTGGAATTGGAGCGACCTATTTTAACCCACAAGCCAAGTATCAGGACAGCTGGGTTTCACTTAGGCCGTTAATGACAGAAGGACAGAGCAAACCTTATTCTCCTATTGCTCTAACGATTCCAGCAGGGTTTGGTTTTAGAGTGGGAATTGGTGCTCAATGGCGTATTGGTTTAGAGGCAAGTTATAATGTAGTCTTCTCAGATTATTTAGATGATGTGTCCACTGTTTACGCGGATCCAACGAGTTTTAATAATCCTACAGCCTCTTACTTGTCGAATCCATCCGATCAATCGGTTACGGTTGGTAACGGCTTTAATTGGTTTGGAGCAGGTTATCAGCGTGGCGATTCCAAACAACATGATTCGTATTATCGATTGAACATAGTTATTGCCAAAAATCTAACCTTTAAGGATTATGGTCGCCAACGAATTAAAACAAAATCTTATAAGCCATCCGGTAAAAAAATTCGATAAGATTAATGTATTCTTTCATTAGGTTCATTCTTTTTCTTTTTTCGCCAGAAAAAGCACATAAAATATCTGTTACCTTAATTAAGCTTATCCTTAGAATACCCTTGCTTAGGTTGTTACTAGCAAAAGAGGTTGTTCATGAAAAACTGGCCGTGAATCTTTTTGGCTTAACGTTTAAAAATCCAGTTGGATTAGCTGCTGGATTCGATAAAGATGCCCAATTTTTTAACGAAATGGGTGCCTTAGGGTTTGGGTTTGTAGAAATCGGTACAGTAACTCCACTGCCTCAGGAAGGAAATCCTAAACCAAGACTTTTTAGATTAAAACCGGATTCCGCGATTATTAATCGCATGGGCTTTAATAATGAGGGCGTTACTGCGGTTGCTAAGCGTTTAGCGAAACGAAAAATCTCAGATAATTTAATCATTGGCGGGAATATTGGGAAGAATAAATGGACTCCAAATGAAAAAGCGAATGACGATTATATCAAGGTATTCAAAGAATTATACCCGTATGTTGATTATTTCGCAGTGAATGTTTCCTCTCCAAATACGGAGAACTTACGCGCCTTGCAGGATAAAGAACCCTTATTGAAATTATTGGGAGAGTTAAAACGCTTGAATGTTGAACTCCAAAGCCCAAAACCAATTTTACTAAAAATTGCACCGGATTTGTCTAATGATCAGTTGGATGATATCGTTGAAATTGCCTTATCGCTGCCGCTGGATGGTATTATTGCTACAAATACAACCATTTCGCGTCAAGGATTAATAACAAGTCCGGAGGTTGTTCGCGAAATTGGTGCAGGTGGTTTATCTGGAAAACCTCTAACGAAACGTTCTACCGAAGTGATTCGATACCTGAATCAAAAACTGGGTGGTTCGATTCCAATTATTGGTGTAGGTGGTATACATTCAACCGAAGATGCATTGGAGAAATTAGCCGCTGGTGCTTCATTAATACAGCTTTACACAGGTTTTATTTATGAGGGAGCTTCATTGATTGCAGACATTAATAATGAATTAATCAAACGTGGATAATTCACAAATCTATCTTACTGAATGCCCACGCGATGCTATGCAAGGAATATCAGCCTTTATTCCAACAGAATTAAAAGTGAATTACCTTAATGCCTTGTTGGATTGTGGTTTTGATCGCTTAGACTTCGGTAGTTTTGTTTCACCAAAGGCCATACCCCAATTACAGGATACAGCCAGCGTATTATCTGAACTAAATCCATCAAACACCGATTTATTGGCGATTATAGCCAATGAGCGTGGAATGGATCATGCGCTTGAATTTGAACGAATTTCCTATTTAGGGTATCCATTTTCAGTTTCTGAACAATTTCAGCAGCGAAATACAAATGCCAGTATTAAAGAGTCAAAGCAACGGTTAAAACATATTGCTTCCCAAGTACACGCGTCTAATAGAACGTTGATGCTTTATCTTTCTATGGGTTTTGGAAATCCCTATGGGGATCCATGGTCGGTTGATTTGGTTGTAGATTATGCTAAAGAACTATATGAAGATTTCGGAATAACTAATTTTGCGTTGTCGGATACTATTGGTTCAGCGAGCCCGGAGTTAATAAAGGAACTATTTAATCGGGTCTCAATGGCCTTGCCAACCTTAGAAGTAGGAGTTCATTTACATACAAATCCGAACCGTGCGACTGCCTTAATCGAAGCGGCGTTAGCCACAGGTTGTACTCGTTTTGATGTGGCGATGCTTGGTATTGGCGGTTGTCCAATGGCTAAAGATGAATTAACGGGTAATTTAGCTACTGAAACCATTCTTGATGTTTGCGTTCAACAGGGTATAGCTAACGGTATTGACTCACAAGCTTTCCAAAAAGCAAATCGCTTAGCAACTGCCATTTTTAATACATATCACTAACATATGGAGTCTAAAAAAGTACAATCGAAAAATTTCTTTTTACAAAGAAGAAGTTTAGTGGTTCTTGGTTTACTCGTGTTGATCGGACTGAGTGTCCTTATCTTTATTTACGGCACAAATTCCAAGAATAATTCCGTTAAAAAGAAGCTTGAGAAAAAAGAAATTTTCACGGATTTTGCCTTAAATAAGTTCAATAGTGACGTTGAGTATAACTTACTTAAAGAGTTAGGTATTTGTGACACAACAAGAACAGGAGATGAAATGGGTGCATGTTCTCCAAAATATTTTAGGTTTTTTAAATTAAATAAAGACAAAGAATTATCGGATGGTTTTATCTTATTGATTAACGGGATTGCCTATCAGGATTTGGATGCCAAATTCCCTATTCGTCGGACCTTAATTTTTGAACGTGAGGACGGGAAACTTGTAGCTGTTAATAAATTTAAAGGAAATTTCATTGAAACAAGAGAAGTTGAAGGCTCTTCCTACGACGATATTGTGATTCGGTTTCGATTGGATCAATACCAAGAAGCGTATCATGTGGTTTATACATGGAAGAATAAGCGATATCAATTAAAGCAGTGTGAAGAATTATATTCCTATTACAATAAAGGTAAAGTGCGTCCTGATTTAATTGACTCCGTATCTCGTGAGGTTGAGAAAATTCTCAAGGAAGAAAACTTAGTATTTTAGAAATTTTCAATTGCACCTAACCCAAATAATGCAAAGTCCAATTTACTTGGGTCATTTGGAATAAGCTGTTTAGCAAATTCATGCAACTGAAGGCTGCTTTTCCAGTCGTTTTGTGTGCGTTCCAAAATCCCTAACTTTCTAGCAATGTTTCCAGTGTGAACGTCCAGTGGAATGTGTAAATCTTGAGGCGAAAGAGTTTTCCAAATTCCGAAATCTACTCCATGCGCATTAGACCGGACCATCCAGCGTAAATACATGTTAATGCGTTTGCATGCGCTATTAATCATTGGGTTAGATAGGTGTTTTGTGCTTCTTGTGAGGTGAGGCGTTTCAAGCATAGCATTTCGAAAGTTTGTTATAGATACTTCTATTCCTTCAGCTGCTGTTTTTTTGAAAGCAGCTTCTAATCCATCTGCTTCATATATTGTCCTTAGTGCTTGAATAAAGAACACCAAATCTTCTCCTGAAAAGGTACGGTGTACGAATTTTAGCGCTCGATTTGCATTGAAATTCATAACAAAATCATACGGAGAACTTCCAAACAATGCCACAAGTTGGTTACCGCTTTTGATGATTGATTTTCGATTTCCCCAAGCAATCGTCGCAACCAATAAACCTATAATTTCAATGTCTTCTTTTTGTTTGAATTGATGTGGAATAGAAATCGGGTCATCCTCAATGAAACTTAGGCTTTCAAATTGATGCGCCTTCGCAAGAAGAAATTCGTATAGTTCGCTCTTGGTCATACCATGAGTCCATCTTGCATTTGAAGCATTCGGTCGGCTTGCTTAGCTAGAAGTTGGTTGTGAGTTACAATAACAAACGTTTGGTTAAGTTCATCACGGAGTTTGAAGAATAACTCATGCAATTCATTTGCATTTCGAGTATCAAGATTTCCTGAAGGTTCATCTGCAAAGACAATATTAGGTTGGTTGACTAGTGCTCTACAAACGGCAATCCGTTGTTGTTCCCCGCCTGAAATTTCATTCGGTCTATGACTTGCCCGATCTTGGAGTCCAACTTTTTCAAGGAGTGAGAACGCTTTTTCACGCGCATCTTTTTTAGAGATCCCCTGAATCATAGCGGGAATCATAATATTCTCCAAGGCATCGAATTCGGGGAGGAGTTGATGAAATTGAAATACAAATCCGATCTTACGATTTCTGAATTTTGCAAGTTCTTTTTGTGATAACGTAAATGGGTTAATTCCGTCAATAGTAAACGTTCCATCGTCCGGACGATCTAGGGTACCCAATATTTGTAATAAGGTAGTTTTTCCAGCGCCTGATGAACCAGTAATAGACACAATCTCACCAGTGTTTACTTCGAGCGAAATGCCTTTTAGAATTTCGAGTTGACCATATTTTTTTGTGAGATTGACTGCCTTAAGCATTGTTGTCTAGATGTAAATCATGACCCATACGATCACGTTTGGTTTTTAAATAGGCATGATTATGTAAGTTTCCCGGAATTTCAAGCGCAATATTTTCAACAATTTCAAGACCATACCCAATTAAACCGGTACGTTTCTTGGGGTTATTTGACATTAGTTTCATTTTTGTAATTCCTAGCTCCCTCAGCATTTGAGCTCCAACTCCGTAGTCACGTTCATCGGCCTTAAAACCAAGTTCGATATTTGCTTCAATGGTATCCATGCCTTGTTCTTGCAGTTTGTATGCTTTTAGTTTGTTAGCAAGGCCAATTCCTCTTCCTTCTTGGTTCATGTATACAATTACACCTTTTCCTTCCTTTTCTATCATTTCCATTGCTTTATGCAATTGAGGTCCACAATCACATCGGCAAGATCCAAAAATATCCCCGGTTAAACACGAAGAATGAACTCTCACTAAAACGGGCTCATCCTTTTCCCAGGTTCCTTTTACCAACACCAGGTGATCTTGATCGGTATTCTTATCTTTAAAAGCATGCAATTGAAAATTCCCAAAGGTTGTTGGAAGGTTAACATCTACGATGGGTTCAACGTGTATTTCATGTGCAATTCGATACTTAATTAGTTCCTCGATGCTGATGATTTTTAGGTCAAATCGCGTGGCGATTTCAACCAGTTGAGGAAGTCGAGCCATCGTACCATCTTCATTCAAAATTTCTACGATTACTCCAGCCTCTTCAAACCCGGCCATTCGGGATAGATCAACGGCCGCTTCCGTATGGCCAGCGCGTCTTAATACACCACCTTTTTTTGCGCGTAAAGGGAAAATATGACCTGGTTTACCAAGTTCTTCCGGGCGGATATTTTCGTCAATTAAAGCTAAAATGGTTTTCGAACGATCACTTGCGGATATTCCTGTTGTACATCCATGACCGATTAAGTCAATACTAACCGTGAATGGAGTTTCGTATGCGGCGGAGTTATTTCGCACCATTAACTCTAAGCCTAATTCATCGCAGCGATCTTCGCTAAGCGGCGCACAAATTAAACCTCTACCATGCGTTGCCATAAAATTTACAACTTCCGTGGACGCATTTCTTGCGGCTGTTAAAAAATCACCTTCATTTTCTCTATCCTCGTCATCAACAACGATGATTACTTTACCATTACGAATTTCTTCTATGGCCTCCTCAATGGTATTTAATTGATATGACATTATGCGTTTTGGGGTATGTGTTTAAGTGTTTCAAGCAGGTAAGACCAGAATTTTTGAACGGAAGATATTTGTACTTTTTCATCCGGAGAGTGCGCTGCTCGAATGTTCGGTCCGAACGATATCATTTCTACTCCGGGAAGATGTTTGCCAAGAATGCCACATTCTAATCCAGCATGACAAGCTTTTACGTGCGGAGTCTCATTAAATTGTTGCTTGTAAATATTTTCCATCAAGGTGAGTATGCGTGAATTCCGGTTAGGTTCCCAACCCGGATAGTCGCCTCCTTGTTCTACGGTTGCACCCATATTCTCGAACGCTGAACGAATGGCCATGCTCACTTCTGATTTCGTGCTTTCTACCGAACTACGCTGGAGGGATTGTGTTGTAAAGGTTCCTTCATGGATTATTACGCGCGCTAAACTGGAAGAGGCTTCTACAAGGTCCTTTATTTGAGGACTCATGCGGAATACCCCGTTATGAACAGCACAAAGCGTGTTTAATATTTTTGTGCAATCTGAATCAATCATTGCATCACCACTACTCACAACAGATTCAATTTCGAACATATGTTCCGGTTCAATGCTGCTGTATTCTTGTTTAATATGTGCAATGGTTTGAAGTAGTTTTTCTTTTGCTTCCTCACTATTCGCTACAGCGATTCTGCATGTGGCTTCTCGCGGGATCGCATTTCGTAAACTTCCGCCATCAAATGAAATCAATTGAATAGGGCTTGTTTGTTTCAGCTCCCAAAGCAACCTGGCCATCCATTTATTGGCATTTCCACGGCCCTTGTCGATATCCATCCCTGAATGCCCACCTATTAATCCGCGAAGTTTTATTTTAAGAACTTCCCAACCGTTATGAATGTTAGTTTCTTGGTACGTGTACGTGGTGTTGGTATCAATACCACCCGCACAACCAATAGAAAGTTCATCGTCATCCTCGGTATCTAAATTTAGTAATATTTTACCGTTTAGTAAGCTTCCATCGAGTTCTTTGGCACCGGTCATTCCGGTTTCTTCATCTATTGTAAACAGGGCTTCTAGTGCAGGGTGAGTAATATCTTTAGATTCAAGTAAGGCCATGATGGCAGCAACACCAATGCCATTATCCGCACCTAAGGTCGTTCCTTCAGCCAATACCCAATCCCCATCAATGCGCATTTTTATACCTTCTTGATCGAAATCGAAAACGGTAGTTTCATTTTTCTGATGCACCATATCCAAATGGGATTGAAGGATTACCGTAGTACAATCTTCCATTCCAGTGCTCGCTGGTTTCTTTATAATTATGTTTCCAATCGCATCCTCCAGGGTTTCGAGACCAAGCCGTCGACCAAAATCAACCATGAATTGGCGAACGCGCTCTTCCTTTTTAGAAGGGCGTGGAACTGCATTTAAGTCAGAAAAAGCTCGCCACAGTGAACTTGGTTCTAAGAGATGAATAGCCATGATTATGGAAATTTAGGGAATTGTTGAAAATCAGGATCTCGTTTTTCGAGGAATGCATGCTTCCCTTCTTGTGCTTCGTTTGTTAGATAGTATAGTAAGGTCGCGTCGCCGGCTAACTCCATTAACCCATGTTGTCCGTCTAATTCCGCATTCATAGCGCGTTTGATCATTCGGATGGCTAGTGGACTTCGTTTCATGATGGTTTTACACCATGCTACGGTAGTGTCTTCGAGTTCAGCCAAGGGTACCACTTTATTTACCATGCCCATTTTTTCGGCTTCTTCCGCAGTATATTGGTTACATAAGAACCAAATTTCACGCGCTTTTTTCTGTCCGACATGACGGGCAAGATATGAAGAACCGAAACCACCATCAAAGCTTCCCACCTTAGGTCCAGTTTGACCAAATCGAGCGTTTTCAGAGGCAATGGTTAAGTCACATACTACGTGAAGTACATGTCCTCCGCCGATTGCGTAGCCATTTACCATGGCAATAACAGGCTTTGGTAAAGAGCGAATGGCTTTGTGAATATCGAGTACATTTAATCTTGGTACGCCATTTTCTGAGATATATCCTCCAATTCCTTTAACGTTTTGATCTCCTCCAGAACAAAAGGCTTTGTCACCAGCTCCGGTAAGTACCACAACGCTAATATCATTTCGTTCACGGCAAATGTGCAACGCGTCTAAGATTTCCATATTGGTCTCTGGTCGAAACGCATTATACACCTGAGGTCTATTGATGGTGATTTTAGCAATCCCTTCAAAAAACTCAAATTTAATGTCGGTATATGTCTTTATTGAAACCCAAGTTCTCATGGCTTAATTTTTTACAAAGGTAATAACAAAGTACGAAGGGTAGGGTTTAGATTTTTCGAAATTATAACTACTATCGCGCCTTTTATCGAATAATAATCTCATCCATGAAAATCCAAGGTGTATTTCCTTCACCAGGGAATCCTGAAGGAATAGTTTTGGGACCAGTGATTTGAAGTCGAAGTGATCGTGTTTTATTTCTAAATCGAATGCTTGTTCGTTCAGATGAAATATTTACGGATTTAGTTTTACCGTTATTCGTTGTAATTTTCACCTCGCTTGGTAGATGGATCCATGAAGAGGGTTCATATAAAAATCCAAGTTCTAGGGCCTTTGTTTTTCTATTGTTATCCAAATCTATGGTTATCTCAATGGTATTCGTATCAAACCCAACCCATTGATAACCTCTCCAAGGGCGCGCTCCAAATTGCCCATCTACTAAGGTTAAATCACCGGAATCATAGCGACTGTTAGGCGGTGTAATGTAGGTGACTTTAGCGCCCAACCCTTGGTGTTCAATAATGGTTAGCGAATCGGCACAGCACGGAGAGAAATAGGTGAATTTTCGCTCTATTGAATTTTTTTGTGGTCGGTTAAATGGTAGTTTTTTACCCTGTGATAACCAAATTCCTTCTTCGCGCGATGGAAAGCTCACCACAACGGATTCGTTGGTATCTTTAAATTCAAAACTTAGGGAAATTCCATAGGGTTCTCGTTCAAATTTAATTTCCGGTTTCATAAAGCTCAGTGAAACATTCGTATTTAAGATTGGACCCATCAGTCTTGGGATATGATACGTTTTAAGTGCATCCTCAAATGCGTTGTAAGGAGCTTTTGTTCCGCCCCAAAGTGCTTGACTTAACGCGACGGCCCGTGGATAGGTCATGTACGTAAGTTGGTCAAAAGTTGGAATATACTCAGTCCAAAGGTTTGCTTGACCACCAAGGATGAATCGCGCTTCATGGTCTTTAAGTCCGTCAGGGATTGGATTAAATTCATACACCTTTTCTAACGGTGTATATCCTCCAATGGCTAAAGGTTCTGACACCGATTTTCCTTGATAATGATCAAAATAACAATGAGACCCAGGGCTCATAACTACAAAATGTTCTTGCTTGGCAGCTGCTATACCGCCTTCCGTTCCACGCCATGACATAACCGCAGCACCCGAAGTTAAACCGCCTTCAAGAATTTCATCCCAACCGATTAATTTACGTTTATGGGCTTGAAGGTATTGATCCATTTGACCAATAAAATAACTTTGAAGTTCGTGTTCGTCCGCTAAGGCAAGGGATTTAATGGTGGCTTGGCACGTGGCGCATTGTTTCCATCGGGTCTTCGGTACTTCGTCCCCTCCAACATGAATGTATGGACTCGGAAATAACTCCATGACTTCATCTAAAATGTTTTGTAGAAACAAAATGGTGCTATCCTTGGTACAGAACACATCGTCAAACACACCCCAAACACCCGGAACGGATTGTTTATTTCCGTTGCATGAAAATTCCGGATACGCGGCTAAAGCAGCTCTAGCATGCCCAGGCATTTCGATTTCAGGTACTACGGTTATTTGACGTGCTGCAGCGTATGCAACCACCTCTTTGATTTGTTCTTGGGTATAGAATCCTCCATAATGCGTGGTGTTCCATGTACGCGGAAAGGTAGAGTAGTGGTTTTCAATGGTACTGTCTCGCCATGCCCCAATACTTGTTAATTTTGGATAACGTTTGATTTCGATTCTCCACCCTTGATCGTCGGTTAAATGCCAATGAAACACATTGAATTTATACATCGACATTAGATCGAGGTATTGTTTAACTTCGTCAACACTAAAAAAATGACGAGAGACATCCAAGTGTAATCCCCTCCAACTAAAGGATGGGTAGTCTTTCACGAAACAGACGGGCATGCTTAAACATTTGCCATCATCAGTCACGGTAATGAGTTGAAAGAGGGATTGTAGCGCGTTAAAACAAGAGGATTCAGTGGTGTATGTTATTCTGATTTGATCGTTATTCGCATTAATGGAATAGGACTCCGGATAACCACCGGTGAGTTGTTGGAACTTTATAAACCCTTTATTCGTCATCAATTGAACCAAAGAAGTGTCGGGAAGATATAATTTGGAGATTTCAGGAATTACATCGGAAATACTTTTCGGAAGATTTTGCGTGTTAAAACGCAAGGTGTCACAAAGGAGGAAGGTTTTATCTGCTCCGCCATCAATATAAGTTACTGGTCTTGGCAGAATGGGACAAAGCTCTTGAGCATTAAGGTAAAAGAATGAAAAAATTACCCCGAATAAAATTGGAATTCGCATGGGGTAAAAATACGTTAAATTATAAAAGAAAAAGGCCGGATACCCGGCCTTTAATTAGTTTTTGTGAATCAATGGAAACTTAAGTTTCGTTTTGTTTTGCTCCAACGATTTACTGTAGTTCAGCAAGAATGTGATGGCACTTTCTGGTGCTTGTGCTAAGCGATTGGAATTGATTACACGTTTTACGTTTTTGTACTTTTGAGTCATAGGCTATTTTTTACCCAAAACGAAGTGTCGCCCATATTATTGCCTTGCGTGTTATTTTCACATTATTTTTACCTTTGTACTCCATCAACAACCAAACATAACCATGAATGCACGTATAAAACCTGGGGTAGCAACCGGCGATCAAGTTCAAGCCATTTTCGCATTAGCGAAAGAGAAAGGGTTTGCGCTACCCGCTGTCAATGTAACCAGTTCCTCAACGGTTAATGCAGTGATTGAAGCTGCTGCCAAATTGAATGCGCCAGCTATCCTTCAGTTTTCAAATGGTGGAGCACAATATTTTGCAGGAAAAGGCTTGTCTAATGTCAATGAGAAAGCGGCAATTTTAGGAGGCATTTCTGGAGCAAAGCATATTCATGAAGTTGCTGAAGCCTATGGAGCAACCGTTATCTTGCATACAGACCATTGTGCCAAAAACCTGTTACCATGGATTGATGGCTTATTGGATGCGGGTGAAGCGTTTTTTGCGCAAACCGGCAAACCACTATACAGTTCACACATGATCGATCTTTCGGAAGAACCGATTCATGAAAATATCGAATTGTGTAAGAAATATCTTGCCCGGATGTCAAAAATGGGTATGACCTTAGAAATCGAGTTGGGGATAACTGGAGGGGAAGAAGACGGGGTTGATAATACAGGGGTGGATAGTTCGAAATTATATACACAACCTGAAGAAGTTGCCTATGCATACGAAGAGCTAATGAAAGTTTCTCCTCGTTTTACTATCGCGGCTGCCTTTGGAAATGTACACGGGGTATATAAGCCGGGTAATGTGGTGTTGAGACCAATCATTTTAAAGAATTCACAAGATTATATTCAGTCTAAATTTCATACCGGGGTAAATCCGGTTGATTTTGTCTTTCATGGAGGATCTGGTTCAACATTAGCAGAGATCCGTGAAGCCATTGGGTATGGTGTGGTTAAAATGAACATCGATACTGATTTGCAATTTGCTTTTACGGAAGGGGTTAGGGATTATGTGGTAAAATATGTAGAATACTTAAAAACCCAAATTGGAAATCCAGAGGGTGACGATAAGCCAAATAAAAAATACTATGATCCGAGAAAATGGCTACGCGATGGAGAATTAACATTCATAAAACGCCTGGAGCAATCATTTTCAGATCTAAATAACTTGAATACCTTAATATGAGTTGGTTTAAAAGAAAAAAAGAGGGAATCACCACCAAAACGGAGGAGAAAAAGGAAACTCCGGATGGATATTGGACGAAATGTTCCAATTGTAAAACCCTTTATATCACAGACGACTTAGCAAAGAATAATTTTGTCTGTGAACGCTGTTCGCACCATGAACGCATCGATGCAGAGACCTATTTTGATTTGATTTTTGATGAGGGTAAATACACCGAATTGGATCGGGACATGGTTTCTGGTGACCCCTTGAAGTTTCAGGATACAAAGAAATATGTTGACCGTGTAAAAAGTACCCAAAAAGCCACAGGATTAAAAGATGCTTTAAGAGCTGCGTACGGTACCATCGATGGACAGCCTTTGGTTATCGCAGCCATGGATTTTGGTTTCATCGGCGGTTCCATGGGAAGTGTGATGGGTGAAAAGATTTCTCGTGCGATAATGAAAGCCATTGATCTTAAAGCACCATTCATGATTATTTCTAAATCGGGTGGGGCACGGATGATGGAAGCAGGATATTCGTTAATGCAAATGGCTAAAGTATCCGGAAATCTCGGCTTACTTTCTGAAGAAAAATTACCTTATATCTCTTATTTAACGGATCCAACCACAGGAGGCGTTACCGCATCTTTTGCTATGCTTGGCGATATTAATATTGCAGAGCCCGGCGCATTAATTGCGTTTGCTGGTCCACGCGTAGTTAGAGAAACAATTGGTCGAGATTTACCTGATGGGTTTCAAACAGCTGAATTCTTATTGGAGCATGGATTTTTAGATTTTATCATTGATCGAACCGAGATTCGGGAAAAATTGAGTCAGGCGATTCGACTTTTCATGAATTGATGAAAATAACCAAGCTAACCGATGACAGTTCGTGGTTGATAGAAACGGCGGATTTCACCTTAGTTGTTGATCCCTGGTTTACTGCTCAACAAGTAGACGGACATCCCTGGTTTTCCTTGCAAAAACGTTCTGAGACATACGGACCTTTTGAGTTCCCTAAGGATAAACCCTTGTTTATTTTTGTTTCTCACCCATTCTCTGATCACTGCCATAAAGAATCATTACTAACTTTTCCAACTGAAACTGTGGTGATTGCAGAAGACCGGGCACTAAAGAAAATTCGTTCGTGGAATTATTTTGCAGCGCTGAAGCCCATAGCTAAGGCCCCGTTTTTATTGGAACAACTTACTAAAGTAAGTCTCCTGAATCAAACACACCACGCCTTCATTTTACATGTGGAAGGGAAAACCTTGATGTATGCACCCCATGGGGTTAAATCAAGCCAAGATCTTCCAAGGGTGGATGTGCTAATTACCACCACCACGACCTACAACTTGCCTTTTTTCTTGGGTGGTACAGTTAATCTTGGGTTGAAAGAGGCAAAGGCTGTGCTCAATAAAACGAAGTCTAGTGTGGTATTAGCTACGCACGATCAACAAAAAGAAAGTAAAGGATTGGTGGGCTGGTTTGCCAGGCCAGTTTATGAAAATGAACCTACCTTTAAACGGCTTTTGGCTGGAGACTCTTTATCGCTTGCTTAATTTATTTAGTGTGATTTGTCGTTGCGCGTTGGACTTGAATGTAGTTACTCCATCAATTCGCTTTTTTAGGTGCTTCAAGGAGGAATCTTCGACACGCTTACGCCATAGAATGTAACTGCTTCGTTTTAGTTCCTTTCGCATCAGCGCTCGGACTTCACTTTCAGTTAAATTAAACTGAATTTTGATTGCATCAAATGGGGTTCGGTCTTCCCACGCCATTTCTATGATTCGATCGATTTCTTCCGGATTCATTCTTTTATTCGAGGGGCTTTGTCGGGCTTGGCATATTCAAACCGTTGAATTATTTGTCCTTCGGTGTAGGCATCCAAACCAATGCATCCCACAATATGTGCTTTGGTTAGATCAGCAAATCCATCGCTAGCCACAATGTCTTCTGGGTAGTTTATCCATTGAACTTCACCAATTACTAGGTTTGTTCCATTTAACGGAATCGGGATGTTTTCTCTGAATACTAATCCAAAGGATATTGGTGCTGAGGCTACGCTTGGTGCGTTAAATCCATCAATATAGGTTGGTTCTAATCCCGTGGCATCAAATTCAGATTGCTGCTTCGGATACCGCGCCGAAGTCTGGTGTGCTGCGGCTATATCCTTGGTCGAAATTAAGTTGATTGTATATTCTTTCGTCTCAAGAATGTTCTCGTAGGTGTGACGCTCCACACTGTCCGGCCTAAAGATAATCCCTAATAACGGTGGATTGGAACCAATGTGAACCAAGGAATTAAAAATGGCAAGATTATCTTGGTTGGCGGAATCTTTTGTCCCGATTAAACAAACATTTTTATGGCCTACAATACTATTAAAATACTGCGCTTTAACTCGTTGTTCTAGCGTATCGTATTCAGCTCGGTTCATTAGCTTCATAAGTGAATAACTATTCAAAAGGCCTTTTGTTTACTTCTTGTGTAACTTTTGCGACAATCTTATTCAATTGCAATCCCTACCTTTGTTTCATGGAGATTTTCGGATATTTGGCATCCTTAGTTATTGGTGTTTCCCTCGGGTTGATTGGAGGAGGAGGTTCCATTTTAACAGTTCCCGTGTTGGTTTACCTGTTTCACGTTGACCCAGTGAGTGCTACCGCATATTCCTTGTTTATTGTTGGTGCCACAAGTCTTGTGGGCGTTTTCCCGAAGTATCGGTTGGGAGAAGTGAATTTTAAAACGGCTTTAATTTTTGGTGTTCCGTCCATTGCGGCGGTGTTTTTAACGCGTTCATTTCTTGTGCCCTTAATTCCAAAGGTGCTTTTTACAGTGGGGGAATTTCAAGTCACGAAACCCCTCATGATGATGTTGCTTTTTGCAGTTCTAATGGTATTTGCTTCCGTTTCGATGATTCGAAAGCCTAAAAAAGAAACCTCAAATCAAGGGCCTCAAGTCTTTAACTATCCGATCATTGTATTGGAAGGTATGGTTGTTGGGTTGCTTACCGGGTTAGTTGGTGCAGGAGGTGGATTTTTAATTATTCCAGCCCTCGTTATTTTGAGTAAGCTGCCCATGAAACAAGCCGTGGGAACATCCTTGTTGATTATTGCTGCTAAATCGTTAATCGGTTTTACAGGGGATTTAGGTAAAACAACCATGGATTGGCCTTTACTGTTAATAATTTCAGGATTAGCCATCGTGGGTATTTTTATAGGATCTTTCCTTGCTAAACGTATCGCTGCTGATCGGTTAAAGAAAGGATTTGGTTGGTTTGTGTTGGTGATGGGAATTTACATTATTGTGAAAGAACTGTTCTTTGCTTCCCCCTCGTCGCATTAGTATTAAATTTAACTTTACATTATGAATATTGAACAAATTTATACCGGTTGTCTAGCGCAAGGCGCTTATTATATTGTTTCCGGAAATGAGGCCATTATTATTGATCCTTTGCGCGAAACAGCACCTTATTTGAATCGCCTATCCAACGACGGAGTCAGCTTAAAATTCATTTTGGAAACGCATTTCCATGCAGACTTTGTTTCGGGTCACTTAGACTTATCGAAAGCGACGGGTGCTCCCATCGTTTATGGACCCAATGCTGCTCCGAGCTTTGATTTTTATTCAGCAAAAGATGGTGAATTATTGACCTTTGGTTCCTGTGCGGTTAAGGTACTTCATACCCCAGGACATACCATGGAATCAACGTGTTATCTCTTGATTGATGAAAATGGCAAGGAAAGCGCCTTGTTTTCTGGAGATACCTTATTCATAGGCGATGTAGGTCGCCCTGATTTGGCGCAGAAAGCAGCATCAATGACGCAAGAAGAATTAGCGGGAACGCTTTTTGAATCCTTACGAAATCAACTGATGCCCTTATCCGATGACATCACCGTTTATCCAGCGCATGGCGCAGGTAGCGCTTGTGGTAAGAACATGTCAAAAGAAACGTTTGATTCACTTGGCAATCAAAAACGAACGAATTATGCCTTGCGTGCGGACATGACTAAGGAAGAGTTTATTAAAGAGGTAACCGATGGCTTACTTCCTCCACCCGCCTATTTTGGACAGAATGTGGCCATGAATAAATTAGGCTATCAACCCTATGCCGAAGTGCTTTCAAAAGGGCTGACGCCACTAAATACTGAAATGATTCAAAGCTTAGATGAAGATGTATTGTTACTTGATACACGACCGGCTGGAGAATTTGCGAAAGGATTTCTTCCAGGTAGTATTTTTATTGGCTTAGAAGGGCAATTCGCTCCATGGGTTGGGGCGCTTATTCCGAGTGTAAAACAACCTATTGTTATCATTACTACGGAAGGGAAAGAAGAGGAAACCGTACAGCGCTTGTCGCGTGTTGGCTATGATAATGTGCTGGGATATTTAGCCGGCGGAATTGCAAGTTGGGAAGGTGAGTTGGACCAAATTGATCGCATAGAAGCTACGGCGGTTGAGCATGGATTAGCGGCAAATGAAGTATTGATCGATGTGCGCAAGCCCGGTGAATATGACGCAGAACATTTGCAGGATGTTCCAAGCATTCCTTTAGATTATATCAATGAGCGCATGGCTGAATTCCCTAAAGATAAAGGACTAGTGCTTCATTGTGCAGGCGGTTACCGAAGCATGATTGCCGCTTCCATTTTGAAAGCGCGAGGATTTGATCAGATTAAGGATGTTATTGGTGGGTTTGGTGCCTTAGCAAAGACTTCGCTTCCAAAAACGGCGTATGTGTGTCCGAGTACCTTGAAATAGGTAGAAATCCTACTTCTTTTTCGTAAGTAGATGAAATCCTAGTCCCGCACTAATACCATATTGGGCGATGGAAACAGACATAAATGGAGTTTTTCGAATCCATCCGTTGCTGTAATTTATTTCGGCGAAAAAGTGACAGTATTTTGAAAAATAAAAACTTGTGCCTCCTTTTAACATATAGGAGGGGCTAACACTCCATTGGTATGGTGCAGGAACGATTAAAAAAGGATGTTGCTCCATTTCGGCAATTACGACTCCCGGTTCCGCATGAATGTCGAATTTCCAGTTTTTCTTACCGAGGTGATACCCAAACCCAGCATAAATAGAGGTATAGTTTCGTGGAAATTTTTCTGGCGAATTAGTGTACAAAAGTTTTCCATTTGGAGCCATAATGTTGGCTTCGCCACGAATACTAATGCGGTTTTCTAAAACATATTCTACAAACCCATTGATTAAGGCGACGGTAGTTTGTTGGGTGTAGAAACGAGTAGGGGCGATGGTCGCACTCGCTCGAAGCAAGGAAGGTTGAAAATAGCTTGGTTTTTCCTGGCTATAGATCAGGGTACTTACAAGCAAGAATAACCCTGTTATCTTCTGGTGAATCCCCATAACTTCGCAATTTTATAGTTTAAACTTAGGGTTACCAACACATGTCCCGCCAAGGATGCTCCTTTGTGTTCATGAAAACTCAACTCACCAGTAGTAAAATCATAGTCGGTTTCAATGTGATTGCCTAAGTGAATCATGTATTGTCCGGTGAGTGAAATATCAAACCTTGGAGATAGCTCCAGGTGTGTTCCAAGACCAGCTTGTACCGCAGAACTCCAACGTTCGGCCGACATTGGCCCATCCAAGGGACTGAACCCATCTTTCGCTTCAATCTTTGAATAATCAAAGCAATGCCCAGCCAGTATGTACGGACGAAATTTAGGTTTAAATTCCCCTTCTTGACGGAAATAGTCCAGCTGGTTTATTGGATAAAATAAGACACTCCACCCAATGTGATAATCGGTACGATGTGCATAATTCAAAATGTCACTGGTGATGTAATCAAAAAACCAATCGGTATTCACTGCATCGGAAAATCGTAAACGAAATTGGCCTCCAACTCCGGTTCCCGTCATTTCGTTCTCATGGTCGTTGAATAAACTCACGGTGGTTCGGCCGCCAAGCGACAACATCCCGGCTGGCGTGTATTTTCGATCGGCCTGACCAAAAAAACAAAATCCAAGGGTGAGTGTAAAGATTAAATGTATGCCCTTCATATAACGAAGGTAAGAAAGAATTTGATTTTGTATCTTCGCAAAAAGAATCAATATGCGGGTTTATTTAGATAATGCGGCTACCACACCCATGGCGGCGGAAGTAGTGGATGCAATGTGTGAGGTACTTCGAAATAAATTTGGGAATCCATCCTCTACGCATTCCTTCGGTCGTGAATCTAAGGCCCTAATCGAAACAGCCCGAAGAAACATAGCGGGTCATTTAAATTGTCACCCGGCAGAATTGTTTTTTACCTCGGGTGGTACCGAAGCCGATAACTTGGCTTGCCATATTGCGGTGCAGGAATTAGGCGTGAAACGCATTATTTCAACTTCCATCGAACATCACGCCGTGGGGCATACTGTGGAAATGTATCGCGACCGCTTTAATGTTCAGCTGCATAATTTAACCTTGGATGCGCAAGGGCATATCGATTTGTCGGAATTAGAGGCGCTGTTAAAAGAACCCATTCCCACCTTGGTTTCCTTGATGCATGCCAATAATGAAATCGCAACCTTGATTCCGCTGGAACAGGTGGCTGCTTTGTGTAGAACGCACGGGGCTTATTTTCATTCGGATACCGTTCAAACCATGGGACATTACGCCTTTGATTTGAAAGCCTTGGATATCGATTTCATTACCTGCGCAGCACATAAATTTCATGGGCCAAAAGGCATTGGGTTCTTGTATGTGAACAAGCGCATCAAAATGACACCAATGATTTTAGGTGGCGCTCAGGAACGTGGATTTCGTGGCGGAACGGAGAATATTTCCGGAATCGTGGGACTCTCAAAAGCCTTTGATTTAGCGTACGAAGATGTCTTAGGACATCAAGCCCACGTTCAAGGCTTAAAAAATTATATAATGGAGCGATTGAGAGCTCATTTTTCAGATCTTGCATTCCATGGGGATATCACACCAAGTGGATCTTTGTATACGGTCCTCAACGTGTGCTTTCCTCCAACCGAGAAGGCCAGCATGCTGCTTTTTACCTTGGATTTAAAAGGAGTAGCAGTAAGTGGCGGAAGTGCCTGTACTTCAGGAGCTACTAAAGGTTCTCATGTGTTGGAAGGTATTGGCGCAGATATGAGTCGTCCGAATGTACGTTTTTCATTTTCTAGGTATACCACGAAGGAGGAAATCGATTTCGCATTGGAGCAAGTGTTTTCTGCCTTTGCTGTCGCCTTAGCCTAATGAGCTCGCCAAAAAACGTATTGTTTTTAGCTTCTTGGTATCCTCATCCAAGCAATCCGACCTTAGGTAATTTCATTCAGAAGCATGCCGAGGCCGCTTCTATACACCATAACATAAGCACACTTTCAGTGCATGCCAGCGACGTATCAGACGTATTTGTAGAACAAACAAAGCGTGATAAACTGACCGAAATCCGAGTGTTTTATCCGAGAGCATCTGGGCTTTTTAAGCGCTTACGGCGATATATGCGCTGGAGAAGCGCGGTGGCCTTAGGGGTAGCAACCTATCGTCAATTGATCGGCGAACCGGACATTGTACATTTAAATGTTGTATTCCCGCTGGGATTATTGGTGAAGCAGCATTTCCCAAGTACGCCTTTAGTGATTACAGAGCATGCCAGCGGCTTGCATGAAGGACCCAATGCCTATCCGAAGTGGATGTTGAAGCGCATGCTGCCGGTGTATCAACGCGCAGCCATGGTGTTACCGGTGAGCGCCAATTTGGGTGAACGGATAAAGTCATTGACCGGAACATTGTATCAGGTACTACCGAATGTGGTGAACGAGGAGGTCTTTAGCTTACCGAAAGGTACACATTCGAACCATCGCTTTGTCCACATTTCTACCTTATATGAAGCGGCAAAAAACGTGCATGGGATCTTGCGGGCAGTGGCTGAATTTGCGAAAACGGAACAGGATTTTGAATTTCACATCATCACGGATGGCGATGCTTCAGAGGCGAAACTAGTAGCCGATCAGCTTGGTGTACTCGATACGAAGGTGTTTTTTCATGGCACCATGGAGACTGAAGAAATTGCATCGTTTCTGCACACGTGTAAGGCCTTGGTCTTGTTTAGCAATTTTGAGAATTTCCCATGCGTGATACCGGAAGCCTGGATGAGTGGGGTACCGGTCATTGCTACGCGGGTGAATGGAATTCCTGAATTTGCCAACGAACACAACAGCATCTTAATAGAACCACGCAACGAGGCGCAACTGGTAGCGGCCATGAGGTCCATATTGGACGGTAAATCCTTTGATGCCGAGGCGCTACGCACCTATGCTTTAACCCATTTCAGCTATGCTGCGGTAGGCAAGCAATTGGATGAGGTGTATAGGTCTGTATGATTTTGCGAATATAATTCGAGGCCGCTACGAAGAGGTAAATCGTAAAACCGGCCCTTCGATACGTCCGACGTTGCGAACTACTCAGGGTCCGCACCTGATGCATTGCATATAAATAAAAGCGGTCCCTGAGCCTGTCGAAGGGCCGCTTTACATGCTGCTCAGGGACCGCTTCAATCTAAAACATCAAGCAAATAGCCCTTGCTTAAATCCTTCACCGAGCTTTTTGCTACTTAGACGTACCCTGAGTAGACTGCCTTGGCTGGCGTATCGAAGGGTGCGGTAAAAAAGGAGGGGAGTTTTGTCATACCCCTTAATCCCACTTTAATAGTGGAAACGCTTCTCTCCTTGTTTATCAATCGTGACGGGAGGAAGGGACAAAGGTCTGATGACACTGAGGAGTTTCAGACTTAGTCAGATGAGGTGATATATCTGGAACATGTTCTACCTGATAAATTTTGCCATCACTTCCAGTTGTCGCAAATTTTGCGACAACTGGAAGTCCAAATAACTCTTCCTTCAATTCATTATTGAGGTGTTTCCCAATTGTTTTTATGTCTCTACCGAAGAGTAGTGCGAGTTGTGTTCGATTAAGCCATACGCTGTCTTCACTGGGTTGTACTTCAATACGTTGATTGATATGATCAAGGGAATAGAAAATAAGTTCATTTTTCATGGCTTACTCAACGTTTGAACAAGCTTCTTATTTTTCTATAAAATATTCATCTTAAGCCCGTTCCTCGGGATTTCAAATCCCGAGGAACGGAAGACTCAATTTCACTCCTTCACCACAATCGCTGATTCATAAGCTCCTTCTACCTTGAGAATGTAAATCCCTTTGCTTAAGGTGCTTAAGGAGATGGTGGTATTGGTTCCGCTTAATTTTCCTGAACCTACCGTTCTACCCATTTGGTCGAAGAGGGTATAGGGCTCGTTCGTAAACTTATCCGAGGTAATGGTGATTTCTGAGGAAGTAGGGTTGGGGTAGAGCACGATTGATTCCTTGTTGTTAACCAAATCTTGAAGGCTTAGGACGTTTGGAAACCCTTCGTAGATCCGATGAATGGTGGTATTTGTAGTAATCGGGTCATTAAAGTCGAAATAAATGTCAGCGTCGTTGGTGATAACAGTTCCCGGAGATAAATTAGGGTTTTGTTCAACGTGAAAAGTAACGAATCCATTACTTCCAACTTGGTCGATAGTACTGTCTGGAAGGTTGATGTTATTGAACGTCCATTCTAAAACGCGTGGCCCATACATTCTGAATTCGTAGTTATGACTAGAAACACCTGGTGTGACGGTGAAGATATTTAAGTCCAAATCCAAGGTATCTCGAATCACCACGGTGAATGCGGTATCGTTACCCGTATTTTGGAAACGAATCACATATTGAAGTTGTTGGTTCGGCTGAATATAATTCATGTTGGTAACGCCATTCGGGTAGCCTCGCTTGTCGTTGGGGTCGTAACTTCCACTAACTTCTTCACAATAGATATCAATGACAGGATCGGCATCGTCTTGTGGGTAGTCATTGACCTCTCCCGGGGTCCAGTTTGCTGCATTACCACAGCGTTCAACAAAGGCATTTGGTTGAGAATTTCCTGGATGTAAGGGGTGTTGTGAGGCGTTTAGTATCCATGTTTGACCATTGCCTGCAAAAGCATAGGTAATGGTTTGACCGCCTTGTAGCATGATAGAATCGGTGAAGGTAACTGCACCATCGACCGTGAGCCAAACAGGTGCGTAACATTCCATGTCGCCACCACCTAAAACGCCTGTATTGGTTACAGTGAAGTAAATGGAATCATTTTGGCACCAACCGTTCACGCTCAAGCTGCTTTGGTCCCAAGGACCTAAACACGGCTGGGGTAAACCGCCTAAAGCACCTTCGCTGGGAATATTATCCCAATTCGGCCCAGAGGGTAGGGTATCAAGGGCACAATTCTCAACCGGAAAAAGTTCTGCATTCATGCAAAGGGTTTGTCCTAGGGTTGCAGCGCAACTCAAATAAGTCATTATGTTTATGTTTACACATTGTCCTGGAGCAATATCTCCTGTTTGAAATTGATAAACATCATTACCAAGAGAAGTGTAAGGAAGCGATGCACTTGTTATGGAAAGAAATGGATTTAGTTCAACCTCTATGTAAGAGTTAAAAACAGTTGTGGTGCTTGGGAAATGATTACATGCTGTAACATATACCATTTGCGAAAAACATCTTCTTAATGTTGGAGTTAAAATTGATACGTCTAAAATAGGACAAGATAAATTAAATATCCCAACATCTCCAACATCATAAAACTGATCTGTTGCGACAACCGTAACTGAAGAAACTGTATCACATATAATCATAGGATACTTAGTTGTATCAATTTCAATCGTGTAAACACCTACAGGTAAATCATTAATAGCCCAATATCCCTGATCGTTTGTTTCAGTAATGTAATCTCCAGGCGTAACAATTACTTGAACCCCTTGCAGACCATCTTCTAAATTATTAAAACAATTGCCATTTAAATCTTTATAAATAAATCCGCCTATTCCTGGATTTGTTTCAGTAATGATAATTCTACCCGGGCCCCCATGCCCTCCATGGTTATCTGCTGGATCGGATGATTGGCCTCCAGAACCTCCTCCACCTGGTGTTTCACCAGCATTGCCATTACAATTGCAATTCAACGGTAATTGCCAAGTTCCCGCACTTGCGCCATTCCCCCCACTTAATCCTGAAGTTCCTCCGGTTGCGGCTACTCCAGGATTACCATTTGCATTTATTCCGGCACTTCCGCCACCTCCACCTGCTTGGGACCCATTAGCCCCATAAGTTCCTGTTCCGCCTGCGCCACCATAATAACTAATTTGGCCTCCTAAATTTCCTGAATTGATTGAAGGTGCACCACCTGAAGTATTAAAGTTTAAACTTGAACTAGTACCGCCGGTACCGCCTTTGGCTAATAAAAAGGTCGGCGTATTAAACCAAGTATCGCCACCATGTCTGTTTGATGAAATAGTTTGTCCATTTCCACCATTACCAATTGAATAGTTAAAAGACTGACCGGGTGTTACCGCAAGTTCTAATTCAACATAGGACCCACCAGATCCTCCACCTCCGGCTGCTGCCTGACCTGTTGCTGCTCCTCCAGAACCACCACCACCCCAGCATTGAACTTTGATCTTATCTACACCATCCGGTACGACATAAATTCCATTAATATTTGAAGTAGCCCCAAGTATGTTATCTATAGTGTCTGAGATTACTTGAGAGAAAACATTATAATTTATAATTAGACAAATAACAAATAAATATTTTTTCATAAATTAATTTTTAAATTGAAAAGTTAACAATAGAAATGCTTTTAGTTTTTACTTTATAATCTGAACCTTCACGACATTTTCTCCAATCATTAGAAAATACATGCCGGTATTAAGGTCGGTGTTAATGGTGGTTTTCTTTCCACTAAGTAATCCAGTTTTCACAAATTTACCTTCTAAGTCAAATATGCTGTAGCTTGCATTTTCCGCTGATTTTTCCAGCAATATAGTCATTTGCCCATATGACGGATTAGGATAAACTTTGATTCCCGTTTCTTGTTTGCTCATCTCTTCCAATGCTGCCACATTAATAAAACCCTCATAAATTCTATGAATCGTTGTATTCGTAGTAATCGGGTCATTATAGTCGAAATAAATATCTGCGTCGTTGGTGATAACAGTTCCCGGAGATAAATTAGGGTTTTGTTCAACGTGAAAAGTAACGAATCCATTGCTTCCAACACTGTTTGTGGTGCTGTCTGGTAGTAGAATATTGTCAAAGCGCCATTCCAATACCCGTGGCCCATACATTCTGAATTCGTAGTTATGACTAGAAACACCGGGAGTGACGGTGAAGATATTTAAATCTAAATCCAAGGTATCTCTAATCACCACGGTAAATGCCGTATCGGTACCTGTATTTTGGAAACGAATCACGTATTGAAGTTGTTGGTTAGGCTGTATATAATTCATGTTGGTAACGCCATTCGGATAGCCTCGCTTGTCGTTAGGGTCATAGCTGCCGCTCACTTCCTCACAAAAGATATCAATCACAGGATCGGCATCGTCTTGCGGATAGTCGTTTACCTCTCCTGGGGTCCAGTTGGCTGCATTGCCACAGCGTTCAACAAAGGCATTTGGTTGAGAATTTCCTGGATGTAAGGGGTGTTGTGAGGCGTTCAGTATCCAAGTTTGACCATTTCCTTCGAACGCATACGTAATGGTTTGACCGCCTTGCAGCATGATAGAGTCGGTGAAGGTAACTACGCCATTTACTGTGAGCCAAACGGGTGCATAACATTCCATGTCGCCACCGCCTAAAACGCCTGTATTGGTTACGGTAAAGTAAATAGAGTCATTTTGGCACCAGCCGTTCACACTCAAACTACTTTGGTCCCAAGGACCTAAACACGGTTGGGGTAAACCGCCTAAAGCACCTTCGCTGGGAATATTATCCCAATTAGGCCCTGAGGGTAGGGTATCAAGGGCACAATTCTCCACGGGGAAAAGTTCGGCATTCATGCAAAGTGTTTGTCCAAGGGTTGCGTTACAACTCACGGTGGTAGAAAGGGTGAAATCTACACATTGACCGGGGTTCAATGTTCCCGTTTGAAATTGGAAAACGTTGTTTCCTAAGGCCGTAAAGGGCAGACTCGCTGAATTAACGGTAAGTAGTGGATCAAGTGTAACAACTACGAAGGAGGAGTTAAGGGCACTTGTTGCCGTTGCATTATTACAAGCACTCACATAAATAATTTGATTACTGAAGCACCTTCGTAGTGTTGGAGCTAAAATCGATATTTCGGGACTTGAACAAGGATTATGATTAACCATTCCAAAGCTTATGCAAGCATTAGTTCCATTATTGACTTGAAATGTTTGCGAATTGACGCATGTAGGGGACCAATTAAGATTTACAGTATCAATAAAAGCTGTGTATGTACCATTTGGGAGATTTAAAAAGCTGGCAATTCCGATAGAATTTGAATTCGTAATTAAATTTCCGGGTTGAATAATTACCGGAATTGCGGCAATTCCGGGTTCATTTAAGAGGATACAATTTTGATTAACATCATTGAATACTGAAATATCAACACTGGGTGTAAAGCTGAAATTAATAACGTTGGTTTGAGCAATTGCAGAATGAACATTTAATGATATCCATACAAATAAAAATAATCGGCTTAAATTGAAATATATTTTTTGTTTCATAATTTGAACTTTATTTTGAATGCAATACTTGTTATTCAGCGATAAATACAGTGGTTATTCTTTAATGCATCGTACACACAAGCCTCGAGCTCTTGACCCTCCATTAGACCCAGAATTGACTGATGCGTCAGAGGTAGTAATTCGCAAGTTACCTGATTTTTGATAATTATTTAGAGGATCGTCAAAGGTTGAAGAAGTCCAATAATAACCTTGTGTTGAGGTATTCAAAATAGGGTCTCCTGCGCCATCGACATAACCTCTCATCCCACCTAAAGGTAACTTTAAGACAGATTGAAAAGCACCAATTGAATTGAGGCTAGACCATGTTGAAATTTCATCAAGAAATTCTTGATCAGTTGGTAATCTATATCCAGTTGGGCAAGGGTTATTTACTCCTCCTACTCCTTGCCATAAATTAGGGTTTTGGGGGTTCCTCCAATCATTAGTTATATTTGCACCGTTACACATTATGTGTAATGAATGGTTTGGTTGATTTACAGAACTGATTACTGCCGTTGATGAAGATGTTCTACATTGATGACCATCTGAACGACGGCCCCATTGGTAAAGAAATCCATAGGAGTTAATATCAGTACTACTGGTAGCAACTTGAGAAGCGCCTAAATTTCTATCCATCCACGTGCGGCCCGTTATTGGATTTGTAACTGGATTAATTACCGTTAATCCCGAGCAAAACACTGAACCTGGAGGATAACTCGGTGGAGGACAACCTATATTATTGTAAACTGCCTTTACAATAGAATGTTTTGGTAAGCAACCATTTGTTGTTAATTCTGCACGGTAATATTTATTACTCCAAAAAATAATACCATATGGAGAATAATTCGCTCCTTGAATGTTGATCCAATTGATTGAATCAACTGATTGTTGCCACTGTATATTCCCGTTAAGGTTACCACAGTTAAGATATATACTATCTCCCACACAAACATAATTTATTTGAGATTTTACATTACCAAAATAAATACACGTTAAAAAATAGAATAGAAAATACTTTTTCATAGAAGATTTATTAAATATAGGTTCAGGTTACTTTTGTTGTTTTCATGTGATAAACTCACTTCTGATTAAGTAATCATTCTTATCCTTTTCCAAGCTTATTTCTGAAATTGATATGAAAACCTTTTTCCTTCACCTCTTTAAGTTCAATGAAGTATCCAAAGCTAGCAGACATAAAAAAACGTTCATCTACATAACGCGCTCCAAGACCAATTCGCCATTGCAGAGGAATAATCTTTCTCGAATAAAATTCAACGTTTGCAGTTAATGAATGCACTGGCATTATGGAAACGTTCGGTGCTTTCACTAAATCGAAATTGTAAGAAAGTTTCTTATGTACTTTTGATTGATCATGGTAGTACAAAGACATTCCTGCGCCGATATCAAAAGTATTCGGAAAGAATACTCCAATATTAACACTTGGTTCTAATGCTTTCCAATAATAACCCGCTCTAAATCCCGGATATCCAGAGTATTGTTGTCCTACTCCAATGCCTAAATTCAACTGGCTATTGACAAAAAGGGGAGATGTGATTAAGAGTAAATATAAAATATTACGCTTGACTATATAGATTTTCACGGCACAATGAAATTTACGGGTTTGTTCCAACCATCTGGGCATGTTGAGGTTAAATCGTAGCCCCCCATTGAGTAGTTTCTTGTTTCTACAATAGTACCATTCAATTCAAATTTCACTTCTACATTTTTACATGTTCCTAGGGTCTGGTATTGTAAATTGAAAGTCACGTTTTGTCCTTTTGTAACACTAAATAAATCGGTTGAGCCAGGAGTAATAAGAATACCACCTATTGTGTTTGCTGAGAATGATTCACCTAGGGCTTGATTCGGTGCGGGACAATTAACAATAATCCGTGCTTGTCCGCCTCCCGAGGGTTGCGTTTCGTCGTCGCAACCCCAGAATAACAAAGAAATGCTTGCTAGTAATAGTAGTTTCTTCATACCCTAAAACTTCATGGTTAGTCCGATATTTCCAACGGCAAGACCATAACCGACTTCAGCAAAACCACCCACATTATCAGAAAACATAAATCGAAGACCTCCTAAAAATTGGTAGCCTAGCGGTGTACCTAGCGCGATGGAGTTGTTGGTATCATCAAAGGTTGGATCGCTTGAGGTCCATTTGTAGCCATATTTTAAGAAACCTAATCCAATCCCAATGTATGGATCGATTTTGTCATTTCTTACAGAGAAATGGTAGGCCCCGCGCGCCATAATGGCTAGGGTATTCCAACGGTACGAATAATCGTAGGTTTGGCCCAAGAAATCGTTTTGAATCCAAGTGGCACCATAAGTAGAATAGGAAAGGCTAGCGCCGATACCAATGTGATCCGTTACAGCACGTTCAAAACTCAATCCAACCGGACCGAAACCAGAGAATTTGTACCCATCATATACTTGGTAGGCATTTAATAAGCGACCATAGCCCAAACCAAAGCCGTAACCAACTTGTAAATAATTGTCACCTTGACTAAATTCTTGTGCTTTTACAGCATTTAGGCAAATGGTGAAGGGCAAAATAAGTAACATTAACTTTTTCATAGGAATTAAAGATTAAGGGTTATAAATAAAAAGTGATTAATAAAGTGATTAATAAGGATTATAGTAATAGGAGTTATAGTAATATGTCGGCTGATAATACGTCGGTTGACGGTAATATGAATTGTTGTAATAAGAATTATTATAGTACGAATTGGAATAGGTCTTGGTACCTTGTTTTCCGGTGTACGGGTTGTAATTTGGGTAGGTGCTCCAGTTGTCGTACACCGTATTGTTCGGGGCGGTGCGATAATGTGGTGCCACATAGGTACCGTTCGATTTATAGTAACCATTCACATACACCTGGTTTTGGCTCATGAATACCCCACAGCAGGTGAAACCAATAAAAACAGAAATAATTTTAATTATATTTTTCATATAGTAGGAATTATAATGTATACAAATATATAAATTATAAAACTATATAAAAGGTATAGTTATAAAATATTTTAGCTCACCTTTTTAGTTCTTTGAGTGTTAGCTTTGTCGCATGTCCTCCATTCACATCGGTCAGTTGATCAAGGAACAAGTAAAGCGCAAGCGCCTTAGGGTTTCTCAACTTTCTGAGCGGCTAAATGTCTCTGAGCCGAATGTGTATAAGATTTATTTACGCAGTTCTATTGATACCGAATTGTTAGAGAAAATCTGTGTCGCCTTAGATTATAATTTCTTTTCCGTTTACGCCAGCCGGTTTACGCTCGATACAAAGGATTCACCCTTAACTCAATGCGAGAAAGAAAATGATTTGCTTCGCCAGTTGATTAACGAGAAGGAAGAAAAGTACCAATTATTACTTTCATCGCGGCGAGATTATTAGTTAGCGAGCAAATTAAGTCGTCTTCTGTTGGAATTATTCAGCTAATTGAGATAGCGGTGAGAATACCTTCTCCCATTGCTTTGTTCTCATTCGTATAAGTAAAAGGTAGAATACGTAATAAAGTAGATACGCTCTTTACCTTTCTTTTGTCTTGATGTTTCGGACTACTCAGGGACCGCTTCAATCTAAATCATCAAGCAAATCGCCCTTGCTTAAACCCTTCATCGAGTTTTTTGCAACTTAAACGTACCCTGAGTAGACTGCCTTGGCTGGCGTATCGAAGGGTGCGGTAAAATAGAAGGAAAAAAAATCTTTGTTTAAGTATTTATCTTTTGTCTTGATACAAAAGAAACAAAAAATCAAGGCACGGGATGCTTCCTTGGCTTCACCATTTCCACACCTCCTGACCCTCTGTTTTGTAGGTGATCTTACAGCTTCCTCCAAAACGACGATGCTCAGTTCGGCTTGGAAACCGGAGCATCCAAGTGCCAGAAGACGATTTTTATTGGCGATTCCTTCGGTCCACCCCGACGGACTCAGGGACCGTTTTTTCTGAGAAAATTTATATCGAGTGCCTTCCCGTTCCTCGGGATTTCAAATCCCGAGGAACGGGCGTTATTTAAACGAAAACTTTCGTTGTAAAAAATAGCTGATGGTCACCACCACCACCGAGGCAAACACATTGCAAAGGGACGCATTCCATGCGAAGGTATCCACCATGAGTTTAATGAGGATCCAATTAACGGTAGCAGAGATCAAGGCACTCAATCCATACCTGAAAAACTGTACCCGGCCTTTGAGCTGACTTTCCGTAAATACCACATAGCGCATCATCATAAAGCCAAATAAAAAACTAAACACGCCGCAAGCCGCAGCTATTACTGTGTAACTGTGCACGGGATGTTCGATTAGCGGAAGTTTAACCGTTTTACTATGAATCACCCAATGGTCTAATACCCAAAACAACACCCATCCCAGCACTAAATTCGTTGATCCTGCCACCGCATAGTAATAGGTCGTTTTGTCGAAGATTCGCGAAACGATTGGGTAGAAAAAATCAAGGAAAGCGCGTATTATCCGAATCATATTATTTCCATTCTACTTCATAGCCTGTATGTCGGCGGATATTCAAGACTAAATAGTGGTCAATGTAGAGGTATTGTCCACGAATTCCTGTAAGTTTCCCTTGTATGCGAGGTTCTTTGTCAAGGGTTAGGGAGGCTACTTTTTCAGGATAAGCCAACACCGGATAGTTAAACGTATACACCATTTCATCTTCTGTGAAATACTGACCAAGGTCTGCCGGGAGTTGTTCTAATAATTCCCATTTTTCTTGGGCTAAGTCTACCGATTCATTTTTTATGTCGCGCAACATGTTTTGCCAGTTGGTTTTGTCGCTATACATTTCTTTCAAGGCCACTTCAAGTACGCCCGCCAAATACCGATTGGGTGTTTCTGCCAATATAATTGCTTCCCTTGCCCCTTGGTCTATCCATCGGGTTGGCATTTGTGTTACGCGCGTTACGCCCACTTTTACCTGGTCGGTTGCAGCGAGGTATACATAATGGGGTTGGTTGTGGTTTTTTTCTTCGTAGGCTAAATCACGTCCTTTACCCAAATGCGCTTCACATAATTCCGGGTGCAAGATGCATGGACTGGCCTCAGGAGCCGCTAGGAAACAGGGATAACAAAAGCCTTCACCGAATGATTTATTCGTTGATTTGGTGCATTTTCTGCACACGATGTTACCGGTATATTGAAGTAAAATCTCGGTACCAATGCGTTCATTCAATGAGGTCCCGTCTGCAAATGCGTATTGAATGGGTTCTTCGTGTGTTGTATGTAATTTTTCTAAGATCATTCCTTCGGAAGGATATTCATTTTGTCGGCGAAATGGTAACAATAGTCGCGTAAATCTTCACAAATATTTCCTTCACCCGTAGCTTTTTCAAAACTATCAGCCATCGTTAATAAGGTTTGATGAAAGAACTGCTTCATTTCATCTACAGTCATGTCTTCGGTCCATAAGTCTATACGCAAGGTATTGTTTTCTCTGGGGTCCCAAAGCGACAAGAAAAATGCTTTGGTTGGTGCATCTTTTTGTCCGCTATCGGCGGCTGACCATTGGATGGATTCTGGGACATTGTTTTCATTCAAGGCCACTGAAAGTTCGATGGTGGAAGTTTTTTTCATGTTATTTTTTTTCGGGTGCTTCATACGCTTGAAGAATCTTCAAGTATGGGGTATTTTTTAATTCGTTGAGGCTTAAATCGTGCGTTTCCATGTATTGTTTAACCATGCGGTATCCTAGAAATTGTCCCATTCGATCCGGACTTTCTTGGGGTAAGCCACGGGTAAATGGACCTTCATGCAACAAGCTTTGTTTGGCGTCTTCACCGGTATTGTAAAGCAACTGTTCATCTACGATATATTTCCATAGGGCTCCTTCGCTGGCCATTGCCCAGTCGTAATCTTTTGATGTATACCGCAGGATGATTGATTCTTTTTCCTGAGGTAGGCATGCCGAAGTAATAAACAAAAGTTTACCCCATCGAATCATTTCTGTAGCATAGTTTTCCTTCGTTTCTTCGATGTGGTGTGTACTTAACCAACCAATGACCGCGTCGCGCTCAAGGTATTGGGGAGCCATGCCTTCTTTGATCCATGAAAAGAACCGGTCATTCGGTAGTTCTTTGATTACATCGGTTTTTTCACCTAAATACCGTTCGAGGCCCAAGGCAATGGATTTTTCTGAGCAAAAAACAGAGCTCGTAAAACCTGAGTTAACCCAAAAGATGTGCTGCGGAAGGGGTGCGTCCTTAAAATGATATTTCATTCGTTTGAAGGCAGCAGTTAATGAAGCACGATGCTGGGGTATTTTTTTCTCAAATTGCTGATTGATTCGTAATTCTAAGCGCACAACAAACGGGTTGTTGTTGTAACGGCTCATTCCGTTTAGAAAACTTGTATCGGGGTTGATGCGGATGCCATAGCAATAGCCAAATAGGTAGCCAGCAATGTCTTTGTCGATTTGATTGAGTTCATTTCGATGGGAGATTAATGTGCTTGGATTCGGTTTTGATAGGATAGAGTCACTGTGATGAAAGGTTAAGGGTAACGTGACATCACTAACATCAATATCATATGAATTGCTGTTGCACGCAAGCAGTATGAATATAAATGAAAATAAAAGGAGGGATTTTCGAAAGAAACCCATGGAATAGTATTATTTTTAATTTTGTCAAAAATACTATATTCTAAAACCTTATGAAAAAAGTCGCTTCTTTTTGTTTTTTGAGCTTGATATTAAGCTTGTGTGCTAATTCAACGCTCGCTCAAGATTCAGCGCCACGTAGATTACAGGCGGGCATGACCGGGAATTTTGGAATCAACATGGTAAAACCTACGGATTCGTACTTTAAAGCTACGCCATTCAATCATGACCTTTCGGTAGGAATGATTTTTAATACCAGTTTCAAGAATGCTCCGAATTTAGGGATTTCAACGGGTTTTGAATTTGAATTTACCAAGCTAAATTACGAAGCGATTGATTCAGTTTTTTATCGGTATGCTGGGGCTAATATTTTACATCAAGATGAATTGGGTGGAACGGGTTACTTGTTAACTGATCGTCAATACAGTAATGTGGGTGTCGCTGTACCGTTAATGATGTTGTTTCGTATGGATCCGATTGGAGATTGGAGGATTTTTGCAAAGTTTGGTATTCGCAACAGCTTTATGGTTTCTCAGCGTATTAACGACCGTGGATTTGATGTTGGTACCGATGGTACTGGCGGGACAACGTATACAGCCAAAGAAAATGCCAACCTTAAGTCGTTTGGTGATCAATTTTTCTATAAAGGATCGGTTGGTTTATCGGCAGGTGCAGAGTGGAATTTTGTGGGATCTACTTCCCTTGTTCCTGAAATCGGATTTTTCTATGGGTTGACTCCATTACATTTTCGAGCCATTGAGGATAATTTCACATTTTCAGATGCTACTGGTACGTATTTTTATCAAAAAGCACGTCAAAACCAATTGATCTTAAAAGTTTCTCTTCTCTTTTAACTTGAATCTCCTAGCAGAATACATTGTTGATTGGTTGACTGAGTATGCTCACAAGGCAAAACAAGATGGATTTATTGTTGGTATTTCCGGCGGCGTTGATTCAGCACTGACTTCTACCTTGTGTGCCAAAACCGGTATGAAAACTATATTGGTAAGTATGCCTATCCACCAACATCCTGATCAATTAAAGCGTGCTCATGACCACATGCACTGGTTAACTGATACCTATTCTAATGTTTCTTCGGTGGAAGTTGATTTAACAGACAGTTTTGAAACACTCCGTTCATCGCTACCAACCGAGGTTTCAGGTCATGAGTTGAGCATGGCCAACACGCGCGCACGTTTACGTATGACCACCCTATATGCTATTGGCCAAACGAACACATGTTTAGTTGCGGGAACTGGAAATAAAATTGAAGATTTCGGGGTTGGGTTTTATACAAAGTATGGTGATGGGGGAGTGGACCTCAGTCCGATTGCCGATTTAACGAAATCTGAGGTGTGGGCTTTAGCAAAACACCTGAGGGTTTCAGAGGTGATAACCAATGCGAAGCCAACGGATGGCTTGTGGGGAGAGGACCGTACCGATGAAGACCAACTTGGTGCAAGTTATCCCGAATTAGAGTGGGCAATGGAATTTCAAGGAAATGAATCAGACTTGAGTGACCGTCAACGCGAGGTGCTTGCAATTTATCGGCGATTTAATGCAGTCAATCAACACAAAATGCAACCGATTCCGGTTTGCATCATCCCAGAAAAATTAAGAGCTTAGGTGGTAGCCTCAGGAGCTAATCGCAAAACAATTCCGTCTATAGCTTCATCTAAATGGATTTGACATCCTAAACGGCTATTAGATTTCACGTAGAATGCTTGGTCCAGCATATCTAATTCTGCATCGCTTTGTTCAGCTAAGTCAGTTTCCGATTCTAAATACACCTGACACGTGGCGCACATGGCCATTCCGCCACATTCACCTAATACAGGTAATTCATAGGCCTTGCATAATTCCATGATATTCATGTTCATATCTGTTGGGCCAACTAATTCATGCGCTTGGCCTTCACGATCAATAATGGTTACCTTAATTTCGTTCATGTTAGTTAAATATTCGAAGTATGTTTGATCCGTTATATTGCGTGGCGTATTGTCTTAGGCCATATTCTGAATTACTGATAGGTGAACCATCGTATAAAGAAAAACGGGCGTTGTTGCACGAATCTATTAATTCTAAAAAGTTGTTTGCATCCGGATAAAGTGGTTCTAGGCATGTTCCTTCAATATCAGCAGGAGAATGCCGATCGAATGCCACAAATTCATTTAAGGATTTTCTGTAAACGATAATTCCTCGGGATCCGCCATTGACGTAGGTGTATCCGCTAACCCCCTGCAGTGCGCTATAACTTGGAAAACTCAGGTCAATAGTTACATCTACCGGTACGTTGGGTACTGGATTCTGATTATTTTTCCCGCAGGAAAGCACTGACAGTGAGGTAACTAAAATTAAAATCCATCGTTTGAACATAGCTCAAAGGTAGTAATAATGCGATTAACCCGCTTCACGTTCAGCTATTTTCTGTGTTTCCTACTGTTGCTTATGTTGGCATGTAAGAGTGGAGCAAACAGTTCCTTCGAGTCAAAAAGGGCTTCAGACTGGAGGAAATATCAGAAGTCACAAAAGAAAAAGAAGAAAATGCATGAAAAGGCCTATAAAACGCATTTAAAAAATCAATCGAAGCCCATGCGCAAACTAATGAAAAAAGACATACGGCGCATGCGTAAAGCGAAACGAAAAGATCAGCGCAGGCTAGGTTAGAAGCCTAGATAAATTCTTCGTGATAATTTAAATCCTTAGAAAATGTTTCCTTCAGATTATAAATCCCCCAAAACGCGCACCCTACACTCAATATTCCAACTAACAAGGCGGAAATTCCAATGCTAAGAAAGGAGGTAAACAGTACAAAAAGTGAAACGATTAAAAATACACTTCCTCGCACGAAATTGGGGACGGTGTTGGCGGCAGTTGATCGGATATTTGTTCCGAATTGTTCTGCAGCAATCGTAACAAAAATAGCCCAGTACCCTGTAGATGCACCAAGTAGAAAGCAATAAAAGTAGTAGGTTTCCTCGCTCATGGTCTTGTACCCGAATAGAAAGCTACTCGTAACGATTAGCGTCATCAGCAAGAACATCATCACCACTTTTCTACGACTTTTTAACCACTGGCTTAATAGTCCGGCCACTAAATCTCCTACGGAAAGCCCAATATACGCGTACATTACCGCCATGCCATTGTTGATGTTTTTTAATCCCAACAAGGGGCCAAAATCATCTTTTGAATTCATGATTAATAATCCAATGACAAACCAAATTGGAATACCAACTGAAATGCACTGAATGTATTTAATCAGATTTTTTCGGTTACCAAAAATTAGTTTTAGATTTCCACGCATTGTTCCTTCTTGGTGCATTTGTTGAAACATGCTTGATTCCAAACTTCCCATTCGGATAATTAGCAATAATAATCCGAGCATTCCTCCAACAAGGTAGGCGATTTGCCAGTTTTGGAAATTGATCCCAATGAGTCCCGAAAGTAAGCCCCCAATCGCATCGCCTTTGGCTCCAATTAAGGTGGCAAACACAGCACCTAAGGCCCCAAAACACACAATAATCATGGTTCCGTATCCACGCTTTTCTTTTGGCATTAATTCGGATACCAAGGTGATACCCGCGCCTAATTCACCGGCAAGCCCAATTCCCGCCACAATACGGATAACGCTGTAGCTTGGGATGTCTGTAACAAACGCATTCGCTATGTTCGCTATGGAATACAATAGAATGGAACCAAAAAGCACTTTTACTCTTCCTTTTTTGTCTCCGAGTACACCCCATAAAAGACCTCCGATGAACATGCCAATCATCTGATAATTAAACAGTGTTTTTCCTATTGCTGCGCGCACTTGCTCACTGGCATGGGGCATAATACTGAGTAAGCTTTCTGCTTTAACCACACCAAAAAGCACCAAATCATAGATGTCTACAAAATAACCCAACGAGGCAACAACAATTAGTAGTAAGGATTTTCGATTAAACGCATGGTTTTCCATGAGTCCAAGGTAAGGATATTTTTATTTTTTCGGTTCAGAAAATCTAATCCCAGAAATTATTAAATTGATCTCAGAAAGATTTGTTTCTTTGTATCATTCAACATGAACTTATGGAAATTCAAGAATCTCATGCGATCGCAGATAAAAAACCTTGGTATCGCTTGTTGTATGTGCAAGTTATTTTTGCCATTGCCATCGGAGTAATTATTGGGAAGTACTGGCCTGAACCATCCATTGGATTGAAAATTTTAGGCGACGGCTTCATCGCCTTGGTTAAAATGATTATAGCCCCTGTAATTTTTGTTACTGTTTCTACCGGGCTTGCCTCTATGAATAACCTCAGTGCGGTGGGACGTGTCACTGGAAAAGCTATGCTATATTTCCTTACCTTTTCTACGTTGGCCCTCGTAATTGGAATGGTAGTCGCTAATTTGGTTCAGCCGGGACACGGCATGAATATCGACCCTAGTTCACTCGATCCTAAATCCATTAAAGACTATGTGGATGCTTCGAAGGAACATTCCTTAACTTCATTTATTCTTGGAATTATTCCAACCTCCTTGTTGAGTTCACTTACGGGGGATAGCATTCTCCAAGTATTGTTCGTTTCTATTATGTTCGGTATTGGGCTCTCGATGACGCAAGAAAAGAGTAAACCGGTAATCGATTTTTTACATGGATTAGCGCACCCAATTTTTAAAATTGTTGAGATTCTCATGAAGTTAGCACCAATTGGTGCGTTTGGTGCTATGGCTTTTACTGTCGGCAAATATGGTTTAGGCGTATTATGGAACCTGATCGGATTAGTAGCAACATTTTATGTGACAGCCATATTTTTTGTTGTAGTAATCCTTGGCTTGGTAGCTTGGTATAACAAATTTTCAATTTTTAAATTATTGAGATATATAAAGGATGAGCTTTTCTTAGTGTTAGCGACTAGCTCATCTGAATCAGCTTTACCAAATTTGATGCGGAAACTAGAAAAGTTAGGATGTACAAAGCAGGTAGTTGGTTTGGTGGTTCCTACGGGGTATTCCTTTAATCTTGATGGAACCAATATCTATATGACCTTAGCTGCTTTGTTTATTGCACAAGCTTGTAATTTTCCGATTTCACTCAACCAACAAGTTCTCATTTTATTGATTGCTATGCTTAGTTCAAAGGGTTCCGCAGGAGTAACCGGGGCTGGCTTTATTACCTTGGCGGCAACCTTAGCGGTAGTAAAAGGGTTTCCAGTGCAAGGAATTGCCTTGATTTTAGGTGTTGATAAATTTATGTCAGAGTGTAGGGCATTAACCAATTTTATTGGGAATGCGGTCGCAACCATTGTCGTTGCACGTTGGGATAAACAACTGGACGAGGCGACCCTAAAAAAAGAACTCGGATAGCAAATTTTAACAGATACAGTGCCTATTAATTTGATACCTTCGTAAAAAATCAATCATGGTCCATAATTTATCAGATTCAGATTCAATCATTGGCAATTACTTAGCGGAATTACGAGACGTTGAGATACAAAAAGACCCCATGCGCTTTAGAGCTAATTTGGAGCGTATTGCTGAAATTATGGCGTATGAAATCTCGAGAAAATTGAAATATAAAGCGGTTGATGTGGAAACGCCCTTAGGTATTGCACCGAGTAGGATATTGGAGGAACAACCGGTTCTAATCACCATTCTTCGTGCCGGATTAGCTATGCATAGTGGGTTTCTTCGCTACTTTGATCGAGCAGAAAGCGCCTATGTTTCAGCGTATCGTAAACACACTACGCCTGAAGAATTTGAAATTTATGTGGAGTACCTCGCGGCACCTGTGCTTGATAATCGAATATGGATTATATCAGATCCGATGTTAGCTTCTGGTAATTCAATGAATACGGTATTTGACGCCCTCAAAGAACACGGAATACCTAAAAAAATATATATTGCTGCTGCCATTGCAACTAAAGAGGCCATAGAGCGCGTTAGAACCCATTTTCCTGGAAATACTGAAATATATGTGGCTGTTATAGATAAGGAATTAACGGCTCAATCTTATATTGTTCCTGGACTTGGAGATGCTGGTGATTTAGCCTTCGGAGAAAAAGTATAATATGGATTGGCACATCCTTTGGAGCACCTTTGTGCTTGCAACATTCAAGTTTTTGTTTTCGGGGATTCCAGGCGCTAAACTCGGGGCGCCAATTTGGGAGGTGACGATTGCCTCTGCCCTTGGAGGATATTTCAGTGCGATCATTTTTTATTTCGCCAGTGAAAAGGTAATTGAGTTTCAAAATAAACGCAGGAAGATAAAGCAGGATAAAGGAACGTATAAGCCTAAAAAAAAGTTCACTCGAACGAATAAATGGGTTGTAAAAATTAAAAAGACCTTTGGAATATTGGGATTAACGTATTTGGCTCCTCTGTTTTTGTCGGTACCCGTTGGGTCTGTTATTTGTGCCAAGTTTTACAGTGATAATAGGTACACGTTTCCCTTAATTATTTTATGGATCAGCGTCAATTCGGTGCTCTTGAATTTATTGTGGTATGGCCTATTCGGGTAAGCATATTTTTTTTGACTTAGATAGAACACTTTGGGATTTTGATAAAAATTCCGAGCGCGCGTTGCGCTTACTTTTTGATGACTGCGGATTAGGGCAATATATTCCAACCTTCGAATCGTTTCATAAGGTATATCATAACAAAAATAAAGCGCTTTGGCATGCCTATTCACATGGTAAAATCACCAAAGAGTCTTTGCGCTACGAGCGTTTTCGCTCAACCTTGAAAAAATTTCAATTAGAGGATGAGTTGCTGATCAAGCGATTTGGTGACGGGTATGTGGATTTATCTCCTAAACAAACTGCATTGGTTCCATACGCTTCAGAGGTTATAACTGATCTTAAGGATATGGGGTTTACGCTTCATATTATTACCAATGGATTTTTAGAGGTGCAGCATGTCAAATTAAAGCACGCCGGCATTCATCATCAGTTTGATGTAATCCTATGCAGTGAAGAAATTGGTGTGAATAAGCCGCATCCCCAAATTTTTAGGCATGCATTAACCTTAGCCAACACTTCCGCTCCCCAAAGTTTAATGATTGGTGATGATTATCGTGCGGACGTTGCCGGTGCAATAAAAGCAGGAATGCAAGCCATTTGGTATCAGGAAAAGAAAAATGAAAAATCGAAGTACGATTATAAAATCAACTGCCTAAGTGAAATCCCACAACTTGCCGCAAAATTAATGCGCTGATTAGCGGTTTTTTTCTTGTCTTGTTTTTTCAAACATCGCGATTCCTGCTGCAACTCCAACGTTTAAAGAACTTGTAGTCCCCTCCATTGGGATTGTTACCCGAAGATCAGCCATATTTAAAATATCTTGTGTTATCCCATCCTCTTCAGAACCCATGACCAACACAATCGATCCGCGGAGATTTGCTCCATCGATAGCGACCTTTGTTTTCTCAGTTACTGCGGCAATGCGAATTCCTAATTGTTGCAGATGAAATAAGGTGTTTTTGAATTGGTCGGTTTTACAGACAGCAATTCGATTTAAAGCTCCAGAAGATGCTTTAACCGCATCTGCAGTGACCAATGCTGAACCCTTGGTCGGGATTAAAATGGCATGAATTCCCATACATTCAGCCGTTCGTGCAATAGCCCCGAAATTTCGAACATCCGTGATACGGTCTAGCGCGAGGATAAAAGGTTTTACCCCAGCTTCTAGCCATTGTTCTGCCAATTCTTCAATCTGTTGATATTCGATGGGAGAAACATATGCTACAATACCTTGATGATTTCCAGAGGTTAATTGACTTAATTTTTGAATGGGAACGTATTGTACTACGTAGTCATTACCTGTTAAAAAAGTTCTAATCTCTTCAAACCCTTCTTTTGAAATCCCTTTCTGGATTAAAATCTTGTTTATTTCACGTTTCGCTTCAACAGCTTCTTTCACGCTGTGGATCCCATATATAATGTCAGATTTTTCTTTTCGAGTATATGCTTGATGCGGTTTTTTAATCATTTGAAGTGGTATTCGATGTTTACTTGATCTTTTAGCGTGATAGCTACTGGACAAGCCTTGCCTGCGGCAATGATTTTTGTTAATGTTTTTTCATCCCAATCATTTCCTCGAAAATCTATAGATAGATGAATATCTGAAATCCTTCGAGGATTTGAAGCCATTATTTTTTCTACCTCAACGCGGGCAAACGTAAAGGGAATTTTTCGTTCCTCGCAATAGATTCCTACAATAGTTAAAAAGCACGATGCAAGCGCAGTGGCCACCAAATCTGTTGGGGAAAAATAAGCGCCCAATCCATGATTGTCCAATGGTGCATCGGTTATAATTTGCTCACCCGCCTTGTGCACACAGGTAGTTCTTAATGACCCTTGATAGGTTACAATTGATGTCATAGCGCTCAAAGGTACGCATTGTTTTATGGATATAATTAAACCAAAATCCATTGACCTATGTTTTAAGAATATTTTACCGAAATTTGTACCCAAATGGAGAATAATTCACGCATAAAAAAACCAAACTGGCTTCGAGTTAAATTGCCAACTGGTGAAAATTATAAAAAGGTTCGCGGATTAGTCGATGAACATAAGTTGCATACCATCTGTGAAAGCGGAAGTTGTCCGAATATGGGCGAATGTTGGGGCGAAGGCACTGCAACGTTTATGATTTTGGGTAATGTATGTACGCGTTCGTGTGGATTTTGTGGTGTTCAAACGGGAAAGCCGGCTGAGGTTGATCTCTTTGAGCCTGGAAAAGTTGCGCACAGCGTTAAAACCATGCAAATTAAACATGCTGTAATCACTTCAGTTGATCGCGACGACTTAAAAGATGGTGGTGCAGATGTATGGGTTCAAACCATTCGTGCCATTCGTCATCAATCTCCAGGAACCACCATGGAAACATTAATTCCTGACTTTGCAGGAAATTGGGATAATCTTCAGAAAATTATTGAGGCCGCTCCGGAAGTAGTTTCACACAATTTAGAAACAGTTCGACGCTTAACAAAACAAGTTCGGATTCAAGCCAAATACGACCGTTCGTTGGAGTTGTTATTTCGTCTTAAAAAGGGTGGAATGAAGACAAAGTCCGGAATCATGCTCGGGTTAGGAGAATCTACCGATGAGGTGTTAGAGACCTTGGAGGATTTAAGTCGAGTAAATGTGGATATTGTTACCTTGGGACAGTATTTGCAACCTTCTCTAAATCACCTTCCGGTAGCTGAATTTATTACACCAGAACAATTTGATTATTACCGTGAAGTAGGATTGAAAATGGGTTTTAGACACGTTGAAAGTGGCCCGCTTGTTCGCTCTTCCTATCACGCAGAAAAACATATTTTATAAAAATTTAAACAGAACATTAAATTTTGTGTTTATTGTAAACTGAATTTTTACTATATTGGCACAATAAATTTGAAGTATAATTCCTATTTCTCATGAATAAAAAAATATATCTTATTGGTTCTCTGATTGTTGCAGCCGTAATTGCGGGTGTCGGACTAAATGAATTACGTAAATCAAACTTAGGGTCATATGAAGAGAATGCCCTGGGCTTGTTCTCGTCGAACGGAAAAGAAACAAAAGGTGCTGATGAAGCATTGGCATGGTTGAAGGCTCGTTATGTCGACGTTGAAACAGGAGAACAAGTTTCTGAAGCAAGGTTGTTAGAAATCCGAAAGCGTGTAGCCCAAATGGATCGTTCTAAGAATATTACCTTTACCGAAGAGGGTCCTGATAATATGGCTGGACGAACTCGTGCTATTCAAGTAGACCGTACTAACATCAACCGGGTTTGGTCTGGTGGTGTTTCTGGTGGATTATTTGTTTCGTTAAATAAAGGAAACATTTGGAATCGAGTAGATGAATATATTAATGCTGGAGCCAATCCGTTTATTTCATCCATGACGCAAACGATTGATGGTGTGTTGTACGTTGCAACAGGATCAAATCAAGAGCCTTGGGGTGGGAACGGTGTTTGGTATTCAACAGACTTCGGTGCAACCTGGGACAATGTTCCGAACACAAACAATTGTACGCAGGTTGTAAGTTCAGATGTTGATAATTATGTATGGATGGCAACTACTGGAGGTTTGAAAAAGTGGAAACTCGGAGATGCATCAATGACTTCAGTGCCTGTAACTGCCGGAACATGTACTGCCTTAGAAATATCGAAAGATGGTGAAGTAATCGTTTGTGCATTTGGTGCCAACACTACCTTTGTTTCTGCTGATGGTGGTGCAAACTTCTCTAACAAATCAGGGACAGCAGCGAATAATTTGGTGCCTTCCAATGCACCTCGAATCGAGTTTGCAGTTTCAGCGATAAAGAATAGTTCGAACCGCCACTCGCTTTATGCGGTAAGAACAAATTCGAACCTACTAAGCATGCACGTTTCACACGATGATGGAGCAACATGGACACAATTCGTAGGAGCTTCTGGTCCGCCAAGTGAATTCGATATTTTCCGTGACCAAGGAACCTACAATTCGATTGTTTCAGTTGTTCCTAACGATCCAGAGCAAATATTAATTGGTGGTATTGATATTTGGAGATGGAAGCAAACAGTTAATAATCCACCATCGGGAGGTTTCCAAAAAATTTCCTTATGGTCAGTTTCTCAAAATTCATCTATCTACGTCCATGCCGACAATCATGAAATGAAGTGGGATAGTAATAACCGTTTTTACGCTGGAACTGACGGAGGAGTTAGTATATCTACTGATTATGGTAACACATGGTTTGTTGCGAATAGAGGCTATAACATAACACAGTTTTATGGAATTGCATTTGACCGAGATGGTGCTGTAATGGGAGGAACTCAAGACAATGGAACATTGTATAACAACCACACGCTTTCTACCTACAAAGAATTTAGACAAGTTGGTGGAGGTGATGGTTTCGAGTGTGAGATTTCTTACTTCAACCCTGCGGTGATGATTTCTACTATTTACTATAATAACATTTCCAGATCAGGTGATAAAGGGAATACCTGGAGTACATTTGAGCCGCTCTTACCTGGTTCGTATGATCCACCAGGAACAGATGGAAGTCCTCAACACCCTTTCCACACAGAAGTGTTTTTAGCTGAATATTTCGATCCTAATTCTGAGGATTCGGTAAATTATATTGCTACAAAAAATTATGATGCAGGAGATTTGATACGAATTCCAAGTTTATCCTCAGGAGATTCAATTAACTACTTTGCGGCAACCGACTTGTATTTTGATGACACCTTATTATATAATCCGGCCTTAACTGCCAATGGAATAAATTATGGCGAGAATGCAGCAACGGGTGAATTGGTTGAAATGGGAAGTGATACGGTAATATACAACGTAGCTTGGGATACCTTAAAAGTAGCTGACCCTTTCCAATCTTGGTTTTTAGTGTATGTGAATGCGAATGGAGGCGAGTTGTGGGGGACACGAAACGCACTTCGCTTAGCAGTAACAAATGTACAATGGGTTTGTGTTGCTAGAGGAATTGGTTCGAACAGCTCCGTTGATGTAGAGTTTACTCGTGATTTAGAATATTGCTATGTGGTTGCTGGAAATGGGGCATGGAGAATAAATGGCCTGGGAAGTGTGTATTCTAGTGACCCAGATTTTACGGATAAGGTAGCCTTTGTAGGAACTGGGCCTCAGGCAACAACCCCAACCTTCACCACAGCAACGAAAATTTCAACATCGAATTATGAAGGTGTGGCGGTTAACCCATCCAATAATAACGATATCGTTTTATTTGCTGGATTTAACGGTACAAACAGAAGGTCTTTGAACGCCACCGCTGCTACACCAACATTTACTGCACTTGGAAGTATTATTCCTGGATCGCAACCTGGATGTTATGATGGTATCATAGATCGCGATGATCCAAATATTATCGTAGTTGGTACCTCTGAAGGAGCCTTCGTTACCGAGAATGGAGGTGCTTCATGGGAAAATGCATCAGCAGGATTTGAAGGAACACCGGTTTATGAAGTACGTCAGAGTTGGAGAACTTTTGAAGAAGGAAATAACCGACCTGGAGAAATTTACATCGGTACCTACGGACGAGGAATCTGGAAAACTGAAGCTTATCTTGGAATTGGTCAAAACGGTTCAAATAACAAACCAACCATGGAGGCTAAGTTGTTAACCTATCCGAATCCTTCGAATGCAAATACTACGCTCTCATTCGAATTGAACAAAGGTGGGGCAGTTGATGTGGCGGTATATTCAATAACGGGACGTTTGGTTAAGCAGATTAAAAAGTCAAACATGCCATCGGGTGAAAATGAAGTATTTATTGATGCTGAAGATTTACCTGCAGGTACGTACATCATCAAATTGGTTTCTGGAAAACAAAACCAGTCCGTGAAATTTATGAAATTCTAACAATACAATATAGTTCTTTAAAAGGCGGCATAGTCCGCCTTTTTTTGTGCTTCAAAAGTTTGCACTCGGCATAAAGAGCAATCTATCAACCACTATCAGCAATTCGATAACTCTTCAATATTCTTATCTTTGTAATATAAGGTTTGTATATGTTGGAGAATAATTTCCGGAATATTTCTTGCAGCACCTGTTTGCGGCGAAAAGAGAATTTACTTGGCGGAATAATGGGGGAGGAATTGGAACATTTGGAGGACCATAAATCCTGTAATTATTATAAAAAGAATCAATATTTATTTGTCGAAGGTTCTTACCCGAGAGGAGTGTTCTGTATTAATGAGGGAAAGGTTAAGATTTTTAAACGAGGCGATGAGGGTAAAGAACAAATCATTCAAATCGCCAAAGGAGGAGAATTAGTTGGATTTCGTGCGATGTTTACAGAAGATGTATACAAAGTATCCGCCGAGACCTTAGAAGAATGCAATATATGCTTTATTCGTAAAGAAGACTTTTTACCGATGTTAGATACTAATCCGATGTTGCGAAATGGAATATTGAAAGAGTTATCACGAGAACTTACCGATCGGGCAGATTTCATAACCAATATGGCTCAAAAATCTGTTCGTCAGCGTTTAGCATTTAGCTTGTTACTTTTAATGGAAATTTATCAAGATGAACCCATCAATCTTTCTAGAGAAGATATGGCTAATTTTGTTGGAACAGCAACAGAAACATTAATTCGCTTATTAAAAGATTTTAAAGAGGAAGGCTTAATCGAAATTAATACACGTAAAATAAGCGTTTTGAATGCTAAAAAAATGCTCCAAGTATCAGGGCATTAACACAATTCAACAAAATTTTCCAATAAGATATGTCCGAAATTCCCAGAGGATTCGGGATGGAACTGTACGCCATAGATTTTCTTTGATTCATGTTGCATTACTTCATTCACACACTCATCGGAATTCGCGACTAATTCAAATTCTTTTGGAATCGAAATCCCCTCGCAGTGATCCTCCTGCATATCGAACACATCGGGTAAACGATAGAGCAGCGGACAATCCACAAATTGTTCAATTTCATTCATCGATCGGCATTCTTTCATACGCGCACCCTGGGCCTCATACAATAAACCAATGAGTTGATGGCCGAAGCAAATTCCTAACACTGGTTTATCTGTAGTTTTTATCCATGATGCGTGGGCCAGGAATGGCGACATATCCTCTTCTGTTATTAGAATGGGTGCACCAGAAATTATAATTCCATCATATAAACCAATGTTATTGCCCGAAACTTCAAAAAAAGGAAGGGTTTCATAATCTGCATACTCGTAAATGATTTCCTCCAATTGAGGAACCTTGGTACTTCCACAATCAATAATCAGAATGCGTTTCATTTAGGGCTTGGAAAAATTAATTGAACAGGTTATTGGGCGGTGGTCGGAATAATTAACCTTATGCACCATGAAATTAGAACAGGATAACTCATCCGTATGGAATACATAATCGATTCTTCCAGCAGGAATTCGACCTATATAGGTAGCGCCAAGTCCATAACTAGCCTCTCGAAATCCGTCGGTCATTTTTTTGTAAAACTGATGGTAGGTATATGACATCGGGGTATCGTTGAAATCGCCGCATACAACGATAGGGTAGGGTGAACTTTCCATATGTTCTATAACTTTTCTAGCCTGATCAGCGCGCTTTATATAGGCACTATTCATTTTCTTAATTCCGGTCTTTAAAATCGATAAGGTACCGGTTGCTGGGGTAGACCCTGGTTCGCTTAATCGTATCGATTGAAGGTGTACATTGTAAATCCTAACTGTATCCTTATGGCAGACCACATCTGCGAAAACACAATAATTAAAATCCATGGTGCCTTGACTTTCGAACATAACATCTCCTCGAGCAATCATTGGATATTTTGAGAAAATAGCAATCCCGAAATTCCGTTTACCACGTTCATTATGGGCACTGCGTTCATGATAATCGATGGAACTCATAATCTGACGAATGGAGTCGTATGTTTCGAACGAAGTAGGTTTATCTTGTCTATAATATTCTTGAAAACAAGCGATATCTGGTTGCTCTTCACGAATCAATTTAAAAATATTGTCACGGCTTTGGGTTGTAGTGTCGTCATAAACGCCAAAAAGTCGAACATTATAGGTTAACAATTTAATTGAATTCTCTGTAGGTTCAGGGTCGAAAAAACTAAAGGAAATGAGTCTTACGTGAAATGCGAACCCAATGAAAAGAATAAATAAACCAACATATTTAAATGGTATTTTTCTTATTATGGCTATGGTTGTAATTATAACTGCAGATAAAACCCACACAGGATACATTAATCCCATGAATGGGAGCCATGGAATACTCGCTGGATGGAAAAATGGCGTAGCATAGGAAATTAATAATATCGAGGAAGATATCCAAAGTGCAAGTTGTATTATTCGATCAATAATTTTCATGATTTACCTTGATTAAAAAGATAATCTTTCTCTTCTCTACTCAATGATTCATAGCCCGATTTAGATATTTTGTCTAGAATAGCATCTATTCGTTCCTGAGTTGCCTTTTTCTCTGCATTAAAGACCTCATCTGTTTTAAAGCGACTATTTTTTCTTGGTTTGGGTGTGCTACGTTTGCTAAACAAACCATTCATACGATTCATTACATTGGCGTTACTATGGATGTTCTGAACCGCTATAAAACCGAAAAAAGCACCGCCCAAGTGAGCGAAGTGTGCAACTTCATCGGAAGCACCAATACCAATTAAATCTTTAGCTAAGAAGAATAATGCGAGTACATATATCGGGATGGCGACAATACCAAACAAATAAATAGGTGTTTGCGGACGGTAAACTGCGATGGCTGTAAAAACTGCCATTATTGCCCCACTTGCTCCTAATACATAATGTGGTGGAGAAAAATCTGTAATTAAAAAGGTAGCGATTAATTCGAATATATTCCCAATTACGCCTCCTACAAGGTAGGTTACTAGCAGTTTTTTAGCTCCAAATATTTGTTCGAACATAGCTCCGGCAAAGAATAAAAAAAGCATATTAAAGAACAGATGACCCAAAGATACATGTGCAATAATACTCGTGATTAAGGTCCATGGTTTAAATATGAACTCACCAAATTCGGTCGGGAAAGTAAATACGCTTAAGGTTAAATTTGAAGTTCCAACGATTCGTTCTATAAAACCAAGGAGGTAAATAAGTACGAAAATAGAAACATTAATAATGATCAGCCGAACCGTCATTTTGCCATGTTGAAGCTGAAATTTTAACTCTTCTAAGATACTTCGCTGCTTCATTATCTATCAATAAAAATTGGTTCGATCCTTTTTTCTCCAATATAAGACGATAAGGGCTCCGGCAATGGCTCCGCCAATATGTGCTAAATGAGCAACTTGGTCATTCGGATTGTGTTGAAAAGACTGATAGATCTCATAAATTATATATCCGCCAACTAAGAATTTAGCTTTGACAGGAATTGCAAAATAAAGCAAGAATTCTTGGTTAGGAAATAGGATTGCAAAGGCAGCCAAAACTCCAAAAACTGCACCAGATGCGCCCAACATTGAAGCATTAGACAACATGATATATTCAAGAATTAATGATGCTTGAGATTGAGTGAAATTACCCATATCGTTTATTTCGATTAATGATTCCTGAATACTAGAGGTATTCGATATATAATAGTTAATGGTGTTAATGTCTATACCTGATGCTGAAATTTTTGATTTTAATTCAAACAATTGGTATACGCTCATTGCATTTTGAAGTAAAAAAGCGCCAAATCCACAAAGTAAAAAGAAAATGAAAAAACGTTTCGGACCCCATAAGCGTTCTAAATACCCACCAAGCATAACAAATAACCACATGTTCATTAGTATGTGCAAGAAATCTGCATGAGCAAACATGTACGTGACTACCTGATACGGTTTAAATAATGGAGAACCAATGGCATGTGTACTTAATAACTGGTTTAGGTCGACACCCTTACTCCCAAGAATTAGTGTGAGAATAAAGACTAGAATATTTAAGAGTAATAAATTTCTGGTAACCTGTGGGATGTTATTTAACATGAAGTTATTTTATCAATTGGTTTAACTGTTCAAAAGCCAAAATTTGAATTATGGGCTCATTGGAAGGACTCAAGGTGTGATCCGGACTGCTAAATAGGCGTTGAATCTGCATTTCGGCTTCCGTTTTGTTGCTTATTCGGTGATATCTAGCAGCATGTTTAACCATTTGTAGTACAAGTGAATGCGCTACATCTTCCTGATGTTGCTCACTATATCCTACACGGTCAATTAATTCTTCAATACATTGCACGACTCCATTTTCATGTAATAGTTCAGGAGCACCTAAAATGTGTAATACCTGTTCCTGCAAAGAGATGTTAAACCCAAGTTGCTCAAAGGTTTTTAAATGATTCGATACAATCCGTAACTCTTGTTTTTCAAGGTTTTTTTCGATAGGAAATAATAGCATTTGTTGATTCAACGGGTGCTTTACAAAGGATTCAATACACTCATCATACAAAATTCTTTCCATCGCCCGTTTGGAATCAATCATCATTACTCCTGTTTTTACTGGAGTAAAAATGTAGCGCCCTACTAATAAAAGATCAGCCACTGACTGTACATCCGCGATACCAGGTAATTCTTGTTGTTCAGGCAAAGGGGTTTCATTAATCGTATAAAACGAGCGCCAATCCGCTTCGTTTGGAGTTGATGAACCAAATCCTTGTTCCTTAATTCCTTTTGTAAACCCATTTGACTTCCCACCACCGCCACCTTGCGGATTAAATGGGTTGAAATTAGGGTCCACCTGTATGGTTGGTTCTACAATGGGTTGCTTATTAAATCCAGCCGGTAGATCAAATGCAGTTTCTAATTCAAAATCTAAACTCGGCATTAGATTAAACATTCCCAATGATTGCCGAATGGTACTCAAGAGGATAGAATAAATGAACCGTTCCTCTTCAAATTTTATTTCCGTTTTCGTTGGGTGAATGTTAACATCAATTTTTGCAGGGTCAACCTCCAAGAAAATAAAATAAGTTGGATGTGTTTTGTCAGGAATCAAGCCTTCAAAAGCTTTTAGTACGGCATGATTAAAATACGAACTTTTGAAAAACCGATTATTAACAAAAAAGAACTGATTTCCACGGGTTTTTTTTGCTGTTTCTGGTTTCCCAATGAACCCCGTCAATCTTACAATGTCTGTTTCCGACTCAATAGGAAATACACGGTCACCCGCATTTTTCCCTAGAACATCCGTTACCCGGCGTTTTAAATTAGCTGCACTTAAATTATAGATTGCTTGATTGTTGTGATGTAAGATAAAACTAACCTCTGGATGAGCTATAGCTATATACAAAAAGGCATCTTCAATGTGATTAAATTCAATCGCGTCTGATTTTAAAAAATTTCGACGAGCTGGCACATTAAAAAACAGGTTTTTCACTTCAATCAAGGTGCCTTTTGAACAAACCGCCTCCTCATTCAATGCGATGTTCCCGCCTTCCATTTTAATATGAACGCCAGTAAGCCCAGCTTCTCGTTTTGTTTTTAAGGAAACATGCGCAACGGCACCAATGGAAGCAAGTGCTTCACCGCGAAACCCCATGGTAGTTAATTTGAAGAGGTCGTCAATCGCGGTAATTTTACTTGTGGCATGGCGCTCAAAACATAGCAAGGCATCTTCTGCATTCATGCCTGAACCGTTATCTTGTATGGATATTAATGTTCTTCCGCCATCCTTTATACTGAGTGAAATCTCGGTGGCTCCCGCATCAATGGCGTTTTCCATCAATTCTTTCACCACAGAAGAAGGGCGTTGAACCACTTCGCCGGCGGCAATTTGATTGGCTAATTGAGTTGGAAGGCGCTTAATCACTTGCATATTGAACATCGCCATACGCGATTAAACAAAAATAAGGATTATCCCTAAGAATAATCCTTACTTAACATTTCTTTGCTTGATTTATTACATTCTCACCACAGTGCCCATGTACTCTGATTTTTCACCAGCTTTTGGTTCAGATAAGGTAACTTTCCAAACATAGGCTTTATTCGCATCGGCCATTTTACCAAAACGTCTATCTATTCCGTCCCAAGGTAAGCTGACATCCGAACTTTCGTATACGATTCCTCCGTCATTTGGATCAATAATTATCATTCGAAATGGCGTACCTCGTTGCGTTAATGCATAAGGCATAAATGTGTTTTTACGCGCATCTTGAGAAGTGGGCTCGAACGCGTTAACGGCCAATAAATTATAGTCTTCTGCAACCTTAATTAATCCAGAAAGTTCATTGGAACACCCGTTGTCATCTATTAAATCAACGTGAACAAGTAATGTTCCTTTGTCAAATACATGCAGGTTAAACTCCTTGCCTGTATTTTCTTTAATTTGTTTTCCGTAGCGTATAGACCGTACGTTGGCTTCTGTTTTAATGTGTAGTCCTTGGATGGGTAACCCATTTTCAAAAATCATTTCATCGAAGACAAGGTCTCCCTTGGGTTCGTAAATCACATTGGATTGAAGAATTGCACCAGTTTTAGGGTCTAAAATTTCAATGGTTCCTGCACTCAATTCAAGTTTTATTGAGGAATTAGGTTCCATTGAAAGCAATATACTGTTACTTTTTAATGTAACCTCATACCCATTTGTGTTTTTCAATTCAGAGGATATGCCAGCACAATTCGGCAGAACAAGTGGGTTGTACGTGAATAGTTCTTTTGGTTTAGGGCTATCTTTAAGTTCAACTAGATTGGATGGTATTGCATCTATCGTTGATGAAATACTGTGCAGTTGGTTGTATACGGGTTCTGGTTCCGTATCTAAAATAATTGATTCTTTCCATTGAGGCAGTGGTTCAAGGAACTCACTATGAGATATGATTTTAGGTTGTTCTTCCGTCTTTTTTGCAGAATTTACATGAGTTTTCACCTCGGTCTTGTGATGCTCAGTGGTAGCTGTTTTTGGAGAAACAGGAGCAGATACAGGAGTTGAAGAATCTGTAAAATACCACGAAGCAAGAGTGATTCCAATCACCAACGCGGCTCCTGGAAGGCCCCATTTTTTGAACGGATTTGTTTTTGGAGGCAGTTGGCCATCTAGGCGTTTCTCAAGGGCCTCCCAAGCAGCTGGATCATACGGTTCAGTGTGTGATTCGATTGCTTTTTTAAATAAGTCATCTATTTTATCCATCAGTGTTGGATTTTTTTATATTTCGTTTCTAGCATTTTTTGCAAATTCATTCGAGCCTTTGCTAAGTTGGATTTTGACGTTCCCTCGCTAATGCCTAGGATTTCAGCGATTTCTTTATGAGAATACTCCTCAAACACATACATGTTAAACACAGTGCGATATGCAGGAGATAATCGATCGATACAATCTTTAGCAACTTCATATTTCACCTGTAATTCTTCTAAGGCTTCTCGCTCTTCCATGGCATTTTCAGCCGGCACCTTAAAGTCATTGTCTTGGTCAGACAAAAACGGATTTCGTTTCGCTTTTCGAATCGCATCAATTGCCGTATTCGAAAAAATTCTACGCATCCATCCTTCGATTGAGCCGCGGAAGTCAAATAATTCCAATTTATCAAAGACCTTTATAAAACCATCTTGAACTACTTCCTGAGCACTGTCTCGATCCTTAATGTATCGCAAGCAAACCGAAAGCATTTTTCCATAGTAGGCTTTGAAGAACATATGTTGGGCTTTTCGCTCCTTTCGCACACACGCGGCAACAAGTTCTTTAAGTTCTACAGTTTCCAAGGGCTTTTATTGCTTAACGTTCTAGTTTTTAATCTCGTTGCCTCAATTCTTACATTTAGCAAACATTTTTTATTTTGAGAAGCTAAATTTAATGCAGTTGTCGTAAATTCGCAAAGGAAATTTACAAACCGTTAATTAGATAAATTATGAAAGTTACTGTTGTAGGCGCTGGAAATGTGGGAGCGACGTGTGCGGATGTATTAGCTTCACGCGAAATTGCCAATGAAATTATTTTATTGGATATAAAAGAAGGCTTTGCTGAAGGTAAAGCACTTGATATTTGGCAAACTTCGCCAATAAATATGTATGATTCAAGAACAATTGGGTCTACGAATGATTATGCAATGACCAAGGATTCGGATGTAGTGGTTATTACTTCGGGATTACCTCGTAAACCGGGAATGTCTCGTGATGACTTAATCGCAACGAATGCAGGAATTGTAAAAACAGTAACTGAGAATGTGGTTAAATATTCCCCGAATGCAATTATAGTGGTCGTATCTAATCCATTAGATGTAATGACATATTGTGCATATTTAAATGCGAAAACAGATTCAAAGAAAGTATTTGGTATGGCGGGTGTTTTAGATACCGCAAGATACCGTGCATTCCTCGCTACTGAATTAAATGTTTCACCAAAAGATATTCAAGCAGTATTAATGGGTGGACATGGAGATACGATGGTTCCACTTCCTCGATATACTACGGTTGCAGGTATTCCTGTTACTGAATTGATTGAAGAAGATAAATTGAATGAGATTATTGAGCGGACTAAATTTGGTGGTGGTGAAATCGTTAAATTACTCGGAACTTCTGCATGGTATGCTCCAGGAGCAGCAGCAGCTCAAATGGTAGAGGCAATTGTTCGTGATCAAAAACGAATCTTCCCAGTTTGTGCATGGTTAACCGGAGAATATGGATTGAAAGATATCTACCTTGGAGTACCTGTGGTATTGGGTAAAAATGGAATCGAACGAATTATCGAATTAGACTTGAATGACGCAGAGAAAGCACTGCTTAGTGAATCAGCGGAAGCGGTTAAAAGTGTAATGGATGTATTGGATAATATGAATGCTACGGCATAAGTAGAATCAACCATTCGAAAAAGATTAAATCCCGCCTTGCGGGATTTTTTTATGCCCAGTTATGGCAATTCAATGGCTCCAATGTCTGGTGGGTTATTTCTTGAATTCCCTAAGATGTCAGTAAATACTGAGGTGTTAATCCCTGTTCCATTTAAGGGTGAGTTCTCAAGAAATAAAAAATCACCTTGCGCAGTATTTTCAAATAGTGGGTTTTCATTCCAGATGATATTCGTATAAAACGGCTCTGTGTACGCAGTGGCACTGCGAATCAAACAATGCGTGAAATTAAAATTCAGATTTACCCCTGGCGCATTTAATGTGTCAATGGCCATTTCATAATCTAAATTCCCCGCAATTACACAATTACGCAATACGCCTTCGTTGATAGAGGAAACAGTGGTAGTTCCAGTGACGGCATTGTAAAAGTAATTGCTTATTCCAACCGCTGAAACTTGTGAATTCCCATAACCTACCAGATTACAGTGATTGAAGTTGAAATCACCTCCTTCCAAAACCAACAGGGCATGACTTTCATTTCTTGATATGATACAATTCTCCGCCTTGACCTTCGCCCCGGCATAAATAAAAACTCCGTACCTTGAGGTGTTAAAAATTCGTGTATTTGTTAATTCTAAGGTATAGCCTGCATTACTTGGGTCTTCGTGATACAAATGCACCCCGACTGTACCATTTTTTAAAATCGCATAATCGATGGTTGAGGGTAGCGCTTCATGAAAGTATATTCCATAATATTGTCCAGCTACATTGCTATACATCGACTCTAAGCGGTCTCCTTGAAATACCACCTCATTGTTTTGCATTCCTTGTACATGCAATGCGCCTTTATACACATACAAAATGGAATTTTTGTGTAGGTGTATTTTTGTTCCCGCTTGAATGGTTAAGGATTTGGAAGAATCAACCGCAGCATAGCCATAAATAACGTGTGGCTTATCATTGGGCCATATCCCTTCATTCAAGTCTTTGTAATGAAAATAGGCGTCTTGGCCCCATACTGCAAGTTTTACATATTGGTCTTTCCCATTGGTCCTAAAGCGGATAGAATCTTCAATAATTAAGGGTTGGTTTTGCGCATTGGCCGCAAGGGTAACTTCTACAAAAGCAAAAAGACTATCTTTTCCTTCCATTACCATGTTCTCTAAAAACGTTCCTTTTTCACCATCTACGTTTAAGCGAAATGGAGATTGATCACCACCCATTAATTCAATTTCATCAATCTGAATTGATTTTGAAGAGGGGTTATAGATTTTAAATTGTTTGGTAGTAGACCCAACCGTCGTAAACACCGTGTCAAACACAATAGTATCCACCGAAAACGTAAGGTTTTCCTTTGAAAATCCTTTCATTTTATTGCAGCTATTCAAGGGAATGATTCCAATGAGTATAGCTATGGTACTAAGAAAGTATATTAGATTTTTCACAGGTGACGTAACGCACAAACTTACATATTATTTGTGTTAGGTAAATACTTAACTTCGTTAAATGAACTTTTTACAAGTTGCGATGTACGGGATCCTGTTATGAAAAAGAATTTACTTAGCTTAGTTAGCGCTCTTATCTCTTTGTTTTCGTTGGCTCAACCGCCGCAATCAAATGGTGTTTCCAATGGGATTAAGTTTAATAATTTTGTGGAAACAACGGTTGTTTTGGATAGCGTACAGTTGCAACTTATGGATAAGGATGAGATTCCTGTCGCAGATGATGTAGAGAAATTGCACGAATCGGAAGTTAGACAGCAAAATAATTTTAATAAAGAAGCCGATGTCTATAAGTCAAAGAAAGTCGCGCTTAAAAGTAATTCGACTTCTCGATCTGCTTCAGACTTAGAAGAGGTGCAGCTTCAACATTCCGTAACTAAATTAAAAGGGTTGGCTCAAACGCCTTCGGAACAAATTGAAGCGAATGTGCTCTATTACGATCAGGGGAATTTCAATGCGGATCGAGCTACTGAATTAAACGAGGCGTTGAGGTTGAATCCAAATCATCCCGAGGGCTTGAAATTAAAGGTTGCTAATTCACTGGTTACTGGAGATACCTTAACAGTTTTGAATACCTTAAATAAGATGAAATCTTTGCGTTTGATTCCCGATGTAATGACCTGTTATGCCGTAGACCTGATCAAATCGGTTCCCGAGAACACGACGCTTATTACACACGGAACACTGGACACTTACAGCGCCATTCAAGAACAAGTTGCTCTGCGTAGAAATTCCATTGATGTTATTTCCTTGGATTTATTACAAAGTGAGCAGTATCGTGCCCTACTGTTGAAAAAAGGGTTTACCATTCCTGTTCAATCCATCGTTGATGTGACTTATCTCGGGGATTTAATTCGAGTGAATCCTTCAAAACGTTTTGCCTTTTCAATGACGATCCCCAGCGATTACTTGGTTCAATTCGAACAGGGTTTGGCACCAAATGGATTGGTCTTTTTATACCCTAATACCCAAAGTAATGAGCAAATTCTCCAAACGAATGAGCAATTCATGGATTCATTTTCCTACATGGATTGTGGGGTTGAACTGGATGAATCGATCGCAGCGCTCAAGCAAAATTATTTACCGATGATTTTAACCGTTGAGACTTTGAGCACAGATAAAAGCAAGGAAAAACGTTCCAAAATCGAAAGTAGAAAAATCAAAATCAGACAAAAAAAGTAAGATAAATATGCTCGGATTGAAGTCAGGTTTTTCTCATTTCTCAGATGAAGAGCTCATGTTAGCCATTCGTCAAGGGGAGAAGACTGCCTTTAATGAATTGTATCAGCGCTACTCGGGTAAGCTTTATGGATATATGCTTAAATTACTTTGGTACAATGAAGTTCGAGCGCAGGATTTATTACAAGATTTATTTACCAAGATAATTACGCAGCCTCATTTGTTTGATACCAATCGGAGTTTTAAAACCTGGGTTTATACCATTGCATCTAATCTCTGCAAGAATGAGTTTAAGCGAAATGAAGTAAGAAAGAATACCAGTAATGGATTGGATAATCATTACCAGTTAAGTGGAGCTGAGGATGTAGAGCAGACGGTAACTGATTGGGAATTTAAAGAGGCTTTGGACCAGGAACTTGTAAAATTAGATGATAAACACCGTGAAGTTTTTGTATTAAAACATATGGATGGCCTTTCGATTAAAGAAATTTCAGAGATTGTTGGAATCAATGAGGGTACCGTAAAGTCACGCTTATTTTATGCCATAAAAAAATTGGCAGCAGAATTAAAAATGTTTGAACTCGTAGAACGATGAAGCAGATAGACGATTTATTTTTAAACGCACATTACAGCGATTTGACGCCAAGTGAGCAATCCTTAATTGAGGACTTATGTTCCGATGAAGCTAGTTTTCAGCAGGTTAAGGTCCTTGTAACGCGAAGTATGGATGTTTTACCCGTAAGTCCTCCAGCGCATTTGTTGGATGCGCTAAATCAAACATTTGATCAAACGTATTCCCAACCATCGGTGCAGCGTATGCGTCCAAATATGTTCAATTTATTTACTGCCTCTGCCGTTGCTGCTTCGGTGTTAATTTTCTTGACGATTTATTTCTTTGGGACAGAAAACGTACCTCATAAACAAGTTGCTAACGTTGAAAAGAAGGAACAAAACAAGAAAAACAAACAAATAAAATCAATAGGTGCAACAGGACAAAGCCAAATGCCACAAGTGGCAGTTTTAGATCCGGTTCCGTCACCTCGTGCCGCGTTGGATTGTGAGCTACCATCTGAAATGTTAATGGATGAACCTGCGCTAATAGCTTCGATTAAAATGGAAGACGCAAAGCAGGAAAGGGTTAGAGGTTCAAGATCCGATGATGATGCCATGCTCGAAGAGGAAAATGTTGCGAGCAATGCACCAAAAAGTAATACCTATATGTGGACCTCGGGGGATAAGCATTTATCATCGGAACAGGTAGTGTTAGCTGAAGTATCGATGAAAAAACAAAATAAATCGGATTCAAAACGCCTGAATACTTCATTCATGTTAAAACAGATTAAGCCCGTGTACTAAAAGGTCAAAATAAAATGCTCTTTTGCCTGTATTGGCCGCTTACTTAACATCCCCATCCTGAAAAAATCAATGCTCACATGAAATCGCTCATCTGAGACGAGTTCATTCCATGCCTTGAACATATCGTTATTCCATCGGATGTCATCTAACAGAAAAAGGGTTTGCTCATGTGTATATGGCATTATTTGGTCAAGGTAGCTGAATAGCGCTCTCCCTTCGTGATGTCCATCAATATAAACGAGGTCAAAAGTTTTGCCATCCAAATTTGATAAATAGGTGCTGAATGAACTTACTACCAAGTCAATATTGTTCTGATTCGTTGCGAATTCATTAATGTTTTCACGTGCAATGGCCGCGATTTCAGGGGAACCTTCAATGCTTATTATTTCTGCCGCTTGATATCCAAGATGCATGGCCAAGGTTCCTCTGCCTATGGAGGTTCCTAATTCAAGGATTCGTTCGGGTTCGAAGTGTTTGCATAGGCGATAGAGTAAGGAGCCATACCGTTTGCCTGAGCTGCTGGTCTTATGGATTTGCTTTATTGAACGTTGATTACCTAAGGTTTTCGAACCTGCACCTAAATCGTTTATAGTTAACATCCGCCTGTCCTTCTGTTGTTTGAAGTCGAAGGCATTAAGTATACGCTTGTGTTCCTTTTTTATTTTTAATTGAAGCCCATTGTCGGCCAATCGATAAACAAATGGCGAATGAATTCCTTGCCGTTTTTTGGCGTGTAGTTGATATTTTATACCTTCGACGATTAGATTCACACTGCAAAGTAAAACTATTTATCTCGGATGGAGAAGGATATACATGAAGCGATTGATAAACAGCGTATCCGCTTGTTCTCTTCTTTGGCTTCTCCGAATATTGTAGAGGCATGTAGGATCGGTAATGGCATACTACAATTTACTCCAGAAGAAATACAAAAATTCAAAGAAGCATTTGTTAAGTATAACGGGTCTCTTTCATTCTTTATACCAGCCTCGGGTGTTGGTTCGCGTATGTTTGATTTTCTTCAGCAATTTCTTGGTTCAATGGGGCATGAACAAGGAGATGAGGTCCGATTGTTTTTAAGTAAGATCCAGTCCTTTGCGTTCTATCACGAAGTAAATGAGGAATGGCGTCAATTATTAATGGATCCTTCGGTAGATTTATTGGCGCTCTGTGATTATTTACTAGGGCCGCAAGGATTGAATTTTTCAGGTACCCCAAAGGCTTTGTTTCCATTTCATCGGATGAATGAAAAGAATACTTCGCCATTAGAAGGTCATCTAAGACAAGGTAAAACGTCCTTAAAACCGATTGATTCTTTTCATTTTACAGTTCAGCAAGAACATTTATATCAATTGTCAGCGGAGCGTGATGTGTTGTTAAACACCTTTCCGTTCAAGATCGATTTTAGCACCCAAGCATTAGAAACTGATTCGTATGTGTTTGATGAATTTATGCAACCGCTTAGGAATCAATCGGCATCCTATGTTCGGCGACCGGCTGGTCATGGTGCGATTCTTTCAAATTTAAATGGCTTGGAATCAGATGTGATTTTTATAAAAAATATTGACAACATACAGTGCCCGGTGCATGATGGACAGGTGAATCGCGCATGGGAATTGCTCGGGGGGGTCTTGGTGCAACTTCGTACTGAACTTTTACACGCATACACAGCAAAAGATATGCTTGCATTCAATCGTGTTTGTACCGATTATCAATTAATAAATGAACCTGATGTTACTGCACGATGGGAAGATATTTTAGCATTGCTTCAGCGACCGTTTCGTGTATGTGGTATGGTTAAGAATGAGGGCATGCCTGGAGGTGGGCCTTTTTGGGTTTCTCATGAAGGGGTTAAGACAAAACAAATTATAGAGAAGTCACAAATTGATTCGATTCACTTGGCTAAACTTACTGAAAGTTCTCATTTTAACCCAGTAATGATGGCAATTTCACCGTATGATTTGATGGGAAATAAATTAGATTTAACCAAGTTTGTGCGTGAAGATCTATCCATGGCTGTAAAAAAGAACCATTTAGGTAAAACCGTATACTATCTTGAAAAACCAGGATTATGGAATGGTTCAATGTATCATTGGAATACTGTTTTCGTTGAAATTCCTTCCAATGTGTTTAGTCCCGTAAAAAATGTGATGGATCTATTAAATCCATCACATTGCTGTTAAACTAACCTTCGTTAAACTCTTCAGATAATTGTTTTGCAATTTTGCGCTTAGCAAACCAATCTTTAACGGTGTCAACCATGCTGTACATGATTGGTACGACGATAATCGTAAGGAACATGGAGGAGGTTAATCCACCGATTAATACCCATGCCAAGCCATTTTTCCATTCTGCTCCTGAACCTTTACCTATGGCAATTGGAATCATTCCGAATACCATGGCGATGGTTGTCATTAAAATTGGACGCATCCGTGTTCTAACTGCTTCTAATAAGGCTTCGTGCGTTTTAACCCCGGTTGTTTTTAAGTGATTGGTAAAGTCGACAATCAAAATCGCGTTTTTGGCCACTAATCCTAAGAGCATCAACATCCCAAGCATGGTAAAGATTCCCATGTTGGAGGCGGATAAACTAAGGGCGAGTATGGCTCCAATTAACGATACAAGAATCGAGAACAATACCACAAACGGATAGACAAAATTGTCATACAAGACCACCATGATGAGGTATACTAAAATTACACCAATACCCATGGCTGTTCCAAGCGCTCCCATGGATTCTTTCTGACGTTTAACTTCACCTCCCCATTTCATTCGAACTTGGTCATTTAAGGGATGATCAACCAGGTACTTATCAATGTCCTGCGCCACGTTACCTGCAGCGGTTCCCAGTACCCAACATCTGAGGGTGGTATTATTTGCCCGATTTTTTCGCTCTAAGGTTCCATTTCCATTTTCCATGGTTACATTGGCGAATTCTTCTAGTCGAACGAGTTTACCGTCGTTTGTTGTAAATGCCATGGATTCTATGTCTTCGATGCTTTTTCGATCGTATTTATCAGCCATTACGCGGATGCCATATTCATTTCCTTGGTCATCATATTTTACGTCATCGTTACCAGTCAATGCATTTTGAAGTTGCATACCGATTACCGCAACAGGAAGTCCGAGTTGTCCCATTTTATCACGGTCAAGTTCAATTCGGATTTCTGGTGTAACATCATCTGTGGAGATATAAGCATCTTTAGCTCCTTTAATACTGTCCATGAATCCTTTCATTCTTCTAGCCTCACTCATGAGTAACTCATTATCGTCTGATGATAGGAAAATTTCAATGGGTGCTTCTTCCGATTCTATCATTCCAATGTTCATGGCTCTCACTTCAAGTCCAGGATAGGTTTGTTCAATTTTCTCACGGATTTTAGTCATGAATTTGATGGTTGGATAGCGTTCTTGCATTCCGGGTTTCATCTTAATCGTAATCTCGGATCGATATTCAGACCCAAAGGATAGAGCACCCATACCAGAACTCGGTCCACCCACATTAGAAAACACGACGGAATTCACTTCTTTTTGACCGTTAAGCATGTCTTCAATGGCTAGGGTTACCCGGTTGTTTTCTTCAATGGTTGTGCTCTTATCAAATTTCAATTTAAGCATGAACTTCCCTTGATCTCCTTGAGCTACAAATTCTTGGCCTACAATGCCTAGGGCCATGGTTCCAAAGCTTGCAATAAATAGCACTAAAATAGACAGTCCTGTGATGATTTTATGTCTGAGTGACCAATTCACTAAGGATACATAAGCCTCGGTGAATTTAGAAAGTCGGATTTCAAACCAATATAAAAACCGATAGAAAATTCCCTTTTTCTCTTCCAACTTAACTTCCTTGGCCATACGTGATGCAAGCCATGGTGTTAGCGTAAAACAAACAAACAACGACATCAAGGTTGAAATGACCACCACAATGGAGAACTGCTCCAAGATGTCGGAAATCACCCCTTGAATGAACACTACCGGTGAGAATACTACGACGTCAACCAAGGTGATTGCCAAAGCTGTAAATCCAATTTCATTTCGACCATCTAGGGCTGCTTGCTTTCTGTTTTTACCCATTTGAAGGTGCCTGTATATGTTTTCTAGGACCACAATGGAGTCATCTACTAGAATTCCAATTACAAGAGACATCGCTAATAGGGTCATTAAGTTCAGGGTGTAGCCTAAGGCATACATGGCGATGAATGTGGAAACCAATGAGGCAGGAATAGCGATTAATACAATTAAGGCATTTCGCAGGGTGTGTAGGAAAAGAAGCATAACAATCGCAACTAAGGCGATTGCCAACTCAAGGTCGTGCAATACAGCATCAACTGAATCTAGTGTTACCGTAGAGGTGTCGGTTGCCACAGTAAATTCGATTCCTTCCTTTTTGTATTTTTCTTCGATCTCGTCGATGCGCTTTCGTGTAAGCTCAGACATTTCAACCGCATTGGCATCGCTTTGTTTTTTGATTCGTAACCCGATTCCTTCCTTCCCGTTTAGGCGACATAAAGAAAGCTGGTCGGTAGAACCATCCGCTACTTCTGCTACATCTGCCAAGCGTACCACGGATGTCCCGCTAGAAAATAAAATTAAGTTCTTGATTTCGTCAACTGATTTGAATTTACCAGAAAGACGAACGGTCATTTGTTCTTCCGTACTTTTTACTTTTCCCGTAGGAAATTCAACATTGGATGCCGCTATCGCTTGGTTTACATTGGCAAGAGAAAGACCGAATGATTTTAATTTTTCTTTATCGACATTTACTCGAATTTCCCGTTTCTCGCCACCAATTACTTGCACTTCGGCTACCCCTTTTACTTGTTTGATTTGCGGGAGAATTTGGTCATCCATCAAGGTCATGAATTCCTTGCCTCCCATGTTTTTAGCCGTTGCAATTACTTGCAATACCGGTGTAGCATTGGGTTCAATTTTGGCTAAAACAGGTCTTGTGGAATTATCTGGGAGAACTGATTCAATGGTGTTGATTTTTCGTTGTGCTTCTTGTAAGGCCAAATTAATATCTACCCCATCTTTGAATTCGAGTAGGATGATGGAGGCATTTTCTAAGGAGAAGGTGGTAACTTCTGAAAGGTTCTCTATTCCGCTCAAACCATCTTCTAAGGGTTTAGAAACCTGGGATTCAACCGTGGCTGGAGAGGCACCGGGATAGGTTGTCGTTACAGTAAGTACGGGCGGCGCAAAGTCTGGCATTAACTCATAGCTCAACTGCTGATAACTCAGCATCCCACCACCAATCAGAATCGTAAAAATAACGATAATGAAAGAAGGTCTTTTAATCGATAATTCGGTAAGTGTCATGTTATTGAGCGATTTTAACGTTTTTATTGTCTCTTAGGTTGATTTGACCGCGTACCACGATTTTATCACCTGTGCGCAATCCACTTCGTACCTCAATTACGTCTCCTTCTGAAAGTCCAATACCAAATGATACGAGTTTGGCTTTCCCATTTCTTACCACATATACTTGTGGGTTTTTAAGGGAACCAACGATGGCTTTTCTTGGAATTGAAAGATTGGCTACGCTGTAATCACTTTGAATTACCGCTGAGCCATACATTCCTGCCCGAAGGGCTTTATTTGCGTTATTCACGGTAATTTGCACCTTAAAGTTGTGGGATTTATCTGCTTGCACAGCAATGTTGGATATTTTACCACTCAGCGTGTTTGATGCTTGATCACTGGTTATTCGTATCGCCTGATTAACTTTGAATTTTTGAATATCGCGTTCCGGGATATTCACCGTAAGTTTCAGTTTTGAGATATCTGTAATTTCCACAACGGGTGATCCAGCGCCAATTACGGATCCTAGGTCGATTAATTTTTTCGTGATTACCCCGGCAAATGGTGCTTTTATCACAGTCGCTTTAAGTTGTTTCTCTAATTGTTTCTTTTGGATTTTTGCTGCTTTAATACCAAGTTTTGCTTTTTCAGCTTGCACAGCAGGCGCTGCATTCTGATTGGATAAGGTAGTGTAGCGGTCGTCATCTTTTTCTTGCCCCTCGATACTTACTTCTAAATTTTCGATTTGAAGTTTAATCAGTTCATCATCAAGTTTTGCGATTACACTTCCTTGACCAACTTGGTCTCCTTCCGAAACATTCATGGAGATTACTCTACCGTTGCCTTCTGCACCAATTAAATTCTGACGAAAGGGTTCAAAGGTACCTAGATATGAGAATTCATCTTCAAAGGTATGCATGGTAGGGTTTATCACTTCCACCAAAACGGGTGCATCTACATCGGGGATGTATACTTTCTCTTCAACGGTTTTTTTGTTAGACATTAATTTCACCACGGTGAATGTGATTAGAATACTTGCTATTGCAATTCCTGCAAGGATGCTTTTGTTTATTTTCATGGGTACTTATTTGAGTTGACTTATTGATTTTAAATAGCTTAATTCGGCTTGACGTAGCGAAAGATATGCGCCTACCAAACTGGATTGGGCTTGTTGAAGTCCATTATCGGCCTGGAGTAATTCGTTGGTACTAATCGTTCCCGCCTTAAATTGCGCCTTTGCGGCATCATAAACACGTTCGGAAAGTTTAAGCTGTTCTTTATTCATTTCCAAATTAGCGGTTTGTAATTCGGCATCACGTTTTGCATTTGCTGTAGCCAAATTCAATTGTTGCGTTGCTAACAGTTCTTGATTTTGAATTTTTTCTTTGTTGTAGGTATTAACTTTTAGCTTGTTCTTTTTTTCAAATCCGTCGAATAGGGTCCAATCCAAGCGAAGTCCAAGAAATGCAGAAGGAATGCCAGTTCTGAAATCGTCTTCGGGTTTCATGTTATAATTGTAATTATAAGCGCCATAAAACGATAGGGTGGGCAAGTAGGCCATGTAGGTACCCTTGCGTTCTTCAACGTTCATTTGTTTTTGAAGTTGAATTAATTCTAACTCAGGACGAAGCGCATTAGTTTGTTCCGTAATGCTTGGATTAGATATAATTTCATCGCTTGCAATGTTCAGAGCTTTTCCTTCCGGAAAACCGACCAGAATAGATAGCAGTTGATTCAATTGTAACCGTGTATTTTCCAGTTTAATGATGCCATTCGTAATGCTATTTCGATTGATTTTAAGTTTGTCAACTTCGGTGGGGATTATTAATCCTTGTTGCTGCATTAATTCCATGTTACGGATGAGTTCATCCATATTTTTTTCGTTTTTCTGAAGGAAATCTACTTGTTGGTTGACTGCTTGCAACGCGAAAAACGTATTTGACACTTGATAGTGAACCTCTTGGAATGTGATTTTCTCTTGGATTTCAACGATTTGCGCATTAATTGCGAGCGCATTTAATCCATAATTTAGTTGAGGATTAAAAATGAATTGAGTGAGTTGAACCGTATTGCTTAATGTATACGGAACCCCAAACTTAACTTCAGCAAAGGTTCCTGGAGGGCCTCCGAAAAAGTCAGCTGGAACAATTTGACCCGGTATGATGGCATTGTAGCGATAATCACCTGTAGCGGTTATCTTTGGATATTGGCTCGCTAAAAATGCCTTTCGTTGATTTTCATTAGCTGAAATTTCGATGCGTGCATTTTTTAACGAAAGGTTTGCCGTGTCAGCCATTTTTAATAGGTCTGTAAGGGAATATACCTGCGCGGTAGCCCAAGTTGAAAGAAATAGAAAGAGAAACAGGACTGCTTTATTCATCGGGAATTATAATTTATCGTTAGGAAAAAGATATCCAAGCACCATGTTTACGGCATGGGTTTTATGGGCGGTAAGATGTTCTTTATAGGTTTCGTTGCTAACCCCATGAATCACTTTCATGAGCGGTTGAGCCATGAATGGGTATTGACAATTAGACATGATGAGTAGTGTGATTTGTACGATGTCCATTTGACGCATGTCGCCGCGCTCTTGGAGTTTTCGGGCTTCGTCAAATACACCAGATTCATTAACCATATTCAGAACAGGAAGAATTCCTTGCATTGCTTCCGGATTTCGAGCTAACTCATTTAAAACGAAATTAGGAATGTCGGGGTGTTGTCCTAAAAACTCAAATTCTCGTTCTATAAGGATTTTTATTTTTTCTCGAATCGGTAAATCTGAACTAAATACTTGAACCATGGACTTCAAGAAATCCTGCATTACCGTTTCAAATATTAGGGCAAATAACTTACTTTTCGATCGAAAATAGTAGTTTACAAGGGCCACATTCATGCCCGCTTCACGAGCTATTTCACGCGAACTACAATTCGCCGAACCTTTTTGTATAAAGACCCGTAGTGCGGCTTGCTTAATTTTTTCTTCTGCGTTTTGGTTCATCCTTGCATTTGGCGCTGCAAAGTTAAACACAAATATTAAACACTTGTTTAAAACAAATGTGAAAAAATTTAAAAATAGTAATTACTACGTAGTAAAGGACTTGTTGAATTGTGTCTATTGTTGACCTTTTTCAGTCATCATCGCCTGTATTTGGCGCATGGTATTTTCCATGCCCTGCGGGCTGCCGTCTAGGAATATCGTATTTCCTTTACCATATTCTGCAAAGTTCTTGATTGCTTCGGTCCACATGGAAAACAAAATAACATTGGTGTCTAGGTTTGCTTGCTGCATTTGTTCTGCAGCTTCTGTCATACCCTTTGCTACTTCTTGACGGAACAAGGCAACTCCTTGCCCTCGGAGCATTGCTGCTTCTTTTTCTGCCATCGCAGCAATTTTAATTGCATTCCCTTCTGCTTCAGCTGCCTTTGTTTTGGTGATTAGTAGGGCTTGGCCTTCATTCTCAGCAGCTGCCTTAAGGTTGTTTGAGGCAACGACCTTGCTCATGCTTTCCATAATGGCAGCATCAAAGGTGATGTCGTTTATTTGTAAGTCTAATAAATGGTAACCCCATGATTCAAGCGTGTGATCGATTTGCCCTTTAACGCTTTCTACCAATTCATGGCGTAAGCCTAAGATTTCTGATTGTTTTTGACTTGCGACATACGAGCGTATGGAACCTTCAATCGTTCGAATAAGTGCTTGCATTAAGTCCTTATTGCTTATGAACTTAAATGCTACTTTTTTAATGGTTTCTTCATTCTCATCCATGACCGCGTAAAGAAGCATACTTTTGAAATACACATTGGCTTGGTCAATGGTGACCGCCTGAAATTCCATTTCAATGCTTTGATTTTGTGAAGAAATACGCTTGTAAACTTTTTCTATAAATGGAATTTTTAAGCGCAACCCTGGTGCGGCCGTACGTTTATATTTTCCAAACAGGGTGATTACTACAATTGTTCCTTGATTTACGGTATACAGGCCGCTAAGAATTAGGACTAAGATTCCGCCTAAGATGTAATAAATCGGCATGTTTGTTATTTATTTAGGGTTAATTTTGCTTTTGCACAATTGCATCCACTGGATGATTTACAAGCAAAAAGTCCCAACGAAAGTAGGCATATTAATAGAATTCGGTTCATGTTAATAGGGTTTTTGTCCAACATAATTACCCGGAGGATCGTAATTGCATACGAAGAAGAACGCCCCGGATTTACTAAGTGCGCTTCCACAGCCTACTTCTGTTGAATTTTTCCAAATTACTTGGGTATAGTGACCAGATTTTGCCCAATCATTTCCTATGGGTTTATATTTGAAATATACCTTTTCTTCGTTCCACATGGCTACGCCTTCCGATATATCTTCCGGCATATTGGAAATCCACGAAATATTTTCCCCATAATTATCAGCAGGTCTATGATGTATGCTATTGTCCTCTTCCGCTAATTGAAGGGCCCATTCCTGCGCATAAGCAGCTAACTCTTCATTCCATGTTAAGTCACTAATATTTAAAAGTGCTCGTTCCTTGTTGTGCTCCTTTAAAATAGCGGCTTGATTGACTTCATCAATCTCAATGATTTCTTGAGCGAAAAAGCAAGGGGCACCAAGAAGACTTATGTATAAAAAAAGTGTTTTCATAGGTTAAAATTAATGAATTTAGTGGTTTCTAGATTTCATTACAATAAAATTAATCATCTTTACCCAATCATATTATCGAATGAAAAATTTAAAATTCATCTGTCTTATTTTTGTTACATATACGATGTTCGGGCAGAAAAAGAATAATGCATTTAACAAGGGGTCTTTTTATTTTTATTGGGGTTGGAATAGATCCTTTTATTCACCTTCTACCATTCGTTTCAGTGGAAATAACTACGATTTTCAACTCTATGATGTGGTAGCGGTAGATAGACAATCCCCCTTTGACCCACAGTTGTATTTAAGTCCCAGTTATATGACTATTCCACAGTATAATGCACGTATTGGATATTATTTCAAGCATAATCTCCAAATTTCGTTGGGAGTAGACCACATGAAGTATGTCATGTTACATGATCAGCCGAGTACCATTAATGGATACATTTATAATAGCAATACAAGCTATGATGGGGTTTATGTAAATCAGCCCTTCACGATTGGACAAGATTTTTTAAAATTTGAGCATACGGACGGCTTGAACTATATAAATTCAGAACTTAGAAAATCGATGTTATTATTGAATGTCAAACATTTCCAAACCACCTTTTTATTCGGGGGAGGACTTGGTGTGTTATTACCCAAAACCAATACGACCTTATTGGCAAATCCGCGCTATGATGCCTTTCATTTGGCCGGATATGGGGTAGATGGCGTAATGTCTTTGCAACTTAATTTCTTCAAGTACTTCTTTGTTCAGGGTGAAGCAAAAATGGGATTCATTCACATGCCGGATATTCGAACAACCATGAACGCAAGCGATCGTGCGTCACAAATGTTTCTCTATAACCAATTCAATATAAATTTTGGCTTACAGTTCTCGCTAATTAAATACACCGTGGCTAAGATTCCTCAATTACCTACGGATTAATCTTACTGCAGCCAAGAACCGCCCACTGATATTACATTATGTAGCTTAAGGTAGTGCTCGTAGGTTTCTGCTTTAATCCCCCCAGTTGGACAAAACTTCACCTGTGGGAATACTTGTCCATAGGTTTTAAGTGCATCCAGTCCCCCAAATAAATGTGCAGGAAAGAACTTAAAGGTATCCCAACCCAATTCAAGTCCCGTAATGATTTCACTGGGTGTAGCTACGCCTGGGATAAAAGGAATTCCGCAGGATTCAAACGTGGGGGCAAGGGTTTTACTTATACCGGGGCTAACCATGAAGTCTACCCCTAATTCAGCGGCTCGAATAATTTGCTCATTTGATACCAGCGTTCCAACCCCAATATCCATTATGTGACCAAAGGTTTCTTTTGCCAAGGCAATGGCCTCAAAAGAGATGGGTGTGCGTAAGGTGATTTCTATACAGTTGACTCCTTTAGCTTGTAAATGATGCATTTGAGGTTCAACTTCGGTGATATCATTAAACGTAACAACCGGAATGATCGGATGTTTTTCTAAAATGGCACGTATGTTATTCTGTTTCATTCGATTGTGTAAAAATATGAATAGCTATTGAAAACGGATCGATTTGACTTTTTAACGCTGAAATCCAACTATGAATGCCGTATTTACCGCAGAAGTGAAGGATGTTGTTGTATCGTTCTTGTGGAATCGCATTCGGATATAGTTCTTGATGAATACGTTCAATGCGCTTTATCTGGGAATCAAGAAGCTGTTTTTCCTCTTTTTGCCACCGTTGTTTATAGTTCGTTACGTTTGATGAAATCCCGGTAAGTTGTGCTCCACACCATTTAGAAGCGTCCCCATTGAAGTGTTGAATTCCTCGTTTAAGCTGAGTTGATAACTGTTCAAAGGTTTCATCAATCTGTGCAAAAAGTTCATCCCGGTTAGATTGCTTGGTCAAGAGTTGATTGATTTGATCTTGAATGGGCGAGAAATAAGCTTCAATATCTTCTGTATTGGCAGAGGTTGGGAGAATAAACGCACTCACCCTGGTTTGAAGCGAAGGGAATGGTACACCCACATGAGTAAATGCGCTTTTTAACTGAACCCAGTATGCCATTTCGCCGCTACCTCCAACATAGCAAATGTTCGGTAGTATGTGTTCTTGGTATATGGGTCGAAAGAGTACATTGGGGGAGAAGCGTTCAGGATATTTATTTAGCTCCTCCAGTAATTCATCCGTTTTCCATTGCAGGTTATCCGCTGTATACCCGTGATCATTGGGAATTATACGCGCTCTGTTTCCCGAGGATAAATAAAATAAGTTAATCGGACGAACGTGAGCCTGAATGGTTTTACCTCGTGCGATTAATTGTTCGTTTGTTTTTTGAACTTCTTCGTGAATAAAATGCTCTGTGAGTTCTCGTTTAATAAGGGGCGCAAAGGCACGCTTTAACTCGCGATCATCTCCATCAATTATGACTAATCCATAGGCACCAAAGAGGGTGTTGAGCATACATCGAATCTGGCCTGCATAGTTAGTATCGGTTACTTGAAATAGTTGGTGTATTTCTGCTAACTCCGCTGGATTGAAAAATGAACAAATGACCTCATGAATTTCCTTCAGTCCAGTGGTGTTGAATTGTCCAACCGGTCCCGTTTGGTCACTTTCCCATGTATGTGTTTTCTTAAAGAAATTGGTTGATTGAACTTCTTTGAAGTCATGGTCTTCTGAGGCGAGCCAAAAAACTGGGATAAAATTGTAGGTTGTATTCAGCTGATTTAATCGATCACATGCATTAATCACATGAAGGGCTTTGTATATCAAGAATAGAGGGCCTAAGCCAAGTGTTAATTGATGACCTGTTGTAATAGTTACGCTATTTTCATTCGCTAAAAGTTGAATGTTTTTGTTGAGTTGTTCAGGTTTTTGTAGCGATCCGTATTGTTTGGCAAGGCAAGAAACAAGCAGTTCACGTTGTTCGTTTGAAAAAGCGGCGCATCGTTTGTTTGCAGCATCTAGCAGGGATTCGATGGATGCATCGGTTGCCAAAAAAGTTGATTTATCTGAGTTGTCCCAGGTTTCAATCGGTGCGCCAAAACCTAGGGTTTGACTACGTGAAATGTATTTGCGTTTTAACGCAATCATGATTCCGATAAGTTTTGCAACTCTACAAACCGTGTATATGCCCCTTGTTTTAGCAACAGTTCTTCATGGGTTCCTTCCTCAATAATTTTACCTTCTTGCAATACGATGATTTTATGAGCTTTGCGAATCGTTGACAATCGATGCGCAATCACTACCGAGGTACGATTGGTCATTAATCGATCTAAGGCATCTTGAACCAATTTTTCCGATTCGGAATCTAATGCGGAGGTCGCTTCGTCTAGAATCAGGATAGCTGGATTTTTTAGAATCGCCCGTGCGATGGCAATCCGCTGTTTTTGTCCTCCGGATAATTGTATCCCACGATCACCTACTTGGGTTTCTAGTCCCTCGGGGAAGCTTTGAATAAAATCCCAGGCGTTGGCTGCTTGGGCTGCTTCAATAAGTTCACTATCGCTTGCTTCGGGTCGACCAAAACGTATGTTCTCTTTAATGGTATCTGCAAATAGCATGACTTCTTGGGGAACAATGGCAATATGCGTTCTTAAATAATCTAGGTCGATTTCTCTCGAATCAATTCCGTCAAACAAAATACTTCCGCTTTGTTGTTCATAATAGCGTAACAGAAGACTCGCGAGGGTAGATTTCCCTGCACCAGAACTACCAACAATTGCTAAGGTTTGATTTTGACCAATGGAGAAGTTAATGCCTTTTAATACCGGTAAATCTGAACGTTGCGGATATTGGAAATCAATATCCTTCATAACAACATCACCTGTAATCGTTGGTTTTTCAGTACCGCTAACAAGTTCTTGTTCGGTTGGTGTTGCCATAATTTCGATCAGGTTTTCAACGGCACCGATAGATTTTTGAATGTTAGCATATAATTCAGGCAGCGATCCAATACTAGCCCCCATGAGTATGGTGAAAAGAATAAACTGATAGAACCCTTCCTTCGGTAAGCTAGGATGAGCGCCTTGTGTCATCATCATTCCTTGCCAAATAATAAACACAATAGCACCGAATAAACAGAATATGATAAAAGAGACGAACACACCTCGCCAAATTCCACTTTTAACATTGAGGTCACGCATTTTCTGCGTGTTAATTCTGAACCGATTTAAATTGAAAACCTCATTGGTGAACGCTTTTACATTCGCAATCCCACTGAGCGCCTCTTCAATGATTGAATTGGATTCGGCGGTAAAATCTTGAGCGTTCTTACTTAATTTACGAATGTATCTACCGAAAATCACAGCGATAATTGCCATGACTGGAACAGTCCCCAGCATGATTAAGGAAAGTTTCCATGAGATGAATACTAAAAACGTGATACCACCAACAACAATCACTAATTGCCGGAAAAATTCTGCGATAGTGGTTCGCATGGTTTCTTGGATTTGTGTGATATCCGAGGCGATGCGGCTTGTTAATTCACCAACCTTGTGCGTATTGAAAAAATCCATTGGCATGTAAATCATGCGCTCAAAGGCATCATTGCGCAAATCTCTTAAGGCATTTTCTGTTACATTATTAAATAAAACCACTCTAAAAAATGAAAACAGCGATTGGATTCCGAATAAAATAAAGAGTGCAAAGGCGATTCCATTTACTGAATTTTTGGATAAAACTTGTCCAATGGTATCTACAGAACTGCCGCTAGAATCGGCCCCGAGTAGGCCACCCATCAGGTAGGGGAATACTAATCCTGCCAGGGTGGATAGGACTAAAAAAATCCACCCAATACTGTATGAAAACAAGTACGGTTTTAAGTATGAAAGTAAAAAGCGCAGTTTCTTTGAAGCACTAATCTTCTTGGTATTTTTTTGTTTCGATGACAAGGCGTTCAACTTTAAGGGATTGCAATGCAAAAATACCTACTTTTAAGGGAGTGAGGAATAATTTCATTTTTTTTATCAAAACAATTTGAATTGGTGAAAAATATCGTATATTTGCACTCCGTTTTTCGGTAGATATTTAAAGATAAGACGATGAAAAGAACATTTCAACCTTCACAAAGAAAACGAAGAAACAAACATGGTTTCCGTAGTAGAATGGCTACCAAAAATGGTCGTCGCGTGCTAGCTGCACGTCGCAAAAAAGGCAGAAAGAAACTTACAGTTTCTGATGAACCACTACATAAAAGATAGTAATTCAAACTTTATACTGAACCCTGACCTATCGTCAGGGTTTTTTTATGCAATTTTGTGTCAAACTGAATAAAGATGAACCGGTTTTGGATTTTAATGGTTTGTTTTAATGTAGTGGGGATGGGTTTTACACAGGGCCTAGAATTACGGTCGAGTAAAAACAATGTTCAGCTTAAACTTTCTGGTTTTGGCGATATGTATTATGGGAAACATTGGTCTAATCAAAATAAAAAAGAGTCCTTTCTATACAATCACAAAGTAAACAATAAGCTTAGAACTAATTTATTGCTACTGAAAGGTGAATTAAATGCCAAGCGATTTCATGCTACACTTGGTCTTATGACGGGAGATTATAGCCAATTTAATTTAGCCGCTGAACCAACTTGGGCTAAGCCCTTGAATGAAGCTTTTATTGGGGTGAAGCTCTCTAAATCTAAGAACCTCTGGTGGGATGCAGGAGTATATAGTTCTTTCATAGGTATTGAATCTGCAATATCTTCAGATTGTCCCACCTTAACGCGCAGTATGGTTGCTGAAAACTCTCCTTATTATTTGAGTGGAACTCGTATGGTTTACGTGAGTGAGAATAAAAAACATGAGGCTGGTGTGCATGTGTTAAATGGATGGCAGCGGATTGGATGGGATCCGTCTATCGTTAAACCGAGTTTGGGAGCGCATTATAAATATTACATCAAAGAAAATCTTTCGCTCATGTATGGGGCTTTTTATGGGTCAATTTATCCGGACAGTTTATCTGTAAATAGATTTTATCAGCATGTGAATATTGCTTGGAAAAACGGAAATTGGGAAACGTGGGGTACGCTCGACGTGGGTATAGAATCTGGTTATCTTTGGGGTGCTGTGCAACTCATGAATCGATATACCTTTAATTCACATTGGAGTTTATCCCAGCGCGTGGAGTTATTTTATGACCCGAACAACCGTTGCGCAAGGGTAGGGGCAAATCAAGAAACGATAATTGGCGGGTTTACACTTTGTCCAACGTATCAAGTGAGTGATCACATAGCACTTAGATTAGATACTAAATTGCTCCAAGCTACTGAAAACATTTTAAAGGGTGAATCCTGGGATTTACAGTTTAATGCGGGAATTGGAGTTAAGTTCTAGATAGGAAGAGCACGCATTCCTCAGGTTGTGCGCGATTCCTTCTCGATGCCTGAGATACAAGGGAAATGATTAATTTTCAGAAAAATTAATCATGGACCGATATAAAACAGTTTTAGAATCAGAGACAATTTTCACAGAATTAATGACGCCGGGCTATGCCAATTTTGGTGATAAAGTACACGGGGGTATAATTTTATCCATAATGGATAAGGTAGCATATGCCACCGCCGTAAAACATTGTGAAGGGTATGTGGTGACCATTGGAGTAGATGCCGTTGAATTTCATAAGCCAGTTGAAATCGGAAACTTACTCACCTTAAAATCTCGTGTAAATTATGTCGGAAGAACATCAATGATTGTTGGTATAAGGGCTGAATCGACGAATATTAAATCCGGTGAAATTACCCATTCAAATACTGCATTTTTTACGATGAACATGAAATCAGAAAATGATCAAGATCGTGTCCCTGGGTTAATTCTTCAAAGTCAAGAGGACATTCGGCGCTTTGCTGAAGGCTTGTATATGAAACAAATTGGGTCTGAAAAACGGAAAACACTTCGTGGAGATTTAAACGAGATGTCAGCCGACGAGATATTAAATTCTATTCTGAATGAACGCATGCGTATTGACGTGTAAATTCGGTAATTAAATAAATTAGAAAAATTTTCAATCCGTTTAATCGCAGTAACTTTAACGAATGGATTCATTAACGCAAATTGTTCTCGGAGGTGCTATTGGCGAACTTGTTGCTGGGAAAAAGATGGGGAACAAGGCGGTGCTTTGGGGGGCCTTGGCCGGTACGATTCCGGATTTAGATGTTTTTCTGCGTGGGTTTTATCATCCAATCGAAGCGGCACTTGTGCACCGAGGATTTTCTCATTCCATTTTATTTGCTTTGCTTGCAGGACCATTATTGGGCTGGTTATTTAACCGGATTACAAAAGATAAATTTGGATTAAAAACGTGGATAATGCTTTTCTTTTGGGGAATCATTACGCATCCAATGTTAGATATCTTTACCAATTATGGAACCCAATTTTTTTGGCCCTTCGATGCGCGAATTACCTTTAATTCCGTTTTTGTAATCGACCCGTTGTACACTGTTCCATTTATGGTGTTGCTGATTTGGGCCATGCGTTTAACTAAGGAAAGTAAGAAGCGAAGAAGGTTAAATCGTATAGGGTTGATTTATTCAACAAGTTACCTGTTGTTTGGATTGCTTATCAAATGGTACGTCTGGAATGATGTCCAATACTATGTAAAAGAGCATCATTTAAAAGTAGATCGAATTATGGTTACCCCGATGCCTTTCACCTGTTTTTACTGGTATGTACTCGGTGAAAATAAGCGAGAATTTATAGTTATGCATCGCTCGATATTTAATTCTTCAGTTAAAGATGAACCTCGCATGATTAATCGAGGATCGATTCGGATCGATGATTTAACGTGGAAAGGAAGAAATCAGAATGCCAACCTGCATAAGGTTACCAATGATTATTGTTTGATTCAAGCAGATAACAAGCAACTCACGGCCTATGACTTACGCTTTGGATTCTTGAGTAAGTTTACCCGAGAAAAAGTAAATGTTCCCTTGCTGGGATATAATTTTTATACAAGTCAAAATCAAATCATACGCACCACGATGCTTCGTCAAGCGCAATGGGATAAGGTAGATTTTGGGTATTACACCCAATGTGTTTTCGGAAAATCAGCTCAATCCAATGAGCCTATTTTAAATAAATAACCCTGACGTTCAATGTTAGGGTTAGGGGCTTGACGGAATGATTCTCGAATGAAAATATGGAGCATAAAAAAACCCTGACATTTATCGTCAGGGTTGTGGTCCCACCTCGCTTTCGCATAGCTATAGCGGAGCAAAGCTGGGCTCCCCGACGATGAACACCGTTCGTATTGGGACAGGCTTCTCGCCCATTAAAAATTGAACATAAAAAAACCCTGACATTTATCGTCAGGGTTGTGGTCCCACCTCGCTTTCGCATAGCTATAGCGGAGCAAAGCTGGGCTCCCCGACGATGAACACTGTTCGTATTGGGACAGGCTTCTCGCCCATTAAAAATTGAACATAAAAAAACCCTGACATTTATCGTCAGGGTTGTGGTCCCACTTGGAATCGAACCAAGCACCTACTGATTATGAGTCAGTTGCTCTAACCGAATGAGCTATAGGACCAAAGTAACTTCTCAGCTACGTATTTCAATCTTATCTTTTGATAAGGGTGCAAAAATAAACTTTTCTTTTTACAAGAGAAAACGGATTAAATAACTTTATACCTTGGTTAAGTGTTTTTCCCTTCACATTTTAGATATTTTTCGATTGAATTTAATGAGTGAAATTTTCAATTTACGAATGAAATAGCGTATTAAGCACCGATTTTTCTGTTTATTTTAGCATATGATTCAGGGATACATAAAAGGAACGTTGATTACAAGCCTTAGTTTGCTGATTTTTCAAATACTATTTTCATGTAATTCCGACAGATCACGTCTTCCGTTGGATTCTAGGGTATCACCTCAGGATACGTTGGATACCAATAAATCGGTTCCTCAAAATAATAATACACCTAATGGCAATCCGTTGGATAAGAAATCCATGGCACAATGGAATAATCCCGTAATGAATCCCATGGGAACAGATATTGGTCGGATGGTCCGTGGATATTTTTTAGTTGGGGATTTCGATAAGATGCTCCATTTTGTTATCACGCCTCCGTGTTACTCGAAAAACCAAATCACGCGCATTCTGAGGAAATCTTCTTGGGGCTATTCGTTGAAATGGAATAATGTTGAATGGTTGGATGATCGCACCTTTGTTTTAAGCTATCGTACAGAGAAAAACAAGACCTTGGCCGTTGAGCAGTATGTTGGACGCGTTATTAACGACACGGCAAAGTTGATTTTGTTTCCAGAAAAGGAGGATTTATTTCCATATTACGGGGATGAATCCTTAGATAATCTCTGCAAGTAAAACTGATTGTCAGTTCGAATCTATTTTCAATTCAAAGATTCTTGTTTTCTCATATTTCGAAGCCATCCATCGTCATGATGGCTAAAAATAAATAAACAATTTACCTTTTAATCTACTCGTTTATTCTAGAATGAATTGCCTTGTCAAAGCACTGTTTTTTCGAAGCTGAATCAAGAATAGTTCCTGGGGAATTTCTATTGCCCCGAGCATCTCCGTGTGGTCATTTAAATATTGTGAATCCAACACCTTAAAGTCATTTGAACGTAAAATGAGCAACAGGTGATGAAATGCAATTTTAGAGGCGTTAGACGCATGAGAAAACATAGATTCTCCAAAAAATACGGCACCTAATTGCACACCGTATAAGCCGCCAATTAATGTGTTTTCTTTATAAATTTCAACGGAATGAGCAAGGCCTCGGTGGTGCAATCCGATGTAAGCGGATATCATGGATTGGGTTAACCATTGTCCGTCAAAGGCATCTCTTGGTTTGCTGCATTCATTGATGACCGCTTCAAAATTCTCGTTTATTTTTACGGTGTAATTTGCCGCGTTTAGCAAGCTGCGAAGCGATTTCTTGGGTTGATAGGTGTTAATGTCAAATACGGCTCGATGGCGTGGATTGTGCCATGTGATTCTTCCGGTTTCATCGGCCATGGGAAAATACCCGTCTCGATACCTGGATAGTAAGCGCTCAGGGCTTAGGTGCGGTGACGTGCTATTCATCCGTTGATTTCACCTTGAAGTTTATAATCGATGGGCAGTATTGAAATTACCATTTCAATTGAAAGCCCACATTGGCATTGTAATAATAGGTATCGATGGGCAATGGCCTATAGGCATCGAAATTATGATCGTAATTAATAACTATCGCAATATGCTTGGTGATAGCGCAATATAATTTCAAATCGATGAACCAGCGCGGGTTCATGAAATTAGTAAACTGTTCGTTCAATGGAAATTGAATAAAGGTGCTTCCACTTAGGTCTATACCTTCTTTCAGGTGAATAGCGGCCTTTGCTGTAACATTTAATCTGGGCATAGCACGATACACGATATCCACGGAATCTTGAGAAAAAGCGAACGAGGTCATGAATGGGTTCCATTTTTCGTATTCGTAAAATAATCCTATTCCAGCGTATAAATCGTCTTTTTTGTTTTCCCAAAACCTGAAGCGTGCATTACATCCTGCAAGTGCTCTGTTTTGTAGTCCCCAAACCCCGTTCCATTGATATTGTATAAAATAATCAGGATATACTCTTCTGGAGTCGTTGTCACGAAGTCGCATCTGGAAGTACCCATTATTTTCTAAAATCGATGCACCGTTAAACGAGGCATCGGTGTGTGCCAGCGTAATCCAAACCAATTGGTTCTTCTTAAAGAAAAAATCATTTTCTGCTTGGCTGTTAAATTCAACGAGGTTTCTTCTTTGCTTGTCCATACTAAACCCAAAATTCAAATAGAATCGATTTCTTTTGAATACCGTGTCTTTAATGTTTTGGCGATCAATATTCAATATTTGCCCGTTTAGGTATAGAAAGAATATGCAAATTATACAACTAAAGAGGTATTTCATGTTAAGATTTCAAGAGGATTTGTGAAATATTTTCTTGTATGCGATTGCAGATGTCATCAAGTGGTAAATCATTGGTATCTGTACCAAAGGGATCTTCTATTTCTTCAGCGAGTATTTCCATAGAAACAAGAGCATAAAAAACAAAAGTGGAAATCAATACAGACCAATATTCGAACAATTCCACAAAAGCCAAGGGCATAGTCACAACATAGATGAAGATGAATTTTTTAAAAAACAAGCTGTATGAAAATGGAATTGGGGTATTTAATATTCGTTCACATGCGCCCAAACTATCGATGAGGTTATCAAGGTGTTTATTGAGTAATTCCCATTGAATGTTATCAATTCGGCCCTTTGTTAAAAGAAGGGCAAATTCTTTTCTGAGTTGATGCGCAATCCATAGGGGTTGATTTTCTACCCGCATGGATTCCTCCATTGGAAAGGAGAGGGGGAGTTTAGTTCTCCGTAAATGTTCTTTCATGGATTGGCTAAAAGCAATAATATACATGGAATAGTGGTGTAATTCAGCTTCGGTTAAACCAATAGTACTTAGAATACTTGTTAAATTACGAGCGTCATTAACCACGGTGCCCCAAAGTTTACGCCCTTCCCACCAACGGTCATACGCCGTATTTGTACGAAAAACCAGTAAAAGGGAAATGACGAATCCTAACAAGGAATATACTACGGTTAGGTTTTTTAGTACAGAACTTGCCGGATAAAAATGTAATTCTAAGGCGGTGATGATGGCCGTTAGAATAGCAATATAAATCAACTCCTTCCATAAAATACGAATGGTATCACTTTTATGAAAAGAGAAAATAAATCCTAACCAATTCTTGGGGTTGTAATTAATCATATTTTATTTATCTCATTTCCTGTTTTTCAAATAACATGACTTACTTTAGATTACCGATTTTTTTAAATCGATAGGCCCCCATTCCAAGAATTCCCAGGAGAATAGTAGCAAATACAAGATGCGCTGTTTGTACAAGTCCGGGTAAATCAAAATAGGCTAATAAGACCCCAGCAATCAATTCAATACTCAGAATGATAAAGGCCCAACGAATCATGGGAATTTTTCCTTCCTTTTCATTTTTCCACCCCAAATACACGAGCAAAATGAGCACCAACCAACTGAAGCTTCGGTGAATTAAGAATTCCATACCAAGTCGGTCGCTCCATACATCTCTACCTAAGCCCTGCTTGGTTAATTCATCAATATACTCCCGGACTTGGGTTCCAAGAAACATTTGATAGAAGGTGATAACAAATATGCTCCACCAAATATAATACACCAACGGTTTTACCTGTATGGGTTTTTGGTGTCTCGGAGAAATACGATAGATCAGGTAGATTTGAATCAATAATATAATTAAGGCAAAAAACATGTGTACCGTAATGGTCCATGGTACTAAGTTGGTAGCCACGACAATGGAACCGAACCACGCTTCGATACCCATGAAAATTAAGTTTAAAAAGGAAAAGCCTAAAAGCCATGGGGATCGGTAGTAAATCAAACTCCAAACAAACCCAAGCAACATGAGATTTCCTGCTATAAAACCCAATAGGCGATTTATATATTCCGTGTAGGTTCTTGCCACATTAAATGGTTCTTCTTGCAGAAGGGTAGGGTCGTTTTTGATTTTTTCGGCCGTTTCTTTCATGCCGATGGCCGTCAAAAACTTGCAGAACTTAACTGCCTTTTTAGCCCGTTTTTCTTGAAAAATAGACAAATAATTAGACGGAAGTTGCTCTTCTGCGGTAGGTGGAATCCATTGTCCAAAACACTTAGGCCAGTCTGGACAGCCCATCCCTGAACCCGTAATCCGAACAAAACTACCCGCAGAAATCACCAAAAATAAACTAATTAATGCAACCCATTGAAACCGAAGAAATCGCCTTGAATATTCCATAGTCAAAGGTACGGTTTTGATTTCTTCGAACGCCTATTAATTCCGTTAAAATTCTTTGTAAAACTAAGATTCAGCGTGATGATAAGTAACGGATTACTTCCGCCGCACCATGCAAGCCAAAGAGTGCAGGCATGTAACTAATGGTGCCATAAAATGACTTTTTGAATTTTGTTCCATCGGTCATTTTAAGCGATTTTTTATCTTGAAGTTCCGAAGAAAAAACGGCTTTTATTCCCCGAAGCGATGCTCCTTGTCGTTTCATACGCTTTTTAATATGAGCCCCTAACTTACAATTGTGTGTATCTGCCAAGTTAACAACCTTTACCGTAGATGGGTCGGATTTGCCGCCAGCCCCTAAATGGCTAATGATTTTTATTTTTAGTCGTTTACAGGCGAGTAACCATGCCAGTTTTGGACTTACCGAATCAATGCAATCCATTACATAATCTGGGTTATATTCAGCTAAGAGTTCCCATACGCGTTCAGGAAGCACAAATTCTTCAATGATATGCAGCTTGATTTCTGGGTTGATGTCCTTAATTCGCTCCCCAAGAACCACCGCCTTGTTTCTACCAATCGTGGAATCTAAGGCCGTTAATTGTCGGTTTTTGTTTGTTGGATCAAACACATCCCCGTCGATTAGGGTTAGCGTACCAATTCCTGCACGGGCAATGAATTCACCCGCAAAAGATCCGATTCCACCTAAGCCAACGATCATGACGTGAGCGTTTGCCAATTTATTAAGCTTTTCTGCCCCCACCAAGAGTTCAGACCGTTCTAACCAATGACTCATGCCCCAAAAATAGCCAAAAAATTTTGTTCAATTTGAGCATATACCTTTTCGAGTGGGGTGGAGGTAGCTAGCGAAAAGTCTAGGTAGACTTGAGTAATATCTGTTGCGGTGTTATCGGTTTCAAGTAAGATCCGATTTTCTGGAATTTGAGTTAGTATTGAGTGCATGTGTGGGTTTTGTAGGCTGGCAGGTCCGAGACTAAATATAACCTTGGTTGGCAACAAGCGTGTAAATTGTTTGGGTGAATTAAATCCATGAATAATCCAAGGAGTATGTTGTTGAGATTTAATCAATGAATAAAATTCGTCCCATGCGCGGACCAGGTGAAAGATGACTGGCTTTTGCAGTTCATTTGCAAGGGTGAGTTGTGTTGTGAGCATTGCGTGTTGGATTTCTATGGAAGGTCCTTTGAGGCGATCCAAGCCAACTTCGCCAATTGCGCGGCAGTTTTGATGGTGTAAGGCAGGGATTATTTCGCTAAGCGGCTTGACACCTACGTGCCATGGGTGCACACCCACTGAAAATAGGCTCTCCGTGTAAACCGCATCGCTTTGGTAAATTCCTATGTGATTATCAGGAATTTTATGGGTGTGGGCGTTGTAGCATTTCATTTCAATTCAAAATTAAGCGGGAATTAAGAAATATCGCTTAGTCACATGATTTTTTGTATATTCGGCAGCAATAATCTTTAAAACTAAGCTATGAGTAACGCTGACAATAAGAATGAAATTCAAATGCTTTTCGGTCACCCGAAAGGTTTGTGGTTTATGTTTGGAACCGAGATGTGGGAACGCTTTGGGTACTACCTGATGCTCGGTATCTTCTCGCTTTACATGCTTGATGGGTGGAATAATGGTGGAATGGGCTTTGATGGTCAGTTGAAATCAGATATTTATGGTACCTACCTCGGATTGGTTTACTTAACACCGTTCATTGGTGGTTTGTTAGCAGATCGTTTATTAGGGTATAGAAGATCAATCATACTTGGTGGATTAATGATGGCCGCAGGATATTTCATGTTAGCGATGCACACCATTCCAAGTTTTTATATCGCCTTACTCTTAATAATTCTTGGTAATGGGTTCTTCAAGCCGAACATATCTACCCTAGTAGGTAATCTGTACAGTGAGGAATCTTTAAAGGATAAGAAAGATGCTGGATTTAACATTTTCTACATGGGTATTAACATCGGTGCTTTCGTTTGTAATTTCGTTGCAGCCTTTATGCGCATTAACTACGGATGGGGTCATGCCTTTGCTGCTGCGGGAGTTGGAATGCTCATAGGGGTTGTTGTTTTCTCTATTGGTAACAAGCACATCAAAAATTATGATGTGGTAAAACCGTTACAAGAAGGAGATATGTCAACATTAAAAATCCTCGGGTTAACCGTTCTTCCGATGTTCGTTTTTGGAATCATTGGATATTTGATTCCTGGGAATTTATTGGGTACGGATACTAACGATGCCTTTATTATTGGGTGTCTCCCTGTTATTGGGTTCTTTATTTATCTGGCATTTAAGTCAGAGGCGAAAGAAAGTCGAGCGATTAAAGCCTTATTGGCCGTGTTTACCTGTGTTATTTTATTCTTTGCAATCTTTCACCAAAATGGAGATGCCTTAACCATTTGGGCTGAAGATTATACCGACCGTACAATGGCTCCCGGAATTACAGGTGCTGCGGATGCAGCAGGTATGGCTCAGTTGGTTGAAAACAGTCCGTTGATTAAAGATAAAGCTACCTATGATGCATCTATGAGCTTTTTGACTGTTACTCAGAATGCGCTTCCCAAAGAAACAAAGCAAGATTTTAAAAATTTAAAATTGTGTGCGGAGAAAATTGAGCGCATCGACAAATCATATAAATACTTCACGAATCTTCCGAAATCGGATGTTCCGGCGCTACAAGCAAATAAAGTTGATGCTTCAATCACTGCGAATATTGAGAGCGATACTACCCTAGAAAAAACAGATAAAGCAATGCTTCTGAATTTGGCAGCTACTCCAAGCCAGCAACTTCCAAGTGTGCTTAGCGAGAAGAAATCTATCGCAGTGCTTGCGGCTGAAACGGCAAAGCAGATTAAGGATAAGGAGGCAGCACTTGCTAAGTCGAACGATACCGGAGAAAAAGAAGACTTGAAAGCTGAACTTACAGCACTCAATTCTGCACAGCACGTTTATGAGTATTTACAAAAGAATGAACTTATTCATAAATCAAATGCAGAAGCGCCTAATTTAAAGTTGTATTCTACGGAGCTATATCAGTCCATTAATCCATTTTGGGTGGTTGTATTAACCCCGGTGATGGTTGGAATTTGGGGCTTTTTCCGAAGAAAGAAAAAAGAACCAAGTACCCCAGCTAAAATTGCCATCGGTTTGGTGATTACAGCGTTATCTGCGCTAGTAATGGTAGGTGCAGTTTTTGCCACGAATGGGTTGGATGCTAAAGCTGGATCTATGTGGTTGTTAGCTTCTTATGGAGTAATTACCATTGGTGAGCTTTGTTTATCTCCAATGGGATTGTCTTTAGTGTCTAAATTAAGTCCTCCGCGTATCACCGCACTGATGATGGGCGGATATTTCCTTGCTATTTCCGTTGGAAACAAGATGTCTGGAATGCTTTCTAGTCTATGGGAAGGATTTGATGCAAACAGCAAACAGAATTTCTTTTATTTGAATTTTGCGTTGGTGTTAGGCGCAGCGTTGTTACTATTCTTGATGTTACGTTGGCTAAACCGTGTAATGAAAGAAAACAACGTTTTATAACCCATTAAAGGCTCTTCGGAGCCTTTTTTCATTAATCTAATTAGCATGCTTAGTTTATCCGAAATTCAAGACTTCAAAGGGAAATTCCCAAAACAGATTTGGTATTTATTTTTTACCGAAATGTGGGAGCGTTTCTGCTTTTATGGCAACCGAGGAATGTTAGTCATTTTCATGACCGATATTTTATTAATTCAAGATGATGCTGCCAACCTGAAATATGGAGCGATTCAAGCCTTTGTCTACGCATTTACCTTCGTTGGAGGATTGTTTGCTGATAAAATATTAGGGTTTCAGCGTTCGCTCTTATGGGGCGGTATTTTAATGGTGTTGGGTAGTATTGTTATGGGATTAGATGCAAAGCAGTTCTTCTTTTATGGTATTTGTCTCATCATTGTAGGAACTGGATTCTTCAAGCCAAACATTTCAACGATGGTAGGGGAGTTATATCGTGAAGGGGATCCACGAAGAGATGCTGGATTTAGCCTATTTTACGCCGGTATCAACATTGGCGCACTATTGGGAGGTGGACTTTGTGTCTATGTAGGGAAAACCTACAGCTGGAATATTGCCTTTTTATTGTCTGGTGTTTTTATGGCCTTAGGCTTATTGAATTTTATACTAACGAGAAAGCTCTTAGGACCAATTGGAATTTCTCCAACTACAGAATCACCGGCTAAGGATCGTAGAAATCGTTGGTTTGTTTACGCGGGAACACTCGCTGTTTTGCCACTGATTTATATCATGATTCGAAAAACAGAGTATACCGATTTATTCATGTATATCATCGGACCAGTTACCTTGGTTTATATCATTTATGAGATGACGAAATTAGATAAAGCGCAAATCAAGAAAATGGTGGCTGCGATTATCTTCATTTTATTATCCATTGTATTTTGGTCGTTTTTTGAGCAGAGTGGCGGTTCCTTGAGCTTATTTGCACGCGATTTAGTTTCCAGTAACATGTTGGGAATAGAAATAGATCCAAACGTGGTTAATAATTCGGCTAATTCATTTTTTGTAATTTGTTTTAGTGCACTTATAGGGGTGTTGTGGGTATGGTTGAATAAGCGAAAGTTAGAGCCTAATTACTTCGCGAAATTCGGCTTGGCGTTTCTTTTTCTGAGCCTTTCGTTTTATCTTTTTTATGCGATGCGATTTTGGCTTAATAGTGACGGTCTTGCTTCATTAGGGCTTTTCACGCTGGCGTATTTAGTGATTTCAATTGGTGAACTTTTCTTATCTCCAATTGGATTATCACTTATGACAAAATTATCACCTAAGCACTTATGGGGAATCATGATGGGTATGTGGTTTTTGGCCTCCGCTTACGGACAGTATGTTGCGGGAATTCTTGGTGCGGGTATGTCTAGTCCGGATGAAAAAGCTCCGTTGAGCGTTCGGTTAGATGGATATACCAACGGGTATTTACAACTGAGTATCTATGCCTTAATTACAGGAGTTGTAATTATCCTTGTAGCACGATGGTTAAACCGATTGATGCAAGAAGATTCGAAGTAAAAAGAGGTCAAATAATGCGACCTTAGATGCGATACTTTTTGAAGAATGCATCCCAGTTCCATAAGAAGGGTGCAATTAACTCATCGATACGCTTTAAGAACACAGGATTAGGTGTATTCATACGCTTGAAGTAATCGTCCTGGTACTCATTTAGGCCATATTTGTGAAATACAGACTTGGACATGGCATATAGGGTGGTTTTGGATGGAATATTCACCCGCTTCATGTAAGATTTATAGTCTTGGATTAACTGACGCATTTCAAGCTCTTCCATTTTGTAAACGCTCGCAAGTTTGTCGTAAACTAGGTTGATTACTCGGGCACCAGATTGACCGTCGAATAAGCGTTCCATTTCAATGATATTCCCTGTAATTACGATCAGGGCAAACTCATTTACATTCTTTGTATCGATAGAAGGAGAACTAATGAAGCATGGGTCTTCGTTAATCGCACCTGCAACCAACTCAAATCCACGATCAATCACATCAAAAATTCCATTGATGAATATATTCGAAACTTGATCTTCGCTTAACTTTTTCTTTAAAATACTGGAAAACATCGTTTATCTAAGTATTTGAGGTTATCTACAAAAATAGGCAACGTTTCTCTATGTATATTTTTATTTGTTTTTATCTTATTAACTGAGTTTTCAACAGCAATCCGATGTATTTTTGTCAAAAATTTATACAATGAAAGCGATAATTAAAACATCAAAAGGAAACATGGTGGCGGATCTTTACGATACTGATGCACCGAATACCGTAGCTAATTTTAAAAAGTTAGCAGAAGAGGGATATTATAATAACCTAACTTGGCATCGAGTAATTCCTGATTTTGTAATTCAAGGAGGATGTCCAAATTCACGTCCTGGAGCAGCGGGTATGCCAGGTACCGGCGGACCAGGGTACCAAATCGATTGTGAATTAGATGGGGAATTACAGCATCACGAACGGGGTGTTCTATCTATGGCGCATGCCGGAAGAAATACGGGGGGCTCACAGTTTTTTGTATGCCATTCAAGAAATAACACAGCACATTTAGACAGAAATCATACCTGCTTTGGCAAAGTAACTGAAGGCTTGGATGTATTAGATGATATTCGTCAAGGCGACGAAATCATCGGGATCGAAATTCAAGCGTAATAATTTGTTAGAAGCGGCCGAATTGACCAATAATCAGTTCGGCTAATTCTTCACCGATTCGATCTTGCGCTTCGTTGGTTGCTGCACCAATGTGTGGCGTACAGGCTATATTAGGATGGCTTATTAGTCGTTGGTCTGGATTAGGTTCGTTGTTAAACACGTCTAAAGCCGCTGCGGCAACGGTTCCATTTGCTAAGGCATCCAATAACGCTTGTTCATCAATTACTCCACCACGCGCTGCGTTAACCAATCGAATGCCTCGTTTCATGGCATTGAATTCTGAAGACCCAATTACCGCGGATCCATTGGCTTGTTTAGGAACGTGAATTGATAAATAGTCAAGTAATCCGAGCGTTTCATGGCACATCGTTGCGCTTTGGAGTTTGACCAACACCTCGGTGCCATTTCCGATTAATACCGGGATTTCGAATTCCTTTTCAGTGTGCGTAATAGGAACCACATTCATCCCTGCACCCAAGGCATACGACGCTAAACTTTGTCCGATTCGACCAAAGCCAAGAATCCCAATGGTTTTACCTCGTAGTTCTACCCCTTTACCGTAGTTCTTTTTTAAGGTGGAAAAATCACCGTGCTCCATGTGCTTGAAACTGTCATGTAAAAAGCGAGAAATTGCAAATAAATGGCCCATCACCAATTCTGCAACGGATTGAGAAGAAGATGCAGGCGTGTTGATCACCGTGATTCCTTTTTCTCGGGCATAACTTACATCAATGTTGTCCATTCCTACACCGCCTCTCCCGATTAATTTTAAGTTCGGACAAGCGTCAATTAGCGCAGCCCTAGCAGTCGTCGCACTACGTACCAAGAGAATTTCTACTCCTTCCGTGTTGAGGTAGTTTGGAATTTCATCTTGTGCTACTTTCGTGGTAATGACTGTATATCCTGCGTTTTCTAGTGCCTGTTGGCCAGCAGCGGAAATCCCATCGTTTGCAAGTATTTTCATGACTTATGCTTTTCGTTCAAATTCTTTCATAACATCTACCAAAACCTGTACGCTTTCAATAGGCAGAGCGTTGTACATCGAAGCGCGATATCCACCAACGGATCGATGTCCAGGCAGGCCAACGATTCCGGCTTCTTTCCACATCGCATCAAACATAGATGCCCGAGCTTCATCTTGAAGTAAAAAGGTGATGTTCATGTGTGATCGGTCTTCACGTTCAACCGCTCCTCTAAATTGTGAATTCCTGTCAATTTCAGCATATAATAACGCTGATTTAGCATTGTTTCGAGCCTCCATGTCCTTAACTCCTCCATTCGCAATAAGATTTCGGAGGTTTAGCATCGCAACATACACTGAAAACACCGGGGGTGTATTCAACATAGATTCCTTATCCACTTGTTGTTTTAAATCTAAATAGGTAGGCATGAACGGAGAGGTAGATTTACCTAGAATTTCATCTTTAACGATATACAAGGTGGCACCCGCTGGACCAAGATTCTTTTGAGCCCCAGCATAAATCAAATCAAAATCAGCCACATTGATTTCTTTAGAAAATATATCAGAAGACATATCACAAACGAGCGGAAGGGCTGTTTTTGGAAAATCTTGAAATTGCGTACCGTAAATGGTATTATTCGATGTAAAGTGAATATAGTCTACATCGGTAGGGATTTGATAATTTTTCGGAATATAGGTAAAGTTACGGTCTTCAGAACTTGCGAAAACATCCACGCTAATACCTACTTTTTTCGCTTCTTTAATTGCACCAGAAGCCCAGGTGCCGGTATTGATATATCCGGCTCGTTTGGTGTCTCGCATCATATTGAGTGCAGCAATAGTAAAACCTAAGGTCGCCCCTCCTTGTAAAAAAGCGATGGAATACCCATCGGGGATAGATAATGCCTCCTTGGTTAAGGCCATTGCTTCATCCATTACAGCCACAAAATCTTTGTGTCTATGGGATACTTCCAGAATCGACAAGCCATTAAAGTCAAGTACCGCTTCTGCGGCTTCTTTAAATACATCTTGTGGTAAAATGCAGGGACCTGCGCCAAAATTATGTTTCATGATGAATGGAATTAAATGAATAAAAAAAAGCCGTCGTTAGACAGCTTATTTAGTTTCGCTTGCAGCTTTCTTTGTGGTTGTTTTCTTCGTTGCTGTTGCTTTTTTAGCTGCAGGTTTCTTTTCTGTAGCTGGCTTTTCTACTTTTTCTGTAGTTACTTTAGTAACTACAGCAGCGGTTGTGCTCGATTTTCTTTTACGAACGTTTCCGTATGAACCAATTACTCGCTTTCCTTTTGCAGTTTTTTTGTCTCCTTTTCCCATGTTCTGTGTATTGTAGTTCAGTTATCGATACAAAGTTAAAATTCTTTTTCTAAATGTGCGGTTCTAAATTGCTTTTCAAGCGCCTCGCCGCCATTTAAAATACGTGTACTCCAAATAATTTGAAGCGCTTGTTGTTCTTCAATGCTTAATTTCCATGGAAATGTCTCCTTTTCTAGTCGGTTTCTTAAGGTTTGTAAAATTACAGCAACAGATACTGAAAGATTAAAACTCTCCGTGAATCCATACATTGGAATGGTTAAATGATAGTCAGCATTAGCAATAATTGACTCCGTTATACCTCGCCGTTCAGTACCGAAAATTAAGGCTATAGGGTTTTCAATCGGAAGGGTTTCCGGTGTATATGCATTGATGTGCGGAGATGTGGCCACAAGTTTATACCCTTTTTCTCTTAGGTGATTTAAACAATCCATGGAAGCTGTATCCTTATTCGCAAATCGATGTAGGTCTATCCATCTTCCCGATCCCTTCGCAATATTCCGTTGCAATACATATTTGTTCTTATCTTCAATCGCGTATAAATCTTGAATACCAAAACAATCACAGCTTCGAATGACGGCGGATGCATTATGTTCTTGAAAAATGTCCTCTAACACAACGCTCAGGTGTCGCGTACGTTGTGCTGCTATCCGATTAAATAATGCTACTTTGTTCGGTGTTAGAATCTCCTGGAAACGCTGGAGAACATAGGTATTCTCTTCTGAATTCATTATTTATTGATGTGGTAATCACTCTTTTTTAACCAGCCTTTTTTAATGAAATAAAGGAAAAGCAGAATTCCGGTTATAATCATTACTCCCACTACAACAAAATAGGCATTTTTCATTTTAAGTTCAGGCATATTTTCAAAGTTCATTCCATAAACTCCAGCAATAAAAGTTAACGGGATGAAAATTGCGCTTACAATCGTTAATACTTTCATGATTTCATTCATACGTTGACCTTGAGCTGCGTAATAAAAATTAGCCAAACCATCTAAAATTTGTATCTGACTATCAATCTCTGTGATTAAGTTATTGCAATTGCTGTTCAGGGTCTTAAAGTACCGTGTATTTTCCTCGTGAATTAATTTGGTTTCACTGCTGTAAAGTTGTTCAGTGATATCTTGTATGGGGCGTGCAATTGTTCGAAGATGTATTAATTTTCTTTTCTGCGTTTCAATGTCATGTAAAATGGCCTTATCTTCATGGTGATGCAAGCGATTTTCAATTTTTGTTGAATTTTCAGAGACATCATCAATGATAAGGTAGTAATTATCTAAGATGGCTTCCATACATCGATAAAGTAAAAAATCGGATTTCTGTCTTCTGATTTTACCTTTAGAATGTTCTATGCGGTCTCGAACACTGTCAAAGTATCTTTTCAACCCATGTTGCATGGTGATTAAATATTCGTCTCCAAGAAAAAATGTCACCTGGTTTTCACTGAACATATCACTATACCGATCGTTCAAATCCGTTAACGTAACACTGAAATAAATGTAGTTTGGATATTCTTCTACTTTTGGTCTGCGTTGCTTGATATATATGTTTTCAATACTCAGTTTGTCTATGTGTAACTTTGTACACAACAATTTAACAGAATGTTGGTCTCGTATGTCATGGATATTCAGCCAACTTACATGATCTGCATCTAATTCTGAGTCTAAAAAATCCGAGGCAAAATAGGTGATCTCATCTTTTTTAAGGGAAAAGAAACATTGGTTGTAACGATATAATTCACAATCTATCCCCATGTTTTAGTGCTGGTTTTGGAATTAATCGCGCACGTGTTACATTTTTTGGGTTTAAAGAAGAACCTCCAACCTAAATAAATTAAGGCTGCCAGTACGATGCCCGAAACAATAATTGCTTGTATCATTCCTCAATATTAGTGTTTTTTATTAGAAAACATGGAAACAAATCCAACCGCCCAAGTATGCCATAGCGCCAAATGCTACTAGTTGAAGCGTGGGCCACTTCCAAGATTTTGTCTCTCGTTTAACCACGGCTAAGGTCGAAAGACACTGCATGGCGTATACATAAAATACCATTAACGAAATACCCGTGCGTAAGGAAAAGACAAAACTTCCATCTGGATTTTTTTGATTTTTGAGCTTGTTTCGCAGATTGAATTCATTATCGTTGTCTCCACTTGCGTATATCGTTGATAAGGATCCCACAAAAACCTCACGAGCCGCAAATGATGTAATCAGGGCAATGCCAATTTTCCAATCATATCCAATAGGTTTTATGAGGGGTTCAATTCCTTTACCAAAAATTCCTATGTATGAATTTTCTAATAGAACTGCATTCTTCAATCCTTCTTTTTCTACAGAACCTGTTGTTTTATAAGCTGTTGTCTTTTTTAAGGATTCAACCGCTGCGTTTCGTTGTTCTGATGGGCCATAACTTGCTAAAGCCCAAAGCACGATGGAGATCGCTAGAATTATACCGCCCGCTTCGGTAGTGAAAACCTTTATTTTTTCAAAAACAGTTAGAAAAATATTACGCCATAACGGGCGCTTGAATTCTGGAATTTCCATTAAATAATAGGACCGTTTTTCCTGTTTCAGGATCAGGTGCATAATCCATGCAATGAATAAGGCAGAGACAATGCCTAACACATATAAACCAAGTAATACCAGTCCTTGCAAGTTTATGAACCCTAACAGTTTCATTTTTGGAATAACTAATCCGATGAGTAGGGTGAATACCGGAATCCGGGCACTGCAACTCATTAAAGGTGCCACAAATATGGTGATCAATCGCTCTTTGTAATTCGGTATTCCTCTAGTGGCCATAACACCGGGTATAGCACAGGCCATGCTTGATAGCAAAGGCACAACACTTCTCCCATTTAATCCAAACGGACGTACCAACCGATCCATTAAGAATACGGCACGTGCCAGGTAGCCGGAATCCTCCAATAAGGCAATAAAGAAAAACAAGATGCCAATTTGTGGTATGAATACTAATACGCCACTTATTCCGGGGATAATACCATCGCAAAGTAAGGCGGACAGCGGGCCATCTGTCATTACACTTTTAATCCATTGGGTTAACCATCCAAAACCGCTTTCAATAGCATCCATAGGGTATGCCGCAAATGAAAAAACAAATTGAAAGATGATGAAAAGGATGGCGGAAAAAATGAGATATCCTGCAATTGGATGGGTTAACCATCGATCAAGGTTGTTCTTACGAGTGCTTGTTTTTGTTACACTTAGCGTGTTCTGTAGTATTTTTCCAATATATTCATGCCGTTGTGCTGCTTCTTCCTCTTGCCCTAACAAATCACCGAGGTTTTTCAATGAATTAGATACCTTAACATGTTCTGGTTCACGTCGTTCTATTTGATGCTTTACTGCGGTAAGCAAGCGGTCTTTACCTAATCCTACTCGAGCATTCATGAATACAATGGGCGTATTGCTAAATGCATGTTGAAGCGCATTTATATCTATACTTATTCCTTTCTTTTCCGCGATATCGTTCATGTTTATTACAAGAACTAAGGGTAAACCGCAATCGATAAGCTGACTGAAAAAGAATAAACTACGTGCTAAATTAGAGGCATCGGCAACCACAATTCCTAAGTCGGGTCTTTGGTGGGGTGGTGAGGATACAAGAAGTTCGTATACCACTTTTTCTTCTTTATTCGAAGGGTAAATGCTATACACTCCCGGAATATCAATGAGTTCATGTTCAACACCATCAAGTTGTATTACTCCACTTTTCTTGTCAACCGTAACGCCAGGGAAATTACCAATCTTCTGCCTTAATCCGGTGAGCAGGTTAAATACGGTGCTTTTTCCAGTATTTGGGTTTCCGAATAATGCAATTTTCATTGGTGTTTCATCTTTTTTTCTACCAAAATATTATGAGCGTCTTCGGTTCGAATGGAAAGAAGCGTGTTTTCATAGGAAAAAGCAAGCGGTCCGTTAAACGGGGCTCTTAACATCAAGGTGACTAGGGTTCCAGGCATAACACCCATCTCAAGTAATTTGGTGCGAAATACATCATCCGCAATTCGAATGATTTTCGCTTGATCACCGACCTTAAGTTCATTGAGCAACATAGTGCAAAATTACCCCATCTATTTCAATTTTTTATACCACAAACAAGGTATTTCCTTATCGAATTACGAAGCGAGCCGTTTGCCGAGATCGTTGTTCTATTAATACTTCTCGACCCCTTGTCATTTGGGTGATGGTAGCTTGGTTATAGTGCCTGATCGTTACTAATTCTACCCCTTCATTATATTTACATTTAAAGGACGGATTAAGGTTCGCGAGCAGCGTTTCTAGATGTATTTTATCCCCATCCACAAGAACAGAAAAATTCAACGCTGAATTTTGCATTAGATTAATCTTAATGCGGTTGCTGTAAAATATCTCAAAAATTCGTGCTAAGGCATCCTCGTTAATAAACGAGAAATCAGCAGAACTTATGGTAATTAATACTTGGTTTTTCTTTACAATGAATGAAGGGATTAAGTGGTCATTCCCACCCTCTGATTGTATCGTTGTCCCTGGGGCCTCTGGGTCTATAAAACTTTTTACAAATAAAGGGATTTCCTTGTTTTGTAGAGGTTTGATTGTTTTTGGGTGAATAACACTTGCTCCAAAGTATGCCAATTCAATGGCCTCACGATAAGAAATCTTTGATAATAATTGGGTGTTTTCGAAATATTTAGGATCTGCGTTTAGCATCCCAGGAACATCTTTCCAAATGGTTACTTCAGATGCACTCGTGCAAAATGCGAAAATCGCTGCTGAATAATCAGAACCTTCCCTTCCAAGTGTGGTTGTGAATCCTTCTGCGGTGTGACCAATAAATCCTTGCGTAATGAAGGTGTTGGTTTGTTGAATTGAACTTTCTAACCGAGCGGATATGAGCGCTTCACTTTTCTCCCAGTTAACATTGGCTTCTTGGTAGTGGTTGTCGGTACGAATTAACCTTCGTGCGTCTAACCATTCTGATTTTAATCCAAGCTCAAGTACATATTCGTTAATGATGAAGGATGAAAGTACTTCACCTAAGGAAACCACTTGGTCGTACTCGAAAGATCGCTGCTCGGCAAGTGGCTTTTCAAATTTGTTTTTTAATTGTTCAAAAATGTCGTCGATAAATCGAAATACTTTGCTGTGTTGGTCATGAAATAATTCACCGGCAATATCAACGTGAAAATCACGCAGGCTATCAACGGTATGGTAATAATTCAGTTGATCCTGAGCGAGCAAATAGGTAAGGCATTCTTCCAGTTTGTTTGTAGTTTTTCCCATCGCAGAGACGACAACTAAAACGGGTTGGTGCTCAAATCGCAATAGAATGGATCCCACATTTTTAATGGCTTCTGCATCCTTTACCGATGCTCCTCCAAATTTAAATACCTTCATGCCTTAACTTAGTTTTTCTGCCAATTCGTGCATCGTTTTTCTTGCCGACCGATTACCATAAATTATATGATATACAGCCGTTAGTATCGGTAAATCCACATTGAATTTTTCATTCATTTCCATGAGACTTTTGGTTGCATAATATCCTTCAGCAATCATTCCAATTTCTAAGGTGGCCGCTTTTACTGAATATCCTTTTCCGATCATAAATCCAAAGGTTCTGTTGCGTGAAAATTTTGAATATGCAGTAACCAGTAGATCGCCTAAATACGCGCTGTTCTTTACATCGCGATGCACTGGATTCACCACGTCAATAAACCGTTCGATTTCTTGGATTGCATTAGATACCAATACGGCTTGGAAATTATCACCATAGCCAAGTCCAGCACAAATACCTGAAGCTAGCGCGTATACATTTTTTAAGATAGCCGATATTTCTGCACCAAATAAATCTTCACTTACAGTAACTTTAATATATCTGCATCGCAACAAACTTGCTACTTGCTCAGCGAGCTCGATATCATCGCATCCAACCGTCAAATAGGATAAGCGTTCCAAAGCAACTTCCTCCGCATGACATGGCCCACAAATGATTCCGATATCAGAATATGGGATTCCGAAACTTTTGTGGAAATATCGGGCAGGAATGGCGTTGAATTCAGGAATGATCCCTTTTACTGCTGAAATTACTTTTTTACCCTTAAACAAATCGGGGTCTATTTCTTTAAAAACTTCATGTATAAATGCTGCTGGAACTGCCACTACCAAGCAATCACTTAAAGAAATCACATCGTGTAATGAGGAGCTTAATGCTAAATTGGATACCTCAAGTTCAGCGGACTGTAGATACCTAGGATTATGTTTGAATGATTGAATATGGGCGATTGATTCTTCCGATCTAACCCACCAGTTCACGTTTGATTGATTGTTCGAAAACAGCTTGACAAGCGCCGTTGCCCAACTACCGCTACCAATCACCCCAATCCGCATCGGTTGTGTATTATTAACCATATACAAAGTTAATGAAACTTAAGAAATCAAACGTTTTAGATCCTGGATCAATTGAAATTGAAGATTTCTCCACCGTGAAGGGCTTCAGCAAATGAATCCCTCATCCGTTCTAATTTTAATTTAGCGTGTGGATTTCCAGAAATTGCATCATTTTTAGTTTTATAGTAGACATCCAAGGACTGACCAAAGAGGTCTTGTTCTAAGCGCTTTTTTATTTCAATGATTTTAGCATTAACACCAATCAAATAGTGCTCAATTTCACCCAAACGCTTCAATTCATCGGAAGACAACGGTTCCTTTTTAAGCAAATGATGGTAATGAGGTAGTAGTTCTTCAAGCAAACGCATGAATTTCTCTAACTCTTCATCAAGTTCCTTTCTATTTGATTTGAAATCTGACATTCAAGGTAAAAATAACATTTATTCAATTTAGAACACCTGAAGTTAAAAAAAGATCAATCAATGAGTTCAAATTGAGAAATATCATTACCCGCCAGAAACTCTTTATAGTTCATGCTTCGTTTGCCCTCTGGTTGAAGTGTTTGGACGCAAAAATAACCATCTAAACATGGGAATAATATACCATCTTTATTGGATGATAGTACCTGTAACGGATGTTCTTCGGGAACATACACACCACTAAATATTTTGAAATTTACCGTGCGTTGAGACGGTTTATGACGTAATAAACAATAGGCGCTGGGATAAGGATTTAGGCCATTAACTAGGTTGGTAATTTCTAACCCTGTGGCATTGAAATTAACCCGTGTATTTAGCTTAGTGAGTTTGGGCGCTTCTTTTATGGAATCAGTCGCCGATTGCGGGTTTGATTCGGCAAGGTTATTTTCTATCGCATGGAGGGTTTCAAGGATTAAATTTACCCCGGGATCAAGCATTTGGTCATGTAATTCCCCTGCGGTAGTGCCTGGTAATATTTCCATGGTATGCTGCTTAAGTATTGCGCCACAATCAATCGCCTCATTAATGAAAAATGTGGTTAACCCCGTTTGGGATTCCCCGTTAATGATAGCCCAATTAATTGGTGCTGCACCCCGATAATTTGGCAAAAGAGATGCATGAAGATTAATCGTTCCCCTTGATGGCATTTTCCAAACCACCTCAGGTAACATTCTAAAAGCAACAACTACAAATACATCAGCATCAAATGCCTGTAAGGCTGCTAAAAAGGATTCATCTTTCAATGAAATTGGCTGAAGTATTGGGATCTCTGCTTTTTTAGCGGTTTCTTTTACAGCACTTTCCCTAAGTTGTTGACCTCGTCCAGCAGGTTTGTCAGCCACCGTAACTACACCAACAACGCGATGACTCGATGAAATCAACCCTTCAAGCATATAACTTGCGAAGGCAGGAGTCCCCATGAATACGACTTTTAATCCCATTTAGATGCGTTTATTGTTCCAAGAAAATATGTTCAAATATAAATAAGACAAAAGTCCCATCGTGCCAAAATAGATATATTCTACGGTCCAAACATGATATATATCGAAGGACCAAACTTTAATAAACAGATATACACTCAGCGTGTAAATCCCAACTGAAATTATTTCAATAGTCATTGATGCTACGGTATTTCCACTTCCGTGAATGGTTTGGAAATAAACTGATACCAATGCAAATAAAAGGATTGAACCGGCGACAAGGCGAAGTATGGCGCTACTGTCCTTCAGGTATTCCTCATGCGGATTGATAATAGATATCAAGGTTTCGGGATACAAAACGGCACCATGGAACGTTAGTAACATAAATAGGAGCGTAAGTAGTTGTATACGGCGTTGAATTCGCGGTAGTTCCTTTTGTTTGGCGGCTCCAATGTATTGGGAAATATACGTTTTCGTGGTCCCGGCAAAACCCCAAATGGGAACAAAGGCTAAAAAATAAATGGACCGGATATTTTGTGAAACGGTTAGTTGATATTTCCCCATTTGCTCTATCCATGTAAAAAACAACGTCCATGTGAATAGGGCAGAGAACCCCTGCAATAAAAGTGGCGTTCCGATTTTAATTAATTCTTTGAGTTCGAGCCCAATGCCTTTGATGGTCCCAAACAAGTGGTACGCGTAATTTTCTTTCGAACTCAAGGTGAAAATCACCAAAAACAACATCCCCAATCCGTCGGCAATCGATGAGGCTGTAGCGGCACCAGCAACCCCCATTTCTGGAAAAATGCCAATGCCAAAAATTAGTAAGTAATCAAAAAGTATGTTGGTACTTGCTGTAATCAGGGCGGCTACTAAAACCACCCAAGATTTCCCTCGTGCTAGATAAAACGCCTGAAATCCTAAGGTAATCATACAGAAGAATAAGGCAAATGAGCGATGCCGGATAAATTCACCCTGTAAACTTGCCACTTCTTGATTTCTAGAATACGCGCTAATCCACGACGGAATAAATAGGGTGAGTATGGTGAAAAAGATCACCGCAAGTATACCGAGTATAACCCATGTGGCGTTAAGAATCCTTCCGAGTTGATCTTCCCTCGATTCACCAATTCTTCGGGCCATGAGGATTTGTGCGCCATCTGACATTCCAAGGAGCATCATGTAAAAAGTGATGTATGCCAGGCCTGCATTTCCTACCGCATCAAAGCCTTCAACACTGTATCTACTTATGAATGCCGAGTCTGTGATTAACACGATGGATTGGATGAATCCAGAAACCATCATCGGTAAGGCTACTCCCAGAATGGAACGATATGTTATGGGTAGAAGACTACTCGACATAAACAACTAAGCCTTTTAAATATTCACCTTCTGGATGAAAAGCTCCAATCGGATGGTCGGCAGGTTGGTGCAGTTGATATAGAATTTTAACCTTTCGGTTTGATTCAATCGCTGCAGATATGATGGTGTGATTGAACAACGATTTGTCAACCACTTGAGAACAAGAGAAGGTAACTAAGATCCCACCAGGTTTGATTTGTCTAAATGCATGGGCATTTAAGCGCTTATAGCCTTGGACAGCCTTGTGCTTTTTGTCTAAATGCTTTGCAAAAGCCGGCGGATCTAAAATGATTATATCGAATTCCTCAGGGAGCTCCTTCATGAACTCCATGGCATCAGCAACTACCGAGATGTGCCGGTCTTTGAATCCATTAAGCTGAACATTTTCCTCCACTAGGGTTATCGCTTTGTTTGAACTATCTAAGGAATAAACAATGCTCGCTTCATTTTTTAATGCTTGTAAACTAAAGCCGCCTGAGTAACAGAATGCATTCAACACTTTTTTACCATGGGACATTTTACCCAAAAGCGTTCGGTTATCACGCTGATCAATAAAGAAACCAGTTTTCTGACCATTAATCCAATCAATGGCATACGTAATTCCATCTTCCATGGCATAATGCGGAGTAGGCGCCTCACCGTAGAGATAACCGTCTGTTATCGCGTGTCTTTTAGGTAAGGTATCTGATGATTTATGGTAAACTGCCTTTAGTTCATCTCCCAAACTTAAGGTTAACGCAGTGGTTATTTCATCGAGGTGTTGGATCATTCCAATTGAGTGACATTGGATTACCGCAACACCAGTATAATAATCTATTACTAATCCAGGAACTTCGTCCCCTTCACCGTGACAAATTCTAAAGATGGAATTAGTTTCGGTTAGGAGGCCTAGTTTTTTTCGCAACTCAATCATAGTGGAAATGCGAACATTCCAAAATTCCTGATTAATTAGGACTTCATTAAATGAAATGATTCGAATGGAAATGGAGCCATGTTGAAAATGTCCTATCGCTAAAAAGTCACCATTCCATCGGTTAACGGTAACCAACTGACCATCTTCTAATGGCTCGCAGTTAGTAGCAATAGCCCCTGAAAAAACCCAAGGATGTTTTCTGAACAAGGAAGCTTCTTTCCCTTTCTTTAAGGTTATAATTGGAATCACAGTGCAAAAGTAGCGATTTACTTCGGGCGCTTTGGTATGATTAAAATGAATATATTTGGAAAAAACAAAAGATGGCTAATAAACGAATGTTAAAGAAACAAATCAATGCAATGATCATTGATGTTATTGATGAGTGTATCTATATCCAAGAAGTAAATGATGATAAGGCTGAAGCGGCAGAAGGATTGATTGAGGAGGTGATTTCAACGTATAACGAGTTGTTATCTCGAATGAATTCAGGAAAAACAAAATCAGATTTCAAAGCGATAGTTGCTGATTTTGATCAAAAATCGGATGAACTTTTGGATAAATTAAATGGATTAAACCACTAGTTCATTCGCATAAAATTAACCGAATACCAATTAAATTAAGGCTATGCTAAATCGATTGTTTGATGTCCCTTACCATCAATTAAAGAATTTTCCACAAGCGAATATGTTTAATACGAAGGTTGACGGCCAGTGGCAGTCGCTTTCTACACAGGAATTTTTAGCGCAAGCGATGCGGCTTTCTAAAGCCTTGTATCACATGGGAGTGCTAGCAGGTGATCGAATTGCAGTTGCCTCTGCGAATCGGTATGAATGGAATATTCTTGATATTGCTGTTCAGCAAGTGGGGGCGGTCCTGGTACCGTTATATCCAACAATTTCAGCAAAGGATTATGCGTACATTCTTAACGATTGTGCTGCTGAATATATGTTTGTAGGGAATCAGGAGATTGCGGATAAAATTAATGAAGTGAAACCTCAATTGTCTAGATTGAAAGAAGTGTTTTCATTCGATTCCTTACCGAATACTACCTCGTGGAATGCCTTGTTTGAATTGTCGCATGACGTATCTGAATTAATGGTACAAGAACGGATGGATGCTGTTAAGTCTGAAGACATGGTAACTATAATTTATACGTCCGGTACAACGGGTAATCCGAAAGGCGTTATGCTAACCCATGGAAATGTACTTTCTAATGTATTAGCTTGCGAAGAGCCCATTCCTGCCGATAAGAATTCAAAGGTTCTATCTTTTCTTCCGGTATGCCATATCTATGAGCGAATGCTTCACTATTTGTACATGTACATAGGTGCTTCGATTTATTTCGCGGAGTCCATGGATACAATAGGCGACAATATTCGTGAAGTTAAACCTCAAGTATTTAGTGCCGTGCCTAGATTAATAGAGAAGGTCTATGATAAGATCATTGCAAAAGGTGAAGACTTAACAGGCGTAAAAAAGAAGCTTTTCTTTTGGGCTGTTGGTCTTGCTGAAGAATACGAGCAAACCGGTAAAGGGTCGTGGTATTATTTTAAATTAGGCATCGCTAAGAAGTTGATTTTTTCAAAATGGCAGGAAGCCTTAGGTGGCAATGTACGAGCAATTGCATCGGGAAGTGCGGCCTTGCAGCCTCGGTTATCTCGGATTTTTTTAGCGGCCGGTATTCCAATTTTAGAAGGGTATGGAATGACTGAAACATCCCCCGTGATTTCGGTGAATTCATTTCAGCGTGGAATTCGTTTTGGTAGTGTGGGTGCGCTTATTGATCAGGTAGAGGTTATGATTGCATCAGATGGAGAAATTCTAGTTAAAGGACCCAATGTGATGATGGGATATTATAACAATGAGGAAGCCACAAGAGATGTGTTTAATGAAGAGGGTTGGTTGAAAACCGGCGATATTGGTGAATTTATAGAAGGAAGGTTCCTTAAAATTACTGACCGTAAAAAGGAAATATTTAAAACTTCTGGAGGAAAATACATTGTTCCTCAAGCCATTGAAAACTCACTAAAAGAATCACGTTTTATTGAACAAGCAATGGTAATTGGGGAGAATCAAAAGTTCCCTGCGGCATTCATTATACCAGATTATGCATTTGTTCGGTCGTGGGCAGATCGACATGGCCTTTCTTTTGAAAACTTAACGAATGAGGAAATTATAGCAGATCCTACCATAAATAAACGGATGTTTGAGGAGATCGAAAAAGTAAATGCACACCTTGGGAATTGGGAGCAAATTAAAAAGATTAAACTTTTACCTAATTTATTTTCAATTGAAGGCAATGAATTAACGCCAACACTCAAGTTGAAAAGGAAGGTAATTCTTGAAAAATATAATCAAGAATTCAAGGAGATTTTTGACTAATAAAAAAGGGGCCGAGGCCCCTTTTTTATTGAACTTTGTTTACTTAGTGCTTATCGCCGCAACCCGATTTTTGGGTTGACCCAGAACAACATTTCTTTTGTTCTGTTGCAGAACAACTTCCTTTCTTCTTTTTCTTTTTCTTTTTGTCGTCGTCACGAAGTTCCATTTTAACGCCAGTTTGTGCAGCGTAAACTTTTGTAGCTATCGTCCCACTCATGGTAACCAAAGCAACAGCTAAAACTAATTTTTTCATGATATATTTTTTTTATAAATGTACTAAGATTTATATAGTTGCAAGTATGTCTTCACGATTTTTAACCTTTTGACCAATTGTAACATTGATTTTTGCATCTAGCGGAAGAAATACGTCAACACGGGATCCAAATTTTATAAATCCAAATTCCTCACCCTTACTGTATTCGTGATCATTCTTTGCATAGAAACAAATTCTTCGTGCAACGGCACCTGCTATTTGCCGCACCAAAACATTTTTTTTCGAAGGTGTTTCTATAACCATGGTTGAACGTTCGTTCTCTGTAGAACTTTTCGGGTGCCAAGCAACCAAGTATAATCCCTTATGGTATTTGGTATAGGCTACCTTGCCCGCGATAGGAACATAATTCGCATGAACATTCAGTGGAGACATGAAAATTGAAATCTGAATACAATCTTCTTTTATAAACTCAGGTTCATAAACCCGTTCAATAACAACCACTTTTCCATCAGCCGGACAAACAACTTCTGACGAATTACCAGCTATTGTTCGGTTTGGAACCCGAAAAAATTGAATGATAAGATACAGAAAAACAATCGGAATAATTGAAAGGAGGCCATTCAGCCAAGGCATTGCATCACCAAGTAAAATCCAAATTGTGGCCACAATAACACTCGTTATTATGGTCGCTGACGTCATGATGACATATCCTTCTTTATGAAATCGCATGGGGTAAATTTACCAATAAAAATAAAGCATATACCAACAATAAAAGAAGGGGATGCTAAATAAGGCTGCATCGAAACGATCTAAAACGCCTCCATGTCCTGGTAAAATGTTCCCACTGTCCTTTATTTCTAAGCTACGTTTAAATAAGGATTCTAGTAAATCTCCAAAGATGGCACACGGTCCAATGATCACTGCTGAAATCACCCAAAACAAGGTCAAACCTTGGTTTATATATGTTCCAATAATGAACCCAAAGAGTAGTGTGAATATAATTCCTCCAATGGTTCCTTCCCAAGTTTTTTTTGGGGAGATGCGCTCGAATAACTTGTGTTTACCCCATTTTTTGCCAACAAAATACGCCATGGTGTCGTTCGTCCAGATTAGGATTAACATACCTGCTACTGTGGGTAGAAATTGCTTATTTCGGATATTTAAATCAATGCTCAAATAGAATGGAATGACAACATATATGATACCCAGTACGAGTATGGCAATATTCAATAATGGCTGGGGATGTTTCTTCCAAAGTTCAACTAAAATCAGACTGAAAAACAACGGAAATATAACTGTAATTGAAATTAATGGGAGCAATCCAATACTCATCCCAATGAGCAGTAGATAGATAAAAAGACCAATGAATAAGCCCATTTCTTTTGAAACATGAATGAACGATAATCGATCACACATGCGGTAGAATTCGAGCAGTCCTACGATCATAAACCCACTGAAAACAATTCCCTGAGCCCAAGGTCCTGCAATTACAGATCCCAGTATTAAAATACCAAGAATGGTGCCTGTGATAATGCGTTGGACTAAATTACTCATGCCCTAATGAACCTATTCCTCAGAAGTTTCGGTTTCGGTTTTCGGTGGTGTTGATTCTTCGGTTGGTTTTTCGGTTAGTTCTTCAGATTGAGTTTCATTGGATTCACCCACTTCTGTGGAAGCGCTTTGCTCATCTGTAGCAACTGAAGAATCTGGTGCATTCTTCTTCTCTTCAACTATTTCAGCAGGGTCCCACTGACGTTTCCCGAAAATATCTTCTAAGTTCTCTTTAAAGATAACCTCATCAATTAACAGTTTTTCAGCTAATTGTTCCAATTTATCTTTGTTTTCTGTTAGGATTTTTAAGGCTCGTTGATATTGACTTTCTATTAATAAAGAGACTTCCTCATCGATAATTTTAGCCGTTTCATCGGAATATGGCTTAGTAAATGTATCCCTTCCTTGTGAGTCATAAAATGACCTATTACCAACCCGTTTATTTAAGCCATAAATAGATACCATGGCATACGCTTGTTTCGTGATTTTCTCCAAATCACTTAACGCACCCGTACTAATTTTTGAAAATACCAGTTCCTCTGCCGCTCTACCACCAAGTGCAGAACACATCTGATCTAATAATTGCTCCGTTGTAGTGATGCTGCGCTCTTCGGGTAAATACCAAGCTGCGCCCAATGATTGACCGCGAGGGACAATAGTAACCTTTACCAAGGGATTTGCATACTCTAATAACCATGAAATCGTAGCATGTCCTGCTTCGTGAATGGCAATCGTTTTCTTCTCGTCCTTGGTGATAATTTTATTTTTCTTTTCTAATCCACCTACAATTCGATCAACTGCATCGAGGAAGTCCTGCTTGGCTACTTTCTTCTTTTCTTTTCTTGCTGCAATTAATGCCGCCTCGTTACACAGGTTCGCAATATCAGCACCGCTAAACCCTGGCGTTTGTTTCGCTAAAAAGTCAATATCCAACCCTTCTTCTAGTTTGAGCGGCTTTAAATGTACTTGGAATATTTCTTTACGCTCATTTAAATCGGGCATGTCTACATAAATCTGACGATCGAAACGCCCTGCTCTTAAGAGCGCACTGTCTAATACATCGGCTCTGTTCGTAGCGGCAATAATGATTACCCCGCTGTTGGTGCCAAAACCATCCATTTCTGTGAGTAACTGGTTCAGGGTGTTTTCACGCTCATCATTTGAATTAAACCCGTTGTTCTTACCTCTAGCTCTTCCAATCGCATCTATCTCATCAATAAAAATAATAGAGGGCGCCTTTTCTTTGGCTTGACGGAATAGGTCTCGAACTCGTGAGGCACCTACACCAACAAACATCTCAACAAAATCGGATCCAGATAATGAGAAGAAAGGTACTTTCGCTTCTCCTGCTACTGCTTTTGCTAATAAGGTCTTACCTGTTCCTGGAGGACCAACTAATAAAGCACCTTTTGGAATTTTTGCTCCAATATCAGTATACTTCTTTGGATTTTTAAGGAATTCAACGATTTCTACAATTTCTTCTTTTGCTCCTTGTAATCCCGCTACATCCTTGAATGTAACATTGGTGGATTTACCTTTGTCGTACAACTGAGCTCTAGATTTTCCAATGTTGAAAATTTGTCCGCCGCCTCCGCCGCTTCCGCCGCCACCAGTCATTCTGCGCATTACGAAAAACCAAATCAAGAAAATAATTCCAAAGGGTAAAAGATAGGCGAGAATTGTACCGAAATAATCTGTTTCGGTGTCGCGCGCGCACTCAAAACCTCGCTCTTTTTCTAAGCTGTTTTCGAAATTGCCGAGATCACCAATATTCTCAAGTACAATTTCAGCTTTTTTCTGCTTTTCTAAGGTTTTTTCTTTTTTGAGTTGCTTCCAAATCTTTGGATATTCGCCTTTTTTGAAGGTTTTAACCAATTCAATTCCTCGACCATTCAATTCGAAATTTGCACGTTGGTCATTGATGATTGTGATTTTCTCAACCCCACTTGAATCTACCAATTCGAAAAGTGTTTGTTTGCGTTCAATGGTTATTCGTGATTCAGCGCCATAAAAAAGTTGAATTGCAATAAATGCAACACCAGCTAAGGCATAAATCCAATAAACTGAAAACCCACGTTTCTTTTTATCTTCTGACATAATATTTAGTTTAAGTTAGGGATGTCGGTTCTAATTCCATCAGCCCATAAATCTTCGATTTCATAAAATCCTCGCGCCTCTTTGTAAAATACATGTGCTACCACGTCTACATAGTCGAGTAATACCCATTCACTGTTTCGTTGACCTTCAGTATGCCAAGGCTTTTCCTTCATTTCTTTTCGGGTAAATCTTGTGATTGCATTAGTGATGCCATCCACTTGAGTGCTCGACTCACCGGAACATATAACAAAGAAATCACATACCGCAGAACTTAATCCACGCAAATCCAATACAACGATGTCCTTTGCTTTATTTTCCTGCATTCCTTCAACAATACACTTGCTTAGTAATTCGGAATGCGATATTTCTTTTTTATTCTTTGCCATTAATTTTTATCCAAGGTGCAAAACTAATTCATTAATTTAAATATACCTTTGGTTTTTACAACCCCTGCCAATTATTTATGCTAAAATTTGGTAAACAGGTATTCAAACTTGAATCTGTAGATTCTACTAACAATTTTGCAGCCAATCTAATTAATGAAGGCTTAGCAGATAATGGGGCAGTAGTTATGGCAGATTTTCAGACCAATGGTCGTGGTCAACGATCAAATTCTTGGGAATCGGACGCAGGAATGAACCTAACAGCCTCATTTATTTATTTTCCTGCCAATTTGACATTAACAGAAGTAATCCATGTAAACTGGTGGGTTTCCATGAGCATTATTAACTTCTTGGCTACCTTGGGAATTGAAGCGAAGATTAAATGGCCGAATGACATTTATGTTGACGATTGTAAATTAGGGGGTGTATTGATTGAAACTACAAATCAGGCCAATATAGTTAAATCGGTCATTATCGGAATAGGAATTAATCTGAACCAAACAGTATTCAATAGGGAAAATGCCACTTCCATTAAAAAAATTCGTGGATCATTTACCAAAACAGAGGACGTGCTTTGGATGCTTTGTGACTCATTAACTCAATATGAAAATGAGTTGGGTGATTACAACCTTCTAAAAGCGTCTTATGAAAATCATTTATACCGGTTCAGAGAAAAATCACCGTTTCAAATCGGTAATGAGCGCCTAGAAGGCGAAATCGTTGGAATTAGCTCACAAGGCCAATTAAAGATCCAAATTGCAAATGAGGTTCGACTCTTGGAGCACGGTCAGGTTACTTGGATTTTTCAATAAGGTCTATAAGGTTTCTGCCCATATCGTTGAAAAGGGCGGTGAGTGGACCTTTTGCCATCATGGCAATAAATGGGGATGTATCGCCATTGAAGATGAGTTGACCTCTACTGCCTTCGGGAATTTCTTCAATGTGTGCAGTTAATTCAAATGGAAATGGACTTTTTTCACCGCTTTTGTAGCTTACTGATGAATTAGTTTGGTGCACAAATACTAAACTAATGTTGATGCCTCCTTGAATTTTAAAATTACACTGGGCTTCATCAGATTCAAAGGATTGTATTCGATCGGGTGGAAGTATCTTCTCAATGTTCAGCGGAATCGCTAGAAAATCGATGATTGTTTTTACTGGGATATGGGTAGTGAATTGTTCACTTTCAATTTTCATGGCTTATTCAGGTGTCCAAGTTGATGGTAATTCACGCCATTTTTTTAATTGATCAAGCTCATCTTCCTTGATATACTCCAAATTCACTGCCTGTTCGATAAGATGATCATAGTCTGAAAGTACAACATAGGGGCATTCGGCTTTTTCAAATGCTTCATCCGCCGTATCAAATCCATAAGAGAAGATAGCAATTAACCCTTTTACTTTGAGTCCCGCATCTTTTAATGCTTGAACTCCTTGCAAACTGCTTCCCCCAGTAGAAATCAGGTCTTCTACTACGATGACATTCTGCCCCGCCTCATAGGTCCCTTCAATTAAATTGCCTAACCCATGGTCTTTTACATTACTTCGAACATAGATGAATGGCAATCCTAGCTCTTGAGCAACTAAGACACCCTGAGGTATTCCACCAGTAGCAATACCAGCAATAACATCCGGCTTTCCGAATTCTTTTTCAATTAATTCAGAAAATCGCTGCCGAATATAGGTACGAACGGTAGGGAACGATAAGGTTTTACGGTTATCACAGTAAATTGGAGATTTCCAGCCGGAAGCCCACGTAAACGGGTCTTTCGGTTGAAGTTTTACCGCTTGAATTCTTAATAATTCCCCCGCAATGCGCAATGCGCTATCTTTGTCGTAAACCATGGCGCAAAATTATATCGTTTTTACTGAGAAAAAGAAACTCTTTGTTGGTAGTTATGAACACCACGATTGTGAAATAGTTACGCTTGATTCCTTGAATTCTTCAAAAAAATGGTGGAAATCCATTCATGATCAAGCAAATAGCCAATTATATCTTAACATTAATTTCGAGGAATTTAAATCACAGTTTAAATTAATTCGCGCTGCTGGAGGAATTGTAGTACATGAGAATGAATTGCTCATGATCTACCGTAACAAGTGTTGGGACCTTCCAAAGGGATGGATTGAAGGCGATGAATTCCCAATGCAAGCGGCATTGAGAGAAGTGACTGAGGAGTGTGGTCGGTTAGCATTAACCGTTGATTCGTTGATTCCAATAATTACGTATCATTTATACGTATTAAAAGGTGAGGTTGTACTCAAAGAAACTGCCTGGTTTAGTATGTCAGTAGATCCTGGTTTTAAGTTAACTCCGCAACGGAAAGAAGGAATAACCAAGGTGGATTTTGTAGATTTAACCGATGCTAAACTTCGTGTCAAGGATTCGTATCCGATGATTCAATGGATCGTTGAGCAAATTTAAAAGAATTAGCAGTTAACGCGTCCAAGTACATCTATTCTGCTATATTTGTTATCAAACTCAAATTAAATGAAGTCAATTTTACTTTTTTCCTTGCTATTAATTAGCCAATATGGATTTTCTCAAAGTACATCTAAGAAAATATTGCTGTTCGATGTAGTAGAAATTGAGCGTAAAGACATTCCATATGACTCAAAGGATTTCTTTGTATTTAATTTCACGAATAAAACTGGGCAGCCAGTAACTATAACAAATGTTCAAACCAGTTGTGGGTGCACCACCGCAGATAAGCCGGAAAATCCCATCAAAAAGAATAAACGCGGAAAAATTAGTGTATCCTATGATACAAAACGAGTAGGGGAATTTGTAAAAACAATTACCGTTACATCGGACAAGGCTCCTCCGGTTGTCTTGACCATCAGAGGAAATGTATTGCCGCAGAAACAATAGAGATTTATTGTAGGCGCTATCTTTGTCTTGGAATGATTATCTTCGCGCCAAAGTTAATGCATGGAAATTCCAAAAACATTTGTTCCCGGAACCGTTGAAGATAAATGGTATTCATATTGGTTATCTAAAAATTACTTTCATTCAACTCCGGATGATCGTGAGGCCTACACCGTTGTAATTCCTCCACCGAATGTTACGGGTGTGTTGCACATGGGGCACATGCTTAATAATACAATTCAGGATGTTTTAGTTCGTCGAGCGAGAATGCTTGGAAAGAATGCCTGCTGGGTTCCTGGTACCGATCATGCGTCTATTGCAACAGAGGCCAAAGTGGTTCAAAAACTCAAATTGGAAGGAATTAATAAAGCGGACTTAACCCGTGAGGAATTCTTGAAGCATGCGTTTGAATGGAAAGACAAACATGGAGGGATTATCCTTGAACAACTCAAGAAATTAGGCGCTTCGTGTGATTGGGAACGCACCCATTTTACCATGGATCTCGAATATTCAAAATCAGTGATTTCCGTGTTTATCGACTTATTTAACAAAGGAAAGATTTATCGCGGTGTTCGCATGGTCAATTGGGATCCAGAAGCATTAACTGCCGTTTCTGATGAAGAAGTTCTTTACAAAGAAGTTAATTCAAGACTCTATCATGTACGTTATAAAATTGATGATACAGCAGATGAATGGATTACTATTGCTACCACCAGGCCTGAAACAATTTTAGGAGATACCGCAGTATGCGTTCATCCAGAGGATTTAAGATATGCTCATGCCGTCGGAAAAACGGTTATTGTTCCAATTTCTGGAAGAAAAGTTCCGGTAATTGCTGATGAGTATGTCGACCCAGCTTTTGGGACTGGGTGTTTGAAAATAACCCCAGCACATGATCTAAATGATTATGAACTAGGAAAGAAATTTAATCTGCCTTCGATTGATTTGTTCAATGAAAATGGAACCCTTAATGCGCACGGTTTACACTATGAAGGGATAGATCGTTTTGAAGTTAGAAAGCGTATTGCGTTGGAGCTTCAAGAAAAAGGGTACCTTGTCAAGACAGAAGACTACATCAATAAAGTTGGATTTTCTGAACGAACCAATGCGGTTATTGAGCCTAAGCTTTCACTACAATGGTTCTTATCCATGAAAGAATTGGCGCAACCTGCCTTGGATCATGTAATGAATGATGACATTAAATTTTTCCCCGATAAATTTAAAAACACCTACCGGCACTGGATGGAAAATGTCAAGGATTGGTGTATCTCTCGGCAATTGTGGTGGGGACATCAAATACCGGCATGGTATTTTGGTGAGGGGCCAAATGACTTTGTGGTAGCTGAAACGGCTAGCGAAGCGGTTCAAATCTTAAAGACACGAGGCATTGAAAAAAATGCGTCTGATCTCACTCAAGATGAGGATGTTTTGGATACTTGGTTTTCGAGTTGGTTATGGCCAATTTCTGTTTTTAATGGAATAACATCGCCAAAAAATCCCGAAATATCTTACTATTATCCAACCAATGATTTGGTGACCGCACCGGAAATCATGTTCTTTTGGGTGGCTCGAATGATAATTGCAGGATATGAATACTTAGGTGATTTGCCGTTCAGAAATGTATATTACACAGGTATCGTGCGAGATAAATTAGGACGTAAAATGTCTAAATCTCTTGGAAATTCCCCAGATCCTATCGATTTGATTAATCAATTTGGTGCGGATGGCGTACGTATGGGAATTCTCATCTCATCGCCTGCAGGAAATGACCTTCCGTTCGATACGTCTCAATGCGAGCAAGGAAGAAATTTTGCAAATAAAATTTGGAATGCATATCGCTTGGTTTCTGGCTGGGAAGTAAGAGAATTTGAACAACCTTTGCATTCAATGCATGCGATAACTTGGTTTGAATCAAGGATGAATGAGAGTATTATTGCGGTTAATGCACACTTTGAAAAGTTCCGAATTTCGGATGCGTTAATGGAGATTTATAAGTTGGTTTGGGACGACTTCTGTTCTTGGTATTTGGAAATGATTAAACCAGGATATGAACAGCCCATTGACATCAAAACCCTTGAGCATACAAAGCTGTTTTTTGAAAAGTTGATGCAAATGCTTCATCCATTTATGCCGTTTATCACGGAAGAGCTTTGGCATACATTGAATCCGCGCGCAGAAGGAGATGATATTATTGTTTCTCATTGGCCTCTAAGTGAAAGTCCTGATTCAGATGTTCTTTCATCTATGAATGAAGCATTTGAAGTAATCTCAGGTATTCGGAATTTCCGTAAGTCGCAAAATATCGCTCAAAAGGTGAAGCTTTCTATGGTTGTTGTTTCTAATACTGCGAATGTATTAGATTCAGTATTGCTTAAAATGGGGAATTTGTCAGAGGTGAAACGACAATCCGATATAATTGATGGAGCCCATTGCTTTATTGTTAAAGGCATCGAGTATTATATTCCTTTTGGAGAATTGATCGATGTAGAAGGTGAGCGAGCAAAGATTCTTGAAGAAATTAAGTATACCCAAGGGTTTCTATCTGCCGTTCAAGGTAAATTGTCTAATCAGCGTTTTGTAGCAGGAGCTCCAGAGCAAGTCGTTGCCGTAGAACGCAAAAAAGAAGCGGATGCACTTCAAAAATTAATGCTGCTTGAATCGAGGTTGGACGCGCTTAAATAAAACTGAGCTCAACCCGCCGGTTTCTTTGTTTGCCTTCTTCCGTTAGGTTGCTGTCTATGGGTTTTTTTTCTCCGTCATAGGCTTGTATCATGCGGTCTGGAGTTATGCCGATGGAAACTAAGTATGCGATGATCTCTTCTGCACGTCGTTTTGACAGTGTTAAATTATAAGATTCACTTCCATCGCCATCCGTGTGTCCTTCAATTTTTAATCTCAAATCACTGTGGCTTTTAAGGATTCTGGCAATAGCTTTTAAGTCATCATAATACGCAGTGTCTAAGGCATGTTGATCGGTTTCGAAATAGATTGGTTTAAACTGAAAATTTGCCAATTCAGCCATTCGCTTATCTCTTGCAGGGATGCCATTTTTTATATTATTAGTAAGCGCATTAATGAAGAAGGCGTCATAGGTTAATGTGTTCATGGTCCATATATCCCTAGAATCTCTCTCAAGATAAAGCGTGTATCCATCCAACGTACTTCCCGGCGCATTGAATTTACTTATAATATACCCTGAGGTATCTTGGTAAGAAAATTGAAAATAAAAGGATGAATTAATAGGACCTTTTACATTACTAATTGGTTTTTTTGATGAACTTAATTTAAAATCCTTCGGATTCTGATACGGCCCAGCAACGTCATACACAACAAAACCGTTTTCGGATTCTATTTTAATTTTTCCTTTCGTATAGTTAGTGATTGCTTTGTGGTCAAGTATTACAGCATAGGTAGTTGCGGTTTCGTCCGCGGTGTTCTTTAAAATCCCAGACCATTGGCCACTTATACGAAAAGGTTGGGAAGCTAGCGTAAACGTTAGGGTTAGGAATAGTATGAATTGAATACTTCTCATCATGTAATATGCATACGAGAATAAACCATTTTGGTTTTGATGTGTTACATAATTAAATAATTTACTATGAAATTTATACCCTTTATATGTGCCATCTTCTTATTTACTTTTTGCGGAAATGGACAAAATAAACATGCGAACAAATCTTCAAATAACACCGCTATGAAAAAATCCATACATACCTTCAGCGTACAAACCTTGTCCGGAGACACCCTAGATTTTTCTTCGCTAAAAGGAAAGAAAATAATGGTTGTGAATACTGCTTCAAAATGCGGATTAACACCGCAATACAAAGAACTGGAGGCACTTTATCGAGAATATAAAGATTCGAATTTTGTGATTATCGGTTTTCCTGCCAATAATTTCATGGCGCAAGAGCCCGGAACAGACGGTGAGATTGCTGCATTTTGTTCCAGAAATTATGGTGTAACCTTTCCTATGATGTCAAAAATATCAGTGAAAGGTAAAGACATGCATCCGGTGTATAAATTTTTAACCAGTTTGTTAGAAAATGGATTAGAAGACAATGAGGTAAAATGGAATTTTCAGAAATATTTGTTGGATGAAAACGGGTTTTTAGTCCGTGTAATTTCTCCAACTACGCTCCCAAACGATCCGGAAATCATAACTTGGATAAAATCTAAGTAATCGTTGAAATTTTGTTGAAAAGTTAAGGGCTTCCATACGGTTTTGAATCCCTTTTCCCGTTAGCTTTTACGTATTTTTGTACTGTATTTTTAAATCGTTAAAAACAGTAAAACAGAAGGTATGAGTGAAGCGGAAAATAGAGATAATTACTCAGCAGATAATATTCAGGTTTTAGAAGGCTTAGAGGCCGTAAGAAAAAGACCCGCAATGTATATTGGAGATGTTGGCCTTAAAGGCTTGCATCACTTGGTTTATGAGGTTGTAGATAATTCAATTGATGAAGCCCTTGCTGGATATTGCAATAAAATTGATGTGTTTATTAATGAAAACAATTCAGTTACCGTAATTGATAATGGTCGTGGTATTCCTACCGCAATGCACACCAAAGAAAAAAAGTCAGCACTAGAGGTAGTTATGACGGTATTGCATGCTGGTGGTAAGTTCGATAAGGATACGTATAAAGTTTCTGGTGGACTTCACGGGGTAGGGGTTTCCTGTGTAAATGCCTTGTCAACTCATTTAATGGCTACCGTTCGTCGGGACGGTAAGATTTTTCAACAAGAATATAATATTGGTAAACCCCTATACGACGTTAAAGTAGTTGGGGAATCTCAAGAAACTGGAACCGAAGTAACGTTTCAGCCGGATGCATCAATTTTCGATTATACGGAGTACAATTATGACACCTTGGCTGCGCGTATGCGTGAATTAGCGTTCTTAAACAAAGGCATCACGATTACCTTGACAGATAAACGAAATGTAGACGAGAACGGCAAAATGCATTCAGTTAGCTTTCATTCTGAAGGGGGCTTACGTGAATTTGCTTCCTTTTTAGATCGGAACCGTGAGGCATTAATTGCTGATGTTATTTATTTTGAAGGGGAACGTGAAGGCATTCCTGTTGAAGTAGCATTAACATACAATACGTCATATACAGAAAATATTCAAGCGTATGTAAATAACATTAATACGCACGAAGGAGGAACGCACCTTTCAGGGTTCCGACGCGGGTTAACGAATACGCTAAAGAAATATGCTACCGATAGCGGCATGTTGGCAAAAGAAAAGATTGAAATTGATGGAGATGATTTCCGTGAAGGATTAACGGCAGTAGTTTCAGTTAAGGTAGCTGAACCTCAATTTGAAGGACAAACAAAAACTAAATTGGGGAATCGTGAAGTAACGGCGCCAGTTTCGCAAGCAGTTTCTGAAATGTTAAGTGCATACCTCGAGGAGCATCCAACAGAAGCACGAATGATTGTTGAAAAGGTTATTCTTGCTGCACGTGCACGACATGCTGCGCGCAAGGCCAGAGAGATGGTTCAACGTAAGAATGTGCTTACGGGAAGTGGTCTTCCTGGTAAATTGGCTGACTGTTCAGAAAAAGACCCTGCAGCATGTGAAATTTATTTTGTCGAGGGAGATTCTGCGGGTGGAACAGCAAAGCAAGGTCGAGACCGTCATTTTCAAGCGATTCTACCGCTTCGAGGGAAAATCTTGAATGTGGAGAAGGCAATGCAATATAAAATCTTTGAAAACGAAGAAATCAAGAATATATATACTGCCCTTGGTGTACGAATTGGTACAGAAGATGATTCCAAAGCGTTGAATCTTGAGAAACTACGCTATCATAAAATAATAATCATGTGTGATGCCGACGTGGATGGTTCACATATTGAAACGCTAATCTTGACGTTCTTCTTTAGATACATGAAAGAATTGATAGAGCATGGATACATTTATATTGCTACGCCACCGCTTTATCAAGTGAAGAAAGGTACAAAATCTGAATATGCTTGGAATGAAGACATGCGTGATCGTTTGATTCAAGAATTGAAAGGTGGTGGAAGCGAGTCTTCTGTTAATGTACAGCGATACAAAGGTCTTGGAGAAATGAATGCAGAACAATTATGGGAAACTACCATGAATCCAGAATCTCGTACCTTAAGACAAGTTACAATTGAAAATGCAGCAGAGTGTGATCAAATATTCTCCATGCTGATGGGGGATGACGTTCCACCTCGCCGAGAATTCATTGAACGTAATGCGAAATACGCGAAGATAGATGCTTAAAAAAAAAGCCCTGAGTTGTCAGGGCTTTTTTTATGTTCAAATGAATTGTACTATCCAACTAAATCTTGGTATGCCGCAGCATCCATCAATCCGTCTAGTTCATTTGTATCAGAAACTTGAACTTTAATCATCCAACCTGATCCGTATGGGTCTTTATTAACCGCTTCAGGGTTAGACTCTAATTCACTATTGAATTCAAGAATTTCACCGCTAACAGGCATAAATAAATCTGAAACTGTTTTTACCGCTTCCACGGAACCGAAAACTTCATCCTTTGATAATGTTTCGCCTACTGTTTCAATTTCAACATATACGATATCTCCTAGTTCGCTTTGCGCAAAATCGGTTATTCCGATGGTAGCTACATCTTCTTCAATGGCAATCCACTCGTGTTCTTTGGTGTACTTTAAATTCGCAGGTATATTCATCTCTTGTATTTTTTACAAAAATAATATAATCAAGTGATTCAAACGGCTAAGGCCTTAACTTTTGTACTTTTGCAACATGACCGGTGAACAAAATAAAGAATTAGAACAACGAATTCAGACCATTTATAATTACTTGAAAATTGCAGAAAAATCTCAGCAATTAAGTGAGGAAGAACTTCGAACTCAAGATCCAAGTTTTTGGGACGACCCAAAAAAAGCAGAAGCGCAAATGAAAATTATTCGTGGGTTGAAATATTGGGTTGAAGGCTTTAAAAAAATTCAATCAGGGTACGATGATTTACAGGTATTAATTGAATTTGAGAAGGAGGGAGGTGCATCGGCTGCTGAAGTTGAAGATCAGTACCAAATGCTAGGCGGCATGGTGGAGGAACTTGAGCTTAAAAACATGTTATCGAATGAAGAAGATTCCTTGAGTGCCGTGATTCAAATAACCGCAGGGGCAGGAGGTACTGAAAGTTGTGACTGGGCCTCTATGCTTATGCGAATGTACCTGATGTGGGCTCAAAAACAAGGATATAAAGTTACCGAACTGAATCATCAAGAAGGTGATGTGGCAGGCATTAAAACCGTTTCACTTGAGTTTGATGGAGAATTTGCTTTTGGTTATTTGAAGGGAGAGAATGGAGTTCACCGCTTGGTGCGAATTTCACCCTTTGATTCCAATGCAAAACGGCATACTTCCTTTGTTTCTGTGTATGTGTATCCCCTCGTAGATGATCAAATTGAAATACACATCAATCCAGCGGATATATCATGGGAAACCTTCCGTTCTGGAGGTGCGGGAGGACAAAACGTAAATAAAGTAGAAACCGCAGTGCGTTTAAGACACGCCCCTTCTGGTATTATTATAGAAAATTCGGAATCTCGATCTCAATTAGCGAATAAAGAAAAAGCAATGCAATTGTTGCGTTCCCAATTGTATGAACTGGTGTTGCGTGAGCGTATGGAGAAACGCAGTGAAATCGAGGCCGGTAAGAAGAAAATTGAATGGGGATCACAAATTCGTAATTATGTAATGCATCCGTATAAACTGGTAAAAGATGTGCGTACAGGAATTGAAACCTCCGATGTGGAAGGAGTGATGAATGGTGAATTGGATGAATTCTTAAAAGCCTTTTTAATGCAATATGGCGGTTAAAGCAACGGAGCAACTTGCTCTAGTCCAATTCCTCTTGAACCTTTAATGAGAATTAGATAATTTTCAAAGGAGGAAAGGACAGTTGAAGCAATCAGCGTACTTGTATCGCGATAATGGTGCCCCACCTTGTTTACGCCCTCAAATTCAATCCCAACAGTAAGTACAGGAATAGATAGTTCGTTACAGGTTTCTATGATGCTTGAATGTTCCGCTTCCGAAACAGCACCTAATTCTAACATATCTCCTAAAATTGCAATTTTTCGTTCGTGCGGTATTTGTGCAAAGGACTCTAAGGCAGCCTTCATACTGGAAGGATTCGCATTGTAGCAATCCAATATCAAGGTATTTCGGTCGGTACCTTGTACTTGCGACCGGTTATTTGTTGGAATATATTCTTCGATCCCTCTTTTTATCGCGCCAGCTGAAATGTTGAAATAATTCCCAATACATACCGCCGCAAGAAAATTATAGAGGTTGTATGCTCCAATTAAATGAGTTTGAATGGTGGATGAGTTATAGCCTTGCGCATCGTATACGAAGGAAACATAAGGAGTTAAGCCTATTAATTTACCCTGACAATACGACGCGTGTTCAATACTGTATCCCAGCGCATTTAATTTTGGTAACTTCCCTACTAATAGGGGGTCGTCGGCATTGTAGAAAATCGTACCTTCCTTTGCCTGGACAGATCGATACAACGCTAGTTTAGTATGCAGTACGCCTTCAAAACTGCCAAAGCCCTCAAGATGAGCTCTACCAATATTGGTTATAATTCCGTGCGTGGGTGATGCGATTTCGCATAATTCTTCTATGTCTCCGGGTTTGTTGGCGCCCATTTCAATAATAGCAAGTTCATGGGTAGCATTTAATCGAAGAAGGGTGAGGGGTACTCCGATATGATTATTAAGGTTGCCTTTAGTACACAGTACCTTTCGTTCTGTTTCCAATACCGCATTAACTAATTCCTTCGTGGTAGTTTTCCCATTACTTCCGGTTATGCCAATAATTGGAATGTTAAATTGATTTCGGTGATGATGAGCCAGTTCTTGTAAAAAATGCAAGGTATCTTCTACATAAAAAATTACCTCTTCATTGCACGCTAGAGGGTCTGACGAAATTACGTATTTAGCTCCTTGAACAAGAGCCTGTGCCGCAAATTCATTGGCATCATAACGTTCCCCTTTCAAGCATATGAAAAGATTTCCTTCGCCAATGGTTCGAGTATCAATTGAAATACCCGAGCAATCATAGAATAGATGAAATAGGTGTTGCATAAAAAAGTCCCGCATGTGCGGGACTCAAAGTTAGTTAAAGTTTAGAAGATTTTATCTTCTGCGTTTCTTGTAATTTAGATTGCGTTGACCACCTAAGCGATCCATGGCGCAGCGGAATCCGATCGTAGCACTTGTTTTATCTTCATCCAAGAATCTTCTATTTCCTGCCGATAACCAATACGCTCGATCTGCCCAAGAACCACCTTTGTATACTTTTGATTTATCAGAAATCAAGGTAGTTGGCCATCCTGTTGCACTTGGATCTAACGGATTACCTTGTAGGTCCATGTTTTCGTGTTCACTTTGGTATACTGTATTCTTAGCGCTTAATTTCCCATTGTTAATGTCTTCAATACGCTTCTTGTTATTGTAGAAGATAGAGGATTCCAAATCACCATCCAGATAATCGATATAGTCATCTTTACGGTAGTTCAAACGCCCGATGTTTTCTTCTTCCGTTACATTTCTCCAACGTTGCTTGCCACGGCTTTCAACGGTGAATTCTGTTAATCCATTTCTTAGGTTTAATACCCAGGTAGCAATGGTAGGATCGGTTTCAAAGCCTGGAAGCATGGTTTGAAGGTAAGTACTGTCAGAAGAAATGGTTGTTTTTCCTTTTTTATCAATAGTAATTGTTGGCCCCCCAAATATACTTCCTAATGCAAGATTAGCACTCCAACCGGACCCTCCGCCTTGATCATCCTTCTCCTCTTTACGTGAGGTAAAATAGTACATTCCCGGATCTTTTATTTTATCTAAGCCTGTAATCGACATTTCCACTAACACATCGTTGAGTGCAACTGATTTTTTAGGCATGTCTTCTCCACCATCTTGTGATTCGCTGAGGCCACCCCAATTTTTTCGATAATGGTTGACATCAACCTTAGTATTCGTGCTGCTTCCGAATAGGACCAATTCAATGTATGCGGAAGCCTCTACAGATTTGTCTTGGTTATAGAGATAAATTGCTGTATCTAATAGCGCATTGATATCATCTAACATCTGAAATCTGGCCTTATCAGATTTTGAATAAGATTTGTTGTTCGCTATATACCCTTTGTTTAGGCTATTAAATTTATACTTTTGTTGGTCTTGCCTAGAAATTACTTTTGAAGTAATACTAGAGGTATATAGATTAGGATTCAGGTCCGTAAATTCATCCTTTGAACCTAGTACTACAATCTCCTTTCGCCATACCTCATTATCAATAGTATACTCTAATACTGTTGTTCCAGGTTTATTAAATGTAACCGTAACAATCGAGTCACCCAAGCTAGGAGTTGTAGCAGTAGGGGCTGGTTTCCCTTTCGGTTTTGGTGTTGGAACACCACCATTTGCGGCAGCATTTTTAGCAGCTGCATCAGCCAGTGTTTTCCATGTTTTTGTGTCTAATACCACATCACTTCCTGTAAGTGCATTGGCAGCATTTGTTGGTGGAACTAATTTCCAATCGTTTGGTTTTTTATCGCTGAACCCGACAGTATCCTTCATTCCTTTTTTCATTTGTAAAGATCTTAAAGGAACAGAAAACTGAACCGAACCTCCTACAGAAACATAAAGAACATCGTTTGTATCTTTAACTTGTTGAGAACCTTTTGAATCAATTGATACGTTGATTAACGGTTGATTAAAACTGTTTTGCTTCCTTTGAGCATTGATATTACTTGTGTAGCTTTGGTTAGGATTCATACCTTTTTGTGTATTGGAAAGGTATAACACACGTGCATATTCGTTCACGAATTCCTTCATACCATACACGTCATAAATATTATCCTTAGTTTTTACATACTTGTCATGTAAGCCACTAGGAACCATGAGTTTTGTTTGGTACATGTTTCCACGAAATGGCATAAACCCTTCGGCTAAATCACTGGTAGTTGGACGGTAGGTATCCATCACCCACTCTGAAACGTTACCAGCCATGTTGTATAATCCAAAATCGTTCGGCCAATAAGCATCAACGTTAGTCGTTGCATCAGCGCCGTCATTTAATGCGCCAGCTACCCCCATATGATCTCCACTACCGCGAACAAAATTCGCTTGAATAGTACCTTGGAATTGCTCTTCATCATACCGAACGTAGTGACCATCCCATGGATAAATACGTCGTTCGTCGATATTTTCAGAATTAGGGTCTAAGTTACCAAGTAACCCAGTGGCCGCGTATTCCCATTCCGCTTCGGTTGGTAGGCGGTACTTTGGTAAAAGAATTCCGTCTTCCATTCTGACTAATCTCTTGCCTTGATAATAACCTTCATCAGAATTACCTTGAGCATTCACAGGATCGTAATCATTTAAAACATATGGGTCTCTCGGAATATCTTTCGGGATTTCACTTTTTTTATCTTTACCACCAGATTTTTTCTTAGCTTCTCCTTTTCCTCCTGGTGCTAGTGTATAACCTTCATAAACTGGATTCCCTTCCCTGTCTACAACATCCCTTCCTTTAGAATCTTTCAACTGAGCTCCATGACTTTCAATATTATATTGCCCTGCAAGGTAGGATTCCGTATTAAACATATTTTCAGGTGAGTTACTCCACCCAGTTTTAGTAGGATCATTTCCAGCAGCTAAATCACCTTCGTCTGAAAAATGCCACTTTAGTATACCTTGTTCAACTAAAATATACTCGTTGACACGGTCAGTACGCCATTTACAGAAATCGTTCGCTTGAATCCATGATACACCAACAACCGGATAGTCACGGTATGCTGGATAACGGAAATAATACTCAACGAATTTCTCGCGGTATGAAAGCGGGTCTCTCCAACACAAGGTGTCAGGCAATGCTTTTTTGTAAATATGCGGATACGTTTTATTATATACACGCTTCATCCAATACACATATTCTAACCAATGAAAGTTGGTTACCTCTGTTCGGTCCATGTAAAATGACGATACCGTGAAGCGATTCGGACGGTTGTTGTTATCGTCGAATACATCTTCTTCGGTTCTTCCCATGGTGAAAGTACCTCCTTCAATCATGACCAAGCCTGGTCCGGTGCGTTGTTCTTCGAAGTCTCCCTTTTCAAAACCACCATTCTCTACATTGTTATATTCCCAACCGGTAGAGGTAGAAGTTTCTTTTTGACAGCTCGCCAAGATACTCACTGCGAAGGCCGCAATTGAGATTTTTGCAATCATTGAACGTTTCATATATGTGTTAATTTGGCTCAAGTTAAATTCAATTTCTTATAAAAGTTACACTTAAAAAGATGGACACGATATTTTTCTAAAGTTTTTTGCTTTTTTTCTACATTTCAAATCCATTTGGAATGACACCTCATGGGAACCTCCAGTTAAACCGTTTCCGAGTCTAGATACCGTTAAATCATAACTATAACCCAAACGGAATTTATCTGCTTTAACCCCCACTATAAATACCATCGCATCACGGTTTCTGTACCAAACACCAATGTTAAGACGCTCGTAATTCAAGTATCCACCGATGTTAAACTCTTGAAATCCATTCTGGTACTGATATATTACTGCTGGTTTGATGGTGGTTCCGTCGGAATATCTACCACGACGACCAATAGGGATTGTACCCCCAGCATGAACTGTTAAACGCATAGGTAGTTTACTCGTACCTAATATCATGGATTCGTCCGGTTGGTTGATGTGGTGCGCCGCAACACCGCCGTAGAAATATTTACTAAATACAATCATCCCAGCACTGGCATCGAACAAACCACGTCGTCCACCTCTAGGTACATCGCCAGTTTGATAAATAAATCCTCTGCGCGGATCAATCATATCGCCAAAGGTTAATTTGTTCCAATCAAGGTATTTTTGAATGTAAGCTGCGCGAACACCAAAATTTAACGATACCTTTCGATTGATTTTTAGGTTGTACGAATAAATACCACCAAGCATGGTTGTTGAAATCGTTCCTTCGGCTTGTTGATCGTACATTGCAATAACCCCTACACCTCCTTTAATATCTTTAACGTATGAATCGTATGCCGCAGAATAGGTAACATAGTTCCCTGTTAGTTGGGGCCATTCATTCCTGTAATTCAACGATATTCTTGGGCATCCAGTAGCACCTGCCAAGGCCGGGTTTAGATAGAGTGGATTTGAATAAAATTGAGTAAAGGTAGGATCTTGCGCCAATGCTATAGATTGGACAGCCAAGAGCATTAGTAGCCCTACTAATCTCTTATTAAAGTACATTACAGGTCGTATCTTCACGTGGCGCTTGTACGGATTTAAGTTAACTTGGTTACAAATATCGTAAATAATTTCAAATAATTAAAACACCTTTCCGTTTTTGATGTTTCCGCTTATTTTTGTACCATGAAGTATGTGATTATCCTCAGTTGTTTTATTTGTTTTTTTGGAATTTCCCTAAGGGCGCAGTCAATTGATATCACCCTTCCCTGGACTGCTCCAGTGTCGTTATCCTTAGGTGAGTTCACGTATTTAGCGCCATCATTGGACGGTCAAGTCTCATCCGACGGTATACCGAAGTATATGTTTCGAAAAGAGTTAAAGTCAATTGATTATTCATGTGCGATTGAAACGATGGATGCTTTTGAGGCAACTCCGGAAGAGGTCGCGTATTTATCATCGATAGGTTATATACCTTCCGAAGCATTTTCTTATGACTTAAAAGTTACACGCGCAGGTCAAACACCAACCTTAAGTTTTTCGTGTTACCCGTTTTTTCTGGAGAACGGAAAATTAAAAAAATTACGATCCCTATCTGTGGGTTTATCGAAAACAACTCCACCATCGTTTAATAAAGATTTTGTAGCCAATTCTGTCCTTTCGCAAGGTGAATGGTATAAAATTTCAGTTACTTCTGATGGAATACACAAAATAGATAAAACCTTGCTAACTGCGCTTGGAATCAATACAAGTGGATTAAATCCGAATCATATTCATGTATTTGGAAATGGAGAAGGAAGTTTGCCGGAATTAAATTCAGTTCCCTACACAGATGATTTAGCTCAGAATGCGGTTAGCTTAATTGGTGCTCAGGATGGCTCATTCGATGAGGGAGATTATATCCTTTTTTATGGATACGGTCCCCATCAATGGTATGCAAATGGTGCTGTAGAGTTTGAACAACGAAGGAATCCATATTCTGATAAATCATATTATTTCATTCACATTAACACTTCACTTCCGGCCAAACTCATTAACGAGGTTGATTATTCCTCTGGCATAGAAAGTTTGACATACACCAGTTATGATTACCGAGATGTATATGAAAATGATTTGGTTTCTCTCGTTGGGGGTGGTAAACGTTGGTACGGTGAATTGTTTGATATCGAGTTATCAAGAAATTTTACGTTTTCTGTTCCTGCAATCGAAGCTTCTTCGCCAGTTCGGTTTCGTGTAGCTATGGCCTCCAATGCATTATCTGCCGGTGGAACGGCACAAAAGTATGCGGTAAATGGAACCCAAATATTTCAATCTACCCTTCCGGTGGCTCCTTACGACTTCAATCGTTCAGTTGTTAATTTCAGCGCCTCTAATCCAAGTTCAACACTTAATTTGTCCGTAACAGTCAATCGAAATAATGCAACTACGTTAACCTACTTGGATCGAATTCTGTTGAATGCAAGACGCAATTTGACGTTCAGTGGCTCACAATTTGGATTTCGCAACTTAACAATTCCCGATTCTTCGCTTTTGGTTAAATATCAGATTAGCAATTTTAGTACCTCTGCTTTTGTTTGGGATCTTTCGATTCCTCATGCGCCCAAAAAAGTTAAGGGCGTTCAAAATGGCGCTGTTTTTAATTTTTGGTGTGAAAAATATTACCGTGAATTTGTTGCTTCAAACGGTAGCGGATTTCTTACTCCTTCGGCTGTTGGTAGAATTAATAATCAAAACCTTCATGGATTAAGTCAAACCGATTACTTAATTGTAACTCCCTCAGTGTTTTTAAATCAAGCAGAACGTTTGGCGAATTTACATCGTTCCGAAGGACTCGACGTTCATGTTGTACTCATTGATCAAGTTTATAATGAGTTTAGTTCTGGCGCACAGGATCCAACCGCAATTCGAAAAATGGCTAAAATGTTCCATGACCGTTCTCTTCAGAATGGAACAAAAATGATTAATTACCTGTGCCTGTTTGGAGATGGCACCTATGATCCTAAAAACCGAATTGATAATAACAACAACTTCATTATTACGTATCAAGTGGATAACAGTGAAAATCATATTTCCGCCTTAGTTACCGACGATTATTTTGGTATGCTTGATGATAATGAAGCCATTTATGACTCTGATTTAATTGACATTGGGGTGGGACGGCTACTGATAAGCGACGCCACTCAAGCAAAACAACAAGTGGATAAAATCGAACATTACATGAAAAACGGTTCGCAACTTTTTCAATCCGCTAACGCAAACTGTTGTTTAGATGATAATTCTGCGCTAACCTTTGGGGATTGGCGCACTAAGGTGGTTCAAATTGCGGATGATGAGGAAAATGGATATTTCATTAAAAACGATACGGAACCCCAGTATGAAATTCTGAAAGCAACTCATCGGGAATTGAATGTGGATAAATTGTACATGGATGCATATCCTCAACAAACTTCTGCAGGAGGACAACGTTATCCTGAAGTTTTTGACGCCATCACCGATCGAATCAATCGTGGGACCTTGGTTATGAATTATGTGGGACATGGTGGTGAGGTTGGTTTGGCAGAAGAACGTGTTGTTACCATACCTCAAATTCAATCATGGAAGAATATAAATGCGTTAACGCTTTTTGTTTCTGCTACCTGTGAATTTACGAAATACGATGATCCTTCACGAGTTTCAGCAGGGGAGTGGATGTCGCTAAATCCGAGTGGAGGAGCTATTGCCTTAATGACCACAACGCGCTCTGTTTTCTTTGGTGTGAATTCCAGTGTCGGCTTAGCTTTTTACAATAATGCATTTGTTCGCGATGCCAATGGCAAGCCGAGAACTTTTGGAGAGATTGTTGAGCAAACAAAAAATGTTGCTCTCTCTTCAGATAATAAACGCAGTTTCACATTAATTGGTGATCCCGCATTAAGACTGGCATTACCGAGATTAGGGGTAGTTACAGATAGTGTAAATGGTGAGTCATATGCATTTTTGGATACACTGAGCGCCTTGACAAAGGTTACCGTAAAAGGGCATATTGTGGATAATAACAATGTCCTAGTCAATTCTTTTAATGGAACGATTGTTCCCTCAGTTTTTGATAAAATTAAAAACAACCAGACCTTAGCTCAGGATCCAGGATCTCCCGTTTTGGATTTTGAATTGCAGCGTAATGTGCTTTACAAAGGAAAAGCCACGGTAACCAATGGGAATTTTGAGTTTAGTTTTATTGTCCCAAAAGATATAGCATTAAATTATGGCCGAGGTAAATTGAGTTATTATGCATTCTCCAATCAAATTGATGCCATTGGATTAGATACTACATTGATTATTGGGGGCATTGACCCGAATGGATTAGTAGATTCGATTGGTCCTGAAATCAATGCCTATTTGAACGATGAACAATTTATTGATGGCGGAGTAAGTAATGAAACGCCTGTTTTATATCTTAAATTATATGATGAAAGTGGAATTAACACCGTTGGTAATGGAATTGGGCACGATTTAACGGCTATTCTCGATGAGGAATCGGCGAACCCTATCATTTTAAACGATTATTATTCATCAGACCTTAATACATATCAATCAGGTCAGGTTAAATATCCCTTTAGTACGCTAGAGCCAGGCCAACATACCATTACGGTAAAAGCGTGGGATGTTAATAATAATTCATCCGATGTTCGAATTTCTTTCAAGGTGCAAGCGGCGGAAACACCTTTGGTTAAAAGGTTATATAATTATCCAAATCCATTTTCAACTTCGACAGAGTTCATGCTCGAGCACAATCAATCTTGTGAAGTAATGGATGTTCAAATCCAGATTTTCACTATAAGTGGAAGGCTTGTTAAAACACTACAAAATCAAGTAAATACACAAGGATTTACCACTAGAGGTTTATTTTGGGACGGAAGGGATGATTTTGGGGATAAGCTCGCAAATGGAGTGTATATCTATCGCTTACAATATCAAAATAGCGAAGGAAAACGAGCAGAAGAAACAGAAAAATTGGTGATATTAAACTAGTTCATACAATAAAGCATCCCGAATTCCGTATATTAGCGCCTTGTATACACATTAATTATGCGGATATTTTTATTTTTTCCAGTCTTTTTTATCTCCCATTTGTTGGTTTTCGCTCAAGAAGCCAGTCAAAATGACTTGCAATTAAACACCATTACGACAGCATTGCCTTTTATGGCAATAACTCCAGATTCTCGAGCGGGAGGAATGGGTGAGGCAGGCACAGCATTAAGTCCTAGTGCTACGTCCGTTTATTGGAACACAGCGGGCTTAAGTTTTGCCGAAAAAAACAGTGAATTGAGTTTGTCTTATACGCCGTGGTTACGACAACTAACCAATGATATGCATTTATCCTATTTGTCTGGATATTATCGTGTGAATAAAAAACATGCAATTGGAGGTGCATTGCGATATTTTAGTTTAGGTGAAATAACATTTACAGATGCCTCAGGAAATGTGTTACGTGATGACAAGCCAAGTGAATTTGAACTTACGGGAGCCTATGCATTTAAATTATCGGATAAATTCAGTATTGGAGTCAATGGTAAATTTGCTTACTCAAACCTAACCGGTGGATTAACAGTTGCCGGAGTAATGACAAAAGCGGGTAAAGTTGGTGCTGCCGATTTATCCTTCGCTTACTATAATGATCGGGTTAAATTAGGAAATAAGAATGCTACTTATATGTTTGCCACCACGATTAATAATATTGGTAACAAAGTAGCATATTCGGTATTGGCAAAACGTGATTTTATACCAATGAATTTAAAAATTGGAAACGCATTGCAAATAAAATACGATTCATATAACACAATCACCTATTCGGTAGATATACAGCGATTGTTAGTGCCAACACCTGCGTTCTATGATAAAATAGACGGTGAAACAGTCATGTTATCTGGTAGAAGTGGAGACGTAGGGGTAATCAATGGAATGCTTCAATCATTTTATGATGCGCCAGGAGTTGTAGCGAAAGATGAAAATGGAGATTATATTATGAATGGTGACGGCACCTACCAAACGGTTAAAGGCTCCAAGTTTAAAGAGGAACTTTCCGAAATTAATATTGCCGGTGGTGTAGAATGGTGGTATAACGAAACCTTTGCTATCCGATCTGGAATTTTCTATGAAAGTAAAAATAAAGGAAATCGTCAATATTTGAATTTAGGGGCAAGTCTGAAATATAATATGTTTGGTATTGATTTTTCATACTTAGCTTCGCTTAATGGTCGCCAAAATCCATTAGCGAATACGCTGCGTTTCACTTTGCGTTTATACCTCGGAGAAAAGCAGGTGAAATCAGCTGAATAGGTTATGACAATTAGAATTGGTTTCGGCGTAGATGTTCATCGGTTAGAGTCGGGTAGGCCATTAATTGTAGGCGGTGTTGAAATTCCGTCAGCGTTAGGCGCAATTGGACATTCTGATGCAGATGTTTTAATTCATGCTATTTGCGATGCCATGCTAGGCGCGGCAAATTTACGCGATATTGGTTTTCATTTTTCCGATAAAGATCCTGCGTACAAAGGAATTGATTCAAAAATACTTTTATCGAAAGTTGTTAGCTTAATGAAGTCGAATCAATATTCCTTGATTAATCTTGACTCAACGGTTATTCTTGAGGCACCGAAACTTAATCCACACATTCCGAAAATGCAATTGATTCTTGCTGAAATATTGGAAGTTGATGTAGATGCAGTTTCTATCAAAGCAACTACCCATGAACAAGTAGATTCTTTCGGTGAAAGTAAAGCCATTAAGGCTTATGCTTCCGTCCTTATTCAAAAGTAATTCGCCCTCATTTTTCAGATTTTTTACTATCTTTGTCCGGAATGGATAAGCAGGTTATTCTCGATGCCCAACAATTCGATTTAACCCTCACAAGGTTATGCCACGAGCTTATTGAACAACATTCGGATTTCTCTAATACCGTATTGATAGGATTACAACCAAGAGGGATACATGTAGTTAAACGGTTAAGGGATAAATTGAATGAGATATTATCTACCACGCCCGTTTGCGGGAATTTAGATATTACATTTTATAGGGACGATTTTCGAAGACGAGAAAAACCCATTATACCAAGTGTAACCAATATCGATTTTAGCATAGAAAATAAGCAGGTGATATTGGTAGATGACGTGCTTTTTACCGGTCGGACGATACGTTCCGGATTAGATGCCTTGTTAACGTTTGGAAGGCCAACGAAGGTCCAACTGCTTGTGTTGATTGATCGCAGGTTTAATAGAGATTTACCAATTCAAGCAGATTACATAGGAAAATCGGTCGATACCTTGTTTCATGAAAAAGTAAAAGTGAGTTGGTTAGAGGTTGATGGAGAAGATAAAGTAGAATTATACATGAAGGATTCGAATGAATAATTTAAGCGTTTCGCACCTAACGGGAATCCGTGATTTAACAGCTGAGGATATAGAAATGATCTTCAAAACGGCGGATTCATTTAAAGATGTAATTAACCGTCCCATAAAGAAAGTACCTTCTTTGAGGGATATTACCATTGCAAATTTATTCTTTGAGAATTCAACGCGTACGCGTTTATCTTTTGAATTAGCAGCTAAGAGGCTTTCTGCCGATGTAGTTAATTTCACTGCAGCTAATAGTTCGGTTAAAAAAGGAGAAACACTCATTGATACGGTCAATAATATCCTTTCAATGAAAGTGGACATGGTTGTAATCAGGCATGCGTCTCCGGGGGCTGCAAGCTTTTTAACAAAACATATTCCTGCAAAAGTTATCAATGCTGGAGATGGTACCCATGAACACCCAACGCAAGCCTTACTTGATGCGTATTCCATACGGGAGAAGTTAGGTACGGTTAAGGGGAAAAAAGTGGCAATCATTGGAGATATTTTGCATTCACGCGTTGCCCTATCCAATATTTATTGCTTACAAAAACTTGGCGCTGAAGTTATGGTTTGCGGACCCTCAACGCTTATTCCGAAGTATATCGAAAGTCTTGGAGTTAAAGTTTCACATAACTTGCATGAAGCGCTTATGTGGTGTGATGTTGCGAATATGTTACGCATTCAATTGGAACGGCAGGATATTCAGTATTTTCCAAGCTTACGTGATTACGCCTTGCAATTTGGTCTGAACCAAGAATTATTAGATAGTCTAGGAAAAGAAATAATAATCATGCATCCTGGTCCCATAAATCGAGGGGTTGAAATCACATCGGAGGTTGCGGATGGCGACCAAAGTATTATTTTAAATCAGGTTGAAAACGGGGTGGCCATACGAATGGCAGTGATTTATTTACTTGCTTCGCAAATTGAACGCTGATTATTGATATATTTGAGCAAATGCCTATTATGAACTTTACAAGTGATGTTCGAAACAATGTTGTGGTGGTTACCTCAATGGTTGATAAATTAGATACCCATACCGCACCGGATCTTAAGTCAGTTTTTACTTTTGAAAATAAAAACGGCCATAATAAGATGTTATTAGACCTTAGTAAAACAAAGTTCTGTGATTCTTCCGGTTTAAGTGCAATTTTAGTGGCGAATCGATTGTGTAAGGATACAAATGGGGCATTTGCAATTGCGGGAGCCCAACCCGTAGTTCTTAAAATGATTGAAATTGCCCAATTGGACCGCGTTTTTAGGATTTTTCAATCCGTTGAAGAAGCCTTAATGGATTTTGAGTAATTTCAATGCCCTCATTCTTGGGAGTTCAGCCGCAATTCCTACCACAGAACGTGCATGTTCATCTCAATTAGTTTACTGTAATAATCGGTATGTCCTTATAGATTGTGGAGAAGGTACACAACAACAACTCCGAAAATTCAATGCCCCTTTTCAGCGTATAAATCATATACTGATTTCACATTTACATGGGGATCATTTCTATGGGTTACCTGGGTTATTAGGGACAATGAGCTTGCTAGGTAGGACATCAGGGGTGCAATTATATGGACCACCAGAATTGTTAGAGATTTTATCCGTAATCTTTCGTGCCAGTGAAACAAAACTCAACTTCAATTTCACCTTTGTTCCCATCGAACTTAACTCAAAAGAAATGATCTTTGAAGATGAAGGCATGTGTATTTATGCATTTCCTCTAAAGCATCGAATAAAGACATTCGGATTTAGTATTGTTGAGAAATTTCAACGGTTGAAAATCGATAAAAATGCCGTCAGTTCTACTAATTTAAGTAACGAACATTTGAAACTTCTTGCTCAGGGAATCAACTTTCAACGCATTGATGGTTCGTGGGTTTATTATAAAGACTACACCTTACCCATGCCTAAGCCCAGGATTTATAGTTACTGTTCCGATACAAAGCCTTTTGAAGCGCTAAAAACCTATGTAGAAGATACAACAACCTTATATCATGAAGCTACCTTTTTGAATGATCGTAAAGACAGAGCGAAACAAACTTTTCACTCTACTGCTTCGGATGCTGCTAGCTTAGCAAAAGAAGTAAATGTCAGAAAGCTTTTTTTAGGGCATTTCTCGTCTAGATACGCTAATTCGGACCAACATATCATAGAGGCACGTGAATTGTTTCAAGCGGTTGAAGCAGTTCAAGACGGAACAACCTACGAAATAGAATAATTTCGTTTGATTAGGGCATAGACCGCCTTACTTTCGTTAAGGAGCTGTTGCTCATCACTATCGTTTAGATTTAATCCGTATTTTGCTTGTTGGATCGCATGGGACCACGCAGAAATTTGGATATATTCTGATTCATTTCGAAGCCTAAGTTCAGTTAGTAATTCCTCCTTGTTAATTACTTCAACAGGTTTGTTAAATGCTTGAGCCAAGGTGGAAAAAACTATACGATCAATGCGCGTTAAATCTTGTTCAGATATTGCTTGTTCGAATTGTTCGTCAAACGAATAACCATTGATTGCTTGGCTTTTTAACCTAGGGTTTTCTTTGACCGGTATATTTTTTTCTACGCTTAGCGACTTTCTCCGTGAGAAAAATACGCCGACAGAAGCGAGGAAAAGTACTGAGGCAACAGATAGTATAACCCATGAAGCGGTATTTGTAGATTGTTCCCGTGATGTATTTTTCTTTTGATTAGGATCCTTTTTAATAATTGTAGTTGTTCCTTTGTTATTAATGGATGCTTGGCTTTTATTTATTTTAGATTCATATCCATCCATTGTTAACGTAACATATTCTTCCTTATCTGGGTTGAAATAAGTTACTCGTATTTTATCAATGGATTTAATCGTATTGTCTGTAGATTGGAAAGAATACTTATAAATAACTTTACCCTGTGCTCCGTGCGGACCAAAAGAGAATTCTTCTGTTAGTTCAGGTTTCCCAAATTGAATTAACCCTTTACTGAGTTTGATTTTCGGGGCATCTATATTATGTAGATTTCCCTTACCCGTCAATACAACCTCAAGCTTTACTATGTCCCCCTTTTTATCACAAGAACCTTCATATTGGCATTGTGCGCTAAGGGCACCAACAAAGCCAATGAAAGATGGAGGAGCATTCGGTGGTAGAGGTTTTACTGTTATGTTTGTTCCTGTTGAAACTACAGCCACGCCGTCATTATTTTGACGTAATATTAGTTTGAAGGGGTTTATTTGTAGTGCCCCCCCACCGGAAGGAAATACCAGATTTCTATCATGGTTTATAACATACATGCCAACACCTTTAATGGTTTCACGTTTAGCAGTTAAATTTTGACTATTATCTAAGGTATGTTTATCCAGACTCTGCTCTAATTTGTATGATTGATAATCTTCTATGCTGGTTGGTGCAAAACGTGAATAAACTTTTGCCTGAACTAGCAAGGGCTCTCCTTCATAAAGCGATGTTTTATTGACTTCAATTGCACCAAATGCAAGCTGTTTTAGCTGCCTTGAAGTAATTGTTCCATTGCTATTATCAATGGGTTCTTTTTGTACAGATACCTGTACCGTATTTGATTTATAAATATGCTTGCCACGTTTGATATATGCGGGACCTACAACAAAGGTTCCTGTTTTTTTAAAGCTACCGTTTTGAGAGTAATAACTAATGGTGTTAACGATTCCTGTGTTATAGTCAACTTCTTGTTCCAAACCACTCATTACGTCGTATCCCCGTATGAATTCTGATGGGAAATCGATTGAAATTTCACCTTCAACGTTTGAGCGAACTGTAATAATTAGTTCATTCCCGAGTGTCAGTTTTTTTTGGTTCACCTCGAGCTTAACTATGTGTTTTTGAGCGTGCAAGATGCAAACTAACGAACAAATAAATACGGTGAATAATTTTGTCATTACCAATCTTTCTTCGATGAATTAGTAGTACCTTTCGTTCGGTTCCCTTTACTCATTTTTCGTCGAGTTTCTCCTTCCTTTCTAGAAAGTTCATCTAATTTTCGTTCTACATCTTTTTTAGGTAGGCTTCCGTTACTATTTTCTGGGTCTTGTGGATTGGTAGAATTTTTTTGATTTGCTTGATTTGATGGTTTTTTAGACTTATCGCTTGGAGATTTTTTAGGGGAATTTTGTTTTTTTTGATTGTTTTGGTCTTTCTTTTTTTGCGGTTTGTTTTGACGTACATGTTCGCGTTTAAGCGCCTCACTCAAATTATACCGCGTCTTTTGATCGGAGGGATTTAACCGTAACGAGGATTTATATGAATCAATAGCTCGTTTATAATCACCCTTTTCAAACTGAGCATTCCCTAAATTATGATGAATTCTAGCTTTTTCCTGAGTTGATTTAGCTGATTTCAATTTTTTCTCGTAGAAGTGTATTGCCCCTTTAAAATCCCTTTGGCGGTATTTAGTTTGGGCAAGTTCTTCGTCAATTCCTCCTTTTGTTTTTGACTTTTTATAATGGGATGTGTATATTCGATCGGCTGTAATATAGTCTTTTGATTTATATGCTTTTCTGGCCAACATGATTGAATCTACCCACTGCTGCGAGAAACTCACATGACCAAAGAACCCAAGAAGAATAAACAAGTAAAATTTATTCATATGTTTTAATTCCTTTCACTATAAACCATAAAACTAGAGAAATCAATGCAATTAATACCGCATATTCGTATATACTCGCTTTAATTTCAAAGTCCAAATTTCGTGATTTTGTTGATTTAGCGCGGTTAATTTCTGTTAATATCGCATTCAAATCGGGATATGCTTCACTCGTAATTATTGCGGTTCCATTTAACCGATTCGAAAGGTCTTTGATGTAATTTGGATTGAGTTTTGAAATAACTGTGAAACCATTAGCGTTACGCTTAACAGAGGAATTTAGTTCGGATGGATCCTCTGGTATAGAACCGCCATTGTTTGTCCCAATGCCTATCCCATAAAAGGCTATTTGTTGTTCTCGGATGTAATTGTAGATTTCACTTTGTTGATTTTCATGATCTTCACCATCAGTAATCATAACGATGCATTTGGGATCATTACTTTTAGAGAACATTAATACTCCTGTTTCTAGGGCTTCAACAACGTTTGTACCTTGTTCTGAAATGTAAGCTGTTTGAACTTCACTTGTAAAAAGTTGTGCTGTTTGATAATCTGATGTCAATGGCAATTGAACCATAGCATTCCCCGCAAATAAACACAGTCCGATTTTTTCACCTGAAAGTTGACTAATTAAGCCGTTGATGGTTCGTTTTGCAACTTCCAGTCTTGATTCACCTTGAAGATCACGAACATTCATCGAATTAGAAACATCTAAACATAGGGCGATTTCCATAGATTTTGAAATACCGCGAACTTTCTTTTTACCATATACAGGTTGTGATAGTGCGATTATAATAAAGCTTAAACTTGTGATTAATAAAAATTGAGTGCTTGCACTGATGAATGGATTACTCTTCATTCCAAACATTGGACTTCCATATTGTTTTGCTAGTCGATCTTTTCTTAACTGATTCCAATAAAATGTGGCATATAAAAAGGGAAGTAACCAAAACAACTGAAGGTACGCAGGTTTTATAAATAATAACGGGGAGTTCCCTTGATTAGAATGTTCAAAATAACTTGAAAGGCCGCCCAAGCAGAGAATGAAAATCACAATGTAAAGTGCGGTGTAAATTAAATATTTCCTCATCTTCATTCGTTGATTTGAGGGAGGTAAATTAAAGAGGCTACCGCTAAATACATTAACAGAATAGCGAATGACCAATTTAAAAAAGCTTGTGGTGTTGGAGGAGGATCGGCTTGAATTACCTTATGGGTTATCTTGCGTTTTTCCATCGACTCAATTTGCTTATAAATCTTGATTAATCCCTCCTTGTCTTCTGCACGAAAGTACATGCCACCGGTAGTTGTAGCAATTTGAGTTAGGATTTGTTCATCAATTTCTACCGGTAAGTTCTCATAAACCATTCCTGTTGATGTCATTACCGGTGTAGGGGCAATTCCATTACTGCCGATTCCAATCGTATATACACAGATATTCTTTTCTTTGGCAAGTAAAGCGGCTTCTTGAGGGCTAATATCACCCGAATTATTACTTCCATCCGTTAGTAAAATGATAACCTTTGATTTTAATTCTGTATTTCTTAATTGAACTACGGCGGTCCCTAAACCGGTTCCGATTGCGGTACCTGGTTCCATTTCCATGCCATCAGCTTTGGTTAATTGTTCAATTAATATCGGATAGTCTAAGGTTGGAGGACAGCTAGTAAATGCCTCTCCCGCATATTGAACTAATCCTATTTTATCACCGTTTCGCCCATTTATGAAGTCGATGGCGACTTCTTTAGCGGCCTCGAGTCGATTGGGTTTAAAATCTGTTGCATACATAGACATCGAAACATCCATTGCAATCATGATATCAATACCGTATTTGTTTTCCTCGTGTTTTTGATCACTTTCTTGCCATGAATAGGGTTTAGCCATTGCGATAATGAGTAAACTTAGGGAAAGGGTAGGCATTAAGATTACTAAATTCCGCAATATGGATAATGGATTTAATCGGTTAGTGCGTATGTGGCCCATTGAATTATTAAATTTCCAATCCCCTCCTCTGCGTCGATCAATGAATATAAGTAGTCCAGCAAAAAAAGGAACGATAAGAAGCCCCCAAAACCATATGGGCTCTAAAAATTGATAATGGTCGATATGTATATTCCAGCTATTAAACATGTTGTGTTTCTACAGGACTACTTATAATTACAACTTCTTTTAATTGTTCTAAGAGTTTATCATGTTGATCGGGTGTAAGCGAAGTTTTGGCAAATTTAACTGAATCAACTTCCGCGAAAATCTGTTTTATCTGAACTAAAAGGTATTCATCCAATGCTAACGCGTTGAGTAGCAGTATGGTCTCAAATGTGGTTCGTTCCAATAAGTTAATGTTGTATCGTGCGGATAAATACCATCTTAGGATAAAACTAAATTCCGTATAATGTGTTTTTTGATTTGTTTCCCATTGTTTCTTTTGTATAATTTTTTCAATGGATTGAAGCGTTTGCTGTTTTAATGTGAGCGATATTGGTGCGGGGGTTGTGTGACGTTGCCGTCTTTTATACCATAGTATACTCAGTACCACCAGTAACAGTATAATTGGAATCCAGAAGTATTTTAATAAAAATTCCGATAATATAAAGTCTTTTTTGATGGGGGTGATTGATTCATCTATGTCGTAAATACGTATTCCCTTTTTTGTTGGAACAAAGGATGATTCAATCAAGATAGATGTGAAATAATCCATTTGATTATTGAGCGTATATGGTAATGGTTGAAGTACTAAGGTTCCTGTATCCCATGGGATTAGTTTAAACTGAGCCCGCCATAAGCTTGTTCCGTTTGAATACAAAACAGTATCAGAGTAACTAACTATTTCTAGTTCAGTAAACTCGGACCCTGCCAAATTCGATTGTTCAGCAATTCGTTTGCATGGAAAATCACCAACAGGCGGATTGAATCTTATAACTTGACCTTTTGGAAGGTTTATTTCATACTGCACGACTAAAACCTCTCCAACGCTAACTTCTTTGGATGAAACATAGGTGCTAACTTCTTGAGCAAAAGTAGCTATCCATGAACACATTAACGATAAGATAAGAACTATCCGTGTCATGCTCGACGTTTAAAAAAGCGTGTTAACGGCTCAACGATGGACGCATGCGTACTAAGATTAATTACCGGAATTCCGCGGGTTCTTAACGCGTTTTGAATTTCTTCTTCATGTGCGTGGAAGGTTGATTTGACTTTCCCTTTAAAATATGCGGAAAAGCCATTTACCCATGCTGTTTTTCCATTTTCAGGATTAATAACTTGATAAAATGCAGGAATACGCAGTTCTTTTTCACTGGGATCATTAATTTTTACTCCGATAAGGTCATGATACTTTTTAGTTAAATACAACTCATCCAAGTTAAGCGATTCGTCAACAAAATCAGAAACTAAAAAGCAAATGGATCGTTTCTTTTGTGTTTGTCTAAGCGTTTTTAAGGGTGCGCTTAGGGAGGTTCCTTTATTTTTTGGTTTGAATGCAATTAAGCGATCAATCATAAACAAGAGGTGTTCTTTTCCTTTTTTAGGAGGTATGTAAGATTCTACTTCATCGGTGTAAAAAATTGCTCCAGTTTTGTCATTGTTTGCAAGTGCTGAAAACCCGATGGTAGCCAAAAACTCTATGGCTTTTTCTATTTTTGAATGTTGGTCTGTACCATAATAGAAAGAGGCTGACACATCAATTAATACCATCACCGTTAATTCTCGTTCCTCTTCAAATACTTTAACAAAGGGTGTATTATACCGAGCAGTAACATTCCAGTCTATCGCACGAATTTCATCACCGTAGTGATAATCCCGAACTTCCGCAAAGGACATTCCCCTTCCTTTAAAGGCCGTTTTGTATTGACCCGAATATAAATCCTTACTTAGGCCTTTTGTGGATATCTCGATAGTCCGAATCCGTTTGAGTATTTCTGCTCTATTCATCTACTATGGAACCTCTACGCGCGAAATAATTTGTTGTATTAAATCTTCCGGTTTTAAATTTGCAACTTCAGCTTCATACGTTACTCCAATTCGATGTTTTAACACATCACTAGCCATAGCTTGCACATCGTCTGGAATTACAAAGGCTCTGCCCTTTAAAAATGCATGTGCTTTTGCTGCCATTGCTAGGTTAATGCTTCCTCTGGGTGAAGCTCCAAAAGAAATGAAATTTGCAAGGTCATTAATTCCGTGCTCTGATGGATTTCGTGTAGCAAAAATCAAGGATACAATGTAATTTTCAATTTTTTCATCCATGTATATTTGATCCACAAGTGAACGCATACGTTCGATATCGGTTAAAGAAATTACTGGATTTACCTGTTGATTAAGTGAAGGGTGAATATGGTTTCTGATAATCAATAATTCTTCGGCTTTAGAAGGATAACCGATGGTTACTTTCAGCATGAATCGATCCACTTGCGCTTCAGGAAGTGGATACGTACCTTCTTGTTCAATGGGATTTTGAGTTGCCATAACAAGAAAAGGGGTGGGAAGGGTAAAGGTTTCATCACCAATAGTGACTTGACGTTCTTGCATCGCTTCTAATAAGGCACTTTGTACTTTGGCCGGAGCTCTATTGATTTCGTCTGCCAAAACAAACGAGGCAAAAACTGGCCCTTTTTTAACTACGAATTTTTCTGCTTTTTGCTGATAGATTTGCGTTCCAGTGAGGTCTGCTGGAAGCAAGTCGGGGGTAAATTGGATCCGATTAAATGTCCCGTCCACTGCATCTGATAAGGTTTTAATCGCTAGTGTTTTTGCTAATCCAGGAACCCCTTCAAGCAGGATGTGGCCATTTGATAATAACGCTATTAGTAAGCGATCAATCAGTTGATGTTGACCAACAATTTTTTTTGAGATTTCATTTTTTAGTTTGGCTAAAACTTGGTGCTCTGAGGCAATTTTTTCAGCAATTTGACGTAATTGTTCGGTTCGATGTATTTCCTGAGAAATAATATTTTCCATAGGGGTGTAATTTCAGAGCCTAAAATTGGCACAATTTGGATGCTTTCCCTTATTTTTCCTTGTTAATTCTTGTTAATCAACTATACTATGGATCAACGTCATTGCCGTGAATGTAATGAAGAGCTTAAAGGGCGAAAGGATCAGAAATTCTGTTCCGACTACTGCCGAAATACGTTTAATAATCGACTGAATGAGGATAGCAATGCTACCGTTCGGAAAGTGAATCGTATTTTACGGAAAAATCGAAGAATTCTAGAAGCCTTACTGGCCAACAAGGAGCGAGTTAAGCCTTCTATGGAACTGATTGAAATGGGGTATAATTTTAACTATCACACCAATTCATTTCAAACTCAAAAAGGGGATACCTATTATTTCTGTTATGAACTTGGATACCTCAGGCAACAGAATAACCGCTGTGTAATTGTTGAAAAGTCTAGATATATTAATTAATTATTGTGCTTTCCTTTTACTTTAGGAATTCGGAAATAATCACTGTCGTGTTTTGGTCCATTTTTTAACGCATCCATTTTTGAAATTTCTATGGATGCCTCATCGTGACGAAGCCGATTGACTTCATCGGTCATAAATACCAATGGCTCTACATGTGTTGTATCTAAGGTATTCAATTGATCCATAAACCCAATGATTTTATTTAAATCTTGCTTTAAGGCTTCTCGACTTGGACCTTCAAATGAAAGTTTAGCTAAATTGCTTAAGTGATCTATGAGTTTATCGTCTATATTCATGCGGTAAAGTTAGTAAAGTTCTGGATGAGCTTCTTCAAGAGGTTTTGAAATAATTTGAAAACAATGCGCCTTCAATTCTTCTTCTGTCATTTGCTGAACAACCTCTGTTGTAACCAATTCATGTAAATGTACAACAGCCAGTCCAGGTCTCGCGGGCCCCAACCAATCCATGGGGTCAGAAAATAATTTGTAGTTATTCATGAATGTTATCGGGTAAATTGAGGCATTCAGTTGTTTTGCTAGTTTAAATGCGCCTCCTTTGAATGGGACCATTTTCGGCAAGTCTATTTCAGGGAATGTTCCTTCTGGAAAGATTGCCAATGAATATCCTTGTTCGTACGCTTTAATTGCGCCGGTATACGCCCTTCCAGCTTTGGATTTGTCATTTCGATAAACAGGTACATTCATACTCTTGAAATACGTACTAACCAGTGGGTATCCTAAGATTTCACTTTTGCCTAAAAACATAAATTGATGTTGAGGCACAATGGAATACATAAAGAAAATGTCCAGGTACGAGGCATGATTGGCTACAATGATGTAAGGACCTTTAGGTGTTTTTCCATGCCTGATTTTTTTGATCGGATAAAAACAAAATACACGCATCATGTAGGACCAAAAAATAAACAGATAAAAACTGTAGTTCTTAGTTCTAGGGAATTGAATGATAACTAAGAAAAAGGGAAATAAAATAATAGCAAAGAAAAAGAATACAATGGCAATATATACCTTCCAGAGAAGCGATAGAATTCCCAAAAATATTCGCATGGTCAAAAGTAAGGAATTAACTTGAGTTCGTGAATTTATCTGCTGATTTGTTATTTTTGTAGAAAGAATCAATGTCAAGAGTTTTAACAGGAATACAGAGTACAGGGACGCCTCACTTAGGTAATATTTTAGGCGCAATAATTCCAGCGATTGCAATGTCTGAAATCCCAGGTAATGAGTCGTTTTTTTTTATTGCTGATTTACATTCTTTAACTCAAATTAAAGAGCCCAAAACCCTTAATCATAATACGTTATCTACCGCTGCTACCTGGTTGGCTTGTGGGTTAGATCCGAAAAAGGTAGTTTTTTACAGGCAAAGTGATATCCCACAGGTCACTGAACTGATGTGGTATTTACTTACATACTTTCCATATCAGCGATTAACATTAGCCCATAGCTTTAAGGATAAAGCTGACCGACTTGAAGATGTGAATGGCGGGCTGTTTACTTATCCCATGTTGATGGCCGCTGATATTTTGCTATACGATGCGAATCAAGTGCCTGTGGGAAAAGATCAGTTACAACATTTGGAATTTACTCGAGATGTAGCATCGCGATTTAATGCCAGGATGGGGGAGATCTTTGTGTTGCCTGATGAGCACATCAATGAGCAAACGATGCTTATTCCTGGAACAGATGGAAATAAAATGAGTAAGTCCCGAAATAATACCATCGATATTTTTGAGGAAGAGAAACAGTTGCGTAAACGAATCATGGGTATTGCTTCAGATAGTACTCCGTTAGAGGAACCCAAAAACCCTGATACGTGCAATGTGTTTAATTTATATCAATTGTTAGCTGAGTCATCAGACATTGAAACCATGCGATCAAATTATTTAGCTGGTGGATATGGTTATGGACATGCAAAACAAGCTTTGTTCGAATTGATTTGTTCAAAATTTGCCGATGAGCGATCGCGGTATACGTATTATATGAGCAATCCAATGGAAGTGGAGCGCATCTTATTAGAAGGTGCAGAACGAGCCAAAGCAGTGGCTAATCCTGTATTAAAACGTGTTCGTCATTCCCTCGGACTAACGAGTTAATTGGGTATTCCAAAGTTTTTTCATTTTTTTTCCTAAAAAGGACTAACCTTTTTGATGTTTGTGCGTTAGAGTCTTCACTACGTTAAAATACAATAGTTTATGAGGCAGCTGAAAATTGCGAAACAGGTAACCAACCGAGAAACGGCATCACTTGATAAATATCTTCAGGAGATAGGAAGAGTGGATTTGATTACCGCAGATGAAGAAGTGGAATTAGCACGAAGAATTCGTGCAGGAGATCGCGCCGCGTTGGAGCGTTTGACAAAAGCCAATCTTCGATTTGTGGTTTCCGTATCAAAACAATATCAAAATCAAGGGCTTGCGCTACCGGATTTAATTAATGAAGGAAATCTAGGATTAATCAAAGCAGCTGAGCGTTTTGACGAAACCCGTGGGTTTAAATTCATTTCTTATGCGGTATGGTGGATTCGTCAATCGATTTTGCAGGCATTGGCAGAACAAGCTCGTATTGTTCGCTTACCGCTGAATAAAATCGGTAACATCAACAAAATAAATCGTGCATTTTCTGAGTTAGAGCAGAAGTTTGAACGTCCTCCTTCGGCGGAAGAATTAGCTGAATTTTTAAATTGCAGTACGGATGAGGTTAAGCAATCTTTAGCTCAAAATGGAAGACATATTTCTATGGATGCACCTTTAGTGGAGGGGGATGAATCTTCTTCAAATATGTATGATGTCTTGAGCGGCGAAGGGATGCCAAGTCCAGAAAACAACCTGACGATGGAGTCTTTGCGAAGTGATATTAAGCGTTCATTACTTACCTTAACCCCTCGTGAAAGTGAAGTTATTTGTATGTTTTATGGCCTAGATGGTCGTCCACCGATGTCTTTGGAAGAAATTGGCGATCGGTTCGATTTAACCAGAGAGCGCGTTCGTCAGATTAAAGAGAAAGCAATTCGACGATTGAAACATACATCCAAGAATAAGATTTTGAAAAGTTATTTGGGTTAATATGCATCAACGTCTATATTCACTTTGATGGATTTATAAGAAACCATCTCATAAAAATTTGTAAGGAGTGCCAATAGGTGCTCCTTTATTTTTTTATCCGAAAGCGACTTTTCATATTTTATTTTAATCTCTTTTTGATATTGATTTTGTACGCGCTTAACTATGGGGAATTCAGGACCAAGTACGCGTTCTTTTAATGCACTTTTTAGGTGCATCGCCATATCTTGAGAGGCCCTATTTAATAAGGCTTCATCGGCATGTTTTAATGTGATTACAATGAGTTTGGTAAAGGGCGGGTAATTAAAGTTTTTACGCTCGATTAGTTCATTTTTAATGAATTGTAAGGTGTCGTGGGCCGTTACTAATTGCAACACCCAGTGCTCTGGTTGTTTGGTTTGGATTACTACCTTACCTCGTTTATTTTTCCTTCCAGCCCTTCCTGCCACTTGGGTCATAAGCTGAAATCCACGCTCATAAGCCCTGAAGTCTGGTCGATTTAATAAGTGATCGGCATCTAGAATTCCTACCAAACTGACATTATCAAAATCTAGTCCTTTGGATAGCATCTGTGTACCAATCAATATATCAATTTCACGATTTTCGAAGCGTGTAATAAGTTCAGAATAGGCATGCTTAGATCGCGTAGTATCTAAATCCATTCGCGCAATTTTTGCTTCAGGAAATACTTTTTCTAGCTCATCTTCGATTTTTTCGGTTCCAAAGCCTTGCATTTTTAGCTTATGACTCCCGCAGGCGCCACAACTGCCCATGGGGGCACTCGTAAAGCCACAATAATGACATTTAAGGAGGTTAATGTGTTTGTGATAGGTTAGCGAAACATCACACGCATGACATTTAGGAATCCATCCACATATTTCACACGACCAATAGGGGGTATAACCACGTCTATTTTGAAAAAGAATCACTTGTTCTTTGTCTTCCAAGGCCTTGGTCATGTGCTCAATCAGTAAGCTAGAGAAATGTGAGGTCATGGATTTGCTTAGGGTTTCTTTTTGCGTATTTGCAATCAGTATTTCCGGCATTTTTAAATCGCCAAACCTGGATGCTAGCCTAACATATCCGTATTTATTATCAATGGTATTTTGAAACGATTCTAAGGAGGGTGTCGCGGAACCTAGTAAAACCTTAGCATTAAACATTTTAGCGAGATAGATACTCGCATCGCGCCCATGATACCGTGGGGATGGATCATGTTGTTTGTAAGAACTTTCATGCTCCTCATCAACGATTACCAAACCCAGGTCTTGAAAGGGAAGGAAAACAGAAGAGCGCGCTCCAATAATTACCCGGAATTCTTCGGGGTGATTCGCATGCACTTTTTGCCATATTTCAACGCGTTCATTTTGGTTGAATTTTGAATGATAAACCCCAATTTGTTTTCCAAAGTACTTTTCAAGCCGGTTAATGAGTTGGGTAGTCAGGGCGATTTCAGGGATTAAAAGTAGTACCTGTTTCCCCAAATCTAAATGCGATTGAATGAGGTGAATGTAGAGTTCTGTTTTTCCAGAGCCAGTTACACCATGAAGTAAGGTTATGTCCTTTTCTTTCCATGAATCCTCAATACCTTGTAGCGCAATACCTTGTTCTTCACTTAATACCGGGAAATCTGCATTGCCTTCTACGGATGATCCAACACGGTCGATTCGTAATTTTTCTTGGATTATAATTCCTTTTTTTTCAATAGCATTAAGTGAACTTGGGCTGATTTCATGGCTTAATAGCATTTTCTTATCTAGATAAATCGTATCAATACCATGTGACGGTATTAATTGAATTATTCTGAGTAGTGCGTTCATTTGGCTGTGAGTACTCGCACGTGCATTTAGTTCCTCTAGCGTTCTACTCAGGTCTTCTTCTGAAAATGATGGATTAATGCGGATGAATGTCTTTATTTTTGGCGTATATCGTTGATTAATCTCTTCTTGTGTGATAATCATACGTTTATCAATCATACGTTTAATCAGCACTTGAATGTTCTTAATCCCAAGAATTTCAGATAGTTCTTTTAAATCGACTTGTTCACGATGAGCAAGGGTTTCAAGAATTAACTGTTCCTGTTCATCCGATGCTTCTATGCCGTCAAAATCCGGATGAATCAATACCTTGGTTTCACTGGCCAATTTAAAATTCGCAGGAAGTGCTGCGGACATAATGTCACCAATAGGAGCTAAATAATATTCAGAAATCCAATTCCAAAATGGCAATTGATGCGGTGAAAGTATTGGTGTATCGTCTAATATGAATTCAAGGTACTTTGCTTGATACGCACTAGGTGCTGTTTCATGGATTTTTGATATAATCCCCGTTATACGTTTGTTTTTACCAAAAGGAACAATGACACGTTGACCGATTGAAATCGCGTTATTAAGTTCAAACGGAACCCTATACGTGAATAGATTCCGAATGGGGACAGGTAGAATTAAATCTACGAATAAGGTTTTACGCTCATCCATTCGTTCGAGTTACTGGCATGCATAGGATTCCTCAGCGCCTACAACATTATCTCCAGGATGGTTTGAGCAAAACAGTAATAGCCCGGTTAATGGACCTTGGCAAAGTTCACGGGTAGATTTTTTATCAATAGCACGAATATATGCTTGTGCTGCATTGGTGAAAAATGGTCTGTAAAATTTAAGTGTTTGTCGAGACGAGAAAATACCAACAACGCGTTTACCGTTTGTTACTGTAAGGTTAGTATAGCTTGGTTTACTTTGCGAAAGAGAAGAACTTGGTGCATTTACAACCATGTAGTTATATAATTCCTCATGTCCTCCAGTTATAGTAAATTCAATGCCTTCGAACGTTCTTCGCGTTATGGTTGGATCAACGGATACATCATTTTTCATGAGGGTATAAAATGTTTCTCCATATGCTGTAAACGTTCTTGATTCTCCGGGTAAAATACTTGATTCACCTAATTTCCAATCAAATGAATTAACGGTTTTATTGACCCCAACATATTCGTTATAAATAACCTTTAAGGATGAATTTACTACAAATGCATTTCCGAAGGTATTTACTGCAGCAACACCGGCACTAACGTAGGATCCCGGATTATTAGCGAATTTAAAGGTGAAATTCTGAGAGTTTGAAGGGGATGTTAACCCGTGAACCAACTCTGTTTCACCTAAAACCAAAAATTTTCCATTGTCAATGTCTATGGACAGTTTGTATGTAGCGTCCTTATTTAGGGAGGAAGTTAATGCAGTGGGTGAACCTTGTTGCACTTCATTAGGTCCAGTTGGAAGTGTTTTGAAATAGTAGACTTTTTGCTCCGGGCCATAAAATGCCCCATTTAACTCTTTATTCATTACTATGGTATCTCTCAATTCCCATGCACGGGTAGCAACTCCACCAATATATTCCGTAACGGTAGCATCCACTTGATTGAAATAACTTGAATCAGGAATTTGAGCTAAATCCACGGCACTTCCTGGACCGATAAACGCGCGTGTAATTTTGATAAAATGAAGGCTATCCGCATGGTCCAATAAACCATAAACCACGGCCGTTTCTTGGTAGTCTCCTAACAGATCAATTTTTTCATTACATGAGGATAACCCTATTATTAATGAAAGAAAAACAATTAATTTTCTCATTGGGCTTGCGGATTTTTTAGGTTTGCGGTAAAACTACCTTCCTTACCGGTAGCGAGTAATTCAACGAGGAAGCAAAGAGATTCTTTTCCTTGTTGTTCGCCATAGGCTAAATTCCAAGGAATATAAATTCGATATTTTCCACCAACTTTCATCTTAGGAATAGCAATGGTCCAACCTGGAATAACTCCTCCGTTTAATGCTAATGGTATTGGTTCAACATTGCCCTTACCATCCCCTTTGTATGAACTTTGAATCGTATCACCCAAGGCAGATGTTAAAATGTAATGTACTTTGACATCATCTGAGCTTGACGGATTAGCACCTGTACCTGCTTTAATAGTTTCCATGTAAATTCCACCTTCAAGTAAGGCGATTCCCGGGATTTTCTTTGCCTTTTCCATCATTTTTTTTCCGTTCGATACATTTAAACCAGTCATGAAATCGGTCATCATAAAACGCATCGTATTGTCCTTTAGGAACGATGTGTCACGTTTGTAAAGGCCGTCTTCGAATCCCTTTTTGACCATCGCAAAGTTAATCTTATCAATAGCTCCTAATTTTCGGATATCATAAAAGAATGCATAACCACTCATTCTTCCCATGCAAAGTGAACCTTCTTTCACATATTTTGGATTGAAATCTTGATAGGTTGGACCGAAAAGTAATTGTAAGGTATTTAGACACTCTTGTGCCGGTGTGCCATTTAAGTTTTGGTTGAATCCTTTTGCTACTAATTCTTTATCAAGTTTATTAAACGCTTCAGTACCTGAATTGACAATGGTTTTTGCATTGATGGCACCAAGCACATAGGACAACTTGTCTTTTTTGTTTTTAAATGAAACGGAATATGGTTTCTCTTTGGTGTTACACGCTGTGAATCCGATGAACACAAGTGCAATAAAAAGGATGTTCTTCATTAATTTAAACTTAGGATGCGAAGATAAGGAATTAAATCTTCAGGCGCTAGCTTATGTTAACGTAAAAAATAGATAGCATTCGCTACTTGCAATTTGCCATTTTCCCAGAATCCTCGGAATAAGGGGTTGTCAAAAAAGTAAACGATCTTTCCTTCTCCAATTCCTACTGATCCAACCGTTACTGCACCCTCTTGTTTGTGCTTAACTTTGTAGCCTGCAAATCCGCTGACCCACGCATTTTTATCCGCTATTTTTTGGATAATATCTCCTTCAAATGGGTATACATCAGCTGCAAGTCTTAGGGTGTGATAACTGTCTTTATATCCAAACGCTAAGGGGTGTGAAGGGTCAACATTACATTGGTAAATTGCGCCGATTATTGTTTCGCTGATACTTGATCGTTCTAGGTTCCCAAAATTACCCAAGTCACCCGTGTTTATTGGGTTACTTCCTTCGACCACTTTCATCCCGAAATCTAATTCCATGAAATTTGCTGCGCCAGAACCCATTACGATGCAGGTGCCTCCACTGCTAATCCACTCTTTAAGTATAGTGTTGTTTTCACTTTGAAATCCTTCAGGGATAAAAACAACATCCAGCTTGCTCAATGCATAGGAGTCTGCATCACCATCACGAAGTAATTGGTGTTCAATTGCTAACTCTGCATCAAGGAAATTCCATATTTCGCCCACAGAAAGTGAAGAAGTTTGATCATTGAAAAGTACTCCGATTCTTGGTTTCGTAATATTTTTTATACTCGATGAACCGAGGTCTGTTCCAACTTCTGCCCAACCTGAAAACAACGCGGTCGCTTGATGATTGAATTTATTTATAATTGGTGGAACTGAGACAGCGAGTGCTTTTCCAGGATTATCCGATTTAAGCACAAGTAAGGTTCCTTTTTTAAATGCACCTTTACTGGTAACAAATTCCTTTTCAGACATAGAAACTTTAATGCCACTCTCCAATAATTCGTTTAAAATTTTTGCCCCATTTAGGTTTTCCCATGGGATGGCGATGGCATATGGTTCTTCGGTTAGTGCAAATGAATTATTTTGTTCCGGTAGATCCGGTTGAGTTACAGAAACTAATTTATTGATTCTCATACAGGATACCCCATAGGCATAGGGAAGTGACCATGCCGTGATGTCATAGGTCAAGGAATCACTTAAGGCCGTTTTTTGTTCGAATAACACGTTAATTAGGCTGCCTTTTTGTTGATTGGTACTAATCAATACATCATTTTTCAGGAGCTTTCGGGTTTTATCTTGATTGGTGAAGTAATCGAATCCCTTGAGCTCAGTAGCTTGATCCTGTTTGATTTTTGTATACTGAATTTGATGCTGATCTAACAGTGATGTGAGGGAACGCATGTTAGGAGAACTTCCATCTAAGATATATGTATTGGGCGTTTTGTTTAGGTTTTTTGTTTGAAATTTTTGAAATTCTTCTATTAATTTAGTGTGGTGATTATTCACCGTTTCTATCGTGGAAATTCCTGTGATTATATGATGTTCAATTCGTTCTGCTAAGGTCAGCGTATCTCCAACCATTGTGATTACACCAAGTCCAGCGCGACCTGACCCTCCTTGTTCATAGGTCATTCCGATCGCACCATTAAATGTTGGGTAAGTATCGCCATAGGACGGGTATAGTAAGTCGAAAATTTCCTTTGAAAAATAAAGCCACCCGTTTTTGTCAAAGTACGAAGCATGGTTCTTACCGATGTGTTTTTGAAAGTCTCGTTGCCAATTCGTAATGACTTCATGGTATGGTTCTGCTGCGGGAGGAAAATAATAGGGTTCATTCATACCTTGTTCGTGGAAATCCACATGTACGTGAGGTAACCATTGATTGTAAACTTTTATCCGTTGTTGAGATTCTACTTGTGTTAGCCATGCCCAGTCTCGGTTTAGGTCAAATAAATAGTGGTTCGGACGTCCACCAGGCCAGGTTTCATCGTGTTCTGCACTTTGCGCATTGACTTGCCCTGTTTTATTATGGTATTGTTTGAAGTAATTCACATACCGGTCTCTACCGTCAGGATTAAGGCAAGGGTCTAAAATGACCAAGGTATTTTCTAATAACTTCGCATCGGTAGTTACAAGGCGATACGCGGTTTCCATGGCTGCTTCGGTTCCGCAGCTTTCATTACCATGTACATTGTAGCTTAACCAAGCAATAGAAATGTTTTCTGACTTGTTATTGCTTAAGTGATTTAGGCGAATACTCTCAAGGGATTTGATATTTTTTTCGGAGCTAATGAACGCGACTATTAAGGGTCGACCCTCATTGGTGTGACCGTAAGTTTCGAGCGTGACCTGTGATGGAAACATCCGTTGAAGTGTTTCAAAATACTGAATTACTTCGTGGTGACGAGAAAAATCCGTTCCGGAATGGTAAAATTTATTAAGTGGCGAGGGGATATTTACAAGTTGAGCCGAAAGCAATGTTGAACTAAGTAATATTAGTCCGAAAAGGAAATTTTTCATACAATCAAATTGACTGTAAAGCTACAAAAACGATGTGTTAAATTAAAGCAATCCTTTTACTCGTAGGAATTCATCTAAGGATTCAATATCTCCAAACATTACTTCACGTGCTTTACTTCCTTGAAACGAACCAATGATTCCCATGGCTTCTAATTGATCAACAATTCTTCCAGCGCGGTTGTATCCTAATTTTAATTTGCGCTGCAGGAGGGAGGCGGAGCCTTGTTGGTTCATTACCACAATTCGTGCGGAGTCAACAAACATGGGATCTATTTCATTCATATCTACCTCACCGCTTCCTTCGCCACCTTCTGGAACATATTCTGGAAGTAAGAAGGCGCTAGGGTAAGCCCGTTGATCACCTACAAATTCACAAATTTCTTCCACTTCCGGCGTATCTACAAACCCACATTGTAGTCGAATCATATCAGAACCGGTTGAGATTAACATATCTCCGCGTCCAATCAGCTGATCGGCCCCTGAGCCATCTAATATGGTTCTTGAATCTATTTTAGACAATACCCTGAAGGCAATTCGGGCAGGGAAATTAGCTTTAATCATACCGGTGATAACGTTTACGGAAGGGCGTTGAGTAGCAACGATGAGATGTATTCCAATGGCTCGTGCCAACTGTGCAATACGCGCAATCGGGTGCTCTACTTCCTTACCAGCAGTCATGATTAGGTCGGCAAATTCATCAATAAGTACTACAATGTAAGGTAGGTATCGATGTCCTTTTTCTGGGTTTAATTTTCGTCCAATAAATTTGGCATTGTATTCTTTGATGGTTCGAACCCCTGCATTTTTGAGTAATTCATACCGGTCATCCATTTCAATACAAAGCGAGTTTAGCGTATTGACCACTTTCGATGTATCTACAATAATTGCATCCTCTTCTCCCGGAAGCTTGGCTAAGAAATGTCGTTCAATTTTATTGTACAAGGTGAGTTCAACTTTCTTGGGATCAACCAATACGAATTTAACTTGGGCAGGGTGCTTTTTGTAGAGTAGAGATACTAGAATGGCATTTAATCCAACCGATTTCCCTTGACCAGTTGCACCAGCCACGAGTAAGTGAGGCATTTTGGTTAAGTCAAAAACAAATGTTTCGTTGGTGATGGTTTTTCCCATAACTATCGGTAATTCACCATCAAAATTTTGAAATTTTTCGGATGCGATAAGGGAGCGCATGCTTACCATTTCCGGCTTAGAATTCGGTACTTCTATTCCAATGGTTCCCTTTCCTGGAATCGGTGCGATGATTCGAATACCAAGTGCTGAAAGGCTAAGGGCTATGTCGTCTTCAAGGTTTTTAATTTTAGCAATACGAACCCCTGGTGCAGGTATGATTTCGTACAAGGTAACAGTTGGTCCAACGGTAGCTTTGATTTTTGCAATATCAATCTTGTAATGAGAAAGCGTTTCAACGATACGGTCTTTGTTGCTTTCTAATTCTTCTTTGGTAACAGAGGCCACACCGCTTCCACCATATTCTCGCAATAGTTCAATTGGAGGTAAGACGTAGGATTCAAGATCCATTTTGGGGTCGTACAAACCGAATTCGCTTACCAAATCATCGGCTGTCGTGTCTGTGCTTGGATTTTTAGCAGCAATAGGTTCGTTTGCAGCAGATTCAACCTCTTCATTTGAAGAAATTTCTAATGCTAAATCAGTGGCTTGGGTTTCCTTTGATTTGTCTATGAAGGTAATTTCTAATTCAGAATCATCAATTAGTTCATCTTCAGGCTCTTCCTCTTCAATGGGTTCATCAAAATGAACCGGCTTTGAAACCAAGTCTTCAGTGATTTCATTTTCACGGATGGGATTAACCACCTTCATGCTATTGTAAGGGGCTTTATCGGAAATTTGTTCATCCTCTTCTCCTTCAAAATAGGAGGGATTCTGTTTTATGGTTTTAAATTTGGAGAAAAACGAACCATAATTCGGGTTAAATAAGACGGTGATGGTGAAATAGAGCAGAAAAAGATGGAATAAAAAGGTTGGTATACCACCGATGGATAAGAAAAGCCATTCATTAATGAAATACCCGAATGTTCCTCCTGCAAAATTCAGATATTGGTTGAAATACCCTAGGAATAATGACCCCCAAACCATAAAGCTAAGTGTAATTAAGGTGGTTTTTAGAAGGGGTAAGAGTTCAATTTTAAACGCAAGGCGTACGCCGGCAAGAAACCCAATTAAGCAAAGTCCAATGGTTGAAATACCGAAGCCTTTAAAGATTAACAGGTGGCTGAACCAGGCCCCAAGTTTCCCAAGCCAGTTGTCTGGCGCAGCAATGTTGTTATTGAATAGGTATTCACTAAACGAATATCCAAGCACGGAATCTTGATCTGCTTTCCATGTTAGGAAATAAGAGATGCATGCAAAGAATAGAAACACAGAAGAAAGGGCAAGGAAGGCACCGAACGTTGAAACAATTCGAGCAGGAGTAACGAATGAATTCGTTTTTTCTTTTTTGACCTTGGGTTCTTTTTTTGCTTTTGGTGCAGCGCTAGGCTCTTTCTTTCGAGTCGGACTCGGGTTTTCGTAGTTTGTTTCTTCCTCGTTGAATGGTATGTATTCGTTGTCGCGCATTTTCTGTTAAAATACGAAAGTAAACAAAGGGCTCAAAGATATGCTGAGGAGTAAGTAATTCTTTGCACAGACTAGTGTTGAATACGGATCAGGGTTTGGTCATCTCGTCCATAAATTCTTCGAGGGTCACTCTTTTATAGCCTTCAGGAATCATGAAAAGGGTAAGAGGAGGGTTTGTTTGTTTTAGTTCGGTTAGCACATATTCGTATACTCCATGGTCCGTTGGGATCACATATTGAACTACTAATCCCGGGAATGTGGTGTATGCGCTACCGTATTTAGCATCGATATCTTTGTAGTAATAGAAGGTGAATTTTTTGTCGATGTCGTTGAATTTAACTTCTAATTTTTTTGCTTTTTTACCATTGATTTTTTTTGAACCCATTTTTTTGGTGAAGGAATATTGAAGGCTGGTGTCTTGGGTCTTGCTGTAATCTGTTTTAATCGCAAACTTACCTTTAGTGGTTTCGAGTAACAGGTATGATTTCTCTTTTGTTAAGTGCTTGATTAATTCTTGTTTTCCCATGTGGGAAGAGAAGTTAATGACTTTTAACAAGCTGTCCTTTGCATAAATAAGCACATTTTCTTTGGCTGAATCCGCTGGGATTATTCGTTTAGCGGTGAATAATAATTCACCATTGAAAGGTGTTTGTTTTTTTTGAGCAAAGAACAAAGAACAGCAGAAAAGAAATAACAGAAATAGTTTGGTTTGCATGTTCAAAGGTAAGAATCTATTTGTGCAATTTACACATCTGACCGCTTTCTAGGGTATTCAAGGAAGTATTTCAATAATACATCCATCGTCTACGGCATCGTAGATCTCATCCATTTCTGTATTGGTAAGGGCAATACACCCCAAGGTCCAATCTTTCCATCGATGAAATTTACCAATCCAACCATGTTTCAGTCCATGGATTAATACATCACATCCATAGCCAACATCTATGGCTTTATGATAGGATGTCCAGGTTCGTTTGGTGATATGGAACTGTCCTTCGGGTGTAAGGTTGTCACCACATTTTTTTTTTGAATCCAACCCGTTCTTGCTGATGGAAACTGAATAACTAGCAATAATTTTTCCTTGGTGGTACAATCTAAGTACGTGCTCAGATTTATATACCATGATTTTATCGGCTTTTTGACCGGTTATTAACTGATGCTCAGGATAAAAGTAATATCCAAATGCTGTAATTAATGAGGTAATCCCTAAAATTCTAAGTTTCCTTTTCATGGAATAATAAACAGTGTATCTAGGGAAGGTTACACTACCTAATTAATACATTAGGCTTTTTTTGCTACTTGTTCTCCATTGCGCATCGTACTTGCTGTCTGTAAAGTATATAATTAAGTCTGCATCATACTTGCTATCGCAGAAATAAATCTTCTTTTTAGCATCATATTTTGAGGAGGCAAAGAACCACAAGCCTTTGTTATCCGTCGCGTCATATTTTGATGAACATTTAAACACAACTAAATCTGCATCATATTTTGAAGAAGCTACGTACACTTTAACGTCGGCATCATATTTTGAATCTACGGAGTAAACCACTTGGGTGAAAGCATTAAGGCTTAAGAAAAGAGAAAGCGTTAGTAATAGTTTTTTCATGATCATTATTTTGGATAAAGATAATATATTTCATTACAGTTATAGCGGGCAAAACATACGGGTTCTACTTCCAATGTTTATTAAGTTACTCCCTTTGGTCGTGAAATCGCTTTGCTAACCTCTCGCCCGATGGGTATAAAAACATAAAAGCCCCAAACGGGGCTTCTTAATTGTGGAGAAGATCGGGCTCCCGCCACGGCGGATAAACCTCTCGCCCGATGGGTATAAAAACATAAAAGCCCCAAACGGGGCTTCTTAATTGTGGAGAAGATCGGGCTTACCTCAACTTCGTTCGGCATAAACCTCTCGCCCGATGGGTATAAAAACATAAAAGCCCCAAACGGGGCTTCTTAATTGTGGAGAAGATCGGGCTCGAACCGACGACCTCTTGACTGCCAGTCAAGCGCTCTAGCCAACTGAGCTACATCCCCATGATGAGTGCGAATATACAGCCTTTCGCCTAATCCTGAAAGTTTTCTTTTCGTTAGGTGGTCAACTTTTGTATCTTTGTGTAGTTCCTGTTCAACGGAACCCGCCATGAGCAAAACGATCCAATTTATTATAAACCCCTCTGAATTAGGGGCCGGAACCCGAGGTGCTTCCTTGGGGCCATTCGCCATTCAAGCAGCGTCCAGAACGCAAGGCAATTCATTATTCTCTGATATTTCTTTGGAAGTGCTTCCTGAGTTGAATCATTTACTTGATCGTCCGATTATTTATCCCCTAGCTAAGCGGATTGATGGGATGCAACAGGTATATCAAACGGTTTCTTCCGCAGTGGTTTCACATATTCAAGCTAATCGGTTTCCTCTTATTTTAGCAGGTGACCACGCCTCAGCCGGTGGAACCTTACATGGTTTAAAAGCTGCTTTCCCCGACAAGCGAATTGGGGTGGTTTGGATTGATGCCCATGCGGATTTACACTCGCCTTATACTACCCCCTCAGGTAACTTGCACGGCATGCCCCTTGCAACTGCCTTGGGTGTTGATAATCTTCCGTGTCAACGTAATCATGTTGACATCGAAACTTCCCTTCAATGGACCCAATTAAAAAGTAATTCTGTTAAATTTTCGGATTTAGTCTATGTCGGTGTACGAAGTACTGAACCGGAAGAAGATGCGGTAATTGAAGCAGAACACATTACGAATATCACGGTAGAGAGGGTTCGGTCAGTTGGTGTTCAACACGTCTTGGAACAAATCACACATCAATTGAATGCCTGCGATGTATTGTATGTCTCCTTTGATGTAGACTCTATGGATCCAGTTGAAACTTCCTTTGGTACAGGAACGCCAGTAGCAAATGGATTAACGGTTGAAGAGGCAAAATCCTTGCTCGAAGGATTATGTCGTTCTCCTAAGTTAGTTGCTTTGGAATTCGTTGAGGTGAATCCAACCCTAGACGAGAAAAAAAACAAAATGGCTGAAGTGGCCCTGGATTTAATCACTAATTGTGCACGTACCTTAATTGAATCATGGAAGTAGCGTTGAAGGAAATCCTTTTATCAAAGGGAAAGGAGTGGTTAGGAATTGATATTGATTCATCTTGGATTCAGTTTCAACCTACACGTAAAGGCGTTCGTGGTGATGTGACCTTGATGGTTTTTCCATTTGCTAAAGCATTGCAATTACCGCCGGCACAAGTTGCCGAACTTATCGGAAAGCATATGAAATCAGAAGTTTCATTTGTTGCGGATTTCGAAGTGATTCAAGGATTTTTAAATTTTGTATTTTCTGAGACCTTATGGTCTGACCAACTTATCGCAATCAATCAAAACGATTCATTCGGATTAGCTCAACCCGATTCTAAGGAGATGGTCATGGTAGAATATGCTTCACCGAACACCAATAAACCGCTGCATTTAGGTCACCTTAGAAATATTTTCCTTGGCTATGCGGTCGCGCAATTAAAAAAAGCGCATGGGCATCAAGTAATCAAAACCCAAGTCATTAACGACCGAGGAATCCATATTTGTAAAAGTATGTTGGCTTGGCATCGCTTTGCACCCCTCCAGGCCAATGGCGAACGAGAAACTCCAGCTAATTCTGGTATGAAAGGGGATAAGTTAGTTGGTAAGTATTATGTGGAGTTTGAAAAGCACTTGCAGCTTGAAGTTAAAGAAGTACTTGCGCGTTGGAATGAAGGAGATTTTTCCAATACATCTGCTTCGGCACTCGAAAAATTTCAAGAATTAAATCAGGCGCTCGTTGGAAAAGATGAAAAGGCACAAGCCGCCATTTTGGATAAGATTAAGGAGCTGGCTAAGAATGAAACCGAGATTTTAAGAGCAGCTAAAGATATGCTAGTGCGATGGGAGGGAAGAGATCCGGAAACCTATTTATTGTGGTCTACCATGAATGGTTGGGTTTATGAAGGATTTGATGTGACCTATCAACGCATGGGGGTAGATTTTGATAAATTGTATTACGAAAGCGATACCTTCTTACTGGGTAAAGATCAGGTAATGGATGGATTAGCGCGTGGTGTTTTTTATCAAAAACCTGATGGAAGTGTTTGGATTGATCTTACTCCCGATGGCTTAGATGAAAAACTGGTGCTTCGTTCGGATGGTACAGCGGTTTATATGACTCAGGATATAGGCACTGCGATTGAACGTTTTCATGATTATCCAGCCTTATCTGGAATCGTTTATACGGTAGGGAATGAGCAAGACTATCATTTTAAAGTGTTGTTTTTAATCCTTGATAAATTAGGTTATTTATGGGCGAAAAACTGCTTTCATTTATCCTATGGCATGGTGGATTTACCATCAGGGAAAATGAAATCCAGGGAAGGTACCGTAGTTGATGCAGATGACCTCATGGAAGAGGTGGTGAATGCGGCAACGGTGATGACACAAGAACGGGGTCAAATTGCTGAATTAACCGAAGGTGAGCGTCATAACTTGTTCGAATCCATCGGAATGGGGGGGCTGAAATATTATTTATTGAAGGTTGACCCGAAAAAACGGATGTTATTCAATCCTGAGGAGTCGATAGACTTAACAGGAAATACCGGTCCGTTTATTCAATATACGCACGCTCGAATTAATTCATTATTACGAAAAGCAGGGTCAATCCAAATCGATGAGTCCACTCTGGTAATTGAATCTGGAGAAATTGAACTCATTAAATTGCTCGCTGCATTTCCTCAAACGATTGCCGAAGCAGCAGACAATTATTCTCCGGCCGTGTTGGCAAATTACCTGTATGAACTGACAAAGGCCTATAATTCTTTTTATCAGCAAAGTCCCATCCTAAATGAAACCAACGAAGGGTTGCGTGCTGCCCGCATCTTAATCTCCAAGAATGTCGCCAAGGTGTTGAAAACAGGGTTAAATATTTTGGGGATTAATGCACCAGAACGCATGTAGTTTTCTACCCCGAATCGTCAGAAGTTAATTCCCAAAGATTACTTCGTCCGTTAATTCACGGACCATTTGAAAAAGCTCTGCTTTGAATTGCTTAGGGTCATATAGCCCACGTTCCATTTGACGTAATTTATGTTCCCATTGTCCCGTAAGTTCAGGGCTTTTGAGTAGGTCGTTTTTAATGGTGTCAATTAAATGCATGCCGGTATCGGTAGCGATAAGGTTCTTTTTCTTTTTCTCGATGTATTTTCGTTTGAATAAGGTTTCAATAATGGCGGAGCGGGTAGAGGGCCTTCCAATGCCGTTTTCCTTCATTAATTCACGCATTTCTTCGTCTTCTACCAGTTTCCCGGCGGTTTCCATTGCTCTAAGAAGCGTAGCCTCGGTGTAGGGTTTTGGTGCTGAGGTTTTTCCTTGGTGCATGAAGGGTTCATGAGGACCTTCTTCGCCTTCGGTAAATAGGGGTAAGATTTTATCTTCAGATTCCCCTTTTTTCTGAACTTTTTGATCGAGGTCTTCATATACCACACGCCAACCTTTATCCAAAACCTGCTTCCCAGTTGCTTTAAATGCTAATTGATCTACTTGACCCATTACCGTGGTATTCGAAACCTTGCATTCCGGATAAAATGCAGCAATTAAGCGACGAGCGATCAGGTCATATATTTTATGTTCATCAGGAGAAATTCCGGATGGGACGATTCCAGTAGGAATAATAGCGTGGTGGTCGGTTACCTTGCTGTTATCGAAAATAGCTTTTGTTTTAGGAATGGGCTTTTCCAACAACGATTCAGTAAATCTACTATAATCTCTTAGCCCTTTTAATACATTGGGTATTTTGGGGTGAATATCTTCGGAGAGGTAGGTGGTGTCAACACGTGGATAGGTCACTAGTTTTTTCTCGTAAAGGCTCTGAACATGCTTGAGTGTTTCATCAGCGCTGAAACCATAACGCTTGTTACCATCTACTTGCAATGAAGTTAAGTCATACAATCTCGGATTTCCTTCTTTCCCTTCCTTTTGTTCAAAAGAGGTGATTTTAAAGGGTTTGTCTTTCAGGTATTCCACGCCTTTTTTGGCTTTTTCTTCCGACTTCAAGCGATCAATTTGACAAAGAAACTCTGTTTCTCTGTACATCGTTTTAAGTTCCCAATAGGTTTCAGATTTAAATGCATTGATTTCCTTCTGCCGTTGTACAATCATGGCGAGGGTAGGGGTTTGCACTCGACCAACGGATAAGGTCATTTTTGCTGGGGCAAATTTTTTGGTGTAGAGTCGCGTTCCGTTGATACCTAGCATCCAATCGCCGATGGCACGTGAATTTCCAGCAGCAAACAAATTATCGAATTCTTCGCCTTTTTTAAGCTTAGAAAATCCTTCTTTAATGGCTTCATCCGTTAGGGAGGAGATCCACAGCCGCTTTACTGGCACTTTGCAACCTGCTTTCAAGAGTACCCAACGTTGAATTAATTCTCCTTCTTGGCCCGCATCCCCGCAATTAATCACTTCTTCACATTGAGCTACAAGGGATTTGAGTACATTGAATTGTCTTTGTACGCCTTCGTCTTTGATTACTTTAATTCCAAATTGTTCCGGGGAAATGGGTAAATCCTCAACCCGCCACTGTTTCCAGTTTGGATTGTAATCTTCTGGTTCTTTCAGTGTACATAAATGACCAAAGGTCCAACTCACCCAATACCCGTTCCCTTCAAAATACCCATCTTTCCGAGTAGATGCACCAAGGATTTGAGCCAAATCTCGTGCGACACTCGGTTTTTCCGCAATGCAGAGTTTCATTTACTTTTTGAATTTACGGATACCATTAAGTAAGAACTTTTTATAGCTTTCGATTTCTGGGGTATATCCAATGCTCTCGGTAAGGTCTTTGCCTTCATGATCTGTAACCACATAGAGTGGCTGTTGGAAGCTTTTGTAATTAATTACTTCATACTCGGCCCACTTATTTCCAACGTCGCGAATTTTCCCACCAAGTTCTTTTGAATATCGTTGTTCGCTTTCAGGTAGCGGTTCGTGATCGTCAACATATAGCGAAATAATTACGAAATTCTTTTGAAGTAAGGGGCGGATTTCGTCATTGGTCCATACGGTAGATTCTGTTTTACGACAATTCTGACAAGCATGTCCGGTGAAATCCATAAGAATTGGTAGATTTCGTTCTTTGGCATAGGCGCGGCCTTTGTATAAATCATGGAATACTAAGATGGAACCATCACCGACAGGGTGCATCTCTGCAGCATATTTATCGGTAATTGAATCTTGTTTTACTCCAGTATCAAGTCCGCCGTTATTGAAGCGGAAATTATCCTCTGAATGGGTTCTTGGAGGAGCAATCCCATCGATTAGTTTTAAGGGGTGTCCGAACATTCCGGTAAACAGGTATACCGAGAATACGAGAGCTACAAATGCAAACATGAACCTTGGAACGCTTAATTTTTCTACTGGGGAATCGTGAGAGAATCGAATCTTTCCGAGTAGATAAAGTCCCATAATCATAAAAATCACAAACCAAGACCCAACAAACCACTCACGGGTTAATATATCCCAGTGGTAGGCCATATCCACAGCAGATAAAAATTTCATCGCTAAGGCGATTTCAAGAAGACCTAAAACCACTTTAACTGAATTTAACCAACCGCCCGATTGTGGTAGCGAATTTAACCAGCTCGGGAAAATAGCAAATAAGGTAAATGGAATAGCCAAGGCAAGGGAAAACCCACCCATACCCATGGCAGGCGTAAGATAGGATCCAGTAGTCGACGCGGTAACCAAAAGACTACCAATGATTGGCCCTGTGCATGAAAAAGAAACAAGGCCCAAGGTGAAGGCCATAAAGAAAATGCCAATATATCCACCTCTGTCTGCTTGCTTATCCATTTTATTCACCCATTTACTAGGGAGTTGAATTTCGAATGCTCCGAGGAAAGAGAATGCGAACACCATGAAAATAGCAAAGAAAACCAGGTTCATCCAAATGTTGGTGGAAAGGTCATTTAACCCCGTAGTTCCTAGCACTGCGGTAAATAAAATCCCAGAAGTAACGTAAATAACTACAATGGAAATACCATAAACAAGTGCTTTAATGATTCCTTCTGCGCGTGTTTTTGATTGTTTGGTAAAGAAAGTAACCGTCATCGGGATCATCGGGAACATGCACGGGGTTAGTAGGGCAAATAAGCCTCCGCCAAATCCGGCCCAAAATGTCCACCAAAGTGTATTTGGTTTTTTCGGAGCTGTGGGTTTAATTTCCTTTGGCTCCATGGTTTCTTCTGCGCCATTTACGTTAGCGCTACCTTGGGCATTACTAGTGTCTTGTTCCACTGATGAATTATCATTTGAGGCAAGCGCGCTTTTGTACCCACTGATTTTAATCGTAGCGTCTTGTGCAGGTGGGAAAATACAACCGGCCGCATCACAGATTTGAAAACTGTAGGTGAATGGAATAGAGAATGCATCGTCGCTCAAAATTTCTATTTGTTGTTTGAATGTGGCGCTTCCTTCAAAATAAAGCTGTTCGCCTAAGTCGTCAACGAATTTCTTTGGAGCACTGCCGTCCTTAAGTTTCCCAATCAATTTAAAATTCTTGTTGGCTTTGATATCAAAGGTGGTTGGAGTTCCTGTAAAATCCGCCTTTTTTGGGTCGTGATTTACTGAGAAAATATGGAAATGGTTTAGAAGTGTCGCTTTACCAACAATATACGCATGACTACTGTCGATTTTTTCTATGCTAAATTTCCATTTTATATTGTCTTGCCAAGAACCTTGTGCAAATGTCGCTAAGCTTAAAAGTATCAAGCAGGTAGATAAAAAATACCTCATAGTTAATTATTAATTTGAATGGTTATCGGCACATCGATTGGAGGAATACATTTCGTTTCGTCGCAAATCATGTAGTTTACTGTAAGTTTTAATGCGCCGCTTTTTTTAATTCGAAAGGCTTGGCGTATTTCAACTACGTTCTCCCAAATATAAACCATTCCCCCAAAATTGTCATCTTGATGCGCAACGGGTGCTGTTAAAAATTCTAAACTCCCGATTTTTTTGATCCCCTTATTTTTTTCAAACGTCACACTTAACGCGATTGGTCCAAGGTTTGGATCAGTTTGAGGCGAATATAAATGCCACGTGGGTTCAATGTTACCTCGTATAATTACCATGCCGGATTGCTTATCCCATGAAGCATTCCAAGTTACATGATTTTGAGCTTGAAGCTCAACAACATTAAATAATAGGCAAAAAACAAGGGATAGGAAAGTAACAACACGACGCATGTCGCGAAGTTAAAAAATTATATCTACAATTTTAGAAATTGGAATCCAAACCCCTCCTTTCAGTGTGATGAACTGTTCTCCTTTTGCCCAAATGGTAGTGTGTACCTTTTTGAATCCATCATCATCACAAAAAATGATTTCTACTTTTCCCCGATGGGTATTTCCTAAAATCATGGCATTATGTAGTTGTTGCCGCAAATTAGCTTCCTGTTCAATGGAGCTTAGTTTTTCATAGGTGCAATTTGGAACCTGCTCCTTTTGGATTTCTTGGATTTCTAAAAACATAGTAGTGAGTTTGGTTCTCTGAAGTTAGTTAAATTTTCTAAACTTCCAAATTTACCAAGGCAATTTTGCATTTGCTGAAATCTGCTGGTCATGGGTGATCCCAGCTTCAAGTAAAAATGCCCCTGAAATCGCGATCATTGCTGCATTGTCGGTACAATAAGAAGGCAGTGCCACATGCATGGAGAGCTCGGGATTTGTTACTTGCCATGCTTGAAGTTTGGCTCGTAATTCGCTATTAACCGATACTCCTCCACTCACTGCAATACACTTTATCCCGGTTTGTTGCTGCGCTTTTTTAAGTTTTTTCAATAAAATATCCGTGATGCTGTGCTGAATGGATGCACAAAGATCGTTTAGATTTTCTGTTATGAATTCAGAATTCTTGGCGACTTCTTTTTTTAGAAAATACAGAATGGATGTTTTCAACCCACTAAAGCTAAAGTTCAACTCCGGAATATTCGGTTCAGCAAAGCTAAATGCCATAGGATTCCCGGTTTTTCCGTAATGGTCAATGAGTGGTCCGCCGGGATATGGTAGACCTAACATTTTAGCTGCCTTATCGAAGGCCTCGCCCGCTGCATCATCGATGGTTTTTCCTATAATCTCCATGTTCAACGCATCATGAACGACAACGATTTGCGTATGTCCACCACTTACGGTTAAGCATAGGTATGGAAAAGTAGGCGGGGTCATTCCTTCATGCGTAATGAAATGGCTTAAAATATGAGCCTTCATGTGATGAACCCCAATCAAGGGTTTGTTTAAGGCCAGCGCGAGCCCTTTGGCAAAAGAGGTTCCAACCACGAGTGAACCCATTAGGCCAGGTCCTTGGGTAAAGGCAATGGCATCAATATCTTTTAAGGAAATTTGAGCGGTCTCAATTGCCCGCTTAACTACAGGTATAATATGATCGATATGCGCTCTACTGGCTAATTCCGGAACTACGCCTCCATATGCTTCATGAATCAACTGCGTATGTGTTATGTTCGCGAGAATTTGCGTTCCTTTCAGCACTGCTGCTGATGTATCGTCGCAAGACGATTCAATTCCTAAAATCAACTGATTATTCAATGCAATGATTAATTTTGTTCGCGCATGACAAAAGTAATTAAAATCCTTGGCAGAACCTTCGGGGTTTTCTTTGAGTGGATCTTGATTTTTGTCATATTATTCGCCTTTCTTATTCGTACCTCCTCATTTCAATCTTATCTCGCAAAGCAAGCTACAGAGTTCTTCTCGAAGGAATGGAAAACGAACGTGAATATCGGTAAAGTGGATATCTCTCTTTTTAATAGAGTTTATCTGGAGGATGTGTTGATTCAAGATTTATCGGACAAGCGATTGGTCTCTATTCGTAGCTTGGATGTTTTAATCCATGGATTTGGGGCGCATCACTTGACGATTGATGAGGTGATTTTGGAGAAAGGTGAGGTGTGGGTGTATGCAGAAAAACCTACCGGAGAAATGAATTTTCAGTTCATTGCCGACTATTTCGCCTCTGAAGACACGAAATCAAGCCCTTCGAAGTTTACCGTTGCCTTAAATAAAATCACGCTTAAACAGACCAAGCTGCGGTATGATGATTTTAGAATCCCACAGATGAAAACTGGGCTCGATTTTAATCATGTTGCCCTTAAACATGTGAATTTAACGGTTTCCAATTTTGTTAATGACGGTCCGCTTACTGCGTTTAAACTTGATGATTTTCATACGAAAGACCAATCTGGACTATGGGTCAAGGCGTTGAAGGCTAAGGTAGCAATCAATGAGGCGGGGTTGAAATTGAATTCAGTGTATATCAAGTTAAATCGGTCAGAGATTCATGCCTCAGAGATTAGTTATTCCTATTCTGACCCTGCTGCACTCGATGATTTTAACAATAAGGTACTCTTCAATATTGCCATTCAACGGAGTAGTGTTAATCTAGCAGATGTTGCATTTTTTGTTCCTGAAATGGAAGGTATGAATGAACAAGTCCAAGTAAGCGGCACACTTTATAATGTGGTGAATCATTTCAAAATCAAAAACCTTGACTTAAAGATCCGAAAAAATACGTTTTTAAAGGGAGATTTAGATTTGCCCAATTTCGCTGATTTTGCTGCATATCCGGTTCGAGAAACTATTCGTCAAGCGTCGTTTGATATGGCTGAATTGAGTAAGGTACGTTTACCCGATGGTTCTACGTTAACCTTTGGTTCTGAAGTAGATCGCTTAGGTAGCGTTCGATTCAAGAATATGGTCGTGGATGGAAAGCAAGGTAAAATTATCCTCCATCCTGTGGCAATCAAAACCGGGAAAGGTGAAGTAAACGTGCGGTCTCCGCTTAAGTTTGATGTGTTAGGGAGTACCGTTGGATTTCAGAATTTACGACCTGATAGTATTGCATTGGCCTTAAATAATGTGCAATTAGGAAATATTCTTGGGGTCAGTGATGTTGGAATTCTTAACGGAACCGTAAGGTTTTCATCGTTTGATGTACTGGAACATGGATATAAATTAACGGGGGGTGAGGCTTTTTTTAGAGAATTAGGAGCCTTGGGATATGTTTACCATAACGTGGCGTTAAAAGAAATGCAAATGAATGGGGTGGAACTGAATGCGAAAGCCAGCATTAATGATCCAAATGCGAAATTGACCATTTCCGGTGGGTTTAACGTAGAAGGTAAACCTGATTATAAGGCTGCAATACAGGTTGAGTCATTGAACTTAGGTCAACTCGGGTTTACGGAATCAAAATCAACCGCCCTCATTGGAGATTTTACTGTCGAATCTACGGGTGCATCGTTTAATAAATTTGGGGGAGAATTGACAGTGAATAAGTTCAATTATTCGGAAGATGGAAAAGAAATTAAGATTCCTACGGCCCGGCTCAATTTTAATCACTCGATGGCTGAAGAATCGCTTGAGCTTCGGAGTACTTTGGCTGATTTAGACTTTAAAGGAAAGATTGACCCTAACACAATCCAAGATGATATTTTGTATGGAATTTCGCGTGTAATTCCAAGTTTGGTTCAGTCTGGAAAACCCATCCGCGGTAAGGTGAATAATGAAATAGACGCAAAGTTGGTGGTAAAGGATATTAATGAGGTAACCGATTTATTTCTTCCCGGGCTCATGGTTGCTCCGCAATCTGAAGTGATACTAAAGTTTGATTCAGAAAAAGATGTTTTCGGATTGCAACTTACTTCTGATCGTATATCTTATGACAGTATGATGTTCCAGGGGATAACCTTGCAGCAACGCGTAAATGCCTCAGGGGTTACTGCTAACTTGGTGGTGAATGAATTTGACGCCGGCGACTCATTGATTTTTCATGACCTTAATTTTTTAACCACGGGGATTGGCGGAAAACTAACCTCTAGTCTTGGTTGGGATCAAGGCCGATTGAATGAATCTCGAATTAAATGGAAAACAACAATGATTACCGGAAGTGATTTTGAATTGATTTTCGATCAATCACGGTTTTCCGTTAATGGGTTTAAATGGTACTTGGAGGCAGGAAGTGATTTATACGTTCAAAACAAGCACCTTCAAACGAATAAGTTAATGCTTCGGAGCGATCAAAAGAATCAACGCATTGAAGCCGAAGGGTGCCTTTCAGAGAATAAAAATGATGTACTCGGCTTAAACATTACAAATTTAGATTTATCGGATTTGTCGAACATGTTGAACTTAGAGGTTGAGTTAGCAGGGAAGGTTAATGGTTCCGTTGGCTTGGCAAATCCGTATGCAGCATTAACCTTAACTTCGAACGTAGATGTGTTCGCATTCTTTATTGATAAGGAAGAGGTTGGCGATATACATGTCGATGCGAATTATAATGACGAATTATCTGCCGTTGGACTCAAAGGTACCCTGGCATACCGAGGAATGAAAACCTTGGATTTTTCAGGAACTTATTTAACCAATGTACCTTCCGAAAACCTAACGCTTCGCTTGGATTTTCAGAATACAGATATTTCTTTTACGAATGCGTTTATGGACCCCGATGTGTTGGATAAAATTGAAGGTAAACTCAACGGGTTTATTGATGTGAAAGGAACCCCTGATGAACCACGACTAGCGGGTACCTTATCGCTCAAAGATGCCGCCGCTAATTTCACACTCCTTGGATGTAGATATACGATGAATGGGAAAATAAAAGTAGAACAAGATGGGTTTCTGATTAATAAGCTCCCGATTCGAGATTCTGATGGTAATGTGGCTACGATTGATGGAACGGTATACCATTCGAACTTCACCAAGTTTAATTATAATGTAGATGTAGATTTTGAAGAAGATTATCACCATGCATTGAAAGATAATCCTGGCGGTAAAATTGATAAGTTCATGTTGCTCAATACCAAATACAAGGAGGGAGATGTGTATTATGGAAAAGCATATGGACGAGGAACCGCAAATATTTCAGGTTATGGAGCCATTATGGATGTTACAGTTAATGTTCAAACACGCAAAGGAACTAAGCTATTTTTTCCAATGTATGGAACCTCTGAGTTAGAAGAAGAATCAATTATTCATTTTGTTTCAGAGGATCAGGTTGCGGATGAAATCGAAAATAAGATTGATTTTACAGGGGTTAACCTCGACTTATCCTTTGATATTACATCCGATGCCGAGGTGTGGCTTGTATTTAATGAGCAAACACATGATGAAATAAAGGCAAAAACAGAGGGTAAGTTGAATCTTACTTTAGATGCATATAACCAAATGCGTTTAGATGGAGGACTTCGTGTTTTAAATGGAAGTGTTTATAATTTTACGATGGGGCCCGCCCGGAAGCCTTTTGATATTATTGATGGGTATATCAATTGGTCAGGTGATGTGTATAATGCGGATATGAAAATCGTAACCTCTTATTTGGTTAAAAATGCAAATATGCTGGAACTTACGCCTGAACAAACCGATAAAACCTTAGGGAAACAAGATGCGCAGTGTTTGTTAAGTTTGACTGGGTCACTGATAAAACCAAATATTGCGTTTGAACTGGCTGCACCCAAGGCGCCCGAAACGGGTAAGGCGCTGATGAATCGCATTAATGAAGATAAAGATGAATTAAATCGTCAGTTTTTCTCTTTAATGCTTTTCAGTAAGTTTCAACCCTTGAGGGGAACCAATTCAGCCAATCAATCCGCAGCCATCGATTTGTTTGAAAGTCAAATTAATCAAGCCCTTTCCCAATTGTCTAAAAGTTATCAAGTAAAGATGGATTTGGGGACAGATAATGTTTCAACTTCGGTACAAAAATCCTTTATAGATGATCGCTTAGTTGTTACAGGAACCTTCGGGGTTCAAAACAACACGGGTTCATCCGCAGCAAACGGTGGCTTAGTAGGAGATGTGACAGTTGAGTACTTGGTCAATGAATCAGGGACCTTCCGAGTCAATGCGTTTAATCGATCCAATTCGAATACCGTAAAAGAGAATGCGGGGCCATTTACGCAAGGTGCAGGACTTTCCTATCATGAGGATTTCAATGGTGCGAAAGATTTTGTACTCTTGCAGTCCTTTTTAGATGTCTTTAGATCGAAAGAGAATAAAGTGGTGAAATATAAGCGCAAAAAGCGTCAAACAAAACTGCCGCCGGTTGGTACCACTTCCGACCCAACGCCTAGTATTGATAAAAAAGATGAAAATGAATAAAGTGCTAGTAGCAAACCGAGGTGAAATTGCTCGAAGAGTATTAAGAACCTTGAAGAAAATGGATATTAAAAGTGTTGCGGTATATAGCGATGCAGATCGTTTCGCTCCTCATGTATTAGAGGCAGATGAATCCGTTTATTTGGGAGCAAGTCCCTCGTCGGAATCTTATCTACGTCAGGATGCCATCATTCAAGCATGCAAGGAATTGGGTGTGGATGGAGTACATCCTGGATACGGTTTTTTGTCTGAAAATGCTGGTTTCGCAAGAAAATTAAAGGAAGCAGGTATCACCTTAATCGGACCATCTCCGGAATCTATGGAGGTCATGGGAGATAAGTTAAGCGCTAAACAAGCGGTAAAAGAGTTTGGCGTTCCCTTAGTTCCTGGGGTCGATGAAGCCGTTGCAAGCGTAGAACTTGGAAAGAAAATTGCTGCTAGCATTGGGTATCCGGTATTAATCAAAGCTTCCGCTGGTGGTGGAGGGAAAGGCATGCGCTTGGTGGAACAAGAAGCTGATTTCGAAGAACAAATGCATACCGCTCAAAGTGAAGCTAGATCTTCCTTTGGGGATGATGCGGTATTTATTGAAAAATTTGTAACCAAGCCTCGACACATTGAAATTCAAGTATTTGCAGATAACCATGGGAACGTTGTGTACTTGTTTGAACGTGAATGTTCTATTCAGCGAAGACATCAAAAGGTAATTGAAGAAGCACCAAGTGCTGTAGTAACTCCTGAATTGCGCAAACAAATGGGAGAGGCTGCAGTGAATGTATGTAAAGCGTGCAATTATTCAGGAGCTGGTACAGTGGAGTTCTTGTTAGATGCTGAATTGAATTTCTATTTTTTAGAAATGAATACACGGCTTCAAGTGGAGCACCCGGTAACCGAAGAAATTACTGGTACAGACTTGGTGGAGTGGCAAATCCGGGTGGCACGTGGCGAGAAGCTGCCAAAGTCACAGGAAGAATTAGCCATCAATGGACATGCCATTGAAATACGGGTATATGCAGAAGATACCTTAAACGGATTCATCCCAGATATCGGTACACTCAATCGGTATCGTATTCCTTCGGGACGTTCTGTTCGGGTAGATGATGCCTTTTTAGAAGGCATGGATATTCCGATATATTATGATCCAATGATCGCCAAACTGGTGGTTTGGGGAAAAACACGCCAAGATGCCATTCGACGGTGCATTGAAGCCATTGATGATTATCAAATTTCTGGTGTGAAAACAACCCTAGATTTCGGGAAATATGTTTTGAAGCATGAGGCGTTCATTTCGGGTAACTTTGATACAAACTTTGTAAAGCACTATTTCTCTGATCCACGGGTAGTAAATACAGCGATGGAGGAGGAGTATCGAGCGCTTACATTTAGCATTGACCAAATTTGGAAAGATATCAAAGCATTCAAAGAAAAGGAATTTGCTTCCAGAGAAAATACAAGCAGTTGGAAAAATAAATTACAATCGTAACGCAGTCAAATAGAAATCACTAATTTTACGCAACCAAATTAGCATATGAATTTACACGAATACCAAGGAAAAGCGATTTTAAAAAGCTACGGAGTAGCCATTCAAGAAGGAGTGGTAGTAGAAAATGTAGCCGATGCAGTAGCCGCTGCGGAAGAATTAACCAAGCAAACCGGTACTGGGTGGTATGTGATTAAAGCACAAATCCATGCGGGTGGTCGTGGTAAAGGAACTGTTGAAGAAACAGGATCTCACGGCGTTGTGCTAGCTAAAGGGATTGGTGAAGTAGAAGAGAAGGTAAAAGGAATCCTTGGCGGACATTTGGTTACTTTGCAAACCAATGGTAAAGGTAAAAAGGTCAATAAAGTGTTGATTGCTCAGGATGTTTACTACCCAGGAGAAACCGAGCCACAAGAGTTTTACATGTCGGTATTGTTAGACCGTGAGAAAGGCCGTAATGTGATTATTTATTCTACCGAGGGTGGAATGGATATTGAGCACGTAGCGGAACACACGCCAGATAAAATATTTAAAGAATTCATTGATCCTCGCGTTGGTTTACAAGGATTTCAAACGCGTAAGATTGCATTCAATCTTGGATTGAGTGGTGAAGCGTTTAAGCAAATGACCAAGTTTGTTGCTTCGTTGTACAAGGCATACGATGGTATCGATGCGGCCATGTTTGAGATTAATCCATTATTCAAAACATCAGATAATAAAATTATTGCGGTTGATGCGAAAGTTACCTTAGACGGTAACGGCTTAATGCGTCATCCAGATTATGCTGCGATGCGTGATAAAAATGAAGAGGATCCAACAGAGGTTGAAGCGGATGAAGCAGGATTGAATTTCGTGAAATTAGACGGAAATGTGGGATGTATGGTAAATGGGGCAGGCTTAGCCATGGCCACCATGGATATCATCAAATTATCCGGTGGTAACCCAGCAAATTTCTTAGATGTTGGTGGAACTGCAAATGCAGAGCGCGTAGAAAAAGCATTTCATATCATCTTGAAAGATCCAAATGTAAAAGCCATTTTGGTGAATATTTTCGGAGGAATTGTACGTTGCGATCGCGTAGCGCAAGGAATTGTGGATGCATATAAGAATATCGGACATATTCCCGTTCCAATTATCGTTCGTTTACAAGGAACCAATGCGGTGGAAGCAAAGAAGTTAATTGATGATTCAGGATTGAATGTTCATTCAGCAGTATTACTTCAAGAAGCGGCAGATAAAGTAAAAGAAGTATTGGCGTAATTCTGATTCCCTCCTGGGTGCGGGTTTAAACCCGCACCCAGGGGTATTGACTTAACATGCTGCCCAATATTTATCTTCAAGAAACTACCCAGGAGTTTATACATCGAATCAATCGCCTAGAAGGCAATGAAGTTCCCTTGTGGGGTAAAATGAATGTTGGACAAATGTTCTCACATTGCTGCCTTCCATACCAACAAATTCTCGGAGAAAACACAGATCGACCAGGTGTTGTGATGCGGGTTTTGATGCAATGGTTTTTTCGAAAGTCGATGACCAATGATCAACCGTATCGAAAGAATTTACCCACCGGTCCCACCTTTATTAGAACCGGAAAACACGATGTTTCTGAAGAGCGTCAGCGCTTAATCGCATACCTTGTGGCCATAGAACAACTTGGACCTGAACGTTTATCCGAGATCCCTTCGCTGAGCTTGGGTAAACTTAGTCCTGAAGAATGGTCGAACATGCTTTATAAGCATTTGGATCATCACCTACGCCAATTTGGGATATGAGATTTTTGATTAAAAAGCTACCTGAATACCAGATAGTTTAGTCTATTATCACCAATAAGTATCCGTTTTATTTATGTTGTTTTTAACAATAACTACGATGTGAGTTAAGACGATGGTTTTTTTCTGTTAATTCATAAATAAGTACTTCGAAAAGCTACCTTTTTTTGCGTACCTTCGTATGCACATTCGGATGAGGTTTTTAAGAGGTATTTTTCTAGTTTTTTCGTTGCTTATAGCGCTGCTAGGGTTTGGTCAATCGGCTACGTTTAGTACGATACCTGCGGCGGTAAACGGCGCAGTGAATGTGTGCGCGGGATCTACTATTTTGTTTACTTCTACGGTAAACCCTGCAACCCTCATTGCTCCGGTTACTTACAGCTGGAATTTTGGGAATGCACAAACATCAACAATTCCTGGCCCTATCCCTATAACATACAACACGCCAGGTACTTATGTTGTTACCTACAATATAATTAGCGGGGGAGGCTCCTATACACAGACAACTATAACTGTAAATGTTTCTGCTGCTCCTGCCCAACCGCCTACTTTCGCAATCGGTGGAAGCAATTGTGAGCAATTATTTACGGTAAATGGTTTTCCTGTAATTCAGGCTAATAATAATGGCAATAATAATTGTAATTGTCCCCAATTTGGTGGACCGGTTATTAGTTTAAACAATGCAAATGCACAACCGGCAGGTTCTACAGCAACTATTCATTGGGGAGCGAATGGAGTGGGGGGTCCCGTAACTTCATTTCCTATCGGTAGTGGCAATGCTATAAATCCACTTAATTTCCCTGGACAACAAGGCCAAAATAATTCCGTGGTAACTCATTACACATCACCTTCTCCAGGTCCAGGAGCATACAACTTGATGTATTTAGTTACGTATCCCAATGGTTGTACTTATTCAACTTACGTTGTTATGAGTTTTGGTACTGGAATTATATCCTTAGGCCCATTGTCTGCTCAAACACAATGCAATCCACTTAATTATATTTTAACATTTGCAAATCAAACACCTGGAAATACGTATGTAATTGATTGGGGTGATGGAACGCCGACACAATCCTATACCTATCCAAATTTACCTGTGTTACCGAACGGAGTTCCGCATCAATATGTTCCAAGCAGTTGTCAAGGAGGTGTACCTCAATCTTATACCATTACCATCACTGCAAATAATTCATGTCCTAGTGGTACAACTACAACAACGGTTGGGCCATTCAACGTAAATGCCCTGCCTACCGCGTCATTTACCAGTTTACCAAGTACTTCCATATGTCAAAATCAATCTGTTACATTCACAAACACCTCCAATGGAGGTTTATCCATTGCAACGGGGCAATGCAGTAATGCATATAATTTTGGTTGGAATATAGATTATTCAAATGCTTTAAGTGGATATGGATATACCGTCACAAGTGGTTCGATGGGTGACCCATTTAATACACCAGCAGTTGATGGAAGTAATCAGCTTGTAGTTCAATTCACTCAACCAGGAACATATTATGTTTCCCTGGATGCAACCAATAGTGCTTGCGGTGGCGACAATGAAACCCAAACAATCACGGTGAACCCTATTCCCGTAGTTCCGAACCAAACAGCTACGATTTGTAGTGGCAATACGTTTGTGATTGTGCCGCAAAACAACCCTCCCACAACCGTTATTCCAAGTGGAACAACCTATTCATGGGTGGCTACCCCTAACCCCAATGTTGCTGGTGAAGTCAATGGAAATAATGATACTATTTCTGGGACACTTGTAAACTTGATCAATGTTAATCAAACCGTTACATATACGGTTACGCCTACGGTTAATGGATGCCAAGGAGTACCTTTCACAGTTACAGTGACAGTAATTCCTGCGATCGTGGTGCCGAATTTTACCCAAACAATTTGTAACGGAGGAACATTTACCATCAATCCAGCCAATGCACCACCCACTACGATTATCCCTACCGGTACTACCTTTGCATGGACGGTAGTTGACAATCCTAATGTTACGGGAGAATCCAATGGTACCGGTTTACCACTGTCGCAAACCTTGTCCACTAATGTTGCTTCGCCAGCGCAAAGCGTGGTTTATACGGTGGTTGCGACCACTCCAGGTGGAGGCTGTCCCAATACTACCTTTACTGTTACTGTTAACATTAACTTGGTTACGCCTCCTGCAATATCCAACGATACCACTATTTGTTCCGGAGGAGATCCATCCGCTTTTGTGAACACCACTGCCGCTACTGCATCAGGAACTCTTACCTATCAATGGCAATCTTCAACAACAGCAGGAGGTCCTTTTACCAATATTGCAGGTGCTACATCGGCTACCTACAATCCTCCCGCTGGGATCTCGGTAACTACGTATTATCGGGTCATTGTTACGAGTACACTCAATGGGGTAGCTTGCACTGCCACGAGCAATACCCGCATCGTTACAGTTAATAACGTTTCTGCTGGTGTACTAGCAACTTCACAAACCATTTGTTCGGGTGGAGATCCAAATGCTTTCACGGTTACTACCGCGGCTAGTGGTTCAGGATCATTGAGTTATCAATGGCAATCTGCCACTGCTATTGGAGGTCCTTGGACCAACATGGCGGGAGAAACCAATCCAACCTATGATCCTCCGGCAGGACAAACAGTAACCACTTATTTTCGATTGGTGGTTACCAGTACGCTTAATGGTATAGTATGTACCGCTACTTCAGCGGTAATGACCGTAACAGTTAATCATGTTACTCCAAGTGTAGTTGCTGGAAATCAGACCGTTTGTTCTGGGGGTAATCCCGCTGCGTTTACCGTTACAACCGCTGCAACAGGAACAGGAACCTTGAGTTATCAATGGCAATCTTCAGCGTCGGCACTTGGACCATGGACAAATATCGGTGGCGCAACTTCTGCAACGTATGATCCTCCAGCAGGTTTATCAACAACTACCTATTATCAAGTGGTTATTTCAAGTGCGTTGAACGGCGTTACTTGTACTACTATTTCCAATGCGTTAACGGTCATTGTAAATTCAGTGACTGCCCAAACCATTGCCGCTGGACAGACCATTTGTTCCGGTGGGGATGCTGTTGCATTCACTGTTAACACCGCTTCAACAGGAGCAGGGAATTTGAGCTATCAATGGCAATTGGCTTCCCTTGCCGCAGGACCTTTTTCCAACATTGCTGGTGCAACATCGAGTACCTACGATCATCCCGCAGGGCAAGTTGCATCGACGTATTTTCAAGTGGTTACGAGCAGCCTGCTTAATGGAGTAACTTGTACTTCTACCTCGAATGTGATAGCAGTATTAGTTAATTCGGTGAGTACCGGGATTTTATTGACGAGTCAAACGGTATGTTCAGGAGGGAATCCTAATGCATTTGTTGCTACGTTAGTACCAAGCGGTGCTGGAACCTTAACCTACCAATGGCAATCTTCCACGGTAGGGCCGAATTCAGGATTTGCACCCATTCCTGGAGCTACAACCGTGAGTTACGATCCCCCCGCAGGAATTTTAACTACCACCTATTATCAGCTCGTTGTCACAAGTACTTTAAACGGGGTACCATGTACTGCAACTTCGGCTACGTTGAGTGTAACGGTTAACAGCCTTAGCGCTCCTGTGGTTGGCAGCAATGAAACCATATGCTCTGGTGGAAATCCAGTGGCATTTACGAACCCAACACCTGCGATAGGTGCCGGAAATGTCACGTATCAGTGGCAATCATCGACCACCAACATTGGTGCGGGATATACTAATATTGCCAGCGCAACCTCTGCCACGTATGATCCTCCTGCTGGTTTAAGTATTACGACGTATTACCAAGTCATTACAACAAGTACCCTCAATGGCGTTGCTTGTAACGTGACCTCTAATCCCATTACGGTTTCTGTTAATACAGTGTCTGCTGGCACGTTAGCTCAATCACAAACTATTTGTTCAGGGGGGAATCCTGCAGCGTTTACCGCAACCAATGCCTCATCCGGTGCAGGTACGCTTAGTTTTCAGTGGCAATCTTCAACCACTGGTCCCAATACTGGATATACGAATATTCCTGGAGAAACGAATGCGACATATGACCCTCCTGCAGGGCTTTCAATAACTACCTACTATCAATTGGTAGTAACGAGTTTGTTGAATGGGGTAAGTTGCACGGCAACGAGTAATACCTTAACCGTTACTGTAAATTCGCTTATACCCAGTGTGATAGGAAGTAACGAAACCATCTGTCCGGGTGGAAATCCAATAGCATTTACCAATTCCACAGCGGCTAGTGGCAATGGAGCAGTTACCTATCAGTGGCAGTCTTCAACTACAAGTCCCGCTTCAGGATTTAGTAACATCAATTTAGCAACTTCCGCTACCTATGATCCCCCGGCAGGGTTGAATACCACTACCTTTTATCAGGTACTGATTACCAATACACTGAACGGCTTAGCGTGTCAAGCCACGTCTAACGTTATCACTGTAAGTGTAAATACGATCACCCCTCAGGTTATTGCCGCCAATCAAACGATTTGTCCAAACGGCGATCCTTTGCCGTTCACCGTGACTACACCCTCCTCGTTTAGCGGGACTGCTTCGTATCAATGGTTTGTTTCAACCAGTTCACCAAATAATGGATTTTCGCCTATTAATGGAGAAACTAGCTCAGCCTACGATGTCCCTCCCGGACTGGCTATTACAAGTTACTACCAAGTCCAATCTACAAGTACATTGAATGGCATTACTTGTTCCGCGACATCTAATACACTTACAGTTACAGTTTCAACTGCACCTGTAGTTCAAAATGTGAATCAAACCATCTGTAGTGGGACGGCTTTTACAGTAAGTCCTATCAATGGTGGTGGAAACTCGATTCCTGCAGGTACAAGCTACACATGGACAGTGAATAATAATCCAAATGTCACAGGTCAAAGTGCGCAAAATTCTAGTCAGAATTCAATTTCACAAACGCTTACGAATAACACGAATACGGCTCAAATAATCATTTATACGGTAATCCCTACCGCAGGAGTATGTTCAGGAAATCCTTTTAGTGTGGACGTTCTGATCAACCCAACCCCCGTATTAACCTTATCTGCGAATCAAACGATATGTGGCGGAACAGCAACGGCAGCAAGTACCTACAGTAACTCAGTGGCCGGTGGAACCTTTACGTATAGCTTGAATAGCCCGGGATTAGTTCCTGCCACTGTAACAGGATATGCAACGAATGGAAATGGTCAAATACCTTCGGCTACTATAAATAATTCTGGGGCCACCCCCTTTACGCTCAATTATACGGTAACGCCAATCGCCAATGGATGCAACGGTACCGTCGGAACCTACGCCATAACTGTTAACCCTGCTCCGATAACCACGTTTTCGATTGCAAATCAAGCCATTTGTAGTGGAACGAATTCTGCCCCGGTAACTTTTTCTTCTACTACACCGAACGTAACCTATTCTTGGCAAGCAACGGTGCCGAATGGAATTTCGAACCTCGCGCCAACAAATGGAACAGGAAATTTACCATCTTTTACGAATGTAACATATGCTAACAACACGGTTCAAAACGTACAGTTTTCTGTTGTTGCCTCTACGGCAGGTACCGTTTGTCCAGGTCCTCCGGCTACGTATACCATAGCCGTAATTCCAATCCCGGTTGCGAACCCATTAAATAATGCCACCTATTGCAACGGGGTAGCTATCCCAGCACTTCCGTTAACTTCGAATGTGCCAATTACTACCTATGCATGGAGTATGAGTACGAATGTTGGCCTCACACCAACGTCGGGAACCGGAACACCTATCCCAGGATTCAATGCATCGATAGCAGGTAACGCTCCAGTTTCATCCATAGTGACGGTTACTCCAAGTGCTTCTAGTGGTGCGACCACCTGTCCGGGAAGCCCTGTAAGTTATACCCTTACTATAAATCCTGTGCCTGTTGTTTTGCCAATTTCGAATCAGGTACTCTGCGCGGGAAACACAAATAATGCGTTGGTTTTAGGGAGTAATGTAGCAGGAACTGCCTTTACTTGGACGAACAACAATACCAATACAGGATTAGGTGCGTCGGGTTCAAATACTGTTTCTTCATTCATAGGATCTAACAATACCAATCTACCGATTCAAAGTACGGTTTCAATCGTGCCTAGTTTTACGAACAATCAGGTGGTTTGTACCGGTGTAACAAGTTCGTACACCCTTACGGTTAACCCCGTTCCAATCGTAGCTCCGACCCTTAATCAACAAGCTTGTGCAGGGAATCAGGTGGCTGTATCATTCACCTCTCCAAATAATATTGTCGGTACGGTGTATAACTGGACAAATTCTAATGCAGCTATTGGTTTGAGCGGAACAGGAAACGGAAACATTAGTTTTACGGGGGTAAATAATACCAACGGTCCGATTTCTGGTTTGATTGTAGTTACGCCATCATTCAATAACGGTGGGATTGCGTGTCCAGGGGTGCCTGATACCTTTGTGATTACCATCTTACCTACACCGGTAGCTACTGCGTTAACTAATCAAACGATATGTGCTGGGGCCCCGTCGGCTGCAATAAATTTCACATCAAATCAAGTCGGAACTGTATTTGCATGGACTTCCACAAACCAAGTTATAGGAATTGCTTCATCAGGAACGGGTAATATTTCATCATTTACCGCGGTAAACGCTGGATCAGCGCCAATTTCATCTACAGTTGTTGCTACTCCTACCTTAACAACCAATGGTCAAGGATGTGCTGGGGCTACTGTGTCTGCTTTGATTACTGTAAATCCGAATCCGATAATGGTAAGTCCTGCGTCTGCATCGTTTTGTCAGGGAAGTACGGTAACTTATAATTTTTCGAATAACATTCCCAATGGGGTAGTATATGCATGGAATAATTCTAATACCGCCATCGGTCTTGGGGCTTCAGGCAATGGAAACATCACCTTTCAAGCGCAAAACGGAACAGCTTCCCCGATCTCTGGTACAGTGAGTGTTATTCCAACATACACATCGAACGCGGTAAGTTGTGCTGGTACACCACAATCCTTTAATATTCAAATTATTCCAACGCCCACGGTTGATGCGGTGAATAACATTACGCTCTGTAATGGAACAGCTTCTAATGTGGTGAATTTAACGAGTCCTGTGGCGAATGCTACCTTTGCTTGGACGAACGCAAATACGGCAATAGGTCTTGGGGCAAGTGGCTCAGGTAATGTTCCGATTTTCACTGCCACCAATGCAAGCACAACAACTCCATTGAGCTCCCAAGTGAGTGTAACTTCTTCAGTGTTAGTGAATGGCGTTACTTGTCCTGGAAATCCAACATTATTTACCATTACAGTAAATCCAAACACTGTTCCGTCGGCAGTTAATGGACAAACCTTATGTAATGGATCGAACAGTGCCGCTATTGCCTTGAGTGGTACAGGAAATTCATATACTTGGACTAATTCAAATACTGCAGTTGGTTTAGTAGCTTCCGGAAGTGGCAACATCGCTTCGTTTATTGCAACGAATGGAACGACCGCTCCAATTTCTTCCACGGTTACGGTTACTTCTGTATTTACAGGAGGTGGTGTAAGTTGTAATGGAGGTACAACTTCCTTTGTTATCAATGTAAATCCAACGCCAAGTGTTACGGCACCTGCCAATGTGGTGCTTTGTAATAATGCAACCGCTTCGGCCATTTCCTTTGTTGGTACAGGTACACAATATAATTGGACTAATTCAACGCCAGGCATCGGATTAGCTGCCTCAGGTTCTGGGAATATCCCATCGTTTATTGCAGTGAATTTAACGGCAACTCCAATTGTAGCAACGATCAATGTTACGCCAATCTATTTGAACAATGCGGTAAGTTGTCCCGGTGCAGTTCAGTCCTTTACGATTACGGTTAATCCTGCTCCACAAGTCAATTTTAGTGTACCGAGTCAAACCATTTGTTCCAGTACAAGTTCGGCTCAGGTTACGATTTCTTCACCTACACCAAATGCTGTAATTACGTGGACGGCAACTACCGTTCCGGCCTCGATTTCTGGGGTTAACACCGCAAGTGGTGGGTCAACAATTCCGTCATTTACCTTAATTAACAACAGTACTGTGGTTCAGGTGGTCCAATTTTCTGCGAATGCAGCTACAGGGGGTGCCTTAGCCTGTCCGGGTGGGGGAGTAAGTTATACGATTACTGTGAATCCTTCGCCGAACGTTGTAGCGCCAACGAATCAGGTTCTTTGTGCGAATACCTCCACGAATGCAGTTACTTTTTCCGGGAATGCGAACGTATATAATTGGTCAAATAATACCACTTCGATTGGCTTGGGTGCATCTGCTCAAGGAAACATTCTTGCCTTCAATGCCCTGAATAGTACCAGTAATCCGGTGACAGCTACGGTTACGGTTACCCCTCAATTTTTAAACAACAACGTGGGATGCAACGGGATTCCAGTAACCTTTACCTATACTGTTAATCCAATTCCAGTAACGAATCCAGTTTCTAATCAAACCATTTGCAATGGAACGAATTCAAGCTTGGTTACCCCTGGTGGAACGGCTACCAGTTATGCTTGGACTAACAATAACCAAAATACTGGTTTAGCGTCGTCGGGATCGAATACCATTCCTGTTTTCCAAGGAACCAATGCAGGTGCTGCTCCGATTACTTCAGTAATTACCCTTACGCCAACATACTCCAATTTAAATGTTTCATGTGCGGGTTCAACTTCTACGTTTAACATTACGGTGAATCCAACCCCAACTGTTACTGCCCTAGCGAATCAAGTGGTATGCAACAATGCGTCGACAGTTGCTAGCATTTTTTCAGGGACAGGGACTTCGTACACGTGGACCAATTCCAATAACGCGATTGGTTTAGCTGCCTCTGGAACGGGAACCATTGCTGCATTTAATGCGGTGAATGCAAGCAATTCAATTCCAAGTGTGGCCACCGTTACGGTTACTCCTGTGTTTACAAACAACAGCGTATCCTGCCAAGGGACTCCAACCTCCTTTACGTACACCATCAATCCAACGCCTGTAGTTACGGCACCTGCAAATCAAGTGATTTGTAATGGCGCTTCAAGCACACAAGTGACCTTTAACGGTACAGGAACTCAATATAACTGGACCAATACCTTAACGAGTATTGGATTAGCCGCATCTGGTTCGGGGAATATCAATGCATTTACGGTAAGTAACGGTACGATTAATCCCGTAGTTTCTCAGGTTTCGGTAGTCCCCGTATTTAGTGGAAATAACCTCAGTTGTGCGGGCACACCTCAAAACTTTAGCATTACGGTGAATCCGTCGCCGAGTGCCGTACTTCCTGCTAATCAGATAGTTTGTAACGGACAAGCAACTGCGGCCATCAATTTTACCGGAACGGCTACCTCGTATAGCTGGACAAATAGCGCAACGAGTATAGGATTGTTAGCAAGTGGAACTGGAAATATCCCAAGTTTTAATGCAGTGAATAATTCGAATGTGCCGGTAGTTTCTACCCTTATGATTCAGCCTATTTTTACTGGGGCTAACTTAAATTGTCCAGGTGTTGCTCAAACCTTTACCATCACGGTTAACCCAACCCCAACAATGGGTGCATTAACCAATCAGGTATTGTGTAACGGTACCTCTGCAGCTGCGATTAATTTTACGGGTACAGCGACCAGTTATGCATGGACCAACAACACACCAACCATTGGTCTTGCGGCAAGTGGAACAGGAAATATCGGTGCATTTTCTGTGGTGAATGCAAGTAATTCAGCTGCGGTAACTGCAACCCTTAGCGTTACTCCGCAGTTTGCTAACGGGGGATTAACTTGTTCTGGTACGGTACAACAAGCCACCATCATTGTAAATCCTACGCCAATTATTACACCGAATCCAGATTTAACGTATTGCAATGGCGCGTCCACACCTGTTGTTTCATTTGCTGGTACAGGTAATTCATATACATGGGTAAATAATCAGACTTCCATAGGCTTAGCCGCCTCAGGTTCTGGAAATATTGCTTCATTTAACGCGTCAAACCCAACTACCTTGCCGGTAGTTGCTACAGTAGATGTTACGCCCGTGTTCACAGCAAATGGGATCAGTTGTAACGGAACGGCAGATCAATTCACAATCACGGTTAATCCGACCCCAACCTTAGCTGCGCTCGCAAATCAAGTGGTGTGTAATGGGTCTCCAACCACGGCAGTATCCTTTACCGGAACGGTTGCTGGTACTGTATATAATTGGACAAACAACGCAACAAGCATTGGGTTAGCAGCCTCAGGATCTGGAAATATTGCTTCGTTTAACGCGGTGAATAATGGAAACAATCCAATCGTTGCACAAGTAAATGTTACCCCAGCATTCGCATTGAATGGCGTGAGTTGTTCAGGAACAGCGCAATCCTTTACCATTACGGTAAATCCAACCCCAGCCGTGAATTTTAGTTTGGCAAATCAAACCCTTTGTTCTCAAGGGGCAAGCAATACGGTAAATATTACCTCTCCGACGAATGGCGCCGTAATTACCTGGAGTGCAACTACGATTCCTGCCTCCATTTCAGGAATGAACCCAACAACAGGTAATGCAACCATTCCAAGCTTAACGCTAACGAATAACAGTTCTGTTCCTCAGATTATTCAAATTCTTGCTTCCGCAACAACTCCTGGAAATGTGGCTTGTCCGGGTGGTGGTACACCGTACACCATTACGGTAAATCCTACGCCTGCAGTAACGGCACCTGCGAATCAAGTGGTTTGTCATAATACGAATACTAGCGCTGTATCTTTCTCGGGAACAGGTACCTCCTACACATGGACCAATAACCAAACATCTGTTGGATTAGCAGCGAGTGGTACGGGTAATATCGTAACTTTTAATGCCCTGAACCCATCGAATTCGGTGATTTCAACGGCTACGGTTTCGGTTACACCGCAATTCACGAACAATAATGTTACCTGCCCAGGACCCGTGCAAACATTTACGATAACCGTGAACCCAATTCCGGTAGTTACCCCTATGGCCAATGCTACATTTTGTAATGGAACCAATACAAGTTTAATAGCAATCAATGGAACTGGAACTTCTTATGCCTGGACGAACTCCACCACAAGCATAGGATTAGGGGCTTCAGGTTCAGGAAATATCCCACCTTTTGCAGCAGCAAATATTGGGTCTACTCCAGTGAATGCAACCATTGGAATCATTCCCTCATTTACCAATGCGGGTGTAACCTGCGCGGGCCTCAATTCCAACGCAACCATTACGATTAATCCAACACCAACGGTGAATAATGTCAATAGTCAGGTGATTTGTAATAATACAAGCACTGCGGCAATTACCTTTAGTGGTACGGGGAATTCATACACCTGGGCGAACAATACGCCAAGCATTGGCCTTGCGAATGCAGGAACTGGAAACATTGCTTCATTTGTTGGACTAAATGCCAGTAATGCGGCTGCTTCTATTGCAACGCTTACCGTAACACCGCAGTACTTAAACAATGGTGTCAATTGCAGCGGAAATACAACGAATTTCAACATTACGGTAAATCCAACGCCAAGTGCAAATGTGCCAAATAGTCAAACCTTATGTAATGGCGCTACTACCGCACAAGTGAATTTCTCAGGAACGGGAACATCCTATAACTGGACCAATTCGATTGCGACCATTGGTATTCCGGCATCGGGCTCTGGGAATATTACCCCGTTTGTGGCGGTAAATAATGGCTTAAATCCAATAACCGCACAATTGACAGTTACACCAATTTTCACAGGGAATGGGGTGAGTTGTTCGGGTACGGCACAGAATTTCAGTATTACCATTAATCCAACGCCTGTAGTACAAGTTCCTGCCAATCAAGTGATATGTAACGGGAATTTGTCGAATGCAGTTAATTTTTCTGGAAATGGAACCAGTTACGCATGGACCAATAGCAATCCATCTGTTGGACTGTCTGCCTCAGGTACTGGGAATATTTCTTCCTTTACTACAACGAATGCAACTACAAACCCAGTAACATCAACTATAACCGTTTCACCAAGCTTTGCAGGCGGTAATGCCAGCTGTCCGGGGTCGCCACAATCATTTACGATTACCGTTAATCCAACCCCTGTGGTTGATCCAATAAACAGTCAAGTGCTTTGTTCAGGAACGCCAACCCAAGCGATCGCGCTAACGGGGACTGGAACATCGTATGCGTGGGCAAACAACACCGTAGGAATCGGATTGGCGGCGAGTGGCAGTGGAAATATCGGGTCGTTCAATGCGACTAATGCGAGTGCATCGAATCCCTTGGTTGGAACAATTACAGTTACTCCGCAATATGCCAATGCAGGGGTAACTTGCTCGGGTAATACGCAACAAGTTACGATCACAGTGAATCCAACACCGGTAGCCAACCCGCTTGCTAACGTAACTGTTTGTAATGGATCGAATACCCCAGTCGTAAGTTTTGCAGGTACGGGTACCAGTTATAATTGGAGTAACAACAACAACACCATCGGTCTGGTGCCGTCCGGAACAGGTTTATCACTTGCCTCCTTTCAGGCGATTAATCAAAGTACACAATCTGTAAACGCGTTGATAACGGTTACTCCAAACTTTACTGCAAATGGCGTAACTTGTCCGGGGAACAATACCACGTTTACGATTTTTGTAAGTCCTACACCAGATGTAGTTACACCTGCGAATCAAGTGGTATGTAATGGGTCTCCAACCAATGCGGTTACCTTTAATGGTTCTGTAGCCAATACAACTTATAATTGGTCCAACAGTATCCCTTCTATTGGTATTGCTGGAACAGGTGTAGGTAATATTGCAGCATTTAATGCGGTGAATAATGGGAATGCAGCCATTTTCGCTCAAGTTACAATTACCCCAACATTTATTCAAAATGCGGTTTCTTGTCCAGGCTCACCACAAAGCTTTACCTATCAAATCAATCCAACCCCGAGTGTTACCAATCCGGGCGCTCAGTATGCATGCGCCGGAGCGAATACTCAGTTATTGAATTTCACCGGAACGGGGACCTCGTATCAATGGACGGCAGCAAATACAGCCATTGGAATTGGCTCGAATGGAACCAATTCGATTCCCGCATTTATTGGCCAAAATGCCACCAATGCGGTAGTGTCTTCGCAAGTTACCGTAACGCCAATCTTTACCCAAGGAATTTCATGTGCAGGATCGAATCAAACCTTTACCTATTTCGTATTACCCATTCCGTCTGTAGCGCCAATAAACAATCAAAGTTATTGCCACCAAACTGCCGTGAATGCCACAGTGATCAATGGTTCCGGAACATCATACAACTGGACAAATTCAAATACTGGCATTGGATTAGTGGCGAGTGGAAGTAATACAGTAAATGCCTTTAATGCGACCAACCCAGGAACAAGTGCTATTTCAGGAAATGTAAACATTACACCAATCTTTACCTTCCAAGGTCAAAGTTGCAACGGTCCGGTGGGAACGTACAGCATAACAGTGAATCCAACGCCTTATGTAAATGCCTTAAACGATACCGTTATCTGCAACAATCAAAACGCCGCAGTGAATATTACGACGAATATCCCTGCAAACATTACGTGGTTTGCTACACAAAATACGAATGTGAATGGGGAATTAACCACGGTACAAACCAATACCCTTATTAATGACTTGTTATCGAACACGAGCAGTGTGCCGCAGAGTGTTACGTATACCATTACGCCAACCACACTAGCGGGGTGTGTTGGTCCGGATTCATTTGTGGTAGTGCAAGTTCAGCCAGATGTTTTACTGAATATTCCTCAGAATTTAGAGATATGCAGCGGGGCAGGGGTGAATGCCATCTTGGCTGCGAATATTCCTTCTAGTTTTTCATGGTTCTGTACAGTGAATAACCCAAATGTTAGTGGGGAGTCTTTGATTACGAATAGTGGTGCGGTGATTAACGATGTGTTGGTTAATAATTCGAATCAAAACCAGTTGGTGGTATACTCGGTAACACCAATATCGATTCAAGGTAATTGTCAGGGACCATCACAAACCATTACGGTGGTGGTGAAGCCGCCGTTGGCGTTATTGAATCAAGATACCGTAACGATTTGCAGTAATGGGAATGTTAATTTGAATTTGGTGGCCAATACCAACGTAACCTTTAACTGGTATGCAGATCCAAACGTAAATGTATTGAATGAAACCACGAACATCACAACCTCTTCAATCATCAATGATCAGTTGGTCAATCCGACGGGAGCCGCAGAAGAGGTTACCTATCATGTCATTGGAACCTCTGTTGCGAATGGCTGTAGTAGCCCAGTGATTCCAATTACGGTGTTCGTAAATCCAATTCCATTGATTGTACCAAACCCTGACTTGAATTTATGTCATAATCAATGGACACCACAGGTATTATTTACAGGGAATACGCCTGGTGCTGTGTATACTTGGAGTGCTTCTGGGGCAGCTGTTGGGCTTCAATCACTCGGAGGGGTCGATTCATTGAACGCATTCATTGCCAGTAATTTAGCTTTTGCGCCAAGTTCTACCTCAATCGTAGTTTCTTCAAGTTTTACTTATAATAATCAAACTTGTGTTGGAATTCAGGATACCTTCTTGATTGTTGTGAATCCGGAACCATCGGTATTTGCTTTAAATAACATGATTGTTTGCGAAGGAACGGTCGTTGCAAGTGTGCCGGTATTGGGTCCGATAGGTAATTCAACTTTTGATTGGACGAATTCTAATGCAGCCATCGGATTGCCTTCTGTTGGGGTTGGTAATATCCCGGCATTTAACGCGCAGAATCCAACGGCATTACCAATCCAATCCGTAATAACGGTTACCCCAATTTTTACGAATGGTCCAGTTACTTGTGCTGGACAATCCACGGCGTACACCATTACTGTAAATCCTACACCAAATGTAATTTCACAAAATGTATCGGTATGTTCAGGAGAGCAACTTGCGATCAATATAGTAGCTGATATTCCGAGTACCTTTGAATGGGAAGCGCTCGCAAACCCGCTTGTATTTAATGAAACCTATAGTCCAACACAGTTTACTGCGGTGATTGATGATCAACTATTTCAGACTACCAATACGCCTCAAGTGGTGCAATATCAGGTAGCTGCTATTTCCGTTCCTTTTGGTTGTAAAGGACCCGATAGTTTGATCAACGTGACCGTTAATCCCTTGCCAATTCCAGCATTTAATCCTATAAATCCCCCATACTGTGATTTATCTCCGATATCGTTTCAAAATACTTCAGACCCTCAAATGGATTATTTCTGGGAATTCGGTGACGGTGCAAGTAGCTTTGTAACGAATCCAACGCATCAGTTTCCAGCGGTGGGTACTTATAATGTGAATTTAACAGTAACCAATCCAAATACCGGGTGCATGGATAGCATAATGCAGCCTGTAACCATTGCACCAACACCAAATCCTGATTTTAGTTATTCTGATTCGATAGGTTGTGGTTTGTTGAATGTCGTTTATACAGCAGCAGTATATAATCCTTCTTGGAACTATGTTTGGAATTTTGGAAATGGAACATCCACAGAACAGGTTGGGCAGGTAGGGTATCAATTTACGCAACAAGGATGCTATGACATCTCGTTGACGGTAACGAATCCTCAAGGGTGTACGGCAACGGAAACGAATTTTAATGTGGCTTGTGTATATAAATCTCCTGTTGCAGTGGCTGGGGCAGATCCAACCGAAGTTACGACCTTGGAACCCTTGGTAGCATTCTCGAATAATTCAGAAAATGCATCTTCGTACGTGTGGAATTTTGGCGATGGAACCTACGGATTTGGCTTTGAACCGTTTCATGTTTTTCCTCCAGTAGCTGGAGATTATTTAGTTTCACTGGTGGCCATGAATGAGGTAGGTTGTACAGATACGGCCTATGTGAGTATCCATGTGGAAGAGACCTTGATATATTACGTTCCGAATTCATTTACGCCGAACAATGACGAGAAGAATCAAGAGTTTATGCCGATATTATCCCAAGGCTATAAAAACGGAACCTATCGTTTACGCATTTTCAACCGCTGGGGTGAATTAGTGTTTGAATCGCTTGATCCAAGCCGCGGTTGGGGTGGCGACTATGGGCCAAACCATACCGATTGTCAATCAGGAACCTATACTTGGGTCTTGAACTTCCAAGTGCTACAAACGCAAGAGGATAAAGAGATTGTTGGGAATGTGAATTTGATAAAATAGGGCTTAAGCCCAGCGCTATACAAATCCAGTTGCGATTTCAGGCATAACGAAGTTAGCTTCAAATAAAGGGGAAAATAGGGGAATCACGTAAAAATCAACCGGAAAATCATTGAACTTACTACTTTCGTTTTATGAATCGAATGTTTTTAAAGATTTTTTTGGTTTTAAGTTTTAATGTTGCAGCACAAAATTTTCAGCTTAAGATAATTGATCCGATTTTATGCATTGATTATGAACGAAATCAGTTAATCGTAATTGATGACAGTGCTTATCAAATTCAAATTTCGCTAACTGACAAAAAAGCAATTAGGAAGCCATTATTTTGGGATGGTAATCTTACATTCAAAGAATTACGTTCGGAGTTCGTACCCATATCTGAAAAGGGCAGCCCGATATATTTTGTTGATCGTGGGTGTGGCTGGGTTTGTATTTTGAAGAATGATTCTATTGTGCGTGTAGATCGGTCATTTCATCATCAGAATCAATTTGGTGGTACCTTCTTTGTTCACCATGGAACCCCTCATATTTTCGGAGGTTATGGCTTATTTACATATAAGAATTTCATAACCAAGTATGACAAGAATTTAAAACAGTGGTATCTAGAAAATGAAGGTGCTCGTTTTCTGTATCGAGAGAATATGATTTTTTCTAAAACGAAGGATTTTTTTCATGTATTACTTCCAAAGAAACAAACGGATAAGATACCAAAAGAATTTTGGACTTATAACTTGTTTAAAAAAAAATGGAAATACATTGGCGAGATTCAAGGAATAGATAGTATTCGTAATAATTCGATTATTGCATTTAAAGATAATTTTATTGTTGGCTTTAACAATGCATACGAATTTGATTTTAACAGTATGCGAATGAAATTTTTTAGAATAGAGCCAATAAATACGGTATTAAGAGTGATTAAAGGTCCGAATTCATATATTTTGTTAAGTCAAGTTTATGAAGCAGACCAAAATAAGAAATCTTCCTCCATAGTGATTTATGATAAAAGCGATTTCAGAGATAAGTTTCTTATTTCGTCGAACCTTATTCATATTAAGGAAAAAAGTAGTAAAAATTATTTATTAACAGGTTTATTTATCGGTTTAGTATCACTAACGCTTTTATGGTTATGGTATAAAAGGAATCAGTTGAAAAAGAAACATATAATAATTTCAGTTACCATATCTGAATTACTTGAGCTTTGGTTGTCGAGAACGGATTATTTATTGGAGTTAAGTGAGCTCAATGATTTAGTAAATCATGACGAGCCATCTGCAGACACCATTAAGAAGAGAAGAGAGAATTTACTTCGTCAATTTTCAGAGGAAATTGCTTTGTTTTATGGTGTTAAAATCAATCAAGTATACTACTCAGAAGCCCACCCAACAGATAAGCGCATGAAACGGCTAAGGTTGTCAACTGTCTTGGTAGATAAGATAAAAAAGGGGAAATAGTGCTAATTCTTACAATAATTGGGGGTTTTAAAAGGGGAGGGTCTAAATTTGAAAATCATTTATAAACTAATTTATTTTGAAACACTTTCTTTATATTTCCACTCTTTTTTTAGGTCTTACTTCTTTTGTTAATGCACAGATTCCATCTTATGTACCATCGAATGGTCTTATCGGTTGGTGGCCTTTTAACGGTAATGCCAATGATATAAGCATCAATGGAAATCATGGTACGGTTAATGGTGCAACCCTAACAACGGATAGATTTGCAGTTGCAAACATGGCGTACAGTTTCGATGGGGTTGATGATTTCATTAATACTCCTAATCAATCATTATCCGGATCAGTAACTTTTTCTGCATATTACAAAATGTCCAGTTACACGGTTCCAGGTAATGATATGTTTTTTATCTCAAATCAATCAACTGCTAGTTCTATTTATTCAGCTAATATAGCTTTTGGTTTCAGAAGTTATCAAGGTCAATTTGGACATTCAACTTATGTTAGCGCTCCGCTTATTGGTTATTATGCCACCAACAACCTACCGACTGCAAATGTTTGGCACCACATAGTTTGTGTATTTGAAAATGGAGCCTACGTGAAAATGTTTCTTGATAATGTTTTAATTTACCAAAATAATTCTGTTATTACGAATTCCTCTCTGCCTAGCCTACCGATTTTGATTGGTGGAACTGGAACATCAAATTTATTTTACTACAATGGCCAGCTCGACGACATTGGCATTTGGAACAGGGCTTTAACTGAATGCGAAATACATGACCTTTACCAATCGCAGCTTGGTTCTCAAGCCATCTCCGCCGGTGCAGACCAAAGCATTTGCGCTGGGGATAATGTAACCCTAAACGGTGCCGGAGGTAGCAACTACCAGTGGAATAATAATGTGCTTGACGGGCAAGCCTTTACGCCAAACCAAAGTGCCAACTATGTACTTAATGGCACTGATTCTTTAGGTTGTCAAGGTACAGATACCGTGGTGGTTACTGTGTTGGATAACGCCACTAGCACTTTAACCCAAACAGCCCTTGATGCCTACACCTTGAACGGTCAAACCTATACGCAAAGCGGTACCTACACCCAAACTCTTATTGCTGCCAATGGCTGCGACAGTACCATTACCCTCAACCTTACATTAAACTTCACCGGAATGGAAGAGCTTGGTGCGGGCGCTAAAAAGCTCGTTAAAATCACCGACCTCAACGGAAAAATTATCCCGCGTCGAAAAAACACGCTCATGCTCTACATTTACGAAGACGGTACCGTGGAGCGCGTGGTGGAGATGGAGTAAAAAAACAGGCCGCTGTCCGATTGATTCCGCCAATCGAGTATCCGCCGAAGGTGGATGTATCGCGATGGCGTTACTACAAAATAAAATAACAAACACACACATGAAAAAAACACTACAAATCCTCACCATTTTCACACTAAGCTTAAGCGCTTATTCACAAGTCCCAAACTATGTACCTTCCAACGGCTTGGTGGGGTGGTGGCCTTTCAATGGGAATGCCAATGACGAAAGTGGGAACGGGAACCATGGAACGGTGAATGGTGCTACTTCTTCTATTGATAGATTCAATTCATCAGGTTCAGCATTTCATTTGGATGGTAATGGGGATAATATCTATATTTCGAATAGTTTTTTTAATAACGGTTCAGCAGGATTGAGTGTTTCTATTTGGTATAAAATGGATCAGTTATCTAATCCAAATAATGGAAATTCTAGTCACATTCTTTTTAATACTAGCCCACACAATGGGATGAGTTTATCTATGAATTTCTTGAGTAATTCAAAGTATGCTTTGTTTTTAGGTAATGGAATACCGGCAATAAGTTGGAATACTTCAATATTTAATGCACAATCGAATCAAAATTGTGCTCCAAACTCATGGAAACATATTTTATTAGTTAAATCTGGAGTTTTATATTCATTATATATCGATGGTGTTTTAGATATTAATTGGACTTCAAATATTTCAATTTTATCTTATTTTTATAAAATGTATTTTGGATCAACCGATCCTTCTGTATCTAATGAAGCATTAATCGGTTCCCTCGATGATATCGGCATCTGGAACCGCGCCCTCACCGCATGTGAAATTCAAGATTTGTACCATGCGCAGCTTGGTTCTCAAGCCATCTCCGCCGGTGCAGACCAAAGCATTTGCAGTGGTGACCCAGTTACTTTAAACGGCAGCGGTGGCAGTAGCTACCAATGGAATAATAATGTGGTAGACGGACAAGCCTTTACACCAAACCAAAGTGCCAACTATGTACTCAATGGTACAGATTCCTTAGGTTGTCAAGGAACAGATACCGTGGTGGTTACTGTGTTGGAAAACGCTGTGAGCACCTTAACACAAACCGCCTTGGATTCCTATACCTTGAACGGTCAAACCTACACGCAAAGCGGCACCTATACCCAAACCCTTCCTGCTGCTAACGGCTGTGACAGTACCATTACATTAACCCTTACCTTGAATTTCACCGGAATGGATGAGCTTGGTACGGGCGCTAAAAAGCTCGTGAAAATCACCGACCTCAACGGAAAAATTATCCCCCGACGTAAAAACACCCTCATGCTCTTCATTTATGAAGACGGTTCCGTGGAGCGCGTGGTGGAGATTGAGTAATGACTGTAGTCCCTGTTCCACGGGAATTCAATTCCCGTGGAACAGCGTATTTCCTGTGCAACAGGATTACTTCCCGTTTACGTAATCGCTCAGGTATTGGAACGGTTCGTTTAGCGTTCCTTCGAAGGTGGTTTCTGACGCGCGATGAATGATTTGATCCGGGTCTTCACCCAACAACCGTGGAAACACATGCTTCAACAATTCGCTTCCAAAATCTTCAGATGCATCTTTAGGTAATTCACACGGTAAGTTATCTACCGCCATAACCGCCACCGCATCGGCATCCATCATATTACATTCTTCGTTCGTGTGGGGATTCCAACCATACATTGAATTCCCAATTTTTGACGGACGTATAGTGCAAGCAATTGGTCCTGCAATATCACATGAAATGTCGGCCACTACTTTTAAGCGACTCGCTGCTTGGAAATCTGCTTGTGTAAGTAATACTGGGGCTTTATTATCCCAATAATGGCACGGAACGTACATGTCTGATTCTAACGCATATTGATTCAATATCGACGAGTATTCAGAAGGATTGGCATAAAATGCGGCTTTTTCGAATCCTCCGTTGGCATCACGGTAATAATCAGCGGCCTCCAATTGACAAAATACGGGTTCATTGAAGGTTTTCGTTAGGTATTCTTCGGGACTTACTTCTTTTATCGGTAGTAAATCAATGATTTCTTGGGCGCCATGTCCTACACGACCAAATCCAGTCACCAGACACCGGAAGTTGTTTGGAAGTACCACCTTGCTTAATTCTTCTTCTACTTCTTTACGGTCATGGCATGCATGCGCTGGTTTTAACGAATAGGTTCCATGTTTTAATCCATAGGTTAAAAACCCATTATAGCAGCCAACAATTCCGGCATAGCGTCCAAAACCAATTAAGCGACTACGGTACTTATCCTTTATCACTTCGTAATCGATTAATCGAATTTTTTGGTCCAATAAGGCACGCAATAATTCCCGATTGTACGGCTGTTTTTTAATCGTGTGTGAAAAGAACATAAATGTTTTCCCAGGAATCAATGCAGGGATAGGAACTTCCTTTACGCCAAGAATAATATCGCAATCGGATAAGTCCTCAACCACTTCAATGCCATGATCACGATATTCCTGATCCGAGAAGGTTCGGATTGGACTGCTTTGAACCACGACTTCCGCATGCGGATACATCGTTTTTAATACTTTACATTGATTAGGGGTAAGCGGTGTTCTGAAATCCGGGGGAACTTTCCCTTCTTTAATTACTCCAATACGAATTGGTTCCATGGGTGTTATTTTTGCAAGTAAGCGTCAATAAATTCTCTTATACAGCCTTCTCCACCTTTGGTGGATAAAATGATGGAGCAAACGGATTTTACTTCGTTTACTGCATCTGCAGGACACGCTGCCAGTCCTACATGGGTCATGACTTCTAAATCATTAACATCATCTCCAATGATGGCCACATGTTTCAATTCAATACCAAGTTCATCGCACCAGGTTTTGAGAATCTCCATTTTCGCTTGTTGTCCAACATAGCAGTGGCTAATGCCTAATAATTCGGCACGTTTCTGCACCATGATTTTTGTGAATCCAGAAGAAATAATCCCAACCTTAAATCCTTTTTTTGTCAGACCAATAATGCCTAAGCCATCCTTGGTATTAAACTTTTTAATTTGGTCGCCGGATTCTGTCCAGTACATCCCGCCATCGGTCATTACCCCATCCACATCTAAAATCAACAGCTTGATGTCTTTTAATTTCTTTGCTATATGATCGGCATGAAATAAGGGTTTGAATAGCAGCGACATAAGATCAAGGGTGTATTCATCAGCAATCGCTTCCAAGTCGTACAAGGTTAATTCTTTAACTTCATCTACTTCTAGATCGGCCAAGAAATCATTGTAGTGCATTCCATGTTTCGCACACAATCCCTTTATATTTTGTTCTAGATACATCATACGATTTGGTATCCTACTGCTGCAGCTACCGGTTTTAATTCATGATACAATTGTTCAAACGCTTCATAGGTTAATTGCTGAGAAGCATCGGATTTCGCTACCTTGGGGTTTGGATGGGTCTCAATCAGTAATCCATCAATTCCCATGGCAACGCATGCTTTTGCTAGGGGTGCCACGCCGTAAGCATAACCCATAGCGTGCGACGGATCAAGAATCACTGGTAGATTGGTATGTTCTTTCAACCATGCCACACCACATAAATCTAAGGTAAAGCGTGTTCCGGTTTCAAAGGTTCGAATACCCCGTTCGCATACCATCACGTTTGGATTTCCTCCAGATAATACAAACTCGGCTGCTTGCACTAATTCTTGCAAAGTGGTTCCAAACCCACGTTTAATTAATACCGGTTTTTGAATCTTAGCACATGCTCGTAAGATCCCTTGGTCATACATGGCTTTCGCGCCAATCTGAATGATGTCTGTATGTTCAATGATTTCATCAATGTGCGTGGCATCTCGAGCTTCTGTGATCACGGTAAGCCCATGTCGTTCACGCATTTTAGCCAATAGTTTTAGGCCATCTAATCCCATGCCTTGAAATGAATACGGGCTTGTTCGGGGTTTATAAGCACCTCCTCGAAGGGTATGTAAGCCAAGCGATTTTAATAAGTGTGCGGCACTTTCAATTTGCTCTTCCGATTCTACTGAACACGGACCACCGATGAGTACGGTATGTTTTGTTTGGCCTCCAATCGTGGTAGCGCCGAAATTAATGGTGCGTGTCTCCGCGTTGTACCCTCTGCTGGCTAATTGCATATCATTTGGGAAAACCCAAGATGCTTCCGTATGTTCAACTAATCCAGCGGGAACCTCTTTCATGGAGGAGCCTGTAATTAGCGTATGTGCGCCATCAAAAATATGAAAAGCTTTATGAGTCGCTGCCAGTTGTTCTGCTTGTGCCCCGCTTAGGGTTGATTTTAGTTTTATGATCATAATTCACCTTTTATCAGGTTAACAAAATTAATGATGCCTACGGCTTGATGTTGTTCATTTACCACCGGTAGGTACATCACGGGGAAGTTTGTGCGTTTTAATACCTGCAATAAATCTATAACTGATTGCTTGGCAGATATGGTCAACGGTTGTCGATTGACAAGTGTTTCTGGTGTAATGGCTTGAATGTTTTTTATTTGATTTAATAGGGCTTTACGAATGTCGGCACTGGATACAATGCCCACCAAAATACCTTGCTCATCGATTACCAAACAAAACCCTAAGCTTCCAGACTCGATAACCTCAAGAATTGATTCCGTGGAACAGCTTGCTATATGAACCACCGGACATTCTTCTATGGGCATCATGAAATCTGCGATTTGATAGGCAGAAGCGTGATTGCGTGTGGTTAAATTCATTAAGGCATGACCAATGCTAGGTCCTTTGAATAAATACGAACCTGAAACAGCGGTACTTACTCCCATATTTCTTAGGATGAACGATACTTCTCCGTTAACGCCACCATCCACATGAATAGATTTGTTGGGATATCGTTTTCTAAAGGTTCTTATCTTTTTGAAATTCTCTTTGTCGAATACTCCACCAGATTGCCCAGGAACTGTGGCCATAATCAAAATGAAATCGCACGAACTGTGGGCATCAAACGCATCAACTGCAGTGGGCGTAGTAATCGCAACACCCTTGGCAGCAGTTAGATCACTTGGCCAAATTAAGGGTTCTTCTAGCGGTTCTAATTGAAAGGTTACGTATTCCACAGGAACTTCACGTAAGCGCTGGTAATATTTCGATGGGGTAGGTGTAATGATGTGTAAATCCACCGGGATATTACTGATTTCTCGTAAGGCAATGATGTCATCAAATACGCTAAGGTCATCGTTGCAGTCCACATGAAAAAGATCCACTTGATGCGCATCCAATGACTTAATCGTTTGCGATAAATCGTTGCGTGAATCGCTGTATATCGAAGCAGAAATCTTCATTGCTGCAAAGGTACGGAATCTAGTGTGAGGATTACACTATTTGCATTTTCCTTTTTTATATTTTGTTTTGCCTTCTAGGCATTGAATTACCGCCTCATTTTGGTAGGTGTTTCCTTCGCAATCACAAACAGGGTCGTAATAGTTCGGGTTGATATCAATTAAATCACAAGCCCATTTTTCGTGTTCAATACAACCTCCTTTTTTACACGAACTCAGCATAAATAAGGAAGATATGCTTAAAACAAAGATCATTTTTTTCATTCGAACGATTTTAATTGATTTGAAGTAAAATCCCATTCTGGGGTATCTAAGGTTTGACCGAAATCTAAATCATACCATGGACAACCTAGATGTGCGGGATTATCTAGGATTTGAATTTCTTGAGCAGGCATGTAGCTTTGGGCTAACATGAATTTAACGTTGCCTTCTTTGTTTATGCACTTATCCACTACGATGACAGCATGCCCATAGGAATAACCACGTGGAGGACCTGTAATAAATACGTCACCCACTTGAAGTGATTCAATGGGTTTAATGGTTAACTGTTGGTTTAAGGAAGTTGTGTTTGCGGTATTAAAAACTGTTTCTAAGTAGGCCCAAAGATTGGTTTTGTCGGGTGTTCTCCCTGCGAGCCATGTGGTATAGGAGAGGGTTTTACCGCTTGCTTGTCGAAATGAAATCTCATTGAATCGTGATTGACTAAAGAGGTAATCGGCTCGAAGTCGCATGACGGCATCCGCGCATTGATGCAAGTCTTTTTTACCGATGGGAAGATCCACTACCGCCAAATAGGTCTGATAATTTGTTTTGGTCTCGCCATCGAATGTCTTTACTTCACTTCCATCCGGTTTAAGGGGGAGGCTTCGCAAAAAAGAACCCCAAGAATTTTCTTGAACTGGGGAAAAACTATAGCCTTCCGGTAGGTTGAATCGAGAAATGATTGTTTTTCCCGTCGGATTTATAAAATTAAAAGGCGTAAGTTCATGTGTATCTGATTCATTATCGGGAGTGGGCGTTTTATCCGTTTGACTTTGACACGACGATAAGAAAACAACAAGAAATAAGCTAAGAAAAAATGGTTTCATAGGTGAAATGTTATCATTACCGCTTTTCAACGCATTTAAGTTGAATGGTTTCACCTACCATACAAATTGACCCAACCGGAAATGACTCGTAAGAAAAATAAATGTGTTGGTTCTCATTCAGTAAGGTGCTGTCGAATTCACCAAGATTGACGGGTTCATAGGTTTTTCCATTGGCTTCAATCACCCAGCCACACCCATCAAGTCCGGTAAGATTCTTAAGTTTTCCTTTGATTGCCCCCGTACATGAGGTACTTTTTGAACAACTAACCAATAGCGCCAGTCCGATAATTGATAACCATTTCATAGCTTAAAAGTAATGAAAAAGAAGGAATTCTGGACATTGGGATATTAAGACTTTAAGACTTTTGGACATCAGGACTTTAGGACTTATGGAAATTAGATTCTCTTAACGTCTTAATGTCTTATCGTCTAAACGTCTAATTGGACTTTAAGACTTTTGGACATCAGGACTTTAGGACTTATGGAAATTAGATTCTCTTAACGTCTTAATGTCTTATCGTCTAAACGTCTAATTGGACTTTTGGATTTTAGGACTTTTGGACATCAGGAATTAAAAGTTTATTCTTCCCCCTTTGAAGGGGGATTGAGGTCTGATGACTCTGACGAGTATCAGGCTCCGTCTGAGGGGATGACTCTGATGCGTATCAGACTCCGTCTGAGTGGATGATTATTTCTAAGCTCATATGTGTCTCAGAGTTGAACATTCCGAGTATTATTTATAATAGTCACCCTCCTTAATCCTCCCTCAAGGGAGGAAAGTAACACGGAATGTCTTAACATTTTAATGTCTTTTGGATTTTAGGACTTTTGGACGTCAGGACTTTAGGACTTTTGGACATCGAGACTTTTGGACAAAAGTACTTTATGACTTATGGAAATTAGATTCTCTGTTACGTCTTAACATCTGAATGTCTTAACGTCTAAATGTCTTTCCATCTAATTATAAAAAAAAGAGGGGCAAGCTACTTTTATCGCACCGCTACAACCTCATACCTTTGCTACGTTCCCGTCCTGGAGGATTAAGAGGGAGCTGGTCGTAAAAGACTTACCCCGTGCAAATGTAGGTAGATTTTATTAAAAGAAAAAAGGAACTTATAGATTAAAGAAGTTCAAGGTTCTTTTACAAATGGCTAATAGGTGCTCTGGGAGATCCTGTTTTTCCCAGGGATGGTTTGCGCCGAACACGTGATCTGCACCTGGAATTATGTTAAGGTTGGTTTGGCTCCAAGAAGCCAATGCTTCACCTTCAACGATTGAAACGGAACTGTCCGTATCCCCATGAACTACGAGCATCGGAATAGGCAGTGCTTTGATTGCTCGTTCAATGGTTAGGATAGTTTTGTTTTCTATGAAATCTTGGTATAGGCTATAACGCTGTGGCAAGTGCTGTCGCGTGCGTCCGTTTAGGATTGTGCGGATTCCTGAATGCTTCCATGCCTCAAGCTCAGAGCCTGTAGGAAAACGTGAACCAATATCTGAGATGGATGCCCATAATGCTATTTTGTCGGTTTGTACTTGTTTGGCGTGTAATATGACATCGCCTCCTCCGCGTGAATGCCCGATGAGAAAGGTAGCTTCTGCATGAACAAGCGTGGCTATATGCGAACGGAAATACGCGATATCCGCCACCTCATAGGAATAGGTGTTTTGAGCAAAAGCTTCTTCGTCCGGAAAATCTATGCCTTGGGTACTTGTTCCTCCGTTGTGGGTAAGGTTAAATTTGGCAAAGGCAAACCCGTGCGATACAAAATAAGATTGAACCAGATTCCACGCCCCCCAATCTTTGAACCCCATAAATCCATGCACAAAAATTACCAAGCCTTTATTCCAATGTGCAGGAACTTCTAAATCGAATAAGCTTTTTCGACCTGCAGAACCTGTGTATATGCCATTATTAATCCGGATGGCTTCCACGACTTAGTTGATTTTAAAACTCACGTATTTTATTACATGTCCTTTCGAATGAAACAACTGCTCATAATGAGTTTTAATGCTAAAGATCTCCCGTTGCGCAGGGTCTGTTTCTGTTTCCAGCGTGGCATACAAATCTGGCCGATAATCTATGATTGGATATCCATGTTCTTCAATTTGCTCCATGGTAAATTCGAAGAGTAAATCGTTGTCCGTTTTCATGTGAACCAATCCACCCGGTTTTAAGAATTTACGGTAGCGTTCAATAAACATTAATGAACTCAAGCGTTTCTTGGGTTTTTGAGGTTGTGGATCGGAGAAGGTTAACCAAATTTCGTCCACTTCGTTCGGTCCAAATAGGGCATCAATAAAATCAATCCGTGTACGTAAGAATCCCACGTTGGTCATGTTGAGTTTTAAGGCCTCCCTTGCTCCGATAAACATGCGATTCCCTTTGATGTCCAATCCAAGAAAATTCGTTTGCGGATACATTTTCGCTAAGCCCACCGAATATTCCCCTTTGCCACACCCTAGTTCTAAGACCAATGGATTATCATTCTTAAAAAAATCTCGGTGCCAATTTCCGCGCATCGGAAAGGGTTGATTGCGTTCGTATTCTAATACGTTTTCAAAGGTTTTAATTGCTGCAAAGCGTGCGAGTTTATCTTTTCCCATGGTACCACAAAAGTAATCATTTCAATAGGACCGATTAGATTACATAGAATGCAATTACTTTTGTACTATGCATTTCATTGAACCATTTTTTCGTTGGAGGGGCGAGTATATTGCTTCGGAGGATTCAAGATCTCCATTTTATGGAAGGGTATATAGTGAATTCGAGTTCCAACATCGGGTTTATAATTACTTGATTCACCCGCAATGGGATGATTTTGGGTCAACGACCTTGTATATGAAAATACTCTATGTGGATTACGAAGTCGGTACATGCGTGATTGAATTCATTGGGGAGTGGAATGATGCCATTGAAAATGACATTATGACCTTAAAATCAAACGTTTTGAATCCCCTGATTGAGGAAGGGATTTTGCGTTTTGTATTGATTTTTGAGAACGTCCTAAACTTTCATTATTCTGATGATTGTTATTACGAGGAATGGTTTGAAGATATCGAAGAGGGCTGGATTGCTGCGGTTAATATACATCCGCATGTGTACAAGGAACTTCATCGGATTCAAATTGATTCCTATGTCGCCATGGGCGGTGAGCTCGATGACTTGGAATGGCGAACGTTCAAGCCGCATCATTTGGTACAAAAGGTAGAACAAATCGTAACCCACCGCTTGTCCTAATGTAACTTTGAAGGACATGCCTCGTATCGAAACCCATGTCAAATCAACAATATCAATTTCAATATCGAATGCATGCGCATTGGAATGAACTTTCACCACAAGATGTCCTGCTTATCAAGGAGGCGTTTAATGCCATGGAAAAAGCCTATGCGCCATATAGCCGATTTAAAGTTGGAGCGTCTGTACTCTTAGAAACGGGGGAGATAATCTGTGGTAGTAATCAAGAGAATATTGCATTCCCTTCTGGATTGTGTGCCGAACGAGTAGCATTAAATTATGTGGGCGCAAATTTCCCTGGAATCACCATCGATACCCTTGCTGTTGTGGCACAGGGTGAACTCATGCCAGAAGAACAGTTGTTGTCTCCATGCGGTGGATGCCGTCAGGTGATGTTAGAATCTGAGAATCGTCAATCTACACCAATTCGCGTAATTTTGGTTAACCAAGATCAACGCACCATGATCATTGAAACGGTGAAGGATTTATTGCCCTTTGGGTTCGGCAAATAACTCGAATAGTTCCTAGAATTACTTTTCAACACTGTCCATTTTTGATGAAAAAGTGCTGTATTTTTGTAGGCTACAAAATACATCAAAATGAACAGTTGGTTTACAGTTAAAGTTAAGTATACAAAACAGTTAGAGAACGGATCCCTAAAACGCGTAAATGAGCCCTATTTATTGGCTGCGATGACCTTTACGGATGCCGAAGCCCGCATCTATGAAGAACTTAGTGCCATGATTCGTGGAGAATTTATGGTTACTGGCATTACACGAACCGACTTGCAAGATATTTTTCAATATGAAGATTCAGCCAATTGGTTTAAATGTAAAATCACCTATGGGGTAGATGAAGAAGATGGGGAGAAGAAAAAGAAAGTCGCTCAAAACTTTTTAGTTTCCGCGCCAGATGTGAAAGAGGCATACTTGCGTATGGAAGAGAGTTTGGCTACTTTGATGATTGACTATCAAGTAATTTCCATTATTGCTTCTCCAATTGTTGAGATTTTCCCGTACCGAGAGGATGAGGTTGCTAGTCCAGCAAAACCAAAGAAAATCGAAGAATTTATAGAACCAACATCAAGTAAAGGGGTAGTTTTTTCGGCTTCAGGAAGCGATGTTGATGAAGAAGACCTAGTGGATGATGAGGACTTAGATGAAGCCTTAGAAGATGAAAGTGAATTAGACGATCAATTTACGGGAGACGATGAGTAATCCACTGGATCAGCTGAGAGATAATCATTCAGATTTTTCAAGAAATCAAGAAGCCTTTCACTTTACTGATCCCTTTTTGGCGTTTGAAACGTGGTTCAATTTGGCGGTGAGTTCCGGAGAAAAGGAAGCTAATGCCATGGTGATTGCCACGGTGAACGAATTAATGAAACCCAGTTCCCGCGTGGTTTACCTCAAAGAAATAGCCAATCAACAGTTTGTGTTCTACACCAACTACTTGTCTCATAAAGGGAAAGACCTTAGTCAAAATCCCAACGCTTCTTTATTGTTCTTTTGGCCTGGACTTGAACGCCAAATACGGATAGAAGGAACGGTAAATAAAATTAGTGAAACGGAAAGCGATGCATATTTTGCCTCTCGACCCAGAGAAAGTCAATTGGGGGCTTGGGCATCGCATCAATCTGAACCCCTAAAAGAGATGGACGAAATCACTCAACGGTATAAGCGCCTTGATGAACAATTTGCAGGGGTGATTCCTCGGCCTGCGCATTGGGGTGGAATGGCCTTACGTCCTACGTATATTGAGTTTTGGCAAGGACAACCCTCTCGCTTGCATGAACGCGTTAGTTTTAAATTGAACGAAGATGTGTGGCAGATTAGCCGCCTAAATCCATAAGATGAAAGAAAGTCCTACTGAAGTTATTACCCTGAGCAACGGGATCCGTTTGGCCTATGTGCGTTCAAACAGCGCTGTGGGACACCTTGCCTTTTATTTTAAGGGAGGTAGTCGAAGTGAACCGTCTACTCACCCCGGATTAGCACATTTTTTAGAACATTGTATTTTTAAAGGAACTCACACGCGGAAAGCCATGTGGATTCTTACGCGCCTGGATGAGGTAGGAGGGGAGTTAAATGCCTTTACCGCCAAAGAAGAAATCTGTGTGCATGCCACGTTTTTGAATCGATATACGAAACGCGCATTTGAACTAATGTCGGATTTAGTGGTGAATTCGAATTTCCCCATTCTAGAAATTGAGAAAGAAAAAGAAGTCGTAATCGATGAAATTAATTCTTATAAAGACAGTCCCTTGGATCGCTTAATGGATGAATTTGACAGAATATTTTTTGGTGATCATCCGCTAGGTAATCCGATATTAGGGACTAAAAAATCAGTTAAACGATTTAAACGGGAAGATTTATTGGCTTTTATACAATCCAATTTTACAGCCGATAATATGGTTGTTTCCTATGTCGGACGAGAGCCTAAACATCGCTTGGTGGAGTTAATTGAAGGTCAATTAAAAGACTTACCAGCTAAGGCTACGAATTTGGGATGGACTCCGCCAGCTGAAATTAAGCCGTTTACTATTCGTAAGAAAGAATCTAATTTTCAATCCCATGCGATATTAGGCGGTATCGCTCCTTCGTATCACAGCGACGATCGCTTGGCCATGAATATTTTGATCAATTTCTTGGGGGGTCCCGCCATGAATGCCCGTTTGAATATTGTTATTCGTGAGAAGCATGGATTAGCTTACCATGTAGAGGCCAGTTATGCGGTACTGGAAGACACAGGGTTTTGGGGAATCCTTCTTTCTGCGGAACAAAAAAACATCGATAAGTCGATTGATTTGGCAAAGAAGGAGCTTCGCTTGTTGGTAGAAAAGGGTATGACCCCGATCCAACTTAAAAAGTCAAAGTATCAGTTTTTAAGTCAATTGTCCATCGGATGGGAGAGTAACAATGCCCGCACGATGTCGAATGGTAAAACTTTACTCATTTATAACCGAATCGATTCCTTGGAAGATACCTTCCGTAAAATAAATGCAATCACACTCGACGAAATTAATGCGGTAGCACGTAAGTACTTTGCTGTAGAACAACAGTGTATGTTGGTGTATGATAAGAAGTAATGGGTTTACTCTACCTCCTTCCAAAAATTTTACTCCCTACCCGTATCAAGGTACTCCCTTCTTCCATGGCAATTGGGTAGTCATCGCTCATGCCCATAGATATTTCCTTGAATTCTGAATTTGAGGAAAAATAATTTGATTTTAGTTGTTGGTATATCGCGTGTAAGTTCTGGAATTCTTGTCTGATTTGTGTTGTATTTTCCGTGAAGGTGGCCATTCCCATCACACCGCATATACGGACATGGTTGAGTAAAGAAAATTCAGGTCCAGCTAATAATGCCTTGGCTTCTTCCAAAGACAACCCAAATTTCGTGTCTTCTTGAGCTATATGAAACTGTAATAAACAAGAAATCTGGCGCTCGTTTTTAATCCCTTGTTTATTGATTTCTTTTAACAGGTTGAAGCTATCAACGCCGTGAATGAGGTGAACAAAGGGCGCAATGTATTTAACTTTATTGCTTTGCAAATGTCCAATCATATGCCAACGGATATCCTTCGGAAGCGCCTCGTACTTTTCAACTAACTCTTGAACTTTATTCTCCCCAAAATCTCGTTGACCGGCCTCATAAGCCTCCCTGATGCGTTCAATCGGATGTGTTTTTGAAACAGCTATAAGCACCGTACTAGCGGGTAGGCTCGAACGAATTTCTTCTAAATGTGCCTTAATCATGGATATCCATTATAGTTAAGCCACTGCGTAATTTAGGTTCAACCCACGTAGACTTTGGTGGCATATACATCCCATGATCTGCTACCTTCTTCACCGCAGACATTGGTATGGGGAAAAGGAAAAAAGCAACCTTAAAGGAACCGTCATTCACTTGATTTAATACCTTAACGAATGGGGTGTTACCCGGCACGAACGCGATGTCTTCGGATGTTTTTAAGTCGGAAATCCCTAGGATTGGGTCAAGAATCCACTGTGTTAAGAGTTCGGCATCCAAGGAGTGCGTGGGGTGATTTTCATCAATTTGTGTTGAATCTAATACTAGGGAATAACAGGTATTATTCAAGTATACGGTAATCTCATGTGCAGTTAGGGGTTTCCGTGGGGTAGTTAAGGGTGTTATGGTTCCAAGGCTAGCTAAACGCGCCACAAATTGTTCGCTACTAAGTCCATTTAGGTGTTTCACTAAACGCTGAAACTCAAGGATTTTAAGCGCGTCCTCACGAACAAAATACGCTAAAAAGAACTGTCCTTTTCCAAGTGTACCTTCCGCTTTATATTTTTCATACAACGCTACCGAAGAAGCACTTCGATGGTGTCCATCTGCGATGTATACTGCGTCTATTTTTTTGAATTCATTGGAAAGCTCCAAGCTTTGAGTAACCGATAAAATCCATAATTCGTGGGTAATAAGATCAGTGGTAGTGAATTCGTATTCAGGTCTGTGTTGAGTGACCTCTTCTACGATTGCATCAATTGGAGCGGTACCTTCATAGGACATTAACACAGGTTCCGCATTTAGGCCAACAATATCCAGGTAGCGTGTAAAAACACCTTCACGTTCGGTAAGTGTAGCTTCGTGTTTCTTAATGTGATCACTCAGGTATTCCTCTACATCGGCGCCCCCAATAATGCCTGTATAGGATCGGTCGGGACAGGTTTGACGATATACGTATAAGTGTGCTTCTTGATCTTGAATTAGGATTCCCTTTTCTTTGAATAATTCATACCCCGCTTTAACCAATTCAAACCGTTCGTTCGAATTTGCTTCCGTACGTTTAAGGCGGTTAAATTCAGGATTGATGATGTGTAATAGGGTGTAAGGGTTGTCTTCTAGTTTGGCCTTGAGCACATTGGGTTTGTAAGAATAGTAAGGTCTTGTAGCGACTAAATGAACCTTGTCCCTAACCGGACGTATCGCTCGAAAGGGATTGATGTTCGCCATGTTAAAACTTATAACTTACGCCAAGACTTGGTAGAATAGGGAATTGATAGATAACTTTTGATGTGACGCGATTCACATAAAAGATATTCTTTCGGTCATACACATTGGTAATGTTTCCAGTGATTTCGAGTCTTGTTTTGTTTTTAAAGTCAAAATGTTTTTTAACCGTGATATCCAATCGGTGATAATATGGAAGTCTGCGGCTATTGAACGAGCCCAACAGCGTAGTAATCGTTGAGGGGTTATTCGTAACGTAATCTGTCGTAACGCCACCGTTGAAATTCTCTGCTTGATAATATCCTGCGGTAGGGGTGAATGGAAGTCCAGAACCTAAGTTCCATCGTACATTTACTTCTAAGTCTTTCTTCTTGCCAAATTGGTAAGAGCCAACTATGTTCACATTATGTCTACGGTCAAAAACTGGGAAGTAGTTTGCAAAACCATCCCATCGGGTAGAGTAACTATACGAATATACACCCCAAATAAATAGACGATTCAAACTTAGTTTATAAAGTAGATCGACACCTAAGGTCTTTCCTGATTCAATGATAAAATCTTTTTTAAACACATCATCGATTAATTCAAATTGGGCAAGATCTTCATACAATTTGTTCTGGTTGATGTTGCTCAACTGATTAAAGTATTTGTAGTATCCTTCAATGTTTATGAAATTTGATTTGTTTAGGTCGTATTCTAACCCAAGGATTCCATGCCATGCATACTGTAGACCATTCCGAATGTCTTTTGAGTTTAAATTTTCTGTAATGAATTGCTCTTGCACATTGGTTGGCGCTGAAAGTAACCCGTTAAACAGATTCACGATATCCTTATCGCTTGAAGCGGAAGTGAAATTCTGCGAATACCGTCCACCGGAGAATTTGAATCTTAATTTTTCAGTGGCGTTATATTTTAATCCAAGTCTTGGTTCAGGTGAAATGGTACTTAAGGAAGCATAGGCTTGAACTCGAAATCCAGCTTGCATAACCCATCGAAGGTCTTTAGAAACTCTTCTATAATTATAGTACGCGCCAAGTTCAGTGGAAAAGTTAAATGCTTCTATTTTTCTTTTGGCTTCATTGAAGGTAACGAATTGGGTATTGAACCCACAGAAATTAAATCCATAGTTCATTTCGCCTTCATTTTTCAGGAAATAAGAAAAGTCAAATCCGAGGTCAAAGCCTCCAATTTTTGAATATCTTGGTTCCACTTGATCTTCTGCGAAGGTGGTCATGAAGTTTGATCCGTTTACATGTCCCCGAATAAATACGGGGGAACCTGATGGAATCATAAGGAAGTTCATTCCGCCGCCGGAAGCCTGCCAATTCAAGTCGGCAATGCTATAATTCACGCTGTCTTGATTATGGAATCCAAAAAAGCTCACCTTAGACCCGCTTTCACCGGTAAAAGTTACTTTGCCATATAAATCGGTAAAGTTAAAGGGTAGGCCATCGCCTTCGTTGATTTTAGGATAAAGCGATTTGGAGGTATAATCAATTAGGGAGTGTTTCGCGGTAAATACATACGAACCCGGAGAAAGCCTACCATTTTTTGGTTTGCTAAATGGTCCCTCTAATACCAGTTTTGCCAAGAATGGAGACACGGATACTTTTCCTCCAAATGCGCCACGATCGCCATCGCGGTATGAAATATCCATGATCGATGAAACTCTTCCTCCGTATTTTGATTCGAATCCACCCGTATAAATGTCCACTGATTTCACGAGTTCCGTTTCAAAAATGGAGTAGAATCCAATGGAGTGAAAGGGATTGTAGATGGTCATACCATCCAACAAGGTTTTGTTTTGTATCGGGGTTCCTCCGCGAACGTAAAATTGTCCGCCTTGATCGCCCGTCACGGTAACTCCGGGAGTAACAGAAACAGCGCCAAGCACATCACTTTCTGCACCATAAACGGGAATGCGTTCAACGCCTTCTTTGTCGAATTTGATCGTACCGACATCAGGCTTGGTTTTTTTTGTTTTTGATTCGGCAGTAACTACCACATCATCGAACGTTTTATCCGTTGGTGACAGTTTAATTGGAATGTCAATAATCTTTTTATCCGCAGGGAAAGTAACAGGGATAAATGTTCGCTTATATCCCGAAACATTAATTCGCAGTAAATAATCGGCTTTTTTAAGTTTTGGTATGGAAAATAACCCGTTAGCATCGGTCATAGCACCAGCAACGAGGGTGCTGTCCATGGTGAGTAAGGTTACTTTCTCATTACTAATGGCTTCTCCATTTTTTTCATTTGAAATAAATCCCCGTATGTTGTAATCTTGGGAAAAGACAATTATCGGAAACAAGAAAAGTAAGGAAAGAAAGCGCATAAAAAATTTTCCCCGAAGATACGCAATTGAAATGAATTTTTAGCCTGCTGTTTCGCTAAAAAGTGCTTCTACAAATGCTTGTTTGTCGAACAATTGTAGGTCTTCCATTTTTTCCCCAACACCAATGTATTTAACGGGAATTTGCATTTGGTCGGAAATACCAATTACTACGCCTCCTTTGGCTGTACCATCCAATTTTGTAATGGCTAAGGCGTTGATTTCCGTAGCTTGAGCAAACTGTTTAGCTTGTTCATAGGCGTTTTGTCCTGTGGAGCCATCCAACACCAATAAAATTTCATGCGGAGCATTCGGGAATACCTTGTTCATTACCCGTTTGATTTTACTCAGCTCATTCATCAAGTTTACTTTGTTATGCAGTCTACCTGCGGTGTCGATAATCACCACGTCAGCGCCATTAGCTTTCGCAGACTGTAAGGTATCAAAAGCGACACTTGCTGGATCGGCATTCATACCTTGTTGAACGATGTCTACCCCAACACGCTGAGACCAAATAATTAATTGATCCACTGCAGCAGCTCTAAAGGTATCCGCGGCACCCAATATTACTTTTTTTCCAGAAGTTTTAAATTGATGAGCGAGTTTTCCGATGGTTGTTGTTTTTCCAACGCCGTTTACGCCAACTACCATGATGACATAAGGTTCATCTGGGTTGAGTTGTTTGTTTTGTTCAAGTGAAATATTGCTATCTACCAATAAACCAGTGATTTCCTCTTTAAGTACGGAATTTAACTCGTCGGTATTGAGCACTTTATCGCGATCTACGCGTTTTTGAATTCGGTCAATGATTTTGAGGGTAGTAGCCACACCGACATCAGATGAAATAAGTACTTCTTCCAAATTATCGAGTACTTCATCGTCTACCTTGGATTTACCAAGTATAGCACGAGTGATTTTGCTAAAAAAAGATTGTTTTGTTTTTTCTAGACCTCGGTCTAGGTCTTCTTTTTTACCCCTTGAAAAAAAATCAAAAATTCCCATAATGTTAATGCACAAAAAATCCCGTCCACCTTGGCGGACGGGATCGTCTATAATTAGATGATCGATTAATTCTTAGTGAACCAATCTTTAACTTTGTCGTTGTGAACGATTTCTTCTTTAGTAACGTAACCACCTGATTTCTCAGATTTAACCATTTTAATCACTTTTGTGTGCTCTTTTCCTCCACCTTTTTGTAAGGATGCAACTACTTTCTTTGCCATGGTCTATGCTTATTTAATTTCTTTATGAACAGTATATCGCTTTAATACGGGATTAAATTTCTTTAATTCCATACGGTCAGGCGTGTTTTTTCTATTTTTGGTAGTGATGTAACGAGACATTCCAGGCAAACCTGTTTCTTTATGCTCTGTACATTGAAGAATTACTTGAATTCTATTTCCTTTACTTTTCTTAGCCATTTTACTTTGCGTTTATTCTGTTTCCCAACAGGGTAAATTATTTAATAAATCCTTTAGCCCGAGCATCTTTCAAACAAGCAGAAATTCCTTTCTTATTGATTGTTCTGATTGCTGAGGTAGATACTTTCAACGTAATGAATGTATCTTCTTCAGGGACATAAAATTTCTTAGTTACCAAGTTTGGTAAAAATCTTCTTTTTGTTTTACGGTTGGAGTGAGAAACGTTGTTTCCTACCATTACCGATTTTCCTGTTAGCTGACAAATGCGCGACATGATGTATTAAACTTTTAATTAAAGCGGGTGCAAAGAAACGATATTTTTAAGATAAAAGCAAATTGAAATTTATTTTTTCCGCGATTTCTAAGGGTATTATTCCTCTAAAAGTGCTAATCGCAATAAATTCAACGCAGCTAAGGTACTCATTTCAATGTTTCTAAGGCGATTATCACCAAAATGGAATTTTTTTGCAATAGTTTCTCCCGAACTTGCAAGTCCGATCCAAACAGTACCAACAGAATGCGTTGAGTCGCCAGCGGTTGGCCCCATAATACCCGTTGTGCTCAAGCAGTAATCTACTCCAAGGCGTTCCTTGCCTGCTTCGGCCATGCGTTTTACAACTTCCTCGCTAACAACATCATGTATTTCAATATACTCCGGTTCAATTCCAAGTAAGCTGGATTTCATACTGGTTTGATAGGTTAGTAAACTGCCCCTAAAATATTGAGATGAGCCTGAATTACCGACTAACGAAGTGGCTAAACTTCCTGCGGTACAGCTTTCTACCGTACCCACTGTTTTTTGTCGGCTGGAAAGTAACCTGGCGATTACGCTAGCCAAGGTATCTTCCCCGTAACCAACGATATGTTCAGGTATGATGGTTTGCAATTCGCTTATCTTGCTTTCAATTAAATGCTTATCTATTTTCCCGTTGTGTGAACCAATCCGTAACTTCACCATACCTGGAGATGGAAGGTATGCCAACGAAAGCTTTGCTTCTTCCAAGGATGTTTCCCATGCGGCAATACGTTCCGCAAGAAAGCTTTCGCCCATCCCATGGGTGATTATTGTTTGATGATACAGGGCATTTAACTTGTAGTTTTCCTGCAACCTGGGTAGAATTTCCTCTTGGAAAATCCCCTTCATTTCATAGGGTACACCCGGAAGGCTAATTACAGATTTTCCTTTGGCCTTGAACCACATGCCCGCGGCAGTTCCCACCCGATTTGGAAGGATTTCACACCCTTTTGGCAGTAATGCTTGGTCAATATTTACTTGAAGCATTGGACGATTTCTACGTGCAAAAAAGTCAGCAATGTGATCGAGTGTGGCTTTGTCTTCAACCAATGGCATATCAAAATAAGCGGCCAAAACCTTCTTGGTACGGTCATCTTTCGTTGGACCTAATCCACCGGTTACAATGCAGAGATCCGCAGTGGATTCATCAATGGCTTTGCGAATTATATGCTCGTCGTCAGAAATTGTTAGTACTTGTTGAATTCGTGCACCGATAAGTGACAATTCTTTTCCAAGCCAAGCTGCATTGGTATTAATGGTTTGTCCAATTAATAACTCATCGCCGATCGAGAGTATGGATACGATCATAATTTGATGAATTTAGCGATGGACTCAATGTGTCCGGTATGTGGAAATTGGTCTACAAGACAGAATTTCTCTAAGGTATACCCGGCATCAACCAATGTTGAGGCATCTCGTGCTTGAGTCGACGGGTTACATGATATATAAACGATTCGTTTGGCGCCAAGTGCGATCGTTTTAAGCAAAGTTTTTGGAGCAATTCCTGCACGTGGAGGATCCAAAATAAGCGCGCCGATGTTTCCTTCATATTGCGGGTGTTCCTTAAGGAATTTACCAACATCCGCTGCGTGAAAACTGACATCTGTTAGCTTGTTTTTATTCGCGTTTTCTTTAGCATCTTCAATGGCTTCGGGTACGATGTCAACACCTGTAATTCGGGCGCTTGGGTTTCTAGTGGCAATGAGTTGCGCAATGGTACCTGTTCCACAGAATAAATCCAAAATTTCTTGATTTGGAGGGAGGTCCTCCAATAAATAATCGATTGCTTTTTGGTATAGTAGTTCTGCACACGCTGGATTGGTTTGAAAAAAACTCTCCATGCGCATTTGAAAGGTCAATCCAAGAATTTGCTCTTCAACAAAGGGTTTGCCATAAAGCATTTTGGTTTGTCCATTTTCAATCTTTGATCGATCAGCAACATCATCATTAACCGTATGCTGAATTCCTGCAATTCGATCTCCGTACAATTCTAATAACTTAGCAACGAACGCATTTCGGTCAAAGTGTTTAATCCCGTCGGATGACGTAACTAAATTAACCAGTAATTGGTTGTGCAGAAAGGACTTCCGTACAATGATGTGCCTGAAAAATCCTTTTTTTTGTGGAGGATGCCAAGCAGGTAACTTCGTATCTTTTAAAAAGGTTCTGAGCAGGATTAATTTCTCTTCCCATTCCTTGTCAAATAAACCGCTGGGCTTGTTCAAATTCTCCACCTTCCACCATGTCCCTCTACGTTTAAATCCTAAGGCAAAAGCATCGTCGACATCTTCACCGCTTTCCATGTCGTGTTCAATGCTGGAGAAGCTGTATTCCATTTTATTTCGATAAAAATATAGGGAAGGTGAGGCAATGTACTCATCGAATTTTTGTTCAAGATCTCGAATCCCGCTGATCTTTGAAAAGGTACTTAGGGTGGAAGATAGCTTTGCTTTGTGTTGTTCTTCTTGTGGGACAAAAATATAAGGTGCACCTGAAATTTCTTGGTAATCAGAAACGACCTCGAGCGGTGAACGATGAATGACCTCGACTAATTTTGCTTCGGCATGGTGTTTCCGTTTAACGTCGATTTTTGCTTTAACCACTTGACCTGGAAAGGCATTGTCCACAAATACAACGAAATGCGAATCTTCGGTAGGGATTTTTGAAATGCCTCTTCCGCCAAAGGCAAAGGCGTCTATGGTTAAGGTAACCAGTTCTCCACGATGAAACATATTAAATCATTCCTCGAATTACACCCTTGTCGGAGGCTTGAATAAACCCAAGAATTTCATCCCTAAGAGTTGAGGCTGGAATGCTTTCTTCTATGGCTTGAATTCCTTTTGAAATATTGCTGTTTTGCACATAGATGATTCGGTAAATGTCTTCAATCAGACGAACATCCTCGTCACTAAATCCTCTTCTTCGTAATCCCACAGAATTCACTCCTGCAAACGTTAGGGGTTCTCTGGCGGCTTTAATATATGGAGGTACATCTTTTCTTATCAGTGAAGCTCCACCGATAAACGCGTGTTTACCAATGTGAACAAACTGCTGCGCTGCTACTTTTCCTTCTAAGATGGCATAATCGTCAATCGTAACATGACCAGAAAGACCCGTATAACTTGCTAGGATGACGTGATCTCCGATTTGGCAGTCATGCGCTACGTGAACATACGTCATGAGTAAGCAATGGGATCCAATCACAGTTTTCCACTTGTCTTTGGTGGCTCTATGAATCGTTACACACTCCCTGATTTTTGTGTAATCTCCAATTTCTACTGTCGTATCTTCACCTTCAAATTTAAGGTCCTGAGGAATCACTCCGATTACAGCTCCAGGGAAAATTTCACAGTGCTTACCGATACGTGTTCCGGGATAAAGCGCTACATTGGAATGAATTTTTGTTCCTTCTCCAATAACTACATTTTCATGAATCATGCTGAAGGGGGCAATGCTAACCTGTGCACCGACTTGTGCATCAGGATGTACGCTCGCTAGGGGAGAAATCATTCCGTTTTATCTTTAATAATTTGTGCTAACATTTCGGCTTCCATCACAGGTTTTCCATTCACATAGGCCGTTCCTCCCATTTCAACTAGGCCTCGACGAATCGGTGAAAGAAGCTTTAATTCAAACACCAGGGTATCTCCAGGTACAACTTTCGATTTGAATTTAACCTTGTCGATTTTCATGAAATACGTAGAATATAAGTGCGCATCTTCAACACCGCTCAATGCAAATATTCCCCCTACTTGAGCCATGGCTTCTATTTGTAAAACACCTGGGAATACTGGGTTTCCTGGAAAATGTCCGGTAAACATCGGTTCATTCATGGTTACATTCTTTACCCCAATGATTGAGGTTTCATTCAATTCCATCACTTTATCTACAAGTAAGAATGGATATCGATGAGGGAGCATTCGCTCGATGTCTTGAATAGTATATAAAGGCTCTTTTGTTAAATCAAAGTATTTTCCTTTCCCTTGTTGCTTTTTGATTTGGTCTTTTAACACCTTGGCAAATCGAACATTGCCTGAATGGCCAGGGCGGGCAGCAAGAATATGCGCTTTAATCGGTCGTCCGATAAGTGCTAAATCACCAACGATGTCTAAAAGCTTGTGTCTAGCAGGTTCGTTCTCGTATTGGAGTTTAAGGCTGTTTAATACACCGATGCCTTCAATGGAAATTTCAAGGTTTTCTTTTCCTAAGAGTTTTGCCAATCGGTTTAGCTCTTCTTGCGAAACATCCAATCGATCCACAAGGACAATCGCGTTGTCTAAATCTCCCCCCTTAATTAAGTTGTTCCCTGCTAAATATTCTAATTCTCTAAGGAAAACAAAAGTTCTGCAAGGTGCTATTTCTTGTTTAAATTCATCCAAGTTGTACATGCTTGCATGTTGGGTACCAAGTACGGGAGAATTATAATCCACCATGACCGTTAAGCGGTACACCTTATCAGGAATTGCTAAAAATTCAATTTGTTTTTCGGTGTCTTCCCATGGAATGTTCTCATCCAGTTCAAAGTAAATACGCTCAGCATCTTGCGCTTCCGTACCCACAGCATCAATTGCTTTTACGTAGGGCAGGGCACTTCCATCTAAAATTGGAATTTCTTGTCCAGAAATTTTAATCAAGGCATTATCCACGCCGCAACCTACTAAGGCAGCAAGCACATGTTCCGTCGTATACACTCGAACTCCTTTTGACTCGAGTGTGGTTCCTCGTTCTGTAGACACCACTAAATCTACATCTGCATTAATTATTGGCGCATCTTCTAAGTCGATTCGTTGAAATTTATATCCATGGTTGGCTGGAGCAGGACATAGTTCTATAGTGACTTTTTCTCCAGTATGCAAACCAACACCCATCAATGCTACGGGTTGTTTGAGTGTATGTTGTTGTTCGGTCATGTTATGATTTATTCGCTTTTAATTCAATGATCTCTTTTCTCAACTGACTCAATTCACGCATCATTTCAGGTAATTTTCTAAATCCGATGAATGAACGTTTAAAGTCGTTGATTGGTATGGCTGGCGTACCCATTAGGGTATCAGCTTCTTTTACAGTGGATGGAATTCCCGATTGTGCAACAATCTTTGTCCCGTCGGCGATGTGAAGATGTCCGCTGATCCCGGTTTGTCCTCCTACCATGATGTGTTTACCCAGTTTTGCTGAACCGGCAATGCCAACTTGAGCGGCAAGCGCTGTGTGTTCGCCAACTTCAACATTATGCGCTATTTGGCATAAATTATCGATTTTAACGCCAGTTTTAATGCGTGTTGACCCCATGGTTGCACGGTCAATGGTAGAATTAGCGCCAATTTCAACGAAGTCTTCGATGATTACATTGCCAATTTGCGGCACCTTATCAAATACACCCTGTTCATTTGGTGCGAAACCGAATCCATCACTGCCAATTACTACACCTGCATGAATGATACAATGCGAGCCAATATGCATGTTGTCATATACTTGTACACCTGAAAACAAGGTGGTGTTCGACCCAACCGTGGTTCCTTGTCCGATGTGCGTGTTGGGGTAAATAGCGCATCCATCGCCTATGTGCGCATGTGCACCAATGTATACAAAGGCACCAATGTATACATCTTTTCCAATCGTTGCCGTTGGATCGATAAAACAGGGTTGTTCTATTCCTGGCGATTTACGCATGGATGCTTGGTATACACTAAGTAACTTTGCAAAACAGGCATAAGCATCTTTTACCTTGATCAAGGTTAAGGTGCTCGGTAAGGATTTTGTTGGATGAAAACTGTCGTTTACAATACAAATACTAGATTCTGTGGTATAAATAAAAGACTCGTATTTTGGATTGGATAGAAAGGAAAGCGAACCTGCTTTTCCCTCTTCTATTTTTGAAAGACCCGAAACCGTTGCTGAAGCATCTCCTTCAACAATACCTTCGAGTAACTGTGCAATTTGAGTGGCACTAAATTCCATAATTCAAAATTAACGATAATCCGTCCGCCGATTTAACGACGTCACTTGAATTATTAACAATTAACGTTTGCTAATTGTTACGCTTTATGTCAATAACCGACAAGTCTTTAATTTCGATTTTTTCTTGATACCACATTGTTTTGAGTAAGTATTCCTGCTGATGTGTATCTTTTAGTTGATTTTTGAAGGAAATAAAGGTGATTGGTTTCTTGTCTGTAAATGAGCTTTTTTTACAATCTAGCAGCCCGTTTTTAAAGAATAAGGCGGTGAACTTTTCAGGGGCAGACGAAGCAACCATACCCTTTAGGTCGTATAACTCCCATTTTCCGGAAAACCAATTTTTCTCTTTGTATAGAAAGGGTTTAGCAAAACCAACTAGCGGTTTGTATTTTTTGATGTCCGAATGTTCAAAGTCTATATCTACAACTACACTTTTTTCTCGGTAGGCGATCAGGCAGTCAGTGGATTTTATTTTCCCTAAATCACCATGGAAATGGTAAAGTTTCTCATTCCCGTTTCGTTTACTTTTCAGGAATGATACGGTTCCGTTTTCAATAAACTTTCGAAGTGTTTTTTGCGTTATGTTGTGGCTTTTGACAAAGGCATTATCGAGCGAGTCAATAAAAACAATGCGCTCTAGAATCGCCGATTTCACACGGTTTCCAGGTGTCCATGAGCATCCTTTTTGTTGAAATAATAACACAACAAAGACTAATCCAATGCCAAATCCAATGCCATAGTATTTTAGCCTTCGGAAAAAATTTTCCATTAATGTGTATGTTTAGTGCGGATTACGACTATAAAATCGCGTCCAATTTTGATGCTAAGGTTGCTTTAGGCACTGCACCAACCGATTTATCTACAACCTCTCCGTTTTTGATAAACAAAATGGTTGGAATGCTTCGAACACCAAATTGTGCTGCAACACCTGAATTATGATCAACATTAACTTTTCCAATCACAGCTTTGCCTGCATACTCCGTATGTAGTTCTTCTACTACCGGTCCGATCATTCTGCAAGGACCACACCACTCAGCCCAGAAATCAACCATTACTGGTTTATCTGATTTCATTACTAATTCGTCGAAGTTTGCGTCTGTAATTTCTACTGCCATTGTTCTAAAGTTTTATGTTGTTTTAGCGCTACAAAATTATAAAAAATAAACTCAGTTTTTGTTCATAATTTTATTTCTATTTATTTCTTCCAGTAAATAGGCTGCGGTATCAGAGTTATTTTGGTGTTTCTTGGTGATTTTTTCAGGGGTTCCTTCCGCAATAATCATTCCGCCTGCTTTTCCGCCATCAGGACCCATATCAACAATATAGTCTGCGGTTTTAATAATGTCCAGGTTGTGCTCAATCACCAACACAGTATTCCCTTCATCAACTAAGCGATGAAGTACATTTAATAAAAGTTTAATGTCTTCGAAATGTAGCCCCGTAGAGGGTTCGTCAAGTAAATACAAGGTATTCCCAGTCGCTTTTTTAGATAATTCCGTAGCCAACTTTATCCGTTGTGCTTCACCACCGGAAAGGGTAGTTGAGGGTTGACCTAAGGTTACATAGCCCATTCCTACACTTTCTAAGGTAGCTAATACGCGATGAATTTTAGGAATGGACTCAAAAAATGGAACTGCTTCCGAAATTTGCATGTTCAATACATCAGAAATTGATTTCCCTTTGAATTTTACTTCAAGGGTCTCGGCATTGTAGCGTTTTCCTTGACAGGTTTCACAGGTCACATAGACGTCAGGTAAGAAATTCATTTCTACGAGTCTAAGTCCACCACCGTTGCATGTTTCGCATTTTCCGCCTGCTACATTAAAGGAAAATCTGCCTGGTTTATAGCCCCTGATTTGTGCCTCGGGTAGTGATGCAAATAAACTTCGGATTTCATCGAATACCTTCGTGTAGGTAACCGGATTGGATCGTGGTGTTCTACCAATCGGGCTTTGGTCGATGTCAATTACTTTATCAATGTGTTCGAGTCCCGCAATCGATTTATAGGGTAGCGGTTGACCAAGGCTCTGGTAAAAATGTTTTCTTAACGCAGGGTACAATGTTTGGTTGATAAGTGTAGATTTTCCGCTACCTGAAACTCCCGTTACGCAAGTAAAGGTTCCCAAGGGTAATTTCAAGGATACATTTTTCAGTGTATTTCCCGAAGCATTTGTTATGGTTAGTGTGTTTCCATTTCCTTTGCGTCGAGTGGAAGGTACCTCTATGTAATTCGCCCCATTGAAATAGTTTGATGTAGTTGTATGTGAGGTTAACAATTCAGGATAAGTCCCTGAAAAAACAATGTTACCTCCGTTAATCCCAGCACCCGGACCGATATCTACAATATGATCCGCTTCGGCAATCATGTCTCGGTCGTGCTCAACCACTAAAACGGTATTCCCCGCGTCTCTTAATTTTTTAAGGGAGTTTATAAGTTTGGTGTTATCTCGTTGATGAAGTCCGATCGATGGTTCGTCAAGAATGTATAAGACATTGATGAGCTCTGTCCCAATTTGTGTTGCGAGTCGAATCCGTTGTGCCTCTCCTCCGGACAAGCTTTTGGAAGATCTTCCCAAGGTTAAATAACCCAAGCCAACATCCAAAATGAATCGCAGGCGTGTTTTTATTTCTTTCAGAATTTCTGAGGCAATCACCTGTTGTTCCTTACTTAAGTTTTCATCGATCTCTTGCAGCCATATGGCTAACTCAGATAAATCCATTGCAGAGATTTCACCAATGTGTTTTCCTGAAATTTTAAAATGAAGCGCTTCTTGCTTTAATCGATATCCTTGACAGCTCGGACAGGTAGTCTTATGCATAAATTGCTCAACCCAACGAAGTAGCACTGGGTCGCCATCTTCCTTATACCGCATCATGAATTGAATGATCCCCTCGAATCGTTCCTGGATATCGTCTTTACTTAATTGCATGTCTTCATTGCCATATAGTAGAAAGTTAATTTCCTCAGGGCTGAATTGTGCGAGTGGGGTTTGAAGCGTATGCCCCATAGCAAGGACGATTTTCTGAAGCTTATCAAAGAACCAATTATGCTTAAAACTCCCAAGGGGTGCTATTCCCCCTTTTTGAATCGATAGGGAAGGATTTGGGATGATTTTTTCTAAGTCGACTGCACTAACTTCACCAAGACCGCTGCATGGTGCGCATGCTCCATAGGGAGAATTGAATGAAAATAAGTTCGGTTCGGGATCAGGATATGAAATTCCACTGCTCGGACACATTAAGCTGCGACTAAAGTACACTGCTTCCATGGAAGACCAATCCATGGCCATCATGATGCCCGCTCCCATTTTCATGGCGGTACCTACCGCCTTATAAACGCGATCAATATCTGAAACCTGTTCAGTAAAGCGATCAATTACCACCTCAATATCATGTGTTTTATATCGGTCTAATTTCATTCCCGGCGTAATGTCACGCACTTCTCCGTCTACCCGTACTTTAGTGAATCCCTGGCGCGTAATTTGTTCGAATAGTTCCTTGTAATGACCTTTTCTTGCCCTAATCTTTGGTGCGAGAATTGCGAATTTCCTTCCTGCATAGCGCTTACAAATGAGATCGGTTATTTCTCTTTCAGTGTATTTAACCATGGGTTCATTCGTAACCATTGAATAGGCAGTTCCTGCGCGTGCATACAAAAGCCTAAAAAAATCATAGAGCTCGGTGATCGTTCCAACCGTTGAACGAGGTGACCGGGAAACGGTTTTTTGTTCTATGGCTACCACAGGACTCAACCCATCGATTTTATCTACATCCGGACGTTCTAATCCGCCAATGAATTGTCTTACGTAGGATGAAAAGGTTTCAATATATCGTCGTTGCCCTTCAGCAAAAATGGTATCAAACGCCAAGGAGCTTTTACCGCTGCCACTAAGTCCAGTGAAAACAATAAGTTGATTTCTGGGAAAGGAAAGGTCGATATTTTTTAAATTGTGTGCTCGCGCACCGTATACCGCAATCGTTTCCTGTTCGTTCATGTTAATGGGTTCTATTTTTTAAACACCCCAAGTTCTTGTTTGTTTGCAGGGATTGCAATGGCGCATGGAACTGCCATAGTTGAGAGTTGATTCGTTAGAATCCATGGATTTAATACCCGTATGTTTTTCAAGGTAGTTCCCTGTTTTCTTGCCCACAAGGCTAAGTTTTTAATTGGCTTATTAATCTTAACTTCTTTTGTTTTGATCGGGGAGTAACACGCTTTTTCTGGAATGTTATATCCATAGTCGGCGGGGTTTTCCATGATTAATTTTAATGCGATAATTCTAAAAACATAGCGTGCGGTTTCTGGATTCATTTCGGTATCAAAAAAGTGCTTTACTCCTTGAGATTTCATGTCTTGCATTAACCCGCCCGGACCGCGATTGTAGGCAGCACAGGCATTGATCCAATCGTTAAATAGCGAGTAGTTGTTCTTGATTAGTTGGCAAGCGGCTCTTGTGCTTTTTTCAAGGTGATTCCGCTCATCAATCTCTGAAGTAATTCGAATGTCGTATTCAGGAGCTGTACTTGGCATAAACTGCCAAAAACCGCCAGCTCCGGCGGGGCTAGTAACGTTACTGAGGTTGCTTTCAATAACACAGAGGTATTTGAAATCATCCGGCACTCCCTCTTCTCTTAATATGCGTTCTATTGTTGGGAAATAGCGTGTTGCACGTTTAATCGCAAGACTCGTACTGCTTTGAAAATATGTGTTTACGAGCAATTCACGGTCTAGTCGTTCCTTTAAATCGATATCCGTCATAGAAATATCTTGATTAAAGAATTTGATTTGCTTTGGTAGTATGGGGTGTTTAAGCACACCGAATTGACCTTGTGAAGTGTTCTTGACGGTGTCCTTACGGTTGCAATTGATTAGAGAAAAAGCGATACTAATCCAAAGAAATGTCTTTATTATTTGGTGCTTTGTGCGCATGAGTATTTTTAAATAGGTAATAAAAAGCAATAAAAAATGGAAATAAAAGTAAGGCAGAGAAATATGAAAACTGTTGTCGGTATATAAACATTATTAGCAAGCCCATACATCCAAGTAGAAATGAGATAGTCCAAAATAAAATGAATGTTTGACGCTCAGAAAATCCACGATAAACCATGTGATGCGTAGTATGGTCTTTTCCACCTTTTGCAGGTGATTTTCCTTGTTTAATTCGATTAAAGCTGACAGTGAAGGTATCAATAAATGGGATTGCTAAAATCATAATCGCAACGTAGATGGTAACCCAATTTGGTGTCGCTTTTGGTGCTTGATTCCACAGATAGTAAATACTATAAAAAGCTACAGAATATCCGATGACTTGACTGCCAGAATCCCCCATGAATAATTTAGACGGCGGCGCATTAACAAATAAAAAGCCACACAATGAGCCGATTATTCCAATAATGATGAAGGTATGAATGTCGAATACTGGAGTACTAAAAAGTAGGCTAAAGACTAAAAGAAAGGAAAAGATATTAATGGAAATACTGGTTGTTATTCCATCCATATTATCAAGCATATTTAATGAATTCATTAGTCCCACCACCCAAATTATGGTAACGATGGCATCGATCCAGAACATGTTTGTCAAAGGAATTAATACATCTCCTGCTACTAAACTCAGCCCACAAAGGATTTGAGTTGTCAGTTTTATCAACGGTCGCGTATTAAACGCGTCATCAGCCAGCCCCATAAAGAAGGCTATAGAAAGACCAAAAAAGAAAAAAAGAAAGCGTTCGTTCCCGAAGATGTTTTCTGTTGGATGGGAAATTAAATAAACAATCATTGCCATGAAAATGGATGCAAAGATTGCAATCCCTCCTAATGAAGGCTTTGAGGTATTGCTCCATCTCACATGAATATCATTTTTACTTCGGATACCTAAGGATTTTGCAAAACCAAGCAATAAGTATACAACAAGTAACGTGAAACTTAGTGTGCCCAAGAAGTAAAAAAGAAACTTAAGTATTATTGGCATACGCTAAAACGGACTGTTAAATTCGTTAAATAATACGCCTAATTCATCTTTTGGTGAAGTTATTGCCGGTGAAATTGGCCAATTGATCGCCAGTTTGGGGTCATCCCACCGTATGGTAATTTCATCTTTTGCCGAGTAAAAGTCCGTGCATTTATATACGAAAATCGTATCATCAGTCAAGGCCTGAAAACCATGAGCAAATCCGGGGGGGATATAAAATTGAAGTCCATTAGCTGCACTAAGTTCAATCATCGCATGCGCTCCAAAAGTTGGTGAGGATTTTCTTAAGTCAACGGCTACATCCACTACGGTTCCTTGCAGAACTTGAACAAGTTTTCCTTGTGCACTGGGGAGATTCTGAAGGTGTAACCCTCGGATTACCCCACGTTTTGAAACCGATATATTGTCCTGTAAAAAAGGAAGTGATATAAATTCCTTATACCGGTTCGCTTGAAAGGACTCCATAAAATAACCGCGTTCATCTTCAAATTTCCGGGGTTTAATCACTAATAATCCTGAGATGTCAAGTTCACTAATTTCCATGCCTTTTTTTCTTGAATTGAAAGCGTGTTATCCATTTTTTCCACCATGTAAGTTGATCTTCATCTGAATAATATCCGCCATAGCCATAGCCATAGCCATAGCCATACCCGTAGAGTGAACCAGTAGATGGAATCGCGTTAAGAATGATGTTGATTTTATCAAGTTTCTGGATATCAAACAGTTCCATCAATTGATGAGCGAAAATACGCTTGGAATAATTGGCTTTGAATACATAAATGGGTATATCAGCCCTCGATAATATGTTAATGCCATCCGAAACAATTCCGATTGGCGGATTGTCGATTAGTACGATATCATATGTTTTTTTAAGCGTTTCAATGATTTCGTCAAGTGCAGCGCTTTGAATCAAATCCGACGGGTTCGGTGGAATAGGACCTGCCGTAATAAAATCTAGATTTTGTATCTCGGAGGATTGAATGACATCGTCAAGGGGTAACATACCAGATAGCACTTGACTCATTCCTTTTTGATTATTTACATTGAATCCGTAATGTACTTTTGGCTTTCTTAAATCTAAATCTAAAATGATACAGCGTTTACCAGCGGTTGAAAACGTTGCAGCCAAATTCATGATAACAAAGGTTTTCCCTTCTCCGGAAATCGAGGATGAAACGGCGATTAATTTAGCATCCTTGTTGATGAAATTTAAGTTGGATTTTATATTTCGAATCGATTCAGAAATTCGTGATTTAGGGGCATTGGTAATAACAATTTGAGAATGCTTCATCTTGTTTTTGTAGAGGGGAATGCTCCCGAGTATCGTGGTATTATTTGGAAGCAAGTTTTTGAGGTCTGCTATTGATGTGATTTCATTATATGTTAAATAGTAAAATATCAACCATACTAAGCCTAATAATATACCAGAAACCCCCGTGATTAAATACGTTTTGAGCTGGTTTGGTGATACAGGTGAATTAGATTGTGTTGGTAAACTAAGTAAGCGGTTGTCACTTGAAAATCCTGCGTTGTTTATTTGAAATTCGATTTTCTTCTGTGTGAATAAATTGAAATACTCGCGATTCAACTCTTCCATGTACTTCAGTCGATTGAACTCCGTGGTTTTTTCAGGCAATCCCAACAGCTTACCCTCATATTTTGTTAATTGATTTTCAATAAGTCGTTTCTCGTGTAAAAGTCGCTCTTGTATGGCATTTAAGCTCTTTTTCACTCCCTGTATTCGATTAATTACTCGCTCATTGATTAGTCGGACTTTACTGCTTTCATAGGTGATGTCTTGAAGCAAATCTTCACGCGTTTCCAACAATTTATTTAATTCTTCGATTTGACGAGTTATTGAGCCTTCAAAACTTCGACGACCAACCAATTCTGGGAGGATCCGGTAAATTTCATTTCGAGTAACGTCCGATGAAATGCGGTTGTTTACATATTTTACGGCATTCAATTCCTCGTTAACCTCTGTTAATCGCTTTGAATACAATCCGAGATTACCTGTAATGTCTGATTCTTCATATGCTAAGCTCGGTAGGTTTTGTGATTTTTGAAAAATACTGAGACTGTCCTTCGAATGGTCTAATACCATCGATAATGAGTCTAATTGCCCATTGATAAATGCGATGGTTTGACTGTTTTCTTCTTGCGTTTTATTTTTTTCGAAATTGAAATAACTACTGATTATCGATTGGATCAGGTGATGACATAATTTTGGGTTCTCATGTTGGAACAAAATTTCAATGGTGCGTGCATTTTCATCAATCGGTGTTATGCTAAGTCCGCCCTTAAGTTCATTGACTAATTCAGCTTTATTGTTGAATTTGAAATAGATCTCACCCGACGTGATGATTCGCGTAAAGGCAGCTTTATTGTTGGTTTTTATTTCAATATTAAAAAACTTAGTATTAATAGGTGTTCCAAGTTTTCCTGTTTTTTTATATAGGTTATTCTTATACTCAAAGACAAGTTCAAAATCACCGGTTTCAATTGGTTTTATTTCAATTCGTGTATTGCAAAGTGATGAATCCAGGAGATCTTTTACTAAGATTGAAAATGGCGTGTACCCGTATAAATTTTCGGTAAGTAAATTCCCTTCGTTGAACACACTCGTATTTAAGTTCAAATTTTGAACAGCATGCTCAAATAAAATTGGTGAACGTAACAATTCCACATCTTTTGAAAGGTTATCAGGTTGTGTCGTTGGCGCTTGTTCGCCCAATACTTGTTTGACCTTGTTAGAGTGAATGATTTGCAATACTGCTTGAGAATTATATAGTGGTTTAGTATAACGTAAGTATATAAAAGCAGCTAAAAAAAGAAATCCAAGGAGCACAATCGGTTTGTACCAATGCTTTATTAGAATATTTCTTAATATGACCGGATTAAATTGGTCGTTAACAATTAACTTTTCCTTGGTCATATTTTGCTAAATATTGAAAATATTGCAAGACCACTGGTGAGGATACTAAGCCAAGGCCCAACTTCTCTAAGGGAATTTTGAGCCGACCTCGGGTGGTGGTTTATCACTAGGATATCCCGGTTTTGAATGGTTACGTCTGCGTTTTTAAGCTGATTAATCTCAGATAAATCGAATTCATAGATTTTACGAACCCCATCCTCTTGCCGAAACAATCGAATTTCGTTAGACTTTCCAAATTCTTTAATCCCACCTCCTAAGGCTAATACTTCGGCTAATGTGGTTCCTTCATTTACTAGCGGTATCACTTGGCCTGTGCTGTTCCCATTAAAAAGCAAAACCCGCTGATTGGTTATACTGACTTCAACATACGGAGCTTGAATGGTCTTTTTTAGCCTGATTTCCAAGGAGTCAGCAACTTGATCCGTAGTTAAGCCCACCGTTTTAATTTCCCCAATTAAAGGAAGTTTAATATTTCCTAATTGACTCACGACATATCCGTCGGTTACCGTGTTTGTTACATTATCTTCTTTAATTGATGCAATTGTTAGTAAGGCGCGTTCTCCTTCATTTGGAAAGATTTTTATGCTTAACTTATCACCGGGTTGGATTATTCCAAGGTTCATACTCCCTTTGAAACTCTCTACCTTGTAGGAGGGTGTTTTGGAAGGTGAAAGGATTTTATTTGAATTATAAACTCCACAGGAGGATAGGAGTAGGGTGAAGATTAAATATACTACGTACGTTTTATTCATTAGAAAGTAAAGTCTTATATAAACCATCTATATCATCAACCAAGCGATAATATGTATATCGTTCCTTTACAAAGTTACGTGCATTTTGTGACATTTTTATCCTAAGCTCGCTATTTAAGTGCAATTCGATGAGGTGATTACTTAGTTCCTCCGCTGAATGTTCGTTCAGAATTATCCCAGTTTCATTTGGGTGAATGACATCCTTTACCCCACCTACGTTCGTACTAAGTACCGGAATCCCGCTTGCTTGCGCTTCGATAAGCGAAACTGGTGTTCCTTCGTTGATTGAAGTTAAACACACAAGATCCATCGCCGGATAAAAAGTTGTCATATCAGCAATCCAGGAGGTGAAAATCACTGAAGAATTCAGCCATGGATAGGTTGTGGAAATATAGTTTGTTAAATCATCTCGTAATTCCCCATCGCCAACCACATAGAATATGAATTCTTCCGGATGTTTTTTATAAGCTTTCGCTGCGGCATCAATAAAAAGACGATGATTCTTGATGGGGGCAATTCTTCCAACAATAGCAACGGCTGTTTGGTGTGCCTTAAGGTTCATTTTTTTTCTTAACTCCATTCGATTTTCAGCACTTTTTTCAAAACGTGTCAAATCAAAACCAAGGGGTATTACTGCCGTTTTGTTTTCGGGTGCAATTCGGAATGTTGTTACGATATCCTGCTGTTGAGCAGTTGAAATGGTAATAATTTTTGTAGTTATTTTACCGAGTATTCGTTCAATAAAGACGATAAGCTTAGTTATTGTTGGATTAAAATATCCATGAAATACATGTCCATGATAGGTATGTACAATGACCTGAACCCCCATTGTTTTTGCTGCAATTCGCCCCAGGACACCCGCCTTAGAGGCATGGGTATGAACGATATCAGGTTTAAATGAGCGAATTAGTTTTAATAAGATATAAAAGGTTTTTAAATCATTGAAAATTCGAATACTTCGTGACATGGAGGGGAGGACATGAGCTTGTATTCCATGTTCGCTTAGTATGTAAGTAGCATCCTGCTCGGTTTGCGTAGCACAGCCGCCAATGAGTAGCGTTTCATAGGTTTCCGGTAGATACTTTGTCAGATAGGTTACATTATATACAGGACCACCAACATTAAAGCGATTAATGATTCGCAACACGCGAGTTGGCCTTGTCTCTACCTTTGTCATTTTGAAGTGTTGAAAAGTACTTTTATATGATTAAATATCAGCGCGAGGGATTTATCATCTTTGCACTAATGGTTCGGTTACAAAGATATAGTTTACTCTTGTTCTTTTTTAGCAGTGCGATATTCGTTGCGCAAACTATGGATTCCCTAGTGCATTCTTTTGTTAACACTCGAGCGCTTTCTGGGGCTAAAATTTCTCTTTTAGCAATTGATTTATCAAATGCTGATACCCTCTGTGCATATAACCCGAACATGACAACTGCAACTGCATCCACAACTAAATTGTTTTCTACTTCCATGGCCTTGGAAGTTTTGGGCCCCAATTACCGATTTGAAACGGGATTTTATACCGATGGGCAAATTGAGCAGGGAGTTTTGAAAGGTGATTTATGGATTAAAGGTGGTGGAGATGTTTCCTTTGGAAGTAAATACTTTAATGGCGAAGGAAAAGAATATGATGCAATAGATGCGTGGATTGATAGTCTTCGACAACTGGGGATAAGCAAAATTGATGGACACATTTATGTAGATGCCTCTTCTTTTGGATATGAAGGTACTCCTTGCGGCTGGTCTGCATGGGATGCTGGAAATTATTTTGGGGCTTTCCCGGCAGGGTTGAATTTTTATGACAACGTAGTAAAATACTATTTCGAAACAGGTAAGCCAGGTAGTAAGGCGAGATTAGTAACCACGTCTCCTTACCAACCCCACCTTCAACTAACTACAAAAATTATTAGTGCGAATATAAAAGGTGATCAATCAAATCTTCAAGGTAAGGCATATGATGAACATCGAATTGCAACTGGAAAATTGCCGGCTTACAAATCCAGCTATCTGGTGAAAGGGTCTGTGGCGAATCCAGAATTTAATTTCGCTGAAGTACTCAAATCTCGATTCATTTTGGATTCGTTTCTGGTCAGCGGAGGTGTTCAAGCATCACGGGGTATAAACGTTCCGGATTATGATTGTTTATTTCGTTTGTTTTCTTATTACGGAAGAAGTGTACAGGAAATTGCTGGCTGGACTAACCGCAAAAGTGTTAATCTATTCGCTGAAGGGTTGCTGAATGGCGTTGGATATCACCTCACGGGTTCCGGCACAAATGCGCAAGGACTTAAAATTTATAAGCAGTTTTTTGGGACCAGAATAGATACAACTTCGCTGCGCCTATTTGATGGAAGCGGCTTGTCTCGCAATAATCGCATTTCAGCATCTCACTTTTGTGACTTATTGAATTATATGACAACGAGTCCGATGCGCAATGAGTTTTTTGAAACCTTACCCGTTGCTGGTAGGAATGGGACAATCAGTGATTTATGTAAAGGTTCGTCTGGCGAAGGAAGGGTGTTTGCTAAAAGCGGCACCATGACTGGGATAAAATCCTACGCAGGTTATATAAAAACAGTCAATGGAAAAACCTTGGCATTCGCACTTATTGTGAATGGGTTTAGTTGCAGTCAAGCAACGGTTAAACAACACATGGAAGTGCTATTAAATGCGCTTTCTAGGCAATAATTCGGTCTCTAATATTGATTCCCAAAACGCTCTTATACTAATCCCCGCTTCCTGTAACATTTTTGGAACAATACTCTCTGAAGAAAATCCAGGAGTCGTGTTTACTTCAATGATATAAGGAGTCTCTCCAACTAACATAAAATCAATACGCGCAATGGATTTTAAATTCAATACGTGGTATATCTGTTTGGCTTGTTCTTGAATAGCTAATGTTTGTTCGCTGGATATGCGAGCAGGTGTTATTTCATTTGATTTTCCTTGGTATTTTGCCTCGAAATCAAAAAATTCGTTTTCAGATACAATTTCTGTTAGCGGCAATGCGCATAGTCCATTTTTCGTTCGATACACTCCGCAAGTTACTTCAATACCATCTAAAAAAGATTCAAGTACAATCGTATCTCCTTCCTTAAATGCACTATCTATCGCCTGAGGTAGGTCTTGTATTTGTTTTACTTTGGAAATGCCATAACTCGATCCAGAATCGGTTGGTTTTACAAAGAGTGGTAATCCTAAGGCTTCAATTAGTTCCTGTTCGTTGATTGAATCTCCTTTTCGTAATACCATCGCTTTCGCTACCGGAAAATCAAAGGATTTTAAGAATTGATTACAGTACCATTTATCGAAGGATAGGGCAGAGGAAAGGACGTTTGCATTCACATAAGGAATATCTAACATGTCTAATAGCGCTTGGACCTTACCGTTCTCTCCCGGGTTTCCATGGATGTAGACAATGGCCCCATCTAAGCTTAAGGGGGGTTGATTTGGAAATTCTATGTTTCCTGTATTTAAATTGAAAATACCCGTACTGTTATTCATTTCAACATGCCAGCCTGAGGGAGATAGAATAATTTTTATTCCGTTGTATGCTTCTGGTAGATTCTCCAAAATCGTTGAAGCACTTTTTATCGAAATATCATACTCAGAAGAATAGCCACCGCAAATTACACCAATGTTTTTCATGTAACGAAACTAAATTAATTTTCAGCTAGTCCTGCGTTGAGTTTGGGATTTTTTGAAAGGGTAAATGTTGATACTTACCCGCTATTATCCGTAATTTCGCGAATTATGAGGTTTCTATACTTATTCTTGTGGTTCGCTTTTCAATATTCCTTTCGTTTATATTTCAGGAAAATTAAAATTATAAACCCTAGTGATTATTTCTTTGGAAGGACCATTTTTGTCAGTAATCATCAGGGTTCGTTTATGGATCCACTTATTATTGCATCTCAGCGAAAACCTGTGGTGTTTTTTATGACCCGATCTGATGTATTTACTAAACTTACCAGACCAATCCTGTGGGCGGTTCATATGTTGCCCATATACAGACAACGCGATGGCGTAGATACCAAAGAAAAGAATGCTAAGATTTTTGAGAAAACAAACCAAGTGCTTTTTCGAAAAAGAAACATTTTAATTTTTGGAGAAGGGTTTACCGACGACCGCATACAACGGAGATTACATCCAATAAAGAAAGGCCCTGCCAGAATTGGTTTTTCAGCGTTGGAATATTGCCAATGGGAGAAAGAGATTTTCATTCAAGGACTAGGAGTCAATTATACAGATTTTAATTTAAGAGGTAGTGATGTGCTGATTGCAGCAGGCACAAAAATTCGCTTGAATGATTTTCGAGAAGAATTTGAAGAGAATTCAGCCAAGGCAATTACAGAAGTGACTAGAATACTTGAGGCAGACATGAGGACATTGGTTACCGATGTTCATGATCCGGAGTTGGCAGATATTCATGAGGATTTGATGATGCTTACACGTAAAGGAATGCATCCTACCTGCTTTGATCGGCGATTATCGATCGAGCACCGGTGGAAATACTCCATTAAATTGGCAGATTGGATTAATTCGCTAGATCAAGATCAAATAAATGCGTTGAAGGCGTTAGGGGTTAAATTAAACCAATACAAAACACAATTAACCTCTATGAATTTATCAGAACAAGAACGCTATTTGTCCAAGTCAAATACATGGAGTGTTTCATGGAAGTTTTTGCGGTTTGTATGTTTATTCCCGTTTTTTCTGTTAGGTGCGGTTCATGCTGGGCCTACTTATTTGCTCATTAAGCGCTGGGTTGAAACCAAGTTTAAACGTCCAGTATTCTGGGGTTCCACTAAAAAAGTCACATCGATATTTGCTTCATTTTTTATTAATTTACCCCTACTTTTTATTCTCCCTTGCGTTCTTCCGTGGTCTGTAGAATTGAATTGGACTTTTTCTGTATCGTATTTTTTATGTGTAGGGCTATTTGCCCAAGCGTTCTTATTGGGATTAAGAGACCTTGCTTCAATTAAACGGTATCGAAAAGTTAAATCGCTTAATTTAAGTGGATTGCATCGTTCCCATGAGGAGCTTATGGCCGAAATCCACCACGCGCTGCCGCAGTTATGACATTTAATCTCAGTGAAGATTGGTCTGTAGTCTTGAACGATGAATTTCAGAAGCCTTATTTTACTGCGCTTGAATTGGCTATTCGTAATGCATATGATTCCTTTCCGAATCAGATTTTTCCTGCAAAACAGGATGTCTTTAACGCATTAAATGCCGCTCCATTTACTACCGTGAAGGTTGTGATTTTAGGACAGGATCCTTATCCAACGAAAGGACATGCGCACGGTCTTAGTTTTTCGGTTAATACAAACGTTTTTCCGCTACCTAAGAGTTTGCAAAATATTAGTAAGGAACTTAGGTCTGATGTGGGTTCAGAGTTAACGAATAATGGGGATTTGACGAAATGGGCAACACAAGGTGTTTTACTTTTGAATTCTATCCTAACAGTTAAAGAATCAAGCCCAGGAAGCCATGCAGGGTTAGGGTGGGAGCTTTTTACTGATGCAATCATTCGCCTGCTGAGTAATAGAAAAGAACCCCTGGTTTTTATACTTTGGGGCGCACAGGCCATCAGCAAGAAATCACTGATTAGCGGCAGTCAGCATCTCATTTTAACATCCCCTCATCCGTCTCCGTTATCCGCCTACAGAGGTTTTTTTGGATGCAAACATTTTAGTAAAACCAACGATTTTTTGGAATCCGTGGGTAGTACGCCCATTGATTGGTAGCATTTAACTATCTTTGATGCCATGAAATTGATGAACGATTTGTACCTCAAAGCACACCGTGGTGAGGATATCCCACGCTATCCGGTTTGGCTTATGAGGCAGGCAGGACGTATTCTGCCTGAGTATAGAGCTGTACGGGCTAAATTAAGTGGATTTAAAGAACTCGTTGAAACGCCAGCATTGGCCGCAGAAGTTACCATTCAACCTGTTGATTTACTGGGTGTAGATGCAGCCATATTATTTTCTGATATTCTTGTAGTCCCAGATGCCATGGGATTAACCTATGAAATGATCGAACAGCGCGGTCCTTACTTCCCAAAAACAATTCGTTCCAGTGAAGAACTTATGTTATTGGACAAAAATCCAGATGTATCGGATCGTTTGTCTTATGTTTTTGAAGCAATTCGACTAACCAAACAAGGACTTGAAAACAGGGTTCCACTTATTGGATTCGCAGGGGCACCATGGACAATATTTTGCTACATGGTGGAGGGAAAAGGTTCGAAAACATTCTCGGAATCTCGCAAGTTGCTCTACACTAATCCTGTTTTGGCACATGAGTTGTTAGGTCGTATCACGGATTTCACGATTGAATACATGAAAGAACAACAACATGCCGGTGTAGATGCGTTACAGCTCTTTGATTCGTGGGCTGGAATTTTAGGCCGCGAGCAATACGAAACATTCGGTTTGGCATATATTCGAAAAATCGCGAAGGCCTTTGAAGGATTCCCGTTTACAGTTTTCTCGAAAGGCGCCATTGCGTCCTTACCAGAAATCAGCGAAATTCCGTGTACAACCATCGGACTAGATTGGAATATGGATATAAAATCTACCCGAAGTTTAGTTGGTGAAAATCGAACCTTACAAGGGAATTTAGACCCATGTCTTTTGTATTCAGATAATAAAACGATCCAAGAGGCAACAAATAAATTGCTTAATTCATTTGAAAGTCAAAGACATATTGTAAATTTGGGTCACGGCGTTTATCCGGACATTGACCCGGAAAAAGTAAAAGTGCTAATTAATACCGTAAAAGAATATGAAACGAAACATTTTTAATAGCTTAATCTTGTGTGCCACATTGGCCACTGCTTTTCAGGTGAACGCGCAAGGAAAAAAGGATGATAAAACGAAGGCCTTTTTAAATTTCACATTTGAAGATTTACTAGAGGGCGATGATGCCGATATTTCTGATGCGGGAATGATCAATGCGGTGAAAGGACTTGGTTTTTCTTCATTAACTCCTGCGGATTTGTTTCATGCAGGTAATGATTTTGGGGTGAATTCAAATGCCTACGGTTTTGCCAAACCGGTTGATCCGACAAGTGAGCGTTTTGAGGGGGGAGATGAGAAATTATTTGCTACGTCAAAAGAAATTGAGAAAGGTAATAACACCTATGCTGGGATCATTACATACAAACCAGGTAAACTGCAAGACGAACGTTCATACATTACCATCCCTTTTACAGACAAATCGGGCAAGCCTGTTACCATGATTGAAGGAAAAACGTATTGTATTGAAATGTCAATTTCTATGGCAGAGGCCTCTAAATATGCTACCAATAATATAGGGATGATGTTCGTTGATAAGGTAGCTACTTACCAGTTTACTGAAGATGAAGTAGGAAGTTGGGAAGAGGGTAAAGAGGTAAAAACCTACATCGCATCAAATTCAAATGTAGTTTACAATTACAAGAATAAAGTGTATGATTCATATGCTGGATGGGATAAGGTTTGTAATGTATACAAAGCAACCAAGAAAATGGATGGTGTTATTATCGGTAATTTTAACACAAATGATCCGAAAGTAACTAAGGTGCTACAGCAAACCGTAAAAAAGAAAATTGAAGATGGGGCAGATGAAGTTGCTTTAGAGCCAATGGCCTATTACTATATCGACAATATTCGAATCAAGGAAGTTCAAAATAAAAATGAATGCAATTGCTTCAAACAAGATACAAGTGCTGCAAGCGTGGAGTTTTCAAAAGTTGTAATTTCCAAAGAACCAATCATTGATGAAGGCCTGAGCGATGCAGATAATTTGGAGGCTCAGGTGGTTTATTTTGGATTCGGAGAAAAATCGTTAGATGAGTCAGGAAAACGTTGCATTCAAATGTTGGCTGATTACATGAAAAAGAATCCGACACACAACATTCAGATAATCGCACACAACGACAAAGGAGAAGACTCCTTAGCTCGCGAATTTGAAGAGTTTCGTGCGCAACTTGAAGATATAGATGTTCAACGTGGAGAGTTTATTCAAGGGTATGTTTCAGAACGTTTTGGAATTAACAAAGAGCGTTTTTCTGTTGATGCGCGTAATGCAAGTGAGCCAAACACCGAAGCATTCAATTCCGATGAGGTTCAAGTGAGTGAAGAGGATTTAGAGCTTCAATGGGCTTACAATCGAAGAGTGACTTTCAAAATCATAAAGAAATAACAAAGTGAAAGGGACGAGAGTCCCTTTTTTTATTTCAATAAATCGGCTAGCACTGCTTGTAACTTTTGGGTAGGTAAACCTAATACATTCGTATAAGAACCCGCAATGTGACCAATAGCTATTAATCCAATCCAGTCCTGAATACCATAGGATCCCGCTTTATCAAATGGTTTGTCTGTGCGTATGTAATGTTCGATTTCTTTTTCAGTTAACGTTCGCATGCTCACGGCTGTCCGGTCTGAAAAGTAATACTCCGTACCTTGATGCAAAATGCCAACTCCAGTTATTACCTCATGCGTTGCACCCGATAATTCGCGAAGCATTTTTTTTGCCTCCGCTTCTGAACTAGGCTTACCTAATGAGCGTTCGTCAATAAATACCAAGGTGTCTGCACATATTAATATATCCTCCGCACTGTAGTGTTCTTTTAATGCGGCAATCTTTTGACGGGCAATATCTGATGGAATCTCCTGATAGGGTAGGCCTAAATTAATGTCTTCCGTAAAATCAAATGAATGTACATCAAAGGTGTATCCCATTTGTTTTAAAAGTGCCGCTCGTCGTGGTGAATTCGAGCCAAGTATTATCTTCATAACGTAAAAAAAGTCAGTGTACCGATGATCATTGAAACTTTCAGGAGCAGACTTACCCAGGTTTCTTTAATTCCAAGTAATATCGAAAGTAGCGCAACAATGCCAATACTTATTGATGTATAATAGGTTATTTCAGAAACGCCAAATCCATCCGTATTAATTAAGAAATAAGAGGCAACTGTAAGCGGAATAATGTGGAATTGTGAAGCGATTGCCCAACGCCGAGCTATATTTTTTCCTGAAACAATCGCAATGGATTTTACGTGTGTTTTTTGGTCTCCCTCCATGTCCTGAATGTCTTTGATTATTTCGCGTGTGAGATTCGTTATAAAAGCACCAAGGATGAGTAGGGTAGGAAAGCGCATGTCTATGGTCAGAACATTTAAGTCTAACATGGTTTTATACCCCAAAATGGGTACTAAAGCAACAAGGAATGAAATACTTAGATTGGAAATAAAATATACGCGCTTTAAGAAAATGGAGTATACCCATAATAAGGTAGTTGCGAATAAATGAATAAAAACATAAAACCAAGAATGTAAGCGAATGCTTAAATACACAGAAATAACCAATGCAATCAAATTGAATCCCCAATGTATAATGATGGCCCAACGTTTTTTAATGGTTTTCTCAATCACCTGTCGCTCAGGTCGATTGATGCGATCAGCCTTGACATCGAAATAATCATTTATTGCATTTCCAGCCCCAGCAATTAGGATGGTAAATAAAATCATTAGGAGGTAACTAATGAAAGTTGAGTTAAGTATCAGAGTATGCGCAGAACCATACCAGACTCCAATTAAGGTAATAACAATAATTAGAAGGTTATTTAATCGTATGAGTCTTAAAAATCCCATCAGTTTATGATTCGATAAACAGTTCTCCTGTTTTTTTGATGCGCCTTTTCTTTCTCAGCATCAGATGTCAATTTATTGATTTCTGCATCACTAAGTAACGGTTGAGTTTCACCAAAACCAACAAATGATAACCTGGAAGCATCGATTTGTTCAACTTCAATTAGATAATTATATACTGTTTTAGCTCGTGCGGTTGACAGTTTAAGATTTTCATCTGCATTCCCTCGGGTATCCGTATGACCACCTAGTTGGATTTTAATTGAAGGTTTTTTTCGTAAGAAATTCGCTAGATTTTTCAATTCAACACTGGATTCACTGCGTAAATTGGCACTGTTTAGGTCGAAGTAAATGTTTTGTAAAATATTATCCGTTGAGCTTGTAATTGGATTCATCGGGATGTCTAGGTGATATGTGGTTTTATTTTCATCATAACGTAAATCAAACCCGAGTGAAGTAGGGACGTAACCCTCAAAACTCACTTCAATTACATATTGACGATTCGAAGGTAACGGTACCGTAAAGGTTCCATTGCTTGCATCAGCGTCGCTTATAATGACCGTTTCACCAGAAACAATATCCTTCAGGGTAAAATGGCCTCCAAGTGGATTTGAATTTGTTGCATCGAACACTTTTCCGTCAAAATAGTAAGTGGTGTTCGGTTGAAATTCCTTCGGGAGATCAAAGAAATAGATATCTAAATCTCCAAATCCTCCGGTGCGATCTGAAGCAAAAAATGCAATGGTTCCCTCCGCTGAAACGATGAGTGAATTTTCATCGAATTTAGTGTTTATTGGGTAGCCTAGGTTTCTTGGTTTACTCCAATTACCATAATCATCTAACTGACTAACAAACAAATCTGAGCCGCCCAATCCGATATGTCCTCTGGAGGCAAAATATAAGGTCTTACCGTCTGGATGTATACAAACAGACTCCTCCGCATAGGGGGTGTTTATCGTGTTTGGCAGTCGCTCTGCGGCCGACCATTTACCATTTTCGCCCAGATGACTTACAAAAATATCACTGTTTCGTTGATCAACACCTCTTCCCCTGAGTCCTCTAATGAAATAGAGTGTTTTACCATCTGCGGAAAGTGACGGCTGTGTTTCCCAGTGGTAGGTGTTTACATCGCCCGGAAGATTCATTGGGTTTAACCACTTGCTTCCAATTTTTTTCGTGTAAAACAAATCACAACTTCCCAAACCTTTGCGATTTTCACCGTATTGACCAGATTCATTCGTACATGCAACAAAAATTAGACTGCGGCCATCGGCTGAGATGGTTGGGGCACCTTCATTATGGTCTGTATTTACATTTGTTGGCATTGGATAGGCCTTCGTCCAACTTTTATCATCGAATTGGGAGATGTAAAAGTCTTCTTGTATTTCTTGGCCATAGGGTAAAGCACGGGTAAACATAAGTTGTTTGCCATCTACGGTAAGCGTCGGGTAGTATTCAGCCAGCGAAGTATTGACGCCTGAGCCTACATTAATCGGGTTAAAGGGCTTCGGATTTTTTATAGCATCAATGGCAAATAAGGCACTTTCTTTAATGGAAATCGCCATATCCATGTAATCATCATTAGCATTTGGATGCTTTATAAACTGTTGAATGTAGCGAAGTGAGTTATTGTAGTCTCCTTTATCCATGTATAGATCGCCAAGCCTATAAAATGTCATTCCAGTTCGTGAGTGTTCAGGTGCTATTTGAAGCGCACTCTCATAATCGCTGATGGCCCCTTCCGAATCCTTGATGTTCAAATTGAATTCCGCTCGCAACAAATATGCCTCGTAAAATTGAGGGTCTTTCCCAATCGCCTTATTAAGTAAAGCAATTCCCGCTTTAAAATCTGGTAACCTTGTAGCCGGGTCTAATTGCGTGGTGGGTAATACTTGTGCCTCTTTAAATAATTTGATGGCTTTCTTGCTTTTAGAAGAAAATTGGGCAGATAACTCACTACCCATCAAAAGGAAAAGGAGTGCTATAAAGATTCGTTTCGTAGGGTTCATGGAATGTTGATGTACTTATGGGTTTGTAACGATAACCTCCAGCGAGGGTTACGCGTTATGAAATCAATGATTTGTTCTTGAAGTTGGTCTTTTTTACTCCATTCTGGCTGAAGGTACAAAAGGCACTGGTCGTTTACCTCCTGGGCATGTTCTTCCGCCCATGCTAGGTCTGAGGGATGATAAATAACGACCTTCAACTCATCGGCCTTCTTATACGCTTCGGGATGAGGTTTTTTAAATTTTTTAGGCGAAAAGGTATACCAATCCACAGTACCATTCAATTCGTAACAGCCCGAGGTTTCAAGAGAAATATATTTTTTTTCTTTGTGAAGCATGTCGGTTAATGCCGTTAAATCATGCATGGCGGGTTCCCCCCCCGTTAGCACAATAAAATCGAACCCCTCACTTAGCCCCTTAATTTCTTCTATTGAATAGGATTTTCCTGCACTTACATCCCAACTTTCTTTTACATCACACCAAACACATCCAACATCACATCCCGACAGCCTAATAAAGTAAGCCGCGCGGCCTGTATAATACCCTTCGCCTTGTAAGGTCCCAAAATGTTCCATCACTTGATAGGCAGTACGTTCCATGTAAACAAATTTAAGCTTACTTTACCTTGTTTGGTCAAAATGGTTACCATTTAATCTATCTTTTTATATTTGTTGAAATTAAATGAACAACCTATGAGAAAGATTACCTTATTTTTTAGCTTATCCTTATCTTTTATTTATACCGCTCAAACTCAAATTGGAAATAGTGATTTGGAGCAGTGGGAGAGTGTAGGTGCCCCTACAGAAGAACCTGTAAACTGGAATGGATTCAAAACAGGATCAGGAAATTTCGCTGGGTTCGCGAATAAGCAATTAGAGCGTTCTTCAAATGTCCGTGCCGGTGCTTCAGGTATGTATTGCGCCCGTATTTGGTCTACCAGCGTGCTTGGAATTGTTGCCAACGGAACCATGACCTGCGGTCGAATTAACATGGGGAGCGCAACGCCAGCAAACGCAGCAAATTATAACTATTCTTCCATCGCAGATGTAAACTTTTCTGAGGCATGTGTTGATTCTCCGGATTCTATCGTGTTTTGGGTAAAGTATACGCAAGCAGGTGGAGGTAGTCAAAATGCCCGCATTCACGCTATTTTACATGATGCCTTTGAAGTGCGCGATCCAATTGATGCGAATTCTCAGTCACACCTGATTGCTACCGCTGAATTAAATTACGCCCCAACCGGAGGAAATTGGGTGCGTAAGTCAATTCCGTTTAATTATTTAGCTAATCCTGGATTAGTACCTGGATTTGTTTTGGTGACGTTTGCTACGAACGCTACTCCAGGAGGAGGCGCTGCCAATGACGAAGTGCTTATTGATGATATTTCACTCGTTTATAATGGCGGTGTTGGACTAGATGAAGCTTCAATCGCGCCAATGCATGCGAATTATTCAAACGAGGAATTGAGCTTGTTCGGACAAACTCAAGGTACCTTGATGGTTTATTCCATGAATGGTGCTGAAGTTTTTAACGGATTAACCAACGGTAAAACGTCAATTTCTTTAACCGGAGGGATTTACGTGGCTCGACTTATCGACCAAAACGGAACTATCTTCTCAACTAAGTTCTCGGTTAACTAAGAAAATTGAAGTACGTATTGATTTTATGGGGGCTTGTTTCAACCTTTGTTGGGTATAGTCAGTCCACCGTTAAAGGAATTGTTCGTGGGGAAAACAACGAACCCATAGAAGGGGCAACGCTTGTTTATCGAAAGGACATAACCATTGGTGCGCAAACTGATGCAAAAGGGGCATATGAATTGTTCCTACCCTCAGGTGCAGTGAAAGTTGTGGTCCGTTTTTCCGGTATGCGCAATGATACCTTGTCTCTAAATTTAGTACCCAATGAGGTGGTAGAGGTAAATGTTACCCTGAAACCATATAGCATCAAGAAAGATCAAGTTACTGTTTCGGTTGGTAAATTTGATAAGCCACTCGAAGAACAAACGGTAACCATGGTGGTGATGAAACCATCGCTCATCGAAAACAAAAATACCCGAAGTATTGAAACTGCTTTGGATCAAACGCCCGGATTAAATATTTTGGATGGTGAGCCTCAAATCAGGGGTGGAAGTGGTTTTACCTTTGGTGTAGGTGCTAAAGTTGCTGTAATAGTTGATGATATGCCGATGCTTTCAGGCGATGCAGGTCGCCCAGAGTGGGGATTTGTTCCGGTAGAAAATATTAGCCAAGTTGAAATTATCAAAGGTGCTGCAAGCGTACTTTCAGGAAGTTCCGCACTTTCAGGTTCTATTCACATTCGAACAGCATATCCAACATCCAAGCCTTTGAATAAGGTTAATTTTTATACCGGGTTTTATTCCGCGCCATCTGTTCCTGGAGCGAAATGGTGGACCGATTTCCCGTTGATTACAGGAGCGAATTTTATTCACGCCAAGGCTTATAATAATTGGGATGTTGTGGTTGGTGGAAACGTGAATTATGACCATGGATACATTGGTGCACCCAAGCCTGGACAATATGTTATTGATACCATTTCTAATTTTACCGATCGTCAAATGGCCATGAAACGGGCTCGGATAAATTTTAACATTCGGCACCGTTCTTCAAAGATTAGCGGATTAAGTTATGGCTTGAATGGGAATGTAATGTTGGCGCAGGGAAACATGTCTTTTGCATGGTTGGATGATACCTCTGGATTATATCGGGCCTATCCCGGTGCTGTGTTTTTACAAGATCAGACCATTTTCAATTTAGATCCCTTTTTACAGTTGATCACCAGTACGCATGGAAATCACTACCTCAGGACCCGAGTGCTACACAGTGATAATCAGATGACGGCTAATCAGGATAATCGGGCAACCACCTACTATGCTGATTATATGTTTAAGCGCACCTACAAGCAATTAAATGGACTCGATTTTATTGGTGGGATCACCAGTTCATACGTTAATTCTTTTGCAAATATGTATGTAGGAAGTGGAAGCCCAAACAACCGCTTGCTTAATTTATCTGCATACACACAAATGGAGAAGTCCTTCAATAAAATCCTAAATGTCTCTGCCGGGGCCCGTTTTGAATATTTTCAATTGAATGATACGGTGACTGCCATGAAACCTATTTTCCGATGCGGAGCGAGTTTAAAATTGTATCAAGAGACCTACCTGCGGGCTTCGTTTGGACAAGGATATCGCTTTCCGACAATCACAGAGCGCTTTATAAAAACAGGTGTTGGTAATTTTGGGGTTTTTCCAAATCCAAGGTTATTACCTGAAAGCAGTTGGAACGGTGAAGTAGGGTTGAAGCAAGGATTGAAATTGGGGGGTGTTTATGCGTATTTCGATGCGGCTTTCTTCTGGCAAGAATATCAAAATACAATTGAGTACATGTTTGGAATCTGGGATGTAGCCAATGCGCCTGGTTCGTTTGCGGGGTTCAAATTCTTAAATACAGGAAGGTCTCGTGTGGTGGGGATAGATCTTTCGTTAGCAGGAAAAAGCAACATCAATAAGAACCTTGAATTATCATTTCTGACAGGCTATAATTACATCGTTCCTAAAACACTCAATCCAGACTATGTGTACGCTATTGATGATATTAATCGTAAATATAGTTACAACACAACGTCCATGGATTCCGCCAGCCAGATTCTCAAATACCGCTTTCTTCATAACGTGAAATTTGATGCGGAATTAACGTATAAATCTAAGTTTTCAGTAGGCTTGAGCATGAAGTACTTTAGTAAAATCGTAAATATGGATGCGATTATTAAAGACTTCGAAGAAACCACAGCGGCTTCAGGAGGCGACAAGCAAAACATTCGATACATGGATTATTTTAATTCGCATCGGTTTGGGAACATCATCTTTGATGCGCGCGTTTCATACAGTGTGAATGAACACCATAAGGTTGCACTGGTGGGTTCGAATATCTTGAATCGAAGTTATTCCCTTCGCCCGCTTAAAATCGAGCCTCCTCGATCCATTATGCTGCAGTATACATGGAAGATAAGTTAGTATTTCTATTGCGATTCTAAAATTAACCTGTATCTTTGCACCCTGATTTTTTTATTAACCGAGGTTTAGCACCTCAATTTATAAACGCATATGGCAACAAGAATTCGTCTACAAAGACACGGTAAAAAAGGAAAAGCATTTTTTCATATTGTAGCTGCAGACAGCAGAGCAAAAAGAGATGGTAAATTCATCGAGAAATTAGGGACATATAATCCGGTTTCTAATCCAGCAATAATCGACATTAACTTTGAACGTACCTTACATTGGGTAACCGTAGGAGCAGAAATGAGCGATACCGCACGTGCTATTCTTTCTTATAAAGGCGTATTATTTAAAAGTCACTTATTGAAAGGTGTTGAAAAAGGCGCATTCACATTAGAAGAGGCTGAAAAGAAATTTAACGTTTGGCAGTTAGAAAAGGAGAATAAAATCCAATCTAAAAAAGACGGACTATCAAAAGCATCTGATAAAGAGAAAGCGGAGCGTTTGAAAGCTGAAATGGAGAAAAATGCGGCTAAAGCAGCGGCTTTGGAGGCAAAAATGAATCCAGTAGTTGAGGAAGCTCCAGCAGCTGACGAGGCTCCTGAGGCTGATGAAACTCCGGTAGTTGATGAAACTCCAGCAGTAGAAGAAGCTCCGGCAGCAGAGGAAACTCCAGCAGTTGAAGAAGCTCCAGCAGCAGAGGAAACTCCAGTAGCAGAAGAAGCTCCAGCAGCAGAAGAAGCTCCAGCAGAAGAAGCTCCAGCAGCGGAAGAAGCTCCAGCAGCGGAAGACACAACAGAAACAGCAGAATAATCTATACCCCATTGGAGGGATTTATAGAAATCGGTCATATTGCGAAACTTCACGGATTCAAAGGTGAAGTTTCGTTGTTTTTGGACGTTACCAATTCAGACGATTATAGGGATTTATCCGTCGTTTTTTTTAATATGGATGGGATACCAACGCCCTTTCATATTGTTCGTATAAAACCAATGAATAAGGGTTTTCTTGTGTTAACGTTTGAAGGCATTTCAAATGAAGCGGACGCTAAAACGCTCTTAAGGAAAGCTGTATTTCTTCCAGAAGTGGTCTTGCAAGAATTAGACGAGCATACCTTTTATGACCATGAGGTGGAAGGCTTTTCTGTAATAGATACCCTTCGTGGAAACATAGGAAATGTCGTTAGCATTATTGATCACCCCTCAAATCCCTTGCTTCAAATAGATTGTGATGGACAAGAGATTTTGGTCCCATTGAATCTAGACCTAAATAAGACCATTAATCGAACCGATAAAACACTTACAATTACAACCCCAGAGGGTTTGCTTGATATCTACCTCGGTTAATTTAATAATCCAAGACAAATTTTCATTCGAATCACATGTTTTGCGGCGTCAATTACTTGCGCCTTAAATTCCTTATCTTTTTTGTAACGCGCTAGCAATTCTTGATGTGTTTTAGCTGCGTCAACTGGCATTAATATAATGTGACAACCAGCAGCAATAGCTTTACTTGCACTTTGCGGCACATTAACAACTCCGCCCATATTCATGGCGTCGGTTACAACAAGGCCTTTAAATTTCAATTCGTTCTTGAGTAAATCGGTTACAATAGTCTTTGAGCATGTCGCCGGAAGTCCATTGGTATTATATTGTTTGTTGTTAATTACACCAATGTGTGCAACCATGATAGAAAGTACACCTTGCTTTATGAGTTCGGGGTAATTGCTAATTTCTTTTAATTCACCATCTATGGTTTGTAAAGAAGCGTGGGTGTCGCCGCTAACCAATCCGTGACCAGGAAAATGTTTTGCTGTGGCAATAATGTTCTTGTTTTGAGTCTCTTGGATAAAGGTATTAGACCATGGGATAAGTTGTCCGGGCTTTGATCCAAATCCTCTGTACCCTACTGTAGCATTACCCGCTACATCAACCACGGGTGCAAAATTATAATTGATCCCAATGTCATTTAAATCGGTAGAAATTTGTTGAGCAACTTTAATTACATCATCTAGGGAACTGATTTCCGCCGCTTTTTTAACTGGAGTTGACCCAGCTATTTTACGATTAACTAAACTAGGTTCTGCGTCCGCGCTGTATAGAAAGGGTAAATTACCTAAGGATTTATTCGTTTGTTCAAAAGAAGAAATCATAGAGGTGAATTCACTTTTTGTACCATTTAACATCAATACACCGCCAATAATCCGGTGGTTAATGTGGTCCTCTATCGTAGCTTGTGTTTGGCCATATTTCCCAACCGCCGGCATGATAAGTTGTGCGATAATTGCTGTATCATCTAATTGTTTAAGAACGTCATTTACGGCATTGTCTAAATCCGAATTTGAACTTAAGAAATCAGTTAATTTAAATTTTGTGTGAGTTTCAGGTGTAGGAACTTCAGGAGTTACCTTGGTATCCGCCTGTTGAGAGCAAGCAAATAATCCAAAAAGTGACGAAAAAAGTAGAAAAGTAAATTTCAAGTTCATGGTATATTTTTTTTCAAAATTAAAAAGCATTTAGAAGCTGCAAGGAGTATGCCATGTTTCTTATCAACATCCTATCTTGGATTGCAATATTATGAACTGAGTAATTTACTGTAAATTTATTGTTAAGTTGAGCGCAATTATTTTGATAACTAGCCGACTAATAGTAAAAATCATGCGATGAAACACCTTGTATTTATCTTAATTTGTTCCGTATCATTTCATTATTCTGCTCAAGGATTATACGACAAAAATACGGTCCAAACGGTAGAGGTATTCTTTGCACAAGCAAATTGGGATGCCTTATTGGATAATCTGGCACAGACAACAGAGGATTACCTATTAGCAGACTCAGTGAAAGTTAATGGGATCGTGTACGATTCTGTTGGGGTGAAGTATAAAGGAAATAGTTCCTACAATCCCAATAATAATAAAAACCCCTTACACATCAATCTGGATTGGGTGCACAACAGTCAAGAATATCAGGGATATACCTCGTTGAAGCTCCAAAATCTGTACGCAGATCCATCCATGATTAGAGAAGTACTTTCCTATGCAATCCTCGAAAATTATATGGACTGTCCGAAATCTAACTTTGCGAATGTATACATCAATGGCACATTACGCGGCTTGTATTCCAGTGCAGAAAACATAGATGATCGGTTCAATACAAGTCATTATTATGATCAAGCCGGTTCATTTTTTAAATGCAATCCGATTGGAGGAGCAGGACCCTTTGGAGGGACTTCCCCTGATTTGAAATATATAAGCGCTGATACCACCGCATATGCCAATGGGTATGAATTGAAATCAACTTATGGGTGGACAAACCTGTTAGACTTGATTAATACCTTGAATAATAATTTTTCGGCGATTGAAGATAAATTGGATTTGGATCGTGCTATATGGATGCTTGCATTTAACAATGTGCTTGTGAATTTAGATTCGTATAACGGTGCCTTTCGTCAAAATTATTATTTATATCGGGACATCAATAATCGGTTTGTTCCAACGGTTTGGGACTTAAATATGAGCTTTAATGGGTTCCCAGGAGGAACAGGTTCAGGTTCTGGCGGTGGTGCTACCTTGGATCCTATGTCCAACAGTAATTCTAATAATCATCCATTAATTAAAAAAATCCTAGCTGATCCAATGTATAAGCGCATGTACATGGCACATGTTAGAACCATGGTTCAAGAAATGTTTGCCTCTAATTGGTATATAACTCAGGCAAATACCTTGAGAAACACCATTGATTCGTATGTTCAAGCAGACCCATTTAAATTCTATACCTATACCCAATACCAGAATAGTTTAACCACTGCGGTTACCGGAGGAGGTGGGCCTGGAGGAGGTAATTCAATCCCTGGAATTCAAACCTTAATGAATGGCCGAGTTTCGTATTTCAGTACGAACCAAAATTATACCTTGGTAGCTCCAACAATTAACAGTTATGCTGCTTCAAATCCCACACCCGCATTTAATGAGACATTCTTTATCACATCAGCTGTCACCAATGAAACCGCTGTATATTTAGGGTATCGCACCTCACATGAACTTCGATTTACCCGCATTCCCATGTTCGACGATGGAAATCATGGAGATGGAGCCGCAGGAGATCATACCTATGGTGCTTCCGTTACTGCAAACGGTCCAATATTCGAATATTATATCTATGCCGATAATGCGAACGCTGGATTATTTAGTCCACAGCGAGCTGAGCATGAATTTCATTCGTTGGATTTGAATATTCCGGCACCGTCTGTGGGGCAAGTTCAAATTAATGAAGCCATGTCAGACAATCAATTGACCCATGATGATCCGTATGGGGAATCAAACGATTGGGTAGAATTACACAATACGACCTCCGAGGCACTAGACCTCAGTGGTTTATACGTGAGTGATGATCCCATTCTTCCGTTAAAATGGGTAATTCCGTCAAACACCGTGATCTTACCAAATGATTATTTAATTATTTGGACCGATAATGATACGCTTCAAACAACAGGCTTGCATACCAATTTTAAGTTGGGCGCCTCAGGTGATTATGTTAGCCTATCCAATGGAATAACAATTATGGATCAAGTAACACTTCCTGCGTTATTAACCGATCAATCCTATGCGCGATGTCCAGAAACAGGCGTCATATTTGATTATGCAGCTCCAACCTTTGATGCCATGAACAATTGTTTTGCTGGTGTTGAATCGATTTCATTTGAACCGATTCTTTATCCGAATCCGGCCAGTGATATCGTCAATCTTATGGTTCCTAATCAAGCTCAAATTGAAATAATGGATATGAATGGCAAGAGCGTGTGCATTGAAAGTGATGTCTTGGGATTGATGCAGCTGACAACGACAGCATGGACCAATGGACTTTATTTAGTGATTATTCGTTATTATCAAGGGGAAACGCATTGCTTGAAGTTGATTAAGCAATAAGCTTGTATTTACATCGATTGACTAAGTTGAAATCGGATTTCAAGAATTTAAAGTATTTATCTGTTATGTATTTTGTTTTTTTTTATTTGAAAACAAATAAATCCATTTCTTAAAAGGAATAAGGGGGTTGGGTTCCAATCAATTGAATAAGCAAGTTGGATCGTAGCTATCGATTAAATTACTTGATTCAATCCGTATTGAAAGTTGTATATTTTCATTACTTTCGTATGCAAACGAAAGAATTTATTATTTAAAACATGTTTCAAATGAAAATATCGAAATTGTTCTCCATAGGCTTATTAATTGGTGGATTATACGTGGTGAGTTGCGGCGATTCCAGCGATAAGGCGTTGGATAAAAGCAAGGAGAAAAAAGAGCCTGTAGCAACCAAGAAAGGAATGAAGGATGAGTCTAAGAAACCAATCGTTAGTTTAACGAAGAAAGAGGCGGAAACCAAAATGAAATCCTTTCTTAAAGAAAACGCGAGAAAGTATAAAGAGTATGGTGAATTCGAGGATATGGAATTGGTGGGGGGTAACTTTAATTCGGATGGAGCTACCGATTATTTCTATAAAGTCAATTTTTATCCGGGAGGAGATTTTGTTTATCCGACACATTTCATTTTTGATTCGGAGGTGAATGAAATACGTGAATTAAAATTAAGCAATGCGTCAGCTTACCTTCACAGCGTGGATGCTAAATCTCTGGCTGATGGTAAAATCAAAGGGAGCGGATTTGTTTGGCATGCCTTAGGTATCGAACTGGAGGCGTATCGATCGGTAAATGCAGAATTTACTATTGATGGGAATAAAATCAATTACGATAAGAAGTACTTGACTAAATTTAAAAAAGCTGAAAAAGAAATAAATTTAGAATTGGAACAAATGCAAGAGGAAATGATGGAAAACATGGAGGGTGAGAATACTTCCGAAGAAGGAGACTATTAGATTATTCATCATATTTCGTTCAAAATCGTCAATTTGAGATTAAACAGGATATAGATACCTATCTTTTGAAATTTCATTCTGTTCTTACTCTTGAGCTAAATGATTCTGAATTGACTGAACCAGTAAATGACGCTGATGGATTTCTCGTAAGTAGAATTGGTTTACTTTTCGTTGTATGAATTTCCGCTTACTGTAGCCAAATGTGATGAAACCAAGGATTTTGCGCAAGAATGATATGTTAGGCGTGTAATCAAGGTCGAGTCGACCCATATTAGCTAATTCCGTATTTATCCCAGGACTTAAATCCATCTGTAGGCCTTGAATCCGAATGCTTTCGATTAAGTTGTCATACCTTGCCAAGGTAGTTCGTTCGTATGAACGCGTTTTTATAAACCGAGTATATTGGAATTCGGCATCGGTGAACGCATGAAATAATTCTTCGATCGTCATAGGTGATTGTGGACCGCAAAATTAATAAAAGGAATAGAATAAGCCATTTTTTCCTTTTCAATTCTCTATTTTTGCGTCCTATGAAAACGAAATCAACCCGAAAAAACAAGGTCAATGTAGTAACCTTAGGGTGTTCTAAAAATACCTTTGATTCGGAAATTATGATGGCTCAGCTCAAGGCAAACAGTTTTGACGTCGGCCACGAGCGAAACGAAGAATCGGAAATTGTAATCATTAACACCTGTGGTTTTATTGATAATGCAAAGCAAGAATCAATCGATACCATTCTGCAGTATGTAGATGCGAAACAACAGGGCTTGGTCGATAAAGTCTATGTGACCGGTTGCCTCTCAGAACGTTATCGAAGCGATTTGGAACAGGAAATCCCCGAAGTTGATGCGTATTTTGGAACGCGAGAGTTACCAAGGTTACTAAAAACACTGAAAGCAGATTATAAATATGAATTGGTTGGGGAACGTTTACTTACAACCCCAAACCATTATGCGTACTTCAAAATAGCAGAAGGCTGTGATCGACCATGTTCTTTTTGTGCCATTCCCTTAATGCGCGGACAGCATGTGTCAACACCGATGGACCAATTGATTACGAATGCCACGCAATTAGCAAAGCAAGGGGTAAAAGAGTTATTGTTAATCGCACAAGATTTGACCTATTACGGATTAGATATCTACAAAAAAAGGAACCTCGCTGAATTAGTAGATAAATTATCAGATATTGAAGGAATTGAGTGGATTAGATTGCATTACGCCTTTCCTGCTGGGTTTCCAATGGATGTCTTGGATGTGATGCGCGAACGTTCTAATGTTTGTAATTACTTAGATATTCCATTGCAACATGGATCTACGGCGATGCTTAAAGCGATGCGTAGAGGAATAACACGCGAAAAAACGGAAGAATTAATCGATGCCATTCGTCAAAAGGTTCCTGGTATTGCATTAAGAACTACGCTGATTTCTGGATTTCCTGGTGAAACAGAACAGGATTTCGAAGAAATGATGGGATTTGTTGAACGCAGTCGTTTTGATCGCTTGGGTATCTTTACCTATTCACACGAAGAAAACACGCATGCTTATTCAATGACGGATGATGTACCAGATGCAATAAAACAACAGCGCGCAGATGCCGTAATGGAATTGCAATCAGGCATTAGTTATGAACTGAATCAAGCAAAGGTTGGAAATACCTATAAAACATTGTTCGATCGCGTAGAAGGGGATTACTTTATCGGTAGAACTGAATTTGATTCTCCGGAGGTGGATAATGAAGTGCGTGTAAAACGAACACCTTCTTTATATGTACCACTTGGCGCATTTTCTCAAGTTAAAATCACTTCAGCAGATCATTATGATTTGTACGGTGAAATATTATGATTAATTTTAAATAAAAAAACATGAAAAATCTGTTATCATTCGCTGTCCTTTCAATGCTTTTTGTGCTCAATAATGCATTGGCTCAACCTGCATCACCACTTACGGTAATTGATGCCACAAGTCCAAATGCCTGTGACGGTTCTGCATCCATTACAAATCCAAATAATGTGATTACCAATTCCATTGTTTGGTACTCGAACGGCGCGATTTTAGCTCAAGGAGTTACCAGTGTTTCTAACCTTTGTGCGGGTACTTATGGAGTTTATTATACCACATTCATTGATTCTGTTACAGCAACCTTCGTGATTTCAGGGAATCCATGTAATAGCCTACAAGCGATTGTAACTGGAACCGCTGCGAGTTCTCCAACTGCTTGGGATGGTTCGGCAAGTGTTACCGCAGTAGGCGGATCTGCACCTTACGCCTTTACCTGGAGTAACGGGGCTACCACCAGTACGATTAATGGGCTTGGTGTTGGTGCGTATTACGCTTGTGTTACCGACATGAATGGCTGTGTAAGTTGCGATAGTTTTATAGTTTCAGCAACCATAAATCCAGGAAATGACACCGTATTTGTAATTAACAACAACAATATCCCGAACGTCATCGATTCGCTTGGAATGCAACAAGTACTTGATTGTAGTCTTGATTACAATGCGATTGGTGCAGCCTTTATTTCTGGTTCTCAATATATTCCAAGCGGTAACCCGAATGCGCTAGATAGCATTTATTTAACATGGCAAGTTTATGATACCCTAGTTCCTGCAAATGTAATGGCAAGCTATGTGGTGGGCTATTCTTTATTCCCTCCCTTGGCTCAAGCATACACCGCGAGTTTAGAGATTCATTGTCCGCAAAAGAACACAAATTATAATACCTTATTAATTATTGATCAGTTTTATTCTGCGCAATTGGGGATTGAAGAGCCTGTTTTCACACCAAGTATTTGTGTTCAAGACGGGTGTGCTTCGATTAACTTATTTACGCCTCAACGTGGTGAATTGACCATTTATTCAATAAACGGTAGTTTGATGTCTGCACAGCAGGTTTCGAATGTTTCATCCACACAAATTCAACTGGCTAACTGGAACTCAGGAATTTATTTTATGCATTACAGCCTAGCTTCAGGAGCGCGTGGCGTATTGCGTTTTGTAAAACCTTAATGAATTTTAAATAAAAGCATCATTACATGGCCTTCCGAATTGCTGTTATTTATATGCAGTAGTTGAAGTAGGGTAGCATGTAAATCCACTTAAAAGGCATGTTGATTAGTCAACATGCCTTTTTTGATTTCAGGATCTTTTTTGTACAGAAAATATGACGACAACCCGTACAGTCATCACTGTGATGTTTGAATCTTTTTCTTATCGAATTCAATGTTGGCTGCGCTGTATTTGTTCCCGCTGAGAATGAATGTTTAGGGTGGTATTAAAATGTGCCATGTTGTCTTTCAACGAAGTATGAAATTTAATTTAACATTGCAGTTAAAATTATTTATCAATCTTTTGGCCTTATTTAATTTCTTGAAAATTAGGTAATGTGAATCAAATCATTGTAAAATAAAATGGACTGATTTTGTTATGCTTGACATAAATCAAGTAAAAGAATCATTCAATTGAACTATTTTAGTCAAAAAATAACAATGTCATCTAAATTAGAACGTCGTTCATTTCTTTCAAGACTTAGTCTAGGTATTGGCGGAGCCTTACTTTTTCCGTTTCAGCAATGGGGTAAAACTAAAACGAGTGAAATGTCACGAATCATCCAAAAAATAAGACCCCTTGGCTTTCAATGGGAAACACAGGATCCATTTTTATTTTGTGTTCATCACGAAGATTTTTTCCCAAAAGGTAATATGAAATTAGGACCAGATCCTAAACATTTTGAGGGCCGTCACATGGGGCAAGACTTCATAGTTAAAGACGGTTTTCGTATGTATCATGGTTCAACAGTTCCAGGTTTCCCTGGACACCCTCATCGTGGTTTCGAAACGATCACTGTGGTAAGAAAAGGGTTAGTTGATCACGCGGACAGCCTTGGTGCGGCAGGTCGTTATGGAAATGGTGATGTGCAGTGGATGACAGCTGGTAAAGGTGTACAACATGCGGAGATGTTTCCCTTGCTTAATCAAGATGCTGAAAATCCGCTTGAATTGTTCCAAATTTGGCTTAATCTTCCTAGGCGTAGCAAAATGGTAGAACCCCATTTTAAAATGCTCTGGTCAGAGTCTGTTCCGAAATTCAGTGAAGCTTCAAATGGTGTGAATGCACATATTGAGGTATTAATTGGTAGTTTAGGCCAATATAAGTCATCAAATCCACCGCCGAATTCATGGGCGGCAGACGCAAACAACCACGTCGCTATATACAATATACACTTAGAGCCAGGTGCTAGTTTTAAAATACCTGCCACAGCCGAGGGGATAAACCGCAGTATTTATTACTACGAAGGGGAGGGGCTACAGATAGCAGATCAAATTTTGGCACCGTATCACGCTGCAGATGTTGATGCAAGTCAAGGAATTCAATTAGTGAATGGTACAGTTAGCTCTAAAGTATTGGTGTTACAGGGGCGACCGATATCTGAGCCAGTAGTTCAGCATGGTCCATTTGTAATGAACTCTCGCGAAGAAATTTATCAAGCATTTCAAGATTATCAACAAACGCATTTTGGTGGCTGGCCATGGGAACGATATGATCAAGTACATGATGCCAAACTAGGCCGCTTCGCTAAACATGCTGATGGTAGGATGGAGGAACCGAAGGGTTAATTCATGAATTAGTTTTTTCATAACCAACCTGATTTGAAGCTCTTTTCTTAATGCGCAGTATCTTAACGTGAAGCTGTTCATTTCCTAGCGAAATACAGCGCGATTGTCCCCAATAAAACGACTCCAACCGATTCGATTGTTTTTTGGTCGGCATGGTAGTAAATTCATACAATTAAGGGATTACGAGCAAGCTCGTGTTCCGTAAAATGGGCTCAATCCAAGCATAAAGCCCACCTTGTTGCACAAGGCTCGGACTTTTTTGTTTAATCCCTCACTCAAGCAAGCTTGGTTCGGTTGATTCTAAAGGAATATTGTTTGGATTACGAGCAAGCTCGTGTTCTGTGAAATGGGCTCAATCCAAGCATAAAGCCCACCTTGTTTCACAAGGCTCGGACTTTTTTGTTTATCCCTCACTCAAGCAAGCTTGGTTAGGTTGATTCTTAAGGAATATTGTTTGGATTACGAGCATGCTCGTGTTCCGTAAAATGGGCTCAATCCAAGCATAAAGTCCACCTTGTTTCACAAGGCTCGTACTTTTTTGTTTTATTTCCTCATTAAAGCAAGCTTGGTTCAGTTGATTCTAAAGGAATATTGTTTGGATTACGAGCATGCTCGTGTTCCGTGAAATGGGTTCAATCCAAGCATAAAGTCCACCTCGTTTCACAAGGCTCGGACTTTTTTGTTTAATCCCTCACTCAAGCAAGCTTGGTTCGGTCCTAAACAAAAAAGTCCACTTCGTTCGAAGTGGACTTTTTTTGTGATCCCGCTGGGATTCGAACCCAGGGCCCATACATTAAAAGTGTATTGCTCTACCAGCTGAGCTACGGAATCGCTGATTTGAGGGTGCAAATATACCAAAAATATTCTTCTTGCAATTTAATATTGGGTATTTTTGAAAAATATAATCAAAAAAAAGGGTGAGTTTAAAAAAACATCTGTGTTTATTGGGTTTTATGGGAGCTGGAAAATCTACAATTGGGAAGGAATTGTCGCAACGTTCGGGACGTTCTTGGGTTGATAGTGATTCTTGGATTGAAGAGAAACAGGGGCGGCCTATCTCGGAAATTGTTAGCGAGAAGGGTTGGCCTGCATTTCGCGCGATGGAACGTGAATTCACATTTGAAATGAATGAACGAGCACCCATGGTTATTTCTTGCGGAGGCGGGTTTCCCTTGGATAACGAGAATTGGCAATGGATTTCAAGCAATTGTACCTCGATTTACTTGCGCGTTGATAAGGATGTCTTGCTTAATCGACTTATTGATGAGACCGCTAGTCGTCCGCTATTGAAGGATAAGAGTCGTGCTGAGCTTATAAAATTTATAGATGAAAAACTTACAGAACGAGCGCCTATTTATGCAAAGGCGGATTGGATAATTGATGCGAACGGCACGGTTCAGGAAACAATCAAGCGAATCCAGGAACTAATATAAATCTCGACGATACCCCAGTTGGAATAAAAAATTCAAACGCGAGTAGGTATGGCTATTCTCACCTGCACTATTATTCGCTAGATTCAATACGGAATATGTTCCAGTAATATCGAAAAACAGGGTGCCCCTAACCGGGATCGTGTATTTAAATCCGCCTTGAATACCTAAAGCTAAATAATAGATGCTTCCTTTAGTCGGGTTTGCATTTGGGAGTGAATACAAGCCTTCCCATTCGTACTGTTTCGTGTAATCAAATTTCGAGAATTTAGCACTGGTCGTATTTATTCCGATGCCAAATACGCTACCACCATACAGTGCAAAACCATTGTCGTAATCATTTAACATATACGATCTTGTTCCACCCTCAACATAAAATGTGTGAGATTTGATGTTATAAGGAACGGAAAGCGTGTAGGGGGTTGTTGTTACATCGTTTGCCGTCATGTTGGCATACCGTGTTGTACTGTCTTGATTCGGTAAAAATGCGGAAGCACGAACGAAAAAAGTTAAGTCGCTTGATCTTGGAAGTTCAAGCCCGATATTAAAACCGAACGATTTTTTTTGCGTTCCAACGCCGTTTAGTATACCTGTACCCGCCGAAATACTCATTTGAGCATACCCTTGCACAACGAAACCTAAGATTAAAAGTGAGAGCGTTAATTTCATGGTTTAGTATATTAAATTCGAATAAAACAAATGTAGTTCAGTATGATTTACCAAACAAATTAAATCATTTATAAGTTTTGTTAATGAAGTTAAAATTATTGATTTGTTTTTTATAACTTCGTTGTTATATGAAGCGCCAATTGGCTTTTTCTTTGGTTCTCGCAACGCTTTCGTTCATCGCAACAAAGGCGATTGAGTCTTTTGGTGTTAATGAATATTATCGCTTTCAAGCGACACATTTTCAAAAGGAAAGTGGTTATTTTGATTTACAACATCCAGCAAGTATTCAATTTTTGCCAACAGGACTTTTGCCGTTTAGTGAGATTTCAAGTTTGGATAGCGTGCATTTACTTGCCATGCAACCACATGGAGGGAACGGATTAGTATTGCTGAACACGGATTCAAGTTCATTTTCTGTTGTGAATCCACTTACGTCAACAGTCAATTTAGCATCTTTCGTGCGTGTTGATAGTTTACTGTATCTATTCGATGACAACATGGAGGTATATGTATCAACTTTTCCTTTTGATTCAACCTCGACACGAAAAGTAACAGAAGTTGAGCCGAATTGGCATAGTAATTCAGCTTGTTTTCATCCGTCAACTCATCGCATTTACTTTAATCCTGAGGTGGTGCATCCGGAGTCAAATCGATCGCGTGCTGTTTATACCTTTAATGTCAATAAAAACCGGTTTGCTTCTAAACCCTTATTCTCTTACGATGTTGATGCTATCGAACGTTTCGCTGCTGAAAACGGAATTCGTATCCATGCAAACCGTGTTACATCCTTAAATGATACGGTAATAGGCCTTACCATCATACCAAACGCAATAGCAATTCATCCTAAAACTAATGAAGTGTATATTTTATCGGGGATGGATCGTTCGTTAATTGTGTTTGATCAATTTGGTGTAATTAAGAATTATTCAGAGTTAGATGAGAATTTATTTCCGAATCCAACCGGATTAACGTTCGCGAAAAATGGGGATCTATTAATTTCGAATGAAGACTTAATCAAGAATTCAATTGTTCGAATTTCATGGAATAAACTATGGCAATCTAAAGGGGGTAAAGGTTTAGTCTTCGGTCGTTAATCCATTATATAAAGTCTACCCATAGGTCCTTCACACATCAATAAATCAAGCGCAGATAAGTTGCTCGAAAATGGCTTGTCGTAGCTAAATACTTGTTGATATGCGTTAAATTCTTTTCGTTCAATCCATTGCGCACGACGATGGTCTTTATCTGTATACGGGTTGAATTCATTCGTATACTCAACACGCACAGGTAAATCCCAGGCATCAATAAATAACGCTAATAGCGCTTGATTTAATTTCCACAAGGAACTTGGACGATTCAATAAAATCGATTCGATTTCTCTAGAATAGGCTTCAAAATAAGGAGCCTTGCCATAGGCGGATTGTATTGCTCTCCAATGTTTAATCTCCCAGGAGCTATCTTGACATACTGTTATTTCAGCGATGGATTGTTTCTGCGCACGGTGTGTTATAGGTACGATCAATTTGTGAATACCTTCAGCGCTTAAAATTTCGCAGCGATTCCTGATGCTTTGTTTAATCCAGTGTTCGTGAAGATCTATTACTACATTTCGATAAGTGCAGAGTTCCCTAACATAATAAATGCTAGGAAAGTATGCTGTAGGAAAAATCATTTACGCCAAATACTTAAAAATGGCAATCAATGCACCAATTCCTAATGCAAAGCCTATCAGTTGAAGTACACTAAATGAGCCTTCTTGGCTAACATTCTTAAGAATACGTTCCATTCGGAATCCTTTGTAAGGACTCTTTGATAACCACACTAAGGAAGCACGTCCTACGATATGATCCTCAGGCACAAATCCCCAAACTCTTGAATCTGCCGAATTATATCGGTTGTCTCCCATCATCCAGTAGTAATCCATTCCAAAGGTATAGGTACTTGCTTTCTTGCCATCGATTAATATCGTGCCATTTTTCTTTTCGACAAGCGTGTGTCCTTCATACGCGGAAATAATCCTTCGATACCAAGCGATATTCTCTGCATTAATCTTTACGGTTGATCCTTTTTTAGGTACTCTAAATTCTTGAAAATCTGTCATGGTATTATTCACGTACAAATCTTTTGGAAAACACTCCAGGTTCTCAATCAATTCCTCAGGACTTGGCGTTCTTTTTTCCAAGGTATAGGATGGTCGATCTATATGAACTGTGAATTTAGCGGTGGGATAAGCCGCTTGGATCTTTTTCTTTTCAAGCGGGGTAATATTTAATATGTAAGGTTCAGTAGATGACCCTTCGTAAAAGTCTAGTCGACTAAAATTACTCGCATCATCGGTTGTGGTAGGTGCATAATCTTTATCGTTTTCCAATAAAAATACTTCTTTCATTTCTTGGTATTTAAGGGTAGCAGTTTCCTTGCTCACATCCCACTTGAATGCCATGTTATCAAAGATCTTTGCCGGTTTTCCATTGCGGTATACCGTTGCATTCTCAATTTTTATAACATCTCCGGGTGTACCAATACAGCGCTTAATGTAATTCTCCCGTTTATCTACCGGTCGGTAAATTAATCCACCGTGGGTTAAGCCCTCCGCATTCTCGGCAGAATAAATAGGAAACAACCCATTTTTTAGATTCTCTCTCGCAATTGATCTCCAATAATCTATATTATCTATAAAGGAAAGGAACTTAAGTGAATCAGCGGCATTTACAGCATTGCCTAATAAATTATTCTTTATTCTAAATTGCCAAATTGCCTCGTTATTGATAATTCCATGGTAATCATGTCCCATAAGTCCATTGGGAATTCTTGGATCATACACCGCAGTGTCTCCCGATGGATAATTAAAGACCACTATATCATAAGGTTTTATTTTTCCAAAGCCCGGTAGTCGGAAATAGGATCCTTTCTCAATCGTTAAATAGGATGGAATATTAACCCATGGAACGTTGTTGTGAACCAGCGGATAGGAGAGGGGGGTAATCGGAACTTTTGGTCCGAAGGCCAATTTGTTAACAAATAAGAAGTCGCCAACAAGCATCGTTTTTTCCATAGATCCCGTTGGGATTTGAAAAGGCTCAAACACATACGTTCTAATGACTGTTGCTGCAATAAGTGCAAAGAGTAGAGAATCTCCCCATTCTTTCACCCCTGATTTGCTTCCTGGTTTTCTTTTATTAATAAGAGAAAATAAAAGCTCCAAGGCATGACCGATTACCGGTAGACACATAAAAAGTACCAAATGATCGCCCCATTTACGTGCTTCTAGTTCTTTGGCATTATTCCAGTTTGTTTCGGATAGGGGGGTGAGTTTATCATCCGATCCTATTTGGTGCATGAGCCAATAAGGGAAAAATATACCTTGTAAGGTATCGGTAAACGAGAATTTACCATAACGACGAATTAAACTAACATTGGCAACCATCATCATGACCAAATGAACTCCTGGTATCAACATAATGATTGTCCAGAATGGTTTTTTACTGGTTAGTTTGAATACCAAATAATAGTTGTAGAGCGGAATGTACGCATTACGCGATGGCAGTCCTGATTTTGCAAAAAGTTTGCCCCATTGTCCGAGGATGGGGTTGATTAAAATCAATAAGTAGAAATAAATAAAGCTCATATAATTAGTTTAAGTTTAAAACATCTTTCATAGTAAAAAGGCCAGTTTTTCCAATGAGGAATTCTGCTGCAAGAATTGACCCCAATGCAAAACCGTCTCTGTTGTGGGCTTCGTGGGTCAAGGTAATTGTATCAATCGGCGATACTGCTCGAATCACATGAGTTCCAGGAACATCTGGAAGTCGATGCGCCGTAATTGGAAGTGAATCATGATTCAAGACCGGTGTTAATTCCCATTGAGAATACCCCCCATGGTTGGCAAGGAGTGCTTCAGCTAGACTTACTGCCGTTCCACTTGGAGCATCTAGCTTTTGTAAATGATGGGTTTCATCAATGCTTAACTTGTATTGTGAATGCTTACTTAGGAGGCTAGCAAGGCGCTCAGTTAACTGTTCAAAGATATTAACCCCAATGCTAAAGTTAGATGCATACACTAAGCTGCCGTGTTTCTGTTCAATAAGAATACGTATTTCATTCAGATATTCGCTCCAGGCGGTTGTTCCAACAACAAGGGGTAGGCGATTCGAAACCGCTGTTTTAATATGCTCAACCACAAGGTCTGGACGAGAAAATTCTATGGCAACATCGGCATTGCACTTAGAATCTATGGTATACGGATTTTCGGAATTATAACGAGCAACAATCTCGTGACCGTGTTCAATGGCAATGCGTTCAATTGCTTTGCCCATTTTACCATATCCAATTAATGCAATTTTCATGAGTTGTTGTCTTATCTTAAACTAAAGGTTGCGTGCATTCCCAGTACATTACGAGATAACATAGATGGGCGAATTGTTAGGCTTAGGTCTTTTGAAACATCGAAATGCAAAAAATGAGCTTCAACAGCGGCATCTAGAATTTGAAACACATAAACAGCTCCAATCCCAAGGATGGCAAGGTCGCGTTGTCGAGCATATTGATCATACAAAGATACTAAGGCTAAATTGTCGTAATCAATCCACAATGGATTGGAGGGCCCTGTTACCATACGTTGATCATATTCGGTTTTAATGCTGGTAACAAGCCGCTGATTTTGAAGCAGGAGGAAGGTTGTGCCGCCTATGCCGGCAGCAATTAAAGGCACCTTCCAAAAGGCGTTTTTTCTTCCAGAAGTATGAATCGAATTATAAATTTGTCCGGCACCTGGAATACAAGCGGAAAGGATAGCTGCTTTTTTATATGGAATTACTGAATCATTGATCACGTCTTGACTAAAACCAAGCCGTATGCATAGCATCATCAATAAAACAAAGAGAAGTTTCATTTTCTATTTAAGGTTTCCAGCAGCTTGTTTAATTCATCGCTAGAATTAAAACTCACGGTAATTTTTCCTTTACCCTTATCATCTTGAAGTAACTGCACCTTAAGGCCTAGTGATGATTTCAGCTGGCTTTCAATCGTTTGAATGAGTGCTGACTTGGCGGGTTTACCTGTTGGGGTGAATTTTGCTGGTTCCGTTTTTCCCCATTGTTCAACAGCTCGAACGCTGAGTTGCTGTCCACGAATCGCTTGGAATGCCTTAAGTTGTTCGCTTTCGTCTACAATGCTCAGTAATGCTCGGGCATGCCCCATGGATATTTCGTTATCACGAACAGCTGCTTGGATTTCTGCAGGTAGTTTAAGCAATCTCAAATGGTTTGCAATATCCGATCTTGACTTTGAAATTTTAGTACCCAATTCAAGTTGGGTGTATTTACATTCTTCAATAAGACGTTGATAGGATAACCCGATTTCTATCGCATTTAAATTTTCTCGTTGGATATTTTCAACCAATGCCATTTCAAGCATCGATTGATCATTGGCTATGCGAATGTATGCCGGAACTTCCGTTAATCCTGCTAGTTGTGAAGCCCTGAGCCTTCGTTCTCCTGAAATTAATTGATATTTCTCCGGACTAATCTGGCGAAGTGTTAAGGGTTGAATAATTCCTAATTCTCGAATAGATGCGGCTAATTCCTGAAGGGCTTCCATTTCAAAATGAGTCCTTGGATTGAACGGATTAGCTTCAATCATAGCAATACTTACTAGGGTTGTACCTCCTACCTTGGATTCGTTAGTAGATAATAGGGCACTAAGTCCGCGGCCTAACGCCGGACCTTTTTTATTATTCAGTGTCATGAGTTGTGTCGAAATCGATTTGTTTGTCTTGATTTCCCATTTTCGTCAAGTTGTTCTTTTGAAGTATTTCACGGGCAAGATTCAAATAGTTAATTGCGCCTTTGGATGCTGCATCATGCATTATAACAGGAAGGCCATGGCTTGACGATTCAGACAAGGTGGTGTTTCTATGAATGATGGTATCAAAAACAAGGTTTTGGAAATGTGTTTTAACTTCATCTACCACTTGATTGGCTAATCTTAGTCGGGTGTCGTACATGGTTAGTAACATTCCTTCAATTTCAAGTGGCGGATTAAGACGTCCTTGAACAATTTTAATCGTATTGATTAATTTAGATAATCCTTCTAACGCGAAATATTCACACTGCACAGGAACAAGAACGGAGTCTGCAGCAACCAACGAATTAACGGTTATTAATCCGAGTGACGGTGAACAATCAATCAAAATCACATCAAATAAATCAGTAATTTTTTCAATTGCTTTTTTGAGGCGAAATTCTCGTTCTTCTAGGTTAATCATTTCTAATTCTGCACCTACCAAATCTATGTGAGAGGGTAACAAGAATACATTCGGTGAATTCGTCTCTAGTATAATGTCGGCGGGATTGATATCATTGACTAGGCAATCATAAATACTTCGTTCCTGTTGCGGGTCGAAACCCATTCCAGAAGTTGAATTAGCTTGAGGATCTGCATCGATTATTAGCGTTCGGTACTCCAACGCGCCCAAACAGCCACCTAAATTTATTGCTGTTGTTGTTTTGCCAACACCACCTTTTTGATTCGCTATTGCAATCGTTTTCGCCATAGTACAAAAATAGGTATTGCATGTAGGTTCTGCAAGTGCAAATGAGGGGATAAATTGCCTTTTTATCAACGGATTTACTTAATTTTGTTAAAACAATTTGAGTAAATGGCTAAACGGTTGCAGATTAGGGTTGGTAGTGGGCAGGGAAATCAGGTGATATTGAATCATCCGGATGTGGCAACGGAACATCTGGAGTTATTTGCAGATGCGGAAGGTAATGTATTCATTACAGATTTAGGTTCAGATCAAGGGGTCTATGTGAATGGCGATAGATTGCAGGGTTTTCTCTTGCTGAAAGAAGGGGACATGGTCACCTTAGGTAAAAAGATTCGATTCAATTGGCAGAAATATCGAATTAACGAACCTACTATAGAACTAAAGGCTAGAACTTCAAAAGCTAAGGTTCAAATGAATCAAGAAGCTGGAGAGAAACAAGTAAAACGTCCGAAAGTCAAAGAAGCTAATTTGAGTGCCGAAAACAAGGTACTTTTCATCATTTATGGGGTAATAATATTCTTGATTTTATTAATTTATCTAATAAATTAGTTCTTAAAGTTGAGTGTTTTCAAAAAAATATCGTAATATTGCACCCCCAATGTTGAGAATTTAATACAAGAAAAATGAACTTAATTAGTGAAATTCAAAAAGAAGTAATCGCAATCAACGAACTTCCTTCCTTCAAGTCAGGTGACACGATATCAGTTAGTTATAAAATTAAAGAAGGAAATAAAGAGCGAACTCAGCAATTTCAAGGAGTGGTTTTACAGCGTCGTGGCGCTGGAGCTACTGAAACATTCACTGTTCGTAAAATGTCAGGAAATGTGGGTGTGGAACGTATTTTTCCAGTTAATTCTCCGTTTATCGAAAGTATTTCAGTTATTAAGCGCGGTGATGTTAGAAGAGCAAGAATATTCTACTTCCGTGAGCGAACAGGTAAGTCAGCAAGAATTCGCGAGAAAAAGCAGTTCAAAAAAGAAGCATAATCAATCTTATTTTATATGGAAAGGGCCTTTTGGCCCTTTTTTTATTCACTAATAAGTAAGAACTCCGTTCTACGATTCTTCGCTCTGTTTTCCGATGAGGTATTTGGGAACTTAGGTTTTTTCTCCCCAAATCCTTGACTTGAAATGCGCGAGGCTTCAATTCCAACGCTAACTAGGTATTGCATCACCTGCTTTGCACGAAATTCTGATAATGCTAAGTTTTTGGTATCATCACCTAAATCATCGGTATGTCCTTGAATCATTATTTTTAAGCTTGCATTTTCTTTTAAATATTCTGAGAATCTGGATAATATGATTTTGGAGTTTTCAGTTAATTCATAGGAGTCAGTTTCATACAAAATATCATTTATGTTATAGGTTTGGCCGGTCTTTAATTTTTCTGATTTGATATTCAGTTTGGCTGAGTTGTTTGTTAATGACTCACTCGTAAGTATAGTCGAATTAAAGGCTGCTCCCTCTTTTTTCAAGGTAACAGTTACTGGAGTATTTGGGTCGACTTTAATTACTGCGGCATATTTACCATCTTCTTGATTTACGTTGTAGGTGATTTTCTCTCCATCCTTACCATAGGCGATTTCAATTTTCCCATCCGTGATGGGTTCATTTTTATCTCCAGTCAATTGTCCTTTAAGGATCACAACTGCTTTAGGACGAGCTTCTAAATATAAATCAAATCCATAAATGTTCCAGTTGTTTTCTTGATAGCTAGAATAGTATGCCAGTTTCCCTTGGGTGGATACAAAGATTCCTAGTTCTTCTCCTTCTGTATTTATTGGATAGCCTATGTTTTGCGGTTTTGACCATCCATTTTCTGTTTTCCGAGTGTAAAAAATATCAAGTCCACCAAGTCCCGGACGAGCATCACTACATTCTGATACAAAGTATAAGGTTTCACCATCTTGATGGAAGAATGGACTTTTATCCTTCCCGTCGGTATTTATTTCATTGAAGGGTTTGCCTTCAGACCACGTTCCGTCGTCTTTTTTAATAGCAATATAAATGTCATTGTTTCTTGATCCTTTTCGATAGGTTGCATAGAATAAGGTTTTACCATCTGCAGAAAGCGAAGGTTGTGCTTCCCAACCATCTTTTGTATTTATTTGTTCTCCCATGTTAACTAATGGAGTCCATTGATAGTCGTTTCCACCTTTTCCAGTACGTTTATATGTGGTGGTATATAAATCGCAGTTTAAATAGGTTTGGTTATATACTGTTTCCTTCTTGCAAGCGCAAATAACCATTTCTTTATTGTCAGCAGAAAGGGTAGCGGTACCGTAATTGAAAAATGCGCCGTCATTGAATGGGGTCGGTAAGGGGTTTCCATACGTGAATTCATTTTTATCTTGAGATAATCGATCGGATACGGTGAATTCTTCTACAATATTATCTGAAATATCACCGAGGTTTTTCCGGTTGATTTTACGGGTGAAGAACATCAGGTCATTGTCGGGTGAAATCATTGGGAAATATTCATCTAAGCTTGAACTTACCTGTTCGATTAAGGTAGGTTCAAAAGGCACTGGATTATCAATAAACTGTTTAGCGACTTCTTTACGAGCTATAAACGATGTGGCAATTTCTTTTTTTTCCTTGTGATCAGCGGCTATTCGAGTGAAATCATCTTCTGGAAACGCAATAAATTCCTTCAAATATGGAATTGCTTTTTCTTCTTGATTATTTGATACAAGCATTGAAGCTAGGTTGTATAATACATCGGCATGATAGGTCGGACATTTCTTATAGGTTGAATTGTATAAAAGAAATGCTTGCGTTTGATAGCTTTTTGCTTCCTCTTGTTTTTTTGAATCCTTTGCGAATTTATTTGCTTGTTTCAGCGTTTTTTCTGCCATGATGAACGATAGTTCGGCATTTTCAGGATATTTTTCAGCAAGTTCTTTGAAAAGGATGGATGCTTTTGCTAAGTCTAGCTCATCTTTTAGTGGTTGTATTGCTTTCAGTAGTTTTTTATCTTCTGTAACACATGCATTCTTTTGTGCCCAAACCGGGTGAATACAATGAATAGAGACTAAAAAGAGTAGAAAAAAGTATCGCTTTGCCATAAAAGAAATTTATCCAATCCTTTTAAGCGAAAATGATCATAAAGGTTACATTTTATAGCGATTTTAATACACTAATTGTTTGTTGAATGTCCTGTTCAGAAATGTCTAGATGCGTCACGAATCGTATCATGCCTGGACCAAAAGCTATACATAGGATACCGTGTTGTTTCAGTTTGTCTATGTATTGGTCACGATCCGATGCTACGGTTAATACCGCAACTACAATATTAGTTTCCACCGGATATATTTCTTTTATCCAAGGTAAATTCATTAAACAAGCCTCGAGTTCGGATGCATGCTTATGATCTAGGGAAAGCCTACTCACATGGTATTTAAGGGCATAAAGTCCACCGGCAGCGATTATTCCAGCTTGCCGCATTCCACCTCCAAGTACTTTTCGGATTCTTCTGGCGCGTATTATAAAATCGGCTGATCCTAGTAAAATCGAACCCACCGGAGCACCAAGGCCTTTTGAAAGACAAATTGAAATAGAATCGAATAATTCGCCATAATGTTTAGGGTCTTGCTTGTTAACCATTAACGCATTAAACACCCGAGCTCCATCTAAATGAAGCGGTAAATTTCTGTTTTGACAAAATGAGGCTATTTTTTTTAATTCATGGATGTTGTACACCGCCCCACCACCACGGTTAGCGGTATCTTCAACGGATACCAATTGGGTTAGGGGAAGGTGAACATCAGCGGGATTGTTTATGGCATTCGGTAAATCGTCCACGCAGATTCGCCCATGATTCCCTTTTAATAGCTTAACAGAGGCCATACTATTTCTTGCAATTCCGCCTCCTTCATATTTATAAATATGGCTTTCTTCATGACAAATTACTTCACCTCCAGGTGTTGTATGTACCATGATCGCGATTTGATTTGTTTGTGTTCCTGATGCGCAAAAAAGAGCGGCTTCCTTTCCAAACATTTCCGCAGCATATGCCTCGAGTTCTAGTACTGTGGGGTCTTCATTAAACACATCATCACCAACTGGGGCATCGGCCATAAATTGACGCATGGCTTGTGTAGGTTTCGTTACCGTATCGCTTCGTAAATCAATCATTCCTGTTATCTTTGATTAAAGCGTAAAAATAATGTTTTGGATTATTCCTACCGTCGCATTTTTTGCATCCCTGCTCACATTCTTTTCAGGATTTGGTTTAGGAACCATTTTATTGGCCTCCATGTTATGGTTTTATCCTCCGGAGGTGGCTATTGCTTTAACGGCGATGGTTCATTTATTAAATTCTGCGGTTAAATCTATGTTAAACCGACGCGTGAATTGGGGCATCGTTTTATCCTTTGGTATACCATCCGTTCTTTGTTCACTTTTGGGTTCTATGTTGCTGAGTATTTTAGCCTTAAAACCTTTAATTATCTTTGATCTAACTCATGGAGATCTGACACATCCAGTTCAACTTTTGAACATAATAATCGGGGGGCTCATGATGATTTTTGCGCTTATCGAATTCACCATGAAAAAAACGGAAGTGAGTTTTCCTATGTGGATTGGTGGTGTGCTTTCTGGCTTTTTTGGCGGACTGAGTGGACATCAGGGAGCTTTGCGCAGTATGTTTTTAATCAAACGAATGAACGAAATAAAAGAGTTTGTTGCTACAACGGCTTTTATAAGCTTAGCAACAGATATCGCCCGAAATTCGGTTTATTGGACAACCTTAGATTGGCGCTTAGTCGATTTTACTCAACTAATGATTGTGTCCACGGGGTCTATCTTAGGCGTGTTTTTAGGTACCTACTTACTTAAGAAAATTACCCACCATCTTATTCAATACCTTGTTGCTGTTGGACTATTTTTTCTTGGACTATCCATAACCATCGGCTTAATTTAAACTTATTCCTTCTTACGTCGTTCTTTTCTTTTTTTGCGCTTATTTTTTTTCTCATTCACAGGCTCAATATTTTTTGGATCATCATCTTCTTCAATACCCGTAGGTTTGGCAGGACCAGAAGCAGAATACAGGACTTTTTGATCACCGTATTCATCCACTTCCATTTCATAGGTTTTAATGCCTTTTTTGTCATAAGTGGTTTGATGTATTAGTTTACCCTTCGAATCAAATACATTGTGTTCTCCAATGGCAATATTCTTCTTATAAGTTCCTTGTTTTAGAATTTTACCTTCTTCATTGTACGTAATAAATTCTCCATTTTTGAGGTCTAGGTTCCACGTTTCTTTTCCGGCCTCTTTTTCATTGTCGTGATAGAAAATAAACACACCATCTTTTTTACCTTCTTTATAACTTAACTTAAGCTCCAGTTTTCCTTCTGCGGTATAGGTGAGGTGTGAACCATCCAGGAGCCCGTTTTTATAAGAAATCACCTTGAATCTTTTTCCATCCGGGTAATAGGTGCGTTGAAGCCCATGAGGAATATCTTGTGCGTAGTTCATATATAATAGGGTATCACCTGAACGATTATATTCTTGCACTAATCCATTAAGTTTTCCATTTAGATAATTTTCTTCTTTTCTTAATTGACCGGTACTATCAAAAAACACTTGATGTTTCCCATTTTTTATTCCGAGAATGTACCCCTGTGTGGATTGTACGCACCCTGAACCATAAAATGAAGTATCAATACCATCCCGTTTACCATTGGTACAGGTCAGTTCTTCTAACACATATCCAGATCTATTCCAAGTTTGACAGGTGCCGTTAAACGGTGTGAATCCATCCTTGGTCAATACATAGGTATTTATTTCTTCATCATATGAAACTTGATCATAGCAATTTAAACAACGCCGTGGTTCTGACTTCTTGCGTATATTTCCGCAAGGGCTTTTAACTTGACCAAAAACATTGCTGATAGTAATTAATAAGCAAAGGATAAAGAGATTCTTCATAAGATGAGTTGGTTTAAGGCGGTTTTCATTTGTCCAGGGATTTCTATGGAATGATTTAACTTATTATTGTAACAAACCAATTTGCTTAAACCGGAAGCGCATAGCTTGTCTTCTACAAATACATCGTATTCCAAGGTGAAACTCTTTGTACCAATTTCGGTTACGCGTAAACTGATTTTAGGTTTATCGTGAAGGAAAATAGGACTTATATACGTAGCTTCATTTTTAACCAATACAACTCCTTGAGTCATCCAATCCCATGAGGGACCGAGAATCGGATAGAAATAGTGAATTCTGGCCATTTCAAAGAAACTAAAATAAGCTACGTTGTTCACATGGCCGAGCATATCGATATCAGAAAATCGCACCTGGACATCATAGGGTTTAATTTGCATCTAATTGCTGAAATAAAGAGTTTTTACTTTTGAATTCGGGTACGATTTGTTTCATCACGGAAACACTCAACATTATATTTGATTGGTTTTCCATCAACTCTTTCATGAGATATTCGAATTCATCTGTGATTTGTCGTGTTTTCGCGATTAGAATTTTAGGGTGATGGGTAGGTAAGGTTGTTTCTGAGTCAGCAAGGAGTTCCTCGTATAATTTTTCACCGGGTCGTAAGCCTGTAATTTTTATTTCGATGTCTTTATCTGGTTCTAATCCGTGAAGAAGAATCATTTTACGAGCTAGGTCTACGATGCGAACAGACTCGCCCATATCAAAAACATAAATTTCACCACCGTTACCCATTGAAAATGCTTCCAGCACGAGTTGACATGCCTCTGGAATGGTCATGAAAAATCGAGTGATTCGTTCGTCGGTTAAGGTTACTGGGCCTCCTTGCGATATTTGTCTTTGAAAAAGTGGTATCACAGAACCATTTGACCCCAGTACATTTCCGAACCGAGTAGTAATGAATTTAGTGATTCCATTATTATTTTTTTCTTGAACAATCATTTCCGCAATTCGTTTGCTCGCTCCCATAATGTTTGTTGGGTTCACTGCCTTGTCCGTTGAGATGAAAATAAACTTCTCAAGTTTATATTGAATCGCACATTCTGTTAGATTTTTAGTACCAATGATGTTGGTGCTTATGGCTTCATACGGATTCTCCTCCATTAAAGGAACATGCTTATATGCGGCTGCGTGAAATATGATGTGCGGTTTGAACTCTTCAAAAAGTTTATTTATGGTCTCTTTGTTTCGTATGTCACCAATTTTGAATTTGATGTGAAAATCCAAGTTATCGATCTTTAATTCTTGTTGTAAATCATATAATGGAGATTCTGCTTGATCTAAAAGGATTAAGTTTTTTACATTATATTTAGTCAGCTCCCGTGCGATTCCACTTCCAATTGAACCTGCTGCTCCGGTAATGATAACTGTTTTGCCTTCAAGATCGTTTGACAAGCGTCCTTGATTTAATTCGATGTGTGCACGACCTAATAATTCAGAGATGTCTATTTTTCCAATTTTCTTGGGTGTTAATTCCCCATTAACCCACGTGTTAGGGTCTTGTACACGTTGAATTTTTACCTGATGTAAAAGACAGATATCTACTAAGGAACGCAATAATTCCGGGTTTGGTTTTCTTATGGCAACAATGACCTTTTCTATGGTTAAGGTGTCAAGTAATTGTTCAAGTTGTGTTGCGTCGAATACCTTGATCCCATCAATTCTGTTACCCACTAATGCCTGATTATTGTCAATAAACCCTATGATTTTTTGTTGAATTCTATTGTCATTTTCAATGGTGCGCTTCGCGATTAATCCCATAGCTCCAGCTCCAAATATTAATACACGTTCGCTTGTTTCAATCGATTTTACAGTTTCGATGTACCAAAGTTTAATTACGAAACGACTTCCAATCAAGAACATTAAGCTTATTATAAACTCCATTAATATGATCGAACTAGGGAAAAGATAGGTCGTATCCCATGCATTGGCTCGTAGAGCACTAATTAAAATAAAAATCAATGTAGCGCTTAAATTCGCCTTTAAAATGCGCTGTGAGTCTTGTATTGAAGTATATCGAACTAATCCTTTATGAATGCCAAAGAGATAAAATATGAGTCCTTTAATGCATAAATAGGTAATGAACTCGGGCCAATGTGCAAGCCATTCGTTTTTCATTGCATACAAATTCGTATTCAAGTCAAAGCGAATAAAATAAGCAAGTACTAAAGAAAAAATAGAAACGATTAAATCAATAAGTATGATTATCCAACGAGGTGTTGCCGTTTTTAATTTTAACATAAAATCAAAGGTAAAAAAAAAGACCGCGTGGGCGGTCTTTTCAATGAATTTATGCTTGTTTAATGCAATCGTACAATGTTCATTTTTAAGTCACTTAAGACTTCTTTAATATACCCATCTTTCATCGAGACAAAAACGGCTAACGCAGGATTTGTATCTCCGTAGCAATTCCCAGCTTTTGTTTCTCCGGCCTCAAGATTAAAGGTAAAGGTATATTCTGGATTCTCACACGTTCGGCAATTTCCACCGTCAGTATCATAATACATGTCTTGACGAATTTTCAAAGCTGCTGGATTTGCATTTGAATTTACAATACTTAGAATTTTGAAATTCATGATTTCTCCACGACCAACATTATTACATTCCGTGAGTTGTGAGGTGATTTTTACCCCATTTTCATTGTAGAGAATCTCCGGATTCCCAATGGATGTAGCATTGATTTTTTGAGTAAATCCGAAAAATGTAAGCATTGAAAAGAACCCAATCAGCGAAATACGTAACATATGCAAGTGTTTTAATTAATTTTATACGTTCCCATGACGAATTTACCAAGGGATTTGTTGCTTTCAACGCTTAAAATTATTCAATATTTTTGAAATTATAAAAAATGACTGAAATAGAACGAAAATATTTAATTGGTAATCTCGATATCTTACGTCCTTTATTAGTAAGTGGAAAGGCTATTAAACAAGGATATCTATTCGCTACATCAGAAAAATCTTGTAGAATTCGAATCAAAGGTGATCGGGGATTTTTAACCATAAAAATTGGTGAATCGGCACTCGTTCGTTCCGAATATGAATATGAAATTCCAATTAATGATGCGGAATCCTTACTTCAAACCTGTCCGCGTGTCCTCTCAAAATGCCGATATGAGCTTCCTGTTGAAGGTCATACTTGGGAAATTGATGTTTTTGAAGGAAAACTGGAGGGCCTGGTAGTTGCAGAAATCGAATTAACAGATGTTGATGAACGATTTTTATTACCCCCATGGGTTGGAGAAGAAGTTACATCTGATCCATCCTACCTGAATGTTAATTTAATAAATCGGCTATAGCCTTTCAATGGGGGCAGAGATGCAATCGACAACGGTACCTCCGAGTTCAATAGTAAAGTAGCTTAGAAAATCTTCTGATTTTTCAATCGGAATGGAAGAAATATCTTGATCTGTAACTTGACTGATTTCGTTCTTCGTGATTTTTTTCATGTATTTCGTGATGATTATTTCTTCATCCCAAATTTCCTCTTCAATTAAATACAGGGTAGGCTCATGAAACGCAATAAAATCTTTATCCTCGATACTTGGTCCTACTAGGTTCCAAAATTTTTCTGTTGGATTAACAGTTAAGTATGCTCGATTAAGGGTTTTCATAGACAATCATTTAATGGGGTATTTTGGTTTTGACCACTGGCAGGGTTTTCCTTGGACTTGCTCAATAACAAGTATTGTGCTGTCTTTTGGGAAATAATATTTTTGATATTTCTGCCATTTTTTTGTTGCAATTCGCTCCGTAGAATTAACCTGAATAATGGAAGTTTTATTAACAAGGATTAAGGTGTTTTCCGAAGAAATTTTCTTTTTACTATACCACTCAATTTGTTTTTCTTGAGGTCCAAAATGGTCAAGCCAATTGAATAGTGCATTTTTTCGAGCACTGCTGTCTTTAAATTTCCATTCTCCAATGAAAGTCTGACCTGATACATCAAATAAATGAAAGTGACTGAATCTTGGATTTTTCACGTCGGTAAATCGATCCAAAAAATGAGCGCTTCCCTCTACTTGAATTGAGTCAAAGGTAAACCCTACACTGTCCATGGTGTATCGCGATAAATACGCACTAAGTGTATCGGTTTTTGTTGAATTTAACCGATTGTTTTTTTTGTGTGTCGGTTGAATGGTTTCGAACCGCTTAATTGGTTTATTAGAACCTGATGCACATCCACCAGTAATCAATATAAAAAGAAAGATTAGTTGAACCGCATTGAGTTTTTGTGTGAGTTTCATATTTGTAGGACAATTTTAACCATTTCTTGGGAAATTTTAAGGTCACTTTTGTTATTTTTGTAAAAAAACTTACATGAAAAAAATCAGCTTGTATCTTTCGATTTTATTACTTCTTTCCGCCTGTGCAACTCAAGTTCCATACACGAATTTAATTCGCGATGAATTTGCTCTTGATTCTGAAGAAAAATTAGCAAAGGTTCAATTTTATATTTCACATACCATTGTAATGGATGAAGAAGTAAAAAATGAAAATTCTACTACCACGTCGAATGGAACATTAATAAACAGTTCAAGTACAAAAAAAGAGTCTGTTATTATTCAGGCAGGTACGCCATGTGTTTTTGATTCATATGGTCCAAAAGGTGAAATATTAGTTCGCTTTGAAACGGGTGAAGGAAAAACGCTCAAGTTTAATTCAAAGAATGAGGCTAATCGCAGGTATTATTTTGATGTTGATTGGAATCAGTCGGGTGGGCCGAGAATTGAATATGGTGAGGTTACGTACAAAATCGATGTGATGCGAGGCAGTCCTCGCTCGGCGTATATTAAAGTAGCTAAAAAGAAACTCGAGAAAGTGAAACGTAAGGATCGTTTTGTCCGAGGAATGAAAGTGAAATAGAACTTAAAGCCATTCGTGAGAATGGCTTTTTAATTAATTGAAATACATGTTATGAAAAAAATATTAATCCTAATCGTGCTTGCTCAAGGAGTATTTTACGCACAAAAAAAAACTGAACCCAAAGTAGTCGCTAAACAACCTTATGATGCGGGGACCGTATCCGCGTTAAGTTTTCGGATGGTTGGACCTGCCCTTACCTCTGGAAGGGTAGCTGATTTAGCCGTTCATCCAACCAATAAGGATTTATGGTATATTGCTGCAGCGAGTGGTGGTGTGTGGATCACCAAGAATCATGGCATCACGTTTCAACCAATCTTCGATGGCTACGGAAGTTATTCTATTGGTTGCGTGGAACTTTCTCCATCGAATCCAACCACCGTTTGGGTGGGGTCTGGAGAAAACAACAACCAACGTTCGGTAAGCTACGGCGATGGGGTGTATAAATCTGTAGATGGCGGCAAGTCATTTACAAATATGGGCCTCAAACAATCGGAGCACATCGGTAGTATAGTAATTCACCCAACGAACGAAAATGTATTATGGGTCGCAGCATATGGTCCCCTTTGGAGTAAAGGAGGCGAACGCGGCGTATATAAGTCTACTGATGGCGGTAAAACATGGAAAAGAACGCTGTTTGTTTCTGATGATACAGGAATTGCAGAAGTAGTGATCGACCCAAGTAATCCAGAAATTCTGTATGCCTCTGCACATCAGCGTCGTAGACATGAGTGGACATATATTGGAGGAGGACCTGAATCCACCTTGTACAAATCCACAGACGGTGGAGAAACATGGCGAGAAATTGTTACCGGATTACCTAAATCTGATATGGGTCGAATTGGTCTTGCTGTTTCTCCAGCCGATCCGAATTGGGTATATGCTATTGTTGAAGGTCGCTATGATAAAGGAGGTGTTTATCTGAGTACGAATAAAGGGGAATCTTGGTCAAAGCAAGGAGGATTTTCAACCAGTGGAAACTATTATCAAGAAATTTTTTGTGACCCATTAAATAAACGTAAAGTATTTGCCATGGATACCTATATGCATCACACAGAAGATGCAGGGGTTACATTTAAGCCAACGGGTGAATCACACAAGCACGTAGACAATCATGTCATTTGGATTGACCCATCGAATACCGACCATTGGTTGGTAGGATGTGATGGCGGGGTTTATGAAACCTATAGTCATGCGAAGGAATGGCGATTTTTTGATAACCTACCAATTACGCAATTTTATAAAGTAACCACAGACAACGATTATCCATTTTATAACATTTACGGAGGCACGCAAGATAATAATTCCATGGGTGGTCCTTCTGGTACAACGAATGTTAGTGGGATATTAAATACGGATTGGTTTATTACGAATGGGGGAGATGGATTTGAGTCGGCAACAGATTGGAGCAATCCGAACATTACCTATGCGCAAGCACAGTACGGTTGGTTAGTACGTTACGATAAGCAAAGTGGAGAAAAAGTTCCGATTCAACCGATGCCGGCAAAAGGTCAGCCCGGATATCGTTGGAACTGGGATGCGCCATTACTTGTCTCTAAACATGATGCCTCTACCTTATATTTCGCTGCCAATAAGGTGTTTAAGTCTACCAACAAAGGAGATGATTGGACAGAAATTTCTCCGGATTTAACGCGTCAAATGGATCGCAATAAAGTACCAGTCATGGGGCAAGTTTGGAGTATCGATGCGGTTATGAAGAATGCATCCACTACGGTGTACGGTAATGTGGTAGCCTTGGATGAATCACCAATTAAAAAAGGAGTGCTTTATGCGGGAACAGACGATGGATTAATTCAAGTTTCACAAAATGAGGGTAAGGATTGGAAAAAGATCGATGCTATTCCTGGGGTTCCTGCTCAAACTCGGGTGAATATGTTGACAGCATCACGATTTAATGATCAAGTAGTTTATGCTGCGTTTAATAATCAGCGTAACGGTGATTTTAAACCGTATTTATTTAAGTCTTCTGATCGTGGAACCACTTGGACCTCCATATCAAGTGATTTACCCGACCGTGGAACCGTATATTGCATTAAACAAGATTTTAAAACACCGAATTTATTATTTGTTGGAACTGAGTTTGGAGCATATTTCACCACCGACGAAGGACAACATTGGACAAAACTAAGTGGCTTACCAACCATTGCGGTGTATGATTTAGAAATCCAAGAGCGGGAATGCGATTTGGTCGCAGCAACGTTTGGACGTGGGTTTTATGTATTGGACAACTACAGTCCGCTTAGGGGCTTAACCACAGAGGTGCTGAATAAAAAAGCACACCTGTTTGACACAGAGGATGCCTTATTATATGTTCCAGCAGATCCTCTTGGATTAGAGGGAACAGGTTTCCAAGGGCATAACATGTGGGCTTCGGAGAATCCTTCCTTTGGTGCCGTATTCAATCTTTACCTCAAAGACGACATTCAATCGCTGAAAAGTAAACGACAAGAAAAGGAGAAGGCCCTTGAAAAAGATAAAAAAGATGTGAATTACCCAACGATGAATGAATTGCGAGCGGAGCTTCAAGAAACGCAAGCAACGTGTATTTGGGTTATCTCGAATGATGCGGGAAAAGAGATTAAGCGATTTACAACAACGCCTGCTAAGGGCATTTCGCGCATCACATGGAATTTGAGAAGCAATCCAACAACCACAGTAAATGGCGGAAATAATGGCTTTTTGGTTCCAGCAGGTAGGTATTCATTGCAAGTTTATTTAGTAGGTGATAAAGGAATAGATACCTTAGTGCCGCAGCATGTATTTAATGTAAAGGCATTGAACAATCAAACCCTGGTTGCAAAAAATCCTGAAGAACTGAATGCATTCAGAAAAGAGGTGGCAGAAGTGAGTAGAAAAGTAAGTGGGGTAGGAGAAATCATACAGGAGTTTAGTACGCAGCTTGGTTTGGTTGAATCCGCTTTATTGAATTATCCAAATACAGATGTTAGCATGTTACGGGATGTAAAAAGGTTAAGTCTTGGTTTAGATTCGTGCAAGCTTATCATGTATGGAGATGATCTACTAACTAAACATGAGTTTGAGTCAGCACCAAGTTTAACTGGACGTTTAGGAATGGTGGAGTATATGTTGTACGACAATACTACGGGTGTAACTAACACACATCGTTCCAATTTAGCGGCTGTAAAGGAAGAATACACCGGTGTATCATCCCGAATTAAACAAATGTTAACCTTGTTCTATGGGATCGAAGAGCGTTTGGCTCAAGTTCCAATTCCGTATACTAAATCACGCGGACTTTTGTGGAAGGAAGATTAGCACTGGTATGTTTAGTATGGGTTGGTTTTACCTTCGGTCAAACCAATCAAGTGGATTTAATGCGTCATTTAAAGCGATTAACGACAGTATATCCTTCTAGAAATGCTGATAATCTGAACGCATTAAATGAGGTCTCAACGTATATCTTTGAAGAGTTAGCTCAATATGCAGACACCGTTTATTTTCAATCCTACGAGCTTAATGGTAGCGTGTACCGAAATGTGGTGTCACGTTTTGGCCCCAAAGATAAGCCGCTATTAGTTTTAGGTGCACATTATGATGTATGTGGTGAACAACCCGGCGCAGATGATAATGCCAGCGGGATTGCTGGTTTGCTTGAAATAGCAAGACAATTAAAGGGAAAACAATTGAATCGACAGATAGAATTAGTAGCCTATACCTTAGAGGAACCACCACATTTTAGACGGAAGTCCATGGGGAGTTATGTGCATGCGGAGTCCTTAAAAAATCGAAACGTGACGGTTGAAGGAATGGTCTCCATTGAAATGATTGGGTATTTTAGCGACCAGTTAAAATCACAACACTATCCTCTTCCGATTTTAGCCCTCAAATATGGAAGGACAGGTGACTTTATTACGGTGGTAAAGAAAATGAACGGAGGAAGTTTTTCAAGACGTTTTGCTGCACGGTTTAAGAAAACAGGAATGGTGAAAACTGAAATATTTTCGGGTCCAAAAGCCTTACCTGGCATTGATTTTTCTGACCATTTGAATTATTGGAAGTTTGGATTTGATGCGGTTATGGTTACGGATACCGCCTTTTATAGGAACAAGAATTATCATGAATCTACAGATACGATAGAAACCTTGGACATAAAACGAATGGCAGCGGTGGTTGATGCGCTTGTCTTATCAATTTCCAAATAGAAAATACTTAACCCTGGGTTAAAAGAAAAGACCAGATCCCCCAATTGAGAAGTGTTAGAAAAACACCGAGAACTAAAGCAAGACCTAGCCGATAGAAAAAAACACGCTTTTTTTGAATAATTGGAAGCATGCGAATTTCAATTTCTTCTGAATGATTCGGTGTTAGAAAGGTAACAAGTACCCAAGTAATGGTAGTAATGATTGTTACAACTAAAATACGGGATTCCTCCATGGGGAAAATTGACAAGGGGATTAGGTCATGAATTAACGGATAACATAAGGTGAGGAAACCGGAGCAAATCATAGCGCTTAGTTGTGACCAAGCATTTATTCGGAACCATACCCAACGCAGAATAAACACTGGGGCTACTCCAGCTGAAATTGAAAATGTAATTTTAATGAGCTGTTGTAAGTTTGTTATGTATATAGAGACTAGAATAGAAAGGCAACTCAATACGGCCATCATGAGAAACGATAAAATCCGATTTTCAACAAGAGAGGAACTTGGGTTAAGCCAACCTTTCCATGCATCAACGACTAAAAATGATGCACCCCAATTTAATAATGACTCAGCGGTAGTAATAAACATGGCGAAGAAACCGAGGAAGATAAAGTCCTTTAATTGAAATGGAATAATGTTGAGTAAGGCATTTACATAGGATATTTCACCATTGATTTGAATTGAAGTGTTTCCTAATAACGCAACGACGTGAATTACCATGAAAAAACTGATGATAAAGGATATTGCAACCGGAGTGAGTGCCGCTTTAATGGCATCTTTTGGGGTTTTCACGGCTGTGAAACGTGAAGTTTCCGCTCCTCCGCCATCAAATAGGTAACAGCTCCACCACTGTACACCGAGATAAATTAACATGGAAAACCATGAAGATGAATCCACAGGAATTAAACTTTTTTTAGTTGGGTTTTCGATGAAGAATTTCATCCAATCTTTTTCGAAAATGAATGCTTTACTAACGAAAAAAACAATGAGCATAAAACTACCAATGAAAAGGGTTGTATGCAGAACATCTAGTTTCAGTTTGATGTCTAATATGTTCTTTAGTGCAAATAAGACCATGATTCCACCAGCAATTAGAATGCTTTGAGTTTGGGGTATTTTATAAAAAACTTCTATCACTCGAGCGAATCCAATGAGATAAAAACTAACGGCAAGGGTTACCACCAATCCTCCAACATAAATAGCCCGAAATCTATGAAGCCATGCACCAGCTTGGCCAGGGAATCTAAATAAGATGAATTGATTATCTGTAGATAAGTTAAGTTTATGCCATATAGGTGCAAAAACAATAGGAACAACGAAAACGCCAAGGTTACCAGCCCAAACCATCCACATGCCCTGCATTCCATGTTCCGCGATGATCCCGGAAATCAATTGCCCTTGATCTACGGAAAGAAATAACATGTATAGAGATAGCCCTGAAATCCACCAAGAAACCTTTTGACTGGATTTAAAAATCGAACCCTTAGCACCCTTCCATTGAAAAAAAGTAATGCCTACTACAAGCATAATATATATTGAAATAAGTAACATTCGTAGAGAAAGTGAATTCTAGTTTATTACATGTAACTATTGAGCAATAATCGGGTAATTTATGAATTTCGTCAAATTTAACCTTTTGTGACCTTTATTGTCTCGCTCGTTTTATTATTTTGCATAAACTTAAGTACAACATATTTTTATTAACCATGCCCAAACCAAAGTTTCGAATTTCACAAGCTGTTTTAAATGCGCTTAAAATGAAATTAGAAGATGCCTTAAGTTATCGGATTCACACTAAGCCGGATTGCAAGCAAGCGGCACTAGTTATTTCGGAAAAGACGGGAAAGAAGATTTCTGAAAGTACGGTATATAGGCTTTTTCTATGGGAAAATAACATCAATTCGCCGTATGTACAAACCTTAGAAATTTTAGCAGATTTTATTGGATACCCATCTTGGGTTGAATTGGAGGATCACTTGCATGAGTTGTGTAAATTTCGAATAAAGAGTGGCGTATTTGCTGATTCATTTGATCTCGAACCATATAGTATTTTGTATCACTGCATACAAATGAAGTCATTCGATGCCTTGCGGAGTTTTTTCAATCAATTTCCTTCGGATGTGACCTTTGAAAAGAAATTGATTTTAGGAGAAGAGATTTATGCAGCCTTATATCGAAATCCAGAATCAACGACTGATTTTTATAAAGAATTCCATGCAGTACCAATCGTAAGAGAATCCTTTTTTGAATATTTTGCAGACCCACAATTTAAACTGGAGCATTACGAAGAGGGGTTAAACCTATACCTTCAAAACATTCATCCGGATGAATCGATGCAATGTTTGCAAGATTATATCTTCGCCAATTGTTTATTGTTAAGGCACTATTTCTTCTCTAAGAAGTTTAGCGCATTGGATTCATTGGGCGAGCGACTGTACACTCAATTGCATGTGAACCAGGAATCTCTCGATCAAATCCACGTATACCCACATATTAGATATCGTTCTTATTATTTGTTTTACCGTTATTTTCATGAGGGATTTGATGAAATTTACTGGCAATGGTTGGTACAATACGCCATACAATTGGCACATAAACAAATTGGTTGGGAGCGTAAAATAATAATCCACACTGTATTAGATGCCTTACAATTTGATGAAGAGCATCTAAATATGACTTATGAGCAGTTTAGCATTGAATTCACAGAGCTCTTTAGCTTAATCCCTCCCCATCTGAATCAACGTCCGGTTCAACAGCGCATACGGTTTTTTGACACGAATGCTGCGCAGCTATTTGATTAGTGAGAAGTGTTAATCCGACTCACCAATAAAAATACCCCAAACCCCGCTCCAAGGGAGAGTATAATATTTGCTGCGAGCAGGGCCCATTGTCCTTGCTCAAACAACTGAAAATTCTCTGCTGAAAAGGTACTGAACGTACTAAATCCTCCACAAAACCCAACGCCAATCAAAGGGAGCAGCCATGACGGTTTGTCTCCTGATTTAAGGAAAACAACCAACAAGGCAAGTAGGGTTGTTGCCATAAGGTTGCTCAACAATGTAGCCCAAGGAAAGTACTTAGAAAGTATAAGGTGCTGTGAAATAAAGTACCGCAATATACTTCCCATTCCACCGCCAATAAATACTAGGACCCAATTCATAGTGATACAAATTTTCTTGAAATTACTCGAATGCTCCAGCCAACCAAGACGCCAAACATTATACCCGCTAATATATCACTTGGATAATGAACGCCTAGGTACATTCGGCTATAGCAAACCAGGATACCTATTCCGAGTAAGGTATAGTTCCAGTACGTGCGTTTTTCAGCAAAATACGGGTAAATAAAACAAATAAATCCGGCTAAATTCGCTGCGTGGGACGAAAAGAACCCATATTGTCCACCGCGATATAATACACCGGGACGTTCTTCGTAAAGATGTACTTTCGGCCCAACCGTTAAGTGATGAGAAGGTCGATAGCGCTTGACTCCTTCTTTGAAGACTTGTGTTGAAACAATGTCTGTTATGCTTAGTGTGACTAACATAAAACCCAATAGCGCCAATGATTTTTTGAGCGAGTAATCTTTAATGAGAAAATATAAGGTTATCACATAAAACGGAACTAAACTGATGGCTTTACTTAGGTTCCAACATATTATGTCGAATAAGGGGGAATGCCAACCATTGATGAGGAGCAAAAGTTCTTGATCTATATGCTCAAGCCATTCGATCATTCATTTAGGGCTTTCCAAACCATATCTTTCAATTCCGACAATCCCGTTTGAGCTACTGCGGAAATAAAGCATACAGGTAGATCTTTAGGAAGTAATTTGGTCATTTGTTTCATCATAAGCTCATCCAGCATATCGCTTTTGGTAATAGCTAACATACGCGTTTTATGCACTAATTCCGGATTATACGTTTTAAGTTCCTTCAATAAGACCTTATATTCTTTTTTAATGTCGTCGCTATCTGCTGGGATCACGAATAGCAACACAGAATTTCGTTCAATATGTCTAAGGAATCGCAAACCAAGGCCTTTTCCCTCATGGGCCCCCTCAATGATTCCAGGAATGTCTGCCATCACAAACGAACGATGGTCGCGGTATGATACGATGCCTAAATTCGGTCTAAGTGTAGTAAATGGATAATCCCCAATTTCTGGTTTAGCTGCGGAAAGTACAGAAAGTAACGTGCTTTTACCTGCATTTGGAAATCCAACCAATCCTACATCTGCAAGGATTTTAAGTTCTAAAATCTTCCATCCTTCCATGCCGGACTCGCCCGGTTGTGCAAATCTAGGCGTTTGATTAGTTGGTGATTTAAATTGGTTGTTCCCGAGTCCGCCACGACCACCACGTTCTATGATTCGTTCTTCCCCGTCCTCTGTAATTTCAAACAATACCTTACCCGTCTCCGCATCTTTGGCTATCGTTCCCAGGGGGACTTCAATATAACTATCTTTCCCTTGAGCACCCGTTTTTAATTGCCCAGAACCATGCACTCCATGATCCGCCTTGATGTGCTTATTGTACTTTAGATGGAGTAGGGTCCAAAGTTGTTTATTTCCTCGAACAATGATATGACCACCTCGTCCGCCATCCCCGCCGTCAGGACCACCTTTTGGTATATATTTTTCTCTTCTAAAGTGGGTTGAACCGCCTCCGCCGTTACCTGATTTAGTATGGATTTTAACGTAATCAACGAAATTATCTGAAGCCATTATTTTTTTGAATCAATTGCGGAATACAGCCGCTCGGTTATGGAATCTATTGTGCCGATTCCATCAATTGCCATGTATTTATCTTGCGCTGCATAGAATTCCTTAACAGGTGCAGTTTCACGGTTATATACGGCAATTCGGTTAGCAATTATTTCAGGATCGGCATCATCTGCTCGTCCACTGCTTATGGCACGATTGGTTAATCGAGCTTTAAGTTCTTCTTCTTCAACCTCTAATCCTAGCATTATAGTGATTGAGGTGTTTAATTCCTTCAACAAGGTATCCAAGGCATGAGCTTGCGGATTCGTTCTAGGAAATCCATCGAAAATAAAACCTTTCGGATCCGTTTGTTTCAACACCTCGTCTTTCAACATGTTGATTGTAACTTCGTCAGGTACAAGATGACCTTGGTCCATAAAAGTCCGTGCAAGTTTTCCTAATTCCGTTTCATTTTTTAAATGATACCGAAAGATATCCCCTGTAGATAAATGAACTAATCCATAGCGTTCGATTAATCGTTCGGATTGAGTGCCTTTTCCTGCCCCTGGAGGGCCAAATAATACAATGTTTAACATGAGTTTCTATGATTTGACTTGGTAAATAGCTGGTAAGTTTCTTCCATATTGATCGTAGTCTAAGCCATATCCGACAACGAATTTATTCGGAATTTCAAACCCAAAATATTTTGGAGGATGTTGACCTCTATACGCCTCTTTTTTAAATAAGGTAGCGCAGACTTCGATGGAAGTGGGCTGTTCCATCTCAAGTAATTTAATCACTTTATCAATCGTAATTCCGGTGTCCACAATGTCCTCAATGATGATCACATGACGATCTTTTACGACACTGGTTAAACCAATTAATTCATCTACACGTCCTGTAGATTCAGTTCCCGCATAGGAACTCACTTTCATAAATGAAATCTCACAAGGAAGTTTAATTCCTTTCATAAGGTCGGATGTAAACATAAACGCCCCATTTAACACGGAAAGGAAGATTAGATCTTTCCCTTGGTAGTCTGTATTAATTCGCTGCGCTAAGGTATCTACGGCCTCTTGAATGTCCGTTTGACTCAAATATGGAATGAACGTTTTATCGTGTAGTTGAATATGTTCCATGATGTAATTGATACAAAGGTACTAAAAAAGCAAAAACGAAGATAGGATTACAAGCGCTTGAATGGCTATCTTTGTGATAAATTGGGTGTTTAGGATGAATAAAAAGATAGGCTTACTAGGTGGCGGACAATTAGGTCGAATGTTAATTCAAGAAGCGATTGATTTGGATGTTGAAATTCATTGCTTAGAAAATGATTCGGATGCACCTTGCGCTAAAATTGCTCATGGATTTACTAAAGGTTCTATAAGCGATAAGCAAACAGTACTTGATTTCGGTGCAGCTTTCGACTTAATAACCGTGGAAATTGAAAATGTATCAATTGAAGCGCTTTATGAATTGGAAAAACTAGGAAAAAAGGTTTATCCACAACCTCGGGTACTGGAATTAATTCGAGATAAGGGGGTACAAAAAGAATTTTATATGACGCATCAAATTCCAACTGCTGACTTTCAGTTAATATCAGATGCAAATGGACTGCGGGCTCCAATGGAGTTTCCGTTTGTTCAAAAAATGCGAGTTGGTGGTTATGACGGGAAAGGGGTGAAAATTATACGTTCTCAATCGGATTGGGATAAACGGTTTACGGCCCCCTCGGTAATTGAAGCGATGATTCCCTTCGAAAAAGAAATATCCGTTATTGTTGCACGAAATGAAACCGGTGAAGTAAAAACGTTTGATGCAGTTGAATGTGAATTCAATTCGGAAGCAAATTTGGTAGAGTTTCAATTCTCACCTGCAGCCATTTCTGAGGAAATTGAAGCTAAGGCGCAAAAAATTGCTAAGGATGTGATTTCAAAGTTAAATATGGTGGGCTTGTTGGCAGTTGAATTCTTTCTTACTAAATCCGGGGAATTGTTGGTTAATGAAATCGCTCCGCGTCCCCATAATTCAGGACATCATACCATTGAGTGTTGCTTCACCTCGCAGTTTGCTCAGCATTTAAGGTCAATTTTGAATTTACCCTTAGGAAATACGGGGTTGATTATGCCCGGCGCAATGTTGAACATATTAGGTGCACCTGGATATGAAGGAACTGCTTTCTATGAAGGATTAGAAGATATATTAAGCCTTGATGGGGTTTATCCTCATTTATATGGCAAAACGAACACCAAACCATTTCGTAAAATGGGGCATGTGACTATATTAGGTGATGATTTGAGCGTCATAAAAGAAAAGGCGGAAATCGTTAAAAATCGCTTGAAGTGTATTGCCTCAGAGTCCTAGGCTATTAGTTTTAATGCGCGTAATTTTGATTACGACTCCTGCGGAGTCGCACCACATTGATGCAGAATGTACGACTCCGAAGGAGTCGATTTATTTCGATTTCCAATAGGTAAAATCTAGGACTCCTTCGGAGTCCCAGATATTACACAAAGAATCGAACTCGAAAAGAGCCGACTCCTGCGGAGTCGCACCACATTGATGCAGAATGTACGACTCCGATGGAGTCGATTTATTTCGGTTTCTAATAGGTAAAATATAGGACTCCTTCGGAGTCCCAGATATTACACAAAGAATCGAACTCGAATAGAGACGACTCCTGCGGAGTCGTACCACATTGATGCAGAATGTACGACTCCGAAGGAGTCGATTTATTTCGGTTTCCATTAGGTAAAATATAGGACTCCTTCGGAGTCCCAGATATTACACAAAGAATCGAACTCGAAAAGAGCCGACTCCTGCGGAGTCGCACCAAATCCCACTGGTGTAGTTGTAAATTGGGATACTTTTGTTAAGAATCGAGCCCAATACGAAGCGACTCCCGTATAGTCGAACAATGCAAAATCTAAACAACGAAAAATAAAAAATAAAAAATGTTGTTTAAGGGCTATGCCAACTACTTATTCTCAAATATACATTCACCTCGTTTTCGCGGTAAAATATCGACAATCTTTGATAAATGAATCCTGGGAAACTGAGCTTTACAAGTATATTAATGGTGTTATTCAAAACAAGGGGCAAATTCCTCTCGCAATTAATGGTATGCCAGATCATATTCACATTCTATTTATCATGAAACCTACCTGTTGCATATCCGATTTAGTGCGAGAAATCAAAAAATCGAGCACAGAATTTATTACTGTAAAAGGTTATGTGCGCACCAAATTTCAATGGCAACATGGTTTTGGCGCATTTTCTTACAGTCAATCTTCGTTGGATAATGTGAAGCGATATATAGAAAATCAAAAGGCTCATCACGCTATGAAGTCTTTTAAAAAGGAATACATCGAGTTTTTAACAATGTTTGAAATAGATTACAATAAGGAATATCTGTTTGATTGGATTGCTGAAAAATAAATGCGATCCCGTTGGGGTCCATATGTTTCTTGCCTTGCTGATTGTTAGACTAAAGGACTCCATAGAGTCCAAGGTAATTAGTTTTAATGCGCGTAATTTTGATGGCGACCACCACATTGATGCAGAATGTACGACTCCGAAGGAGTCGATTTAATTCGGTTTTCATTAGGTAAAATTTAGGACTCCTATGGAGTCCCAGATATTACAAAAAAATCGAACTCGAAAAGAGACGACTCCTTCGGAGTCGTACAAATCATAAGAAATTATTAATATCCAAATCCAACCATTCCAAGGTGGCATTGCAGAAAATATCTTCGATCTGGGTGTTCGATAGGTCGCTTTCTTCAATGAATTTTCCAATCTCTAAATCACCAAGTGGAAATGGATAATCCGAACCAAGGCACACCCGTTTTGATCCCTGCATGTTTAGAATATATTTCAAAGCATCAATGTCATGCGTAATGCTATCCACCCAAAATTTACCTACATATTCCCGTGGATTCACTTGGTTGTCTATTGCGACCAAATCTGGCCTGCAATTGAATCCATGTTCAATGCGTCCGAGTGTAGGTAAAAACGAACCGCCGGCGTGGGAAAAGCATACACGTAACTTAGGTAAGCGTTCAAGTACCCCACCAAATATCATGGAGCATGCTGCTCTAGAAGTTTCAGCAGGCATTCCAACCAACCAAGGTAGCCAATATTTTTTCATGCTGTCAAATCCCATCATCTGCCATGGGTGAATCATGACGGCTAGACCAAGCCTACTACAGGCTTCAAATATGGGGAAAAATTCTTCTTCACTCAGATTCTTATCGTTGATGTTAGATCCGATTTGAATTCCTACTAAGCCTATGGATTTAATGCGTTCTAATTCTATAATTGACTCATCGATATCTTGCATTGGGATAGTTCCTAATCCAATGTAATGTTTGGGATATTGTTGAACCAATTCGGCAATATGGTCATTTAGAAAGCGTGATAATTCCGCACAATCCTTCGGGTTGGCCCAATACGAGAACATTACCGGAATGGTACAAACTACTTGTACTTGCGTGTTGAATTGTTCGTATTCTTTAATCCGTAAGGATTCATCCCAACAATTCTCTACGATCCGGCGAAAGAAATTCCCTCCCTGCATCATATTGGCTGAGCCATCCGGATTTGATTCCAAATGAATGAATTTTCCATATCCGAATTTCTCTGTCCAATTGGGCATTGTTTTCGGAAGAATATGCGTGTGCATGTCTATTTTTAACATGGTGCGAAGGTACTAATTTTCACCAATCTAGGCGCATGATGTAGTCGTCCATCACGAAGCCATTACCAATATCGAACACTGCTTCCTCGTGCTTGTACATTCCTTTTTTATGGTAAAACTGAAGTGCTGGATTGTGCTTATTCACTTGAAGAATCAGGTGCTTGCAATGTTCCTTCTTAGATGCTGTTACTACCGAATCAAATAATGCACCGCCAATACCCGAATGTTGTATTTCAGGTAAAACATAGAGTTTATGTAGTTTACTGAATTCTAATTGGGGAAAATGCATTTGATACCCTGCGTATCCAACCGGTTTGCCATCGAGTTCGGCTAATAAAAAAACATGTCCATCACTCAGGTTTTGTTCCAGTGCCTGCTGTGAATACATGGTATTTAGCATGTATTTAATTTGCTCCTGTGTTATGATTTCGCTGTAAGCAATTGGCCAAATTCGAGCGGAAAGCTCCGTTACGAGATGTAAGTCTGCGCGTCCAAGGGTATGAATCAAGAGGGACATTAATTAACTTTTATGAAAGATGCTGATTGCAGTTGTCCGTTTATGTTCAGTTGAAGGGTATATTGACCTGGCTTAAGATGCTTAACCAACACATGCTCGTCCTGAATAGGAAGTGTTATACATTTACCTTGTGCATCAACCACCGTACATTCTTTGGGTAACTCATCCACCAAGGTAAAATGTAAGCTTTCTACCACCGGATTTGGGTAGATGTTCCAGGCATTGTCTAAGGTGTTTTCTGGTATTTCAACCAGAGCCAATGCTTCTTTAACAGCCGCATATGCATTCAATTTCCCCATACCCCACAAGGGGCTTCCAAGGGCAGGAATTACCCCAGTGAAATTATCTGTACGAGCCGTTTCTTTAATAAGTTGTTTTACTTGAGCCGCAGTAAGCCATGGATTGGCTTCTAGAATCAATGCACATGCTCCTGCCACCACTGGACCAGACATTGAGGTACCAGAGAACTTTGCATAATCGTAGGTTTTATTGTTGAAGGTCACGGAAGAAATCGTGGTGTAGGCTACGTCCGTAAACGAAGAGATGGCACTACAGATGGATACTCCCGGTGCTGCAATGTCAGGTTTCATGACGCCGTCATAGCGTGGACCGTGACTGGAAAAACTGGCTAATCCACCGCCAACACTTGATCCACCTGGAGTTAGATAGGACGGCGCATAGGCCGCAACGCTAATTACATCGTCGGAACATGAAGGTTCAGAAATACCGTGGTCTGCATCTCCTGGAGTTGTTCCCGTTCCGGAATAAGAGAATGGCATCCCCCAGTTACCTACATCGGTGGTTAATTCGGTGACATTCCAATAATTCACTATTCCATCAATCGCGGTAGATTTTAGTAGGATTTTTAGGGCGGTATTCGTGCATTTTACACGCAAACGCATTTGTGGTTTTTGATTCAATGGGTGAGCTGAATCTGCTGCAACGTTGTAAAATATCGTATCTGTACCTGCCACTAAGAAAGTATCGATGTAATTGTAGGTATTATTGGTGCTATAGAAAGGTGATTCGGCAAGCGTTGCATTGCTTGTGTTCTTCACAACAATTCCATTTGAGAAGGAATTTCCTACCTCACCCCACGCATGGATGCTTTGACCCCACATGTTTGCATTGGCGGCATAGGAATAAAAATCAACTTTCGAATTCAGTTGATCGTTATTGAATGATTTCTTGAGGTGAAAATTTACGTTCCCGTTATTTCCTGCGGAATTAACAAATACAACACCTAAATCAGAATATGCCGTAATTGCTTGACTTAACAATGAATTACCGTCTAAGGTACCGAAGTGATACAAGCCCCAGCTCATATTGATTACTAGCCTTTTTCCGGCGGCTTGTGCTTTTTGATACATCCATTCCCATGCATCTAACACCGCTGCCTCATCAACTAAAAATGTAACGAAAAGAAAATTCGCATCATAGGCAACACCTCGGTATTGGGTACCTGCTCCACATCCGCCTGCGATAGAGGCCACATGAGTTCCATGCGTACTATAACTGTAAATATTTGCTGTATCACTTCCTGCGGCTATAAGTGCACTTGACCCCACATATTCAGTTCCATAATTAAATCCCAGCGGATGAGGTCCGCTCGTTTTAAATTGATCCCACGCGGCTATAATTCGCGTTTGGGTTAACGCACTGTCGTAAAAAGCTGGGTGGGTGTAATCGAACCCCCAATCCGTTACCCCGATATATACATTTTTCCCTTTGAACCCCTGAGGTAATCCAATACCTTGCTGCACACTATCGGCTCGAACGTCATGTACCGCTTTATCTAATTGATGGTCTACTTTTCCAGCAAAGGCTAAATAATCAACTCCTTGAAGTGTTGAAACGTGAGATACTTCGGATAGTGGGACTTTTATACTTACGATGTTTCGAATAGGATTCCCGATAATAAAGGATTTTTTAGTTAGTGTGCCTTTATCGAAGGCTGGATTAATTCGTGCCAAACAAGAAACGTATTCACGCCCGTTAATACTATTGATTGAATAGGCGTCGCGGTGTTCATTTTCTAAACAGCCATCTTCATAATCAGAAATTAGCACCGATAACTTTTGTTGATCACCTGCCGACAAGGATACTTGACCATGAGCAGATAAAGACAATACACAAAACAACAAAAACACAAACCAAGTTCTCCACATGGTTCAAATATAGAAAAATGTCATGAAACTGGATGCTAGCCTGTAGTGTATCTCGCGGATGTTTTCAACGGCTACCTGTTTACATCAACGTGTTTCAAATAACATGTCTTTTGCTTTTCTAACCTTTTTTACAGCGATGTAGGGGTCTTCTGCGTGCCGATATCCAATGGGGCAGAGCAAGGATGCGCTTAATCCTTTATTGGGCAAATCTAAGAGCTTATTTAAGGCTTCCCCGTCGAATCCTTCCATCGGTGTAGCATCTATTTTTAAAAGAGCGCAACTTAACAACACTTGCCCGAGTGCAATGTAGGTTTGTTTGCCAGTCCATTGCTTAACGTGGTCAGCATCCATGTTTGCAATCGAAGCTTTTACATGCGTGCCAAACCCTTGAAGTTTTTCTATGGGTAAATTTCTGGTGTGAGCCATTAATTCAACGTGTTGATCAACATCTGCCGGCGTAATCGCTGTGTAATGACAAAATGCCAATAAATGCGAGGCATCTACTACTTGCGCCTGATTCCAAGCAATTGGTTTAATTTGCTCCCTAAGTTCCTTCGATTCGATAAGCAATACCTTGATTGGTTGCAGGCCATAAGAAGATGGAGTTAATTGAATGGAATCCAGTATGGTTTCTAGGTCTGTATTGGATACGTGTTTTTCAGTATCAAACTTCTTACAGGCGTAACGCCATTCCAGCGCTTCTATTAATTGATTATTCATCTTGAAAATTAAAATTGCATGGGTACTTCAATGAGCAGCAAGCGACCTTGTGTGTTAGCTTGAATTTCAACGCTACTCGTTTCCCATACACCTAGTGCGTCGCGCAATCCAAGGGGTTGATTGGCGATTACTTTTTCACCTTCGATATTCATGAGGTAAACCCCATTTCCGGGATGTTTAAGCGTATAGGTTTGCGTGGTATTAGGCGACATGTCTATCATATGTAACCATGCGGTTTGGTGTATCCAAAGACCCGAATCTTCAGGATTCGGTGAAACCAATTGTAGGAATGAATCCTTCATTTCCGAAGGATTATACGCTAATTGCTGGTAACGTGGGGTAACTTCTTGTTGATTTGGGAAAATCCAAAGCTGAAATAAGTTGATTTCTTCGGTTTGACTTGCATTAAATTCACTGTGATAAATTCCAGTTCCAGCGCTCATTACTTGTACTTCTCCGGCATGAACGACTTCAGAAAATCCCATACTGTCTTCATGCTTTAAGGATCCTTTCAGCGGAATTGTAATGATTTCCATGTTATCATGTGGGTGTTTTCCAAAGCCCATTCCTGGTGCAACGATGTCGTCGTTCAGTACCCGTAGCGCTCCAAAGTGCATACGATATCGGTTAAACCAAGAAGCAAAACTAAATGAGTGGTTTGCTTTTAACCAACCGTGATTGGCAAATCCCCTGGTGGAAGCGGCGTGAAATTCTTGTTGCATAGTCGAAATTTGAACACAAAAGTATCAAGAATGTTCATTTTTTAAAGGTTGCGCGATTTTCAATAACGTATGTTAATATCATTTAATATCGTGACTTCAGTTGCATTAATATTTCAGCGAACTTCGTTCTTATGGTACTTAGTAGATTTTGGCTCATCATATTTATCTCCTCCTTGGTTTTTATTTTAGTTGGAGTTTCTTTCAATCAGCAATACAGTGTAGATTCTGTAATCAATGGAAAAAAGGATGACCCCGTTTTAATTGGTGAAAAATACGTGTTTCAACTGCCCAAAGCCCTCAAGGATACGCTGAAAACCAGTCCCGAAGGAACCGTCGTTTTCAATGTAAATGAGTTAGATGCCGATACTACCTATGTGAATTCAGAGGGGCAGGTACGAATTTACAGCGGCGTCCAAAAAACGGACGGATTGCTCCCAACGGCGAAGTCAACTATCTTGGACATCATTCTTCCCTTGCTTGCCTATTTAGCGTTTTTTGCCGGCTTAATGCAGTTACTTATTGATTCAGGTGCCGCTGAAGGCTTAGCGAAATGGTTAAGTCCCTTCTTTGTAAAGGTATTTCCATCGGTTCCTAAGAACCATCCGAGCATTTCGTATATGACCTTAAATTTTGCCGCGAATTTTCTTGGTTTGGATTCTGCGGCCACGCCCTTTGGTCTCAAGGCGATGGAAAGTTTACAGGAGATAAACCCGGACAAAGACAAAGCGAGTGACGCACAGATTATGTTTCTTTGCTTGCATGCGGCGGGGCTAACTTTGATTCCAACGTCGATTATTGGTTACCGTGCTGCAGAACATGCAACCAATCCAGCGGATGTCATGTTGCCGTGTATTATTACCTCTTTTATTGGAACGATAGCAGCCTTAATTATCGTTGGGATTCGTCAACGGGTCAATTTATTGAGCGGATTACTTATTGCCGTTGTTTTTAGTATCATTGCTGCGATGTTGGGTCTGCTTTTTTATATCGGGTCCTTAGATTTAATGGCTAAAAACCATTTTACATCAAATTTTTCAGGGGTATTGCTTATTGGCATTATCCTATTAACCTTAGGGTTTGCCTTTTTGAAAGAGAAGCGATTCACTGAAAAGAATACGACCATATTTGATTCTTTTGTTGTTGGAGCTAAAAATGGGATGAATACGGCGGTTACCATTTTTCCTTATGTGTTAGGAATGCTCGTAGCGATTTCTGTATTTCGAAACAGTGGTATGTTTGAGTTGCTTAGTCAGGGCATAACGTGGGTATTTTCTAAGGCGGGTTTATCCAAAGAAATTACAGATTCCTTACCGGTTGCCATGCTTCGTCCATTTAGCAGTGGGGGATCACGCGGATTCATGCTCGATGCAATGCGTGTGTACGGACCTGATTCCTTCACGGGTCGATTGAGTTGCATTTTTCAGTGCAGTGCGGAAACGACCTTTTATGTGGTTGCGGTTTACTTTGGTGCGATCAAGGTAAAGAATACGCGATATACCCTATCTACCATGTTGTTGGTTGATTTAGTTTGTGTAATCGCTGCGATCTTAGTAGCAAGTTGGTTTTTTTAGTATGTTTAATTGGTTTAAGAAAAAAAAAGAGGACGCGCCTAAAGAGCAAAAGCAACTTCAATTAAAGCCTATAAATTATTCGGCGGAAGTAATCTTGCTTTGGGCTAAGGCGGTGGATGGGGATAAAGTGATTCAGCTCGGTTTGCGAGAATCTGGTTTCCCAGAATTGTTTCATGCAACGAATGCGATTTATTTAATTCAGGAATCAAGAGATTGGTTGATGGATAATGGCTTTGCTCATTTAATGGCCATGATTAATGCCGCGGAAGGCATGGAAAAAGCCCAAGCGTGGCTCTTTAGTAATCAGATGGAATTGTTGTATCACATGGGTCGGGCAGTAGATCATGAAATGGACAGTTGGGATTGGTTGGGTAAGCATGCGCCACCTGATATTTTTATTCTCACGAAATCGATTCAAGTGGTAAAAGATCAGATTGAAGAGACCCATCGAGAAATTCATTACTTCGGTAAGGATTAAAAAAAAAGCCCGCCGAAGCGAGCCTTCCTGGAATTTACTTAAAATCAATCGTTATTCCATTTCAAATACCCTAACAATTTCACCATCTTCGAATACTGCAAGCATAAAGGTGTTTTTTCTTGGTGTAATGATTTTACCATTTAAATCAATAAAATACAATGGTTTCTTGTCGTTTAATTGCAACAAGTTATTTATTCCCGTATGATTAATTGTTAAGTTGATCGTTATTATACTATCGCAATCATTCACATTTGTTAAGGTTTGGGTGTAGAGACCTGTTTCATAGTAAGTTGTATTATTTATTGTAACAGAGTCGAGATGTGTTTCTGTAATGGTAACATTATCAACAGTATTAACAGTTATTTCTAATGTATCATTCTTTGAGCACCCATATGTACTGGTTCCTGTAACAACATACGTACCTGAATTTGAAGGATTAAATGCTACACCGTTTGAAACACTATTATCCCATGTATATGTATTCGCTCCTGAGCCATTTAGTGTAACTGTTTCCCCTTCGCAAAGGGTAATGTCATTTCCGGCGTTTGTACTAGGCTCGTTAATGGTAATTATAACTGTGTCTTGGTCAAGGCATGTTGAGTATAAACCAAAATTATTTAGCAGTGTGACATTATGTTGAGCGACAGTGTTATATTGAACGTTTGTTTGAGTACCATAAGAATTAATTGAAATTGTTGAATTAGGTGTTTGCCAGTTCAACGTGGAGTCAATTGTACCAGGATTAAAATGGGACAAGAAAGAATACCAGTTGTAGAATCTATTTCCATAGATGCCATTGGGATTAATTTGGGCATTTAAAACCAAGTTTTCTTCTTTACAAATTATTTGCTCATTCGCTGTAATTTGTGTTGTAAGAGGATAGCTTACTATTGGTGCAACCAAAGGTTCAAAATTCGCAGGTGTAGGACCAAACTCAACGAAATTTGGTATGGATATCCATTGTCCGCTGCTTGATGCATAGTAATCAGATTTGAATCTACAAAATGATTCATCATAACTATTTATTGCAGCATCGTTAACAGTCAAATCAATTACACTATTGGTTGTAATAGGTTTTATTACTACACAGTAATTGCCACTAACTGTTAATGCGGTCGGGAAGTTAATGACATAGTATTGGAAATTATTAGCATTCGTAATATTTATGGTGCCTGAGCCTATCAGAGTTGACGGTTCAAAGGATTGGTTTGCTGAATAAATTGATGCCTGAACAACAACATTAGTCGGCACTGAATTTATACTTCTTTTAGCCAATATTTCCACACCATGAATGGAGCTTGAAAAATTTGATAAGAATGCCATAGATATTTCATCATTATCAGCTCGATACATATCTAGATAGTAGTAAGTTGGATTAGCTGATAATATTTGCTCCTTCGCCTCAGCATATCTTAAAGTATCTTGGCAACTGATGTTTTTTAGAGTTTGTTTTTTCTTTGTGTTTTTATGGTTAACATCTGTTTGGCTATCATCAAGAATATGTAATCTTGATTGCGCCGTAATACTTCCATATAAGCTGCTAATGGCAATAAATAATAATAGTTTTTTCATAGTTTTTAATTTTAAAAATGACAAATATGTCACGAAAATACATTAATAATTTAAAATGACAAATAAGTCATTGAAAAATCACTGATGAATTCGTCCTTTTGTGACGATGGCAAAAGCACAACTCAAAGACCAAAAATTATTACGTTCTACAGTAGATGGATTAAAGGTCTTGAGGAAGCAACGTAATTTGACCCAGGAGGATTTTTACAATGACACGGGTATACATATATCCAGGGTTGAAACTGGTCGTGTAAATATATCGCTTAGCACATTAAAAACTATTTTGGACTACTATCAAGTTTCGCTCAGTTCATTTTTTCAAAGTATAAATTTATAATCCATAAAAAAAGCCCGCCGAAGCGAGCTTTAGTATTTTCAAAAGGGTTTCTTAGATTTTAGAAACTTTTCCTTTTAATAATTTACCTGAAACTGTCATTACACTGTAATGATAAATTCCATTTGGTAAGTTTGTAATGTCAACGTTTGCAGTTGTTGCACTCAAGGCTAATTTACCATCCATTCCGTAGATTTCAACACCTGAAATCGCTTCTGAAGCATCAAATGTCAATGCACCATTTGTTGGATTAGGGTATACATTCACAGATGCAGCCAATTCAATTACATTAGCACCACCAGCAATTGAAACATTGTCTAACCACAAGGTGCTGTTTGGAATACCAAATCCAGTTCCGAAAGCGGCCCCAATCGAAGAGGTTGCAAGCACGATTACACTATTCGCTGTACCCATTGCACCAGGAATTGGATCCATAGGAATAGAAGCCGTTTGCCATCCATTTGAATTCCCTCCAAATGCTCCTAAGGCTTGAAAAAGTAATACGTCATCATTTGGACCTGTACCCATAGTATCCATAAATTGACATGCAACCAAGGCGGTATCTCCAGCTGGAACGTTATGGTTATAGGAAAAATTTAAGGTTAGGGTTCCTGCATTTGGCCATGAACCAGACACCATTTGTTGCATTAATCCTGCAATGGTATCAGAAGGCCATTGTAATAAGGCTGCAGTTCCTGCATCGACAATGGTTTGTAATTTAGCAGATTGTGTTCCTGCATAGGCATTCGCTGTTTCCATAGTGTACAGACCAATTCCCCATCCTGGGCAATCTGTTGCTACTCCAGGAAGTAGGGGTGAAGCCGCTTGTTCAAAGTCCCCATTGGTAAGAACTTGCGCATTCATTGAAGCAATAGAGGCTCCGAAAACTAAACTAAGTAATAATTTTTTCATACGATTGATTTTTTATGATTTAACCAAAGGTAGTGAATTCCATTCTTTATTGGGTTATTCGGTAGGTTCTTATCAAAGGCATGTTGTTAAAAACACTTATGGAACTATAATCTGAACATCTACGCGTCGGTTTGATTTTCGACCATCCGCGTTGTCATTCGCAGCTACCGGTTTCCCTTCACCGTGATGCTGGATAATTATTCGTTCCGCAGCTATGCCATTCATTACTAAGAAATCCCTTACTGCATTTACCCGGTTCTTAGATAAGCCAACATTATATGCTTCGGTTCCTACAGCATCTGTATGACCTTCTAAAGAAAGTTTATAGGTAGGATTCATTTCGAGCAAGTTTACCATGCTTTCTAATTCCCCATAGCTTTCCTTCTTTACAACTGACTTATCAAATTCAAATAGAATTGTTTTAGATACTGCGCCAACCTGGTCGGGTGTTTCATTAGGTTTTTCATTCGTTCGATCGATGAAAACGGTGTCAATCAATCGTTCGGTCTGCGTGATGAATATAGTATCTACTCGTTCTATGGTTTTAAAGATGGTATCTGTTTTTGTCTTAACAACCTTCGTTCGTTCCGGACGACAAATCGTCATTTTTAGCATCACTTCGTGAGAGCCGCTGCTGTACGAGGCAATGTTCGCAAGTGGTGCTTCATAGGCATAGCCAAAAAAGAACTTTTCTTTTAGTGTGATTCCAGCGCGAGCAACTAAGCCAACCTGGGAGCGAAAACCAGCTCCAAAATAAACAAATGACTTATAGTTCGCATCTATATTCAGATCCGCTTGCATGACGTTGTTGATGCTTCTTAACAGTACATTCGGCCGCATTTCCCACGTATTATTCAATGGGATGTCATACCCTGCGCCCATCATGTAGTGGGCACGCTGTACGTATCCGGGCAGGTTGGTATATCCAAAATTGGAATACGTTTTCAGGAGTTGTTTTACGCTTCCAAATACATAGAATCCTTCTACTTTATAGGCGATTCCTATATCTGAAGTGATCGCTCCAGCGCTTTGGTTTCCACCGTTCACGATGGGGTCAAGTAAATCGAATGCCACGGCATTGCTTGGATTAACACGATAATTATTGTAACCCACGGATAGGCCCAAGCGAAGTGATTGTTTACCAAAATAAAATCCATAGGAAACATTTCCAAGCGCAGAGACTTGTTGTAACATCCCGATTTTATCCAACATAAACTGTCCTCCCACACCCCAATGGTTTCTAAGGCGGGTGGAAACGGTCAAATGATTCGTAATCGGTGCGCCTTCCAGTTTTACCCATTGGTTGTGATGCGACATGCTGATTTCAGTACAATTGTGAGTACCTGAAAGCGCCGGATTGATTAAAAATAAATTATACCCGTACAAATAGGATTGAGGAACTTGTTGTGCTGATACCATCCCAGTAAAAGCAAACACAAAAGCGAGGATGAGTTTATTTTTCATGGGTTATTTTTTAAGTCGTAATAAGTTAATCGCGCCGTTGTAGCTTTTTTCCCCACATTCGATCGAATAGAAATAAACACCATCAGGGAGTGGTTCGTTATCTTTTGTTCCGTCCCATTCATTTTGGTACTCCGTAGTTTCATAGAGTGGCTGTCCCCATCGGTTGTATATTTTCACAGTACAGCCCGATATTTGGTTTGGATTATCGATCTTCCATGTATCGTTTTGACCATCCCCATTGGGTGTTAAAATATTAGCGATTTCAAAATCTCCAGAACAGGTTGTCACGGCTAATTCAAGGGTTACTAAGGAATCACAACCGGATGAGGTACTCATGGAATCCACATAAATACCACTTTCTGTTAAGATCGTTCCGTTGAATGTGTAGCTTTCTCCTTCACAAATTGATGCATTCACATTCGTTCTTAGTGGGGGATCAATATATAAGGCTAAAATGACAACAGAATCGCATCCTCCGCTTGCACTCAAGGTATCAGTAAATATTCCTTCCACACTGAGTAGTGTTCCGTTGAAATTATAGCTTGATCCCGAACAAATGTTCTGATTTATAATAGAAGTAAGGGTAGGACTGTATTGAAGATTTGTTAAGATTACACTATCACATCCGTTGACAGAATTCAAGGTATCTAGGTAAGCACCTGGAAGACTGTAGGTATTTCCGTTAATGGTATAACTTCCACCCGAGCATATACTAATGGATTGCTGCGTGAGCGGAATCGGCTGTGAAAAGGAAAGTAGGGTAATAATTACACTGTCGCAGCCTAAAGGCGTTAATAATGAATCGATGAAGGTGCCTGCTTGAGTTTGTGGCGCGCCTTGTAAGACTACGCTTGTTCCTGCACAAGCCGTTAAGTTGGTATTTACCGTTACAGGTAAACATGGGGTTGCACAACCCGAAGCATCGAAGGTATATGATTGGGTGCAGGCTCCATCTCCGATTTGAACAGTATAGTTTCCAGCAATGGCTCCGGTGTAGTTGAGAACTTGGTTCTGATTAACCGTGCCTGTTTGGGCCACAACACCCAGTGGATTAGTGATGGTGTAATTATAAGGCATTCCGCTAAAGGCATTCATACCTCCTGTGGCAGAAAATGTCACCGTACAGGTATTGTTATTGTAGCTGAAGTTCGCAGTTAGAGATTGTAAATAAACCACAGGGATTCCATGTTCAACGGTAGCCGTTCTGCAGTTGAATGTACCCCACGATGCAGCTTGGTCAGCCGCAGGGGAGAGGTAATACAGGGTATTGAATTGTGGATTCCCAAAACTTCCGTTCCCGTTCCCATTATTCACGAAAACACCGGTTCCTTGAATAGAATCATTGTAAGTAAAGCCGGAGTTCATGACCGGATCAGGCACCGGATTGGTTTGGTGTATTACATATCCTCCTGAAATACATGCAGGGAAAGATGCGGTTGATTGTCCGATACCATTCAATAAGATTCCTGGAGTTACGGTGTCCCCGTAGCAAACATACAAGGTGTCACCCAAATTGACATCGGAATACCCTCCGTTGGAGCTGTTGGCGAAAATATCTCCGGCATCGCTGGTTAGCTCTTTGATGTATTCAATGATGTACTGCCCTTCATCGCCAGGAGATCCGCCATCAATTTGAATGGCATAAACTTTTCCTGAATCCAAGCAACATAAGGTTTCTTGGTGGCCGTTGTAGTTGGCTGTTCCGGAAAGTAAGGGGGTAATCGAAGGGGTGTATCGCGTTCCATCAACCGTATAGGTTGCTGGTCCAAGCCCACCATAACAATTGGTTCCATTCAATAATTCAAATACATTGAAACGCAATAAATTCATACCAATGTAGGCACGAATGCTCAATTCTACAGCCCCTGATGGTGGTCCAACGAAGTAATGCCACACGGTTTGATCTGCACGATTCGCTTGGTTCGGGTGGAGTGGGGGTTCGCCTGCTAAATATTCTCTACAGGCGAGTACATTCGAACCGGCTACGGCCTGAAAGGTAGGGTTGGTACCTGCCGGAATTACAGGGACTTCATATAGTGTGTCTAATAAGGTTAGGCAAAGAATATCATTTCCTGGGGCATTATTAGAAGGGTCGCTTATGCTCGGATTGAACACCCATGAATTAATGTTTTGAGCACTTAAAGGCGTAATCGCATCGGAAGGGTCGATCATTCCAAAATAACGATATCCAGGTTCTAGACAAGTTCCGTTAACAATCGCCGACGGATCGCCGCCAAGGAAGCTGTTTGTTCCTCCTTCATCTGAGGCAATGTATGTTAAATTAGAGCATAGGAAATCATTCGGAACGCCAGGCCCAAAGGCTTTATCATAACCAAACAATGCGGCGCTTTCTCCATAAAGTGCACTCTGGTAATCGCCTTCAAAAGTAATTCGGCCAGAATTTGGTGCTATAAAATTTAACCAAACACTTTCATTCATGGATGGATTCCCTAACCCGATGTGCGGGTAGTCATAGGCATGATACTCGGTTGGATTTGAAGAGGTATGTTGTTGTCCGGTTTCTCCTGCTGCATTTCCGCCATCTAAGGCACATCCAAATGATAGGTTTGCGGTAGGCGTGCTATTATTTGCAGAAGAAATCACATTGGTACCATAGTTTACGGTATTGGAAAGGCATGGAATATCTTCAAGGTTTGGTGCACCACCGCCTAGTCCGTCAACACGAAGTTGATAGTATCCGTGTTCGTTTGGCCCGTCGGCTGTAAATTGAATATAATAGGTTTGTCCCGGTATTAACTTTTGATATGAAATTAAAGGGATGGGGTCACACGCATCAAACACGATCTCAGCTTCTGGATCAATGCCTAATAAGTCTATTCCATCTGAAAAATCAATGTGAGAAAGATATTCAAACTTGTTTTTTACGGTTTGACCGGTAACCACATTTACTCCATCTGTGCAATTCATGCCATCGGCTGCGTGATAAATTTGGAAATAGGTTCCAATGTCAGTCCCTCCTAAATCACTGGTGATGTTCACACTTCCGCTCGCTGGAGCAACAAATTTCGCCCAAAGGGACCCTGCATTTTGCACATCTTGTGCGGCTGGTTCGTTGGGTTCTAAGGTTGCATTACAAAATCCGTAGGTGTATGTGGTATTTAGCGTTAATTGCTGTGCAGTACAAATGTTGTCTTGCATGTAGTTAACCACCAAGGGTAAGCGCTCTACTTGCAAGTTAATCGCGTAAACTTGTGCACATCCGCCATCTTGGCTTGCTGCGGTAAATGAATAATTTAAGATTCCAACCGCTGCGGGAACTGGCATAGTAACATTTTGAAGGCCGGTTTGACCATCGGTTAATCCAAGCACATCATAATTTCCGGCGTCATCGTTTTCGTAGGCTTCCCATGCAAGGTTAATGCTAGTTGGCACATCATTTACGCAGAGGTAGTTGTGGTTGAAAAATAAGCCGTTATTCGGGGAGAATGTACCTCCAGGTGTGGTCATGGTATATGCGCCGTTGTCGTTGTTTTTATAGCCATAGTTAAATCCGAAGATCCCGAATAGGGCAGGGTTGTTGTTTGTTAATCCAAGGGTGTTGTCTGTGCCCGTAAATTCCCAAACGAAGTCAGAATTCCCAAGAAATAAGCCGTCGCAGTCTACATTAGCCAAGGTTTGTACGCTAAGGACTTTAACTTGAATTATGGCTTGGGAGAAACCGATGAAAGGTATAATGATAATAGCGAGTAGTAGGTTCTTCATAGGCGTTGAATTAGCCAAGAAAGATATAAAAAAAATGTTAAAATAGCGAGTTAGCTGATACGATCTAGTCTGCCTTTGCGCTTGACAATGTTTTTATAATCCCATTGAATGGTGGATGATTTTTGAATCCAGCGGGTTAACTCTTCGGGGTTGATTTCAGCAATATGATTGAAAAACACAGAGGCGTCTTTAAATTTACCTCCAAGCACAGGTAAGGATTCCTCGTTAAAATCTGCGCCACTCCAGAACATGAGTCGTATTCCTTTTTTTGCTTGCTGTAGCCAACAATTGGGTTTCCCTGAAGGAACCACACGGGGTGACGGTGCCATATTTTCGATTCGGAATTACCTAATTCATGATCTATTTGATGTGCCAAGAAATCACATAGTTCTTGATCTTGTGTTGATAGGAGGGAATTGTATGCGCTTATTTCGGGGTTCATGGAATGAAGGACTTATTCGATTACAATAGTAAGGAAATCTAAAAGGCCAGTTAGCCTGTCACGAGAGAATTTCGCATGCTTAATGCGATTAAGGGTAGGATTAATTGAGAAATTCACAGCGGTTCGAAAATCGACTTTTTCAAGATTTGTTTGATCAAATGTTGAAAAGCTCAAATCGCATTCATCAAAGATTACACTGCTTAAGTCTGCCTCGGTAAATTCTACTTCGTGCAATTGACATCGGATAAACCGTGTATTAGCCAGTTTTGCTTTATAAAAAGAGCTATGGTTTAAAATACACGCATCAAACGAAACGGCAAATCCAAATGCATTGCAGTCATCGAAGCGAAGTCCTAGAAGTTTACACGTAGAAAATTTGATGTCTTTAAATCCAGTGTTATTAAGTTTAACCATGCTTAAATTGCAGTCGTTAAAACTACAATCAGTAAATACATACCCTGAGAGGTCTTGATTCATAAAATCGCAGCCAATGAATTCACATTGTTCATAGATTCCTTTATCGAGCGTTTTTAAGCGCTCATAGGATTGGTCTGTGAAATAAGGTGTGTTCATAGATCTTTTAATTTCTTATGGGCTTTGTACTATCCGAAAAATTGTAAATAAATTAATGCTACGGCAGCAACAGTCATAATAATTAGGGCCATAAAGCCGAGAATATTTGATAATCTTCCATTGACGTTCACTCCCATTATTTTTTTATTATTCGAAATGTGCAAGATAATTGCAATTAATACAGGAGCAGTCATTCCGTATAGAATGGCGGTATAAATTAAGGATTGAATTGGCGTTATACCGATGTAGTTAAGGGATAATCCCAAAATCAATGAAATCGCAATAATGATATAAAATCCTTTGGCTTCGTGAAATTTTTTGTCAAGTCCTTGTTCCCAGCCAAACGTTTCCGTGATGATATAAGAAATAGAACCACTTAAAACAGGAATTGCGATTAGTCCTGTTCCAATCACACCAAAAGCAAAAAGAAGATAAGCTAAGTCTCCTGCTAACGGTTTTAATGCCATTGCTGCTTGTTCGACGGTATCAATTTGATGTATACCGCCATTAAATAGCACAGTTCCCGTAGTAAGAATGATGAAAAACATAACAAACCCTGAAATAGTCATTCCAAAATCTACATCTTTGTTTATCTCATGAATTATTTTTTTATTTACAATGAGGTGAGTCCTTCTGTTTTTCATTTCTTCAACCTCTACGGATGCTTGCCAAAAGAACAGGTAGGGAGAAATGGTTGTTCCAAGTATGCCTACCAACATAGCGATAAAGTCTTTATCGAATCGTATGGTTGGAATAAAAGTAGCCTTGAAAATTTCGGTTAAATCCTGTTTATACAAAAAGGGCACGATAAAATATACTAGCATAACGATGCACAAATACTTTAACACAGAAGCGATCTTTTGATAAGGCAAGTAAATGATTAATCCAAGAAGAATGATTGTGAAAAACACGCTGAAAAAGCTAGCATCAATGGATGGAAATAATAAATTACCCACGGCACCCATACCCGCAATGTCGGCGCCAATATTCATTACAATGGCTGGGAAGCTGAATAAAAGCATCAAATATAATATGGGTCTTGGATAGTGTTTTTTAAGTGTCCCAGTTAACCCTTGTGAAGTTACTAGCCCGATACGCGCGCACATTTGTTGTATTGCGGCCATAAGTGGAAATGCAATAATGGCGGTCCACAGCGTTGAAAGACCGAAGGCTGCACCTGCTTGAGAATACGTTGCAATTCCAGATGGATCATCATCACTTGCACCTGTCACAAGTCCTGGTCCAAGTTTTTTCCAACTGCTTATAAGCTTAGATGAAAATGATTTATTTTTTATCATTCAATGGGTGTAAATGTTTGGGCTCAGTGACCAGTCGTTAGTTATTTCTAATCATCCTCAATTCATACAATGTTGCGTTATGCATTATTCAGTTTTTCCCTTAAATGTGGCATAAATTGCCATTGCATGTCCGTGCCCTAATTTAAATTCTTCCTTAAGCAATTGGTTATTTCCGTTGCTTTAATTTTCGGATTTAGACTTCCATCAATTATGAATTTTTTTTCCGCTTCCATTTTTTTAAAGTCATCCGGTGTTTTTCCGGTCTTGGCTTTAATGTTGTCAATGTATGCTTGAAAAGACATGATTTTTAATAGGTATGAAGGTTCTATTGATTAATGCTATTGTCAAGTCTCACAGGAATAATTTCAATGTTCATGTAAGGGTAATAGGGTAAGGTTGAAAGCTTTGAATGCACATCTTCCGTATCATTGGCAATCACGACCATAAATATACCAGACATATCTAGCTTTATAAAGGTTTCAACAATTGTCCCCCGTTGCTCCAACTCTTTTACCACTTCCTGTTCCTTTGGGAGTAATTTAATTCTTGTTTCGTTATCTAACCCATCTAATTCGATATTCAGCATAAATTTTTTCATTCGTTTTTTCTTTATTGGTTAGATTATTGGGGTAGGGTAAGGTATTAAAACTACTTAGCACCTCACTTAATCAAATATACCGCCTGCGTAATTGACTTTAATTCAGGTTCATTTTGATTTTCGGCTCGAATGTAGGTAACGGTTACATGGTAAACACCCGCAGGTTGTAATCCGCCATACCATGTCCATGGCCCTTGATCTGTTGAATACAATACGGTTCCCCAGCGATCGAGTACTTTCATGTTTTTAATAATACAAGGAGCAGTAAGCAGTATATCCAAGGTGAAATCTTTATTGTAGTGATCGCAACGTACGCTGATGTTATTTGGGATGAATATACAGGCATTCGTATTTTCACTTTCCTTTTGTCCGTATACAGCACTTCCCATGTGGATAATAACCCCAACCAATAAAATTAGGCTATACTTGATCATGCAATGGTTATTTCATTGTCAAATACTCGAATAACATCCCCTGGTATGAGTTTCGCGCGCTTTCGAGTTTCGATTTCCCCGTTCCGCGTTACCTCACCTTCATCCACCAAATACTTGGCATGTCCGCCCGTTTCGGCAATACCTGTCGCTTTTAATAAGGCAATGAGTTCGATATATTCACCGGTTATGTTAAAGGTTTCCATGTGCTCTTGTAATTAAATATAATAGTTGATCTGCTGCTTCATAGGGAGAACATCTTCCATCGAGCACCTTGGATTGCAATTCCTTATACTCCTTGTTGATTTGTTCATTATTCGCCATGAATTGACTGAGTTGCTGCTGAAAGCTCTCTTCAAAAAATCGCAAATCCTGGTCTTTACGTTTGTGGCTCAAATATCCCGATTGGGTTACTTCTTCGAAATAGGATTTCCACCAAGTTATTGGGTGATCCAATGCGCTTTTTTCTATGCTTGAGATACATGCCACTTTGGGAATCCAACCGCTATCCTTCGCTGTAAACAAATGGAGGGCATTCTGATAGGTCCTTTTGGCATGGTTTGCCGCTTGCTCATTTCCTTGGTCCGCCTTGGTAATTAATATGCCATCAGCCATTTCCATAATCCCACGCTTGATTCCTTGCAGTTCATCGCCCGCGCCAGAAAGCATTAGCAATAAGAAAAAATCTACCATCGAATGCACCACCGTTTCACTCTGTCCAACACCCACTGTTTCTATGAAAATGATGTCATATCCTGCGGCTTCGCATAAAATGATGGTTTCACGCGTATGTTGCGCCACGCCACCTAAAGTTTTTCCCGTGGCGGTTGGTCGAATAAAAACATCTTCGCGCATGGAAAGAGATTCCATGCGGGTTTTGTCACCAAGTATACTACCGCCGCTTATGCTTGAACTTGGGTCAATGGCCATTACGGCAAGCCGATGTCCTTGGTTCAATAGTTCATGTCCAATCGCCTCAATAAACGTACTCTTTCCAACGCCAGGAACACCGGTGATTCCAATGCGCCAGGAGTTGCCACTGTGGGGAAGACATAGCGTAATTAAGGCGTTTGCTTCCGTTCGATGTTTCGGATTGGTACTTTCGATCAAGGTAATGGCGGAGGCAAGTGCGCCTCGATCCCCCATTCTTAATTTCGGAAAGAGCTGCGTGGCTGTTAATCCTTCGCTATATGCTTTGCGTTGGGCAGCCCATTCCTCATATTTTTCGGGATTGATCGTCAACGTATCTCGTTTAAAGCCACCATCGCTTGCTTAATGTTGGCGTTAATTTCTGTGATTCGCGCATCCATCATATAACAAGGAGCGCAAATGATTCGATTAACTGGATCTATAAGGACCTCACGAATGGTTCGTTCTTCTGTAACGGCTCCCGTTTGTTCTAATCCCGCATTAAACCCGTGAATGTCATATGGTGAAGGTTCTGAAGAACTGCCCAGGCTCAGGGTAGGGTGAATGGTTGAACCTTCAAATGCTTTTGCTATAACTACCGGACTTACACAGAGTGCAACAATCGGTTTTCCTACATTAACTAAGTTAACTAAAAGTAATTTCACTTCAGGTAATATCGTGCCTGCTGGTCCGTCGAAAGCCCAGCTCGTAAAGTTCTTTGCGCTTCCAAATCCGCCAGGTATTATCAAGGCATCTATGTCTGCTGGACTAATTTCATCAATCCGTATAACCTGTCCTCGTGCAATGCGAGCGGCTTCAACCAACATGTTTCTCGATTCATCCATCACCTCACCGGTCAGGTGATTAATTACGTGATGTTGAGGTTTATCAACAGAAATACATACGGCATTCCAACCCATTTCATCGATGGCTAACAAAGTAAGTACAGCTTCTTGAATTTCTGCCCCGTCATACACGCCATTGCCAGAAAGTAAAACGCCTATATTCATGACTATTTCTTTGAAACTAAGTTAAGGTAAATTTCTTCGTATTGTGGCACCACACGTTCAATACTAAAGGCTTTTGCTTGCTCAAGTGCTTGTTTTCTATACTGATGTTTTTTTACCGGGTCCAATAACTTAAGGGTGTTATTTGCCATATCTTCGATGTCTCCCACCGAGGAAAGAAATCCCGAATATCCTTGAATATTTACTTCAGGAATTCCTCCAGTATCACTTGAAATAACTGGAACGCCAACGGCCATGGCTTCGAGTGCGGCTAAGCCAAAACTCTCACTTTCTGATGGCAAAATGAATACGTCTGCCAGTTCTAACACTTGACGTGTTTCGCGCAATTTACCCAAATAAATGATCCGATCACATAGGCCAAGCGATCGACAGAGTTGTTCACTCGCATAGCGATCTGGGCCATCTCCAACCATTAGTAATTTTGATGGAACTACTTGGTTCACTTTTTCGAAAATTCGAATCACATCCTCCACACGTTTTACTTTGCGGAAGTTCGAAATGTGACATAAGATGGGTTCATTTGGAAGGGCATATGCACTTCGGCGTTCGGGTTGTGCTTCGGGTAACACCTCATCCGTTGTGATGAAGTTTGGAACCACCTGAATTTCTTGGGTAATGTTGAAGTGCGTTAGGGTATCGGCTTTTAAGCTTTCTGAGACAGCCGTCACCGCGTTGGAAGCATTGATACAAAACTGCACTACAGGTACAAAAGAGGGATCTTTTCCAATTAAGGTGATATCCGTACCATGAAGTGTGGTTACAAAGGGAATGTAAATTCCTTCTGCTTCCAAGATTTTTTGCGCCATGAACGCAGCTGAAGCATGCGGTATCGCATAATGCACGTGGAGAATGTCCAAGCCTTCGTGTTTAGCGACATCATAAATTTTAGATGCCAAGGTAGTTTCGTAGGGTTGGAACTCAAATAAGGGATAATCGGAGACGGCTACTTCGTGGTAAAAAATATTTTCCTGAAAGCGTCCGAGTCGCACGGGTTGGGAATACGTAATGAAATGAATCTGGTGACCTTTCAACGCTAATGCTTTACCTAATTCCGTAGCTACAACACCACTTCCACCAAAGGTTGGATAAAGAACGATGCCTATTTTCATTCCTTACTACCTCCTAGGGGAAAGAAAAACGTGATGCGATAAATCATGGGTAAGATACGAACTACTTGGCCCATCTCATTTTTAATTCGCACCGAATAACTGGAGCGGAATGGACTATTTTCGGCATTAATTACGTCATAAAAAATCCCTCCATTTACTCGAATTTTATGGTTGAAATCTCGAGAAAAACCACCACCTAGAAAGAGGGTAGAGGCCCATTGTTTCGTGGAATAGTTAAAGAGAATAAAGTTGAACGGACTTTTTAATAATTCATATTCTCCTCCGACAAATAAGGTGTTCTTGATGCGATAATGTGCATAAAACCCTCCGCCATATACGGAAAACCCCATTTTTTGACCTAGGTTATTGGACCAAGTTCGTTGTAAGCGGAAGGAAGGACCGACGGCCCAATTTTCATTTAAGATGGCTGCATATTTTAAATCACCTCCTACGGAACCACCAAGAGTTGAAGCTCCTGCATAGAGTTCAACTCCAAGTTCTGATCCATTGAAAGCTACTTGGGCGTAACTAAGAAGCGGTAAAGAAATAAGAAGTAAGAGGAATCGTTTCATGCGTACAAGTTTTTCACAAAGATACGGAACATGGTTGAAAAGCTATAGTTCAAGGTCTGCACTTTTATAGTTAACTTTGCGGCATGGAAATCATTGACGGTAAAGCAATTGCTCAAGAGGTAAAGCTAGAACTTCGCGAAGCGGTCCTTCAGCGGAAGTCGGACGGTAAAAAAATTCCCCATTTAGCCGCAGTATTAGTAGGAACGGATGGCGCCTCAATGACCTACGTTAAAAACAAAGTTAAAGCGTGCGAAGAAATTGGATTCGAAAGTACCCTAATTCGTTATGACGACTCAGTTCCAGAAGAGATTTTATTGGCAAAAGTTCAATCGTTGAATGAAGACAAAAGCATCGATGGCTTTATCGTTCAACTTCCGTTGCCGGACCACATTGATGAATTGAAAGTTACACAAGCCATTGATCCAATGAAAGATGTAGATGGATTTCATCCAAGAAATCTAGGAAACATGGTGGTTAACTTACCTGGCTTTTTACCGGCAACACCAGCGGGGATTTTAGAGCTTATCAAACGGAAACATATTGTTACGGAAGGAAAAAACTGTGTAATCATCGGTCGTAGTAATATTGTTGGTATGCCGCTTTCCATTATGTTGGGTAGAAACACTAACCCAGGAAATTGCACGGTAACACTGGCGCATTCAAAAACCGAAAACCTAGCGGAAGTTTGTCGCAGCGCGGATATATTAATTGCTGCTGTGGGTCAGCCAGGGTTTGTTACGGCAGATATGGTAAAAGAGGGTGCGGTGGTAATTGATGTAGGCACTACCCGCTTAATCGATCCAAGTACACCCAAGGGATGGTGTTTGGCAGGCGATGTGGATTTTGCGAATGTAGCAGAGAAATGCAGTATGATTTCTCCAGTTCCTGGAGGAGTTGGGCCCATGACGATTGCATCGCTAATGATGAACACCTTAAAAGCGATGGAGTTAAAAGGAAAGTAATGTGTCTTCAACGCATTGTTTTTCTGTTCGTATTTGGCTTTAATTTCTTCTGTTTTTCACAAGCTATTTTTATAGGTCTTCGCGTTTCTGCTAGCATCGGTAGTCACCAACATTACTATGGGTTGGGCTTACATGCAGGACTTGAATACCGCTCCTTAATGTTAACCATCGGCAGTGATGTGTCTTATCGATTAAAGGACCTAGGTCAACGAAACCGATTCTTTGAATCTAAATCCTATCTTGGTGCTTCTATGGTTACTGGAGAAAACACCTCGGTTCGTGACATAGAGTTGGGCGCCTTGAACAATTATTTCACGCGTGAAAATTCCTTCGGTTATGCCTACATCATCTATTCGGATAATGCAGGTACCAGTCAGTTATCGGGTGTATTCAAAGGCGAAATCAAGGGTCATTCTTTGATGTTGGAAAATGATTTTTTTGCAGGACAAGGAAAGGACCGTTTTCGAACGGCCACCCTCTTGTATCGGTATCGTGAAGCGCTTTGGTCTGGACACCTGGGAGTTCTGCTTTGGACCGGTGAGGCGAGTGGTTTACAAGTGAAAGAGATTGAATACCATGGAAAACGGCAGCGATACAAAGATTTATCTTCCAATCCCTTCGGGAAGACTTCCCATGGAATTTTATACGGCGGAGTTCAGTATGCCTTGTGGTCGCAAGCCCTGGGGATGGAAGTGGGAATAGATGCGGAGCAGGTAAGGCATGCATTGCAGAATCAAGTTGCGCATGCTTCTGTTTGGCATAAAAGACACGCATCGAAAGCGGTAGCTTATCCCATGCTGGATAAATTGGGCTATCCAACTTTCGATCAGACACAGGTGCGATCGCCTCGTGCATATTTTCAGCTTTCGATCTCGGGGTATTAGGCAATTGTCCGTAATTTTGTAAAAAAAATAGAAATCATGAATGTTCCTGTATCCGTATATGCTGAAATGACTCCGAATCCTACGACAATGAAATTTGTAGCGAACAAGTATTTACTAGCCACAGGCGATTCTGTTGAGTTCGTAAAGAGACAAGACGCCGTGGGATATTCTCCCCTGGCTGAAGCCTTATTCAATTTTCCCTTCGTGAAGGCGGTATTCATTGCAGCAAATTTTGTGACGGTGACTAAAACAGATAATGTTCCTTGGGATTTCATTACCATGGAATTGCGCGAATTTATTCGTGATTTTATTGCGGAAGGGAACGAAGTGCTCATTCAAATGCCAGTGGCTGCTGAAAAACAAGCGGCAAAGGAACGACCAGAAATTGCTGAGCCTAGTGAAATTGATGAGCCCATTTTAGCCTTATTGGATCAATATGTTCGTCCAGCAGTGGAAAATGATGGAGGAGCTATAGATTATGTTGGGTTCAAAGATGGAGTTGTTAATCTAATCTTGAAAGGTTCATGCTCCGGATGTCCGTCGTCAACAGCTACACTAAAAGGAGGTATTGAAACCTTATTGAAACAGCATTTACCTGAAGTTAAAAATGTGGTAGCATACAATGGATAAGCCATATTAATCAGAGATTAATAAAATATTTCCTAAAATTTCTAAACCAACTTGTTTTTTGCTTGTTTGTTCTTAACTTTGAGTAACAATTAGAAAGTGTCATTTTTACACTTTTATTAAATCAAGTTAATATTGCATTTTGGCTACTACACCAATAGATACTGAACAGCGAATGGAGTTACAGCAAGCGCTTCAACACTATTTTGGTTTTTCTGCTTTTAAAGGAGAACAAGAAGCCATAATCACCAATATTCTTGATGGCAATAACACCTTTGTTATTATGCCAACTGGAGGAGGTAAGTCCATGTGTTATCAGCTTCCGGCATTATTGATGGAAGGTACAGCGATAATAGTTTCTCCATTAATTGCCTTGATGAAAAATCAAGTGGATGCGATTCGATACGTAAGTGATAACGGAAGTGTAGCACACTTCATGAATTCTTCCTTGTCAAAGAACGAAATTACGCAAGTCAAGAAAGACATTGTATCTGGTGTTACGAAAATGCTGTATGTGGCTCCAGAGTCACTTACTAAGCAAGAAAATATTGATTTCTTATCGAGTGTAAATGTTTCTTTTTTCGCGATTGATGAAGCGCATTGCATTTCTGAGTGGGGTCATGATTTTCGTCCAGAATATCGTCGCCTTCGTGAGATATTCGAGAAAATATCGAATGTTCCAATTATTGCCTTAACAGCAACCGCCACCCCAAAGGTTCAATTAGATATTCAGAAGAATTTAAATATGTTGGATGCGACGGTATACAAGGCATCGTTTAATCGAGACAATTTATTTTATGAAATTCGTCCAAAGCGTGAGGTAGAGAAACAAATCATAAAGTATGTAAAGTCCCACGCGAATGAGAGTGGTATTATTTACTGTTTAAGTCGAAAAAAGGTAGAGGAGATCGCAGAACTTTTACAGGTAAATGGAATTCAAGCCTTACCCTATCACGCAGGATTGGATGCTGAGACGCGCGGCAAGCACCAAGATTTATTCTTGATGGAAGAGGCGAGTGTTATCGTTGCTACGATTGCCTTTGGAATGGGAATCGATAAACCCGATGTGCGTTATGTGATTCACCACGACATTCCTAAAAGTTTAGAGAGTTATTATCAAGAAACGGGTCGTGCCGGTCGAGACGGTGGAGTAGGAGTTTGCTTGGCTTTTTATTCATACAAGGATATTGAGAAATTAGATAAGTTTTTGGCGGGTAAGCCCATTACGGAACAAGAGATTGGAAGGCAATTGTTAAATGAAATCGTTTCGTACGCGGAAACATCCGTGTGTCGTCGTAAATATATTCTTCATTATTTCGGGGAGTATTTTGACGAAAAGAAATGTAACGAGCAGTGCGACAACTGTAAAAATCCAAGGGAACGAGGCGAAGGCAGTGAATCGGTATTGAAATTATTGAAAGTTGTTCGTGAATTAGAAGAGCAATTTAAAGCAAGGCATTATTGCGCCTTTCTGTCTGGAATGATCACCTCTGAAATTAAATCCTTTAAGCATCAATCCTTACCTGGATTTGGTTCTGGAAAAGATCGAGATGAACATTTTTGGAATGCAGTGATACGTCAGGTTGTGATTGGGGGCTTACTTATGAAAGATGTTGAGTCTTTCGGGATTTTAAAATTAACCGAGGCCGGCAGATCATTTATTCAGAACCCAACATCGTTCCTTTTGCTTAAAGAACATGATTTCTCGAACACAGATGACGTGGAGGGATTTGTTCAATCGGGTAAAGGCGGTGCCTTTGATGAGGTGCTATATGATCAATTGATAGATTTAAGAAAATCCGTGGCTAAACAAATGGGGGTTCCTCCCTTTGTTGTTTTTCAGGAGCCTTCGTTAAAAGACATGTGTTTGCAATATCCCATTACCATGGAAGAACTGACGCATGTTCAGGGCGTTGGTACAGGAAAAGCACAACGCTTTGGAGAACCGTTTGTGGCCTTAATTGCGTCGTATGTAGATGAGCATGATATAGATAGGCCACAGGATTTCTTCATGAAATCATTGGTGAATAAGTCTGGTCTTAAGGTTCAATTAATTCAAAACATTGACCGAAAACTCTCACTTGAAGACATTGCTCGCTCACAAGGCAAAAACTATAATGAGATATTAGAAGAAATCGAGTCTATAGTGGCTTCAGGTACACGCGTGAATTTAAGTTACTATATTGATAATAAGATAGATCCAACGGAGCAAGAGGAGATTTTTGATTATTTCAATCAAGCGTCATCCGACGATATTATCGATGCTTACCATGAATTTGATGGCTTGTATTCCGAAGAGGAATTACGCTTAGTAAGAATTCGCTACATGAGCGAAGTAGCCAATTAGTAGCAACTTATTTGAATACTGCTGAGATAGAGTTCCTTGACACGGAATGATATCCACCTTGTGCTTCTTTAAATACGCTTCGAGCCCATTCCTTATCTGCTGGATGCACTGCCAATGCGCGATATAAAGGTAAAATATACTTTCTTCGGCCGGTTTCAATGAGAAAAGTTCTCAATTTTGGGCGTATAGATCGATTTTCCTTTCGAATATTCAATAGAAACCACTCAAATTTAAGTTCATTATTTGCATCACTGAATTGCGCATAGCGGTCCATTTGATCGAGTCTGGCAGTATCAATGGATAAAGATAAACTTCGTAAGTATGTTTGCCATTCTTGCGTAATATACGCTTTGGTAACCAATTGTTCCGTATAAGGTTGTTTACGTTTTTTCTTCTTTCCTTTTACTTTGACCCATCTAACCTTTTTTACAGGGGCAAAAATATCCTCTCCGCGGTTTGTTCGCTCGGCATAGCTTCGCATTAATTCCAATCGTTTTGATTTGATTGTAATTGAATTCATGGGTAACCCTTCCAAATAGAACCACTCGTCGGTATTGAATTCAATGTTGTTTGGATAAAGTAAATTCTTATTTAAAAAGGTATGAAATACCTCTGTTCTAATGGTTTTGAATTTATACTGTTCAAAATAGGCCTTAACGAAGGCATCCATTTTCTTTCTTCCCACGGTTGCTTCGAGTGTTTTAAGGAAGTACGCACCTTTTACATACGCAACACTGGTCATTCCATCATCTGGGTTTCTGCCTTTTAGGGATAGGTACAATCTGGAATCCTCTGGATGCTGCGAAGTGGCAATATCTTTTAGTTCTTCCGTTAATTCAAAGTGCTCGATTTCACAGAGGGTATTTGAGGTTTCTTTTCCATACAACTCCTCCATGATGCGGTGTTCAATATATACGGTAAACCCTTCATTCAGCCAGAAATCATTCCAAGATTCGTTGGTAACTAGATTCCCTGACCATGAATGTGCAAGCTCATGCGCAATGACAGATACCAAACTTCGATCCCCTGCAACAATAGAAGGATTGATAAAAGTTAGCATTGGATTTTCCATTCCCCCAAACGGAAACGACTGATGCTGAACGATAACATCATATTGTCCCCATGCATAGGGACCATATACTGATTCTGCGGCATCGATCATGCGCGGTAAATCTTGAAATTCTTTTGCTGCGCGATCAAGCATAGGTGCTTCAGCATAAACACCACAGCGTTTATCTAAGGCTCTATACCCAATATCCCCAATCGTCAAAGCAATCAGGTAAGAAGGGATGGGCAATTTCATTTCAAAATGGTAGGTTCCATCCGGTGTTTTTTTCTTCGGATTTTCTGCGCTCATAAGTGCCATCATTCCTTTAGGTACATGCAAGGTTGCATCATACGTAAAACGATTCGAAGGTGAATCCTGCAATGGAATCCAAGTTCTAGTTAAAATAGCTTGCCCTTGCGAATATAAGTAAGGAAACTTGCCCGAAGACGTATGTTCTGCTTCAATCCACTCTAGGGCATCACAGCGATCAGAGGTTTGATAATAAATGTTTATGTTTTCCGTGTGAGCAGGTATACTCACAACCAAGGGCTGTCCGAGAATGGAATCTTTATCCATCTTCCCAATTACAAAGTCTGCTTCTTTTTCTTCCCCTTTTTTTCCAACGGTAACTTTTTGTATCGATTCACCATGTATATCGAAAATGGCCGTTTTTGCTGTTGATTCGCTCATGCGATGTCGTGCCACGCCGTATATCGTTTTATTGTCGAAATTAACTTCCAGTTCTAAGCTGAGGTGTTTGGTTCGTATTTCACTAATGTTCGAATAGGAATGAGGGTCCTTAACCGATACTTTTATTGATTCAGTTAGTGTTGGGTTTTTATCCGTTTCAGATTTACAACTGAATAAGAATAAGCCAAAAAAAAGTAGGTAACTACTTAAACGAAAGGATTCCAAATTTTTCACGGTTACGGTTGATTGCATACATTAATAGCTCCATATTTTTCCAATCCACATGCATCTGTTTTGGTATCACAAGTGCAGAAAGGTCTTTTTTACTGAAGAGAACCGATCGGTCCAGTGCTCCATTCTCAAGGTTTATTTTTACGATAGCTACCGCATTTTTTCGATAACTCAAACTTAAGCCTTGGATATTATCCGGGGTGCCATTGAAAAACCCATCGTCGGAATAATTTCGCTTATTATCATTGAAAATAACATACGCTTCTTGATTGTTGTTGCAAGCAACAAACGAACTGTAAGGCCCATTGTCATTCATGGAAATTTGATTTTTTGGAATGCGTTTTCCCCAAAGGAATGACCCGTTAATATCTAATTTAAAGGCAATAATATCCATGTAGTAATAATAGTATACCATTGTGGTTATTCCAGTTCTGCTATCATAGTTTGTGTATTTTCGCTCGTAGTATTGTTCCATGAATCCGAGTTGGGACCCATCGGCTAACGTTTGTAATTGTCGCAGTTTATACGAATAGATTTGTGGAGATTCGTCACGTTGTTCCCACCTGCGTTCCATTCGACTCATTTGTTTTTCAACGAGTGTTTCCTCAAAGATTTCTTGATTGAAGGTGGAATATTGATAACTGATAATACTATCCCCATTCAAATCCATCGTCATCGTGAAGACCCCTTCTAATCCGGATCGATTTCCACGACCGTAAAGCCCTGTCATTACCACGTGTTGATTATCATTACTACTGATTAATAGATCATCTATCCGCTTATCTTGTAGTGTAACATTAAACGATTTTAGGCTATCGTTTGCGATGCGATATACGTGAAGTGCCTTGAAATTTTCCCATTCTCTTCCAAAAAACCGATCGTTTTTGTCTTTATGCTCGGTAATTACGAGTAGATAATTTCCTTGATTAGTAATGTGATGTTCGTTTATCGTGGTCATGTTCCCATCAAATGGAAGCAAATATTCGCCTTGTTGGATTTTTGTGAAGGTAGAATCATATACCACATAGCCATATACATCGCGATTTTCTTTTCTTCCCGGAATGTCATAATAGACAGCGAGGAATTTTCCATTCTGAGATTGTGCAAATTGAAAGTTTGGCTTCGACCCGATTTTCGTATCAGAATAACTACTGCAAAGCTGGGAATTAATGGAGCCATCATCTTCATTGGTTTGACAGAAAAGGCTCATAACCCCATTCGATTTATCGCTTACAAAAACACGAAGTTGACCGGCGAAATAGGTTGCGCCATCTACCGTACCAATACCGTTTTCTGTAATTGGTTTAATGCGGTTTTGGCTAACATAGGCTAGTTGATTATGAACGGTTGATTTGTACGTTCCAAGCAAGCCACCTGTATATCTGATGGTATAAAAATCACCAGATCGAATGGGTAATACATCGAGTAGGAAACCGGGTTGTGCCTCTAAAGGACCCCAATTGATGGGTGCCTGTTGAGCAAAGCTAAGTCCTGAGTAGAAACAAAATATGAGAACTAATCTACCAACTGAATGCCTAAATAATTCCATGGGCTGATTGCTTTAAGTTCTTCCTTCACCCCGTTCGTTACGGCTAAATTATCAATAAAATGATGAATTGTTTCTTTGGTTACTTTGTCGTGTGTTCGAGTGAGTTCCTTAAGTGCTTCGTATGGCTTTGGATAGTTTTCTCGTCGAAGAATGGTTTGAATCGCTTCCGCTACCACCATCCAATTGTTTTCAAGGTCGCTATGAATTTTATCTTCGTTCAAAACCACTTTATTCAAACCTACCATGGTTGCCTTTAGTGCAATTACAGTATGAGCCAGCGGTGTCCCGATATTTCTTAATACGGTTGAATCGGTAAGGTCGCGTTGCAATCTTGATATAGGAAGTTTAGCCGCAAAATGTTCAAATAAGGCATTTGCAATTCCAAGGTTTCCTTCTGAATTTTCAAAATCAATCGGATTCACTTTGTGAGGCATGGCACTTGAACCAATTTCCCCTTCCTTAAGTTTTTGCTTAAAGTAGTCCATTGAAATGTACGTCCATAAATCACGGTTTAAATCCAAGATTATCGTGTTCATTCGTTTGAACGCATCAAATAATGCGGCCATGGAATCGTAGTGTTCAATTTGCGTAGTGGTTTGACTTCTAGCGAGTCCAAGGGAACCTAAAAAATGATTCGCAAAATCAACCCAATTGATGGCTGGATAGGCTACATGGTGGGCATTAAAATTTCCAGTAGCTCCTCCGAATTTAGATGCGTAGGGGATACGTTTCGCAACATTTAATTGAATTTCTAGGCGTTCAGCAAATACTTGAATTTCTTTACCTAAACGCGTAGGCGAGGCAGGTTGTCCGTGCGTCCGGGCAAGTAATGGAATGTCTTTCCAAGCACTGGCTAAGGATTTAAGTTTAGCAAGTACTTCATCATATAGTGGAAATAGTTCGTTTACTATTCCTTCTTTGAGTGATAATGGAATAGCCGTGTTATTTATATCTTGAGACGTTAATCCAAAATGAATAAACTCGGCGCAAAAACTCCAATTTTTAGCGTCGAACTTTTCTTTTAAAAAATATTCAACCGCTTTAACGTCATGATTGGTCGTTCGTTCAATCGTTTTAATTCGTTCCGCATCTGATGGAGTAAAGTTTATATACCAGCTTCGAAGTTCTTCTTCAGAAATCAACTCCGTATTCGGAACTACTCCAGTTTTCATTAAGGCAATGAAGTACTCTATTTCAATTAATACGCGGTAACGAATTAATCCAAATTCAGAAAAATAAGGTTGGAGTGCGCTTGTTTTTGAATGGTATCGGCCATCAATTGGAGAGATGGTAGAAAGAGGTGTAAAGTCCATAGTGCTTCTAAAAAGCAAAGGTACAAATTTTATACGGCGATACTATGCTCCCGAAGTACATCGTTTAACGAGGTTTTCAAATCTGTAGAGGCAGATCGTTGACCAATAATGAGCGCGCAAGGCACATGGTATTCTCCGGCCTTGAATTTTTTCGCATAGGAACCTGGAATAACAACGCTTCGTTCAGGTACATAACCCCGCATCTCTATCGGTTCAGGACCGGTAACGTCAATTATTTTCGTGCTTTTCGTGAGTACAACATTGGCACCCAATACGGCTGCTTTACCAACACGAACACCTTCAACTACAATGCATCGAGAACCTATAAATGCGTCATCTTCAATAATTACGGGTGCTGCTTGTAGGGGTTCTAATACGCCCCCTATACCCACGCCACCGCTCAAGTGCACGTTTTTACCTATTTGTGCACAACTACCAACGGTTGCCCACGTGTCTACCATGGTTCCTGAATCCACGTATGCGCCAATGTTTACATAAGAAGGCATCATGATTACACCAGCAGCTAAAAAAGCGCCGTGTCGTGCACTGGCACCTGGAACTACGCGAACGCCTAAGCCTGCGTATTCGCGTTTAAGCGCCATTTTATCGTGAAATTCAAAGGGACCAACTTCCATGGTTTCCATAGTACGAATCGGAAAATACATGACAACCGCTTTTTTAATCCATTCATTCACGGTCCATGTACCGTCAGGTTCAGGCTGGGCTACCCGCATTTGCCCCTTGTCGAGGGCTTCTATAACGGTGTCAATTGCGTTACGCGTTGCTGTTTCGCTTAATAGTGCTCGGTTTTCCCAAGCGGCTTCGATGATTGTTTTTAATTCCATAGCGATGCAAAAGTAAATTAAAACTGTTTCGTAGGTTCTGTTAATTATGAAATCTATGTCAAGATATTGTGAATTACTTCGCATAAAATCAAATTAGCTATGTTTGTAGCTATGAATCCAATGGAAACGTCAAAAAATACGGGTAAAACAATTCCGGGTGCGAATAAGATGTTGTTTGTTTTAACCTTGATTAACTTGTTTAATTTTTTGGATCGCTATGTACTTTCCGCGGTATTAGAACCAATCAAAGCGGACTTACACATCAAGAACGATGGAGACATGGGTAGAATGGCTACTGCGTTTATGTTGGGCTATTTTCTTACTTCGCCAATTTTTGGTTTTCTTGGAGATCGTTTGTCACGTAGAAAGTTGATGGCAATCGGCGTGATTGGGTGGAGTTTAGGTACCTGTTTAACCGGCATTGCCCAGGGGTTTTCATTTATGATTTTTTGTCGGGTAATGGTTGGGTTAGGAGAAGCAAGTTTTGGGGCCATTGGACCTGCTGTAATCTCTGATGCATTTGAAGCCAAACGCCGCAATAAAGCAATTACCTTCTTTTCTCTTGCTGTACCGCTTGGTGCCGCATTAGGGTTTGCCTTGGGAGGAATTATTGCTGCACAATTAGGATGGCGCAGTGCATTTTTTATTACGGGGATTCCAGGTTTTTTCTTGGCTATGTTATTATTCCTTGTACCAGAGCCAGAGCGTGGTCAAAGTGAAGAAAAGGAAGTTTCAAAGGAAAAAATCACCGTCAAACGCTTGTGGTCTTTATTTTCCAATCGGGAATATCTCTTTGTGAACCTGGGGTATATCTTTTACACCTTTGCTATGGGGGCATTCTCGTTTTGGGGGCCTGCCTTTTTGAATCGAGTACACGGAATGGATATTGCAGACGCTTCCCTCTTTTTAGGGCCAACCTTAGTCGTAGGAGGAATACTCGGCACCTTGATTGGAGGTTATTTTGCCAATAAATGGAAAGCTAAAACTCCATCAGGGTATGCTAAGCTCTTGTTGATTTCCGTCTTGTGTGCGGTTCCGTTCTCGTTTGTTTCCTTTCTTACGGAAAATACCTTGCTGAGTATGATTTGTATCGCATTATCCTTAATTTTCTTATTCCAGTCTACTGGTCCTATAAATACGGTGATTGTAGAAAGTGTAGCCCCGAACATGCGCGCTTCGGCTATGGCAATTTGCATTTTCATGATTCATGCCTTTGGAGATTTATGGTCACCCGAGTTGGTAGGTAGGGTTTCGGATCAATTTGGAGGGAATCTTCGAATTGGCATGCTGATATTACCCGGCGCCTTCCTATTAGCTGCGTTCTTTTGGTTTTTACTCGTTAAAGAGCAGAATCGAAAAGGGGAGGCGGAGCTCAGTGAATAAGGTCAGAACGTTTCCACCTCACTCATTCGAATTTCAACCAGGGTGGACCCCACGCCACGGGTTGAGTAATTCCCGTCATGAAAACTAATTCCTTTCTTGCCACGAAGTAATTGACGTACAGCAGTTTTTAATACACCTTCACCCACGCCGTGAATGATTAATACCTTCGTGTGCCTCTTATCAATGCACTGATTCAGGAACATGCGGCAATGGCTCAATTTTTTTTCTAGAAGTTCATTCGTTGGCATCCCATCAATACCAAGGGCCGTAGCATGAAGGTCTAAGGTCGGAATAGACGAAGCGTTTTGTTTTTTTGATGTGTTTAACCTGACTAAGGGTTCTTTATTTTCTACCTCACCTTGTATGGGTGTTCGTTTGATTAACGAGCTAATGGGAATACGGTATTCAAATCCAAATTCATCCAATACATGGGCATACGAACCTGAAAGTTGCTGAATGGTATAGGCTCCTGATTCATGAAGCATGGAGACCGATTCGCCAACCTGGAACTGCATGTAAATTAAAGAACTGTTAAGTTGGCAAATTTAAGCAGTACGGTTTTTGAACCATGGTGCGGAAAGAAGATGACTGCTTTTTTATCTGCGCCACTCCCTTCTAGTTGCGTTACCCTGCCTTTTCCAAAACGTGAATGTTCCACATGTGTTCCAACCATGATGTTATTGAATTCGCTCGAATTTGAAGGGGATGAGGCCTTCACTTCGGATATCGATTTCAAGGATTTGGGCATGCTCGGGGTATTCAATTTGGTATTCAAGCCACCGGTAAAACTGCGTTCAAATCCACCACCCATCAATGAGCGCCCTTGCTGACTGCGCGTGGGGGTTTCAAAATGAATAAATTGCGGATCGATTTCGTCAATAAAGCGACTTTGTTCACATTTGATGGATTGATTCCATAGGAATCTTGAACCTGCGTACGATAAGGTACACGATTCCATTGCACGGGTTATTGCTACGTAAAAGAGTCGCCGTTCTTCCTCAAGCTCACTGCGTGAACTAATGGACATTTGAGAAGGGAATAAATTCTCTTCCATTCCTACGATAAATACATGTGGGTATTCCAAGCCTTTACTGGAGTGGATGGTCATGAGCGACACATGGTTTTTATCCTCCGTTTTTTCTTGGTCTGCATCGGTTAATAAGGATACATCCATCAAGAATTCAGCTAAGGTCTTGGGCTCGTCTTCATCGCCACCCTTAGTGAATTCGTTAATACCCGCTAATAATTCTTCAATGTTCTGTATCCGTTCTACTTCCTCTGGACCTTTTTCTTTCTCTGCATTCAATTCCTGGAAGATCCCACTCGATTTAATGATGCGCTCTGCAAGGGTGTAGGCGTCCGCTTTATTAAGCTCTGCTTGAAAACTCTTGATCATGGTCATGAAATCCGCAATTTTCTGTTTAGTCGGACCATTTAAATCCGCAGAATACCTTTGAAAATCATCCATAACTTCCCACATGCTTACGCCATGTCGGCCCGCCGCAATGATGAGGTTTTCTACACTGGTTTTTCCAATCCCACGCTTCGGATAATTGATTACCCGCTTCATAGCCTCTTCGTCGTGTGGATTGGCTGTAAGTCTGAAATAAGAGAGTACGTCCTTTATTTCCTTACGTTGGTAAAAGGAAAGGCCTCCATAAATCTTGTAGGGGATATTCAGTTTCCGTAATGCTTCCTCAAACGAACGAGATTGCTTATTGGTGCGATACAATATGGCAAAATCATTGTAGGTTTCAACCACCGATTGTTTCAAGTCAAATATTTTGTGTGCAATGACACGACCTTCTTCATTGTCTGTTAAGGTGCGAACCACGGAAATTGGTTTTCCTACCCCATTTTCTGTCCAAACGTTCTTTTTGATTTGGTCTTGATTTCTTTTAATGACACTGTTTGCAGCGTCAACAATATTCTGAGTACTGCGGTAATTTTGTTCTAGTTTGTATAAGTTGAAATCTGGGTAATCCTTTCTGAAATTCAAGATGTTCTCAATATTGGCCCCTCGGAACGAATAAATACTTTGGGCATCATCTCCAACTACGCAAATATTTTCATAGGCCGCAGCTAATTTCTTTACAATCAGGTACTGAGCAAAATTGGTATCTTGATACTCATCTACCAAGATGTATTTGAATTTCTGCTGATAATAATGCAAGACATCGGGATGGTCCGTCAATAAGATATTCGTAAAGAATAACAAATCGTCAAAATCCATGGCCCCTGCCTTTTGGCAACGGTTGGCATATTGCGTATAAATTCGACCTAATTCCGGTCTGCGCGACATTCTGTCTTCTGCTTGAATTTGATCATTTCCGCAATAGGCCTCCGGAGAAACTAAGTTGTTTTTTGCTGCTGATATCCGACCAAATACGCCACTGGTTTTGTAGGTTTTATCATCTAAATGTAATTCTTTGATGATATCCTTGATTAAACTCTTTGAGTCTTGCGTATCGTAAATCGTGAAATTTGTAGGAAATCCGATGCGGTCTGCATTGTAGCGAAGAATTCTAGAGAAAACGGAGTGAAAAGTACCCATGGTAATGCTCTTTGCTTCTGAGCCGCCAACAATTCTTCCAATACGCTCTGACATCTCTTTTGCAGCTTTATTGGTAAAGGTTAATGCCATGATGTTGAACGGATCAATGCCCTGTTCAATCATATGCGCAATGCGGTAGGTGAGTACACGGGTTTTACCCGAGCCTGCACCGGCAATTACCATGCATGGACCATAAATATGCTCCACTGCTACACGTTGGCTGTCATTAAGTTCGTCGAGATAAGACATGGAAAAAGAGTGAATATCAAAATTAGCAACAATTTCCGGGTACGATTCCGTGTTTTTGTACGAATTCCATCGAGTTTTTAACAATCTCGTACCTTTAGGGCATGAAAGCGCCAATTTGGTTTAGCTTATGGTCTTTTCCTAATCCCTACGAAGGGAATGAACCCGCCTATGTGGATGAAATAGACATTGCATGTAATGAAGCATTTACTGCGCAATTTGATTCCATACGAAAAGAGGTGCACGCCTTCTTAGCCCAACGTGAGACTATACCTTATTTTAAACAATCTATGGTAGCACATGGTAAAGGATACCATACCTTATCCTTGGTTTGGTGGGGAATTCATTTCAATAAAAACCAAGAGGATTTACCAGTACTCTCATCCATTCTTAAGCGTCATCCAGAACTTTTAACCCTTTCCATTAATGTGCTGGATGCCAACAGCCGTATTCTTCCCCACATGGGTGATACCAATGCAATTTATCGGGGTCACTTTGGAATATCGATTCCTGCCACCTTGCCTCAAGCTGGCATTCGCGTAAAGGAAGCGGAGCAATCTTGGAAAGAAGGTCACTTTATTTGGTTCATGGATGCATACCCCCATGAAACGTGGAATCATACAAGTGACCAGCGTATTGTATTATTAGCTGATGTGTTGCGTCCTGAATTTAGTAATCAAAAAAAACGAATTTGTGCTACGGTAATGACTTCGCTCTTTCTTCAAAAGCGCATGGAGAAATATTCCTTTTTTCAACGTAATCAGCGATGGATCGTGAACTACTTGGCACCGATTTTAATTCCCTTAGTGCGATTTCGAATTGCATGGATAAATTTCACAAGAAAATACTAATTACTTAATGGACCTTCCCTAACTTTGCAGCGTGAAGTATACTATTTTCCATAACCCTCGGTGTAGCAAGAGTCGCTGTGCACTTGATTGGCTAACAACGAACCAACATGAGGTCAAAGTAATCGACTATATCAACTCGGGAGTAACTTTAGAACAGTTGAAGCACATATCGGAATCGCTGGGTCTTGCTCCTCAGCATTGGATTCGTTCCGAGGAACCTGAGTATAAATCCCATGTTAAAGGAAATACACTCACTGATGAGGAATTATTTGATCTTATGATTCGATTTCCGAAACTAATCCAACGTCCCATCGTATTATGGGCCGACCGAGCAGTAGTTGCCCGGCCACTTGAACTTTTAATTGATGCCATAACTGATGCGGACTAAATACATAGACCTTATTGATCAAACGTTTGATTTTCCTCAAAATGAATTCAATTTACGTGAAGATCGCTTGTTTTTTCATGGAATAGACTTGATGCGTTTAATCCAGGAGTACGGGACGCCATTAAAGTTCAATTACCTTCCCCAAATTTCAAATAATATTCAGCGCGCTAAAGGTTGGTTTCGCGAAGCGATCAATAACCAAGGGTACGCCGGAAAATATTATTATTCGTATTGCACGAAAAGTAGTCATTTTGCATTTGTGCTGGATGAGGTGATGAAGAATGATGTGCATATTGAAACGTCTTCCGCCTTCGATATTGACATAGTAAACAACTTGGTGGATTCAGGTAAACTGAAAGAGGGAACCTATGTGATTTGTAATGGGTTTAAACCAGCCCGTTACGTGGAGCGTATTGCTAAGTTGATTAACGCAGATTTTTTGAAGGTTGTTCCAGTAGTAGACAATGCCGAAGAAGTTCGAAACTTGTTAGCCTCAACCGATAAAGATTTGTCGATTGGAATTCGAATTGCAGCGGAAGAAGAACCTAAGTTTGAATTTTATACCTCGCGCTTAGGCATGCGTTACCGGGAGATTGTTCCGTTTTACAAGTCTGTATTGAAAGACAATCCGCGAATAAAGGTTAAAATGCTCCATTTTTTCATCAATACAGGAATAAATGATACCGCATATTACTGGAATGAATTAACCAAATGTTTGCGAATTTACAGTGACCTAAAGAAGTTATGTCCAGAGTTGGATTCTCTCAACATTGGGGGAGGTTTCCCCATTAAGAAATCCCTGGCTTTTGATTTTGACTATGCCTACATGGTTCGTGAGATTTTGCAGCAAATTAAACGGGTATGTACCGATAATGATATTCCAGAGCCTAATATCTTTACCGAATTCGGATCCTTTACCGTAGGAGAGAGTGGGGGGGCTTTATTCAGTATTTTACACCAGAAACAACAAAACGACCGAGAGAAATGGAATATGATTGATTCTTCGTTTATGACGAATCTTCCCGATACGTGGGCAATCAATCAGCGCTTCATTATGTTGCCAATAAACCGTTGGCAAGAAGATTATGAACGTGTACTGTTGGGTGGGTTAACGTGTGATAGCGACGATTACTATAATTCAGAGCAGCATTCGAATGCCATCTATTTGCCGAAATTCGAGAAAAACAATCCCTTGTATATTGGTTTTTTCAACACAGGCGCATACCAAGAAACCATTGGTGGCTATGGTGGATTAAAACACTGTCTAATTCCAGAGCCGCGACATATTTTGATTTCTCGAGATGAAAATGAAAAAATTGTCACACAACTCTTCAGTGAGGAGCAAACGGCAGATGATTATCTAAAAATATTAGGGTATAAATCTTAACCTACGGACCAATTAGCGTAGTTGGGCTCCAAATTCGGATTCGAAACACGTTCGAATCGCACGCATCTCTTGATCGATTTCAGCATCAGTTAAGGTTTTCTCGACGTCTCTAAAATGGAAAGATAGCGCATAGGATTTCTTGCCCGCTTCGATTTTATCGCCTTCGTACACATCAAACAAATTCGTTGAGATCAAACGGGTAGATGCTGCTTTCTTCGCAGCTTTTACTAACTCAGCGTATTGAATATTGGAATCCAAAAGCAATGCAAAATCTCGACGAACAACGAATGTTTTTGGGATTTCCGTGAAGCGATCGGAAATGGTTTTACTCAGTTCAACCCAACGTTTCCAATCAATAGTCGCTCCATAAACAGCTTGTTTAAACTCTACGGTTTTTAACCAAGATTCTGATAGTTTGCCAAGCGTTGCTAACGGTTTGCCGTTTACTTTAATTTCTATCCCCTCAGAAAACGGCGTATCCTCACCCAAGGCAACTTCTTCAATCGCATGGGGATTCAACCCTTGAATTAAATTCATTACCTCACTTTTAATGTCAAAAAATGAGAAGGGACGAGATCCCATCCATGAATCAGGTTCATGAGATCCAGTGAGGACTAATGCCAAGGTCGATTTTTCAACAGTACGTTCGCCAAATCCATGATAGGTATGACCAAATTCAAACAACTTGATATTTCCGGCTTGACGATTTTTATTGTAAGCCAAGGTTTCTAAAGCTCCAAAAAACATGGATGTGCGAAGTATCGATAAATCACGGCTCAATGGATTTTTTAAAACAACAGGTTTTCCATCTTGTTTGCTCGTGGTTAATGCGCCGTTAGATGCCTTGGTTAAGGAATTGTTCAGAATTTCATTAAATCCATTCGCGGCTAACATAACCGATGCTTTATAACGTGTTGCTTCTGCTGAAAACGTATCTGAAATAGGAACGGAGAAGTTCCATTTATCCGGCGTTGGAACGGCATCAAACCCAGCGATTCGTATAATCTCTTCGGTGACATCAATTGGACGTTTTACATCTGCGCGATATCTCGGGATTTTCCACGTCGATTCGTTAATTGGTGTAAAATCAAGTGCACCTAGAATACCTGATAGTTGGTTATCCGTAAGTGCGGTGCCTAATTGCTTGTTGATGGTTTCGAAATCAAGCACTACTTCCGCTGCAGGAGTTGAATAGGCTTTAACTTCTTGCATATAATTAAGAGTGCCTCCTGCCACGGAACGGATCAAGGAAACTACGCGCTGTAATGCAAACGCAGTTAAATCAGGATCTACTCCGCGTTCAAACCTAAAACTTGCGTCGGAATGGATGCCATGATGTTTTGCCGTTTTACGAATTGTTGACGGATTAAAGTATGCGGACTCAATGAGTAGTTCCGTTGTGTTATCATTTACCCCGGATGATTTACCTCCGAGTACTCCTGCAAGACAATGTGCCGTTCCGTTTCCATCGATTACCAAATCCGTAGGATTTAGCTTTCGCTCAATACCGTCTAAGGTTTCTAGGGTTTCACCTGGATGCGCTTGTCGAACCGTTAATGAATTGCTGAAGAAACTCGCATCAAAGGCGTGAAGCGGCGTGCCAAGTTCATACATCACGTAATTCGCACAATCCACGATGTTATTTATGCTTGCTGTTCCAAGCGCAACCAAGCGATTTTTTAACCAATCTGGAGAAGGACCAACTTGGACTCCGCTAAGGGACGCCAAGTAGTACGATTCGCAATCCGCATGACTCAACACCTTGTGTGCATTGCTTGCGTTGGTTTGAATTACAGTTTCTTCGATTTCTGGTAATACAAGGGGAACAGACAAGCCTTCATGATGTATAAGGAATGCTTTTATATCGCGAGCAACCCCCAAATGCCCCATGGCATCGCATCGGTTGGGAGTTAATCCGATTTCTAAGATGTAATCCGTGTCAAGAGATAAGGCCGTTGCTGCTGGAATTCCAATTGCCGTATCTTGAGGTAAAATTAAGATTCCATCATGTGAAGTACCTATACCTAGTTCATCTTCGGCACAAATCATTCCATGGGATTCCATGCCACGAATTTTGGCTTTTCTTAAGGTAAGTGGTTCCCCATCGGTTGGATAAATGGTCGTTCCAACAAGTGCTACTAGTACTTTCTGTCCAATTGCTACATTCGGTGCGCCGCATACAATTTGGAGCGTTTCATCGCCAATGTTGACGCGTGTCACTTTAAGTTTATCTGCATCTGGATGTTTCTCGCAATCAATAACCTCTCCAGTTATAACGCCCGCTAGGCCGCCTTTAATGGAGCCTACCGCGTCGATTCCTTCAACTTCTAAGCCGGTTTGGGTAAGGATTTCAGAAACGCGCTCGGGAGAATACTCGAACGAAACAAATTGGCTGAGCCACTTATAGGAAACTTTCATTGCAATGGAATTGGTGCGAAATTAAACATTTTGTAAGGAAAATAGGCGATATATGTTTTCGATTATTTAACATTCAAAAACCTTTTGTTCACTTGAATGTTCATACCTTTGCCCGCAAAATTAGTTGTGTAAAATATACCCATGAAATTTAATCTTTTTCTTAACCTGTTGGTCCTAGTTTGTGGGGTCTTTTCTCTGCAACCTGCGTTAGCCCAGGATAAACATACCATCAGTGGGTATATCGCAAGTAGTTCGAACGGTGAAGCCTTGAATAGCGCTAAGATTTATGTGCCAAGTTTAAACAAAGGGGCGATTACCAACAATTATGGATTTTATTCTTTGACCTTACCCAGCGGGATTTATGAGGTTGAGTTTCGTTTTACTGGGTTGAATACCGTAAAAAAGACAGTAGATCTTACCCGTGAAAATGTTTCCTTGAATGTTGAGTTGGGACTTAAAGATGGAGAAAAAGTATATGATGAAGTAGTGGTGAGCGGGAAGAAAGGTGATAATGTCAATTCTGCTAAATTGGGTCAAATGGAATTGAACATCGACCAAATAAAGCGCCTTCCAGCCTTTATGGGAGAGGTAGATGTTATAAAAACCATCCAATTATTACCCGGTGTTTCTTCGGTTTCCGAAGGTGGACAAGGATTTTATGTGCGAGGCGGCGGTCCTGACCAAAATTTAGTATTGCTGGATGAAGGCGTTGTGTACAATGCTTCGCATTTGTTTGGGTTCTTTTCTGTTTTTAATTCAGATGCGGTTCGAAGTGTAAACCTTATTAAAGGGGGAATGCCCGCAAATTATGGGGGAAGGTTATCTTCTGTGTTGGAAGTAAATATGAATGAAGGTAATTACAAGCGGTTCAGCGTGAAAGGTGGATTGGGGGTGATTTCATCACGACTTACCTTAGAAGGGCCTTTGAAAAAGGACCGTGGTAGTTTTATTGTTTCGGGTAGACGAACCTATATTGATGTATTGGCCAAAGCGTTTATTTCCGACACGTCGCCCTTTGCAGGATCCGGATACTATTTCTATGACATGAATGCCAAGTTGAATTATAAATTGGGAGAAAAGGACCGAATATTTCTGAGTGGCTATTATGGAAAAGATGTGTTCACGTTCGCAGATCGTGAGGGAGGTTTTAGCGCCGATATGCCCTGGGGTAATGGGATAGCAGCACTTCGATGGAATCACGTGTTTAACGCGAAGTTATTCATGAATGTGACCTCTACTTTTTCAGACTACAAATTCAAATTTGGGTCTCAGCAAGATGAGTTTAAAATCGAGTTTTTATCAGGGATCAAGGATTACGGAACAAAAATCGATTTCTCGTATTATCCAAATGATAAACATCGCGTAAAGTGGGGTGCGAATTATATTTATCACGTCTTTACACCGTCAAGTGTATCAGCTGCGCAGGATACAGTGGTGTTTAATACAGGAAATGCTCAACAACTGTTTTCGCATGAACAGGCCATCTATTTAATGGATGAATTTGATTTGAATGATCGTTTAAGAATTAATGCAGGTCTACGATATACTGCATTTCAACACGTTGGGCCTTTTACTCGGTATGTAAAAGGTGATATCAGCAAGCCGGATACCGCCATAGAATATGGTAAAGGAGACCTCATTAAATTTTATCATGGACTTGAACCTCGTTTTTCTTTCCGATACCTGACGGGAGAACATAGCTCTATAAAGGGTGGGTATGCGTATAATTATCAGTTTGTACATTTAACAAGTTTGAGCGCCGTTTCACTTCCAACTGATATTTGGTATCCAACCACGGATATAGCCAAACCACAGAAAGGATTTCAAGCTTCATTGGGGTATTTCCAGAATTTCTTCAGTGACAAATACGAAGCATCGGTTGAAGTGTACTACAAGGGAATGAACAACATTGTAGAATTTAAGGAAGGGGCCTTGCCCGGAGATAATGTGAATGACAATACCGATAATTTAATGGTATTTGGAAAAGGCTGGGCTTATGGGGTGGAATTCTTTTTCAAAAAAGCAGTGGGTAAATTTACTGGATGGATTGGGTATACGTGGGCGAAAACAGAACGTAAGTTCCCAGATTTAAACAACGGAGAAGTGTTCCCTGCGAAATATGACCGTAGACATGACCTTAGTATTGCCGCAACCTACATGTTAAATGATCATTGGACGCTGTCGAGCACATTTATTTATGCCACGGGTAACACCTTGACCTTACCGACCTCATGGTATGTTCAAGACCAAAACTTATTGTTTAATTATGGGGCGAGAAATTCAACGCGAATGGCACCATATCACCGCCTTGATTTTTCTGCTACATGGTATGATAAAGCCTATAAAACAAAAACGGATCCTGCGACAGGAAAAGAAATAGAGGTGAAAAAACGATTAAGAAATAACATTGCGATTTCGGTGTATAATGTATATAACCGTGCGAATCCGTTCTTTTTGTATGTCGACAATGACGGAGATTTCTTGAACGGAGATTTCAAGCTAACCGTTAAACAAGTTTCATTATTCCCAATAATCCCCAGTGTAACATGGAATTTCGAATTTTAAGCGTAGCGTTTGCAGCGTTGATTCTTTTATTTTCTTCCTGTACCAAGGAAGTGAAAATTGATATTCCAGGATATAAGGAACAATTGGTGGTAGACGGAAGTATTCGTGAAGGTGAACCACCCATAATCTTGCTATCAAAATCGCAGAATATTTATGCACCAACTGATATTAGTGCGTATTTAGGAAGTTTTGTTGGCGATGCAGTAGTTACCGTTTCTGATGGTACGAATACGGTTACTTTAAGTAAAATCTGTACAGATGATTTACCTCCAGGAACTGAAGCGTATGCCGAGGCGCTGTTTGGAATGAGTATTCAAGAACTTCAGCAATTACCTTCACCGCTTTGTGTGTATACCTCGTTTGATCCCAGTATGTTTGGTCAGGTTGGAAAAACATATACGCTAACGATTACTCATGATGGCAAAACGTATACCTCTATAACAACGATTCAAGCGCCAGTGGCCTTGGATTATTTAACATGGAAACCTGAGGCAAATTCAAGCTCGATTGGCTATTTATACAGCTTTATGACAGACAATGCATCGACCTCTGATAACTTCATGTGGGAAATGAAAAAGGTAAATGATCCAATGTTTACAAAACCGTTTAATCCGTATTTTAACGATGCCTTCTTCAATGGCTTAGCCTTTGAATTCACTATTTATAATCCTTTGTCTTTTAATGATTCCACGTATGCTGAAAACGAGCGTGGATTTTATAAATATGGAGATACCGTAGTAATGCGCTTATCTAGAATGGGTAAGAAGGAATATAATTTTTTCGAAAAGAAGATTAATCAAGTATTTTCATCGGGTAGTCCATTTGCTACACCGATTAATGTGCCTTCCAATATTGAAGGAGGTGCGCTTGGTGTTTGGGTTGGCTATTCAACCTATCTCGATACCGTGATTTGTCAGCCCTAAGTTATTCGATTGGTCTCTTCTCTTCCCGAACCGCACGTACATTTTTGAAAAAATAGCGAAGGTCAAGCCCGAGGTATGCCCCTGATACATCCCCGTATTGTGTGACTTTATACCCTTGATTTCTATAGGTGGCAATATAAACAAAGAGAGGTTTTGCTGGAAGCCGCACGGAAGTTCCGAGGTAAAAGAAGCCAGACTTTTTAGATCGAAATTCAAACCCAAGGTTTCCATTCAAGTCTAGCGAAGCTTTTTTATTTACAATGCCCGTGTGGTAGAAAAATTGAGAACCATTGATGTTATTCAAGGTTGCAATATCTGTTGGTTTGAATCCTGCTACAATACCTAAAGATGCATTTGCATACCACTTCTTCGCTAATTTAATGTAGAATAACCCGTTGATAGGAACATCGTATTGAATAAAGCCAAGGGTATTGCTTACAAAAACCCCCGAATCCGCGACAGAACCTTGAATACTGAAATTTCGTTGGGTAAAGTTAATGCCAGTTTCTAGGGAAATTAATTCGGTTAATCCAACCCGTACAACCCCTCCGAATGAATACCCTGGAGTTTGAGAAATAGTAGATTTCATGCCTTCTTTGGACAGGGTGAGTGAGGGACTACTAACGAAATCGCTTGGAAATACACCACGAACTTGCAGCCCAAAATAGGAGGGAAAACGGTTGTCGCCCAGTTGTGCATAACTAAGGAACCAACTCATGATAAAACAAAAGACTAGGCTGTTATTCATGCAGCCATTGGGTATGATATTCTAAAGGAATGCGATGTGAAGCAGGCCACTCAATGGCTGGGTATCCAATATAAAATAAGCCAAGGCATTTATCTTTCGCATCAATTCCTAGGAAAGCATTCATTTGTTCCGAGTAAATTAACTTGGGTGTTGCCCAGAATCCGCCAAGACCATAGGCCGTGCAGGTGAGGTGCATGTTTTGGATTGCACAAGCTACCGCTTCAATTTCCTCGATTTCAGGAATTTTTTCTTCAACTTGTCGCTTCATGGAAACTGCGATAACTACGCTTGAAATCATAGGTCTACGCAGCATTTTAGCGAGTTTCGCATCATTTTGTTTATCAACTGGAGTAAGTTCCAGATAAGTTTTTCCTAAAAATTGACTTAAGCGTTGACGGCTTTCATCCATAAATACATGGAATCTCCAGGGTTGCGTATTGCCGTGAGTCGGTGCCCATTGGGCATTTTGGAGAATCAGTTCAACTTGTTCTTTATGGACCTTACGTTCGCTAAATTGTTCCGGATAAATCGTTCTTCGATTACGGATGAGGTCATTAATTTCTGAGAGATTGTAACGCATATAACTACTATAACGAAAAAAGAATGCGTTAAAAGTAGTGAATATAAACGGCTCTATTTGTTAAAAGCAAAGAAAGTCCTATCTTTGCATCGTTGAAAAACGGACGGCCTTGTGGCGCAACTGAATAGCGCACCTGATTACGGCTCAGGAGGTTTCAGGTTTGAATCCTGACAAGGTCACAAGCTAAAACCCATTCCCTCAAGGGAATGGGTTTTTTGTTTTTAACGCGGTCAAAAGGTATTTTGACAAGCGACTAAAAACAAAAAACACGAACTACGAAGTAGTTGTGGGTTTTAGCTTGTTATGTAACTCCCAACGCGGAACACGCGGAAGCGTACTCCTGAGCGACTAAAAACAAAAAACGCCAACTACGAAGTAGTTGTGGGTTTTAGCTTGTTATGTAACTCCCAACGCGGAACACGCGGAAGCGTACTCCTGAGCGACTAAAAACAAAAAACACGAACTACGAAGTAGTTGTGGGTTTTAGCTTGTTATGTAACTCCCAACGCGGAACACGCGGAAGCGTACTCCTGAGCGACTAAAAACAAAAAACGCCAACTACGAA
>JBILBR010000014.1:0-50315 GCA_044353585.1 Crocinitomicaceae bacterium | reverse complement strand
TAAAAACAAAAAACGCCAACTACGAAGTAGTTGTGGGTTTTAGCTTGTTATGTAACTCCCAACGCGGAACACGCGGAAGCGTACTCCTGAGCGACTAAAAACAAAAAACACGAACTACGAAGTAGTTATGGGTTTTAGCTTGTTATGTACCTCCCAACGCGGAACACGCGGAAGCGTACTCCTGATAGACTAAAAACAAAAAACACGAACTACGAAGTAGTTATGGGTTTTAGCTTGTTATGTACCTCCCAACGCGGAACACGCGCAAGCGTACTCCTGAGAGACTAAAAACAAAAAACACGAACTACGAAGTAGTTGTGGGTTTTAGCTTGTTATGTAACTCCCAACGCGGAACACGCGGAAGCGTACTCCTGATAGACTAAAAACAAAAAACGCCAACTACGAAGTAGTTGTGGGTTTTAGCTTGTTATGTACCTCCCAACGCGGAACACGCGGAAGCGTACTCCTGAGCGACTAAAAACAAAAAACGCCAACTACGAAGTAGTTGTGGGTTTTAGCTTGTTATGTAACTCCCAACGCGGAACACGCGGAAGCGTACTCCTGAGCGACTAAAAACAAAAAACGCCAACTACGAAGTAGTTGTGGGTTTTAGCTTGTTATGTAACTCCCAACGTGGAACACGCGGAAGCGTACTCCTGAGCGACTAAAAACAAAAAACACGAACTACGAAGTAGTTGTGGGTTTTAGCTTGTTATGTAACTCCCAACGCGGAACACGCGCAAGCGTACTCCTGAGCGACTAAAAACAAAAAACGCCAACTACAAAGTAGTTGTGGGTTTTAGCTTGTTATGTAACTCCCAACGCGGAACACGCGGAAGCGTACTCCTGAGCGACTAAAAACAAAAAACGCCAACTACAAAGTAGTTGTGGGTTTTAGCGTGTTATGTAACTCCCAACGCGGAACACGCGCCAGCGTACTCCTGAAAGTATTTTGGGTTCTTTGTTTCTAATTAAACTAGAAAAATGGTAGTTTGAGTAAGGTCAAGGCAGTTAGGTAATGAAATTTAAAAGAAATAACGCCATTACGTTATATAAGTTATTTTTCAAAGATTATAAATCTTGATTACATTTGACGACTTAATCATGGCCGGAATAGGTTATATTTTATTAAAAACTATCAAAAGAATTAATTAAAAGTTATGAAAAAAATTATTGATAATTTATTCACGATTGGTTTTGCATTATTCGCCGTAGGTTTGATTTTATATTGGATGTATTTTTTCAATGGAGACTATGACTATACAGTGGTTAAGTCAACGGATGATTTGGTTGCGGTTAATGGTGAATTTCGCGATTTTGAATTTAGAGGAAGAATAGAATCAAGAGATTACGAGTACCATACACGTTTCAGAATTGATAAAAATAAATTTTCTTATCGGATAGCGCGTGACGCAGAATCAGAATTTAGGATGAAAGAATTTATAAAAAAGGTAAAAAAAGGAGATGTAATTCAGCTTCTTATTCCTAAAACAGAGTTAAACAAACCGAATCACAATGGGGATATTCGGATTTTTGGAATCAAGGTAGATAAAATAACTTTTTTAAATGAACAACAATCTATTGCAGAGGTAAAGTTAGGTCGGACTGTTGTTACTTGGATGATTGGCCTTATGATAATTGTAGGATTCATCTTGTTAGTGACCGGTCGTATCTTGAAAATGCGAATAAAACGTCAAAAAATAACTAGAAGTTAATTCTTATAGTTTCTATTAATGCCATAGCGTTTAGTATCCTCTTACTCTTGAGATTCATTTAAATGAGGCTCTGAATTATTTGGATTCAGCCCATCAAACTTCGCTTTCATCGTAGGGTTTCCATGCACCAATCGCTTAATGCTAAGGTCCTCCGCTTTATTGTTCGCAAGCCGTAAATTGTTTTCTGAAGAAAGTAAAGCTTCTTTAGTTTTTTGAAGATGAAGGATCGTTTTATCGATTTCTTCTATAGCGGTTTGAAATTTTCGACTGGCGAGGTCGTAGTTACGCGCAAAGCCTTCCTTAAAGGCATTTATTTTATCTTCAAAATTGGTAATGTCAATGTTTTGGTTCCGCATAAGCGCTAATTCAGCTTTGTACTTCATTGAATTTAAGGCCGCATTGCGCAATAAGGTAATGATGGGAATGAAAAACTGCGGTCGTACTACATACATTTTAGGGAATTTATAAGAAACGTCCACGATTCCCGTGTTGTATAATTCGCTTTCTGCCTCTAACATCGTTACCAATACAGCAAATTCGCATTTTTTTTCTATACGGTCTTTATCCAGTTCTTTGAAAAAGTCTTCATTGCGTTTTTTTGTAGCGGTCTCATCCCCTTCATTTTTCATTTCGAACATGATACTGATAATTTCATTGCCTTGTTCATCAGTCTCCCGGTAAATGAAATCTCCTTTACTTCCAGAACTCGAGTTATTGTCTTTTTCAAAATATGCATTCGGAAATGCCGTGGCGCGCAACTTATTGAATTCGTTTTCACAATGTTGTTCCAAGGTTTCTCCAATCATTTTAGTGGAGAGTTTTAGTTTCATATCCTTCCGCATGGCGATTTCTTCATCCTTTAACTTGATGATTTCATCCTTTGTTTTAAGCGTTGATTGAAATTGTTCTTGTAAAGATTTTTCCAACAACTGGGTTTCTAGTTGTTTCTGATTAAGCATGTTTTGTAACCCATCTCGTTCTTTCTCCATGGCTTTTACTGCTTCACTTACCGATAATTGCTGTTCGAGTTTCGCTTGTTCTATTTTTAGGTTTAGTTCATTGGAAACTCGTTGCATTTCTGCTTGCGATGCGATGAGTTGCCGCTCTTTCTCAGCGAGTTGGTCTTTCATTTTATTTTCAACTTGCGCAGCCGTAAGTTGAATCGCATTCGCTTTTTCCTGCTCTGCCAGTTTTAAACGATTTTCAATTTCTTCATTGAATTGTTGGGTTCTGACTTGTTTTAGTAATTCTACATAGCCGGATTCATCTATTTTAAATGCTTTGTTGCAGTTTGGGCAAATGATATCGTTCATAGTGAAAAATGTAAATTAATCCTTAATAAGACGGGTAGCGTGATTCAAGATAACAAAAGAACTGTTTTTTTTTGAATTCGTATATAGCACGGGAAATATGTTAAAAAATAATTTAGTAAAACAGGGGCTGACAAATGTTCAATTAATTGATTCGCATTATAAACGATGAACATGGGCGAATGAGTTGAATCAGGAATTAAGCTGTATACCTTGCTTTTTTATTTAGAGGCAGACAAGCAGAATGACGGTTGAATAGGGTCAAGCAGTTTGAGTGTATTTACTTGACTATCAAAATAACTCAGAATCATCGAAACTTACATGCTAACATTAGATTAATAAAATCTATTTATAGGTTCACGCGAGCGGAGAAAACGATGTATTTTTACAGAAATTTTTAAAAGAATTATAACATGACAAGTACTGAATTTTGGGGGATATTAATGGACTCATTGTCGACTATCTTGGCTGCTTTGGCCATATTTCTTTATATATATTTTTGGATCAAAGACAAAACCTCTTCGAATTACGACGTTTTTGATACGTTTTATTTAGATATTCTGAAAACAGGAATGGACAATCCTTCTTTTAGGAACCCAAATAAAACAACTAATTACAAGGCTGCATTTACTGAGGATGAACTAATCAAGTATGAAATATATGCATTTCTAACATGGAATTTTATTGAAACAATTTTCGACAAGTCGGATAAAACGCTATTAGAAACATGGATTCCCGCTATAAAGCTTGAATCATCATTGCATTCAAAATGGATTCATGAACCAGAAAATAAATCAAAATACAAAGCTTCTTTTCTGGTTTTTGTTGATTCCCTTTAAACAATTAGCTCTTTCAATTTTTACTACTTACGTGTACTTAGTTAATTTCCTAACTTTGAATTAAATAAGTGGTATGAAAATAGCAATTACCGGAGCAAGTGGTCACGTTGGTGTGGCCCTAATAGAAGAGTTAACCCGCCGTGGACATCACGTTCGAGCCTTGGGTTTTAATGATGTGGACTATTTTATTAAGAACAACATCGAGTATGTGAAAGGTCATGTGAATGACCGTGCTTCCATCGAGGAACTCTTAAACGGCTGTGATGCATTAATTCATTCTGCAGCTGTAATTTCCATCAATGGGGGACAAGGTGGGCATGTACGAAAGGTAAATGTGGACGGGGTACGTAATGTCATGCAAACCGCACTCGACTTAAAGATTCAACGCGTAGTGCACATTTCATCCATTCACGCCTATGATCCACTTCCTAAGGACGATACCTTAGATGAAACACGAAACTTTGTGGATGATACGGCTTTTGCCTATGATCAAAGTAAGCGGGATGGACAATTAACGGTATTGGAATTTGTTAAGAAAGGATTGCCTGCATTAATTGTTAATCCAACCTCGGTAACGGGTCAGCCCGAAAACAAGTTATCCCTTCAAGGCAAAGCCATTTTAGATATTTATCTGGGTAAGATCCCCGCTATGTTCGCAGGAGGATACGATTGGGTGGATGTTCGCGATGTGGCTTCATCCATTTGCAATGCATTAACCATGGGTAGAGTAGGTGAGAATTACCTATTGTCCGGTAAGTATTACACGATGAAGGAAATCGTGGCCATTGTAAGTGAGGTAAAAGGAAAGAAAATTCGAGTAGCCAATGTGCCGGTATGGTTGGTTCAGATGGGCTTACCGTTTGTTAAGTTACAATCGCTTATCACCGGCAAAGCCCCGCTTTATACCAACGAGTCGATTGACATTTTACTTCATGGGAATTCAAAGATTAGCCAAGAAAAGGCACGGCTTGAATTAAATCATAACCCACGTCCCTTTTCAGAGACCATCGCCGATTTAATTGCCTGGTTTAAGGCGAATGGGTACATAAAATAACAGCAAATGACTGAACAGTATTTTCAATGGATTTCATGGGCATGGATTGCGATTGGAATCATAACCTTTATTTATTTATTTAAACAAACTGCGCCGTATGGTAGGCATTCGAACGAGCGTTGGGGGCCAATGATCGATAACCGTTGGGGCTGGTTTATCATGGAGGTATTTGTGTTAGTGATCCTTGCGTATTTCTTATGGGATGCTAAAAAACAGCTTAATGTGGTCAGCGGAATCATGGTCGGACTCTTTGTGTTTCATTATTTTAATCGATCGATTGTCTTCCCCTTACGACTCAAGACAAATGGTAAAAAAATGCCAGTGATCATTATGGTATCAGCCATGCTGTTCAATACCATGAATGGGTTTTTCATGGGATATTATTTTGGAAATTTCGCTTCCTATACGATGGATTGGTTAACAGATCCACGATTTATTATTGGGATGATGGTATTTTTTACTGGAATGGTTATTAATTGGCATTCGGATGCGATTTTAATAAACTTACGTAAACCTGGAGAAACCGGGTATAAAATCCCGCGAGGAGGATTATTCAAATGGGTTTCATGTCCTAACCTGTTGGGCGAAGTTATTGAATGGGTTGGTTTCGGAATATTAACTTGGAGTTTACCTGGATTGGTATTTGCGATATGGACTTTCGCCAACGTGGTGCCACGGGCTATTTCTCACCATAAGTGGTATAAACAAAAGTTCCAAGAGTATCCGCAGGAACGAAAGGCCATCCTTCCGTTCCTTTGGTAATTAGTTTAGCTAGTTATTCTTGGGCATCTTCGGTTACCTTACGTTTTGACAATATTTCATTGTTAAGGTTAATGGTATAAATCATTCCACCTTTTACACATTCATAGGTTTCTCCGTACTGACTTGTAATTGATTCATATTCGAAGGGAATCATTACGTTTTTTAGTAGATCTATAACTCCATACATATAAGCTTCGCCAGCTTTCCCACATTGAGCAACAACTAAGTATCCTTCGGAGGCGCTTTCAGTGATATCACAATACATCGGTTCAATGAGTACGTCGCTTTGTTTGTTCATGATACCCCAAAGGTTTGCATTGTTTTTTATGCCAATATAAACTGCTCCATATCCGTAATAATATTCCGGGAATAAAAAGTCTTTATAATCTCCTTTAAACAGTGCTTTCTTTTGGAATCCGTTATATAGATACGCTTCTTCGCCTGATTCGATGAAAAAAATGCTGTCATTCAATTTCTTAATTGATGTAACGCGGCTTAAAAGGACTTCGCCCTTATTAGAAACTAGGTCATACCCGTTAAAATCCAAAGAGTTTGCAATGAAATAATCTCCTTCCATGGTGATTTCTGAGTAGCTGAGTGGAATGATTTCCTCTCCTTTATTATTTATAATACCATAGGTTCCGCCCGACGTTTCGTTGTATTCACCTCTGGTAACATCTTTACCCATTAAGTACATGGGATTCATCCAGTCATAACTTAATTTGCTTATATAATTGATTTCGTTTGTAGTGATAGCTTTATGTTGATTTAAATCAAATAAATAGGCCTTATTGTCATAGTCTAATAGAACCACTACACTGTCACTATCAAAAGTAATTTCTTTGAATTTAAATGGTAAAATGGTGTCTCCAGCCATATTGATTAGACCCCAGTTTCCTCCGGTAACTTCTGAACCGTAGTAGCTGTCGGTTACCTCCCCATAAGCATTAGCAAGAACTAATTCTTCATTATCGTATAAGTCGGTTGATTTTAAGAAATTGTATTTTGCCGGAAGGATTATTTTACCGGTAGTGGACATCAGACCAAACTTATTATTTGTTTTGAATAAGTAGCTTGAATTATAATTCAATGATTCGATATGATCATATTGGGTAGGAACCACTTCCTTATTACCATCGGTATTATAAAGCCCCATTTTTGTTTGCTCAGATTGCTCATAGTATTTACTCACAATGCACATATTGTCTTCGCAACTTATTTCACTGTACGTTGGTTCAAGTAAAATCTGTCCAGAAGGAGAACATAGACCGTATTTACCGGAGGACTTAATAATGTATCCTGTACTGTTATCATATCCTATTTGCTCGATGTCCTCGTATTGTACAGGAATCACCTCTCTTCCGTTTTGATCATAAATTCCAAAAACACCGCCTTCTGGTGTTCCATATCCATTGTCAATACCACCCAGTTGAACTTTATATAACCCATTAATTGATTCAATATAAGTGAAAGCCTTTGGAAAAACGGGTTGTAAAGATTCATTGTATGCGAACCACTCGCCTTTTTTCTTTAGTACGAGAAGGTTTTCGCTATCATATCCTCCAGAATAATCAGAAAATTCAGCTTTCATAACCAGTTTTCCCTCCATATCAATAAGGCCATATTTCGTTTCTGGCAATTCATAATCATAACCCCATTCATACATTTCCGCTTCGCTATTTTTCTTGGATCGTTTTTTAGGTTTGTTCTTTTTATCAAATCCTACAAGAAGGTATTTACCGAAATAACTAATGGTGTTTATCGTTGAATATTGCGCTTTGCCTACTTTTTTTCCTTGCTTGTTGATGATACCTGATTTTCCATTTCCCCCATCATATGTAAATATAAATCCATTACAACCCATCGATTGCTGGTTTAGGTTGTTATAGGTTGGAGAAATTAGTTCCTTTCCATCCAGTGATAAAAACCCTTGCTTTCCATGCAATGATATGGAGTATCCGATGGTGGTATAGTTATCGTCATACGAATAATCAATCGCGTCATAATCTTTGGTAAGTTTCTTTCCTTTTGAATCTACCAAATAATGTTTGTTGTATTTGTTCGTGATGTGGAAAATACCGCCATCCCATTCGGTTATATCCTCGTAACTGCATGGAAAAAGCTCTTTGTAGTTCTTATCAATAATTCCTACATACCCTTTATCCGTAACATAAAATCCACTGGTGCATGAATTGATGTCTTGATAGGATTTGGTTAATTTTTTTCCTGTAAAATCTATGAGAATGCACTCGTTTGTGCTAAGATTTGCCTTTAACACGTTATTTACATCGTACAGCGTGGTTAAGGTGGTGTAAATAATCGGTGTTATCTTGTTTCCTCGTTGATCAACCAAGCCATAGCGATCATTTGACGTAGCAATAAATAGAGAATCTCTCTCATATATTGTTTCTAAATAATCATAACTTGCGGGTACAATAATCTTTCCTGATTCGTGCAGTATGCCGTATTTAGCACCGGGGATTTTCCCGTAACCATTTTCTACATAATTTCCACCTTGAGCAAAAGGTGCGTATCCATCATTTGAAAATTCACCGATGTATGATAAGGCCGGAGTAAGTTTATTTCCTTTCTTATCGAAAAGAAAATATTCTGCATTTACCTTGGTGCTTTTTTGGCCGTAACCAATCTGAAATAATGCAGTTAGTAGGATTAAGATGGCAAGTTGTTTCATAGATTTTTTTTGAAATAATGCGAATTGATAGAAATGTTACTTAATTTGTAAAATTATAATAAAATGATGCGGTTAGAACGGATTTTCATAATTAATTTATCGAATATATTGGTAATAGGCGTTTGCTTGATTGCAAGTCCATTTGAATTTAAAGCAGCTGATGATAAACCCATACATTCCTTCCGGGCTCCTTCGATGTTATCTCGGTATTCGTTGGAAGCGTATTGCCCTGAAATTGGAGATCAGGGGGATGTAGGTTCATGCGTGGGATGGGCCGCTACGTATTATGGGTTTACCATTGTGAAACGTGTAGAATTTGGACAGGATTATCCGGTATTTTCACCATTAAGTACATACAACAGGTATTGTTTTTTTTATCATAAGAATCCATGTTATGGAGGCGCACAAATAGATGGTAGTCTCGAGGTGCTCAAGAAATATGGAAGCCCTTTATTAAGTGATTATACCTTACCAAATTGTGCGCATGATCCGGATAAAACGAAGTATCAAGACCGTTTGTTTGATTACGAGCATTTACAACATAAAAATGTGAATCAGATTAAAGCTGCTATTAGTAAAAATAGACCGGTTGTCATTGGAATGAATGTCTATGCAGGCGGGAAGGGGAATAGTCTGAATACCAAATTTTTGGATTCAAACGGGGTAATAAAAATCGAGAATTTCAATTCAGATTATGCCGTGGCTGGTCATGCCATGTGTATAATTGGTTACGACGATGAACTTGGAGGTGGTGCCTTTAAATTGGTTAATAGTTGGGGGAAGGAATGGGGTAAAAGTGGATTCTGTTGGTTACGATATAAAGATTTAGACATTTTGCGTGCTGCATATGCGTTAATCCCGAATGATGAGCTGTCTGCGTCCAGTGAAGGGTTGTTTAAGACAAAAGCAATCGAATGGTTGAATTCAACTTCTGAAAATCTTTATTTGTCTTATGGGATTTCTACCAACGAAGGTGATCAACAAGCAAGGGGGTGGTTTTACATCCCTTCTGGTTCTTCTAGAGCAATATCGATCGCTCCGCGTTCAAGTAATGATATTTATTTTGTCTTGATGAATGAAGAAGGGAAAGTGCATCACGCTGAAGGTAAAACAATCAAAATGCCTTCTGATAATGCTAGATTTTTTGATTACAAGACAAAAAAAGAAGGAAAAGCTCCGATTGAAACAGATTACTTTTCCTTCTCTCCAAAAAATAAAAAACGTGTTCAACGAATTACAATCACAGGAACACAAGTTCCTAAAATCTCAGATTAAAAATCTGCATGCCCTTTTTTGTTAAACGTCGGGATGTTGTAACGAATTCCACTGGCTGAACCAATACCCGGACTAAATTTAACACCTGCATTAGGAATTGAATTGAAAGATAATTGCGGACGTAATTCAGAGTAAATCATCCATGGTTTCCAGAAGGCACGTTTAGTTCCTAAGCGGAAATTAATACCAAGCGGCACATAAATATTTGCGCCCCAATTCATAGGGTTCTTGTATGTCTCACTCTCATGTGTGGTTATTTGATTGCCAGCATAGGATCCATATCCTTGATAACTGTTCGTATATTCTGTATAGTGTAATGAAGTTTTAGATTGATAGGATAATCCAAAAGACAACCCCGCCCCGGCAGAAAACGCCCACCGTTCGCCTGCATTCATTTCCCAAACATAGGCTGCGTCAATTCGAATTTGTTGGTTATTATAATTTCCAAATACATTTCTGCTGATTGTAGAATCTACAAAGGTCATGCTCCCGTTTTGAGAAGAAATTAAGGTATCCACTACATGAGATTCGTAATACGAACCATAGGCACTCATCAATTGATTTGAAAAATTAGATATTCCTAATCGTAAGGTCCCTTGGCATTTTGGTAGCGATAATCCTACTTGCAATGACTGAAAAGATGAGGTGTTTTGCATCCCCATACCAAACGGATAATTAAAGTTGTAGTATCCCATAGAACTCTCGTAGTTACTGAAATCCTTTAGTAAAATGGAAGAACCCGGAGCCAAGGGAGCAAAGTCAGTAATGTTAGAAGGCGTGAAGCCAAATTGTCGATACGCTCCGCTCGATAAATGTACTTGTGTAAGTTTAACTTGGCTAAATGCTGTGATGGATGCCCCAAGGAATCCGAGAAAAATAAGTGTTTTTTTCATTGGTTGTTTTTTTAATGAGACACTTGAAACGGATAAAAGTTACAATTAGTGTTGACTAATTTCTTTTAAGCAGCCACCGCATTGTTGGAGTCACAAAGTAAAGTTCTACATCGTTCGATGGAGGAGAGGTGCAAGTTAAGCACCATATTGTAATCATCTTTTCTGTAGCCACCAAATAGGGCTAGTGTTACAGGGAGCGGTTTGCCAAGTAGGAATGAGACTTCATTGACCCATTCACCAAAAATCGAGGCGCACGATAACCAGTGCTCGGTATTACATTGTCCACCAAGGTCATCATCGAGGTGACTGTCGGCCCCGTGGGCAAATACCACATAATGTACCTTGCCTGCTAAAATTCGTTGTTTCACTCGTTCGAGTTTTAATTTGAAATCTTGAATGTACGTTTCGTTATATCCGATTGGATTTACGTTGCAATCCCACGGAATAGCCTTATTGATGCGTGGATCAAAACCTCTGGAATCTTCAATGCTATTTCCAAAGTGACCGTCTAAATCTAACCAGACGCCGGATACTCCACGTTCTTCATAAAGTTTTAAGGAAGCAATGACCTGTCCTGAAAAAGTACAGAATCCTTGTCCTGCATGCGGTGTGGCATGGTGCATTCCAGATACCGGGGCAAAACAAAGCTGATCAGGATGGTCCAAACTGTGTTGTATAGCGTGGTACATGGCACTGTTGGTATATCGAACACTGGTGGCTAAATTCTCGGACCAAGGTATTCCATTAGAACGATAATTACCGGTTTGATTAAAGAAATTTGTTACATATTCAGGGGAATGGGCTAATAAGAAGTCTTCTTGTTGGAAGGGTTTAAAGTCAGCATGGATATCAAAATGCGCATGATGTTCACTGCGTTCGATTTTTTGCATAAGGAGGTAAGGCTTTAACGGGGATTGCGAATAGGAACGCTCTCGAATGGAATCAAAGCATACTTGATTCTTTGTATAAAACGTAGCAATGGTTGGTTTTTTTTTCATCGGCAAATCGATTTAAAAGGTTAATATTCACTGCAAAGTTTCCGATGAATTCAGGATTTCCCCCCTTCTTTGCAACCTTGTAAATCAAAAAAAGCCGATACCATCGGCTTTTAAATTAAACGTCGCTTCGTTTGATGCAACTGTTCGATAAAGTCGTCTATGGCCTTAATTTGTTGATGAAAGGCAAGTAATTTCTCTATGTCTCGTTGCGGATGACACCGGAGCAGTTGATTAATTAATCGTTTGCGTTGCGCACCCAATTCAATGATGTAATTTTCAGTGAATTCTTCCTCGCTTTCGTGGAATTCGAAGAGGATGCGTTGTATTATATTCAGTGATTTGAAGTGTTCCGGTGTTCGTTCGATGGAGCCATACCAATCTAAGAGTTGTTGTTTAATTTCGTTCAATTGTCCTGCTAAGTTCCGCCCTTCTTCCCTCAGCTCAACTGCTTTTTCGTACGCTTGGTTTTTGATGCTCTGGTCTTTTCGTTCACTTAGGTTCAACGTATCGATTTTTAATTGAAGGACTTTCATGTGAAGCTGTTGTAGTTCCTTAAAAGTCAGGCTGAATTCAGCTACCTCAGTCAGTTTTATTTGACTCGTTCCCCAGCGCGTGAGATCAAGCTGAAAGAAATTAAAATAGGAACCTGGTTCATTGCGCTCAATCACATCAAGTGTTTTCACCTTTGGACTTACTTTCGGAAAGATCAACCAGAAAATATGTGTTGTGTTCGCTTCGGTGAAATAATGTTTTTCGGGAGCAATTGGAATATCAACTGATTCAATGAGTTTCAATTTTGTTTTACCACCGTCGGTTGTAATATAGGTGTCACCATCAATTTGTATCCATCCACCTTTATCATAGTGATTCGGCGGCTTGTAAAAGAACTCGATCCGCGTTTGTTCGGAAAATTCAATTTTATTTATCCGGAGCGTTTCACCAAATTCAATAAAGTGCGGGTTGTAAAGGGTTACTGTTTTTTCCTTCTTTTCTTTCATGTTTAAAGATTTAAAACACAAACATAAGGAAGGAGTTTTAGTCGGTAACATTAACTCCGTTTTGTATATACGGAGTGTATTTAATAATTTTTAGTGTGGTGGTATCGATTAGAAAACCTTAGGCTTTTAACATCGTTGAATCGAATTCCGTTTTCTATTAAAACGTCCTGAGCTGCTTTTCTTGTGAGTTGTCTGAGGTAGAAAGGTTCATTTACTACAAAGTGATGAATGGCGTGTGTTGCACCAAAAAAGAAGCAAAACCATTGTAAGGGCATGCTCCACCAGGGAGTGAATACTTGTACTTGTTGAATAACGTTACCCGCTTCAACATCTCCCATGTAATGCATATTGGATGAAACAAAATGCAAGGCGAATTGTCGAATTAAATTAGGAATGACGAGGAGTACCATAAGTGGCTCAATCCACTGCAACAATACATCGAATTGAGGTAGGGTATAGCCAATCCAATGAAATAGGTGAATCACAACAAAGGCATACCATAATATCGTAAGCGGTACTCCAAAGGGTAGTAGTCCGAGTAAAACGGTACGAATGATTAAGCGCATGTCGTTTTTACTTAGATGTCCCTTGTTATATTCTGTAAGAATTTCTTTTCTTAGTCTTGGAATTCTGAGGATTCCGGATAACAATAAATCGGGCAGCACAAGTAATCGTAGCAACGAAAGACGATCTCCGTTGGTTATTCCGCGTTCTTCGATGTCGAAAGGCATTCCGGAATGTTGATGGTGGAAATGATGCCAGTATTTTCGTATCCAGGGATTTAAGCTAATTGGGCGAAATATATAAACACCCAACATCATCCAATGATATAGTAAAGGAATACGTTTAAAGTAAAGCTCATGGATTAAATCGTGTTCTAATTCATGTAAGATTGAGGTTACAAATGCAATTGAAATTATCGTTAACCACGTTGGACAGAACCCAATGAACCATGCGTATCCAAGGCCAATAAGTAAGGCTTGGCAACTCAGTAATATTCCCAAACCAATAATGTCTTGATGCGTTGTCCAGGTATTTTTACTCCTATAACTTTCGTAAATCCCACGAACTTCTAGAATTATGGTTCTAATTTCCTGCTGTGTTTTTTCGTTCATTAAGAAGAATTAGGGGATGCAAACTAAGGTGTCATACCAAGCAGAATAACCAGCCCACACGCCCAAGGCTCCATTGCTAATATTACTCGGTATAAGCACGGGTGAAGAGAATGGACTGCCATTGCTTTCCATCTGAGATCTCATTTTATCAAAATAGGAGTAAACCGGCATTTCGATGTGTGAAAAGCGAATTACGACGCTATCTCCGTATTTGAAATGACGTTTGAATCCGGAAGGGTAGGTCGTATCTTTTTCAGGATATCTGGTATCAAAATCAATGGTTAATCCATTGAAAAATTCATCACTAAAGTAGGATGATCCGCCATGTCTGAACCGATAGTCTTTCGGTTGACCATTAACCGAGGTAATTATTTTTGATTCCCAGCGATAGGCATTTATTTGAGAAATCGGATCAGTCAAGACGGCTAAACATAAACCAAAACTTGCATTTTCTGGGTCAGGTATCCAAGAAAGAGACGTTAACGGAACAGGGGCTAGGATCGATGTGGTCGCGTTGTATTGATCTCCATCGTATGTAATTCCTAAGGTATAGGATTTACCTACTTCTCCTTTACAGGTAGGGTCAAGGGTTGAATACACTTTGATTGGAAAGAAGGAAAGCGCATTTAATTCGAGGTTTAACATCTCAGCGAGGGTAATCTGGCTTTCTAGCGGCAATTCACTGGGTAAAAATAAGGTCAGGGGGTAGGTATTATTTCCGCTTGTAACCGTAACCGTCGCGTTCGTAATATTCGATGAAAAGTAGGACGCTAAATCCGTTGGATTATATAAATATTGCGATTGCATCAAAAGTACAATTGGCGCGCCATTGGTTTCAATTCGTGCGTCAACCACGAGTTTAGCTTCTTCAACCGGAATATCAATGGTGACCTCCTTGGTACACGAGAATAAAAACAAGCATAATAAGGGAATCCAAAAACGCATGGTTAAAGGTAAGCAATCCGAAGAATATCTATGAATAATATAGGTACAAAAAAAGCACCTAATTTAAGGTGCTTTTGATTATTTCTAATGCTTGATTATTTTACCTTCTTCACGATAAATTCAGTTCTTCTGTTCTTTGCGTGTTCCTCTTCAGGACAAGGTGAAACAACTTTTCCTTCACACGGACAATCTACTTTTAATTTAGCTTCGCCATACCCAATACCAGAGATTCGAGTTGGAGTTGTAATTCTGGAACGTATATAGTCGGCAGAGGCTTTAGCTCGATTGTCAGATAATTTCTTATTTGCGTCTTTAGCACCACGACAGTCCGTATGTGAACCCAATTCAATGATCATGTTAGGATATTCATTCATGATACTTACAATTTTGTCTAATTGAACTGCAGCATCTTGACGGATTTCAAATTTACCATAATCGAAATAGATATCACCTAGTTGCATAAGTTTCGAAAGGTCAACACCTACCTCAACCTTACCGATGCTTAAATCAATTAATTCATGGATGTTCACAGAACCTGTTTTAGTAGGGGTATAACTGAAGTCAATTAACTTGGTTGCGTAATCTTTCTTCTCTAGTTTAATCTCAAAGCGTTGTTCTTTACCGTACTTTAAATCTTCGAACGCTTTAGTAAAACTTCCATTCACATCGGAGTTGGTAATTAATATCTCTTTTCCAGAGCTTAAATCTTTAACAGTGACCTTAACTCCTTGAAGTTTATTGTTGGTTTTTGTATCGGTAACAATACCTATATAGGTTACATTCGGTCGATTTTCTAAGGCAACATTTTGTTTAACTTTAGGTGTATTAAAATCTGTATTCAGATTAAATTGCTCGTTTTTATGGTTTTCTTTTTGAACTTCTACGATATACGTTTGATCTGGTTCTAAATTTACGTTGTACCCACCTTTAGCATCCGTAACTAGTGTTGCAACAATTTCACCCGATTTATTCTTAATATTCAAGGTAGCTTCACGCAGTGTATCATTGGTATTAAGGTCTGTAACCGTACCTGTCATAATCACTTTAAATACGATTGGACGAAGTTGAGTAAAACTGTAGATATTATCGTTGTTTTTTTCTCGATTAGAGCTCATGTAGCCTTTCATGTCTTCGTGATAAACGATAGCGATGTCGTCGGATAAACTATTAATTGGTGCATCTAGATTCATTGGATTGAATACATCTTTACCATTTTTCAATTCCGTAACAAATAAATCATAACCACCGAGTCCTTTCAATCCATTCGATGAAAAGAATAACTGTCCTTCCGGGCTAAACCATGGAAAGAATTCATTTCCGGTTGTATTAACTTTAGGACCTAGATTAATTGGTTCTCCAACAGTACCATTAGCATCTAAAGATGCAACGTAGAGGTCAGTGCCCCCTTGTCCACCCGGTGCTTCGGATGCAAACACAATATAATCACCATCTTTTGAAACTGCTGGATGTCCTACGGAGTAAGCTTTATTATTTATATTACACGGTGTAATGTTGCTCCATTTACCTTTTGAACTAACTTCTGCGGTAAATAGCATGAGTTCTCTTTTTTGGGTAGCCGCGTTTTTCTTTTTAGAATTGCGTGTAAAAAACACACGTTTTCCGTCTGGTGTAAAACAAAGTGGACCTTCATTGAATTTACTATTCGATTTACGTTGAAATTTGCTCACTTTATTTGATTTGGCATCAACGGTAAAGTAGTTAAAGAAATTTTGGTCGTTTCCGTTTACACGCTTTACGATCCCCCATTCTTTGCTGGAAACTAAAATCAAGGCATTGTTCCCTGCATTTTTGTACACGCCAATCTCGGCATCATCCGCATTGAACTTAGCTGGGTTTACGGCGAAATACGGATTGTTTCCTTGAGAAAACGCAATGGTTGTAAGGAAAAATGAAAATAAAAGTGTTAGTTGTTTAACCATGATTACTAAGCTTAAAAGTATCTAGGGGATTTAACGTCAGATTTTTTGTAGTTGAAGTCATAGGACATGAGGACTTCGAAGGTTCCATTATTATAATTTCTAATGGGTGTCATACCATATTCACTAGCCAGTCCTAATCTAAATTGACGAGTTATTTGATATTGAACAAATCCACCAGCAGCTGCATTCCAACGGTTCATGGCACCAATCCAAAGTTTGTCGTTGAAAATTCCAGCAAGTGAAATGTCCATACTTATCGGAGCACCCATGGTTGCTTTAACCTGAACACTTGGACGTAGTTTCCATTTTGCACTAACCGGAAAAATACCACCAACGATTCCAAAATAATGGCGTTGTTGACTATAGGTATCACCCGCAGTAGATTCCATCAATCGAGGAGAGCTTAGGCCTAAGAAAAAATGTTCATCATGATAGTATACCCCAAAACCAACGTTTGGAGTGATTTGATTTTGAACATTCGCGAACGCGGGGTCATTTGCTTGAACATTTTGATCGATTTTGTCAACATTCAACATATTCACACCACCTTTCAATCCCAAGGCTAAACGCGAAGTTTTCCCCAATTTGAAGGTGTAAGAGAAGTCAGCATAAACTGCAGTTTGACGAATCGGTCCGATCATATCATTTACGGCCGTTAATCCCAGCCCCACTGATCGATAATTCAAGGGAGTATGCAGGCTCATTGTAGTTGAGCGCGGTGCACCATCAAATCCAACCCATTGTTCGCGGTGGATCGCCGTTGCACTTAACATGCCTGAACTTCCTGCATAAGCGGGATTAACATGCAAGAAATTGTCAAAGTACTGCGTAAATTGAGGATCTTGCTGGGCATTGACCAAATTAGAAATGACTAATGCAGCGAGTATGATTATTTTTTTCATAACTTTTCCTGTATTGTAAACCTTAGTTCTTGATGTATAAATATCCAGTTTCAACGTCTTCGCCGTTATTGAATTTATCAAAAACGAAGAAATATGTTCCATCCGGGAGAATTTCACCTCCTAAGGTGGAAACATTTGCTTTTCCAACAAATTCATTGGTGTAGTATTCCTTGTGATAAACTTCTGTACCAAACCGGTTGAATATTTGAAGGTGGTTGTTTTCAAAGTAATCCGCTCCGGTAATGGTCCAACTGTCATTTTTCCCATCACCATTCGGTGAAATTCCCTCCGGGAAAGACAAAATACAATAGGATTGTGTTGGTGCTGGATCACATGGATCTAATGGGTCGCTTCCTTGATTTACTTCAGAGCCATCATTCACGCCATCTCCGTCGGTATCAGGATTGAAAACTTCAGTTGTAATTGTCGATTCATAACCATTGGTTAGACCATCTCCATCGCAGTCTGCGTTATTGAATGTTGCACCAATTGGAAGTGTAATACTAGCAGCAACATAACTACACGGATTGGTTAGCTCTGTGTTATCTGTCACCTCCGTCCCATTGATCACACCGTCTTGGTCGCAATCCCATGCGTTCCAAGCAGCACTTGTAGGTACTGTTTGACTTGAAGGAATGTATTCACATCCACTTTGAGGGTTTGTTGCGTCTGTCAGTTCTGCCGAATTCAAAACGCCATCACCATCACAATCTTCATTCATCCAATCAGACGTTTGAGGCATTGTAATACTGCTTGCTATATAATTACAAACATCTAAAATATATGTACTATCCTCGTATTCGTCTGCATTTTGTACACCATCTCCATCGCAATCAAGGAAGAACCAAAGCGGATCAACAGTTAATGTTACACTGTCTGGAAATAACGAACATGGGTTAGTTGGATTTGTGTTATCTGATATTTCATCACCATTGGAAACTCCATCACCATCGCAATCATCGGTTAACCAAGCATTGGAAGGAGTAAGCGTTATGCTAATTGCATACAATGAACACGGATCGGTGCCATTAGAACCTGAAATAATTTCATCTCCGTTGGTCACCCCGTCGCCATCACAGTCTAAGGCATTCCATGCAACATTTGCAGTAGCGTTTTGCGCGATGAAAGGAAACGAACAATCCTCATCTATATCGTATCCCATCCCAAATTCAACGCCATTTGTATATCCGTCTCCATCACAATCTGCATTTACCCAAACTGGTCCATACGTTAAGGTTTGACTTGCAATTACATAATCGCACGGATCATTAGGGTCAGTATTATCTGTTAATTCAGCTGCATTCGATACACCGTCGCCGTCGCAATCTGCTGTAGGGTTAAGGTTGCATGGGGATACAGTAATATGAATCCACGCTTGAGAACATGCACTTACCAAAGGTGCTGCAGAATCACACACTTGATAATAGATCGAATCTTGTCCATTGAATCCAATGGTTGGGGTGTAAATCACATCTCCATTAAGAATGGTGGCCGAACCATGTACCGGCCCAAAGAGTATTTCAACGGTAGTCAACCACAACGGATTATCTATGTCATTATCGTTGGCAAGTTGATTAAGAATATTTATCGAATTCTCATCAACCGTGTAGGTGTCATTATTCAATGAAGGGGCATCATTAATCGGCGTTACATCAATGAATAATGTATCATTAGAGCATGCAGCAGGTAGGGGAGCGCCGTTGTCGCAAACGCTTATCACAACCATGTCTATTCCAAAATAATTTGCATTGGGTGTGTAGGTAAAAGAACCGTTAGTCGCTATGGTAAACACACCATTCGAAGCATTAACAAGGGGAAGTATGGTACAAGCTAGCGGTGTGTTTTCAACGTCATAATCACCATTGGATAATATATTCCCAGATTGCAAACCAGCGTCTTCCGTGATGGAAATATAGTTACTATTGGTAATAGGTGCATCATTAATCGATGTGATGGTAGCCGAAATTTGTGCGGTATTAGATGTTTGCCCAAGGCTGTTATTTATAGTATATGAAATGGTTTCAATGCCGTTATAGTTCAAATTAGGAACAAACAAAACATTACCGGTGAAGTAATCCACAGACCATTGACCGTTAGGGCTTGTAAACGTAGATTGAAACCCTGGTAGTGTGGTATTTAAATCAATCGTTGAAAGCACAAGGGAGCCTCCATTAGCAAGGTCATTGGATTGAATTGCTGCAATTGAAATAATTTGATCTTCATTTCCAGTGGTAATATCGTTAGATGCATTGGGTTGTGCTAAAACAACGAATGGGCTGAAGATTAAAAAACCTATAATTAGGAATTTATAAAATGGGATTTCGTTTTGCTTCATTGAGTCAAAATTATTTTGAGCCCAAATGTAATTAAAAAAAACGAAACACAGGGTTAATCTTGAGCCGAAATATAGAAGCTTGATTAATAGAACTCCTTGTATATCAGGCCTAACAAAGGATTATAAAATTAACATCCATCCGGCAAGAAGAAGTGAAAGTGCAATACAAATTACAATTACGCTCTTCCATTCCAGCTTAACTTTAATGGCATTTGCATCCTTATTGAAAATAGCAAGGATTAATTTAAGGTAGATATATGCTCCAATAACTGAACTTAAAATGGCTGCTATACTCAATACAGGATGAACTTTTATGATATCTTTAATTAATAAAAATTTACCAAAGAACCCCGTAAATGGAGGTATACCACTTAACGACAATAGGGCAATAAGCAGAGAGATACCAAGGAATGGATTTTTATACCCGATTCCATTGAGGGAAGAAACATCGTCATTTTCTTCGTTAATTAATTGAGAAACGAAAAGCATGATCAACGAACTTGCACCATAACCGATAAGAAAAATCACAAGGCTTCGTTCTCCTGTTTCTGTTCCGTTCATGATTGCAAGTAATCCGATACCCGTATTACTTATCCCAGAAAATGCCATAAGGCGTTTCAGTGACGTTTGTTTTAAACCGGAGAGGTATCCAATGAACATGCTTGCTATAATTACAACATACATAAAGTACATCCATTGGTCACTTAGGTTTCCAAACGTTGTTTTAACTATTTTGTATATCGCAATAAAACCAGCAATCTTAACCACCGTAGACATAAAGGCCATCACAGATTTCGTACTACCTTCATAGACATCAGCATTCCAAAAGTGAAAAGGAACGGCTCCTACTTTGAATAATAACGCTGCAATGATTAGCAAAACACCCGCAATCATAAGCGCTGGCGTATAGAGGCCACTCATCACGGCAAATCCAATTTCATTCATATTGAAACTACCCGTAGCACCAAAAACAAGGGCAATACCGAAAAGTAGAATCGCCGTAGCAAAGGATCCAGTGAAGAAATATTTCAACGCAGCCTCTGAAGCCAAGTGTTCTGCTTTTCTACTACCAACTAAAACATAAACCGGAATAGATAAAATTTCAAGTCCGATAAAAAACATAAAAAAGTCTTTGAATCCAATGAGGCAAATAGCACCGGTTAAGGAGAACATCATCAATGAGGTAATGTCAGCATAGTGTTCTTTATCTTTTGATTGGATGGCATAACCACCAATTAAGATAAGTCCTGTTAGTAATACCGCCAATAAACTCAGGTAAAGTTGTGGACCATTAAACACAAGTGTTCCTGCATAGCTCTTTAAAATCGAAACATAGTTCGCATGATTCCAAATCAAAACGAATGCAGTAGATAACCCGATAAGGTTAACACTTAATGCTAAGCCAGGTTTTTTCATTATCCCGATGAAAAGGGAAATAAGACCTGTAATGAAAATTACCAATAACGCATCCATTATTTGATTATAAGTTGAGTATCCGCAACTGCTTCTAGCATATGCTTGATACTTGGTTTAACAATTGAAAAAATAAAATCAGGGAAGAGTCCAAGCGAGAGGGCAAGGATCGCAATTATTGCAAAAACGGAAATTTCATTCCACATTAGATCTTTAAATGCTGTTATTTTCGGAGCCCCCATGCTACTCATTTGATATGCTCGGATCATATAAACAGCTCCAATTACAAGGGTAAAGGCGGATAAGATTCCCATCCAAATATTGAATTCAAAAACAGATTTAATAAGTAAAAATTCTCCAATAAACCCTGCGGTCATTGGAACGGACAATGAAACGAACATGATTACGCCGAACCAAAAGCCGAAGCGAGGTGCAATTTTTGCAATTCCACCCATTTCGTTAAGATTGGAAGTTCCCAGTCGTTGTTCAATGATACCTGCTGCAAAGAAAAGTCCGATGGCTATCAAACTGTGGTTTACCATTTGAATAATACTTCCTTGAAGAGAATCTACTGTAAATACCATAATTCCTGCTACAATTAATCCAAGGTGGCTGATTGAAGCGAATGCAAAAACTTTTCGAATATTGTATTCGCGCATCGCAATAAACGCTCCGTACAAGATGCCAATTACACTTAAGATGATAACGGGCCATTGCCAAGTAGGTAAGGCACTAAAATTCAATGGAATCATCCATTTTATCATACCGAATAGAGCCATTTTCAACATAATGGCTGAAAGTAACATGGTACCTGCCATAGGAGCTGTTGAATAGGTGTTTGGTTGCCATGTGTGAAATGGAAATAATGGCACTTTAACTGCAAATGCTATTAAGAATCCAGTAAATATCCAACAGGCATATTTTGCAGGAATCGCTGTATATTGAATCGTTTCATATGCGTATGAGTTACTATATACTCCGATAGCAAGAATTGACAATAACATGAATAAAGATCCGAACAACGTGTAAAGAAAAAACTTAAGTAAGGTTCTGTTGTTTTCTTTCGCTCCAAACCAATATAACATCAAGAATACAGGGATCAATGTGAATTCCCAGAAGATGTAAAACATAACGGCATCTTGCGCGGCAAATAATCCATTTAAACCAAACTGCATCATGAAAATTAGTCCGGCAAACCGTGGTGCATTGGCTTCTTCTTTGTTGAAATTAGCTAAGGCGACTAAGAAAATCACTAAATTACTTAAGGCTAACATCACTATTCCAATACCGTCATAACCCATTTCAAAGGTTAATCCAAGTTTATACACTTTTCCAGTATGAAAAATATACTCCATATAGTTGGGATCGAAAAGCAAGAGTTTCGTAATTCCTACAATCAATGAACTGAAAGCAAAAATTAAGGTACTAACACGAACCCATTTAACGGGAATGAAAAAGGAAAGAATTCCAAATACGAGGGGTAATATTACTAGTTCCAATTTAATGTATTTATAAGGTAAAACACGATAAGCATTATTAATCCAATCACCATCCAAAGTAGGTAGCTAGATACTAACCCGTTTTGTAATTTCCGAACCTGGGTGCCTGTTTTTTCTGTAAGTGTTGCAAGTCCAAATATTCCAGCGTTTAATATTTTTCCTTCTACCAAATTATTTAAGGTAGTTCCTAAAAATTCAGAAGGTTTAACGATTAAAAGATGGTATAACTCATCCCAATATAATTTCCGGTTAGAAAGGACTTCCCACCCATTTAACTCACTGTCTTTGCGCGCAAGAGCTCCTTTCTTTGCATAGGTTAAGTATGCCCAAACTAAAACCCCGATACTCACTGTTGATGCTACAGCCATTAGCAATAATGTCGTATTCACTGCGGCTTCAGGATGCTCAATTAATCCTAGACCTGGTGCGCCCGCTAAATAATGGTTCAACCAATGTGACCCTTCATGTAAAAATAATCCTGGCAAATTGAGCAGTCCACCGAATACGGATAGAATAGCTAGAATTACGAGTGGCAGGGTCATGCTTATTGGACTTTCATGCGCATGATCTTTTTGATGTGTGGTACCTCTAAAACTGCCATGAAAGGTTAAGAAATATAATCGGAACATGTAAACGGCAGTCAATACTACCGAGCACATTATTACCCCATAAAGAATAGGGTTTTCCGCATATAAATGCCCAATGATTTCATCCTTTGAATAGAATCCTGACAATAACGGAAATCCTGAGATGGCTAAGGTTCCAATGAGAAATGTAATATGAGTGATGGGCATTATTTTTCGTAATCCACCCATCAACCGAATATCTTGTTCATCCGACATTCCATGAATTACACTTCCTGACCCCAAGAATAATAAGGCTTTAAAAAAGGCGTGTGTAGTAACGTGAAAAATAGCGACTGTATAAGCCCCAAGTCCTAACGCTACAACCATTAATCCCAGTTGAGAAACGGTTGAATATGCCAACACTTTTTTGATGTCGTTTTGCCGTAAGGCCATAAATGCAGCAACCAATGAAGTAGCAATACCAATGTATAACATGATATCTTTCGCGAATGGTGCTAATTCAAAAAGAAAATTAGAACGAGTAACCATGTAGATCCCAGCTGTAACCATGGTCGCAGCATGGATAAGCGCGGATACAGGCGTAGGTCCAGCCATAGCGTCTGGTAGCCATGTAAATAAAGGTATTTGAGCACTTTTTCCTGTCGCTGCTAAAAACAGACATAGGGTAATGGCAATAATTAGCACACTGTTTAATGAAATCCCTTCGATACCACCCCCTTGTACCATTTCTGCTATGCCATCGAATTCAAGGGTATGGAATGTATTTAGAATCATGAAAATAGCAAACACTAAGCCAGCATCTCCAATTCGATTCATCACAAACGCTTTTCTTGCAGCAAGACTATTTGCAATTCCTTTCTCCGGATCGCTGTAGTGAAAACCAATTAACAAGAACGAACAAATACCAACACCTTCCCACCCAAAGAATAGAATAAAATAGTTACTCCCTAAAACAAGTAATAACATCGCAAAAATGAAGAGATTCAGATAGGTGAAAAATTTATAATACCCTGTATCATGAGACATATAACCCATGGAGAAAATATGGATTAAGGTTCCGATTCCAGTGATAATAAGGGCCATCCAAACAGAAAGTTGGTCAATTAGAAAACTAGCATTAATATCGAAGCTATCTAACTGTATAAGTTTGAACAAGGTAACTTTTACCGGTTCAGTGATTTGACCGAAAAAACTTAGAACAATTACAAAGGAAAGGGCAACCATTGCTGTACCAATTCCACCTGATATTATTTTAGGTAAGTATTTGCCAAATAATCCATTGATGAGTGCACCTGAAAGCGGCAAGCACAATAATATGATTAGAAGTATTGAAATCGACATGATTATCCTTTTAGTTTATTGAATAAACTTACGTCAATGGTTCTCAAATGACGGTAAGCAAGAATGAGTATTGATAGTCCAACCGTGGCTTCTGCAGCTGCTACCACAATGATGAAGAATACAAAAATTTGGGCATCCGCATTACCGTAGTAAGTTGAGAACGATACAAGTAATAAATTGACCGCATTTAACATGAGTTCAATGCACATCAATAATACAATCATGTTTCGGCGGATCATTACACCAAAAGCTCCAATTACGAATAGTAAAGAAGATAGAATGACGAAAAAGTCAATATTGACCGTTGCTGTTGACCCCATATTAATCTATTGTTGGTTTATCGCGTTTCGCAAGCAAGATAGCACCTACCATCGCGGAAATGAAAAGAATACTTGATACTTCAAACGGAACGACAAATTTTGTAAAGAGTGTATTCCCTAGATTTTCGACTAACCCTATGTTTGATGTAGGAACAAGGTCATCTTTTTGGCTTACTAGTACGATATCTTTTAGCGCTGCGATTATAACAAGGAATAGCACACCCCCTGCAACCGTAGAAATTATCCAAATGATGGAAGGAGTTTTAGGTTCCGCATCCTTATTCAAATTGAGGAGCATCAATACAAAAAGGAAAAGTACCATAATGGCACCTGCATAAACGATGATATTTACAATGGCTAAGAACTGTGCATTCATCATAATGTATAGGCCAGAAATGAAAAAGAAAGTAACTACCAAATAAAGCACGCTGCGCACAGGATGTTTACTCAATACCACCATCATAGCGGATGCGACTGCTAATGCACCTAAAAGTTGTGTTATAATTGTTGCTATCATATCGTACCTCGTTTTCCCGTGAATTGTCTTTTCGTAATATCGATGCGGTGATCGGTTGATTCTACTAACTTATCCTTTCCATAAATAAATTCACCTCGTTCAAATTGTGTAGGAACTAAGCGATCCGTTAAGAAAATTGCTTCTTTTGGGCAAGCCTCTTCGCACAAGCCACAAAATATACATCGCAACATATTGATTTCATACATAGAGGCGTATTTTTCCTCACGATATAAGTCTTTTTGTTCTTTAGTTCGCTCTGCTGAAGTCATGGTTATCGCTTCTGCCGGACAAGCTACTGCGCACAATCCGCATGCGGTGCAGTTCTCTCTACCTTGTTCATCACGTTTCAATACGTGCATCCCTCTATATACAGGAGCGAACTCACGTGTTTCTTCCGGATATTTTATTGTTTTTCTTCGCTTTAAAATATGTCGAAAGGTAACAAGCATTCCTTTGATGATCGCAGGAATATATAGTTTCTCCATGAAGGTCATGGGTTTATCCGAAACAACTACTTTTCTATTGGTAAGACTTTCCATAGTAACTAATTAAAACCAATGTTCATAAAGGGCAACTACAAATCCAGTGATTAGCATATTCACTAATGCAATAGGAATCAAAACTTTCCATCCCAAATGCATCAATTGATCGAATCTAAATCGGGGGATAGTCCATCGAATCCACATAAATACAAAGATGAACACGAATATCTTGGCAAAAAACACCATAACACTGATTAATGCGAGTAGGTTAGGGCTGTCTTTTAAGTAATCCATTCCAGGGAAATTATAGCCGCCGAAAAATAAAATTGCCATTAAAGCAGAAGATACAAACATCGCTACGTACTCTGAAAATAGGAATAACCCTAATTTCATCGAGCTGTATTCTGTATGATATCCACCGATTAATTCATTTTCACATTCAGGTAAATCGAATGGTGCACGGTTGGTTTCTGCAAGCGCACAAATAAAGAAAACAACGAACGCTACAGGCTGATAGAAAATATTCCAATTCATGCCATGTTGACTTTCAACAATCGCTCGTAAATCTAAACTCCCGGAAATCATGATTATGGTAATGGCTGAAATACCCATAGCTAATTCATAAGAGATCATTTGAGAAGAGGCGCGTATGGCACCGAAAAGTGAATACTTATTATTAGATGCCCATCCACCAATCATTATCCCATATACACCTATCGAAATTATTCCAAACGCAAACAAAATACCAATGTTTATTTCGGCTACTTGCAGGGAAATAGATCGTCCAAATAACTGTAAATCAGGACCCCAAGGAATAATTGAACTGGTTATTAAAGAGGTGAACATGGCGATGCCTGGGCCCAAAATAAATAACCATTTATCTGCATTAGCCGGAGTAAAGTCCTCTTTCATGAACATTTTAACACCATCTGCGATGGGTTGAAGTATTCCAAACTTTCCGGCGCGATCTGGTCCGACACGGTCTTGAATCCATCCGGCGAGTTTACGTTCAAAATAGGTTTGATATGCGGCAATTCCTAATGAAATTAGAAACAGCAACAAAACCAAAACAAGTTTATCTATCCAAAAAAATGTTTCCATTAGCCTATACGTTTAACAGGTTTTTCCATACTTGTGGCATATTTTCCCTGTGATATCACCGAATGTCGGTTAATAACGCGTGGTCCAGCAATATTCCAATCTGTAGCGCTTTTATGCTCGAATCGACAGTCATTACATAACCACGCTGTTTTTCCGTCAATGTCTTCCACCTCACCATACTTATCTTTTCTTGCGGTTACTCGATAAATCTCATTTCCAAACATCCAAACTACCGCTTTGCCACAGCATTTATTACACGATCTTTCCGCTTCCATAGGCTTTAAAAACCACACACGGCTTTTAAATCGGAAGGTTCTATCCGTTAAGGCACCCACTGGACAAACATCGATCATATTTCCAGAAAAGTCATTGTCTACAGCTTGTTCAATGAAGGTTGAGATTTCAGCATGTTCCCCGCGATGCAGTACACCATGCACCCGATTTTCAGTTAACTGATTGGCCACAAATACACATCGATAACATAGGATACATCGATTCATGTGTAATTTAATTTTGTTTCCTATATCAATAGGATCGAAGGTTCTACGCTCCTCTTCATACCGGGTTTTAGCACTTCCGTGCTCATATCCTAAATCTTGCAAATGACATTCACCCGCTTGATCACAAATGGGACAGTCTAAGGGGTGGTTAGCTAATAAGAATTCAACTACACCACCTCGGTTGTTGTGCACACGCTCGCTCGTCTTGTTGTTTACTACCATTCCATCTTGGACAGGGGTAGAGCAGGATGCAACTAATTTTGGCATAGGGCGCGGATCTGCGGCAGACCCGGCAGCCACTTCCACAAGGCAAGTTCTGCATTTACCCCCCGTTCCGGGAAGTTTACTGTAATAGCACATGGCAGGTGGAACTACATCACCCCCGATTTTTCGGGCAGCATTCAAGATGCTCGTTCCTGGTTCTACTTCAACCTCTATTCCGTCGATTGTTACTTTTACCATTATCTATACGTTAGGCAACCACCGGTTGCTGAATTAAACCATAGTTTCTTGTCTGAGCCTCCGAAGGATTCTTGATATGCCATTCAAATTCATCTCTGAAATGATGAATCGCCGCGGCTACGGGCCAAGCAGCAGCATCACCCAACGGGCAGATGGTATTTCCTTCAATTTTCTTATTAATATCGGCTAACAGGTCAATGTCATGCATGTGACCTTGCCCGTGTTCAATCCGAGACAATACTTTTTCCATCCAACCAGTACCTTCGCGGCACGGAGAGCATTGTCCACAGGATTCATGGGCATAGAACCGTGCAAAGTTCCATGTATTTCTTACGATGCACTGATCTTCATCGAATACGATAAATCCACCTGAACCAAGCATTGATCCACTGGCAAATCCACCTTCAGCTAAACTTTCATAAGTCATTAAACGGTCCTCGCCGCTTGCTGTTTTGGTTACTAAAAAGTGAGGTAAAATAGGAACGGAAGAACCTCCGGGAACACAAGCTTTCAATTGTTTTCCATTGGCTATTCCTCTACAATAATCGTCACCATATATAAATTCTTCTACACTTAATCCCAATTCGATTTCATATACACCAGGTCTTGCCAAATTACCACAAGCCGATATCAATTTGGTTCCTGTGCTACGACCTATACCGATGGCTGCATATGCATCACCTCCGTCGCGTACAATAGGTACTACAGCAGCGATAGATTCTACGTTATTAACAACGGTCGGACAACCCCATAATCCTTTAACTGCAGGAAAAGGTGGTTTAATGCGTGGATTTCCACGTTTTCCTTCCAGGGATTCTAAAAGCGCCGTTTCTTCTCCACAAATGTAGGCCCCTCCACCAGGAGTTACCACTAAATCTAAGTCATATCCGCTTCCTAAAATATTCTTTCCTAAATATCCTTTGGCATAGGCTTCAGCAATCGCTTTTTCTAGAATATTCAAAACATACATAAATTCACCACGAATGTATATGTACGATTGATTTGCACCTAAAGCATATGAAGATAAAATCATCCCTTCAATCAAGAGGTGCGGAATTTTTTCCATTAAATACCGATCCTTAAAGGTGCCCGGTTCAGATTCATCGGCATTACATACTAAATATCTCGGAATGCCCTCAGGTTTTGCTAGAAATGACCATTTCATTCCGGTTGGGAAACCAGCACCTCCGCGACCGCGCAATCCAGATTTTTTAACTTCCTCCACGACCTCTTCAGGGGACATCTTCTTTAGGGCTTTTTCAAGAGAAGCATATCCACCATGTTTAACGTACGCATCGATTCCGTCGATTCCAGGAACATCCACATGTTCTAATAACAATCTTCTGTTTTTCATATCAATCGGGCTTACTGGATTTCACCGTTTCGGTATTGTTCAATTAAGGCATCTACTTTTTCAATCGTTAGATGCTCGTGGTATTTATTTCGACATTGAAGTAAGGGACCGTATCCGCAGCCTCCTAAGCATTCAGCTGTTTTTAGGGTAAACATACCGTCTGCGGTAGTTTCACCAACCTTAATCGTTAATTTGTTTTCAATGTGTTCAATGAGTTGATCACTTCCAACTAGCATACAAGGTCCGGTGCGACAAACTTCCAATACATGCTTTCCAACGGGTTGAAGGTGAAACATGGTATAAAATGTAGCTACCTCATATACTTCAATGGATTGAATCTTTAGGAATTCAGCAATTTTGTTCATCACTGGTACGCTTACCCAACCATATTCAGCTTGCGCTATGTGTAGGATCCGGATAAGGGCACTTTTTTCTTTGTCCTGAGGGAATTTTTTAACTACCTCATTCATTTGTTGTATCATGGAGTCTGAAAAAACAACAACTTCATTGGGGTCAAATACGGGTTGTGAGGTATGGCTCATATCTTATGCATCTAATTCGCCTGCAATTACATTAATGCTGCTTAGCGTAATAACTGCATCGCTAATGTTTGCTCCTGAGATCATTTCAGGATAGGCTTGATAATAAATAAAACAAGGTCTTCTAAATTGTAGTCGATAAGGGGCTCTTCCACCATCGCTAATTAGGTAATAACCCAATTCTCCGTTCCCTCCTTCAACGCTGTGATATACTTCACCAACAGGCACATCGCTTTCACCCATTACAATTTTAAAGTGATAAATTAAGGCCTCCATGTTGTTGTAAACATCCTTTTTTTCTGGTAAGAAAAACTCAGGAATGTCAGCGTGGAAAGGACCTTCAGGTAAATTGTTGTATGCTTGATGGATAATTCGTAAACTCTGACGGATTTCTTCTTGTCGTACCATGAATCGATCATACGTGTCACCATTTACACCCACGGGAATGGTGAAATCGAAATCTTCGTAAGATGAATATGGATGCATTACTCTTACGTCATAATCTACTCCCGCGGCACGCAAATTTGGTCCTGTGAATCCATACGCTAATGCCCGTTCAGCGGAAATTGGTCCTGCTCCTTTGGTACGGTCCATAAAAATACGGTTACGTTCAAGCATGCCATTCCACTCTTCAAAAGCCTTCGGGAAGGTTTTTAAGAAATCTTTTAATTTTTGATGGAAAACCGGGGTGAAATCTTTGTCGAAACCTCCAATACGACCGATGTTGGTTGTGAGTCGTGCCCCACACATTTCTTCATATAGCTCATATATTTTCTCACGTTCGGAGAATGGATAAAAGAAACTAGTCAATGCGCCAGTATCTACGCCAATGATCGAATCGCAAATTAAATGGTCAGCAATACGTGCTAGTTCCATAATAATAACACGCATGTATTGAACGCGTTTTGGAACTTCTACTTGAAGTAATTTTTCAACCGTCATGTGCCAACCTAGATTATTGATTGGCGAAGAACAATAATTCAAACGGTCTGTAATGGGTGTAATTTGATTATAAGGGCGGCGTTCCGCTAATTTTTCAAATGCCCGATGGATATATCCGACGGTTTGAACAGAGGTGAGGATTTTCTCGCCATCAACGGTTAAAATATTTTGAAAAATACCATGGGTAGCAGGGTGGGTAGGACCAAAATTTATGGTTGCTATATCGCCATCAATGGTTTCTTTAGAAAGCACTTGGCCATTCGAAAGTTTTATAAGATTGTTTGTTTGTTCCATCATTCAACAATTAACGTCCAAAAAATCGATCATCCTTGTCTTCTCTTGTTTCATCCTCAAGGTGATACTGTTTTAACATGGGGTGGTAATCCATCTCATCCTTATTCAGTATACGCGTCATATTTGGATGTCCTTCGAACTGAATTCCGAAAAAATCAAATGTTTCTCGTTCCTGCCAGTTTGCCCCATCAAACAAGGGTGTTAAACTTTTAATGCTAGGATTTTCTTGCGAAAGGTAAGATTTGATGCGAAGGCGAATGGCATTTTTCCAGCTATGGATGTGATAAACAACACATAATTCTCTTCCTTTCTCTTCTGGATAATGAACAGCGCCAATCAAGGTTAAGAAATTAAAAGAAAGGGTAGTGTCGTTCTTTAAAAATTCGATCACATTATACGCTTCGGAAGGTGAGATTTCAATGACAAGTGTATCAAAAAGTACCTCTGAAGAGATTAGCTTAGTTCCAAGATGTTCCTGCAACGAATCAAGTAGTGAGTTATTTGTCATTGTCGGCATTGGTTACTTCGATTTCATAATTACCCAATAAATGTCTGTATTCCTCGCTGTATCTGCGTCGCATAGGTTCGTGTTTGACCAGCTTGTGAATGTTTATAACACCATCAATGATTTGCTCTGGACGGGGGGGGCAGCCTGGAACATAAACATCTACAGGGATGATTCGATCAATTCCTTGTAATACGCTGTAGGTATCAAAAATTCCTCCCGATGACGCACATGCACCAACGGATAGCACCCATTTCGGTTCGGCCATTTGCTCATATACTTTTTTGAGTACAGGGGCTAATTTTTTTGATATGGTTCCTGCAACAATCAATAAATCTGACTGTCGAGGAGTAAAGCTCATGCGCTCCATTCCAAATCGAGATAAATCATACGTTGAACCCATTGTGGCCATAAATTCGATACCACAGCAAGAGGTAGCGAAAGGTAGCGGCCATACGGAATTAGCTCGCGCTAAGGCAACTGCCTTGTCTAGGGTGGTTAGCTGATAACCTTCCCCATTGATTACTTCTAAGTCTTCTATTTTTCCCATTCTAATGCTCCTTTTTTACGAACGTAAATAAAGCCTATCAAAAAGAAGGCTACAAACATAACAACAGCTAAAAGCCCTTCTAGTTTAAGTTGATGAAAATTAACTGCATATGGATAGAAGAAAATCACTTCAACATCGAATAAAACAAAAAGAATTGCGGTCATAAAATATCTAATAGATACCGGGAATCTCGCGTTTCCTTGTGATTCTATTCCACATTCAAAGTTTTCTTCTTTAACCTTTGTTTTTACACGTGGTGACAATAGGTGTGTTGCCACTAAGGTGAAAATCACAAAGCCCGCTGCAACAGCTATTTGCATTAAAAGCGGAAGGTAATTTATGTTTGAACTCGTATCCATGCTTTCGGATGTTTAGTTTTATTCGCGAACAAATTTACTTTTTTCGTTGGATTTGCCACACTTTAATTCAAATTAATTGTACAATCTTTAATGATTTTATTCGTGGGCGTACCACCGAAAAACAATACTTAATTGGAATAAAAAAAGGACAGCGAGCTGTCCTTTGCGTGTTAATTAAAAAAATCTAATGTTGACTTGCCAAAAAGCGTTCAGCGTCCAAGGCGGCCATACAACCTGTTCCTGCGGCTGTAATGGCTTGGCGGTAGGTTTTATCCGCAGCGTCACCCGCTACAAACACCCCAGCTACATTGGTTTTAGAAGATCCAGGTTGCTCATATTTTATATAACCTGTTTCGTCTAGATTTATATAGTCAGCGAAAATATCGGTATTCGGTTTATGTCCAATTGCAACAAAAAATCCGGTACATGGAATTTCTTTTAATTCTCCAGTAACTGAATTTTTAACGCGTACTCCCGTTACAAGTTGTCCGTCTCCCAATACTTCCTCTGTCTCCGTATTGAACAAAATTTCAATGTTCGGTGTGTTCTTTACACGTTCAGCCATGATTTTTGATGCTCTAAATTCATCTTTACGAACCAACATGGTAACTTTTGTACAAAGTTTAGAAAGATAATGTGCCTCTTCACAAGCAGAATCACCAGCCCCCACAATAACTGTTTCTTGTCCACGATAGAAAAATCCATCACATACTGCACAAGCAGAAACGCCACCCCCTGTTTGAAGGTATTTTTGTTCGCTTTCTAGACCGATATATTTTGCAGAAGCCCCTGTAGCAATAATTACAGTTTTCGCGTGAATTTCCGTACCATCATCAGCCCAACATTTATGCACCTCTCCTGAAAAATCAACTTTCGTAATAAACCCTGTTCGGATATCCGTTTCAAATCGAAGCGCTTGATCTCTGAGTTGAACCATCATTTCAGGACCACTAACACCTTGTGGGTATCCTGGAAAATTCTCAACTTCATTGGTTGTAGTTAATTGCCCACCTGGTTGAAGGCCTTCATACATAAGCGGTTTCATGTCTGCGCGAGCTGCATAAATAGCAGCAGTGTATCCAGCAGGACCTGAACCAACGATTAAGCATTGTGTTTCTTGTATCATTTGTTTGATTTTTTTTCAATGCAAAAGTAAGATAATTGTTGGCTAAAATCGATTAAATATCCTTTATATGTATATCAAAATTAATTATGGGATTTTATTAACTTCGCCACCTAAAATAAATTTCAATGAAAACATTACTTAGCATTTTTACTGCAATTCTTTTGGCTACTTCCCTTGGTTTTGCGCAACCAAAAGAAGAAATAAACTGGTATTTGAAAAGTCCGAAAAAGGATAAAGTTTACGGTACGGCAGCAAACGAGGCCTATGATATACTTACTGGAAAAAAGTCGATTCCTGTTATCGTTGCAGTAATTGATAGTGGTGTTGAAACGGATCATGAAGATTTAAAAGACGTGATTTGGGTTAATGAAGATGAAATCCCTGGAAACGGAAAAGACGATGATAATAATGGGTATGTTGATGATGTGAATGGATGGTCTTTCCTGGGAGGAGTGAATGAAGATATTGAAGATGAAGCATCCGAATTAAAACGTCTGGTGTTTATTGAACGAAAATATTTCGGGTCTAAACGCGCAGATGAAGTTCCTGAAGCGGACAAAGCACGTTTTGAATCGTATCAAACCATGAAGAAGAAATACGATGAGGAGGTTGCAAAGAATGCAGCGTCATATCAGAATATTAAAATGTTTGCCGATTTTATTCAGCATGTTAAAGATGCATCAGGTGGCGTGTTTTCGAAAGAAACCATTAAGAATTATGTTCCACAAAATGAAAGAGAAAAGGCGATTCAAAGCCGAAGCAAGTTGTTTTTTATTTCAATGACACCTGAACAATTGGATCATGAGGTTTCTGGGGCACTCACGATGTTCGAAGGGCAAGTTAAGATGGCAGCTATTGATGCGGATAGTGTGAGAGCCGCAGTGGTTGGCGACGATCCAAATAACTTATCTCAACGGTTTTATGGGTGCAATCGCTATGAAGGACCTGATGCTATGCATGGAACCCATGTATCTGGAATCATTGCCGGAATGAGGGGGAATGGAATCGGGATCGACGGAGTAGCTAACAATGCTAAAATTATGGTGCTTCGCGCAGTACCAAATGGAGATGAGCGTGACAAGGATGTAGCCAATGCGATTCGTTATGCCGTTGACAATGGAGCTAAAGTGATTAATATGTCGTTCGGAAAATACTACGTTCTTCACAAGGAATATGTGGATGAGGCTGTGAAGTATGCCATGGATCATGATGTGTTGCTAATTCATGCGGCAGGTAATGATGCGAAAAATAAAGATGTAGAGGATTCATATCCCACACGCATAGCTAAATCAGGAACTACCTTCCCGAATTGGATTGACGTGGGCGCTTCAGGGGCATCTCGTAAGTCTAAAAAAATACTAGCAGAATTTTCAAATTACGGAGCGACCACGGTAGATTTTTTTGCGCCAGGGGTAGATATTTATTCAACCGTTCCGGATGGCAAATATGAAGATGCTTCGGGGACGTCAATGGCATGTCCTGCAACCGCTGGGGTTGCGGCATTAATCCGAAGTTATTTTCCAACCTTAACAGCGATACAAGTGAAGGAAGTACTAATGAGTACTACCACACCATACAAGAAGAAAGTTACTGTGCCAGGAAGTAAGAAAAAACTTAAGATGAATCAGGTTTGTATAACAGGTGGATTTGTAAATGCAGCAAATGCAGTGAACTACATCCTTATAATGACAGGAAATCAATAGCATAATTTAGTTTCCGGGGTTATGGCTTGAGTTTTTTTGTCTAAGGTGTGGAGCATCCACGTTCCATTGGGTTTAAATTCAATCCGATATGGATGTTTTCCCTTAACAACTAAATCGTAATGTGATAGTTGAATCTCCGATTGTTTAATGTTTATAGAGCTGTTGTTTTCTAATATTCGGATTTGTACGTGTTGGTATGGGTAAATTTTTTGATAATCATAAAGTATTCGCTTGATACTTTTTTGAGAATTGAATGCATCTGAAAACAGTGTCACTCGGGTGTTGTTTTTGTAAATAAGCATTGGGTATTTTGCCTTCAAAATCAGAAGGTGTGTTTCTGTTTGATTAATGTATCGTTTGAAGCTGATCCCGGCCAAAAGCAAAATTCCTATGGTAAATTTACCCCATCTCGGTGCCTTGCCATGAAAGATCCAAATAAGGATTGCAAACACGATCAGGAGTTGCCAATGCGTTAATGAAAATCCACCTTCAACGGATCCTGGAATTTGGGCAATGATGGAAATGAAGGAATCCATTACATTTAGGGATAAACTGAAAATAAATCCTAATATAGATCCAAGAAGTGGAACCCATCCTAACAGGAGAAAACCAAAACCAACATACATCACAAACCCTGAAAGTATAACAATTCCCAGATTTGCAATTAGGAAGTAATTGGGAAATGTATGAAAATAGTATAATATCAATGGGGTAGTAAAAAGTTGCGCAGCAAGTGCTATGGATGAATGCTCCCAAACAAATTTCAAGGATTGAGCGGTTGGTGTCCACAAGGACGCAATCCGATCCTTGTACGTTTGAATCCCGTAAACTGCACCGAAGGATAATTGAAATCCTATGTCATAAATACAGACTGGATCAAAAAGGTACATTAAATAAGCACACCATAATAGGATGTGATTTGGGCTCGCAGTTCGTTGAACAATTTGTCCGATTTGGATTAACGTAAACATAGCTACTGAACGCATTATTGAAGGTGAGAACCCCGTAAGCCAAGCGTAACACCATAGAACGATTAAGGTGAAAATTATGGCGCTATAACGAGGTATAAGACGTGGAAATAACCCGAAACCATATAAAAGTAACGTTGCAAATAACGCAATATGCATTCCCGATACCGCTAACACATGAATGGCACCTGTTGCCGAAAAGGACTGTTTACTTGATTGACTAACTTCTGAAGTATTTCCTAATAAAATTGCTTTGGCTAACCCAAGAGAAGAACCCCTTAAGCGCTGTTCGAAGGAGTGCTCAAACCAATTCCTTATGGTGTGAATCCAAATGTCACTAGGTTCAATGTGACCAATTTTAATGTAGGACTGATACATTAAGCATTGGCGTTGAATTCCCTTGGTTAAGTAATAGGATTCTATGTTAAAACTTCCGGGGTTTCCTGAATTTTTAATGGCTTCAGAGGGGATTTCCGAAAATATTAAATCACCAAGAGCAATCCCTGATTTTTTATTCATCAAACATACGGTTTGCACATTGGTTGGATAGATATTTCCTTTACTAAGTACATACCGCTGTCCGATGGCTTGAATGAAGTTAGCATGTGTTTGTTTCAAGGCTAGAATTCGATATACTTGACTTGATTCCTTTTGAGCGGGCAGAGGTGTTTCTATTGCGGTATACCCTAATATAAACTGTAAGCATATAAAAATTGGAAGTACGAAGCAGGAGCCTATTTTTTTTAGGTAAATACAAATCAGCGTTAATAAAAATAGATAGCAAAACATCCCCATCGTCCAATTCGAAAGACTCGATGGAATAAATTCATGACCGATAAGAAAAGCGATAAAAAGTATGGGGATGACGATTTCAGGCCCAAAAGATTTTGAGAACAAGTTTTTTAACATGGAATCTAATTTAACGGTAGAATTTCCCGTCTATAAGCTGAATTTTCTGCGTTAGTTGCATGTCACGGATAACTAGTTTTAAGTCATCCGTTGGTAGGGGTATGCGTTCAAGTAATTCCAAGTAACCGAGAGGGATACTTAAGGCTTCAAGGATGAATTCTTCGGTTCGTTCAATTGGAATACTAGCTTTTTGACATATATCACAGGCCAAACAAGGAGTCGTTTCTTGTCCGAAATACCTCAATATGGTTTGTGATCGGCAAATCGGAGATTCTAAATAGTTAATTACCGAATCTAGTTTTTGTTTGGCTAATTGTTTTCGGTGGGTATATGATTCGTAGGACAGTTGAAAATAATCATCGGGTCTTCGTTCATTAAGAAAAGTAACGGTAGGCGAGTGAATAGTAGGTGTATATTCAATAATGCCATTTAAATCAAGAAAAGTGAGTAGTTCATGGAGGCGCAATTCTGAAATTTTTATGGCAGATGCAGCTTTAGCTGCCTGAAAGGAGGCAGAGAGTTGTTCATCTTGTCCTGAAATTCTTTCAATTAATTGAATAACAGGATGAGTTTCTGGGTATCTAATTTGGAAATTATATAGATCTAATCCATGAACTAGGAGTCTAACTTTAGGTGGATGGTATGAGGATTCGTTGAAATACAATTCTTGATTTAACTCAAGAATTTTTAACATGTTATACACTTCAATATAGCTAACAGATAACTCCTGAGCGATGAGGTTTAGGTCTATTGGATACGTTTCATTTTTACCGGATCCAATGGCAATTCTCAGGTTGCTCATTAACTGTTCATAGCACAATTTAATAAGAGAAATTTCAGGAAACTTTAGGTTAAATCGCTTATAGTACGAATCCGCCTCAGATCCATCAATAAAAACAATCGAACGTGCTTGTTGCCCATCTCTACCTCCGCGGCCGGCCTCTTGAACATACGATTCAATATTTTCAGGAAAATCATAATGCAGCACATAACGTACATTGGGTTTGTCAATGCCCATTCCAAAGGCATTCGTAGCAATCATGATCGGCGTGGAACCTGACATCCACAGATTTAATGATGCACTTCGGTCTTCTGGACTCATCCCGCCGTGATATATACTTGCATTCAGTTTATTGGACATGAATACTTTAGCCAATTCTTTGACCGCTTTTCGAGTTGCACAATAAACAATCCCGGTCATGTGATCCTTACCATTGCAATAGGCAATAATGCTTCCCATTTTATTTGGGGTTGGTATGACTTCGTAGCTTAAATTATCTCTATAAAAACTTACTTCATGGATTACAGGATTACTAAGTTCAAGTGCTTTGCAAATGTCCTTTTTCACCTTATTGGTTGCCGTAGCTGTTAACGCAACAATTGGAATGGTGGGCTTTATTTCACGAAGCAGTCGAATATTCATGTATGACGGTCGAAAGTCATGTCCCCATTCTGAAATACAATGCGCCTCGTCAACAACAATTAAACCCACGGGCATTTGCTTAAAGCGCTCCTGAAATAGTGGGGTTTGAATTCGTTCAGGAGATACGTAAAGAAAATCATACGCCCCTAAGGCAGCGTTATTAAGTAGGATATCGATTTCTCTATATCCCATAGCGCTGGTAACTGCAGTGGCACGTATTCCTTTCGATTTAAGCGACTTAACTTGATCATCCATGAGTGCAATTAATGGAGAAATCACAAGGGTTACCCCGCCAATTACCAACCCAGGGACTTGAAAGCAAATTGATTTTCCCCCTCCAGTTGGTAGCAGTGCCAACACATCCTTTTTTTCAAGAATGGCATGAATGACAGGCTCCTGGGAAGGGCGAAATGCCTTGTGACCCCAAAAGGTTGAGAGGATGTCGATTGGATTTTTTTGCATGGATAAAAAGACGAGTAAATGTAACATTTATTACCTTGCCTTGGTTGAATTTAGTTGTTCGCATAGTTAATTCGGCGTATATTCGCATACAATTTTGAAGGATGGCAATATCAGAACTTACCATTTCAGTGGAGCAGTGCAGCGTTTCTGCGGTTAATAAAGTGGATTGGGATAATCTTCCATTTGGAAGGGTGTTTACTGACCACATGTTTATTATGGAGTATGCGGATGGGAAGTGGCAAGAGGCCAAAATCATCCCTTTTCAAGACATTCCAATGCATCCAGCCATGTCGGCTATACATTATGGTCAGAGTATTTTTGAAGGGTTAAAGGCATATAAGCATGAGGAAGGACGACTTTCAGTATTTCGACCTAACATGAATGCTAAGCGATTTAATGAGTCGGCGATGCGCATGTGTATGCCTGAAGTACCTGAAGAGATTTTTATAGAATCAATTCGTAAATTAGTGGAAGTGGATTCTGCATGGGTTCCAAATAAACCAGGTTTTTCATTGTATATCAGGCCGTTTATGTTTGCCACGGATGCATGGGTGGGGATCAAACCTTCGGATACATATAAGTTTATGATTCTTCTATCCCCGGTTGGGAATTACTATGCTGAACCAGTGCGCGTTAAGATAGAACCATATTATACGCGTGCTGCTCAAGGTGGTGTAGGTAGGGTTAAAGCGGCTGGAAATTACGGGGCAAGTTTATATCCCGCTAAACAAGCACAAGATCATAACTTTCACCAGTTGGTATGGACGGATGCTAAAGAACACAAATACATTGAGGAATCTGGAACGATGAATATTGTGTTCCAAATTAATGATACCTTGATAACACCCTCAGAAGATCAAGATACCATTTTAAGAGGAATTACGAAACGTTCAATCCTTGAGTTAGCCACTGAATGGGGTATAGCTGTAGAAGAGCGCAAAGTTAGCGTTGAAGAGGTCGTTCAGGCCTTGCGCGATGGGACGATGCAAGACGCTTTTGGTGCAGGAACAGCCGCCACATTAGCACAAATTGATATCATTGGTTATAAGGATGAGGTATTTAAATTACCGTCTATGGAGTCACGTACCTTATCCAATAAAATAAAAGATCACCTAGATGCCTTGAAAATTGGTAAGGTAGAAGATACATTTGGTTGGAATTACTTCGTTTAGTGTTTTAAACGTTGCGGTTTAGCGTTTGACTAAATAAACCAGTTAATTGAGACCATTTATTTTCCTTTTTTCTTGGATTGCCTTAACATCGGCAATTGCACAAAATCAAATACGTATTTCATGTATTGACCGCAATTCGCTTGAGCCGATCCCCAATGTGAATCTGACACTTACGGTAGGAGATTCCATTCAAAACAGGAAATCAAATTATGCTGGAAATTCACAAATCGCGTGGAGTGATCCATTACAACTTCTAGTTGTTTCTACTGTTCATCCGATGTATGAACCATTAACCTATAGATATCAGGCTATAAGAAATTCAACGGATACAATTTTTATTAAGTTAATATTGAAACCAATAAAAAGTCAATCCATGAATCAGGTAGTTGTAAAAGCTCCTGGTATTCCAGATACGGTTTTTAACTCAACGGAATTTCATGTAGCAGACTTTGAGGTAACCAATAATGGTGACTATTTATTGCTTGTTTATCCAAAGCGTTCAGGGCATAAAAATGCTATTTTGTGGTATGATGGGACTAAGGTAAAGGATAGTATTTCGGTAAATGGAATTGGAATAAATTTAATCAAAGATTATCGAGATAAAATCCATGTTATTTGTCAGGAAGAAGTATATCACGTTTCAATGGATTTCGATTCACTCCGCTTATTCACGATTCCAAAGAATTATTTCCTTGATTATATTCTGCCCATCGTGGATACCACAACAAGTAAATTGTTCTTTTCTAACTTTAACGCCTATTATCCAGCATTTGATTATTTCAGTTTAGATCATGTAGATTCTTCTTACCGAAAAATAATACATATCGAAGATCCACTAATGATGGAGTTATATCGATCAGAATATAAATGGGTAGATGTTCGTACCCGATTATGGGCCAAGCAAAAAGAAATAGAAACTGGGGTAGATGCTCAGATATGGGTTGGCGCAAATTATTTCACACAATCTATTTATTATAAAGTTCCCTTTGCCCCCTTGTTTAAAATACGGGATAGCATGTATGTGTTAGATTTTCAATCCGACTTACTTTCTGTTTATAATGAATTTGGCGAATCCGAACGAACTATACCCCTCTTGTTTCATTATCATAAGGATAGAACAGGATGGAAACGAATTATACTCAAAGACCAAGCTACTCAATCCTTATATGCTGTTTTTGAAAAAGATGGTATAACCTACCTAGGAAACATCGACTTACATACCGGAGTTATACGCTCTAAACATAGAATTTACCACAAGTACGTGGAGAAAATCCGCATCCATAATGGCTATGCATACTATATTTATCGCCCGTTTGAATCGATTCAAAAGCGATTCCTATATAAGGAACGTCTACTTGATTAAGGTTACGTGTCCACTGGCGCTCACTGGATCATTCTCTGGTACTTCAAAGCGAACACTCCAACTATAGACTCCAAATTGAGCTTGTTTCCCATTGAATTTACCATCCCAACCTTCTCCTGGTTTAGTTGATTCAAAAACCAATTGCCCCCAACGGTTGTATACTTCAAACCTATAAAATTTAATTTGGTCGGCATTACTGACTACAGGAAGGAAGATGTCATTTAATCCATCCCCATTTGGGGTAAAGCCATTTGGAACGGTTAATCGAACCAGGTCGTTACTCTCAACAACCGAATATGCAGTATCTGTACAACCATTTGCATCATATGCGACCAACATCACATTATAGCTATCAATGGTAGCCGCAGGATAGGTATGAATCGGATTGTCAAGGGTAGATGACGATCCATCACCAAACTGCCAAATTGAACCAATGTAATTTAAAGAATTATTAATAAATGAAAGTTCTCCCGTACTGAAATCGATTTCAGGACTAGCGGTTGAAAATGCTGCCGTTGGACCTGGAATAACGCAAATCGCATCACTTATAGTTGTATCAGCGGTACATCCATTTGCATTGGTAATTAACAAGGTGATATCTATACAACCAACAGAAGTTAAATTCAGGGTGAACTGATTTGACGTAAAGGATTGTCCATCGGATAAGGTCCAAAGTACGTTATTAAAGGTTCCAACACTCGCATTGGTAACTGTTGCGATGGACGGTAAACAAACGATGTTATCTGAAATATTCATTTGAGCAATCAAGGATGGTGGTATTGCAAGTACGTCTGTCGCAGCAGCTGTACATCCATTTGCATCAACTATAGACACCACGTAGGTCCCTGGTGCTAACATATTTGCAATACTTCCTGTTTGACCAGAGGGCGACCACGTATATGAATAAGGAGCGGTACCACCGTTTGCATTCGCAGTAAGTTGACCATCATCGGCCCCATAACATGTGATTGGAAGTTGTGTTATAGTTCCACTGAGCGGTGCTGTCGGTTGATTGATTGTGATTTGTGCGGATGTAACACAGTTATTTGCATCGGTTATCGCTACAATGTATTGACCAGCCGGTAAATTACTTAAGTCTTGAGAAGCAAGTCCTGTAGTCCAATAATAGGTAAAAGGACCTGTTCCTCCCAGCGGTGTAACATCAATTGAACCATCGCTTAATCCAAAGCAGCTAACATTTGTTGTGGTGTATCCAACAGTAAGGGGAATTGATGGTTGGGAAACTGGTATACTCAAAGTGGCAATACATCCATTGGCATCGGTAACCGTAACGATATACGTGCCTGCAATTAAATTTTGAATGTCTTGTGTTGTGGCACTATTACTCCAACTATAGGTATATGGAGATGTTCCACCACTAACAGATAAATCAATAGAACCCGTGTTATTTCCAAAACATAAAATGTTCGTGTGAGATTCTTGAAGGAGTATTGGCGCTATTGGTTGGGTAATAATTGCACTTCCATTCACCGTACAACCAAGATTGTCAGTAACTTGAACCGAATAAGATCCGGCAAGTAAATTTGCAACCGTTTGAGTTACTTGATTGTTACTCCATAAATAGGTATAGGGGCCTTGACCTCCAACCGGATTTGCGGTAATTGAACCAGTAGCAAACCCATTACAATTTACATTCGTTTGTGTTAAGCTTACCGTTAACACTGGAGGTTGATTTAAGGTAATAGTTACTGAAGAAGTACATCCGTTAGCATCAATAATAGGGTAGGTGTATGTTCCTGCAACAACGGTGAATGAACCAGTTCCTGAATATGGTGCTGTTCCTCCCGCTCCAGTAATAGTTATTACGCCAGTACCCGCATTACAAACAACTGGAGAGGTAACCGTAGCGATTGCTTGTAATGGATTGGGTTGTGAAATACTTATCGTAGTATTTGCTGTACAACCATTCGTATCTGAAACAGTATAGGTATACGTACCGGCGATAACCGTGAAATTTCCTTGACCAATATAACCCGGTGTACCACCCGATGCACTAACATTTATTACTGCATTACCACCGTTACAAAGAACTGCCGATGTTTGGGTAGCATTTGCTACAAGTAGTGTAGGTTGAGCGATAAATATTGACGTGGTGTCTTGGCAACCATAGTTATCCGTAACAGTATAGCTGTTCCAACCAGCAGAGACTGTGAAATTGCCAATTCCTGTTACAGATGGAGTTCCTCCTGTTGTGCTAACGAAAACCGTGGCCGTTCCACCAAAACAAAGCACATTGGTGGTTTGCAAAACACTTGCAATTAATTGTGCTGGTTGAACAACAGTAAATGCTATGGAATCTATACACCCATTCGCATCGGTAACGTAATAGGTGGTCGTTCCTGCTGCTTGATTGAAATTACCTGTTCCTGTGTATGTTGGCGTTCCGCCGCTGGCGCTAATTGAAACCACGGCGTTTCCGCCGAAACAAAATACAGGAGAGGATAATGTGGCATTGATTGACAATAAGGTAGGCTGGGTTATCGTAATTTGATTTGTTGTTTGACAACCGTTTGTGTCTGTTACAGTTACAGTGTATAACCCTGGAATCAAATTATTAATGGTTTGTCCTGTTCCACCAGTTGACCATGTATATTGGTATCCTGGAGTTCCTCCAATTGGATTAGCTGTGGCTGACCCATTGCCGGCATTGAAACAGCTGACATTTTGAGCAGATATAGGCGAAATTAATGGAGCAGGTTGTGGTACAAATAATGAAACAACAAATGCACATCCATTGGCATCGGTTACTGTGAATGATTGATTTCCACTCGAAACATTGAAATTCCCAATTCCCGTGTAGGGTGCAACGCCGCCATTGGCAGCGATATTTACGGTTGCTTGACCACCAAAGCATGCGATAGGACTAACTATTGTTGCAGTAACAGCTAATGCAGTTGGTTGGGTTACTATAATTGCTGCTGTATCCACACAGCCTTGGGCGTCCGTAACGATGTAATTATAACTTCCAGCTATAGGAAAGAACGTCCCGATTCCTGTATATGGTGTTGTTCCTCCAACTGCTGAAACCGTCACGGTTGCATTCCCATTGAAGCATAAAATTGGGCTTATTTGATTTGCAGATGCAATCAAGCTGGTTGGTTGTGTAATAATAAATGGATTCACGTTCTGACAACCGTTTGCGTCAGTTACTGTAACGGAGTAATTTCCGGGTGATAGGCCGGCTATACTATTCGATGTCGACCCATTCGACCAAAGGATTGAGAGTGGTGCAACTCCTCCTGAATTAAACACGATAGCGGATCCATTATTTGCTCCAAAGCAAGTGATATTCGTTGGAGCAACATTCGTAACAAGTAATGTTGGCTGTGGTACCGAAATACTTGTATTTGCATTACAGCCATTTGCGTCGGTAACTAAATAATTGAATGTACCAGAAACTACGGTGAATATTCCCGTTCCGCTATACGGAAGGGAACCTCCTATCGCACTTACTTGAACCTGAGCAGTACCCCCATTACAGAGAATGGGACTAATTATCGTTGCTGTTGCAGCGAGAACTGCGGGTTGAGTTACTGTAATTGTAGTTGTAGCTGAGCATCCATTAGCATCAATGAGGGTGTATGTATAGGTCCCAGGATTAACAACAAAGGTACCTGTGCCCGAGTATGGAGCTGTTCCACCAGTTCCTGTAACTACAACTGTTGCTTGACCACCATTGCATGCAATCGGAGATGAAATAGTTGCGGTTGCAGTAAAAGCAGCCGGCTGCGTTACATTAATGGTCGTAGAATCGACACATCCATTTTGGTCAGTCAATACATACGTATGTGTTCCAGCAAATTCATTAAATGTCCCATTTCCACTATATCCTGGAGTTCCGCCCGCTCCATTTACAAGAACGATCGCTTGGCCTCCAAAACATGCGATTGGTAAAATTACATTAGCCGTTGCTACGATTGGCGCCGGTTGAGTAATTGTAGTATTCAAGTTAAAAATACAGCCGTTTGCATCTGTTACTTGAAGTGAATAATTTCCTGCAAGTTGATTGTTGATGGAATTTGTTGTTGAACCTGTATTCCAAAGGTAGGTGTAACCCGGAGTACCACCAGTAACAGTTGCAACTGAACTTCCATTGCCTAATCCAAAACATGTTACGCTTGTGTTATTGAATGTGCCTGTTACTGAAGTTGGTTGACTTATTAGTATCGTGGTGGTGGAGGTACATCCATTAGCATCATTAATTGTATAGGTGATATTACCCACGAAAGCGCTAAAAGAACCTGTTCCAGCATATGCTCCGGTTCCTCCAGTTCCCGTTACTGCAACCGTAGCTTGTCCACCGAAACAAAGAATAGGCGTAGTTTGAGTCGCTGTGGCGATGAGCTGCGTTGGTTGTGTGATTAATATGGAAGATGTCGAAGTACATCCATTGGCATCGGTAATCGTAAAGGATTGATTACCTGCAACAACCGATTGGCTTCCTGTTCCAACATAAGGAGCGTTTCCACCGTTAGCCGATACAAACACAGAGCCAGTACCTCCGAAACACAAAATATTCGCTGTTTGTACCACAGTACTTGTTAAAACCGTCGGTTGAGTAATATTGACATTCGAAACGCTTTGACATCCATTCGCATCCGTAACGGTTACTGAATATGCTCCAGGTGACAAATTGGATACACTAGCTGTTGTATCACCATTACTCCATAAATAAGAGTAATTAGGTGTTCCACCATTGGCGGTAACAACAGCAGAGCCATTGTTTAATCCATTACATGTTACATTTTGACTGCTAATAGATGAGGTTAGAACTGATGGTTGATTGACATTAATTGTTGTGATTGAAGAACATCCATTTGCATCAATTACAGTATACGATTGTACACCAGCTTGCGCATTGAAATTACCTGTACCAGTATAGTTAGGCGTTCCTCCGACACCGCTGACAAGAATCGTTGCGCTTCCACTATTACAAGCAATAGGAGTGCTTATTACCGAATTAGCAATTAACGCTGTTGGTTGATTTATCGTAATGGTTGTTGAGCTTGAACATCCGTTGATATCCGTTACAGGATAGGTATAGGTTCCCGAAGGCACATTAAATGAACCAGTTCCTGTATACCCAGGTGTTCCGCCCACGGCCGAGATAAATACATTACCATTACCACCAAAGCACGCAATAGGCGTTGCTATGGTTGCATTAACAATTAACGGAGCTGGTTCAGGTATATTAATTGAAGTAGAGGCAGTACATCCATTTGCATCAGTCACAGTATAGGTGGCATTGCCCGCTAAGGCACTGAATTGACCTGTTCCGGAATACGGTATGGTTCCCGCGTTTGCACTGACTAATATTTGAGCTGTACCGCCATTACATAGGATGGCGCTTGAAATAATCGCGTTTGCACTCAGTGTTCCTGGTTGAGTTAAGGTCACACTGCCTGAAATGACACATCCATTCGCATCAGTAACCTGTACCGTGTAGGTCCCTGAAGTTAAATTTGTTGCCGCACTAGTGGAGGTTCCATTTGACCAACTGTATGTATAGGGGCTAGTGCCACCCGTTACAACAGCGCTTGCTGATCCATTCCCACTTCCGTTACATAGTGGATTATTTCCAGTTACAGTAATAGTCAATGCTGCAGGTTCGATAATATTAATACTTGTATTTGCTGTACAACCATTTGCATCAATTACGCTGTATGTATAATTGCCAGCAAGTACAGATTGTAATCCCGTGCCAGTATAAGGCACAGTTCCACCTGCAGCGCTAACAGTGATTTGCCCTGTTCCACCATTACATAAGATTGATTGCGAAATCACTGAGTTGGCCTGTAAAAGACTTGGTTCATTAACTACGATAGAGGTTTGGGCAATACAACCATTAGCATCGGTTATGGTATAATTACTTATCCCTGAATTTACGGTAAAGTTTCCTGTTCCAGTATAAGGCAAGGCGCCACCATTTCCAGATATGCTAATCACCCCTTGTCCTCCATTACACAATATTGGAGTATTTAGCGTTGCATTTGCTGTTAACAATAGTGGTTCTGTTATTGTTACATTGGAGTTTACCGCACAACCGTTAGCATCTGTTACAGCTAGGCTGTAATTTCCCGGAGCCAAATTAGTAACTGATGAGGTGAATGCGCCATTCGACCAGAGATAATTATATGGTAAAGTACCTCCGGATACATTTGATGTAATTGAACCATTATTTAAGCCATTGCAATTAACATTAGTTCCTATTAATGAAATGCTAAGCGCACTTGGTTCATTGACTTGAATGGATACGGACGCATTGCAGTTATTTGCGTCACTAATAAGGTAGGTATATGTTCCTGCAAGCACATTATATGTGCCAATCCCTGAATAAGGAGTAGTTCCTCCTGACCCTATTACAGACACCGTAGCAATACCACCATTGCATAATATTGGGTTAACTATGGATGCACTAGCAGTTAGTGTAGAAGGTTCGGAAATATTAATTGTTTGAGAAGAAATACAACCATTGGCGTCTGTGATAGTGACATTATAGGTTCCTGGAGCTAGATTTGATATACTGTCATTAGTTGAGTTGTTTGACCATGAATACGCGTATGGTCCAACGCCTCCAGATGCTGAAATGGTAGCTGAGCCATTATTTAACCCATTACATGTAACATTAGTTCCTGAAATTGAAGCAGTTAATGCACTCGGTTCTGTAATAGTAATCGAAGTAATCGTACTTACATTAAAGGAATCTGTAACTGTGAAATTGTAAGTGCCTGCAGGTAAGGTAAATGTACCTACTCCTGTATATGGAATTTGTCCGCCCGTTGCAGATACAGTTACAGTTGCATTTCCACCATTACACAAAATCGGGGAAGCAATAATCGCATTCGCAATCAATTGATTTGGTTCAGTAATTGTTATTGTTGTGCTTGAAGAGCAACCATTAGTATCTAATACCGTGTAGGTGTAGGTTCCTGATGTTACGGTAAATGATCCAATACCTGTATATCCAGGTGTTCCACCAGTAGCACTTACTGTAATTACACCAGTTCCTCCATTAATTGTAATTGGCGCAGTAACAGCAGCGTTTCCAACAAGAGCACTAGGTTCAATAACTGTAAAGGATTGCGAAGCATTACATCCATTATTATCAGTTACTATTACCGAGTACGTACCTGCGTTTAAGTTAGCTTGATCTTCCGTTTGAGTACTATTATTCCAAGAGTAGGTGTAACCTGAAGTGCCTCCTATAACTGTTAAATCTATGCCTCCATTATTGGCACCATTGCAAAGGGCATTAGTGACAGATGCTGAAAGTGAAAGAATTGATGGCTCAGTAATCGTAGCATTTCCATTAATCGTACATCCATTTTGATCAGTGACTATAAGGGTATAGCTATTAGGTGAAAGGTTATTAATTAGGGAATTATTAGTGTTATTAGACCATAAATAGGTATACGCTGAAGTGCCGCCGGCCACATTTGCCTGTATTGTTCCATTATTCGCACCATTGCATGTAACATTAACTGTTGTTAGAGATAAGGTTAATATACTTGGTTCAGTTATACTTAAACTAACGGTAGATGTACATCCGTTGGAATCGGTAACGGTGTAGGCGTATGAACCAGCGGAAACACTAAATTGACCAGTACCTGAGTAAGGTCCTGTTCCTCCAATAGCAGTTACATTGACGGTAGCCGTTCCACCATTACAAAGAATCGGAGCAGATACGGTTGCACTTGCTGATAATCCGGAGAGTTGAGCAACAGTAACAAAAGCAATGGCTGAACAGTTATTGTTATCGGTAACAGTTACGGTATAGTTACCCGCAGGCACATTGGTAATCGATGCCGAAGTGGCACCATTAGACCAAGTGTAAGTATAGGGAGCAGTACCACCAGCAGCAGCAACATTAGCGCTACCATCTGGATTACAAGAAGCAGGGGTAGAGGAAGTCGTAAGTGATAAAGCAGCAGGTTCATTGACCGTAGCGGAAGTAGAGGCAGTACAGCCGTTGGCATCGGTAACGTTAACGGTGTAAGTACCGGCAACGACATTTGCTAAGTCTTCATTTGACGATCCGTTGTTCCACTGGAATGTATAGGTACTGGTTCCTCCAGCAACAGTTAAATCAATACCTCCATCATTTGCTCCATTACAAAGTGCATTTGAAACTACCGTAGTAAGAGTCAGAGCGGCAGGTTCTGTAATAGTCGTATTAATAACGGCAGCACACCCATTGGCATCTGAAATGTTGTAAGAATAAGTACCAGCAGATAATCCATTAACAGGCCCTGTGCCATTGTAAGGTCCTGTACCACCAGTTGCAACTATATCAATATCCGCAGCACCTCCATTACAAAGTATGGCATTAACAAGTGTCGCACTACCTGTAAGTAAAGCAGGTTGAGTAACGACAACAGAAGCAATAACATTACACCCATTGGCATCGGTTACTGTATAAGAATAGGAACCAGCGAGTTCAGAAAACTGTCCTGTACCGGTAAACGGTGCGGCACCCCCAGTTGCAGTTACATCCACGGTGGCAGTTCCACCATTACAAAGAATCGGAGCAGATACGGTTGCACTTGCTGATAATCCGGAGAGTTGAGCAACAGTAACAAAAGCAATGGCTGAACAGTTATTGTTATCGGTAACAGTTACGGTATAGTTAC
>JBILBR010000005.1:0-171258 GCA_044353585.1 Crocinitomicaceae bacterium | reverse complement strand
ATGGTATGATTGCACAGAAACAGTACTTTGACGGTAAAAGCGGGTACAGCTTCAACATGCAAACAGGGAAAAAAGAAATGACCAGTGAAGAGGTTGCCATTGCCTTGATGGAACAAGGTGTCATTCCAGAATTGAATTGGATCAATACCGTTTCTAATTATAAACCAGAAGTAATTGGGATTGAATCTGAAAATGGTACGCCATATTACGTGGTTAAAATCGCATTTGGAAATAATGGTGAAGTCTATCATTACTACGATAAGTCTACCTTCCTTAAAGCTAAAACGGTTAAGGTAATGAACCAAGACGGTGAATCTTCTACTACCGTAATTGAATATGCTGATTACAAAGCAGTAAATGGTGTTTTATTACCGCACAAGACGATATTGAATGTCGGCCCTATGACGCTAAACATCAGTTTGGATGCCACGGAAGTCAATGGTGCTGTGGATTTGAAAGATTTCGAATAAAAAAGGAAATGAAAACAGGCGTACTCTTCGTTTCTTTACTTGCCTCATTCCTTGCGAATAGTCAACTATTATATGAAATAAAGAGTAAAGACGGCCATCATACATCGTATCTTTTCGGCACCATTCATATGATGCCCAAAGAGCAGTTTAACATTGACTCTACCTTAACTGCTGCCTTTAATAAGTCAAGCATGATTGCCATGGAAGTCGATTTGAACATGGACCTTGCCGAAAAAATCGAATTAGCGAAAGAGACCATACTTCCTGAAGGTAAAACCTTACGTGATATTTGTACTGATGCGCAATACCAATTGATATACACCTATGCGGTGGATACCATGCACATGAGTAAAAAGAAGTTCAAACGGTATAGTCGCTTAAAGCCATTTTTCTTCTCAAGTGTGATACTTCAAGAATCCTTTGAAGAAACCAAATCCTATGAGTTAGAATTTGGTGAAATGGCAAAGAAAGGAAGTAAAAAAACGATGGGATTAGAATCCATTCAAGTACAAATGCAAACCATTAATACGGTTTCATTGGAAGACCAAGTGCGCATGCTAATCGATGGGATGAACCAAACACAAGGCTATGATGCCATGTTATCAAACTATTTGAGTGAATCCATAGATGCACTTTACATCGACATCATCACTGAATCTGAAGGATTTCCAAATTTCGTTGAGAACTTTTTGAACAAACGAAATACCCAATGGATTCCGGTTATTACGGATCAAATTGAGCGCGAAAACACCTTCATTGCCGTTGGAGCAGGCCATCTTCCCGGACCTAAAGGTGTCTTGGAACTATTACGCGCCCAAGGGTATAGTCTAACGCCCATAAATAGGAACTAATGAAGACCTTGGTCTTTTGTTGCTTTTGTATCCTTTCTTCAATAGTCATAGGTCAAAACGTGCTCGTATCTTCTGGGAACTACTTTGAAGGAGAGCCGTCAATCGCAATCAACCCGAGCAATCCGCAACATCTTGTGGCGGCATGGATGGGATTTCAATTTGGTCAAAAAATAGTCATTAAATCCGCCTACTCCACCAACGGTGGTACTTCTTGGAGTGCACCGATATTTCAAGCACACCTTACACCAAGCAATTCATCCGCCGATGTAAGTTTGGGCTTTGATCATTTAGGAAATGTATTTATGTGCTATATTGACTACGACAATGTAGGATTTACACAAGGCCAGGTGGTCGTTCGAAAATCTACAGATGGTGGCATATCCTGGGGAAATGCGGTGGAAGTAATCAACATAACAGATTGTCCGAATAAACTATGCATTGATCGGCCTTGGATGGTGGTAGACCAATCCGGAAATGCTCCGCTCGCACCGATTTATGTAACCACGATGAATGCAGACCAACCGGCACTCATTACCCCTCCGTATAATCCATATGTAAGTGTAAGCATCGACGGAGGCCAAAGCTTTATGAATCCACGCGTGATGGATACCGTGAATTATTTGGCAGGAACAAGTATTACGCAACCCATGCCTACCCCAGCCATCGATGGCACGGGAACATTCTATGCCGTTTACCCATCGTATGTTGTTTCTCAATCCGTATATCCGCGACAAGTATTAGCGAGTTCAACCAATCTTGGAACAACAATAACTCACCAAATCGTATATCAGGGACTCAATGTGGGGGTGAGTAATAGCTTATTTAAACGCGCAGGCAAACTCATTGCAGACCAAGCACACCCTGGGCATTTAGCATACTGTTTTTTAAGTGAGCAAAACGACCAATCTGATGTGTACCTGATGGAATCAACGGATGGCGGCAGCACATGGGGAACGATGCAGAAAGTAAACCAAGACCCCATTGGAAATAATAGAGTACAAGACTTACTCTGGGGAGATTTTAACGAAGTTGGAGATTTAGTGATCACGTGGAGAGACCGTCGGAACGCACCCAGCGACGGGTATGAACAAGCCAGTGAAATTTATGCAGCAACGAAACCCTTTGGAGCCCTAAATGTTGGTCCAGATTATCCAATTTCAAGTCAAGCCGCAGCGCATGACACCATTTTAGAAGGAAGCGGTAACGACTTCATGAGTGTAGTATATGCAGGCGACACCTGCTATGCGGTATGGGGTGATGTTCGGTCAGGCACACTTAAGATTTATTTAAATAAATGGAATGCCTTAACTCAACAAAATAGCATATCGGTGATTTCTGAAGAATATGGATTGCTCACCTATCCAAATCCCACCTCGAACCTCTTATTTTTCAAGCACAATTTTTCCGCTCCAGTTGAACTACGCATTATAAATTCACAGGGTGCTGAAGTATTTCATGAAGTGAATTTTACTGGAAATGTTATTGATGTTTCTGCCTATACTGGCACCTTCTTTATCGAAGTGAATGAGCAGGGAAAAACGATGCGCGTTAACTTTACGCGTAATTGATGATAAAAATTATCAACATCGCGAATTATCCACTGCGATTTAACATAGAATCCGCTACATTTGTAGTATGAGCGAATTTGTTGTTTCAGCAAGGAAGTATCGTCCGCAAACCTTTGAAACGGTTGTAGGCCAGGGGTCTATTACAGGTACCTTGCGCAACGCCATTTTAACCGGTCATTTAGCTCAAGCCTTTTTGTTTTGTGGATCACGAGGTGTTGGTAAAACCACCACGGCGAGAATCTTAGCCAAAACCATCAATTGTTTTAACCGAACACCACAACTTGAGGCGTGTGATGTCTGTGATTCCTGCATTTCCTTTAATTCAGGAAATTCGCTAAACATCTATGAACTGGATGCTGCTTCCAATAATTCCGTGGATGACATCCGAGGATTAATTGATCAAGTTCGGATTGCTCCTCAACTCGGAAATTACAAAGTGTACATCATAGATGAGGTACACATGCTTACCGCCAATGCGTTTAACGCGTTTCTTAAAACACTAGAAGAACCACCTGCACACGCCATTTTCATCTTGGCAACCACAGAGAAACATAAGATAATTCCTACGATTCTATCCAGATGTCAAATCTTTGATTTTAGTCGAATTAGTGTGAAGGACATTGCAGCGCATTTGGTCAATATAGCAGAGAAAGAGCAAGTTTCGGCAGAACCTGAAGCCTTACATCTCATTGCAACCAAAGCCGATGGTGCATTGCGTGACGCCTTATCTATTTTTGACCAATTGGTTACCTTTAGTAATGGGAACATCACCTATCAAACGGTGTTAACCAATCTGCATGTGTTGGATTACGACTATTATTTTAAGATCGTTGATTATCTAAAAAAAGAAGACATTGCTGGTTCTATTTTAATTTTAAATGATATCATAGAAAAGGGCTTTGATGGACACCAGTTCATCATTGGTTTAGCCGATCATTTTCGAAACCTATTAATGGCGCAAGATGTTCGAACCTTACCGCTCTTGGAATTAACGGATCAAATTAAAGATCGATTTAAAGAACAAGCCAGCGCGTGGGAGAAAATCCAACTAACGAGGGCATTATACACCTTAAGCAAAGCGGATGTAGCCTATAAAAGCTCTAAGAACCAACGGCTGTTGGTGGAAGTCACCCTCATGGAGTTAGGTTCTTTACAACAAGAGGCTGAAAAAAAAAATTAGTAACGGATCCAATTAGCATTCTCCCGTTTGCTAAACAATCGTTACGGCCACAGCAGGATCAAGAAAAACAGGCTAAACCTTCCTTATCCTTACCCAAGGTTGAGCTAGAGAAAAAGCCAAATACCCTCGAAAAACCCACTGGAAGTTTATCGGAAAGCACCTTAAGCATTAAAGCTCAACTGGCTCAACATCGGATGAAACAGGTGGTGCCCGAAGAAGATTTGCCCCGAAATCAATTTAGTACCGATGCCCTGATTTCATGCACACGTAAGTATGCACACATCTTAAAAGGACTCGGAAAAGAAACCTTTTATCATGCCTTAATTAAACGGGATCCACAGCTCCATGATGAAACCGTTACACTGGTCGTAGACAATGAAGTTCAAGTAGCGTATATCACCCCTATTCTTCAAGAATTTGTAGAATATTTAAAAGCTGAATTGAAGAATGGTTTTATTGAGGTTAAGTTGTTGGTGACAGAGCAAATTGAATCAGAGCAAAAGCCCGTAACCGGAAAAGATAAATATCAAGCGTTGGCGCGTAAAAACCCCAATATCCATACCCTGAAAAATCGGTTTAATCTAGACATAGAATTTTGATATGGAATTGGTTTACCATGATTTAACGCGCATCGACGAAGTAAAAGCTTTTATACAAGATTGGGAAGATAGTTCCGATTACATTCATTGTACAACATCGGGCTCTACGGGTATACCGAAACGTATCAAGTTATCTAAAAAACAAATAGAACATTCTGCTGCACGTACCATCCAATACTTCGGATTGCACCAGGGTATGAAAGCCGGTTTGGCACTTTCAATGGAAAGTATAGCAGGGAAATTAATGGTGGTTAGGTCAATCCTTGCTCGGATGGAATTACATGTGTTACCTGTAAAAAAGAATCCCTTAGCACAGGTTGACACGCCATTGGATTTTATAGCGCTTGTACCATCACAGGCCGCAGAATTCCTTGAGAATTCCTTGGGAAGACAACAAGAGGCCACGGTATTAATTGGTGGCGCACCCCTATCAAGTGCACAACATCAAGCAATTTACGCATATTGGAAACATGCGTTTCAAAGCTATGGAATGACGGAAACCGCTTCCCATGTTGCCTTGCGAAAAATCACTTCCGTAGAAGATGCACCCTATGAAGCGCTTGACGGGATAAAGTTTAGTGAAGCACATTCCCAACTAATTATCCATTGTAAAGACTTAATACAGGGTGAGATTCACACAACGGATTGCGTTGACTTACTTTCACCTTCATCCTTTAGGTATCTCGGGAGGGTAGATCATGTCATCAATACCGCGGGAAACAAGGTTCATCCGGAAGAATTAGAGTTCAAACTGAAAGAACATATTGCAGGAGCGTTTATGATTATCCCGTATGAAGATACGCTGTATGGACAAGGCATAGGCTTGTTACTGATTGACGAAAAAAATCCACTGACCATAGCAGGACTTAAAACCATTCAAGGAATTAAAACCTATGAAGTTCCAAGAAAATACATGGTTGTGGATGAGATTGTTCGAAATTCCAACGATAAAATAGACCGTAACGCGATGTTGGATATAGCAAAAAACCATGTCTGGACATCAATACTATAGCATATTAGGATTGAATTCCTCGGCAACAGACGCAGAAGTAAAACGTCGGTTTCGGGAATTAGCCAAGCAGTACCACCCGGACAGAAATCCCAATGAAGATGCGACGGCGAAATTTCAACGCTTACTTGAAGCATATGAGCGAATCATTAAAAAAGATTTTGATGCAAATACCGGGTTCGTAAGCAAGAGTAACCAAGGAAACCGCGGAAACCATGAAGCACAGCATCGAGAATTTCATCGAAAGGCATGGGAACGATATGAGCAGATGCGCAAAGAACAAGAAGCCTATTCAAAGGAGGTGTTTATGGCATTTACAAGCGGGTATCGCATGCGAATTAAGCGCATTATTGGAATATGTTGCTTTGCGCTTCTTGCCGTGTTAATTGCAGACGAAACCCTGCCCTTAAAACCGATCCATGACCGTGTTGTAGGGTATAATTCGACCAGCTATCAAAGTTTTACCCATGGCTATGTAAATGAAGTGAGCACACGCTATGGACATCATTTTTTCTTAGCGAATTACACTCCTACCCTTTTTAATGAGCAGTCGGAGATCACGTATTATCAAACCGCAATTTCACGTTCCGATGTGTATGTAAGTCATAACGGGAAATCGATTGAGGTGCATTTTACATTTTATTGGGCTCGATGGTTTTTATATCTTTTATTTGTGCTGGGAATAATAATCCCATTTTATAGAAAAGATACCTTACTACTCTATCTGTCGACCTATATGAGTTTATATGTTATTTCAGGCATTGTATGCGCTTATGTGCTACTCAATTATCGAATTCTTTCCATTATCACCTTAGGGAATTGGCCATGACAAAAAAAGAAAAAGCGCAGTATATACGCACCGAATTGGAACGACTTTATCCTGAAACGCCAGTTCCTTTGGATCATTCAGATGCTTACACCTTGCTCATTGCGGTATTGCTCTCCGCACAGTGCACCGATGAACGCGTAAATAAAATTACACCGCTGTTATTCGCAAAAGCAAAAACACCACAGGAAATGGTCTTATTATCGGTAGAAGAAATAAAAGAAATCATTAGACCGTGTGGCTTATCCCCTGCAAAATCAAAGGCCATTCATCGCTTATCCGAATTATTATTGGAGCATCATTTGGGGCAAGTTCCCAATTCGTTTGAGGCCCTTGAAGCCCTACCTGGAGTTGGTCATAAAACAGCGTCGGTTGTTATGGCGCAAGCATTTGGAGTTCCCGCGTTTCCTGTAGATACACACATACACCGATTACTCACACGGTGGGGAATAACTTCAGGGAAGAGTGTGATTCAAACGGAACGGGATGCTAAAAAGTTATTTCCAAAAGAATCGTGGAACACCTTACATCTGCAGATTATTTTCTATGGTCGGGCCTATAGTCCTGCCAGAAATCCTAAAAAAACAGTGGATTATATTACGGAACACATCGGTACCAAGGAAGCTAAAAACTCCTTAAAATAGTTATAAACAACCCATAGAAAAACCGGTGCTTTTTAGTACATTTGATGACTGGTTAACCTCAGTACATTTCACTCAATATATTTTATAATGGAACCACAGGATACATCGCGTAAGCCAAGTACACGCGCAAAAGTTGCGACCGCTTTCACCAATGAAATGGGTCGTATACCACCGCAAGCGGTAGAGTTGGAACAGGTTGTATTAGGCGCCATGATGTTGGAGCGAAATGCTGTTAACGATACCATCGATATCCTGAACGAGCAAAGTTTCTACGATCCAAAACACCAGTACATTTTCAAGGCGATTCGTGACTTATTTGCCTCCACGAATCCTGTTGATTTAGTTACAGTGACCGAACGTTTGGCAAAAAATGGGGAATTAACCGCCGCAGGTGGTGTGGGCTATGTTTCTCAGTTAACAAACCGAGTTGCTTCCTCCGCGCACATCCAGTATCACGCGCGAATCATTGCTGAAAAGTTCATTAAGCGCGAATTGATTCGGGTGAGTACAGATATTCTTAAGGATGCCTTCGATGACACAGTAGATGTATTTGATCTCTTGAATAAGGCGGAGACCGGACTTTTTCAAATTGGAGAGAACAACATGACAAAGCAGGTAAATGCGATGTCGAGTGTTGTAAAAGATGCCATTGAAGAGATTGAGAAGGCTAGAGCAACCGGAGATGGGGTTTCTGGGATTCCTTCCGGATTTCTTGAATTAGATAAAATCACCTCGGGGTGGCAGCGTTCGGATATGATTGTAGTAGCTGCACGTCCGGGTATGGGAAAAACCGCATTTGTACTTTCTGCCGCTAGAAACACCGCCGTAGAACATGGAATGGGTGTGGCCATTTTCTCCTTGGAAATGTCTTCCGTTCAATTAGTGAAGCGACTCATTGCCGGTGAAGCGAAAATTGACTCCGAAAAATTGCGAAAAGGGGATTTAGCAGACCATGAATTTCACCAACTACATGCCCGAATTCCGAAATTAACTACCGCGCCAATTTTCATTGATGATACACCGGGCTTAAGTATTTTTGATTTTCGTGCAAAGTGTCGTCGACTCAAAGCGCAATACAACATTGAATTAGTAATTATCGATTACTTGCAGTTAATGTCAGCCAAAGACGGAAGAAATAACGGAAACCGTGAACAAGAAATTTCCACAATTTCCAGATCCATCAAGGAAATTGCAAAAGAATTGAATATACCGATTATCGCCTTAGCCCAGTTAAGTCGTTCCGTTGAGCAACGTGCTGGCGACAAAAAACCGATGTTATCCGATTTACGGGAATCAGGTGCCATTGAGCAAGACGCGGATATTGTGTCGTTCCTTTATCGTCCGGAATATTATAAAATCTACAAGGATGATCATGGAAATTCAACCCAAGATATGGCTGAGTTCATTATTGCTAAACACAGAAATGGTAAAACGGATACGGTACGCATGCGCTTCGAAGCGAAATATGCACGTTTCGAAAATATGAATGATGCTTCTTCCCTTGGCGATTTTGGAGAAAGTAACTCCGCAGCACTTTCGAGTTTTAATCAAGATTCGAACACTATTACGATACAGAGTAAGATGAATCAATCGGATAAAGATTTTAATTTTGAGGGAGACCAAACCGTTCCATTCTAATGATTAAAAAAGTAAGCTTTTTTCTTTTATTTATTGCCTTAAGCCTTAAGCTTGGGGCTACCCAGTTATTGGTACCGATGGACAATAGTCAAAGTAATCACCTGAAAGCATACGGGATTGCCTATTGGTGCTTGGATAATGGAGTGGTGATTGAATGGCTACTAAACTATAAAGGAGGTGCCTTTTTGATGCCGCATCTTCAAGAAATTGAGCGAGAATTAAAAATTCGCGGGGTAAAATACCAGGTACTTACAGACGGACAAGTGAGTTCAGTAAAAACAGAAATCGCTAATCCCGAAGTTAATATGGAGGTAATTCAGCTAGAAAAAGCGCCTAAAATTGCGGTTTACACGCCCCCGAACAAGCAACCATGGGACGACGCAGTAACTATGGTATTGGAATATGCCGAGATTAAATACGATAAGATTTATGATTCTGCCATCGTAATGGGGCTCTTGCCAAAATACGACTGGTTGCATCTTCATCACGAGGATTTCACCGGACAATACGGTAAATTCTATAGTTCTGCTTCATTTCAACCGTGGTACAAGGAACAGGTTAAGGTAGCAGAATCCAATGCACGCATGCTAGGTTTCAAGAAGGTTTCCCAATTGAAGTTAGCGGTTGCACAAAACATTAAGAATTTTATCATGGGTGGTGGATTTCTGTTTACCATGTGCAGTGGTACAGACAGCTACGACATCGCGCTAAGTGCCAATGGCGTAGATATTTGCGAGAATATATACGATGGTGATGCCGCGGATCCCAATGCACAAAACAAACTAGACTTTACCAAATCCTTAGCCTTTCAAAACTTCACGCTGAATCGTGATCCGTACTTCTATGAGTATTCCAACTTGGACGCCTCCAATTTGCGGAACAATGCGACGATTCGTGAACAAGAAGATTATTTCACCTTGTTCGAATATTCCGCCAAATGGGATGTCGTTCCTACCATGCTTACCCAGTGCCATACCTCAACAATCAAAGGATTCATGGGACAATCCACCGATTTTCATAAGGAATTTGTTAAACCTAATGTATTGATTATGGGCGAAACAAAATCCATCGGCACAGCACGCTATTTACATGGAGAATACGGTCAAGGCATGTGGACATTCTACGGAGGACATGATCCGGAGGATTATCAGCACTTTGTGGGAGATCCACCCACAGATTTAAATCTACACCCAAATTCTCCGGGTTACCGCTTGATTCTCAACAATATATTATTTCCAGCAGCGAAAAAGAAAAAAAGAAAAACATGATTAATTACGATGACTCATGTGAAAGTCCTTTTTTTTTAATAAACTTGCATTCGAATTCTCTCTCACGCATTATTCGCGTTTTTTTCACACATCACACCCTTTATGGACATTAAAGAATTATCAGGTAAAAGTTTAAATGATTTACGCGTAATTGCAGAAACATTTGGCGTAGCTAACGCTCAAACCTTAAAAAAAGCAGAATTAATAAGCGCATTAACTGGTAAATCGGAAAGTGCACCCACTCCAACTGCTCCTGAAGAAACTCCACCAACTGAACGAAGCAAAACTCGTCCACGTAAACCGAAATTAGAAAAGGAAGGCGCTGATGCTCCCGCTCCTACCCTGCCCTTCGATTCAGAACCAACGACTCCACCTGCTGGGGTTGAACCGGTTGCTGAAGAAAGCAAGCCTGAAAAACCGAGCGAAGCTCCAGTGAAAACTGAACGAAAACCACAACATCAGCATCAACAACAACGGGACCGCAAACCATACCAGCCTCAGCAACATGCACCTTCCAGTGAAGGGGAAACACAAGAACCCGTTAAACCAAAGGAGGATTTGTATGACCTAGTTGGAATCGTAACCGCAGAGGGTGTGCTTGAAGTTATTCAAGATGGATATGGATTTTTGAGATCCTCAGATTATAACTATTTGCCTTCACCCGATGATATTTATGTGAGTCAAAACCAAATTAAGTTGTTTGGTTTGAAAACAGGTGATACCGTAAAAGGTACGATTCGTCCGCCAAGAGAAGGTGAAAAATACTTCCCATTGGTAAAAGTTGAGTCAATCAATGGACGCGACCCCTCGTATATACGTGACCGTGTACCGTTCCAATATTTAACCCCCTTATTTCCGGATGAGAAATTCAAATTAACCGGACATGCCCAAGAGACGCTTTCCACCCGTGTAATGGACTTATTTGCGCCGATCGGTAAAGGACAACGTGGTATGATTGTGGCGCAACCAAAGACTGGAAAGACGATGTTATTAAAGGATGTTGCGAATGCCATTGCAGCTAATCATCCCGAAACATACCTTATTGTCTTGTTAATAGATGAACGCCCAGAGGAGGTTACGGATATGGCTCGAAGCGTTAAAGCGGAAGTTATTGCCTCAACCTTTGATGAACCGGCTGAACGTCACGTTAAGGTAGCCAACATGGTGCTTGAAAAAGCGAAACGCATGGTTGAGTGCGGTCATGACGTATGCATTTTACTTGATTCCATCACGCGCTTAGCACGTGCATACAATACGGTATCTCCTGCATCCGGAAAAGTTCTTTCTGGTGGGGTGGATGCGAATGCATTACATAAACCAAAACGATTCTTTGGTTCGGCTAGAAAAATCGAAAATGGCGGTTCCCTATCGATTCTTGCCACAGCATTAACCGAAACAGGATCTAAAATGGACGAGGTTATCTTCGAAGAATTTAAAGGTACAGGTAATATGGAACTTCAGTTAGACCGTAAAATTTCTAACCGTAGAATTTACCCGGCAATTGATATTACCGCTTCTGGAACACGTAGAGAAGATTTATTGGTAGGTAAGGATGTCCTTCAACGGGTGTGGTTGATTCGTAAGTTTATTGCTGATATGAACCCGGTTGAAGCCATGGAATTCTTGAAGTCTCACATGGAAAACACCCGTTCTAATGAAGAGTTTTTGGTTTCAATGAATAGCTAATGAATCGCATTTATTTTATTCCGATAGGTCTTGCCCTTCTGTGGATTCTCATTAAACAAATGGCCTTCATCTTAGGGTTATTTACCTTTGGAAGCGTTCAAGTATTTGTGCTGATTAACATGTTATTGCTTACGCTAACCATCTCGCTCTCTTTATTTTTTTTAAAGCGAAAGGAATTAAATCCAGCCAATTTTCTTCAAGACATGAAAAAAGGTATTGGAACCGGGATGATTTATACCTTAATCGTAAGCGGATTTATCTATCTTTTTTATGCTAAAATTCATCCCGAATACAATCAATATCAAATCGATCAGGCCAAGGAATTGCTAAAGAACCCGAAAAACATTGAGAAAATTCGCGCTAAAAATCCGGATTTATCAAACAAATCGGATAAGGAAATCACAAAAATGAGTTTACAACAAGCCAAAATGATTGCAAGCGCGAGCTTCACGTTTGTTATTGGCCTCTTGGGAATGACGCTTTACACACTCTTTAACAGCATATTAATTGCTATTATCTACCGAAGATTATTATTCAGGAACAACGAGTGATTCAAGGATTTGATTGCCTAACGCTTCAAAGTTAATCCCATCAAAATTACCAGAAGACATCATAAGTAGTACACAGTCCTCTTGCCTATTTCTGTGAATAAAATCCAATACTTCTTGGGTTTCGTTGGCTACAAATACATTTCCACCAAAGCCTTGCGATACATCCTCTTTACTTATGAGTTCCAACTTTTTGTGCGCAACTACTTGGGGATTAAAATAAACCAGCGGAAAATCTGCGGCGCGCATGGCATCCATGTAGTGTGGTAAAAATTCTTTTTTCAAGGAAGAAAAAGTATGCAGTTCCATACAGGCTATGAGTTTCTTACCTGGATATTGCTGTTTAACAGCTGCTGTCGTGGCTTTCAATTTGGACGGTGAATGCGCAAAATCTTTAAACATGACAAAGGACTTGTGATCCACCACTTTTTGTAGGCGTTTACCGGCGCCTGTAAAATCGGCCATGGCCGTTAAAAAGTCATGCGTATTGATTCCCATTTGTTCCGAGACCAACATCGCACCCATCAAATTCTGTAAATTATGATCACCGAAAATCTGCAACGGATACGTATTGCCATGCACATGAAGACAGGTACCTTCTTCCGTCACCTCAAACGAAGGGGTTTCGTACGGAATCGCTTGTGTTGCTTTAATCGTACTGGATTCATGAACTAAGCCTGTGATTTCTGAATCATTCGCATTAAAAATCAACTTACCATTCGGTTCAATTGATTGAATAAATATCCTAAACTGATCTACATAATTATCAAAGGTTGGAAACACATTGATGTGGTCCCAAGCAATACCGCTGAGTAAGGCGATATTCGGTTTATACAAATGGAATTTTGGTCGACGATCGATGGGTGAACTCAGGTACTCATCCCCTTCTAAAATCATATATTTCGCTGTATCCGTAAGTTGCACCATGCAATCATAGCCTTCTAATTGTGCTCCAACCATATAATCCAAGGGAAAGTTCAAGGATTTTGCTGCATGTAAAATCATGGATGTAATGGTAGTTTTTCCATGGCTTCCACCGATTACAACTCGAATTTTATCTTTACTTGCCTCGTACAAATATTCAGGATAAGAATACACAGGAATTCCCAATTCCTTAGCTTTTAATAATTCAGGATTATCTTCTCGGGCATGCATCCCAAGAATAATGGCGTCTACCTCTGGATTAATTTTATCAGGAAACCAACCCTCCGCCTCAGGCAGAATTCCTTCGCGGTTCAACCTTGATTTTGATGGATCTAGAATTTCATCATCTGACCCTGTTACGTGATGTCCTTTTCGGTTTAGCGCAATGGCCAAATTATGCATCGCACTTCCTCCGATTGCAATGAAATGAATGTTCATTTTTTTTATTACAAATCTAAGAGGCTAAAGCAATTAAAAGCGGAGAACGCTAACGATTTACTGACAATGAATTTTTAACTACTGGCAACCGACCGGTTCAATAGGTCCATCTTGAATAAAAATGGATTCTCCCGTTGAATCATGCAACCAAATCGTTTCTGGGATAGGTTGACCGTTAAGGGAATAGGCACATTTACCAGAATCAGAGGTGATTTTTTCATAAATCACTCCATATCCATCTTTATTTACTACAACCCTACGAACTAAAATGCTCGTTGTAAAACCAAGTTCATTTTGAAACTGATAAATAAACTCTGTCATATGATTCCACTTCAAACAATTTCCAGCCGTGTCCTTTAAATAGTTCGGACTATATGTTCGTGTATCCACATAATCAGCAATTTTCTCTTGCGCGCGCTGTCCGCTCTTGTGCTGCCGTTCAACGTACAATTCTTGATTCACTCTCGTTTTCTCATTATCGTCTAAAAATTCCCGTTGATCTACTTCATGCGCTTTATTTCTAAGGCTTTCATCTGTTGCAAGTACCTCACGTCGCGTATTCATGGAATCAACGAATTCACGTGTGTTTTGACGTGCAGCATCATTTTGAAGCCCTTGTTTTAAATTAACCTGATCAATCACATCCTTTGTCTTAACCGATTCATCCGCTAGGCGATTAGTTAATTCAAGGTTTTCGATGCTTCTTTTGTCAACCGTTTTTAAGGTGGTTTCAACCGTTTGAATATTCTGTAATTCCCGGGCTTTCGCTAACTCAGCCTCCTCCATGCTCAATACTGCACGGGTTGTTTCGTGACGCTCCATGTACTCACGCTGTGAATCACTGCGAAGTTCCTCTTGTTGTCCTGCCTCAAAATTCTTACTGTTCACTGACTCCTTTAATTGATCCCAAGCTTCCTTGTTTAGTGCTTCATTTCGTTTTGCAGTGAACGATAATTCGTCAAAAGCGTCCTGAGTATTGCCACCAACCAAGGTTGCTCCGCTCGGAGGAAGAATTTTAGTTCCTCGCACGGTATTGGCTACTTGTGGTTTAAGTGGTGAAACTCTTAGTTTTATAGAATCTACCTTAGCGGAAAGAAATGCCACCTCCAATTTACCTAAGTCATTTGCACCTGCTTTAATCAATAGTTCATTTGCTACCGCCAAGGCTTTAATTGAATCTTTTTGATTCATCAGTGGCACTGATTTTTTATTATCCAAGAAATACCTTTCTAATTTCTTGTATCGAGCAATCATATCCACCATCGGCTTTTCCTTATAACCAGCTTTAAATGGCGGTGCAGTAAGCATTGATTTGAGTTTAGTCAGACGAGCCGTATATGTTGGCGAAAGTTGCGGATTGAAACTTAATGAATCCAAGTAATTATTGAACGCAGTAAGCGTTTGCTGAAGTTTTTGATTGGCTTCCTCTTTGTTTTTTCTAGCATCTGCAATTTTAATATCTGCCTCCGATAAGCGTTGTTTTTTTAATGCAGCATCCGAAATAAGCATGATAAATCCTTTGATCTTTTCATATTCTCCAATGGCCTTGTCGTAATCCGTTTTACCATTTGAATGCAATTTGTACGCATTACGAATATCCTCATCCACCCTTGAATTGACTAATTTATCCAATTCTGGGCTAACCGATTTACGTTTGGTGCTGTCTTTAAAGTTTGAACAAATACCTTGGATTTTATCTATAGAACCTTTCATTCCACTTAAATCAACTTTCGATTTTGCTGCCTTAAAATTAATAAGTTCTGTGGTTAAATCTTTTTGCAAATTCTCCTCTTTCAGCAGCACATTCAACGAATCTACTGTGTTAGGGATACCATCTTTATAACTCTGCGGGATGCGTGTTAATGCCAGATTTTTTTGAATTGATTTAATGGCTTCTGCATACTTCTTACCCTTAACCGCATTGTAACAAGCCGTTCGATTGGTTTTATAGCTTGCGAGTTCTTTTTGTCTTGCCTGTTCTTCTCTGACCATTCCTGCAATCGAGGCCAGTTTCGTTTTAGCTTTTTCAGCTGTTGGATCCTTTTTCAGGATTAATTTGTAAGGCGCTTCTGCTTCTTTAAATTTTAAAACGGCCAACAATGAATCCCCAATGCGATACAAACTATCAATCTCTCGCTTCTTTGCAATTTCCTTGGATTGCTCTATTAACGCCTTTTGTAGGATTGTTTTCTTTCGGTCAATGGTAGAATCTTGTAACTTATACAAGGTCGCTTTTTTAGCTGCCGAATCTAAATATTGAATCGCCAATTGATAATTTTTAACTTGTTCAAACGACGTGCTTTTTCCTTTAAACACTTGAATCAATTGACGTCCTTCTTCATCCTTAATCCGCTGATTTAAGGAATCTACATACTTCTTTCGGTGTACTAAATCGGGCAAACAATGTTGGGATTTATCATCCCATTTATATTTGTCGGCAAAGTCTTTGTCTGTAACATTGAATGTTATTAATGGATTTACGGGAACTAAGGCAACCGACAAGGTATCGATTGGCTTAATCGTATAATTCAAGGTTCGTTTGGGAATATTTACCCCATCTAGGTTAAATTGATACCGTTGGGTAACATACCCGGGATTAGAAACTTGCAATACAAAGGGAACATTTTTTTTAACCAGGGAAGAAATCACAAATCCACCTTTATTCCCAACGATACTGGCATCCAGGGTGATTTTATTTTGAATTAAATAAATCATAGAACCCTTAAGCGGGGTTTTAGACTGATTGGTAACATCACCCGTAAAAACAACTTTAAGCTCCTGCGCGTGCAGCGAAACAGAGCAAAGCGCAACCAAGATGTAGACGTATAATTTCATGCAACCCTAACGATTAATCGATTCCTACGTAACAAAATGTTACTTTAGCACATACAAATTTCGGCAATTAAACCGAGAAAATAAAATGCTTCCATTTAAAGACCTTAGTTACTGGGAAAAACAAGAATACATTGAACAAATCGATGTAGCCATCATTGGTTCAGGAATTGTTGGAATGACCACCGCATTGGCTTTAAAGCGAGCTCAGCACGAATTAAAGGTTGTCATTATCGAGCGTGGATATCTTCCAACAGGAGCGAGTACTAAAAACGCAGGATTCACTTGTTTTGGAAGTCCAACAGAGCTGAAGGATGATTTAAATACCATGCACGAAGCTGAAGTATGGGAAACTGTTGCCATGCGATACGAGGGACTGAAGCGCTTATTCGAACTTGTTCCTCCCGCTCAGATGAAATATGAAGCATGCGGTTCGTGGGATTTACTGCGTGACAATCAAACGCTTGAACCAGACTTTATCGCATATCTAAACAAAGAAATTAAGCGAATCACCGGACACGATTCATGCTACCAGATTGATCCGGACAAAATCCACAGTGCTGGATTCGCTGGCTTTACCTCAGCCTATCAAAATCGCTTAGAAGGAAGTATTCACACGAACCTTTTAGTGGACCAACTGCATCAACGGTGTATAGCGGCTGGTGTAAAATTTTTATATCAAACGACAGTGCAAGCGGTTGAACCAAGCGATTCAGCAGTTCAATTGGAAACAAGCCAGGGAGTTTTTGTAGCCAATAAAGTAGTGGTATGCACCAATGGATTCGCCAAGCAATTACTTCCAGTTGAAGTTGAACCCGCACGAGCTCAAGTATTGGTTACTTCGGTCATTCCAAACTTAAAAGTCCGTGGCACCTTTCATCTTGATCACGGGTACTATTATTTCAGAAATGTTGGGGATCGCATATTATTGGGTGGCGGACGGAATTTAGACTTCAATGCAGAAAACACCTTTGCCATGGAGCCATCTGAGCCTATTCAACAAGCGCTTATTTCCCTTTTGAAAACGAACATTCTGCCTTCTCAAACGTTTGAAATTGCATACCAATGGGCAGGGACCATGGGGGTAGGAACAAGCAAGCAGCCCCTGATTAAAAAACTCCATAAAAACCTCATCATTGGGGTCCGAATGGGGGGAATGGGTGTAGCCATTGGTTCTTTAGTAGGCGAACAACTTAGTAAATTAACGTTAAATGAATGAGCAGAAATCAACTTTCGTGAATCCAATTGACCCAGATAAAATTGCAGAAAACCCGGGCTTTTTGCCGTATGCGCATCATGCGGGAAGCATGCCAATCAAACCGGAGGACGAGGGGAAACTAAAAAGTCGTGCCTTGCGTGCCATGGAGTACCAAACGGACGTGCAATTGAAGCAAATTTACGACCAAATTCAACTGCTCGCTACGCAGGCTAAAGCCATTCAAGAACGAAGAGAAATTTCGGAACTCATCTACCAATGTAATTTAAAGTTCGAACCCCTAATTCATCACACCTACCATTTGTATCAAAAACAGAGTGAGTACTTGCTCTCCCTTGTTTCTCCATCGGATTGGGGACGCAGTCAAACGAGCCTCGTGTTTTTAGCTACGGTTAAATTACTCTCAGATCATACCTGGGAAATACTTGAAAAATCTGAACATTTTAGCTTGTAATCCATGGATATCATCCTTATCATTCTATCTATTTGCGCGATTATCTTAGGATTTGTAGGCTCCTTCCTACCCGCATTGAGCGGACCACCCTTTGCATGGCTAGGCATCTTATTATTCTTTTTTGTTTCTGAAGCAGAAATTCCGATTTGGATACTTATAGTTACCGCATTAATTGCCGCGGTGAGCATGGTATTGGAGTGGACAATCCCTGCCTATGGAACGAAAGTATTTAAAGGATCGAAATATGGGGTCAGGGGGTCATACATAGGCATGATCGCTGGGATTATATTCCCGATTCCCATGGGATATATTGTGGGCCCATTCGTTGGGGCTTTCATCGGAGAATTGATTTTAGACTGGAAAGATTATAAACGAGCGCTAAAAGCAGCATTTGGGACCTTCATTGGATTTTTAGTTGGGATAATTATCAATTTCACCTTTGTATTAATCCTTTCTATTATTTGGGGCTTCTATTTCTTTAAATGGATCTTTTAGCGAAGAAAAACCCATCGATTTTCTTGGGAACGTTCTTTATCGAACCGATACCCATCCACATCAAAACCGTGCATATCTGAAAGATTCTCTATCCGATGTTCGATAAGAAATCGAGCCATCTTTCCTCGCGCGTTCTTGGCATACATCATCACGACCTTTGGATTACCCTCATTCTCCTCCATAAACACCGGTGTAATTACCTTGTCTTTATCCCAAAATGGTAGCACTACTTTGCTATATTCATCCGAAGCTAAATTCACTAAAAAATCAGTATCCTTCTTTAAGTGTTTAGCCACCTTGTCCACCCAAAACTGATATAAATTCTCTGCTTTTTTAACGGGTAATTTAGTCTTCATTTCTAAGCGATAAGGAGCAACTAAATCATTCGGATTTAATATCCCATACAACCCAGAAAGGATGCGTAAGCGATCTGAAAGCAGCTCATTAAACTCATCGGCAAGGGTGTCAATGGCAAGGCCACGGTAAACTTCCCCATCAAACATTTCTACCGCTCGGTACAAGAAATTGTGATCCCAAAGTTTTATCATTTGTTTGGACTCACTTGCCAATTTCGCGGAAATATTCATTAAATCAACCAGTTCACCATGCGTGCATTTGGCTAAGGAACGATGCACTAATTTGGCCTCTGCCAAAAACTGCGGAACACTTAAGCGATCATGGTCATTGAAGACATGTTTTCGTAAATTCTTAGCTGGAGATATTAATATTTTATAGCGCATAAAAAGTAGAAATTAACAACGCATTTAGAGTTTTCAACGAATGCGAATTTTAAACAAATTTACGCTATCTTTCCATCGCAAAATCAAATTATGAAAAAACTTTTACTCCTACTTTTACCATTAGTTCCTTTTGAATTTTCAGCGCAACAATCCGAATTTTATGGAAACTTCACGCCTACCGTAAGCCATTTGGTACCGGTTAGTCCAAAGGATGCTCAGCCAAATACAGTAGTTATTAAACCAAACTTTAAAGGGCGTGAAGAAGCCATTGTAGACCAATCACAAACGCATAATCCAGACTGGGTTTGGCAACAGCATGAATCTACTGAAAAAACAACCAGTGCCAGCGTCGTTTGGCAAGGAAATGGTCTTGGACAAAACATGTCGCCTCCAGATCCAACGGTAGACGCAGACAGTTTGGTGGCCATTGCATCAACTAACTCTGGGGGTGGGGCAGTATATCGAATTTTTAACAAACTAACGGGCGCAACTATTGCAAGCTCACTAACCATGCAATCCCTGGGAGGTCCGGCAGGCCTTGGAGATCCAATCGTATTATATTACAAACCTGCCCGCCGATGGTTTTTAATGGAATTCTCTAATTCAGGGAATAAATTATTGTTGCACGTGTCACAAACCAGTAATCCACAAGGCGCGTACCATACCTATCAATTTACGTGTCCTTCCTTTCCGGATTATCCAAAATGGGGCTTCTCCCCTACCTCGGATGCCTTTTTAGTTTCTACCAACGAGGGCGGACCTCCACGCATTTATGCCATGAAACTAAGTAGCTTATTAACAGGGGCAGCCTCTCCGTTCATTGGGATTCCTATTGGATATGCGCTAAATGGTTTTGGCTTTCAATCCATCACGCCGGTAGATATCGAGGGAGACCTTGCGGCACCTGCTGGTATGAAACCTTTATTTATTCGTCACCGAGACGATGAATCGCACTCCAATGGTTCTCCGGATAGTCCAACCAACGATTGGATTGAATTATGGGAAATGACCATCAATTGGAACAATACCACGGCTACCGTTGCAAAAATTCAAGACATTTCTATTGCTGAAATCGACTCTAAATTGTGTGGCCTCACGAGCTTTACCTGTATACCGCAGCCTGGAACTACCGTAAAACTTGACCCCCTTCGGGAAACGGTGATGTTCAAGTCGCCAATGCGCGTGTTCAATGACCATCAAACGATTCTTGCATGTTTGGCAACCGATGTGAATGGCAGTGACCGTTCAGGTGTTCGGTGGTGCGAACTTCGTCGACCAAGTGGCAGTATTGCAGCCAACTGGACCTTGTATCAAGAGGGAACTTACGCGCCTGGGACAACCAACCGATTTATGCCAGCCATTAATATGGACAAACACGGAAATATTATCATGGCTTATTCTACTTCGAGTAATACAGCTGGCGACTTCCCATCCATTAAAATGACCGGAAGAAAGCCGTGTGATCCCCTTGGACAAATGACCATGGCAGAAACTACTATAATTGCTGGAGCATCTTCAAAAACAAGCGATACCCGATGGGGAGATTATCACCACATGGCGATTGACGATTTTGACGGGGAGACCTTTTATTACACGGGTGTTTACCGCGATGCAAACTCTACCCGTTCACGCGTGGCTGCTATAAAAATGAACCCAGATGCGAACGATGCCAGTGTTACCAACGCCTATGTGGTGAATCCAGCCACCTTGTGTGGAGCCACTACACAACTTGGAGTGATCGTTCAAAATTCAGGAACATCGCCGATTACCTCAGGAACCTTTACTTGGCAAGTTGGAAACGGTGCACCTACGAGTGTATCATATAATTCAAACCAATTGAATTCATTAAATTCAACGGATACTATTTTCGTGACTGTTTCAGGATTAGTTTCAGGGAATAACACTGTGGTGATAACAGCATCTGGCGTTAATGGAATTTCACCAGACGAAAACACTTGCAACGATGCCTTTACCATGACATTAACCATTGGAGGTAATCTACTGAATGTAACTTATGCTATTAATAACACACCAAGTTGTACGGGAAGTAACGGTCAAATTACACTTACCGCTACTGGGGGTTCAGCACCTTATACCTACTCGATTAATGGAGGGGCCGCGCAAGGAAATGGCGTATTTTCCAATTTACCGGCCGGAGTAATCAATTACACAGTAAACGATGCGAATGCGTGTGCCGGACAAGGATCATTTAACCTTAATCCACCGGTTAGCATTACAACCACAGCTACCCCAACTCAAATCCTTTGCAACGGGCAAAGTAATGGAAGTATTCAATTGAGTGCTTCAGGCGGACAAGCAACGTATACCTATTCGCAAAATGGTGTTACCTATCAAGCATCAAATGCGTTCACTGGATTAACAGCAGGAACCTATACCTTGTATGCAAAAGATGCGAACGGTTGTGTAGGTACAGTTTCTGCCACCATTACCGAACCGTCTGCCATTTCATTAAATGCAGTTCCTACCGCAATTACTTGTTTTGGAGAAACCAACGGTAGTGTGATAGCTACAGCAACAGGTGGTACCGGAGCGCTTACCTATAACATCAATGGCGGAGCCTATGGAAATGCGAGTACGTTTAGCAATCTAAGTGCTGGAACCTATACGGTTGGTGCTCAGGATGCCAATGATTGTGTACAAAGCTTCCAAACTACGGTAGTAGAGCCAACGCAAATCGTCGCCTCGGCTGTGTCTACCCCTTCAACAGGTGCAAATGGAACTGTTACAGCAAGTGCTACGGGTGGCAACATGCCATACACCTATAGCATCAATGGAATTAATTTTTACTCCGGAGTATTATTCAGCAATTTAGCGCCAGGAACATATACCGTATCTGTAAAAGATGTGAATGGGTGCATTGGAACGGTTCAAGTGACTGTAGAAGAAACTCAAGGGTTGGAGGATGAAGATGGATTTGAGGTTAGTTTACTATACCCAAATCCAAATCAAGGGGTGTTTGAATTGGAAATTCAAGGTGTAATTGGAGATGTGGTCGATTGTAAGTTATTCACGACGGATGGCAAATTGGTATCAAGCTTCCAATTAGGTGCTGTAAATGGCGTGGCTAAAAACACCATTGAAATGTCACATAAATTGGCTGCTGGAAGCTACTTTATTGGAGTATACAACCAACAACGTGCAGAAATCATTCGCTTCGTTAGGGAATAGAATGAAGGTTGTTTGGTGCGATTTAGCTCATTGTTTGAGCTCAAATAATTACCTTTGACCTCCATGCAAATTAAGCGAAAACTAATCATTGCCATTGATGGCTATGCCTCAAGTGGAAAAAGTACCTTGGCAAAAGATTTAGCCGATGCCCTCGGTTACCTGTTTATTGATACGGGAGCGATGTATCGCGGTGTCGCCTATTTCGCGTCAAGTCATGGATTAGTATCCGGTAATGCCATAAACGAACAAGGGTTAATTGACCAACTTGATCAAATCAACCTAAGCTTTGGCTTGCCTGATTCAAGAAATAATCGGCCCTTACTATTGAATGGGATGGACATCAATGAAGCCATTCGAAGCAGTGAAATCTCATCAATTGTATCGCTGGTTGCTGTGATTCCTGCCGTGCGAACAAAACTCGTTGATCTGCAGCGCATCATGGGTCAAGACGGTGGAATTGTCATGGATGGACGAGACATTGGTACCGTAGTATTTCCTAATGCGGATTTGAAGTTTTTTGTTAATGCCGCGCTCACAGTACGTGCCGAGCGAAGACACAAAGACATGCTAAAAACCTCTCCGGAAATCAGCCTGGAATCGGTACAAGAAAACTTGGCTTCGCGTGATCAAATCGATACCACACGAGCAACGAGTCCGTTGAAACCCGCGGCAGACGCGATTGCCTTTGACACGGGGGTATTGACACGGAGTGCTCAACTTGAAAAAGCTATCAACCACGTAAATGAAGTGCTAGCCCAATGAAATCAGTAGTTACCATTGTTTGTTTTAGTTTAATTTTATTTGCTTGCGGCAATGAACAAACCGATGCTGCATCTGATGCGCCGGAAGAAACCTCCACACACCAAGGAAACGATTTACGCAGTAGAGCCGCTCGGCATGTAGAAGCTCAACTCACCATTACAGGAACGGAAACGTACACCATGAACATTAGTCGAGCAAATCTCGATGGAGATGAATTGGAAGATGCCATCATTACAGTGAATCGATTCAATTATGCCCTCGAAAAGGCCAAGCAATCACCCAATGCGGCAAAACTTGCAGAGATTGGTTATGTAGGCAATTACAATTACATTTTTTATTATGATGGCGGGTTAGATTTGATTTCCCCAGCGATTGCAGTACCATCTTCACCCTACCTTCCGCTCGAAATTTCATTTGAACCAATTACCTCAACCGAATACAGTGATGTGTTGGTTACCTATCGAATTCGAAATAGTGCCTACCGTGCATTTTTCACCGTAGAGAATCATACGCCTACTCGGTATTTTGAATGGCCATTGTTTGATGAACTTGGATCTCCTCAGGCTAAGGCCTTCGTTTTTGAATATATCGCGACCGCTATGAACCCCAGAAAAAACATTCAGATTTATGAGGCTAACATAAGCTTATCCGATACGGTTAAACAGTTTAATGTGGCCAAACCAATACTAACCAAAAGAACCAAGTTATTGCATGAGTTCTTTTACTTACCCGAAAAACACACCTACGTAACCAAAAAATGAATACACCAAGCGACGAAATAATAGATATTGATTGGGAACAACAATCCTTTAAACCCTGGGGAATGGAGTTGAATACATACTGTATGTTCATGCACCTGAGTCAATTGGCCTCTTCAATCATTCCCATGGCAGGGATTATCCTTCCTATTGTGATGTGGCAACAATTCAAACATCAAAACGAACTAATAAATCAGCAAGGAAAGAACATTGTGAATTTCATGCTTTCCATCGTTGTTAGCTATGTGGTAGTTGTGCTGTTATTCTTGTTGTTCTTTGTTTTATTGTTTGTTGGGGCACAGGAGGAAAACGCCGCGAGCATTATTTGGTCTTTCGGCATCATGCTCATATTGATCATTGTGCTTTCCGTTTCAAGTCTAGTATACTTTATTTACGTGATTATTGCAGCGTTGAAAGCCAACCGGGGCGAACTTGGCAACTACCCCTTCACTATACGTTTTTTTAAATGAAAAAAGAATCAACGGAGGTCACGGCATTCTACGATCAATACGTTGCTGAACAAGCAACCACAGGAATCAACGACCGTATTTATGGCGTTTATGAGCGCGTTATTGGACTTGGTTTAAATGCTCATAGTACAGTGCTCGAGTTGGGTTGTGGTATCGGGATGATGACCTCGCTCTTAAAACGAACCGTGAACCAAGGAAAAATTCATGCCATAGACATTAGCGAAGCATCGATTGACTATGGAAAAGCGAAATTTGGCGCAGCGAACATTACCTTCAGTACGCAAGACATTACCGCCTTCGAAACCCAATTAAACAAGCCTGATTTCATTACCCTAATTGATGTATTAGAACACATTCCACTGGAAAAACATGCGGCACTCTTCAAGCGCATTTCGAACAACATGAGTGTACATTCCTTGTTTGTGATTAACCTGCCAAACCCAGACTATATCGCTCATGACATCGCCTTAGAAGCGGATTCCTTGCAAGTGATAGACCAACCGGTTCCGTTTGCCTCCTTAATTCAACAACTGGATGATGCCGGCTTAGAATTAATGACTTATCAGAAATATGGTTTGTGGCATCACGACGAATACCAATGGTTTGTCCTCCGAATAAAACGCCCGTTTAACGAAGTTCGAATCGATGATTCATTAACGGTTATCGAGAAAATCAAACGAAAAATCAAGCGATTTAGAATTAAGCAATTAAATAAATAACTAAATAACTGGCTGCGGGTATTCTCTGAGTACTTGCGATAAGATTGTTGAAGGGCGCGCACACTATAATTGTGAATCATACCTATTTTCACCCTCCATAGTCCTCCCTCAAGGGAGGAAGCGAACAACCTTCAGTATTTCGGTTAAATCTCGGTGAATTTTATTAAACATATATTGTATTTGAATTAATTAAATGTATCATAATTATTCAAAAAAAAAACGAGGGTCTCCCCTCGTTTTTCTCTTTAGAATTTTAAAGCTAAAAATTCCCGCGAAGCGTAACAATGAAGTTTCGACCCGGCGCAGAAATGTTTGAAGCGTAATTTCTATAATTCTGATCCAGGATGTTTTCACAAGCTACCTGAAGCGACAACTGACGAGAAAAATTATAATTCACGCGCGCATTGATTGTAGCCCAAGAAGGCATACCGTATGGTGTAGCATACGCGAAATTATCTTCTCCTACCATATTGTAATCCGCTAATCGTTTCCAACCGGAATAGTTTACGAACAATTCCGTTCGCAATTTACCCAAGGTATGTACCATCGCTACTTTGCCAAAAACGGGTGGAATATGATCTAAAGGAATGCTATCGGTTACATTTCTACCTTTTGTATAATTTACCGTGGCTATCATACTCAGGTGATCGTTGAGCTTGCCAGACAACATCGCCTCAAATCCATAAACATAGGCTCTCCCCGCGTTGGTGGTTGTCATGACCTGACTCAGTTCTCCATCATAAACTACCGAATCTGACCCATTAAACGTTCCGGTTCCTACTGTAAGCGCATTAGTAAGTAAGGTATAATATCCGGTGGCTTGAATGCTTAATCCTTCGGAAAGCACTCGACTAAGACCAAACTCTCCGTTGTAGGCATATTCTGCCTTTAAATTAGGGTTAGGAACCAACACAGACCCTTGCACACTTTCAAACACTTTCGATAAATCATCCACGTTCGGTGCACGGAACGCTGTTGATGCGCTTATGGACATTCTCCAAAACTTATTCGGCATATAAATCAATCCAAGATTCCCGTTGAGCGCTAAATGCTGTTGAGCAATATCATCAAATGGGAACGGGAAAAATGTTTTGTCAACAAAGTTGGAATTCAAACGCACGTAGGATGCACGAAGTCCGTCGTTCAAAATTAATTTATCCGAAATCTCCCAGGTATGTGTTGCGTACACTGCAGCAGACATCATGTTAGATCCCCCGTCTGGATAGCGTGTATCCAAGGGCGCGATCGTATCCGCAACAATATCTTTTTGAAAAGCTGTAGACTTCACCTGATTGTGCCATGCGTCAAGCCCATAGCGGAATTCATGAGCTCCTTTCTTCTTTGTGAAATCCGCATTTAGTGTAAGGATGTCTAAATTCTCTATGCGATGATTTAAGAAATTCTTTTTAAATCGTCGATCCATTCGGCTCTCTTCGATGGCTTGATACCCAAGCGTCATGCGTGCTGCATCATACAATTTAGTTGCATTACTCAATTCCAAAGTATAAGCACTCATCAATCGCAATTGTGGACCATAATACCATTCGGCGAATTTTGGGTTGCCATTACTGGTTTGCGTTAAGCGGTCGTAACGATCTATGTTACTGGAATTAGAAAGCTGTAGATTCAATTTATGCAGAACCCCTTCCTTTTGTTTAAAGGTAAATTTCTGCAACACGTCATGTTGCGAATAAGCGGACCCCACTTGCAAATTACTATCTAAATTTAAGATGATTGAATCCACCCCGTGAATGTGTGCGACATACCATGGCCGCGCACCAAAACTTCCAACGAAATCATTCCTTCGAGCGCCTTGGCGCAAATCACCAAAATTGGAATACGTAAACGAGGTTAATGAACCCAAACGTTTTGTCCCCATAGAAACATCAGCATGCGCTGCATACCCATTTACCGCACTCATATACCGGGTGAAAGCACTCGCTTTGATTAATGTTTTATCGGTTGTGCTCAAGGTAGGATTCTTAGTAGTAAAGTGCATCACGCCCCCAATGGCATCCGATCCGTACATTACCGCGCCCGGTCCAAAGACCACCTCTACCCGATCCATCACCCCATTGTCCATGGTAATTACGTTCTGGAGATGTCCTCCTCGATAAATGGCATTGTTCAATCGTACACCGTCTACAACAAGAAGAACTTTATTGGTTTCAAAGCCACGAATAATTGGACTTCCTCCTCCCAATTGACTTTTTTGTACAAAGACATTCCCGGAATTCGCCAAAACATCGGCAGTAGACGTTTGATTCATTAAAGCCAATTCTTGTTTAGAAATCACCTGTACTTTCTGGGCCAAGTCTTTTCGTTTCTCATTGAACTTACTTGCTGAAACCACGACCTCATCCACGGAATGTTGGTTCGGGAACATGGGTATTTTTCCCGAATTTGCCTTGATTTCATCAAAACCTACCGTTCTCGCAAGATATCCTTCCGCCTCGATGAGATAGCACGAAGCATATTGAATCATGGTTACGAACCCTTCGATTCCTGTTTGATTTAACTTGGTTTGACCATCACAGCTTTTAACCTGTGCTTCACTTAACGGAAGGTTTGTGTTCTGATCATAGATGTACAATTTTTGTGCATAAAAAGGACCCTGGATCCATGCCAAAAGGACAACAAGAAACAGGAAGAATCGATTAAATTTAATGAACATGCGTAAAATTAATGGTTATTTTCGAACCATGGAACACACCTTGAAGTCCTTGAAAACCTATCGCTATGAAATTCAAGTACCGCAGTCGAACGTAAGGGCGCCTAAAATGATTATCGCCCTTCACGGCTATGGACAGTTGGTCAAATATTTTATTCGAAAATTCGAAGCCTTATCCTCAGAGTATTTGATTGTTTGTCCAGAAGGACCGCACCGATTTTACTTGAAGGGTTCGAGCGGACGGGTTGGTGCCAGTTGGATGACGAAGGAAGCGCGGGAAATGGATATTAAGGATAACGTGCATTGGCTGAATGCCTTGCTTGATGAATTGAAACAAGGTTATAACCCAGATTCGATTACACTCTTAGGTTTTTCTCAAGGCGCAGCGACCGCAGCACGGTGGTATCAGCAAAATCCAAAACTGTTCGACCGATTAATCCTCTGGGCTGCAGTATTTCCACCAGATATTGAGCGCGGTACCTTTACCTCCAATCATTCGATGCATTTCGTCCTAGGAAACCAAGACGAATATTACCAAGGCTCGGACGCGGAAGCACTCAAGAACAGCTATCTGGACCTCGGATTCAAGGTACATACCTTTGAGGGCACACATGATATTAACGCAAAGGTTCTAACTAAGATTTTGGCCCTCCCGTTGCACGGGATTTGAAATCCCGTGCAACGGGGGTATTTTTTGCTTTATATAAAAACTATTTTGTATTTTTGCTTTATATAAAAACTAAATTATATTTTTGCTTTATACAAAAACTAATAAATGGAAATTTTACTTTCGAAATCGGTAAAAAAAGTAGCATCTGCAAGTGGAAAAGCAAAACGGTTGATTTTTGATGATATTCAGTGGAACGAACGCTTAATCCTATTGTTGGGATATCGGGGTGTTGGAAAAACAACATTGTTATTGCAGCGATTGCAAGAAATTGGCGATCAGGGAATTTATTTTAGTTTGGATGATTTGTATTTTGAAAGTAATAGGCTGGTGACTGCTGTTGAACAATGTTACGCCTTAGGATATCGCACATTTTTTATGGACGAGGTACATCGCTATCAATTTTGGTCCAAAGATTTGAAGCAGTTATACGACGATTTTGAAGATATTCAAGTGGTCGCTACTGGGTCGTCTATTCTCGAATTATCTCAAGGTCAAGCGGATTTGTCACGAAGGGCAATTGTTTACCATCTTCAAGGATTAACATTTCGAGAATATTTGCAATTTGAGAAAAAACTAGACATTCAGGCGCTAGACCTGGAAACAATTTTGGCATGTCATCATGAAATTTCAGCGGATTTATCCGAACAATTTTCCTTTGAAAAGGATTTTAATAACTATTTAAAAAATGGTTATTTCCCATTTTACAAGGAGAATAAAGCCCTTTATTCTCAAAAACTAATGGAAACTATCAATTTAGTAATAGATATCGATATTGCACCATTCGAAGAATTGAATTACACCACGGTTCGAACAATGAAAAAATTACTGTATGTAATTAGTCAATCGGTTCCATTTACGCCCAATATATCCAAACTTTCCGAGCGATTGGAAGCGCCCAGAAATACCATATTGCGGCTGTTAGATTTATTGCACCAAGCAAAATTAATTAAGCTCCTGAATGCTGAACATATTAAATTAAGCTATTTACAAAAACCGGAAAAAATTTATTTTGAAAACACCAACTTTGTTCACCTTTTCGCCGATGGAAAAGCAAATATTGGTTCCATAAGAGAAACATTTTTTTTCAATCAGTTAAGTCAGATCCATCGAGTAAGCGCCTCCAAATTTGGTGATTTTATGGTGGATGAAAAATACACGTTTGAGGTTGGTGGGCCAAACAAAAACTTCCAGCAGATTAAAGGTGTTCCGAATTCTTATCTTGCCATTGATGTTAAAAACAGCGTTGGTAACAAAGTACCTCTTTGGTTGTTCGGAATGCTCAAATGAATCTCAAATTAAGTGCATAGTCATTTGGACGTTTAGATGTTAAGATCTTAGAATCCCCCGTTCCACGGGATTTGAAATCCCGTGGAACGGGGTGGGTGCGCGTTGCCTCACTCCCTCTTGGAAGGGGGAGTAAGATATTTGTTTCCCCCTTTGTGTTCCTTTGCTAGAGCTACGGCAATAGCGAAAGGGAGGAAGTAATTTTGATGTTTCCCCCTTGGAAGGAGGGTAAAGATATTTGTTTCCCCCTTGGAAGGGGGACTAAGGGGGATGACTCTAACGAATATCAGACTCCGTCTGAGGGATAGTCAATCTCAGGATTATACTACAGTCACCCTCCTTAATCCTCCCTCAAGGGAGGAAGTAATTTTGATGTTTCCCCCTTGGAAGGGGGACTAAGGGGGATGACTCTCAATGGTATCAAACTCCGTCTGAGGGATAGTCAATCTCGGGATTATACTACAGTCACCCTCCTTAATCCTCCCTCAGTGCCTTCGCTTAAGCTACGGCAATAGCGAAAGGGAGGAAGTAATTTTGATGTTTCCCCCTTGGAAGGGGGACTAAGGGGGATGACTATGACGAGTATCAAACTCCGTCTGAGGGGATGACTCTCAATGGTATCAAACTCCGCCTACAGCGTGTAATCTTTCGACGACTAGACATTTTACCTTCCCGAGGTTCACCTCGCTAACTAAAATAAAATCACTTTACGTAAAAAATATGTTACATATTATTTACAAATATGTATAGTTATCCCTAATTTCGTAGGTTGGTGTTACTTCAACGTAACCAGCTTATTTAAATGCCATTTATGAGATATTTTTACGCACTGCTTCTGACTTTTTTCTCCTTTCAATTTATTTCGCAAACCCCAAATTATGTACCTACCAACAGCTTGGTGGGTTGGTGGCCTTTTACCGGAAACGCCAATGATTTGAGTGGGAATGGGTATAATGGAACTGTTAATGGAGCCACATTAACAACTGATCGATTTGGGGTTACCAATAGGGCATATAGCTTTAATGGTAATAGCAATTTCATTTGGGTTGGACTGGTTCAACAGTTAAATGGTAGTCCTGCTGCCTCAATTTCATATTGGATAAATTCCTCGCTATCTTTTCCACAAAATGCTGCAGGTAATTATGGAACGGCAATTGGTCATTGGAAACACGATGGTCAGTTTAATGGACCAATTGGAATTCAATTAACTAATATCTCAGATGGTAGCTTAGATGTTAGCTTAATAGGTGGCCAGGGTACTTCATCAAACCCTGGGATAATAAATGCCAATAACTGGACTCATATTTGTGTTATTTATAATGGAAGTCAAGCAATAAATCAAAGAATTTCATTATATATCAATGGGCATTTCAATCAATTTATTAACGTAAATAATTCACCAACAACATTAGGTTCGCAAGCCACAAGAACCTATTTTGGAGCGGCATGTGGCCCCGACGGACAAGATGACGCATGGTCTTATTTTAATGGTAAAATCGACGACATCGGCATCTGGAACCGGGCCTTAACACAAACAGAAATTACCGCGTTGTATACGAGTACAGCAGGCACAGTGGCTTCCCTCAACTGCAACGGCTTTATCCAAATCGGAAACCTCTACAGCGGACAAGCCGCGAGCAATGTAAGCATCAACGTTCCTTATACTGGAGGAAATGGTGGCTATTATGCAGGTCAAAACGTTTCTTCTACGGGTGTTACCGGTTTAACAGCCACACTCACCTCCAGCACGCTGGCCAATGGAAACGGTACGGTGAGTTATACCCTTACAGGTACCCCATCCGGTGTAGGTAATGCTACTTTTGCACTGAGTATCGGTGGACAATCCTGCAATTTGGTGCTACCTGTTACAACCTTGAGTGGACAATACCCGGCTAACAGTGTATTTTGTGCAAATGGTCCAACCGCCATTGTGGACGTGACCAACCCCACTACCGGTAAAACCTGGATGGACCGTAACTTGGGCGCTAGCCAAGTGGCAACCTCAAGTACCGACCAAAACGCATACGGAGACCTTTACCAATGGGGCCGCCGAGCAGACGGACACCAATGCCGAACTTCAGCCACAACTTCTACGTTGAGTTCTGTTGATCAACCTGCCCACGGCAACTTTATTCTAACACCGAATGCACCCTTTGATTGGAGAAGCCCGCAAAACACCAACCTGTGGCAAGGAGTTAGTGGGGTGAATAATCCATGTCCGAGTGGGTATAGAATTCCTACAGAACAAGAATTGGATGCGGAGCGTTTGAGTTGGTCAGCTAACAATTCAATTGGTGCATTTAATTCTCCCTTAAAAATAACACTTGCAGGTAATCGTGGCAATGGGGCCGGTTCATTATTTGGAGTAGGTGGAAATGGAAATTATTGGAGTTCAGTAATAAGTAGTACTAGTTCCAGATACTTACTTTTCGATGGAAGTTTAGCGAACATGACCACTAATATTAGAGGTCTCGGCTTCTCCATCCGCTGCATCAAAGAAACCGTGGGTTCGGTAGGCGCGCTAAATTGCAATGGCACCACCTTAAGTGGTGGGGTATACGCGAACCAAGCAATTCTCGGAACCACCGCGAGTGTACCATACACTGGAGGAAACGGCGGATATATTGCCGCACAAACCCTGAATTCAACGGGCGTAAGCGGAATAACAGCGACCTTAAGTCAAGGTCTACTGGCCAACGGGGCAGGAACGCTTGCCCTTGTCTTGAGCGGTACCCCAAGCGGAACTGGTTCTGCCACCTTTGCCTTAACTATTGGAGGACAATCGTGTTCGTTTACGGTAAACGTGCAATCGTTTGCCTCTATTACAATCAACACCAACGATACCATATGCGCGGGACAAACTACTACGCTAACCGCCAATGCACAAAACGCAGGCACACCTTGCGCAGCCCCAGGCCTGAGCGGCACCCTCACCAACGGCCTCGTAGGCTATTGGCCTTTCTGTGGAAATGCCAATGATTTGAGTGGGAATGGGAATAATGGTACCGTCAACGGAGCCACCCTCACCACCGACCGCTTCGGTTCGGCAAATAGTGCGTATAGTTTTGATGGGGTTGATGATAGAATTGGAGTTTCAAATAATTCTTCAATCAATAATTTATCAGAGGTTAGTTTAAGTTATTGGATTAATGTTTCACAATTACCAAATAATAATGTAGATGGTGGTTATGCAGGATGTGTGACAAAGTGGTTTGGCACTGGTAATTGTAATTCAAATACAGATCATTTTGGATCTTGGATAACCTCAAATTCCACATACAAAGGAGGCACTAGGCTTTACCCTTTGGGGGTAAATATGACAACATCACAATCAGTTATTTCAACTGGTAATTGGAGTTTTATTTGTTTTGTTCATGATTCAAATTCTGGAGGGAAATTATTTATAAATGGAAGCTTAGTTTCAACAGTTCCTGTTATTGGTAGCCTTTGTTCAACTACAAATGATTTATATTTTGGTTGTGATAATGGATTGGGTATTTTAAATAGATTTCTAAACGGCAAACTAGATGACATCGGCATCTACAACCGTGCCCTGACACCACAGGAAATCACCCAACTGTACCAGCAAGGTCAAGCCACGTATTTGTGGTCGAACGGGGCAACGACCCCAAGCATCACTGTAAGCCCTACGCAAACCACTACATACACATGTACCGTCACCATGAACGGTTCCAGCACCACGCAATCGCAAACCATAACGGTGAATGCCTTGCCAACAGTCAATGCGGGACAAGACCAAACCGTATTTGCAGGTACGCAAGTCACCTTAAGTGGTTCTGGGGCTAATAGCTATGCTTGGAACAACGGCGTTACGAACAACACGCCCTTTGCCGCCACCACCACCACCACCTATACGGTGACTGGAACCACCAATGGGTGTGCTGGAACCGATCAAGTGCTCGTTACCGTGCTTCCAGCACCTAACCTGACACTTAACACCAACGATACCATCTGCAACGGAACAAGCACCACGCTCACCGCGTCCGTGGCCAACGCAGGTACTTCGTGCGCCGCCCCAGGCATGAGCGGCACCCTCACTAACGGCCTCGTAGGCTACTGGCCCTTCTGCGGAAATGCGAATGATCTTTCTGGAAACGCCAACCATGGTACCGTACACGGTGCTACCCTCACCACCGACCGCTTTGGAACAGCGAATAGCGCGTATAGTTTTGATGGGATTCAAAGCAATATTGTTGTTTTAAACCCAGTTAATCTTCCAATAGGTAATTCGAGCAGAACTTTCGCATGTTGGTTCAACTATAATACCAGCATACAACCCCCAATCTATAATGACTGGAATTCTTTGATTTGTTACGGTAATTTCGGTGCGAATTGTAACGCAAACTATTTGTTATTAAATAACAACCAGACAATAGGATATGCAGGTTGTTCAGGTCTGACAACTTCATCCGCAAATATTTTAAATTCTTGGCATCAAGTGAGCTCAACATACTCCAATGGTGAAGTTAAAATCTATTTGGATGGTCAATTATTATCACAAACCAATAACAATTCTCACAGTACATCCTTAACCGATTTATATTTTGGACTTTTTAATAATCAATTAAATTCAAGTCAAAAATATAATCTAAACGGCAAACTAGACGACATCGGCATCTGGAACCGCGCCCTAACGCAACAAGAAATTACCCAACTGTATCAGCAAGGTCAAGCCACGTATTTGTGGTCGAACGGGGCAACTACCCCGAGCATCACGGTAAGCCCTACACAAACCACCACCTATACGTGTACCGTCACTATGAATGGTGCAATCACCACGCAATCGCAAACCATAACGGTGAATGCCTTACCAACGGTAACCGCAACCGCAAATCAAACCGTATGTGCTGGAGCTTCTGTAACTTTGAATGGTAGCGGCGCTTCAAGTTATTCGTGGAACAACGGCATAAGCAACGGGGTGGCCTTCACACCCAATTCCACCACAACCTATACCGTAACAGGAACAAATGCCAACGGATGTACCAATACGGCACAAACTACCGTGACCGTGAATGCCTTGCCTGCAGCCAATATCACGGCACAAGGTGCTACCACCTTTTGCCAAAACAATTCGGTTACGCTCAATGCCAATTCCGGCGCTGGATTAAGCTATCAATGGTACAATAACGGTTCGGCAATCAACGGGGCCAACAGCGCCACGCTGCCCGTGAGTAACGCCGGTTCCTACACCGTGCAAGTTACCAACGCCAATAATTGCAGCCAAACCTCCGCCGCAACATCCGTTACGGTAAATGCCCTACCTGCCGCCACCATTACTCCAGCATCTGCCACGACCTTCTGTCAAGGCGGAAGTGTGGTACTCAATGGAAACGTGGGTCAGGGTCTTTCCTATCAATGGAACCTGAATGGATCCCCAATCAACGGTGCAAATGCCGCTTCGTATACCGCCAACGCCAGCGGAAATTACTCCCTGGATGTACTCAACAGCGATGGGTGTTCGGCTACGTCTACCGTGGTAAGTGTTACTGTGAACGCGTTGCCAACCGTGAGTGCGGGAGCCAACCAAACCCTTTGTGTTGGAACAGCCATTACCCTGAGCGGTTCAGGAGCAACTTCCTACACCTGGAATAACGGGGTCAGCAACGGCGTTGCGTTTACACCAGCATCAACACAAACCTACACAGTAACCGGCACCAACGCGAACGGATGTTCGAATACCGCACAAGTTACCGTTACCGTAAATGCTCTACCGACACCGACTATTTCTTATGTGGGTTCTCCGATTCTTTGTCAAGGAAGTACCTTGGCCTTGAATTCAAGCGCTGGATCATCTTACTTATGGTCAAATGGACAAACTACGCAGACCATTCAGGTTACGCAAGGCGGTGCCTATACCGTACAAGTAACCAATGCCAACGGGTGTGTAGGCACATCTAATCCGGTAAACATTACGGTTAACCCACTGCCCGCCCCAAGCATAACAGCACAGGGCCCAACCACCTTCTGTCAAGGAGGTTCCGTGGTATTAACTTCCACCGGAGCTACCAGTTATTCGTGGAGCACCAACGCCACCACACAAAGCATCACGGTGACTACCTCTGGGCTTTATCAGGTGACCGTTGTAGACAACAAAGGATGCTCAGGATCGTCCTCCCCCATCCAAGTCACCGTACTTTCTCCGCCAAATGCAAGCATAACAACCATTGGTTCAACCGTCTTGTGTACTGGACAGAGCACCAGCCTTTCCGCACCGGCAGGTAACACCTATTTATGGTCGAACGGCGCAAGCACGCAAAACATCACCGTCAATACCGCAGGAACCTATTCGGTTCAGGTAACCAATCCCGCTGGATGCAGTGCCAATTCAAATGTGGTCACCATCAGTGTGAATCCAGTTCCAGTGGCCAATATCAGCGCCAATGGAGCTACCAGCTTCTGTAGCGGAGGATCCGTGGTATTAACCGCTTCTGCAGGCGCATCCTATCTTTGGAACACAGGCGCTACCACCCAGTCCATAACGGTGAATAGTTCAGGCACCTTTAACGTAACTGTAACGGGAGCCGGCGGGTGCAACGCCACCTCAGCGGCAACGTCAGTCACAGTAAATGCCTTGCCAACTGCGAGCATCACAGCCAGTGGTAACACTACCTTCTGTGCAGGAAATAGCGTCTTGCTCAGCGCATCTAACGGCAACAGCTACCTGTGGTCGAACGGGGCAACCACGCCAAGTATTTCAGCTACGGCTGCTGGCTCGTATTCGGTAAGCGTAACCAACGGAGCGGGTTGTTCAGCTACTTCAAACCCAATACAAATTACGGTAAACCCATTACCATCGGTGAGTGCGGGTGCCAACCAAAGCGTGTGTATTGGAGGACAAGTTACCCTGAGCGGTTCCGGAGCGAATACCTACACGTGGAACAATGGGGTGACCAACGGGGTAGCCTTTACGCCAGCGAATACACAAACGTATACAGTAACAGGTACCAACGCCAACGGCTGTTCTAATACCGCCCAAGTGACCGTTACCGTGAACGCCTTACCGGCAGTGAGCGCAGGAGCCAACCAAAGTATTTGCGCCGGGAGTCAAGTGACCTTGATGGGTTCTGGAGCCAACACCTACGCGTGGAACAATGGCGTGACCAACGGCGTAGCCTTTACGCCAGCGAATACCCAAACGTATACGGTTACTGGGACCAATGCCAACGGCTGTTCAAATACCGCCCAAGTGACGGTAACGGTCAATGCATTGCCAACCGCGAGTATCAATGCTTCAGGGTCTACTACCCTCTGTGCGGGTTCGAGCGTGAATCTTAGCGCATCAAACGGCAGCAGTTATTTATGGTCGAATGGAGCGACAACGCAAACCATCACAGCAAACAGTGCCGGTAACTATTCCGTTCAAGTGACCAATGCGGCAGGATGCAGCGCAACCTCAAGCATTGTCAATGTGGTGGTTAATCCATTACCTGCAGCCAATATCACAGCGAACGGTTCTACCACATTTTGTGCTGGTGGGTCCGTGGTATTATCTGCAACTGCAGGCGCTTCCTACCTTTGGAATACAGGGGCAACTACGCAAACCCTTACAGTAAATACTTCCGGAACATATACCGTAACCGTTACCAGCAACAATGGCTGCATAGGTACTTCAAGCCCACAAAACGTTACCGTAAGTGCTCAACCAAGTACAAGCATTACCGCCAATGGAGCTACTTCCTTCTGTGCAGGGGGATCGGTATTGCTCAGTGCACCAAATGGAGGAACGTATTTATGGTCTACCGGTGCTACTACGCCAAGCATCTCGGTGAGTACGGCAGGTAACTATTCGGTGACCGTAACCAACGGAGCGGGTTGTTCAGCCACTTCTACTCCAACACAAATTACCGTAAACCCATTACCAGCGGTGAGCGCAGGAGCCAACCAAAGCGTTTGTGCTGGTAATCAGGTTACCCTAAACGGATCGGGCGCTACCAGCTACTCTTGGAATAACGGTGTGACCAACGGAGTTGCCTTTACGCCGGCGACTACCCAAACCTACACGGTGACAGGTACCAGTGCCAACGGTTGTTCGAATACCGCCCAAGTTACGGTATCGGTGAATGCCTTACCAGTAGTGAGTGCAGGGGCCAACCAAAGCATTTGTTCGGGAGCTCAAGTAACACTAAACGGCTCCGGGGCTACTTCTTACGCATGGAATAACGGCGTGACCAACGGTGTCGCGTTTACGCCAGCGAATACGCAGACGTACACGGTAACAGGAACCAATGCCAACGGCTGTTCAAATACCGCCCAAGTAACGGTAACGGTCAATGCCTTACCTGCGGCGAATGCGGGATCGAATGCCTTAATTAATTGCGTCAACAATCCAAACGGAGCTCCCCTTGGAGCTGCACCTCAGGCAGGATTTACCTATCAATGGTCGCCCGCGACAGGACTGTCTTCGGCTACCTTGGCGAACCCCATTGCTAACCCAATAAATTCAACAGGGTATACCTTAACCGTTACGCAAACAGCGACGGGATGTAGTAACACTGCGTCGGTAAATGTTACTGTGAACACCGCTGCACCTCAAGCCAATGCCGGTCAGAATTCAAGCATCACATGTGTTACCAACACCAACGGGGTGAGTATTGGTTCGAATCCAAGCGCAGGACTCACCTATGCATGGACACCGTCTACAGGATTAAGTGCAAGTAACATATCCAATCCGGTAGCCAATCCATTGCTTACCACCACGTACACCTTAACCATAACAAATACAAGCAATGGTTGTACGGGCACAGGTACGGTTACTGTTTCGGTAAATAACACCGCACCGACAGTTAATGCAGGACAAGATCAAACCGTTTGTGCGGGACAATCCGTTACCCTAAATGCTACCGGGGCGAATACCTATGTATGGAATAATGGCGCAATTCAAGGAGTCGCCTTTACCCCAAGCACCACGCAAACCTATACGGTTCAAGGAACCAATACCGTTAACGGATGTACAGCAACGGATCAAGTAATTGTTACGCTCAATGCCTTACCTACCGTGAGTGCAGGAACGAATCAAACCGTTTGTGCAGGAACTGCGGTGACCTTAACTGGTTCGGGTGCAAGCAGCTATGCTTGGAATAATGGTGTTAGTAACGGCGTAGCCTTTAGTCCGGCAAATACGCAGACCTACACGGTGACGGGAACGGATGCCAATGGCTGTTCGAATACTGCCCAGGTTACAGTTACGGTTAATGCCTTACCTGTGGTAAGTGCTGGACCAAATCAAAGCATTTGTGCAGGAACTGCGGTGACCTTGAGCGGATCCGGAGCCACCAATTATACTTGGAACAACGGGGTAAGCAACGGCGTTGCCTTTACGCCAACCAATACCCAAACCTACACAGTTATTGGAACGAATGCCAATGGCTGTCAAGGTACAGCACAGGTTACTGTCACCGTAAATGCAGTGCCAACGCCAACCTTGGTTGCTAATGGAACAACGCCATACTGTCCGGGAACAAACGTAGTACTAAGTACCCCATCCATACCAGGACACACCTACCAATGGTATTTTGGACAAACCATAATCAATGGAGCCACGGCATCCACCTATACCGCAACGACAGCAGGTACCTATTATGTAAAAGTTACTGCACCTGGCGGGTGCTTTGGGAATTCAAATTCCATCAACATTTCGTATTTAAATCCGACGATCATCGCCATGGGCCCGACGAATATTTGCCAGGGTGGAAATGTGGTGCTTCAAACGGCCGTTGGAGCTGGGTTCCAATATACGTGGATGAAAAATGGGATGTCTATGATTAATGGTGGTAACAGTGCTTCCTTTACTGCCAGCAGCCCAGGAACCTATACGGTTAAGATTGTTACACCAAGTGGTTGTGTCATGTACTCTAACCCGATCCAGGTGACCTTCATAATCAACCCTACCGCAAGCATAACGGCGAACGGGTCCCTTAATTTATGTGCCGGGAATTCTATTACCTTAAGTGCCGCCAACAATGCCAATGCGGTCAGCTACCAATGGCGTAAAAACGGAATCAATATCCCTGGTGCAACTTCACAAACCTTGGTTGTGTCGCAATCCGGCACCTATTCGGTGGTCATTGCAAACCAGGCTTGTCCAGCTACATCGGCAGTAGTTTCAAATACCTTAACGATTCAAGTATTCCCTAATCCGAACCCAATAATCTCCAGCAGTGGTACGGTCGTAAGTCCCGGTGTATCGGTTACTTTGAGTACGGCCAATGGAATTGGGAACACCTACCAATGGTTTAAGATGTTAGGGACCACCTTATTGGCTATTCCAGGGGCAACACAAGCGACGTACACTACGACCTCATCGGGAACATTCCGTGTTAAGGTAACCAACATGTATGGGTGTTGGAAATATTCAAATTCGATTACTATTGGTTCTTCTCAACTGCCTGAACAAGGCGTAACTTGTACTTCAGATGGCATTGTGGTGAAACATCCTGAAGGCATTTCAAATGAAGGCACTTGGATGGAAGAGGCCGTGGACGGAACAAAATCGCGAATCACTACTACGTGGGATGAAGCCAATAAACAATGGGTTATAATGGCCAAACCTCAAGGCAATTACGTGTATGAAACAACGGAAGAGGAAATGGTCATGCAGTGGATTCGAATCGTGAATGTTTGTAACCAACGAGCGCTAGTAGCTTATCCGAATCCAACACGGGATGTATTTACAGTAGATGGTATTACTCAAATAGAAGCGGTGCAATCTATTCAGCTATGGAATCAAATGGGTCAACGAGTGACTGAATTCACTATCGAAACACAGCACTTTGATTTATCAAATTATGCCCCAGGATTATATTTCTTGGTGATCGAGGCATTGAATGAGCGAATACAAGTGAAGGTAGAACGTAATTAGTAGAACCTATCATGATGAGAACTATAACATCGTGGAATGTTATGCTCGATATGTTAGGATTTCCAGTTCCATGGGATTTAAATCCCATGGAACTGGGGCCTAAACCTATTGTCCTTTCTTTTGATTCGTGGATTATTCATTTCGCTAAAACCAAAATTTTACAGATTCAAACCGAATCAATGACTTTTTTTCTTCCTTAGGATAAAATTTACTAAATTTGATGTATCATTTATTCTATGGAAGATTTTTTTTCAAAATTCAGTAAATATAATTTCTGGGATAACCATGTTCCCAAACTGGGATTTTTACGCCAAGGGTATTTGGATAGAATTCTTCAGTATTGCGATAATTCATTGATCAAGGTATTGGTAGGTCAACGTCGCACGGGTAAAAGTTATCTACTCCGACAAATTGCGCATCATTTAATGCAACAAGGAGTTTCTCCAAAAAATATATTCTTTGTTAATAAAGAGTTCATTGAATTTGATGAAATTAGGGATTACACAGAACTAGATCAACTCGTAAAGCGTTACGTGGATGAACTCAAACCGATCGGAAAAATTTATCTGTTTATCGATGAAATTCAGAACATCCAACAATGGGAGCGTTTGATTAACTCTTATGCTCAAAACTATAGTGAAAATTATGAGATTTTCATTAGTGGCTCTAATTCAAACATGCTGTCTGGAGAGTTAGCCTCTTTGCTATCTGGACGATACCTTTCTTTTGAAATCTATCCCTTTAGTTATGCTGAATTTGTTGGCATAAATGCATTATCCATTCAAAAGGAATCTTATGTCTCCTATATACAACATGGGGGGCTACCCGAACTATTTTCCCTACCGAATGAAGAAACAAAACAACATTATGTATCCGCGATAAAGGATACCGTATTGCTTCGGGATGTGATACAACGTCACGCGGTAAAGGAACCACGATTACTAGAAGACTTATTCATCTACACCGTGAACAACGCTGCTAATTTGATGTCTTTGAATAACATTACGAATTTTTTCAAGAGTAAAGGAAGAAAAACTACTTACGATACGATTGCTACCTATTTGGGATATATTGAAGATACCTTCCTCATTCATAAAGTGGAACGATTCGATATCCGAGGGAAAGAAACTATCTCTGGAAATGTTAAATATTATTGTAATGATTTAGCATTTAAAAATTATTTATACCCGGGATTTGGATATGGATTAGGATATTTAGTAGAAAATCTCATTTTTCTTGAACTAAAACGATCCGGATATCAAGTCTATGTTGGCGTATTGCCCAATAGAGAAGTGGATTTTGTAGCAAAGAAAGCAGACAGAATCCTATACATACAGAGTTGTTACCTGCTCAATGAAGAACAAACTATTGCACGCGAATATTCAGCCTTGGAAGCCATTCCAGATCATTATGAGAAAATCATCGTTTCGTTGGATGACCTAAAATTTCCGATAAAAAATGGCATCAAACATCTTCAGGCATGGGACTTTCATTTGTATATTTAAGCGATAAAAAATAATGAGAACACAGTACATTTTCCTCCTTTACTTTTTCGGGTTATTTTCATTCCATGCCCAAACCCTCACAGCGACCTTCCCCTCCATGGCGGGCGAATTGGTGCGCTTTGGTACCTTTCAGGGCATCCAATCCAAGACCTTAGACAGCGTGCGTGTGGGTTCAAACGGAGTCATTAAATTCAATTTTAACACCGACAAACCGAGTATTGGCTACTTAATTACTGCCGAGAATAAACCGTATTTCTTAATTTTAGATAAAAACGAAACCATTCGAATTGAAGGGGAACGATTGAGCTATCCCGAATCCATTACCATGTTAGAAGGCAAACAAAATCGAGCATTTTCAACCTATGCCTCTGAACATCCACGTCGAGAACAAGCCCTAAGCGCTTGGGGTTATCTAGAAAAAATATATGTGTACGATTCCTTATTTGCGGTACAGCAGGTCCCTGCCACTGCCATACAAGCGGAAAAAGAACGCATCAAAAGAGAAGACCTTCAGTACCTAAAAAACCTTGACCCGAGGTGGTATGTAAGCTGGTACCTACCCATGCGAAAACTCGTGAGTGATGTTTCTACCATTGCACAATACCGCACCGAAGAAATTCCAGCCACCGTAAGCGCATTTCGATCTTTAGATTACACCGATGAAAGATTGTATCGAAGTGGTCTCCTAAAGGATGCCTTAGAAAGTCACTTTTGGTTATTAGAAAATTCTGGACGCTCCTTGGATTCTGTGTTTATTGAAATGAAAGTATCCATAGATTCCATGTTCTTACATTTGGTTAAAAATCAAGACCGATTAAATGAAGTAACGGATTATTTATTCGATCTCTTAGAACGTCATTCGCTCTTTCAAGCGTCAGAGTACCTCGCACTGAAAGCACTCAATGAAACAAGCTGTACCTTGAATTCGGATTTAGCCAAGCAATTGGAAACCTACCGCGCTATGAAAAAAGGGAACGTGGCACCCGATATTTCGTTCACAAAAAACGTAAAAAGTGGGTTAGTTCCAATTCCCAAAAAACTCTCAGACCTCAAAAGCCCCTATACCCTAGTTGTTTTTGGCGCAAGCTGGTGTGAAACGTGCAAGCAAGAAGTACCTAAGATTGCCAACCTCTATCCGAAATGGAAAGCCAAAGGGCTTGAGGTAGTCTTTATTTCGCTCGACGAAACCAAAGAAGCCTTTGAACAATTTGTAACGCCCTTTCCGTTTACCTCCTATTGCGACTATGGAAAATGGAACAGTTCGGTAGCGAATGATTATTATGTATTCGGTACGCCAACCATGTTTTTGTTAGACCAACAACGCACCATTGTGCTACGCCCAAATTCTATTCAACAAATGGATGCATGGGTAGATTGGTATTTAAAGTAAGATCCCGTTCCCGGGGATTTGAATAAAACCCAGTTCCACTTCGTATACGTTTATTATACAATAATGTAACTTAGTCCCTATATTTGTTAAAAGAATTGACCGAATGACAAGAAGCTATTTAAATACATTCGCAGGAATATACCAAAAAGGAATTCTCCTCTTTCTTTTCGCCTTAAGTTTCCTTTCATTAAACGCCCAAATTGATAAGCGACGCGTTATTGCCTCGGCGGGTAGATTAGCAAAGAAATTACCTCCGTATACTTTCGGACAACCAAACTATTCGATGTCGTACACCTTAGGGGAACCTTTCATTTATGTGGGAACGCCGATTGGCTACACCATGTATCGATTCATGAACGGGTTTCAGCAACCGGATGCCTTAGTACCCATTGCGCCGGGTACCTCCGCCATCATGCCCGCCGATCCAGTATTTAACATCTACCCCAACCCGTTCGACCAATATTCCATTATCGAGGCGCCCGCAGCATATGAAGACCAAGACTTGAAATTGCAACTCATTGATGCCAACGGAAAGCTCGTGCACGAAGAATTTATGCACGGATCTCGTCACAAGGCCGATTACTCCACCGGCTTAGCCCATGGAACCTATTTCTTAAACATCTACCAAATTACCGGTGAATTCATTCACCAAGTTAAATTGATTAAATCCTAAATGCTCATGAAAACAAACAGGTTATTTAATATCATGTTGACATCGGTTACTTTGTTCATTGGTAGTCTTGCTTTTGCACAAGCCGGTGCACCCAATGGAATTAACTATCAAGCGGTTATACGAAATAGCACTGGAGCGTTGTCCTCAAATACTCCAGTTGCCATTCGAGTGAATATCCGCCAAACCACTGCTACGGGAACGATAGTTTATTCGGAACGACAAAACGTAACTACTGACCAATGGGGCTTAGTGAATTTCGTGATTGGAACAGGAACTTTTCTAAGCGGGAGTCCTTTCGCAAACATCAATTGGGGTATTGGACCCTACTTTTTAGATTTAGGCGTCGCTTTTTCGGGTTTACCAAACCCAGCCATTTACATGCCATATGGCACGCAACAGATGATGAGTGTTCCCTTTGCATTGTATGCGAAATCCTCTGGGAATTTAGTTAACCAATGGAGTTATGGAATTGGCGCACCAGCAAGTAATTCCGGGACCGTTGGGGATTATTACCTCGATACCGCCACCGGAAATGTGTATAATAAAAGCAACAGTACCACATGGGTATTAATTACTAACATCACTGGCCCTCAAGGTCTGGCAGGCGTTGCCGGACCGATTGGAGCAACTGGAGCTACCGGCGCAACCGGGCCTTCCGGCGTAGCAGGTCCGGCAGGCGCAGCAGGACCACAAGGTCCAGCAGGGACTAATGGTATCAACGGCACGAACGGAACAGCCGTTCTGAATGGTAACATCAACCCTGTTGCGGGCATAGGAGTCAATGGCGATTTTTACATCAATACCGCTACCAATACCTTATTTGGCCCGAAAGCCAACGGTACGTGGCCGGCAGGAGTTTCGCTTGTGGGGCCCCAAGGTGCGCAAGGAATTCAAGGGCCTGCCGGAGCTACCGGCGCGCAAGGTCCGATTGGATTAACCGGACCACAAGGTGCGGCCGGCGTAGCAGGTGCAACAGGTGCTACCGGCGTAGCAGGTCCGGTTGGAGCTACCGGACCTCAAGGAATTCAAGGTGCTCCTGGTGTTCCAGGTCCACAAGGTATACAGGGCTTAACCGGCGCTGCAGGTTCCAATGGATTAAATGGTCAGAATGCATTAGTGAAAACTACATTAGAAACTCCAGGTGCGAATTGTACCAATGGAGGTGTAAAGGTTGAATCAGGTTTAGATGCCAACAACAATGGGGTACTGGATTTAGCTGAAATCAATGCCGCCCAAACAACGTATGTGTGTAATGGCGTTCAAGGTGCGCAAGGAATTCAAGGTGCGACTGGTCCCACAGGTGCGACTGGTCCTGTTGGAGCAAATGGAGCAAATGGGCCACAAGGTCCAGCAGGAACTAATGGTCTTAATGGCACCAACGGCACAGCGGTTTTAAACGGTAATACCAATCCTACCGTCGGAACTGGAGTGAACGGAGATTTTTACATCAATACCGCTACAAACACCTTATTTGGCCCTAAAGCAAACGGTACCTGGCCGGCAGGGGTTTCGCTTGTAGGACCCCAAGGAATTCAAGGTGTTGCAGGACCAACCGGCCTCCAAGGTCCGGCAGGAGTTGCTGGTCCGGTAGGACCAACAGGAGCGGTAGGTGCAACCGGTAATGGATTTTCAAATGGTACGGCAGTCAATCAAATGATGTATTGGAACGGAAGCGCTTGGGTAACTCTGAACGCGGGAATAAATGGACAAGTACTCTCTATTTGTAATGGAAGTTTAACTTGGGTAAGTATGGCTGGTGTTTGTACGTTGCCTGCCGCCCTCACCACTATCAACTGCGCGGGTGCTACTACTACCGGAACTTTAACAAACGGTTCTGCGGCCAATGGCGTGACTACCGCAATACCTTATACCGGCGGAAACGCTGGAACCTACGGTGCACAAAGCGTTTCTTCTACCGGTGTTGTTGGCTTAACCGCCACCCTTGCAGCAGGCTCGTTGGCCAATGGCGCAGGCTCATTGACGTATACGATCACAGGCACTCCTACCACAAGTGGAACTGCTAGTTTTGCCATCACAGTAGGTGGCCAATCTTGTTCCTTTACGGTAAGTGTGGGAACTGCCATTGGCCAGTACCCTGCGGGTACTGTACATTGTGCGGGTGTCACTGCGGTTGTGGATGTAACAAACCCCACCACGGGGCGCATTTGGATGGACCGTAATTTAGGTGCCACGCAAGTGGCTATCAGCAGCACCGATGTAAATGCCTACGGGGATTTATACCAATGGGGCAGACGGGCAGACGGTCACCAGTGCCGAACTTCGCCGACAACGGCTATCTTAAGTAGCGTTGACCAACCTGTTCATGGTGATTTTATATTGGCGCCTAATGCTCCATACGATTGGCGCTCTCCTCAAAACGCAAATTTATGGCAAGGCGTGAATGGAGTGAACAACCCTTGTCCAAGTGGCTATAGAATTCCTACGGAAACTGAATTTGATGCTGAACGCTTAAGTTGGAGTCAAAATAATAGCGTGGGTGCTTTTGCCTCCCCGATTAAATGGCCTATGGCGGGCATCCGCAACGCCGGTAGTGGCGCGCTCGCCAGTGTTGGCTCGTTCGGCCTCTATTGGAGTAGCTCGGTGAGTGGCGTGGACTCATGGACCTTGACCTTCGGCAACAGCAATGCCCTCATGGACGCCAACGACCGAGCGAGCGGCTTTTCGGTACGTTGCATTAAAGAAATCTTGGGTGCACTAGGCACTTTAAACTGCGGGGGCTCTACTACTGCGGGCAACTTGTTCAGTGGTTCGGTTGCGAGCAATGTGAGTGCAAGTGTGCCCTATACTGGCGGTAACGGCGGTTATTACGCTGCGCAAACAACGGCCTCTACAGGTGTAACCGGCTTAACGGCAACGCTTTCTCAAGGTGTTTTAATCAATGGCGCAGGATCTTTGAATTTCACCATCTCTGGAACCCCTGCTTCTGCCGGCATTGCCACTTTTGCCATCATGCTAGGTGGCCAATCTTGTTCATTTACGGTGAGTGTTGGAGCCGCCCAACCTCAATACCCAGCAGGAACGGTACATTGTGCGGGTGCTACTACAGTGGTAGACGTAACGAACCCAACTACAGGTAAAACTTGGATGGACCGTAACTTAGGCGCTACACAAGTAGCTACCAGCAGCACCGATGTAAATGCCTACGGGGATTTATACCAATGGGGAAGGCGGGCAGATGGGCACCAGTGCCGTACATCTCCCACAACGGCCACTTTAAGCAGCGTAGACCAACCCGCGCATGGTAATTTTATTTTAGCACCCAATGCACCTAACGACTGGCGTTCTCCTCAAAACGCGAATTTATGGCAAGGAGTGAATGGGGTAAACAACCCCTGCCCAAGTGGCTACAGAATTCCTACAGAAACTGAACTTGATGCAGAGCGCTTAAGTTGGACGCAACAAAATAGCGTGGGTGCTTTTGCCTCCCCTCTTAAATTGTCCGTTACGGGCCGTCGCGACAACAGCAATGGCTTGCTTTCCCAGGTCGGCGGTAGTGGCATGTATTGGTGTAGTACTGTTAGTGGTGCTTTTTCCCGTATGTTGTTCTTTCCAAACAATCAGGCCAACATGAACGACTACTATCGAGCTTACGGCTTAACTGTCCGTTGTATTAAAGACGCTTCCGCAATACCAGCAGCGGTTGGTACTTTAAACTGCGGTGGTGATACCACTACCGGAACTTTAACAAACGGTTCTGCGGCCAATGGCGTGACTACCGCAATACCTTATACCGGCGGAAACGCTGGAACCTACGGTGCACAAAGCGTTTCTTCTACCGGTGTTGTTGGTTTAACAGCAACGCTTGCAGCAGGTACGCTGGCTAATGGTGCCGGCTCATTGACGTATACGATAACAGGAACGCCAACTACGAGTGGTACCGCCACCTTTGCCATCACAGTAGGAGGGCAATCGTGTTCCTTTACGGTGAGTGTGGGAACTGCCATTGGCCAATACCCAGCAGGAACGGTACATTGTGCAGGTGCCACTACGGTGGTGGATGTAACGAACCCCACCACGGGGCGCATTTGGATGGACCGTAATTTAGGTGCCACGCAAGTGGCTACCAGCAGCACCGATGTAAATGCCTACGGCGATTTATACCAATGGGGCAGACGAGCAGATGGGCACCAGTGCCGCACTTCTCCTACAACGGCTACCCTTTCCAGCAATGACCAACCGGCACATGGTAATTTTATTTTAGCACCTAATGCACCAGCCGATTGGCGTTCTCCTCAAAACGCGAATTTATGGCAAGGCGTGAATGGGGTAAACAACCCTTGTCCAAGTGGCTACCGAATTCCTACGGAAACTGAAATTAATGCTGAACGCTTAAGTTGGAGTTATAATAACAGTGTGGGTGCATTTGAATCGCCCTTGAAGTTGACATTGGCGGGCTACCGCAACTTCAATAATGGCACGCTCCCTAATGCCGGCTCGGACGGCAAGTATTGGAGTAGCACGGTGAGTGGGACGTACTCACGAGACTTGGGCTTCGTAAGCAGCAATGCCATCATGAACGTCAGCTTCCGAGCGTACGGCTTCACTGTCCGTTGCATTAAAAACTAGACTTGAGGTCTAATGACCTATGAATTAAGTTTTGAGCTAACCACGGTGGCTTGATACGTCGATATAAATTCCGAAAACTTACTGTTAGGAATTCTCTTCCAACCCGTTTAAACGAAGGAAATGAGTGTGGAAGATGAATGTAACGAGATGACTGGATTACAGAGTTACAAGGAGATGCATCATTCAATTCCTACCCTAGATTGATTGCGGTAATATGTTGTTTTTATAAAAAAACCTCGGATTATTTCGATAGCCCTTCCGTTCCCGGGGATTTGAAATCCTGCGGAACAGTTAAATTTACGTCGCTTTCTGCTTGGAGATTACTCGACGGAAAATACCGGGAACGAAACGTTTAAGATACACTGCAATGATTTCTTTATTCCCAATGAGGACCTCCGGTTTATTCTTACTTGCTGCACGGACGATTTGACGAGCGCACACCTCGGCAGGCATTCCGGTTTCCTGATTGTGGTCCATTTCATTGTGCGTCTCCCCTTGCGCATTGAGCGCACTCAACGATATGGGCGTATTTATTTTTCCTGGGCAGACCATGGTTACTGTGATTCCATGGGATGCTTCTTCTAAGGCCAAACTTTCAAAAAAGCCATGCAAGGCATGTTTGGAAGCAGCATAAGCCGAACGAAGGAAAAATCCGAACTTTCCAGAAATGCTACTAATAACAATGATCTGTCCCTTTCCCTCTCGAAGGCTTGGCAAAAGGGCTTTCGTTAATCCAACCGCTCCAAAAAAATTAACCTCCATAATTTTACGGTCCACCTCCAAAGGCGTTTCCCCCACGAGCGAACGCTGACTGATTCCCCCATTATTCACTAGGACATCCACCCTTCCTACCTGATCAATTACAGATGAAACCAAGGCATCCACTTTCGAAAGATCTGTTAAATCTAAGGATATAACGGTGTGAACTTCTGCATTTGGCAACGAATCTTTGATTTGATTCAACTTTTGGACATTTCGCGCTGCAAGGACTAAGATAGCCCCCTGATTCGCGAATTCACGGGCCATTGCTTCTCCAATTCCCGAAGAGGCTCCAGTAATCCATACTACTTTATTATGATAGGAACGCATAGGTCAAAGGTAAGGAATTTGGACGGTAAGATGTTAAGATATTAAGACATTGAGACTGTTAGACGTTAATATCTCCCCTTGCTTTGTCCGCCGTCAGGTTGGAGGGGAGATAGATTTTTGTTTCCCTCCTTGAGGAGGGATTAAGGGAGGTGACTCTTTTAAGTATCATACTCAGTCTGAGGAGGTCACTGTAATTCTATTCTACATCATCCCCCTCAGTCCCCCTTCAAAGGGGGAGGTAGATTTTTGTTTCCCTCCTTGAGGAGGGACAAAGGGAGGTGACATTCTTATTTAAGGCAACTCAAAGCAAACTGAATTTTATCTCTAGTAGCCACAGGATCATCTAAAACCTCTTGTTCTCTAAATCGTATAACGCGAAAACCTAACGCTTTAAGATTTGTTTGTCGAATAACATCTTCCTCATTCTTGAATTCATGGGAAGAACCATCAATTTCAATGATTAATTTGTAAGCAGGAATAAAGAAATCAACTATATATTTATCGATAGGTCTTTGTCGTAAAACGCGCACTCCAATCTGTTTCCGAGAAAGTACTTTTTTCCAGAGTATCTTTTCAGCCTTTGAATTTGAACTATTCCGAAGGTTTCGTGCCAACGAACGAAGTGCTTTGTTATAGTGGTTATTTGAATACAACTAAGTATGAATGAAACTTCCAAACGAAAACTAAGAGTTGATTATTTTATGGGTCAGGGATAAATAACAAACGTCATCCCCTCAAACGGAGTCTGATACTCGTTAGAGTCATCAGACCTAAATCCCCCTTCAAAGGATGAAGTAGATTTTTGTTTCCCTCCTTGAGGAGGGATTAAGGGAGGTGACTCTTTTAAGTATCATACTCAGTCTGAGGAGGTCACTGTAATTCTATTCTACATCATCCCCCTCAGTCCCCCTTCAAAGGGGGAGGTAGATTTTTGTTTCCCTCCTTGAGGAGGGACAAAGGGAGGTGACATTCTTATTTAAGGCAACTCAAAGCAAACTGAATTTTATCTCTAGTAGCCACAGGATCATCTAAAACCTCTTGTTCTCTAAATCGTATAACGCGAAAACCTAACGCTTTAAGATTTGTTTGTCGAATAACATCTTCCTCATTCTTGAATTCATGGGAAGAACCATCAATTTCAATGATTAATTTGTAAGCAGGAATAAAGAAATCAACTATATATTTATCGATAGGTCTTTGTCGTAAAACGCGCACTCCAATCTGTTTCCGAGAAAGTACTTTTTTCCAGAGTATCTTTTCAGCCTTTGAATTTGAACTATTCCGAAGGTTTCGTGCCAACGAACGAAGTGCTTTGTTATAGTGGTTATTTGAATACAACTAAGTATGAATGAAACTTCCAAACGAAAACTAAGAGTTGATTATTTTATGGGTCAGGGATAAATAACAAACGTCATCCCCTCAAACGGAGTCTGATACTCGTTAGAGTCATCAGACCTAAATCCCCCTTCAAAGGATGAAGTAGATTTTTGTTTCCCTCCTTGAGGAGGGATTAAGGGAGGTGACTCTTATAAGTATCATACTCAGTCTGAGGAGGTCACTGTAATTCTATTCTACATCATCCCCCTCAGTCCCCCTTCAAAGGGGGAGGTAGATTTTTTGTTAATGAGTTTTGATGTTTCCCACTTTCACTTGCGCTGAAGCTTCTGCGAAGGCACACAAAGGGGGGAGAATAAATTCTTGGTTCCTAAAGCGTCTTATAATTTCTTACATTTGAAAAAAAAAAAACATGTCCGTTTCCTCAATCACATCCCATTTCCAAGAAGCTGAATCAGTGCTCAAACAATTCCAAACCGAAGAAAATTTCAAGAAAATTGAACAAGCAATTCTGTGGATGAGCCAAGCAATTCAACACGGGGGAAAAATCATTTCGTGTGGTAACGGCGGATCCATGTGTGATGCGATGCACTTTGCCGAAGAATTGAGCGGAAGATACCGCAACAATCGAAAAGGCTTGGCTGCGATCTCCATTTCCGACCCATCCCATTTAAGTTGTGTGGCCAATGATTATGGCTATGATTTCGTTTTTTCTCGCTTTATCGAGGGCCTAGGAAATGAGGGTGATGTATTGTTAGGCATATCAACCTCAGGAAATTCAAAAAATGTGATTCATGCCGTGATGGCCGCCAAAGAAAAAGGAATGAAAACAATCATCTTAAGCGGTAAAGACGGCGGACAATTGGCTACGCTGGCCGACCTGGAGATTCGTGCACCACACAGTGAATACGCGGACCGTGCTCAAGAAATTCACATTAAAGTGATTCATGCCTTTATCGACGGGATTGAGCGGCAGTTAGGACTGCAATAAGCGTTTAGACAAGTTTAAAGGAATACTAAGGTCTTATGATTTCGACTGAGGGGATGATCTCGTCACATAATACATGCATTATATGTCACCTCCCTCATTCCCTCCTCGAAGAGGGAAGTAAGAAGACAACGAAGGGTGCAGTAAAAAAGTAGAGGAAATGGTCCCCAAATCTTAGGGCGCTCCACTTGCTTGGAAATACAAACAGCAAACTCTAATCTATTTCTTAGCCTCTGTAAAGGATGTTAAAACCCTCAAAACAAAATGCGTCCTGCCAAGCGAACATCGACTCTGCACTCTTTAAAGATCCGTTGCCTTCGCTTGGCGACTTCGTCATACATCTTATCTCGAAGCCCCTTTGGTAAAAGCCATCCCAAGCGCAGCATCAACAAGTAACCCTTTAAAAAAGGCAACAGCTTCAAGACCGCCGTGGATTTACTGTACAGTTGATCTCCATCGAAAAAATATACGGTATCCTCTTCCCTTTTATATAACGGATGCTTACTAAGAAATTCGTTAGCAGCTGCTGTATCCAAGGCCGAAAATAAGATCTTGGAATCTTTCTCGTGGTTTAAGATAAACGTCACTACCCTATTGCACAAGGGACAATCGCCATCATAAAACAGTATGGGTTGCTTAAATAACATTTCGGACCCCATACCATGAAAATTCTTCCCCGGAAACCAACATTATCTGTGCGGATGGAAAGCGTTCTTGAAAATACCCGAAATCAGTTTCCTTGAATGGAAAGGGTTCCGTACTCAACAAAACCACGTCGGGATTGAGCTCATCCAGATCGCTCAGCATAGGGTATCGCCCCATTTCAACGCAATTCGCGTAACCAATCGCTTTCATATACGCATCGATGTAGGTGTCCTTTCCCACGACCATTTCCGGTTCTTTCCAGATAAAATAAAGCGCCTTTTTGCCTTGACCTTTGGTTTTATTTTCATCAAAATAGGTCTTCCACCGGGTAATCCATCCCAATGATTCTTCCTTCAACCCAAGGATTTCGCCCACTGAGGTCAACATGGAATACATGTCTTGAATGGAATTCACATCGCTCATCCAAACCGGGGAAAATTCACCCAGTGCCTCAATGTCTTCTTGTCGGTTTTCTTCTTTATTCCCAATAATTAAATCCGGCTTGAGTGCTCTAATTTTATCAATATCAGGCGTTTTCGTCCCCCCAATCCGAGGCTTTGACACATACCATTCGTCGGGATAAATACAGAACTTAGTGATAGCCACTACCCGCTCCCCCAGTCCTAAGGCGTAAAGGAATTCAGTAATGGAAGGAACCAAAGAAATAATCCGCTGTGGATTCCTTTGAATCGAAACGATATTACCCAATTGATCACTAAATTCAGGCATTAGGCCATCGCTGAAATGATGTCGTATCGCGTTACAATATGCGACTTACCGTCGGCTAATTCAACCAAAACGGCGGGCGTATCTTTGTTGATCAATTTGCAAAGTTCCTCCACGGAGGTATTGTGGTTAACCACAGGAAATGGGGCCCTCATAATGGATGAAATTGGTGCATCTCGGAGTGCAGGATCATCAACCAACACTTGATACATGTGACTGTCTTCAATAGAACCTACAATTTTTCCATCCTTTAATACTGGAATTTGCGAAATCCCATAAGTGCGCATTTTTGCGATGGCGTGAGAAACCAATTCCTCCGCATAAACGGTTACTAAGGGCTTGTCTTTATGTTTGGCTACCAAATCCCCTGCAGTTAGCATTTCCTCTTCTAAAAATCCGCGTTCGCGCATCCATTCGTCGTTGAACATTTTCCCTACATAACGGCTACCGTGGTCGTGAAACAACACTACGACTACATCGTCTTTGGTCAGTTGTTCTCCCATCTGAAGCAAGCCTTTGATAGCTGCACCTGCAGAATTCCCTACAAAAATCCCTTCCTCTCTTGCCAACCTTCGGGTATAAACCGCCGCATCTTTATCAGTCACTTTTTCAAAATGATCGATGACATCAAAATCCACATTGGCCGGTAAGATATCTTCTCCGATTCCTTCGGTGATGTAGGGATAGATTTCATTTTCATCAAATATTCCCGTTTCCTTATATTTCTTAAAAACCGAACCGTAGGTGTCGATTCCCCAAATTTTAATGTTGGGGTTTTTCTCTTTCAAATATTTACCTACTCCAGAAATGGTTCCTCCCGTTCCTACTCCAACGATAAAATGGGTAATTTTTCCGTCGGTTTGTTCCCAAATCTCAGGTCCCGTTTGCTCATAATGCGCGGTACGATTAGATAAATTATCGTATTGATTGACATACCAAGAGTTCGGGATTTCCTGAGCTAAACGTCGTGAAACGGAATAATATGAACGTGGGTCAGATGGTTCAACGGCCGTAGGACATACCACTACCTCAGCGCCTACTGCCCGAAGGATATCCATTTTTTCTTTGGATTGCTTATCATTCAATACACAAATTAGCTTATATCCTTTTATGATACAGGCCAAGGCTAAGCCCATACCCGTATTCCCGGAGGTGCCTTCTATAACTGTTCCTCCCGGCTTTAAAATCCCAGCTTTCTCGGCATCTTCAATCATTTTAACTGCCATTCGATCCTTTACAGAATTCCCTGGATTCGTTGTTTCAACCTTAGCTAACACAAGGGCTGGAATATCCTTGGTTAGTTTATTTATTTTGATAAGCGGGGTATTCCCAATGGTCTCAAGGACGTTATTAAAGATTCGCATGCAAGAAGTTTTGACAAAATTAGCAATAAAAGGAATGTGCTAGGTTAGCATAAAACAGTGATTTTACCTTACTTTTGCACATGCAATTTCAACGAAAGGTTTCGTTTTATACGCTCGGTTGTAAACTCAATTTCTCCGAATCCTCCACGCTTGCGCGAAGTTTTGAAGAAGCAGGCTATGCCCGGGTTGACTTTGATGCGGAACCGGATGTATTCGTAATTAATACATGCTCCGTTACAGAAAATGCCGACAAGAAATGCAAGCAACTGGTTCGTAAAGCGAAGGAAATCAATCCGAATGGATATGTAGCCATCGTTGGATGTTATGCCCAATTAAAACCTGAAGAAATTGCAAAGATTCCAGGGGTAAATATGGTACTCGGTGCGAACGAAAAATTCAAATTACTGGAAGAAGTTGAGGCAAACCTTGAGAAAGAAACGCAAGTGGTCAAACATGAATCCATAAAGCATGCCTTAACGTTCAACCCTTCCTTTAGTGCGGGAGATCGCACCCGTAGTTTTTTAAAAATACAAGACGGTTGTGATTACTTCTGTACCTTTTGTACCATCCCCTTGGCCCGAGGAAAAAGCAGAAATGCAAGCATTGAATCAACCATAAAGGAAGCAAAAAAATTAGTAGACACTCCCGTTCGTGAAGTGGTCTTGACCGGCGTAAATATTGGGGATTTTGGTCAAGGGGGAGACGAAACTTTTTTCCAACTGATACAAGAATTAGATACCCTAGAAGGAATAGATCGCTTTCGGATTTCATCCATTGAGCCGAACTTACTAAGTAATGAAATCATCGATTTTTGTTTGAGCCACAGCAAGCGATTCATGCCCCACTTTCACATTCCGCTGCAATCCGGAAGTGACCGCATATTAAAATTGATGCGAAGAAAGTATGAGCGTTCAGTATTCCAAGACCGTGTAGCGCAGATTAAACGACTTAATCCTACGTGTTGTATTGGAGTGGATGTAATTGTTGGTTTTCCGGGGGAAACAGATGAAGATTTTCAAGAAACGGTAGACTTTTTACATGCGCTAGATATCTCGTATTTGCATGTATTTACCTATTCTGAACGCGCGAATACTACCGCTGTAAAACTTGGGGACGCTGTCCCGATGCATATTCGGAAGGAACGAAGCAAACAACTTCATTTATTGAGCGATCGAAAGAAAAAACAGTTTTATCACAGTCAATTAGGTCTTCAGAAAACGGTATTATTCGAGCACGAAGAAGATGAGGGTAAGATGTATGGATTCACAGAAAACTACGTCAAAGTAGAAACTAAATACGATCCATCGCTTGTAAATCAACTGGTTAATGTTCAATTGGAGCAGGTAACCCTAGATCAAACAGTAAAAATAATTATTGAAAATCCGTGAGTTATGAATAAAGTCTATATCACTCGGCGTGAAACATTTAATGCGGCACATAAGCTATGGCAACCCAATTGGAGTGAAGAAAAAAACAATGAAGTATTCGGACGTTGCGCGAATAAAAATTGGCATGGTCACAACTTTATATTATATGTTACGGTTAGCGGTACACCAGACCCCGAATCAGGTTTTGTAATGAATTTAAAGGATTTAAGTGCGATCATTAAAAAGGAAGTTACCGAAAAACTTGATCACAAAAACTTAAATTTAGATGTGCCATTTCTGGAAGGAATTATGACCTCGACTGAACATGTTATCATCGCAATTTGGCAGATTCTCGAACCGATTATTGCGGAATATGGTGCTGCGTTAGCCAAACTAAAATTAGTAGAAACCGAAAACAATTTTGTGGAATATTTCGGCGGCAAAGAACCTTTTTAACTCATCCACATAGCACAATACATGTTGAAACAAGAAGAATTAGAACAGCATTACAAAGCAATCATTGAAGGGCTTGGAGAGAATCCAAACCGAGAAGGCTTACTCAAAACACCGGAACGTGTGGCTAAATCCATGCAGTTTTTGACGCATGGCTATGAAGTAAATCCAGATGAGTTAGTGGAAGAAGCCATTTTTCATGAAGCCTATTCCGAAATGGTGCTGGTAAAGGATATCGACGTGTATTCCCTGTGCGAACATCACATGTTACCATTTTTCGGTAAAGCACACATTGCGTACATCCCTGATGGTAAAATTGTTGGCTTAAGTAAAATCCCACGGGTTGTAGATGCGTATGCTCGACGCCTTCAAGTTCAAGAACGCTTAACCATTGAAATCAGAGATTGTATTCAGCGAACGCTTTCACCAAAAGGAGTCGCCGTGGTTATTGAATGTGCCCACATGTGTATGCAAATGCGTGGCGTTGAAAAACAAAATTCTTCAACCACTACCAGTGCATTTACGGGAATTTTTCTATCCAATGATTCTACAAGGAAAGAATTTATAAATTTGATTCAAAGTAAATTACATTAACATGAACGAATACACCAATAATTCCTACGAAGCGAGCATAGCCAGTAATTTTATACGTTCGGTATACAGCTACATGTTTATTGCAATGGCCATATCGGGTGTAATTGCCTATGCGGTAGGGACAAACAAAGCATTGTTTGACCAATTATTTATGACCAGTGATGGCGGTACATCTCCTGTATTCTATGTGATGTTATTTGCACCCATCGTAATTTCCATGGTCATTCAATGGGGATTCCAACGCTTATCGATGCCAATCCTGTTGGCACTTTTTGTTGCCTATTCGGCAAGTATGGGAAGTACCTTAAGTATTATCTTCTTCGCCTACTCTACCCAAGCAATTGCCTTTACGTTTTTCGTTACTGCTGGTGCATTTGCCGGAATGGCTATATTGGGGTATACCACAAAAACAGATCTTACAAAATTTGGTAGCCTGTTGTATATGGTTTTAATCGGGATGATTCTCGGAAGCATTCTTAATATGTTCATTGGAAATGGCATGATGGATTGGATTATCACCATTCTTGGCGTATTTGTATTCACAGGCTTAATTGCATATCAAATGCAACAATTAAAAATGGTAGCTCAATCTCCAGAATTTTCTCAGGAAACACGAAATAAGCTCGCTTTAATTGGCGGAATGCAGTTGTATATTTTATTTGTGAATTTATTTTTGACTTTGTTGCGCCTATTGGGCAACCGAGATTAAAATTTATGTTTACCTTTGAAAAAACTTTAGCATATGTCAGGTAGATTTTTTGAAGAAAGTACAGCAGCGGTTGCAACCATTTACACCATTTTTTTACTTGTGGTTATCGGATCAATCTTGATTTTCGGTTAATTAATATTCGGGCCTTGCCATGTTGGTTGACGCCCTCTTCTCCACGTATATTCGATATCGGTTAAAGCGAATCGAATTATTTCGTGATTTCCCTCTTGAATCTCAAACAAAAGTTCTTAAAGAGTTGGTGCATGCCGGCCAATATACCAACTTTGGAAAAATCCATGGTTTTGAACACATAGAATCAATCTCCAATTTTCAGCAGCAAGTTCCCTTACAAGATTACGATACCTTAGAACCATTCATACAACAAGCGATTCATGGCGCTAAAGATGTACTTTGGCCAGGCTATACCAAATGGTTTGCTAAAAGTTCCGGCACTACAGGAACACGTATTAAAACGCTGCCCGTAACAAAAGATAGCCTTGAACACACCCATTATGCCGGTGGAAAAGATTTATTAGCCTGCTATCATCAGAATGTACCTCACCGTAAATTATACTCCAAAAAGCATCTGATTTTGGGCGGGAGTAATAGCCTTCAAAATATTGATCAGCATGCCATTGTTGCGGACCTCTCCGCGATTATAATTGACAACTTACCCATTTGGACCGAATTCCGTAGGGTTCCTGAAAAACAAATCGTATTGCATGCCGATTGGGAAGAAAAACTCATGCTCATGGCTGAAGCCAGTATGAATGAGGATGTTGCCATCATTGCAGGAGTACCTAGTTGGATGACCACATTTGCTAAAATTGTATTGAAGCATTCCGGAAAGAAAACCCTTAATGAAGTTTGGCCAAATCTAGAACTCTATATTCATGGAGGAATGAGCCTTGCACCGTACCAGAAACAACTAGACCACTTAACAGGAAATCCTTCCATGAATTTCGTGGAATCCTATAATGCCTCCGAGGGATATTTCGGATTGCAAGATACCTTAAGTACGGATGGCTTGCTGTTGCTAACCGATGCCCAAGTGTATTATGAATTTATTCCAATGGAGTCATTCAAAGGGCTGGAATCAACCCATGTATTAACCCTTGAACAAGTTTCGTTACATGTTGAATACGCGTTGGTAATCTCCACGAGTGCAGGACTTTGGCGCTATATCATTGGCGATACAATCACCTTTACATCGCTTTTACCCTATCGATTTAAAGTAACCGGAAGAACTGCGCATTACATCAATGCGTTCGGTGAAAAAGCGGTGGTGATGCACGTGGAACAAGCCATTAGCGAATGGTCGTGCATGCAACAAATTGAAATCAGCAACTATACCGTAGCTCCTTATTTTGATTTTGAACAAGGGATAGGTGGACATGAATGGGCCATCGAAATCCCTTCAGAAATGGAACTAAGTTCTGATGCCATGATGCAATTGGACACCTGCATGCGTAAGGTGAATTCAGATTACGATACGAAACGTGCAAATAACCTCAACATGCTCCCACTAAAAATAACGGTGTTGGCGCCTGGCACATTCTTCGCATGGATGAAAAAAAATGGTAAATTCGGAGGACAACATAAAATTCCACGGGTAATGAATTCCCGTACATACATTGATGAACTTATTCAATTTGAAGCATAAGATTTACCTCCTATTATTTCTATTTGGCGCATGTAATGTATGGAGTCAAAACTCCACCGTTCACGTTGAATTAAAAAGAACCATAAATATTCCTGAGGGAACAAGCGCTACCTTCCTCGACGGGCAACAGAACGTATATTTTGTGAACAAAGATGAAATTAGCAAATACAGTAACTACGCCACTCCGATTAAACAAAGCATCAAAAAGTGGCAAAGTATCGACGATATTGAATCAATTAACTCCTTGAAAATTGCTGTTTTTTCAAAAAGTCAACAACAACTCTGTTTTCTTGATAACACCTTAAGTGAAAATGGAAATTGCATAAATCTAGACGAACTTGGACTGCTCAATGTGTCGGCACTTGCCACGAGTAAACGTGCAGACATGCTTTGGATGTATGATGAATTAAACAGTAGCCTCGTGCTCTTTAATTTTGTTAGTAAAAAAGAAATTCAGCGGGTAGATAACCTTCAAGGAATTTTAGGGATATCGGGTGAAATCACATTAAATGAAAATGAATATGGCCTCTGGATCAGTTCATCGGATGGTAAAATTTGTCTAATGGATGACTTTATGAATGTTGTACGTTGTGCTTCTGAAACGAATCAAGCAATGATCCCTTATGCCGATGGATTTTTCTTTGTCAATGAAAACCGCTTGTATTACCGTGATTTATTCGAAGGCGTGAATGAAGTTTACAAAATATTCACAACTGAAAACATACGAGAACTTTATATATCTGGAAATCAGTTAATTGCAAGAACTACGAGTGAGCTAAATGTGTTTATAATTCAGCCTTGATTCACACGAAATTTCAATCCGAATTTTGTAATTTAGTGCCTTAAAATCAAATCAATGCACATTGCAATCGCCGGAAATATTGGTGCTGGGAAAACCACACTAACCAACATGCTTTCAAAACATTACGGATGGGAAACTCATTTTGAAGACGTGGAACAAAATCCGTACTTAAATGACTTTTACGAAGACATGCAGCGATGGTCATTCAACCTGCAAGTGTACTTCTTGAATAGTAGATTTTCTCAAATTCAGGACATTCATTCACAAGAAAAAACAGTAATTCAAGACCGTACGATTTACGAAGACGCCTATATTTTCGCACCGAATTTACATTCTATGGGGCTAATGACTACGCGTGATTTTGAGAACTATTTCTCCTTATTTAATCTAATGGATTCGTTTGTTAAAGCACCTGATTTATTGATTTATTTACGTGCCAGCATTCCAACCTTGGTTAGTCACATCCAAAAACGTGGCAGAGATTACGAAGAAAGTATCCGATTGGATTACTTGAAACGCTTGAATGAACGATACGAAGCATGGATTTCTACGTATGATAAAGGCAAGTTACTGATCATTGATATTGACAATAATAACTTCACAGAAAGCCAAGAAGACCTTGGAAGAATCATCAACTCGATTGATGGAGAAATACACGGTTTATTTTGATTTCAACCCAATCATCCATGGTTAACCCGGATCAAAAACCAATGCTTGTAATCACAGGTGCTGCCGGATTTATTGGTTCATGTCTACTTGCGGAATACGCGCGGAAAAACACACACCACATCATTGCGGTTGATGATTTTACCATTGAAAATAAACAAGCAAATTTTATTCATACCACGGGGGTAGAATTCATAGATCGGGAATCGTTTTTATCCTGGTTTAGTACGAATGCAAGGCGCGTTGATGCCGTGCTACACATAGGAGCTCGTACCAACACTACAGAACAAGATTGGGCAGTTCTTGATCATTTGAACCTACGCTATTCAATACACATTTGGGAACTTTGCACGGAACATCAAATCCCAATGATTTATGCTTCTTCTGCAGCAACTTATGGAAACGGTGAACATGGTTATACTGATGATCATGCCTTAATCCCATCGTTGAAACCTATGAATCCCTATGGACAATCCAAGCAAGATTTTGATTTGTGGGTATTAGCACAAGAAAAAACGCCACCCTTCTGGGCTGGATTGAAGTTCTTTAATGTATACGGACCCAATGAATATCACAAAGGCAGAATGGCGTCCGTCGTTATGCACACCTTCAATCAAATTCAAGCGACTGGTGGCATGAGTCTTTTTAGATCACACAAAGCGGATGTGGCTGACGGTTATCAATCCAGGGATTTTGTGTATGTGAAGGATGTTGTGCGTGTGATTGTGTTTTTACTAGAGCAAAAGCCGAAATCTGCAATTTACAACTTGGGTTCTGGGGAAGCGAATCCATTTATTGATCTGGCTCGATTCACCTTTGAGGCCATGGGTAAGGAATCAAATATCTCGTTCATTGATACACCCATCGATATTCGGGACACCTATCAATACTACACCTGTGCTGGAATGGATAAATTGCATAACGCAGGATATCCACACGCATTTCATTCCTTAAAAGAGGGAGTTTATGATTATGTTCAATCCTATCTATTACCTCATCGGTATTACTAACGGAGCTTAAAGCATTTACGGCCTCTACCTAAGCGAACGCTTACCATCCCACCGGCATATACATACCAATCCTTTGTGGTTGGATTACCGCGATACCCGTTACGCGAACCATCAAGGCTTTGATTGGATAGTGCCGCAGCTGTTTCTCCAGAATATTGAGCCAATACAGACGGGTCAACATAGGTAGCTGATTTCACATCATCCATATAATCAGTAAAGGTTTTTCGAATTCCTAAATCAATATTAAAGGTTACTCGTTTACCAATTTGGGCCTTAGCTCCTATACCGATCGGAACACATAATTGAAAATTACTATAAGTTCCTTTTTTATTTAACACGGTACCTTGTCCTTCTGTACCTAGTGGCCGCAATTCTATGTCCTCCCCATTAATGGTAGTTTTTGGATTCATATAAAAACCACCCAGCTGCGTTAAAAAATAGGCCGTACCCTGAATTTGCTTTTGTCCATTTTTACGTCCAAAATAAAAAGGAGCAAAATAGAATTCAACACCAGCAGCAAGTTCTTTAATATCTGAATGAAAATTCAAATTTCGATTCACTAAGATTGAATTCGATGAATTTTTATCGTCGGCTTCTATGCTCCCTTGCAAATAGGATAAACGCAACGCCATTCGTGTATGGAGGTTATAGCGGTACATTAAACTAAATGCCCACTGACTGTTTTTAAAGGGCATGAATGGATTTAAATCGCCAATATAATAAACTTGTCCTACCGAAATACCCAATTCAGATTGAGATAAAAAGGTAGCTTGTTGCGCCTGAATCTGACGCACTCCAAGGAGTAAAAAAACCAATAAAATCAACTTATTCCGCATATTCCCAATGTGCGATTCGGTGATCGTCGGAAGCAGTAACGAAAGAATGTGCATTTTGTTGCGCCATTTGGTTTACTGATTGTCGATGAAAGTTTATTTTTTGAACTGGTTTTAGGGATTCCATTTCCCACACCTTGATTGATTTATCTCTACTGCAGGAAACAATGTAGGCCCCTACTTCAATTAATCCATAAACCACTCCGCGATGTGCCGGAATAGAATTTAAGCATTCCTGATTTTTCCATACCCGAATATGACCATCCTTTCCTCCTGAAATTAACAGATTTGTTGACGTAAATAACAAGGAATTAACTCCACCGTCATGGGCATGCCATCGAGCATTGACACAATAGTCTCTTACATCAAAGGCAATTAGTTCGCCATCTTTAGCACCAATATAGCAGCAATGGACGTTGGTATCGTAAGCTATTGCACGGATTTTATCGGTGCATACGTGTTCAAGAAATATCCAATCCAAGCGCAAAAAATCGAAAATAGCTAAGCGACCAGAACCAAGTCCGATATACAATTCCGATGCATTAAACGAATACAAGGTGAACACACTATCGCCGGTGAAGTGATATTCAAATAATGTGTTACGATTAAGCGGATTAATTAAATAAAATTCTCCGTTTAAATAGCCAATCGCCAACAATTCCGGCGAGATTGCCCACAATGAAATAGGAGAAGCCTCACTGCGTACAGTGAAGGATTGAATAATTCCATTCGAAATATCGATTGATTTAACCGTTTTATCCGAAGAGCCGGTGAATACTATATTCTCAGAATTTGCCAGTGCATACACTGGACCTTCATGTAGCTTGTATTCTGACTTCAGTACAAACACAGGTATTTATTCTTCAGAATCCTCAACTACCTCATTCTCGTCGTTCACTTGCTTCAAGCGATCGGCATAATCTTGTGGTAAAAAATCGAAAAACGTATCACCTCTTAAGCCTAAGCGAAGGCATTCCATTGGAATCATATCATTTGGGGCAATATTTCCAAGATTCACATTCGCGCCAAACAATTTAATGAACCACACCTGTTGATTTTTTTGTGGGGCTTCCCAAAGAATCTTTGAAGGATCAACGCGAGCAATAATGTGATTTATAAGTAAGGTGTGTGCAGTTCCATTTGGACGAAATACACCCACATTTCCAGCTTCACGTCCTTCTGCAATTACCTTCCAAGAACCTGCATCCAATTCGGCTTTCATCCAACTGACCCATTTGAACGGAGAAACAATAATCCCTGAATCTTTTGACCCAACCTCAGATAATACGGTGCGTGATTTAGCCATCGATTTAATCAGCTTGCACTTTTCTTTGTGCGGGATAATAATCGAACCATCTGAAATTTCTACCAAATCCAAATCTAAGCGATCAAGCAAGCGTTGGTAATCATCAACACAGCCACGAGCATAGAATGCTTCGAACAGCGTCCCTCCAAGGTATGGACGAATCCCTGCCTCTTTGTACAATTTGATCTTATCTTCTAGGTTATTGGTTACATAGGATGTTCCGAACCCGAATTTCACTAAATCTGTGAGGTGAGCCGATGCTTCGATAAAATGTTCTGTTTCTCGAAGACCCATTCCTTTGTCCATCATCATAGTAACTCCCTCGTTACGAGGTTTTTGAGGACGTTCCGGTATAAACGGAAGTGTAAAATTACTCATGCAGCAAAGTTACAAAATCTTTATGATATTGGAGCGCAGGATTCCATTCCAGAATCAATGATGCTTGAGTTTTATCTACGGCAACAAGCGAGGAAAAAAGCATGATTGCTTCCGGCATCCTATTCAAATGAATTAAGGTATGCGTAAATAACAGCACATATTCCGGATTGTGTTCCAATTCCATTTGAAAATCCTCCAGTAATTCAAGGGCTTCAAGCGGATGCTGACTCAACAAGAAAAATACATAATCACGCAAGATTTCTTCGTCTTCCCAATCCAGCGCGATCGATTTAGCGAAGTAAAAACGCGCTTGTTCAATATCTTCAACTTTCTGATATGCATTCGCTAGAACCAAATTAATGGAAGCATTCAAGGGGTCACAATCTAATGCTTTTTGTATGATGCCAATCGCTTCTTTGGTTTTACCTTGGATATCGGTAATAATCCCAATACCCAACCATGCTTCATAGATATTTGGATCAAATTCTAAACTAAGCCGGTAATAGTTTAAGGCGATGTCGTATTCTTTTAATTGCTCATGTGCCTCTCCTAAATAACACAAGGCCATGGGATCATCACCTTCTAAACTTAACACGGTTTTAAACCGCTCAATGGCTTGGTAATATTTACCTAAGGATAAATAAGCATTTCCCATATTAAAATGAGACGGTGCAAACTCATCAAAAATCAGAATAGAATAGTCGTATGCCCATATCGCTTTATCAAAATTTTCTATTTTCGAATAAGCATTTCCTAAATTATACCATGCCATATTCGCAAACGGATTCTCTTCTATATACTTTAAATAAGTATCAATTGAATCCTGATATCTACCTACGCGATCATAGGTAAAGCCTAATTCATACAACAAGGATTCTGATGTCGGGTTTACTGAAAGTCCTTTGGTAAGTACCTCAATACTCCCATCCATATCTTTCAATTTCTGGTAGGCAAAGGAAATATCCAGATAAATTTCTATTTGATCCTCCTTATCCGCTAAGGGAAGTGCCATGGATAAATAATGTATCGCTGACGTATAATCTTCCATTTGGCTAAAGATTGTACCGTAAGTAACCCATACCTCAAATTGCGGTAAGCCAGTCTGTTCAAGGGTTGAAAGTAACGACAAAGACTCACTAAAAGATTTCAATCCACTAAGGGCTTGTGCTATGCGTAATTTAAAGATGGGGTTGTAGCTGAAGTTGATGTCGGCCATTTCAGCCGCTCTTTTGGCTTTTTTAAAGTCCCCTTCAGCAAAATAATGATCAATTATTGCCTCCATACGATCACTATCAATAAAACCAAGGGTATTGCCAGATAAAAAAGATTCGAACAGCGCTAAATCCCCCTGCAGTTGACCATCAAATTGTGCATCATCATCGTCCTCGAACATGTTCTAATCGCTTTTAAGCGAATGTAGGGGATTCACATCGGGTCACCTAAAAGTTGACTCCTTTCTTTTCAACAAAATGGTGTGAGTTGTTGAAAAGTGAATTAGAGCAAGGAAGCGATAATTTTATCCATCGTAAATCCATCGGCTTCAGCCTTATAATTCCGAACCAAACGGTGACGTAGAATTGGTGCTGCAACAGCTTTCACATCCTCAATATCTGGGGAAAATTTACCATGTAAAGCCGCGTGACATTTCGCCCCTAAAACAAGGTATTGCGACGCACGGGGTCCTGCTCCCCAGGTAATGTATTTCTTAGTCAATTCATGAACGTATGGAGAATTGGCTCTTGTTTTCGCAACTAATTTAACGGCATATTCCAAGACATTATCAGCCACAGGAATCCGTCGAATCAAGGCCTGATAATCTAATATTTCTTCCCCTGAAATCACCGAATTCACTTCTATTTTTAAATCGGAGGTAGTTGCTTTAACAATGGTCAACTCATCTTCAAACACTGGGTAATCCACCCAGACATTAAACATAAATCGGTCTAATTGCGCCTCAGGCAATGGGTACGTTCCTTCTTGCTCAATGGGATTTTGTGTAGCCAAAACAAAGAATGGCTTTGGCAAGACATAACTGGTTCCTGCGGCAGTAACCCTTCGCTCTTGCATAGCCTCAAGCAATGCAGATTGCGTTTTAGGGGGTGTACGATTGATCTCATCGGCAAGTACCATGTTCGTGAAAAGTGGTCCTTTAACGAACTTAAAATTCCGAGATTCATCTAAAATTTCAGAACCAACGATGTCAGAGGGCATCAAATCCGGGGTGAACTGAATGCGATTGAACCCAATTCCAAGGGCACTAGAAATGGTATTCACTAATAAGGTTTTTGCTAAACCAGGAACCCCAATAAGCAAACAATGTCCACCAGAAAACATGGAAAGTAACACTTGATCCACGACATCGTCTTGACCTACTATCACCTTATGAATTTCCGCTTTAAGTTTCTTATAGCTAGCACTTAATGCTATCAATTTCTCTGAATCATTCATCGTCTTATTTATTTAACCATTGATGCTGAAAGGGACATGCGCTAAATTCCGAATCCACTCGTATGTAAGCGTTTCCAAGTTTGGAATCAACCCACTCGTTCAAAATTCGTGTACGTTTGTCGTTTTCTGCAGCTTGCTTTATGAGTGCATAATCATCGTTCAAGTTTGCCCTGTGTGCAGGAATTCGTTTCATTAATCGAACAATACGAATCCCTTGTTCCCTTGTCATAAAATCCATGTAGAGATTCGGTTGGGTAACATCCCCTTCTTCCATCGCATCAGTAAGTAGATAGATTTGCTGATCGATTTCATTTAAATCACTCATATCCCACATTTGCGACGCATTTTTCGGATTTGTAATGATTCCTTTATTTTGTTTTGTTGAAGCATCATTTGAAAAACGTGCTACCGCTTGCTCCCATGTCAATTCATTCATTTTTAGCATTCGATAACAGGAATCCATGCGTTGAGATGCTAGATTAACCGCCTTAATGCTAAACTCCGGGCGAATTAAAATGTGCAAACACACAAAATCTTCTCCGGCACGAGAAATCAACTTAATGATATGGTATCCAAATTCTGTTTCAATAATATCAGAAATCTCATTGGGTTTAAGTTTAAAAACGGTTGACTCAAACTGAGGCACCATCATACCTTTTGTTGCGGCAATTTTTCCTCCCAAGGGCGCACTTCCTGGATCCATTGAGTACAAGCGAGCAATGGATTCAAACGATTTACCTGAAACGACGATTTCGTTTCTAAGTCCCGCAAGTTTTTCATAAGCCGTTTTCTTATCCTCCTTGGTGATTTCTGGATAGATCACAATTTGCTGAAATCCAAGTTGCATGTTTATATACGGAATACTATCTGCAGGTAAGGCATTAAAAAACGTAGCAACCTCCTTCGGTGTAACACTTAGTCCACCTGTTATAATAACACGCATTTCATCCGCAAGCATTTTAGAACGAATGGATTCGCGAAATTTATCTTTAATCTCGCTGTAGGACATCCCATAAAATTCTTCAAGCTTTTGGCGCCCACCCATTTGCTGTTGAATCAAGCGCAAGCGATTCTCCATATCAGCATCCACTTGTTCATCGGCGATGATAACGCTATCTAATTTTGCTTGATTGACCAAAACCTGCTCAACCATCAACTCTTCAAGCATACGGCAATGAAAGGAACTATCGATTTCAATCTTCGCTTCTTTCGCCTGCATTTCTTGAACCTTCAAATCAGAAAGCAAGATAATATTATCGCCTATTTGCGCAGCAATTTTATCTAATACAATGGGCTGTGCATTTAAAAACGATAAACAGCAAAAAGAGAGGAAAAAGAAAAATATTCTCATTATTTCCCAAGGTTGTAAAGCACTTTTTTATTGACTTTAACTTTATATTTGGATGTTAAGCTTTCCAACCAATTTTTCTCTAAGAAGTTTTGATAATCTGATGTTGCTGAACCTTTTGCTTCGCTAAATTCTTTCTTCATTACCGGAAGCATATTGGTCACCTTAACCACATACAACTTCCCTTCAAACTCATAGGTTTTATTTACGCCCATGCTCAGGGATTTACCCTTAAGAAACGCAGTAGTCTCAGGATCAAACTTATTCATTTTAACTTTCAAATTCAATTCAGTATCCTTGTTTACCTTCTCAATTACATGCTTTGAAGTAACGGTATCATTAACTATCATAGAGGCTACTTCGTTAGCAACCCCAAGAGTTAAACACTCATAAACCGTTGCCTCTATTCGTGCTGGCCACATGTACTTTTCGCGGTTACCTAAGAAATAAGCGCGAAGACCGGCTGTATCCTTTACCGCCTTGTTCCATACTTTGTCAGACATGACTTCATATAATAATATTCCATCGTGATACTCATTAACTAAGGCATTATATTCTGGATATTTCGATGGAAGCAAGAACTCTTCATATTCTAATACAGCAGCTTTCTCCCAATTTCTATATTGAGATGCTACGGTCATTTTAGATTCATCCTTTTTAAGTGCTCGGTAATTCTTTTCTAAGTATCGTGCAAATTTTTGTTGACCAAAGGAAACTCCATCTAAGGTAAACAAGGTTTTATTTGATTTTAGCTCACTTGCATTCCATTTCCCCATAAAGTATGTTGAATCTAGATTTGCCTCAAACCATGCTAAATTTTCTTTTGGTCCAGCAGTGTATTTATACTTTGCCTTAAGTTTTCTAACAAAAGAATCTTGCGTTTTCTTCGAGCGCTCATCTTTATTCACCTTGGTCTGCAATTCCTTCTTCATGGTTTCAAAAACCGCAACATCCTTGCGCTCAAGACGTTTGATGATGTGATATCCGTAGTTTGTCTTTAGCGGCGCACTAAACTCCCCGTCCGATTGAAGCGCAAAAGCTGCTTCTTCAAATTCCGGGACCATACGTTGCGTTGTTCCTGAACCAAACATTGGAAGCTCTCCTCCTTTTTTACTTGTTCCTGGATCATCGGAATACATAGCCACCATTTCTTCCCATTTTGCGCCATCTTTCAACTTTTGATAGATTTCATCCACTTTCTTTTTTGCATTATCCTTTGTGGCTTGATCTGCATCTTTGGCCACACTGATCATTAAGTGAGCGGTTTTTATAGAACCGCGTGATGGGCGAAGACCGGTAGTTTTAAGGATGTGATACCCGAAACGTGTTCGGAATGGAGCAGATACCGTTCCAACAGCCGTTTTATATGCCATGTCCTCAAACGGATATACCATTTGAAACGCAGTAAAGTAACCTAAATCGCCTCCGTTAGTAGCGGCAGATGGATCATCTGAACCATTCTTCATTTTTGCAACCGAGGCAAAATCTTCCCCTTTATCGACGCGAGCCTTTAGGGCAAGAATTCGATTATATGCCGCAAGCGTATCTGCAGGCGTTGCGGAAGGATCTAATTTAACTAAGATATGAGAACATCGTACCTCATTCACTGTTCGAAAATAGGCCTCACGCACTAGGCTGTCGTTTTGCGCTGAATCTATCAAATAAGGAATGGCTAATTGTCGCTTATATCCTTCAAACTCACGCTTTAACTTTGGTATGGTATCATATCCTAAAGCCTCTGCTTCAATCACTTTCAATTTAAATTTTTTGAATAAATCCATATATTCATCCATAGATGCCTGATCGTATTTTGGATTTGGATTATTTTTCAAATAAATCTGCAAGAATTCACTTTTCGTGATTTTTTCTCCATTCACCTTGAGAATAACTGGTTCTTTTTGACCAAAGGCCACGGAAAAAACAAGTGTTAAAATTCCAAATACTACTTTTTTCATATGTCTTTAACTGTTTATTTTAAACTATAATTCGGTGCTTCACGCGTAATGGTAACATCATGCGGATGAGATTCACGTACACCAGCTGAGGTAATTCGAACAAAACGAGCACCTTTCAATTCGGTAATTGTTTTTGCACCGCAATACCCCATTCCTGCACGAAGTCCACCGGTAATTTGATACATCACTTCAAGCAACTGTCCTTTAAATGGTACCCGACCTGATATCCCTTCTGGAACCAATTTTTTCATATCCTCTTCACCTGCTTGAAAATACCGATCTTTGGACCCTTTCTGCATCGCTTCTAGTGAACCCATTCCTCGGTAGGTTTTAAATTTCCGTCCTTCATAAATAATGGTTTCACCGGGAGATTCTTCTACTCCGGCAAACATTCCACCAAGCATCACACTATCCGCACCAGCTGCAATTGCTTTAACGATATCTCCGGTGTAGCGAATTCCACCATCAGCGATAACAGGTACACCGGTGCCTTCAACAGCCTTAGCAACCTCATTGATTGCGGTTAACTGTGGAACACCAACGCCTGCAATAACGCGGGTGGTACAAATAGATCCTGGACCAATACCAACTTTCACTGCATCGGCTCCAGCCTCAACTAAAAATCGTGCTGCATCAGCCGTGGCAATATTCCCTACAACAACCTCTAGCGTTGGGTATAGGGTTTTAATATCTTTCAATTGTTTCACAACACCTATCGTGTGTGCATGCGCCGTATCGATTACGATGGCATCTACCCCTGCTTCAACAAGTGCTTTTACGCGGTCCATTGTTTCGTCTGCGATACCAACGGCAGCAGCAACTCTAAGTCGACCTAAATTATCTTTACACGAAAGGGGGTGTTCTTTTACTTTTATAATGTCACGGTATGTAATTAAACCGATTAATCTGCCTTCCAAATCAACGACTGGCAACTTCTCAATTCTATTTTGCTGAAGGATTGTTTCAGCCGTAGCTAAATCCGTTCCATCTTTAGTAGTGATTAAATTCGTTGAAGTCATGACCTCTACGATTGGTTTTGATAGCTCACGCTCGAAACGCAAATCACGGTTAGTAACAATTCCTTTCAAACACCTAATTTCATCTACTACAGGAATACCGCCGATGCTATTCTCCTTCATTAAGGCTAAAGCATCACCCACCGTAGCTGATTCCGATAAAGTGATGGGATCAATGATCATCCCACTTTCTGAGCGCTTTACTTTCCTCACCTCAATCGCTTGCTCGGCTATGGTCATGTTTTTGTGCACTACTCCTATACCTCCTTGTTGCGCAATCGCTATAGCCAACCGGTGCTCCGTTACGGTATCCATGGCAGATGAAACTACCGGGGAGTTCACAATAATATTTCTTGAAAAACGGCTTTGCAAGACTACCTCTCGCGGTAAAACCTGAGAAAATGCAGGAACTAATAAGACATCATCATAGGTGAAGCCTTCAGTAATTTGGGTGAGATTATTCAATGACATGTGTGAATCTAAAGCAATAAATTCTCGCAAAAATAAGAAATTTCAGGGTATTTTTTTAGTGATACACCCATGAAATGTTAATTAAATTAAAATCACCCATTTCCTCCCGTTTTTTCACTAATCTTGTAGCCTATGAAATGGCTTCCTTTTTTATTTTTAACGCTCTTTTGCCTTTCGTACAAGGCACAACGGTCGGTTGTTGACACGTCGCGGATGCTTCAAATTTCAGGTGTAATCATTGCCGAAGATAACCTAGAACCCCTACCCTATACCACCGTGTGGAATCGCTCAATTCGAAAAGGAGTGATCTCGGATTATTATGGTTTTTTTACCATGGTTTCATTTCCGGGCGATACACTTGTTTTCAACTTTTACGGGTATTCAAGCTCCACCTACATTATTCCAGACACCTTAAGCGAAAACCGCTACAGCATCGTTCACATGATGCAAGCCGACACCTTGAACATGCCTGAAGTTGTAGTTCACCCTTGGCCTTCACGGGATGAATTTGCTCGATATTTTGTTGAAATGAAACCTTATGATGACGCCATGCGAAGAGCACAGCGCGAATTGTCGGGAGAATCCTTGGCTTTTGTTGCTGCAAAAATGAGCAACGACGCATCCTTGGCTTATGGATATGCCCAAAATCAACGCCTTACCAAACTGTACACAAACGGTCAATTACCGTCGAATAATTTATTCAATCCATATGCATGGGCTAAACTAGTTCAGGATTGGAAAGCTGGAAAGCTTGGTCGTCAATGATGTTGCGGATAACACAAGAAATATTTCTCTACTGGATGCGCTAGGGCTGAGATATTCAGGTTGTCTGACGCTTTTGCCAAATCAATTACCTCACCGTTTTTCATCAATAAATTGATGTTTTGCTTATCATTGGTGTAGGCTTTATTCATCAATAAATCGTGGTACACTAAATCATCTAAGCCTTCTGAATCAATATTAAAGTGATTGCGAACCAATTCCTTCTCAAGGGAAATACGGTCAATCGGAAACGGCTGTTTTGAAATCTCAATTTTAAACAGGTTTCGATTCACTAACCCGCTACACAAAAGCGACAAAATTCGATCCTCGTGATGCTGCCATACTTTAATAGCCCCCCAAATGTCATAATCATCCAATTGCGCAAAGGCATCCAAGTATTTAGGATCTGATTTAAAATCATTCAAGGTCACATCTCGTTGCAAGAACAAGCTCAAGGCCGGAGATGCAAAAAGCGGCACTCCTTGTTTAGCCAAATGCTTTGCTCTTCGTAAGGCATGAATCAACATATGTTCTGCGGCCACAACCGTTTTGTGAAGATACACCTGCCAATACATTAAACGCCGGGCAACAATAAACTTTTCTACCGAATAAATCGCCTTTTCTTCTAGCACCAAATTACCATCATGAACGGCAAGCATCTCAATAAGCCGATCCGAACCGATAATCCCCTCGCTTACACCGCTATAAAAACTATCGCGATTCAAATAATCTAGGCGATCCATATCCAGCTGACTCGAAACCAATTGATGTAAATAAGGTTTAGTGTATTCGTTTTTAAAAATCAAATTGGCCCTTCCTAAATCATCACCAAATTCCTTAGACAAACGTTCAATAAATAAGCCACTCAAATCTTCATGAGTTACCCCATTTACAATATCGTATTCCAAGGCATGACTGAACGGACCATGTCCGATGTCATGTAATAGAATAGCCAATTTAACAGCACGTTCTTCATCTTCTGTAATCTCGTTTCCTTTCCGACGAAGTACCGAAACCGCCAAGCCCATCAAGTGCATTGCCCCGAGCACATGCGTGTAGCGCGTATGTTGAGCCCCGGGATAAACCAAGTGTGAAAGACCTAATTGCATAATTCGACGAAGTCGCTGCATGTAGGGGTGATTCAGTACATCAAAAATCAATTCATCCGGAACCGCTATAAATCCATAAACGGGATCGTTAATGATTTTCTTTTTATTGGAAGGATGAGAAAAAGTTGGCAATTGCTTATTTTTACAATTAATACTGCAAACTTACTTAAATATACGCAATGGGTAAAATACTTTGGGCTGACGACGAAATCGAACTACTAAAACCTCACATCTTATTCTTGGAATCTAAAGGATATTCCGTTGATCGTGTGACTAACGGAACTGATGCGATCGATAAAGCAGAAGAGAACGCGTACGATGTCATTTTCTTAGATGAGAATATGCCGGGAATCAGTGGACTTGAAGCGTTATCTAAAATCAAAGAAATCAACCCCCTGGTGCCCGTGGTCATGATTACCAAAAGCGAAGAAGAGTTCATCATGGAAGAGGCCATTGGAAGTAAGATCGCGGATTATCTGATTAAGCCCGTTAATCCAAATCAAATATTACTCAGCCTAAAGAAAATCTTACAACAAACCCAGCTCGTAGCCCAAAAAACGAACGTCAACTACCAACAAGAATTTCGTCAATTAGGCATGCAACTAAACAACCGAATGGATGCCAATGAATGGACAGAAATGTATCGCAAATTGGTGTATTGGGAGTTGGAATTAGAGCAAGCGGAAGACAAAGCAATGAAGGAAATCTTCGATATGCAGAAAAAAGAAGCGAATCAGCTGTTTTGCGATTTCATAGAAGACAATTACCTCGATTGGCTGAACGGTACCGAAGACATGCCATACATGTTGCACAACATGATTCGTACACGGGTACTACCAAAAATAGGCAAGGAAAAATTGGCGGTATTGGTGATCGATAACTTACGGTACGACCAATGGAAAATTCTAGAACCCCTAATTTCCAAATCCTATCAAAAGGAAGAGGAATATGTGATATACTCGATTTTACCCACCGCTACCCACTACGCGCGAAACGCATTTTTTGCCGGATTACTTCCTTCTGAAATTGAAAAGAAATTCCCGCAATATTGGCGCTATGAGGAAGACGAGGGAAGTAAAAATCAATTTGAAAAAGAATTACTAGAGCAACAACTGAAGCGACTAAGTAAACAATGTAAGTGGAGCTACCACAAAATCACGAACCTGGAGGCCGGCAAGAAATTGAACGAACAATTTAACCAAATCAAGGATAACGATGTAAATTTTGTGGTCTACAATTTCGTGGACATGCTTTCACACGCCCGTACCGAAATGGAAATGATCCGTGAATTAGCCAGCGATGAGGCTGCTTATCGTTCACTTACAAAATCGTGGTTTGAGCATTCACCGCTTCAAGAGCTGATACTGAAATTTAGAGAAATCGGAGCCCATCTAATCATCACCACGGACCACGGTACTGTGAAAGTGAACAAGCCCATAAAAATCGTTGGGGAACGCTCAACGAACACTAACCTTCGGTACAAAGTGGGCCGTGGATTGAGTTATGATTCAAAAGAAGTATTTGTAGTTAATAAACCTACAGAGGCTTTCTTGCCTCAAATCAAACTCTCCAATGAATATGTATTCGCCCGAGAATCTGATTTCTTTGTTTACCCGAATAATTACAATCATTTTGTGAATCATTATGGCAATACGTTCCAACATGGAGGTATATCTATGGAGGAAATGCTGATTCCGTTTATTGAACTGCAACCTAAGTAACTTTCGCTAAGTTAGATTCGTTCAAAATAAGGGATTATTGTACCTTTGCACCATGAGCGCATTCAATGTAAATGAAATCAGAGCAGACTTTCCAATTTTGAATGAATCTGTTCATGGTAAACCCCTGATTTACTTTGACAATGGTGCAACTTCTCAGAAACCCACCGCTGTAATCGAGCGAATTTCAAGGTATTATACACACGAAAATGCAAACGTCCACCGAGGTGTACATTTCTTGAGTGACCAAGCTACCAATGCGTATGAACAGGCCAGAACCAAGATAGCACGCTATATCAACGCTGAACACAGCCAAGAAATAATTTTTACCAAAGGAACGACGGACTCGATCAATACGGTCGCATTTAGTTTGGGCGAAACACTTAAACCAGGCGATGAAATTCTTATTTCGGGCATGGAACACCACTCGAACATTGTTCCGTGGCAGATGCTTTGTGAACGAAAGGGTACGGTATTAAAAGTAATCCCTGTAACGCCAGCTGGAACCTTGGACTTAGAAGCCTTTGAAGGATTACTAAGTGAACGAACGAAATTATTGAGCATCATTCATATTTCGAATACACTAGGGACCATTAATCCTGTGGGGCAACTGATACAAAAAGCGCATGCCGTTGGTGCAAAAGTTTTGCTTGATGCGGCGCAAAGTATTCAGCACCTACCCATCGACGTTCAATCCTTAGGGTGTGATTTCTTAACTTTCTCTGGCCACAAGGTGTTTGGTCCTACCGGAACTGGAATTCTTTACGGTAAAAAGGCCGTATTAGATGAGCTTCCCCCGTATCAAGGTGGTGGAGACATGATTGAACAGGTTAGTTTTGAGAAAACCACCTACAACGGCTTGCCCTTAAAATTTGAAGCAGGGACACCGAATATTAGCGGAGCCATTGCCCTAGGTGCCGCCTTCGATTATTTATCTTCCATTGATTTACAAGGCGCCTTTAAACATGAACATGCCTTAGGGACTTATTTAAGGGCGCGAATGAGAGAAATTCCAAGCATTCGATTCATCGGAGAAGCACCTGAAACATGCAGTACGCTTTCGTTCTTAATCGGGGATTTACACCCATTCGATTTAGGAACCTTACTCGATAAACAGGGAATCGCGGTGCGTACGGGACACCATTGTACGCAACCCTTAATGAAACAATTTAATATTCCAGGAACCGTAAGAGCCTCCTTGGCATTTTACAACACCACCGAAGAAATAGATCAGTTTATTGTTGCCTTACAACGATCAATCCTTTTATTATCATGAGTAAATCGATCAACCAAATTCAAGACGAAATCATTGAAGAATTTGCAATGTTTGATGATTGGATGGAAAAATACGAGTATATCATCGACTTAGGCAAGGAACTCCCACTCATTACAGATGACAAAAAAACCGAGGATCGCTTGATTCATGGATGTCAGTCGAGAGTTTGGGTAGCTTCAGAAATGCTGGATCAACACTTAGTATTTACCGCAGATTCAGATGCCATTATAACAAAAGGTATAATTAGTTTATTAATTCGTGTATTATCGAACCAAACACCCGAAGATATTGTTAAAAGTGAGTTATACTTTATCGGAAAAATTGGATTGCAAGAACACCTATCGCCTACGCGAGCAAATGGGCTTGTAGGTATGATTAACCGATTGAAAAGTGACGGATTGAAGCAACTAACAAAATGATTGAACTAGAAAACGAAATCGTAACCGTATTAAAAACCATCTACGACCCCGAAATTCCGGTGGATGTATTTGAATTGGGATTGATTTACGAAATCCGAATATCCGATACGAATGAGGTAGATATTGACATGACCTTAACGTCACCCAATTGTCCGGTAGCTGAATCCTTACCCAAAGAGGTCGAAGATAAAGTAAAAGCGATGGAGGCCATCACAGATTGTCGAGTGCATATTGTATTTGATCCGCCTTGGGACAAGGACATGATGTCTGAAGAAGCAAAATTAGAACTGGGATTCTTGTAATTAGTTGACTTTCTTGAATACGTAACGTAAGCGCTGTTGTGCTTGCGCATCATAATGTTCAATTTCTAAATTCTTATTGGTAATCACGAAAATGCGGTTCTTAATCGTGTCGGGAGCTTGAACCCAATTCAATTCAGATTCATTGAGTTTTAAAAGATAGCTTCCCTGTAGCTCCAAGGTATCTGCAACGGAACCTTGAAAGGACTGAAAGAAGGAAGTTATTTCTCCTTGCACGCTGGTTTCTGAAATACTCAAGTTACCCGTTGGATTATAGTCGAAGAAAGAAAATCCATCGGCATCTTGCAGCTTAACCATATCCACTTCCCATGTCCCTTGTAAATCTTTATTAAATCGGCGTTCTTTGTTACAAGAGAGCATAAACACCAAACAAAAAAAGAAAAGTATGCTTCTCATATTAATCTCTTATTCTACAGTAACAAGGTCCTCAAGGTTTGCTTTCGAAAGTTTGATGGTTCCAATGCGGTTATAGCTTCCCATGACCCTAACTTGGGTTAAAATTAGTAATTCTCCATAAGGTGTTTGAATCAAATCGCAGGCTTTAATCGGAATGTTTTTGCTAATGTAAGTTCCTGCTACTTTTTTACCGGTTTCGTCATAGAGCTTTAAGGATAATTGATTGCTTCGCGTTGACGCAAGAAAAGCACGGTATTTAACCCCTTTAATCGTTAGTTCTTTAATCAAAACAGGGGTTTCATGGTTTAATTCAGAATCTCCTTGCGCCTCAAGTGACGTGGCCATCTCCACCGCGGATGGATTCAAGCTAAGTTTAGGATTAAAAAACACGTATTCACCTGAAATACGAGACAATGCATATTCACCGGCTCCTAGCGGTTCCAGTTGATTCATACCTCCATCCAGTGCTGCACCGTTGTATACCCCGGTAAACTGGAGATTATTATCTAAAAATACGGTAGAAAAGGAGTAATTGTAAAACCCATTCACCACAAATCGATCTTTTTCCGGCGTAGACTTTATGAAAAATGGCCATTGTTTCCCCGTATGCATTGCATGCTTAAGCAACTGCTCATCTACGTTCATTCCAATCGTCAAGGCTCCAACGCGAATCACAGTATCCAAGGCGGTGCTCACCTCATGGATCCCCATCATTTGGGAGGATAAGGGACAACTCATGAGGTAAAGGTGATCTCCATTGTGATACGCATGAACCGGATAACTCACTTCTTCCAAAGTCGACACTTGGACCACGGAATGATTCGTTTCATCGATTCTTAGAATGCGCGTATTCAATTCAATTGGATCCATACAAACTAGATACAACTGCTCATCAATATTAACCAAAGAGGGAACGGCATTCACATAGGTATCAGGCAGTTCCAAATTCCATTTAAATACTCCATCTTTATCAATCTTCATGAGCTGAATCTTCCATCCATCAAATGCGCTCAATACAATATACCCATGATCTTGGGTAGATTTTATTATTGACAAGGGGGTAAACGAACGGTTACCATTTTGATCGTCATAGATTTTCACGAACGGCAAGGAAGAGGTATCCTTTTTCTCGCAAGAGGCAATGAAGAAAAGAAAAGCAAGCCCGCACAGTAAAGCAATTTGTTTCATGCTACCATTTTTTATGAATTGGAACCATGAGGGTTAACATCAAGTCCATGGTTAATAAATTAAATTTATCCTGCACATCCAAATATTCTGCAGCCATCCCGGTATAATCAGCATATCGTTCAAACGGATCAATTGTAGTTCTTAACCCATAGCGTATGTTACCTGAAAAAGAAAGTGCAAATTGTTCGCGATAATAGGAAATTCCTGCTCCTCCCACCACATACAGATTGAATCGATTCAAATGCTGCGTCATTTCAGCGACATTGGAAGAAACAGCCGTTTTACGATCGACCTTTAAGTCGATATAATTATCCGTATAAATCTGTTTACTAGCAAAATAAGCAATGTCCGCAGATAAGCCTGCTTGTATGAACGGAGACCAACGTCTTGCGGAAAAATCCATACGTGCTAAGATTGGGATTCGGATATTATTGATTTTTTGGCGGTGCAAGTACTCTTTGTATACCTCACCTCCAGTAATCGTATCCGACCAATGATAGCTATTCATGTAGTTATACCGTTGCGTTTGAAAGCACGGCTGGCTAACAACTGAAAACAACTTGGTAAATGCAAAGGAAAAATGCAAACCATAAATCCCTCCACCGTGTTGGAAGAGGTTGCTATATTTCTTGTTAAAATCCTCATTAGCAGATTGTGGCGTGACTTCCATCAAGCTAAATCGTTCTTGAACTATAGGCTGAGTAAATCCCGAGCCCATTGTTACCCCAAAGAAATAACGATCCTTGCGGTACTGATGCCTTCTGCTCTGCGCATTTACTTGAACCGAAAGAGCAAGCATAATTACACCAACAATCCATCCCTTCATCATGACTTAGATAAAATTACTTTTCGGGTTAATACGGCATCATTCGCATACATTCGAACTAAGTAGGTGCCGCTAATCACCTGACCAAAATTAAACATTACACTGTGCGACCCGGGGGTATTTGGAGCATCGTCAATAGCTCCTAAAGATCGGCCCGTTAAATCAAATAACTCTATTTTAAGATTCACTTCTTGTTTTAAGGTGTAGTCAATGAATAATTCTTGATTGGTAGGATTTGGGTAACAATTCAAGGAAAGGTTCTGCTGAAAAAGCTCTGTTGTACTTAACGCTTTACAGCGTACATAATCAATCCGAGAATCTACAAATTGCTCAAAATGAACCTCTTGCAGGGCTTGATCTGGTGCATTAAACCAATCTTTAACGACCGATGTGAATACCTGACGGTAATCAAATTCCATCGGTATGTTTCCATATTGTAGATTTGCTAAATCCGGGTTAATCCCATAAACTCCAGGATTGATACAGGTTCCAAAGACCAACATGGGCGCTGCGTTCCCGTGATCCGTTCCGTAACTTGCGTTGGATTGCACCCGTCGTCCAAATTCGGAGAAGGTCATGGAAAGTACACGGTCTGCGAGTCCCATATTTTGTAAATCATCATAAAAGGCCTTCATGGCCGATGAAATGTGGTACAACAAGGCGGCGTGTGACCCCATGGTTGGATTATTGTTCACTACCTGATTCGCATGAGAATCAAATCCTCCGATGCGACAAATAAATATTTTAGTTCCGATGCCACCACTTAACAACCTGGAAATCACCTGTAATTGAGGTGCCAAGGGGTTATGTTTTGATGAGGCTGGTGCGATATACGGATATAAATCAGGATACACCACATTCGAATTGGCCCCTGCTTCGTACACATCTTTTAAGCGTTCCGCATAGCTATTCGCTTGTTTCTCAATTTGCATGATGTATTCGATTTCATCCCCAGCATGCGTATCGGGAATATTGAGTGGCGGGTCAATTCCCACACTGTTAATCAAGTTGTAGAACGCTACTGGATCTTGAATACTCAAACCGGCCGGTATCCCCTGTTCTCTATGAAAAGCTAAGGAAACCGCAGTTCCCATTTCAATGGCTAGGGGATCAGGAATCTGAGGACTTGGATAATTGTCGGGATAGCCTGGATAGGTATAATCCAAATAGCGTCCCATCCATCCTGAATTATAATAATCGTTGTACCCGCCTCCCATCATCCACACGTCGCGGCTTCGAAAATGTGAACCGTTCATGTTCTCATAGGAGACATTCTGAATTACCGCAAAATTCCCTTGATCGTACATGGCTTTAGCCGCAGTCATGTCGGGATGTAACCCTACCTGTCGGTTATCTGGCAAGGTAGAATCTAAGGTAATAAACTTCCGAAGGCCATTTTCTGGTATCGCAATGTTCGCTCGATGATTGTAATATTGCCCGTATTGATTTATGGGAATCACGGTATTTAATCCATCATTTCCTCCATGCATTTCTATCAACACTAACACCTTGTCATTCAGGCTGTTCTTAGCGATCTTATGAAGTAAACTATCTCCTTCGAACGCATACAGGGGAACTCCATTAAACTTCATCAACATTCCCGAACTCACGAGGGAAGACAGCTTCATAAAATCTCTTCTTTTCATCGGCTTCGAGTTAAAATAGTTGATATTCTGGAGATTGCATCATGGACTTGACTAAAAGCTCTAACTGCGCTTTTACCACCGTATTATTTGAAGTGGATTGGTAAGAGGTCCATGCTGTTGTCCAATCAATAGCTCCATTGTTTAATAGAATTTCATCTTTGAAATAATCAAAGCGGGCTTGATCAATCGAAATTGGAATGAGCCATTCCACGAGGTCTTGAACCAAAACAGTTGGGTCGGATGCTTGCGTGGCATTGGCCTCCACAAAGGGAAGGACATCTAATTTGAGCAAGGACGTTCCGCCACTTGAAAAGCCATTGATTAACAACTCAGCAAACTTGTATCGGTTCGCTAGGTAATTGGCAGAAATCCAGTACCGATGGAACGAAGGAACTTGAAAATAAGGATCGTAACCGGCGACATCTATCGGCTCAAACAACTCCAATCCCTGCAAACTTATTTGCTGCAATAGTTGTCCGTACAGGCTATAATGCTGGTTTAGATTTGTGGAAGGATTAGGTCCATTCAACTCAAAAAAGCGTATGGCTCCTATGGTTAAATCTAAGGGTGATTTAATGATGGCTCCCATGCTGTTATCGCTGGTAGGAGGAGAATCCAAGTCATAGAAATGTTCACTTTGAAGCAACACTTCTAACACACTCATTAAGTCATAGTTATTGGCCATCAAGGTAGTTGCCAAGGGCTCAATAATGTCAGTTTCAATGGTTGGAGTTATTTCAAAATATACAAACTGGCGATACATTCTTCGCACAATGTGCTTTGCTGTATTCACGGAAGAAAATACCATATCAACCAAAGCCGTTAATTCAGTATACACGGAGGCGGTAGGACATGTCCAATTAGCTACGTTTGGGGTTTGTATGGTTTGATTGTTAAAGACTGGTGAAAACTGTTTTCCAGTCACATCATGCTGCGTAGCATTTCCATTGTTATCTGCCTTTACTTGTCCGGTTGGAATGCCTGTAATGGGATCCATGGTTTGAAAGGTGGTATCAATTCCCCATCCTGTCAAGACTTTAGTGAGGGCTTTTACATCTTGCTCAGTAAAATTGGTATAATCTCCTAAGGCTACTTCAGGCCCCTTCCCCACCGTAAAAAGCTCTAACAATTCACGACCAAAATTCTCTTGGGGTGCGCTTTTAACATTCAGGTTTCCATCTAAATGAACAAGCATCGCATTATCTATACAAATAGCTTTAACTAAGTCTTTGTAATTCCCTAAGGAATAATACCTTAACAAACGAAGATAATCGATGGCAAACTGTGGATTCCAAGAAATCCGAGTCATAATAACGGGAATGTGCGTATGGTAAAACCACAGCATACGTTCCGTTAGGTTAGGTCCGGAATTCTTAACATTGCTCAGCCACCAGCACTTGGTTAAATCCGACCAAATGTCATTGATTTGAGTTGGATCTGGAACATTCGGATAAATCCAATCTGTTCCCGTATTGGGGTCTTTTGGAAAAGCAGGAATCGGATCATTTTGAACCAAGGCATTAAAGGCCGCTTGTGCCGTTAGGCTCGAAAACGCAGTAATATCTTGCAGTCTTGGTCCCATCGTTGCTCGACGCAGGAGGTGCGCCGCGCGCTGCTTTCCAAGGGTACCGGTAATGGGAGCTAATGAAGCCATGGGAACAAATTGTTCACCCAAGATAAGGAGAAAAAACTAAAGCAAGATGAATTCGTGAAAAGTTAATAGCTATTTAACCATTAAATACAATGGAAAGCATGGCCTCTACCCCAACGCGTAAGGCATCGGCATGAATATCAAACTTCGGGTGATGCACCCCATAATTCATTGCCTTCTCAGGATCGCCAACCCCTAGACGGAAAAAGCAAACAGGAACTTTGTGGCTATAGAAGGCAAAATCTTCGGCTGTCATTCGCAAGGGCAAGGTTTCAACATGCGCTTCTCCTAATTGCAACTTAAGTGATTGCTCAACACCGTTCGTCACGTGCGGATCATTCTTCAAAAATGGATATCCCGGAGCACGATTAAATTCAACACTCCCCCCATAACGCGTAGCGACTTCATTCACAAAGCGCGTAAAACGCTCAAAAAACTCGGCGCGCCAGGCCTCATCCATCGTACGTAAGGTTCCTTTCAAGGTGCATTCAGAAGGAATCACGTTGGTAGATCCGAGTCCTTCAATTCGACCAAAACTCAACACAGTTGGAACACCTTCTGGATGAAATTCGTCAATGATTTTTTGGGCGTTCAAAATCACCTCAGCGGCCATAGACAGTGGATTCACGCAATTCGCAGGCAAGGCACCGTGACCACCTACTCCGATGAATTGCAAATGAATTTCATCGCTAGAGGCCATGTACAGACCGGAACGCACACCCACCTTACCCACCATCATTTCAGGATACACATGAAGGGCAACCAAATATTCAGGCTTTGGATCTTCCAGCACACCCGCATCTATCATGTAATTAGCGCCTCCCGGGGCCATTTCCTCACCGGGTTGAAAAATCAATTTTACGGAACAGGGCAAGGATTCCCTGAACTTGTGGAGAAGCTCTGCCGTTCCCAATAAGATGGCGGTATGCGCATCATGTCCGCAAGCGTGCATTACACCTGGAACCAGGGATTTATATTCCACCTCATTTTCTTCTTGAATGGGAAGCGCATCCAAATCGGAGCGTAAGCCAATCCACCGAGTCGAATTCGGGGCTTCAATATACGCTACCACCCCGGTCTTTCCAACGCCCTTGTCATGACGAATTCCAAGCTTAGAAAGCGTTTCAGAAACGAACAACATGGTATTGTGCTCTTGAAAAGAAAGTTCGGGATATCGGTGCATGTAGGTCCGATACCCGTGAACGCGGTCAAAAATAGCGCTCACCGCTTCACTAATCTGCTTAGGAGTCATGCTGCGTTAAACTTTGGTAGCCCGTAAGCAACAGGCGAAATGATACATAAGCCATAATTAGGCCGAAAATAATTTTAACCCAGGCATCGGGCAATTTAAGTGAAAGTTTCGATCCGATGAACCCGCCAATCACAAAGGTGGCAGCGATTACTAATCCGAATTTCCAATGTACGTTTCCTGATTTCGCGTAGTTCATTACGGCTAGAATAACCACCGGCATAGCCAATACAAAAAGACTGGTACCTTGGGCTTGGTGCTGGGTAAATCCGAGCGCATATACCAAAGCGGGAACGATAACGATTCCACCGCCTACTCCAACAAATCCACTAAGGACTCCTGCTGCGAGGCCGATGCTAACCAAAATGGTAATTTCTTGTGCAGTCATAAGACGAAGGTACTATTTTTTTGAAATGTGGGATAGCTTGCTGCCTTCGATACAACCTTTACCCCGAGATCGTGGCAAAGGTCACTCAGTCAGCGAAGCCCTGAAAATTAAAGTTCTATCACAAATCGTTGGCTGTAATTATTCCAGCTTTGAACGCGGGCAGCGGTGCGGTATTGATTGAAGGTACCGGTATGCACGAGCGTTTTACTTGCTATGCGATCTGCAGCCAATTTATCGAAGTACTCCAAGCCCCTGAACATATTGGGCATAATCGTTTCACTTGCTTTTATCTCTACCACATTAAGTTTATCTGAATCCTGCCAGATTAAATCCACCTCATGACCAACTGCATCCCTCCAAAACCAGAAATCTTGCATGAGGTTGTGGTGATAGTTTTGTTTCAAGAATTCATTGATTACAAAATTCTCAAAAAGCGACCCTTTGATGCTGCTCGTTTTCACGCTGGCCGCATCGTTGATTTTGAGTAAAAAACAAAGCAAGCCGGTATCGTAAAAATAGAGCTTTGAACTTTTGGTAATGCGCTTATTAAAATTGGAATGCAAGGGTTGAAGCTGATAGACAATATAGCTAGTTTCCAACACCGAAATCCATGCTTTGGCTGTGGGTTGAGAAATACCACATTCATTAGCTAACGAATTTAAATTGAGTAATTGCCCTGCTCGTGCAGCACACAAGCCAATAAAATTTCTAAACTGTTTGAGGTCTTTAACCTGAATTAGGTCTGACAGATCTCGCTCAACATAGGTTTGCAGGTAGTTTGAATAAAAGGCCTTTGAAGGAATATCACGGTCATATAGGGCGGGATAAAATCCACGTTGTAAATTCACGGCATAGTCATCAGCTAACCAACCGGCGTCTTGCATTTCTTCTAAATCGAAGGGAAGCAGTTTAAAGAGCGCCACACGCCCAGCCAAACTCTGCGTAATGTTTTTCATTAAATGAAAATTCTGAGAACCCGATAAAATATATTGCCCCATTAAGCGATCCTCATCTACTTTAGTTTGGATATAGGAGAATAATTCCGGTACACGCTGCACTTCATCTAAAATCACCTTTCCTTGAAATTCAATTAAAAATGCGTTCGGGTCGTTTAATGCATATTTTCGAAAATCTAAGTTCTCCAAGTTAACATACGTATAATCCGAAAACTGATTTTTCAGGAAGGTAGTTTTCCCAGATTGACGAGGCCCTGTAAGTACCAGCACGGGATACTTTTTTAAATAAAAATCCATCGATTTTTTAATAACCCTAACCCTATCCATAACCCTTGAAATTATTCAACAAATATACAACTAATTTTGAAATTGCACGGGTATGTATTTTGAAATTACACGGGTATATATTTTGAAATTACACGGGTATGTATTTTGAAATTGCACAACTTCCTCTGTTCCGCGGGATTTGAAATCCCGCGGAACAGAGACGACAGATTTTCTAAAATGTATTTATTTCTCTTCTTGAAGCGCTAACAAACGAGCTAACAATTTCTGGTGTTCTTCCAAGAGTGTGATGTATTTATCTTTCAAGCCTGGCTCTTCAACCGAAGGATTTATTTCTTCTTGATGATACATTTTACGAAATTCTAGGAGCTCCTTAGAGAAGTCATAATGGATGGCTTTTCCTATCTCGAAAACATACTCAATACTTAGGGTTGGATTTTCAAAGGCATCATAAAGCCACTTCCGACTCTTCCCTAACCTGAGCGCTAATTTACTCAAGTTATGCCCAGAAGATCGGACTGCCTGTTCTACGATTTCGCCACGGTGAATCATAAAACAAAGGTGATTGCATTATTGCATTCATTTGTATACGATTATTATACAATTATGTAACATAGTCACTATATTTGTTAAAAGAATTGACCGAATGACAAGAAGCTATTTAAATACATTCGCAGGGAAATCCCAAAAAGAAATTCTGCTCTTTCTCTTCGCCATAAGTTTCCTTACGGTAAACGCTCAAATTGATAAGCGACGCGTTATTGCTTCGGCTGGTAGATTAGCAAAAAAATTACCTCCGTATACTTTCGGACAACCAAACTATTCGATGTCCTACACCTTGGGGGAACCTTTCATTTATGTGGGAACGCCAATTGGTTACAACATGTTTCGATTCATGAACGGGTTTCAGCAACCGAATGCCATAATTCCTATTGCACCAGGTACCTCTGCCATCATGCCAGCCGATCCAGTATTTAACATCTACCCCAACCCGTTCGATCAATATTCCATTATCGAGGCGCCCGCAGCGTATGAAGACCAAGACTTGAAATTGCAACTCATAGATGCCAACGGAAAGCTCGTGCACGAAGAATTCATGCACGGAACTCGCCACAAGGCGGATTATTCCACCGGCCTAGCCCCAGGAACCTATTTCTTAAACATCTACCAAATTACCGGTGAATTCATTCACCAAGTTAAACTGATTAAATCCTAAGCGCTCATGAAAACAATCAGGTTATTTAATATCTTGTTGACATCGGTTGCTTTGCTTATTGGTAGCGTTGCTTTTGCGCAAGCGGGTGCACCCAATGGAATTAACTATCAAGCGGTTATCCGGAAAAGTGACGGGACCTTGGTGAGCAACACCCCAATTGCGGTTCGTGCAAGCATTCGGCAAACCACAGCCGCTGGAACCGTGATCTTCTCTGAACGTCACAATGTGACTACAGACCAATGGGGCTTGGTGAATTTCGTGATTGGAACAGGAAGTTTTCTAAGCGGCAGTCCTTTTGCAAACATCAATTGGGGGAATGGACCCTACTTTTTAGACTTAGGCGTCGCTTTTTCGGGTTTACCAAACCCTGCCATTTACATGCCTTATGGCACGCAACAGATGATGAGTGTTCCCTTTGCATTGTATGCTAAATCCTCCGGGAATTTACTCAACCAATGGAGTTACGGGGCGGGTGCTCCATTAAATAATTCGGGAAATATGGGTGATTATTACCTTGATACCAGCACTGGCAATGTGTACAATAAAAGCAACAGCACGACGTGGGTATTAATAACCAACATCACCGGCCCGCAAGGTCCGGCAGGTGCAACTGGTCCGGTTGGGGCAATCGGACCTCAAGGAATTCAAGGTGTAGCAGGTCCGATAGGACCAACAGGAGCGACGGGTGCGACGGGCGCGACGGGTGCAACCGGCCCTGCTGGCGGAGTAGGCGCCAATGGTCCGGCAGGAGTTGCCGGTCCGGTTGGGGCAACCGGCCCTGCCGGCGTAGCCGGTCCGGCAGGAATTGCCGGTCCGGTTGGGGCAACCGGACCTCAAGGAATTCAAGGTGTAGCAGGAACTAATGGTCTTAATGGTACCAACGGCACAGCGGTTTTAAACGGTAACACCAATCCTACCGCTGGAACTGGAGTAAATGGAGATTTTTACATCAATACCGCTACCAATACCTTATTCGGCCCGAAAGCCAACGGCACGTGGCCAGCAGGAGTTTCATTGGTTGGTCCAACAGGAGCAACCGGCCCTGCCGGCGTAGCCGGACCGCAAGGATTAGCCGGACCTCAGGGAATTCAAGGAGTAGCAGGAACAAATGGAACAAATGGAACTAACGGAATCAATGGTACAGCGGTTTTAAACGGTAACACCAATCCTACCGTCGGAACCGGAGTAAATGGCGATTTTTACATCAATACCGCTACCAATACCTTATTTGGTCCGAAAGCCAACGGCACGTGGCCAGCAGGAGTTTCATTGGTTGGTCCACAGGGTGCGCAAGGAATTCAAGGGCTTTCTGGAGCGACAGGTGCAACTGGTCCGGTTGGGGCAACCGGCCCTGCCGGCGTAGCAGGTCCGATAGGACCAACAGGAGCGACGGGTGCGACGGGCGCGACGGGTGCAACCGGCCCTGCCGGCGTAGCCGGTCCGGCAGGAGTTGCCGGACCTCAAGGAATTCAAGGTAATGCAGGAACGAATGGAACTAACGGAACAAATGGAAGCAATGGACTAAACGCACTTGTAAAAACTACCGCAGAACCTGCTGGAGCAAATTGCGTTGCCGGAGGAACCAAAGTGGAAACCGGGTTAGATGCCAACAACAATGGGGTACTGGATTTAGCTGAGATCAATGCCGCCCAAACAACTTATGTGTGTAATGGCGTTCAAGGTGCGCAAGGAATTCAAGGTGTAGCAGGTCCGATAGGGCTAACAGGAGCGACGGGTGCGACAGGTGCAACTGGCCCTGCCGGCGTAGCCGGTCCGGCAGGAGTTGCCGGACCTCAAGGTATTCAAGGAGTAGCAGGAACGAATGGAACTAACGGGACAAACGGAACCAATGGTATTAACGGAACCAACGGCACCGCGGTTTTAAACGGTAACACCAATCCTACCGCTGGAACAGGAGTAAATGGCGATTTTTACATCAATACCACTACCAATACCTTATTTGGCCCGAAAGCCAACGGTACGTGGCCGGCAGGAGTTTCATTGGTGGGTCCACAAGGCGCACAAGGGATTCAAGGTGTTGCAGGTTCCACCGGCCCACAAGGCCCAACCGGTGCTACGGGAGCTACGGGATTAACTGGCCCCACAGGTCCTCAAGGTGCTACTGGACCTATCGGATTAACCGGTCCGGCCGGCGTAGCCGGAAACAATGGCATTAACGGCACCAACGGAACAGCCGTTTTAAACGGTAACACCAATCCTACGTCCGGAACTGGAATCAATGGAGATTTCTACATCAATACCGTATCCAACGAGTTATTTGGACCGAAAGCAAACGGTACGTGGCCGGCAGGAGTTTTATTGGTTGGTCCACAAGGCGCACAAGGGATTCAAGGTCTTACAGGTGCAGCCGGCCTACAGGGTCCGGTTGGATTAACCGGCCCTGCCGGCGTAGCCGGTCCGGCAGGAGTTGCCGGACCTCAAGGAATTCAAGGAGTAGCCGGAACAAATGGAACTAACGGTATCAATGGTACAAACGGGAGCAACGGTCTCAACGCACTGGTAAAAACTACCGCAGAACCAGCGGGAGCAAATTGTGTTGCTGGTGGAACCAAAGTGGAAACCGGGTTAGATGCCAACAATAATGGGGTACTGGATTTAGCTGAGATCAATGCCTCCCAAACAACGTATGTGTGTAATGGAATTCAAGGTACGCAAGGAATTCAAGGCGTAGCAGGACCCCAAGGACAGCAAGGATTAACTGGCACACAAGGAATTCAAGGTATTGCAGGTCCGATAGGGCCAACAGGAGCGACGGGTGCAACAGGAGCAACCGGCCTACAGGGTCCGGCCGGCGTAGCCGGAACCAATGGTATTAACGGAACCAACGGCACAGCGGTTTTAAACGGTAACACCAATCCCACCGCAGGAACTGGAACGAATGGAGATTTTTATATTAACACCGCCACGAATGAATTATTTGGCCCGAAAGCCAACGGCACTTGGCCTACAGGAGTTTCGCTTGTGGGACCTCAGGGATTACAAGGAAATGGTGTGAACTACAGATCCGGTACAGTAACAATGAACTCTAATCAACAATCAGCAGTTATTACATTCAGTACCCCTTTCAGCAATTCGAATTACTCCGTCTCATTAACTCAAGGAGGATTGGGTTATTTTGGTGTAAATTATATTGAAGTTGCCGTTATTGATAAAACAGTAAATGGTTTTACCTTATACATAGAGTTTAATAATTCAAACATAAAGACTTTTGATTGGATCGCTATACCATACAATTAATAATTAGGTGGTTATTTATTATGTTAGATATTCTTAAAAATGAGTTATGAACTAAAAATCCTTTTCAGCATCCATATTGTGTTCACTTGACTGCCTTCAATCGATGAAATTTCAATAGCCTTATTACCCTTCTTTAGATTATCAATATTTTTAGAAATTTTCGGTTTCTGAATCAATTTTTTATATCGGCTTTCAATCCTTTCTTACGTCATTTGTAGATTCCACGTAGTTTTTCCAGTACGACCCCCTATCCCTCGTTTTCTCATATACGGCATTATTCATTTCATCTAATCGCATGGGCGTAGAAGGTGACTATATCGAGATAGCAGACGCCCCTGAGTTCTCCTCACTACTCCACCATCTGATTACAGCCTCGGATATCGGATTGGTTCACGCGGTATCCGATCTTAAATTTTACCAATAATAAAATCCAAATAATTTTCTTGATTCACTAAAATAAACTTCGCCTCCGCGTAGTTATTTTTCCAAGCACTTGGCACTTTTACTTTTGTTTTATTCCACTTAAATTTAATGTAACCAACTATTCAATTGAAGTTTTTTAGCTAAATTTATTGAATACGTTGAAGTAATTTATATTAATTTGTTCAATTAGAGTGGAAATTGATATCCTGGGTGCGGGTTTAAACCCGCACCCAGGGGAAATATCAACCAACCCTTAATCTAACTGAAATGATGGTTTTTTAGGTGCCATTTAGATTACTCGGAGCATTTCATCCACAGATTGTCTATTCAATTTCGTGAAAGCAAACAATTTCTTACCCAGGTCTTTCAATGCTCAATAGAACCATTGCCTAAATTGGGTTCCACGTATAGAGTTTACTCGATATCCAACGGAGAGAATGGCGTCAAGGTTGTAATACTTTATATTTCTTTTAACATTTCTTTTACCCTCCTTTTGAATCACCGAGAAAAACTCGGTAGTTAAAGCTTCATTAATTTCTTGCTCATGAAAGATATTTTTAAGATGTAGTCCAATTGTGTCTGTGTCTTTACCGAACAAAACACCCATTTGTTTTTGGCTAAGCCAAATTGTTTCTCTTTCGGCATCAATTTGCACGTCAATTCGTTCCGCACTGCTGTCTGTATGGTAAATAACAATCTCATTCTTCATAGACCAGGGTTTAGTGCCTACATTAACGAATAGTATTGCATTAAATTATTTATGAGCTTCATGGGTGAGATCCCTGAGTAGTCCGCCACGTCGGACGTATCGAAGGGCGCACCCAGGAAACAAAAATTACCCCACCATCTGATTACAGCCGCGGATGTCCGATTGGTTCACGCGGCCTTCCAGGGTGAATCCTCCGGGAACTATGCGACCAATGTCGTCCGTAGCGATGAAGCTGCAGCTGTTTAAGTTGGCAAAGTCGATGATGTTAATTGCCCCGCGCTGTCCCTCTGGAACCTGAGCCATGGGATCACTCACATCACGCAATTGCACCTGCATCCATGCCGGCGTGCTAAAGATTAAATCGGGTCCGCAATACCCCTGGGAAAGTAATTCGGTCATGCCATATTCGGAATGAATATCGGAAGTTTGTAAGCCCTGCTTCAAGGCTTCGTGCAACTCGGATTTTGTAAGCTCCTGTCGTCGTCCTTTCATGCCTCCCGTTTCTACCACCACAGCCTTAGAAAAATCCTTACCCTGCTCGGCTAAATCCAACAAGGCATAAGAAACCCCAAACAACATGCACTTTCTACCCGAAGCAATGGCCGCTTGATAGCGCGCATGAATTTGTTCCATTTCGTTCAATACAAATCCCGACAACTCATGTTCCGTTTGCTTGATTAATCCGTCCATCATATATACCAAACCAGAGGACCCTTGTTCCAAATAATTCGGCAACAAAGCCAAGATCACCCAATCCTTTGGACTACCGAAATAAGCTTCAAACCCCCGAGAATAGCTTTGCTCATAAAGCGCTGGTCTTGTTACAACGTGCTTACTTCTTCCCTGCTCGCCCGTCCCACTGCTTAAAAAGACCAAGGGTTCGGTAGGAACTGCTTCAGAAACCACATCGTATTCTTTGAAAAATCGAATCGGAAGAAAAGGAATCTCCTCGAAGCGGGTTACTTGATCTACCTTCATTAATCGCGCAAAGTCGCGGTAAATCGTACAATGTTCCAATTGAAATTGGGCAATCGCCAGCGCCAAGGCCTGAAATTCGGTATGGTTCCGTAAGTCAAATATTCTCCTCGAATCAATCATGACACAAAAGTAAGAAGTTCTTTAAGAATCATCGGTTTTCGCTACCTTTGAACTTTCCAAACTGCGAATTGTTTCAACCCCATGAAAAAGACCTGTGTTCTCCTAATCCAACTTGGCACGCCGGATAGCCCTAAAACCTCCGACGTTCGTCGTTACCTCTCCGAATTTTTGAATGATCGGCGTGTTATTGATATTCCGTGGCTTGCGCGAAAAATTCTGGTGAATGGCATTATCGTCCCGTTCAGAGCGCCGAAATCTGCCAAGATTTACAAGGAATTATGGGAACTTGGACATGGCGTTTCTCCCCTACTCACCTACACCCAAAACGTGAGCAAGCTGCTTCAAGAGGAATACAACCCCGATGAAGTAACGGTAGAATTCGCTATGCGCTACCAAAATCCGTCGCTGGATTCCGTGCTTGAACGCATTCGCCTTGCCAACTACGACAAAATCGTTATTTTCCCCTTATTTCCGCAATATGCGAGCGCCTCTTCCGGTTCCGCTATTGAAAAGGCCATGCGAATTATTTCTTCGTGGTGGGTTATTCCAGAAGTTGCGGTGGCGGGACAATTCTATGACAACCCCTATTATATTGAAAATATCGTAGAGAACACCAAAGCATTCGACCTTAACTCCTATGACCACATCCTCTTTTCGTACCATGGCCTACCTGAACGTCAAGTAGATAAGGTGTATGAAGGTACAGACCTCTGTGGAGATCAGCCTTGTGAGACCGAGCTTAACGACAAAAACAAAATGTGCTACAAAGCAACGTGCTACGCGACCACCAGACTTATCGTAGAAAAACTAGGCCTTAAAGAAGATCAATATACGGTTTGTTTCCAATCCCGTCTGGACAAGAAATGGCTGGAGCCTTTTTCTGATAAAATCGTAGAAGAACACGCCAAAAAAGGAGCCAAACGCCTTTTGGTCTTTAGTCCTGCCTTCGTGGCGGATTGCTTGGAAACCTTAATCGAGATTGGAAGCGAGTACCAAGAAATATTTGAAGAACACGGCGGGGAAACCGTAGATTTGGTACCAAGTAATAACGATCACCCCTTGTTTATTAAAGCCCTTAAACATCAATTAAAGGAAATGGGGATTTAGTTTGAATTCCTTGATTTATCACTATTTTTGCACTGAAAAACAATACAATGAATAATACCACAGAAAAACTGAACTACAAAGTTAAAGACATCTCCCTCGCAGAATGGGGACGTAAAGAAATAAAATTAGCCGAAGCAGAAATGCCAGGTTTAATGGCGCTTAGAGCGGAATATGGTGCTTCAAAACCGTTGGCGGGTGCGCGTATCGCAGGATGCTTACACATGACCATTCAAACGGCGGTTCTTATAGAAACCTTAGTTGAATTAGGAGCAGAAGTTACTTGGTCTTCTTGTAACATTTTCTCTACGCAAGACCACGCCGCAGCAGCAATTGCAGCAGCAGGAATTCCAGTATATGCTTGGAAAGGAATGAACGAAGAAGAATTCGATTGGTGTATCGAACAAACCTTGTTTGCCTTTGAAGGTGGACAAGCACTAAACATGATCTTAGATGATGGTGGCGATTTAACCAACATGGTATTTGATCGTTACCCAGAACTTACCGCAGCAATCAAAGGATTGTCTGAAGAAACCACTACCGGAGTTCACCGCTTGTATGAGCGTAAGAAAAATGGTACTTTGGTAATGCCAGCCATTAACGTGAATGATTCCGTAACTAAATCAAAATTCGATAACAAATACGGATGTAAAGAATCTTTAGTGGATGCGATTCGCCGTGCGACAGATGTTATGATGGCCGGTAAAGTTGCCGTTGTTTGTGGATATGGTGATGTGGGTAAAGGATCTGCTGCCTCATTGCAAGGTTCTGGAGCTCGTGTAATCGTTACGGAAATCGACCCGATTTGTGCGCTTCAAGCAGCGATGGACGGATTCGAAGTGAAACGCTTAGACAACGTGATTGGATTAGCTGACATTATTGTTACGGCTACTGGAAACAAATCGATTGTAACTGGAAAGCATTTCGAAGCAATGAAAGATAAAGCCATCGTGTGTAACATCGGACATTTCGATAATGAAATCGATATGGCGTGGTTGAACAGCAAATACGGTGCAACAAAAATGGAAATCAAACCTCAAGTAGATTTGTACAATGTGAATGGAAACGACATCATTGTATTGGCGGAAGGTCGTTTGGTGAATTTAGGTTGTGCTACCGGTCACCCTTCGTTTGTAATGTCTAATTCATTCACAAATCAAACCTTAGCTCAACTTGAGTTATGGCATAATTCAGATAAATACGAAAATGACGTATACACTTTACCAAAACATTTGGATGAGAAAGTAGCGCGTTTACATTTATCTAAAATCGGTGTAGAATTGGAAGAATTATCTGCAGAACAGGCAGATTACATCGGTGTTGATGTTAAAGGTCCATTCAAAACGGATCATTACCGATACTAGGATTAAGATTATATTTGAAAAGCGGCCGAGGCCGCTTTTTTTATACCCCGTTCCACGGGATTTGAAATCCTGTGGAACAGGGTGTTCGTGCGACTCCGATGGAGTCGAGGGTATGGTGTTGTATCTTGCGTTATAACATGCGACTCCGATGGAGTCGAGGGAGTAATGTTGCTGCTCTCGTTATAACAAACGACAACCCGCTGGAGTCGAGAAAGTGGTGTTTCCCCGTATAGTTGCCTATTATGACTCCAACGGAGTCATATACCTTAAACAAACAATGAGGTAAAAAAAAACGACTCCAGCGGAGTCGTACATTACAAAAACGGCCCCTGTTTCTCGGGATCCGGTAAATCAAGATTAATACGTCAAAATTTGATTCAAGCAGGTATGGATTTGCTTCAACTCAGTTTTCGAAATATTACCCAACCGTTGCACCAATTTCGCCTTAGAGATAGACCGGACGTGTAAGGTTAACCCCTCGGATTTTGCTGAAAGTCCATTCGTGGGCGATGGATCTAACACGAGATTTCCATGGTAGTTTTTTATTTGCGTGGTTAAGGGTATACAAATAACCACATTAGCATGTTGATTTAGCAAATTTCCACTAACGATAATCACTGGCCTAAATCCAGCCTGCTCACTCCCTTTTACCGGATTCAAGTCGGCATACCAAATTTCGCCCTGCTTCATTCTTCCTCCAACTGTGTAAAGTAATCCGCCATGCCTTCTTCAGCGAGCATTTGGAGATCGGTATCAGCTGCCATTTGCTTGTAGGATTTCAGATAAGCTGCACGATTGAGCTGTTCTAAATAGATGCGCAGCGCACGTTCTATTAGGGTGTTTTTGGGAACGGAAAGTTCCTTGGCTTTTTGTGCCAATGTTTCTAGCAGATCATCAGGAAGAGAACTCGTGAAGGTTGACATGTTTTTGTTTTATATTTATATAATACAAATATAAATAATAGTTACGATGTGGATTTACCAAGGGATGTAGAAAAATGTTAAAACCGAGTTCCCCGGGATTTGAAATCCCGGGGAACTCAGTTGAAATCACGTGGAACAAAGCGTCGTGCGACTCCGATGGAGTCGAAGAAGTTGCGGTTCAGCTTGCGTTATAACATGCGACTCCGTTGGAGTCGGGTTCTATTTATTCCAATTACCCCGTTCCCCGGGATTTCAAATCCCGGGGAACTCTGTTCAAATCCCGTGGAACGAAGTTACGCGATTTCTTCTTCTGCCAACACCGGCTTTCTGAATACAATTTGTCCTTCAAACATGTCCATAACCACCGTTTGCGTCATATCTACCGTCTTAGCAAGTAAGGCCTTCGATAAGCTATTCAGTACTTCTTTTTGAATTACTCGCTTCACAGGACGTGCTCCAAAGAACGGATCATAACCCAAGGATACAATGTGCTGAAAGGCATCGGGAGCCACATATAACCTTACCCCTTTCTCCTTCAATTGAACCTTAAGTTTCTCTAATTGAATTCCTACGATATCTTTCACATTAGATAAGGTAAGCGGTAAGAACAAAATCGTTTCATCGATACGATTCAAGAACTCTGGTCGTATGGTTTGGCGCAACAATTCAAGCACTTGCTTTTTAGCCTTTACTGCTAATTCCGGATACTCTTTTTCCTTGGCGTTTTCAAAGGCTTCTTGGAGAATGTGTGATCCCAAATTAGAGGTCATAATAATAATGGTATTCTTAAAGTTCACTAGCCTTCCTTTGTTATCGGTCAATCGGCCATCATCAAGCACCTGTAAGAGCACATTAAACACATCCGGGTGAGCCTTCTCAATCTCATCCAACAATACAATGGAATATGGTCTTCTGCGAACGGCTTCCGTAAGCTGGCCACCTTCATCATAGCCCACATATCCCGGAGGCGCACCCACCAAGCGACTTACGCTGTGCTTTTCTTGGTATTCACTCATGTCGATGCGTGTCATCGCGTTTTCGTCGTTGAATAAAAACTCAGCTAAGGCTTTCGCCAATTCCGTTTTTCCAACACCTGTAGTTCCTAGAAATATAAATGAACCAATGGGACGCCTAGCATCTTGCAGACCTGCCCTAGAGCGACGTACCGCATCCGACAAGGCCTCAATGGCTTCTTCTTGTCCAACTACGCGTTTTTTAAGCTCATCCTCCAACCTGAGTAATTTGCTCACTTCACTTTCCACCATTTTCTGTACAGGAATCCCTGTCCATTTAGAAACTACCTCAGCAATTTCTTCGGTGTCAACTTCTTCCTTAATCATTTTAGATACCGATTGAATTTCACTCAACGTCTTCTTGGAATCCTCTAACTTCCGCTCAGCTTCTTGAATTTTTCCGTATCGAATTTCAGCTACTTTACCATAATCTCCTGCTCGCTCGGCTGCGTCGGCCTCATATTTCAATAATTCAATCTCTTCTTTTGAATGTTGAATAGACTCTAACATTTGTTTCTCGGTTTGCCACTTGGAAGTCAATCCTTGTCGTTTTTCATTGAAATTGGCCAAGTCTTTTTCAACGGCTTCCAATTTTGTGGTATTGTTTTCGCGCTTTAAGGCTTCACGTTCAATTTCAAGTTGCATGATTTTACACTCGATTTCATCCAATTCCTCCGGTTTGGAATTGATCTCCATTCGAAGTTTTGATGCAGCTTCATCGATTAAGTCGATTGCTTTATCCGGAAGGTGACGGTCAGAAATATACCGCTGCGATAACTCTACCGCGGCAATAATGGCGGCATCTTTAATAATTACCTTGTGATGATTTTCATATTTCTCTTTAATCCCTCGAAGGATAGCGATGGCATCTTCTGTATCGGGCTCATCTACAAGCACCGTTTGGAATCGTCGCACGAGGGCCTTATCTTTTTCAAAATACTTTTGGTACTCATTTAGGGTTGTAGCTCCTACCGCACGCAATTCACCGCGCGCCAAGGCCGGTTTCAAAATATTTGCTGCATCCATGGCTCCTTCGCCGCCACCCGCGCCAACCAAAGTGTGAATTTCATCGATGAACAAAATGATTTCACCATCCGAATTAATCACTTCCTTGACTACAGCTTTCAAGCGTTCCTCAAATTCTCCTTTGTATTTTGCTCCGGCAATTAACGAACCCATGTCTAAGGAGTAAACCACCTTTGTTTTTAAATTCTCAGGCACATCTCCACTAATGATTCGGTGAGCCAAACCTTCAGCAATGGCAGTTTTACCAACCCCTGGTTCTCCGATCAAGATCGGGTTATTCTTGGTTCTACGGGTTAAAATCTGTAACACGCGTCGAATCTCCTCGTCGCGGCCAATTACCGGATCAAGTTTTCCTTTAGCAGCCATTTCATTCAAATTCTTCGCATACTTCTCCAAGGATTGATAGGTGTTTTCTTGACTGGAACTCTGTACTTTTTCTCCATTTCTCATTTCCATTATATCTTTTTTTAATTGATTAATATTGATACCTGCATCTTTTACCAATTGGGATAAGGAATCTTTGGATTGACACACGTGATAAAACAAGGCATCGACTGCCAAATAAGAATCGCCCCAAGCATCCAGGTCACTAATTCCTTTTTTAAGTAAAGCAGAAAGCGCATTGGAAATATGCAGCTCACCGCCTTGAACCTTCGGATACCCTGAAACCACCGCATTAACTGCTGCACGAAACACGGACTGATTCACACCCTGCTTATCCAACAACCTCGGTACAACCTCCTTGTCTACCGTTAGCAGTCCCATTAGCATGTGACCAGTATCTAATACTTGGTGCTGGTTTTCTTGAGCTAATTCCTGTGCTTTCTGTAAAGCCTCTTGAGCCAACGACGTTAATTTAGTTAAATCCATTTAGGTATTAATTTTTGTTTCCAATAGTGCTCAAAACATAAACCACCAATCCATAAGTGCCATTTTGACATCCTAACTCCTTAAACAAAGGACAAATTGACTGATTTTGATATAAAAATTTAAATAATGAAACCTTGAAACAGACAATTCGTTAGAGGACCATATGAAACGCATCGCTTTACTCACCCTTATTGCACTGAACGCTGGAAGGATCCTCGCAGAACCGATCCAACCCGCCAAGGCAATTAAGCAGGAGCGTATTCGAATATTGATTCATGAAAACAAGGTACGTTACGTGATTGCTAGCAAAACTGATTCTTATTACAAAATCTCAAAGCAAACGGGGATTAAGCTCTCTCAATTGCATCATTATAACGAGTCGTTTAAAGAAAAGGATATGCTAAACGAAGGGGATATCATATACTTAGATCCTCGGCGCATTAAATCAAAAAATAAAAAATCGATTGTGTTAAAGCAATCAATGAGTGTGCGGGAACTTGCGCAGCGAGAAGCCCTTAAACTCAAGCCACTCATGCGGAGGAATGATATTCCTTCCGCGGACGAACAACTGCCGTGCGGTAGAGAGGTATTCCTTCGATAACATTAGAAGGGATGTTTAGTTGTTGTTGTTTGTTAAAAGTCTCCTTCGGGAGACTTTTTTATTTAAGGTCTGTTCCTAAATGTTCATTGGCATAACACTTCATCGCTTTCTCCATGAATGCTTCTTGGTCTTTTTCGCTTAAGGTTTTCATATACGCCGTACAAGCAATTGACTCTTTCGAATCCTTGTCCATTATTTTCTTTCCGCATTCACACGCATCCATTTTTGGTGTACATGCACCCAAGAGCATGGCTGAAAAAGCTAGGGTTATGATTTTTTTCATTCGGTAATTTTTACGGCAATTTGATAATAATTATTGACTGCGCCTAATACTTCATAATTAATATAGAAGGAGTTGGCCCATTCGGTAAACGCTTTATACTCATGCTGAGGAACATTGAATTCATCAAAAAAGATTATATCGCCCGGACGTAAATACGGCGTGATCAAGGTGAGCACATATAAGGTTGCCGTATACAAATCGGCATCCATGTGAATCACTTTTTTTCTCGAAGGGTCAAAATTGACAAGAAAGGGCAGTAAGGTTTGCTGAAATAAGCCTTGATAAAACTGGTAGCGATTGTCATTAATTTCAGGTAAAGACTCCCCCGAACTCATATCTCCTTTTTTGAACGGCCCCCAATCCTCTGGAAGTCCGGTGAAGGTATCGAATCCATAAAAACGTGCGGCTGGATCCGTAATTCGGGCAGTCCACCACTTGAATGAATCGCCTTTCGAAACTCCGAATTCTAAATAATCAATGGGGCTATCTAGGCCTTCTTGCTTGATCACATATTCAAAGAGTTGTTCTCTACGGGAGTAGTCGAATTTAAAGGAATAAAAATCATTATGTCCCAGTGCTTTATGTCGCTGAATCCATTTTGACAAGGAAGCCATTGAACCAATAAAGGAAAACAAGTGGGCGGAAAAAAAGCGATGGCCATGAAAAAAGAAAAACAAGCCTTTTAATTTACCGCGCAAAAACATCAATCGTCTCATACGCTCAAAGGTAGGAAATCAAAATAAATTAACTGCGAATTTAAATCACCGAGTCATGGTTTGATATCAACCTGAAGTATCTCTAATTGATCGCTTCTAGAAATCGATCCTGGATTCAACCCAGGTTTTCCTTCAGGAATTGGACAATTCAATTCATGATAATAGTCCACCCATACGGGATAATACGCCTTGGTTGCGGGGTCCATAAAGGTCATTGGCGCCAATTCAAAAATCGGTTTTCCATGATTCGCCACTTTAAACGATTCATACAATAATTCGCTGCAATAATATCGGTCGTTATTTAAAAGAAATACCTCATCGTAAGGCTTTCCCTTGAGAGATTTTGCATAAGCAACAGCACGTGTAATTACATGTTCATTCGTCTTGTTTAATCTAGCCGCGACTATTTTATTACTTCGCTGCTTAAATTCTTTCAAACTCGTAACCTGCACCGACTCCCCAATGGCTTCGATAACCTTCAAGGAATCATGTTCTTCGATTACCATAGCACAATGCGAAAAATCCATGCCGTTCACCCCTTCGGTTACCGTTTCAATCGCGTTACACATCGGACCGCAATCCAGATCCTGGAAAAGCAAATCGCCGGCTCTCAAGCCCTTATCAACCTTTTCCTCAGCACAAGAAGCGCAGAGAAAAAGACAAGATAAAATCAGGTAGTAAAATCGTTGTGACATTGGGTCAAATATAGTAATTTTAAAGCCCATGAAATTAAAGGCCCTACTCTTCTTCGTACTGCTTTCCATTTTTGGATCAAGCCAAGCGCATGAGTACCACTTTGCCTTTATCGAATTAGAGTATTATCCTTCAGAGCAACAGTTCCAAGCAACACTTAAGGTTACTGCACATGATTTAGCGTATATTCTTTCAAAGAAACATGGCAAAACCTTAAGCATGGACCACATCCTTAAGACCGATAGTTTGCGCACGGAATTAGAACTCATGGTCTGTGCCGGATTTACGCTGTATCAAAATAACCAAGCAGTTTTCTTCAAAGTGGATGGCCATGCGCTTGACATTAGCGGTGATCTTAACTTCTATTTATCGTCGGAGGTAATCGCCGAACCTGGCACTCTTACCTTTGCCTTTCCGCTGCTCACCGCTTATTTTCCTGATCAACAAAACAAATTAGATTACTTAAAAAAAGGTAGGCATCATACCCTTTCCTACCTTGCTACTGATTACACTAAAGAAATCCCCGTAACCCCATGATGAAACCTATACTTTGCCTTTTCTCAATTGCTATTGCTTCCGCGTCATTTGCGCAAAAAAAGTTTGCTCAACTTGATATGGAGCTTCCTACGCCGAACGAATATAGAAATGCCGCTGGTGCTCCTGGTCATGCCTATTTCCAGCAGCAAGCAGACTATAAAATGAATTTGGTCTTGGATGACTCCAAGCAGAAATTAAGCGGTACGGAAACCATTACCTACACCAACAATTCACCAGATGCCCTCCCCTATTTATGGCTTCAACTGGACCAAAACATCTACGACGAGCATTCAGACACGAAGCTGATTGAGGTAGAAAAAATGGAAGATTTTAAATCCATAAGCGACATCCAAAAACGCTTTTTCCATTACGATGGTGGATTTAAAGTGGAGAGTATCTCTTCCACATCGGGTCAGCCCATGAGCTATTTCATCAATAAAACCATGTTGCGCATAGATTTAGCAACGCCACTTGCACCAAAAAGCAGCATAAGTTTCACCGTAAAATGGTGGTATAACATCAATGACCGCATGGCAGTGGGTGGTCGATCAGGCTATGAGTATTTTGAAAAAGATAAAAACTATTTATACACGCTAGCTCAGTTCTTTCCGCGCATGTGTGTTTACAGCGACGTAACCGGTTGGCAAAACAAACAGTTTCTTGGTCGAGGTGAGTTTACCTTGCCTTTTGGAAATTATGACGTAAGCATCACGGTACCTTCAGATCATATTATTGCTGCTACGGGAGAACTTCAAAACGGAGCGGATGTGCTTACCGCAGCCCAAAGAAAACGTATGGAACAGGCAAAAAAAGCGAACACACCCGTGCTAATTGTTACACAAGCGGAAGCAGAAGCTGCAGAAAAAGAAAAGAAATCAAACAGCAAAACGTGGCGATTTAAAGCGACGAACGTTCGCGATTTCGCTTTTGCAAGTTCTCGCAAATTCATTTGGGATGCGCAAAACGTTACGGTAGGCGGAAAAAACATTCTTTGCATGTCGTTTTATCCGAAAGAAGGAAACCCACTTTGGGAACGATACAGCACAAAACTCGTAGCGCACACGATAAAAACCTACTCAAAGTATACCGTTGATTACCCCTATCCCGTGGCTATTTCAGTTCATTCCAAATGGATTGGAATGGAATACCCGATGATCTGTTTTAACGGTGGAAGACCAGAAGAAGACGGCACCTATTCGGAAGGCGAAAAATATGGCATGTGGGGCGTTATTATCCATGAGGTAGGTCACAACTTTTTTCCAATGATCATCAATTCCGATGAACGCCAATGGACATGGATGGATGAAGGATTAAACACCTTTGTTCAGTATTTAACGGAACAAGAATGGGAACGAGGATATCCTTCCAGAAGAGGACCAGCGCACCTAATTGCAGATTACATGCGTGGAGATCAAAAATTAATTTCTCCCATCATGACTAATTCAGAATCTATTTTTCAATTCGGTAACAATGCGTATGGCAAACCAGCTACGGGATTAAACATTCTTCGCGAAACCATCATGGGTAGAGAATTATTTGATTATGCCTTTAAAACCTATTGTGAACGATGGAAATTCAAACATCCAAGCCCTGCCGATTTTTTCAGAAGCATGGAAGATGCCTCTGCGGTTGATTTAGATTGGTTTTGGAGGGGATGGTTCTATGGCACCGAACCGGTTGACATTGCCATTAAGGATGTGAAATGGTTTCAATTAAACAGTCAAAATCCTACGCTTGAAAAAGGCTTCTTGAAGGAACAAAACGACAATAAAGACATTCACATTGGTGTTACGAGAAATGAAACCGCCATCAAAGAAACCATCAACGAGCAGGATTCTTTAATCGATGATTATTATGCTAAACGTAATATTTATTTAGTTGATGCACTCGATAAAAAGGAATACGAAGAGTTTAAGCAGAAAACCAGCGAAAAGGATTTAGCCCTTCTCAATGCTGGAAAACATTTCTATGAAGTCCATTTTGAAAATGTAGGTGGCTTGGTAATGCCTCTAATACTAAGGTTTACATTTACAGATGACAGCACTGAGGTAATTCGTATACCTGTAGAAATATGGCGTCAGTATGAAGACAAGGTATCGAAGGTGTTTATTTTTGATAAAGAAGTGAAAGAAATTCGATTGGATCCATTTCTTGAAACTGCAGATGTTGATCTGAATAACAATTCTTGGCCAGCAGAAATCCAACCTTCTAGGTATCAATTATTTAAGCAAAATCAACCTAAAGAAAACCCAATGCAGCGGCAAAAGCGTGTGGACACGATTAAAAATTAAATCATAATTCACTGTAAGCCAACGAAATTGATTAAATTTCGTCTACCTAACCGATGCTTAAACTACTACAACTTACTTTTTTAATACTATTTCCATTTGCCCTATTTAGTCAAGGAGATGATTGCCCTTCCGCAACTCAAATTAACAATGTATTAAATTATTGCTCAGGTAATGGGGTTTTCACAAACGTAGGTTCAACCCCTGGAACCTATGGATTACCGACGTGTTGGCCCGCGAATGCCACAGAGGACGTTTGGTTTTCATTTACCGCACTGGGGACGGATGTATTGATTTCGGCAAGTGGAATTGGCGGTGGCGGAACCATGTCTCAACCTAGAATTGCCCTTTATGATGGAATCTGCGGGGGCTTAATGAATGAACTAAATTGTTCAAATGGAACTCCTGGATTTGGGACCACACAAATTTATGAAGGAGCGCTTGTACCGGGAAACACCTATTACATTCGCGTTTCAACACCTCAAGCTAACGAAGGAAGCTTTGAGCTCTGCATCAACAGTTATACTCCAACAACGAATCCCGGTGCTGATTGCGGTGGCGCTGCCTTTTTATGCAACCAAAATCCTGTTAGTGTAGGAACCCTTGGTGGGGGCGGATTAAACAACGATGAACCCGAACCAGGCACCTGCCTTGACATGCCCGGACCCGATGAATCAAATTCGTCTTGGTTTTATTGGACCTGTGGAACAGGAGGACCGCTCACTTTTGATATCACCCCTGTAAATCCAATGGACGATATAGACTTTATTTTCTATCAACTTAACACAAACAATCCGTGCGGCGCGAGAACCCCGGTTCGCTGTTGTTCGAGCTCTTGCCTCAATGCAACGGGATCCACAGGAATGGGCCTAGCTGAAGTAGATCAGAATGAATTCCCAGGGTGCCAAGCAGGTTACAATGCATATATTCAGAGTATCACCATGACACCGGGAACGAGTTATGCCCTACTCGTAAATAATTTTTCTGCTAACACAGGCTTTACCTTAACCTTCAATAATAACAATCCAAATGGAGGAACCTTCGCTGGACCTGTACCACAAATCACATCGAGCAACTTAACTATTTGTACTGGAGATTCGGTGGTATTTAATGGGACAAGTTCACAAAATTGCGCAACATACAACTGGAATTTTACACCAAATGCTTCGCCAAGTACAGCCCTTGGCGTGGGTTCACACACCATAACCTATCCCAATGCGGGCACTTATGTTGCTATCTTAAATGGTCTCGACAATACGGGTTGTCAATCCTTGGATTATGTAAATGTAACGGTAAACCCACCGGTTCAAGTAATTATTGCTGCCGTTGACACCATTTGTAGTGGAGCTAATTTCATTCAAAACATTACCTCATCACCAGCCGGAGCTACCTTTAGCTATATTCCATCCGCAAACCCCAACCTAACAGGTGCGAACCCTGGAGCTGGCGGAAGCATTAATCAAATTATTAATAATACGAGTAACAGTACACAAAATATTACCTACGTGGTGAATGCTAGCTTAAATGGATGTCAGGATTCTGACTCTTGTGTTCTAAATGTAACGCCCTTGGTTGAACCAAATTTCAATGCCATGGGACCATACTGCTTAGGATTAATTCCCGCTCCAATGCTTCCAGCGAGTTCAACGAATATGATTCAAGGGGTATGGAACCCATTGGCCGTTAACACACAACAACTTGGAAGCTTTAACTACATATTCAATCCAACACCTGGTCAATGCGCAGACTCAGCTTCGCTTACTGTACAAATCTCAGATAATCCCGGGGTTTCCTTTAGTGCTGATAATTTACTGGGTTGTTCTCCACTACAAGGCACATTAACCACGGCTGCAGTGAATGGGGCCACCTACCTTTGGCAAATCAATGGACAACAAGCAGGAAATACTGCGAGTATTTCATACAACTTGCCGAATGTTGGATGTTATGATGTTGAATTACAAGTGGACATCAGCGGTTGCGCAGCTTCGGCTCTACTAAGTGATTATTTGTGTGTAGAAGGGACTCCTGTGGTTGGATTTTCGTTTGTTCCCGGAGAATTTACTTCACCATCAGAATTGGTTAGTTTTAATAATGGTACACAAGGAGCAAGCTCCTATGTTTGGCTATACGGGGATGGAAACAGCAGCAATCAGCCGGAAGGAACGCATACTTACACCAATACCACAGGTGGTTATTTTGTAACGCTCATTGCAAGTTCGCCCTCAGGTTGCATCGATTCACTCACCCAATTTATCGGGTATCAAGAACCGTTAATCTACTATGTCCCAAATACCTTTACACCTGATCAAGACCAATTCAATCAACAATGGAAACCGATCTTTACCAGCGGGTTTGATCCGTATGATTACCACTTAACTATTTACGATCGATGGGGAGAATTAATTTGGGAATCATTTAATGATGAAACAGGATGGGATGGTGTATATGGAAAGGATTTCCAAGCACAGGAAGGAATATATACTTGGGAAATCACCTTTGCTACCAAAACGAAGAACGAAAAACAACAGCTTACAGGAACCCTTAACTTACTTCGCTAGTTACTTGATTTTTACCACCTGTTCCAACAAGGTTTTTTCATTATTCCGAATAACCAAGAAATAGGTACCGGCGGCTAAACCATCCATATCACAGAATATCGTATGAACACCACTGGAGTAATGCTGATCAAAATACGTTTTAACAGTAGCTCCATTCGTATCACGCAGTTCTCCCATCGTTCTCCCCTCCTCCAAATTCACCTTCACATGAACACTACTTGGCGTTGGATTTGGATAAACGAGCAAGGATCCATTAGCCAGTGCTTGTTCTTCCAAACTTACGTTACACGTTCCTGCCAAGGAATAGAACTGGACCTGGTGAGCGAACAACTGTTGTACCTCATTGGTTGGTACCTGAAACCAATCACGTAAAATCGATGCATACACATCCCTAAAATCAATTTGCATATTCAATCCTGCCTGGTCAGGCAGCGAACTTCCAATGGTTGGATTTGGTCCGATGATACCGGATTGGATACATGTTCCAAACAAAAACAACGGCGCCGCATCTCCGTGATCCGTTCCTAAACTTGCATTGGATTCTATTTGTCTTCCAAACTCAGAAAAGGTCATGCCAACCACCCGTTGCTCCAGTCCAAGTAATTGAAGATCGTCTTGAAACGCTGCAATGGCATCAGAAACCGTTTTCAGCAATCCCCGATGTGTACCTGCTTGTAAATTGGTGGCATCTGCCTGGTTATCATGGGTATCAAAACCACCTAGGGAAACTACATACACTTTAGTTTTCAATCCCCCAGAAATCATTTGGGCAACATACTTTAGCTGGGTTGCTAAGGTATTTGTTGGGTCATACATTGCTGATAAATTGTTCCCTGCCTGCGCAGCAGTATTTATTACTTGCCCAAAACTGTTGGTTTGTTCGATAATCGTCCCCACAAACTCCACATGGTCACCATAATAGGAGCCGTCATTTACAAAGCCACCTTGATATAAATTCACAGCATTGTTTGGATTAGAGACTGCATGAGAAAAATTAGCAGCTATTCCCTGACATGTTGCGGTAACCTCAGAACCCATGCTGATAGCAAACGGATCCGGATACGTTACATTTGGATATCCTGCGGGATAATTTGGATTATAGGAATCAAAATAACGTCCCAACCAACCCCGCGTTTCACTCACATCGAGAGAACCTGAGGTCCAAATATCCATGGATCGAAAGTGGGATCTATTTTGTTCTGGGTAGCCTACATTTTGAACTACACTCATCTTTCCCTGATCAAAGAGTCCTTTCATACCTTGCATTTGGGGATGAAATCCAACTTCGGGAGTTACCGACAAAATTTGATTCTGAGGAATGATAATCTCTGGTCGATGAATCATTAAGTTAGCATATTGATCCAACGGGATTACCGTATTTAAGCCATCATTCCCTCCGTTCAATCGAATCATCACGAGTACTCGATCTTCTGCTCCTGTAGAAAAATTAAACAACTTTTGACTCAAGGCCTGCATTCCAAAACCATTCGAAACGAAGGGTAAACTTGCAGATGTTAACGCTACATTTTTAATAAACTGTCTTCTTTTCATAGGATTCGCATTATATCATTTGATATTGAGGCATTTTAAAAACTCGATCGAGCACCAATTGTACGCGATATCTCACAGGGTCAACAAAGGTCGGGTTATTCGGATTGTTTAAATACTCGTTGTATTGCAACGTCCATTCAAACGTTGGGAGGTTATTTGTTAATATATTAACCAAATCTGCATGGGTTGATGGATCCACCGGCTTAGAAATAAACAACTCGCAGATGTCATCAATAACCGAAATGGCACTCGCGGGTAAACTCAAATTATTTAGAAACGGAATAGTATCCACTTTCAAGGTATATCCATTAATTGGAATACCGAAAATAAAGAGCCCTGTGGCAATGTCAAAACGAAATTTAATGGTGGTTGAATTAATCCATAGCCTAGAAAATGCGGGAGCTAAATAGAATGCCTCCCATCCAGCAACACTAGCCGGATTCATAAAATCAAGGCCCATGTTCGCAGCAGCGTAATAGATGTTTAAGTAGATGTTATAATCTGTTGCTAAATTTACGTTGATTTGGGTTTCTGTAGAATTCAACATGCTAAAAACTGTCTCCAGTGGGCTCCGAATAATGCTGCCGCGTAAAGCCACATCGTAAAAATGCTGACTTGTGAACAATTCTTGGAGTACTGGAAGAATTTCGTAGTTATTAGCAATCAGTGTTTGAGCTAATTCAGGAATCACATTAGTTTCCACATCATTGGTGATGTCATAATTCACAAAAAACCGATACAACTCAGTACAAAGGAAGGTGGCAACTTGTGGTTGTTGAAAAATGATGTCAATGTAATTTGCATATTCTTGTGCCCCGGCATTGGTTACTGTGGCATTCCCAAAATGGTACGACAAGGTCTTTGTACTTGTATCGTGCAACGGATTAAGAAATAAGGTTTGAGCGGCAGTTAAAGTAGAACTTCGAATCCCTTGCACCAAATATCCGCTTAGTATTTTGGCCCCGGAAGCAACATCTAACTCCGTATAATTAGAATAATCCCCCGCGGCAATTTGATCCCCTTTTCCTATCGTAAATAACTCAAGTAATTCACGGGCATAATTTTCATTGGGGTGTTGTACGGAATTCGTATTTCCATTTAGAAAAAGCAACATAGCTGGGTCCACCGTAACATCCTTTACCAGTTGTTTCACATTTCCTAAGCTACTTGTTCTCAATAATTCCAGGTAGGTGTAAGTTGCTCGAGCATCGGACGAAAATGCTGCTCCAAAATGATTGTGCCAAAAGAAAAACATCTTTTGACTTATATCCATACTTTGGTAATTCATGTTTTGCATTAACCAACCAGTAAGTGATTTTACCCGCGCCATTTCACAAAGTTGATTACTAACGGGATTCGCCGGATATAAAGAATTCACCCAAGTTTGCCCTTGAGCAACTACGGTTTCACCCGCATCATACGCCAAGGGTGGATTAAGGGATCCAACCGTTAACAATTGATTCACGGCATCCGTCATGGTCATGTTCGTTATCGCTGTGATTTGCTGATGGGTGGGACCAAACATAGTCCTACGAAGCAGATGGGCCGCTTCACTTCGGGTCCATGGGCCTGTGAAAGGAATTAAACTCATTTCTTTTAATTTGTCTGATAAATGTAATTTAAATAGTCCAAAAGAATTAGCCCGTACCGAAATAATTAACCTCCTGTTTATATTGAAGAATTATTCGCTGTGATCAAATTCACATTAAAAACAACGCAATTGGCAACCAACCAAGTACCGGAACGTATACCCATCGAATTCGTATTCAAGATAAAAAAATGAATATAGTTCCCTGTTATTAAACCTCTAAATTTAGTTTATCAAAAGACTAATTGAAGACATAACAGGTTATTAAGAATTTGTTATTAAATTTGGACAACCTAGACTAATTATGAGAAGATTATTACTTGCAGTTTTTCCTTTATTATTGATTGGGACCTTTGGATTAAATTCTGGCTTCGGTCAAGCATCCACGATAACATTTAACTTCACTGGAGCCATGCAAACATGGACAGTTCCCCCGTGTGTATTTACGATCAACGTAATTGTTGCAGGAGCCAAAGGTGGTGGCGCGAATGGAGGAAGTGGCGCACGGATTTCAGCACCGCTAAATGTAACTCCAGGTCAGATTTTAAATATTTATGTTGGTGGCATGGGTACCCAAGGAAATGCTTCCGGCGGATGGAATGGCGGTGGAACAGGGTTTGCATCCACAAATGGCAATGTAGCTTATAGTTCATGGGGAGGCGGTGGAGCCAGTGATATTCGTATCGGTGGTACTGCGTTAGCAAATCGCGTAATTGTTGGCGGTGGCGGTGGCGGTCGCAGTGGGGGCTCGTCTCCTGTGTGCGGTGGAGCATCCAATTGTAATAATGGTGCTGCAGGATGTAATACCTACGGACAAGGTGGTCAAGGCGGAACGCAAGTTGCTGGTGGCGCAGGTGGTACACCATGGGCTGGTACACCTCCAGGAGGTTCTCCAGGGACCTTAGGAAATGGTGGCCAAGCCGGACTTTGGCAAACAGCATCAGGTGGTGGAGGCGGCGGCGGATTCTACGGCGGTGGCGGTGGTGGTAACGACGGTTGCTGCACCGGTGCTAACGGCGGCGGCGGCGGCGGCGCGGGCTCATCTTTGGTACCTGCCGGAGGAACCTGTTTAGCTGCAAACAATACCAATCATGGATATGTAACCATTAATTTCCAAGCGGGTGGAATCAACGTAACGGCAACCAATGGAGGTCCGTATTGTGCGGGTCAAACCATTACACTTAATGCATCAAATGGCGCCACTACGTATTCTTGGACGGGACCTAACGGCTTTACTTCAAACCTTCAGAACCCAACTATACCGAATTCAACACCATTGGACAGTGGAGTTTACACACTCAACTATACTACACCGAACTGTAACGGTACAGCTACTACGTTAGTTATCGTAAATACACCAATAAATCCTGCCTTTACTCAAATTGCTCCAATTTGTCACAACGGCGCGGCACCAGGCTTACCTGCCTCTTCAAATAATGTCCCTGCACTAACAGGTACTTGGTCGCCTTCAGTCATCTCATCTGCTGCACCCGGCACCTATCCGTATGTATTTACCCCTGCACCTCAGTTTTGTGCCAATACGGCAACCATGAACATTACGATTCTTCCAAATGAAACGCCTTCGTTCACTCAAATCATGCCGTTGTGTATCAATAGTGTACCACCAGCCTTACCAAATCCTTCTACAAACCCTACACCGTATACCGGTACATGGGCTCCTCCTACAATCACAACAGCTTCTGCAGGATTGTATACATACACCTTTACTCCAACGGCTGGACAATGTGCAGTAGCCACAACAATGGATATCACGGTTTTAAACTACACAGAACCTACCTTCCAACAGATCGGACCTCTATGCCAATTCACGCAAGGTGTTACCCTTCCAGCTAGTTCAACGAATGCAGTTCCAATCTTAGGATCTTGGAATCCATCAGTAATCAATACCAATATCCCGGGAACCGTATTCTACAACTTTACGCCAAACCCATTTCAATGTGCTGATTCTGCTTCCATGTACATCACCATTGACCCGTTGAATATTCCACAATTCACACAAATGCCCTTAGTGTGCCAGGGAGATGTACCACCGGTATTCCCATTGGTTTCAAACAATAACCCGGGTATAGTTGGGAGTTGGAATCCACCAACTATTGATAGTTCGATACCAGGTACGTTTACATTCGATTTTACACCAAATCCAAACCAATGTGCTGATTCAATATCAATGAATGTTATAGTTGTACCTTCAGTACCTCCGGTATTCCAAGCAGATACCTTAAGTGGATGTAATCCATTAATGGTTAATTTCAATACGGTACCTGTTCCTGGAGCAAGTTATGTTTATACTTGGAATGGAACTACCATTGGCACCACGCCAAGCACCGACTACATGTTCACAGCAGCTGGATGTCATACAATTACCCTACAATATAACTTGCAGGGATGTTTGGAAACAACAACCTATACAGACTATATCTGTATGGAAAACTATCCTAACACAACATTTACTGCAAATCCAAATGTACTATCTTCTACCTCAGAAACGATCAATTTCACCAACACAACACTCGGGGCAATTAGTTACGTTTGGGAATATGGCGATGGTCAAACTTCAACTGTATTCGAAGAGCCACATTTCTACAATGGAATTACTGAAAACATGTTAGTTAGTTTAACTGCAAGTACCGCCTTAGGTTGTGCTACTACCTACGAATTATCTTTACCCGTTATTAGCGATCCAATATACTACGTTCCAAATACGTTTACTCCGGATCAAGATGAGCATAACCAAACGTGGTTCCCCGTATTTACAACCGGCTTTGATCCATTTAATTTCAATTTGCAGTTGTTCAATCGTTGGGGAGAATTGATTTGGGAAAGTAATGACGCCCAAGGCCGATGGGACGGAACTTACGGAACAGACGGCAGAAAAGTTCAAGCTGGAGGCTATACCTGGGTCATCAAATATTCCAACAAAGAAACGGACGAGAAGAAAGTGGTTAGCGGAACGGTCAACGTACTGAGATAAACTAAACTTCAGCGTATAAAAAAAGCATCAGTTACTGATGCTTTTTTTATACCTAATAATTTGAGAAGCCATTTTATCTTCTACTAACAGATAGGCTCGATTTATTTCTTTCTAAAGAAAATCTTAATTGGAACTCCTGTGAAATTAAATTGCTCTCGTAAACGGTTCTCAATGAAACGGCTATACGACTCGCTAACATATTGAGGTAAATTACAAAAGAAAGCAAACGCGGGAGCGTGTGTAGGCAATTGTTGAACAAACTTAATCTTCACGTACTTTCCTTTAACAGCTGGCGGCGGATTATCTAGAATTATTTCTAACATTACCTCATTCAACTTCGAAGTTGGGATCTTTTTTGTCCGGTTGGCAAACACTTCCATGCACGTCTCAATTGCTTTATGGATACGCTGTTTGGTAATCGTAGATGTAAAGATGATCGGAACATCGTTAAATGGCGCCAATTGTTTGCGCAAATTCTCTTCAAAATCCTTCATGGTGGTATGGTCTTTCTCAACCAAATCCCATTTATTTACAAGCACTACAACCCCTTTGGAGTTTTTTTCAATCATGTAGAAAATAGCTAAATCTTGCTTTTGAAGTCCTTCGGACGCGTCAATCATTAGAAGGCAAACGTCTGAATTTTCAATGGTTCGCACCGAGCGAAGCACAGAATAATATTCGATATCTTCCGTGACCTTGGCCTTTTTTCGTATCCCTGCCGTGTCAATTAGAAGAAAATCATGCCCAAAAGCACGATACCTTGTATGAATGGAATCTCGTGTAGTACCTGAGATGTCCGTTACAATGTTTCGCTCAGAATTTGTTAAGGCATTAATCATAGAAGACTTCCCAACATTCGGACGTCCTACGATCGCAATACGCGGAAGATCATCCTGTTCCAAAATCGCATCGTCTTCTTTATCTAAAAACGTAACAACTTCATCGAGTAAATCACCTGTTCCACCACCATTCGCAGCACTCAAATCAAATACATCACCTAAACCAAAAGAATAAAACTCTGCCGACATCCCAATGCGGTCGTTGGTATCCACTTTATTCGCAACAACTAGAATTTTCTTTTTACTTTTTCGAAGCAGTTCTGCCACCAAAAGGTCCATTTCCACAATTCCTGTCATCACATCCACCATGAACAAAATAACTTTTGCTTCATCGATGGCTAATTCTACTTGCTTTCTGATTTCTCCTTCAAAAATATCCTCCTTGGTCGTGGCATATCCACCGGTATCAATCACCGAAAATTTATACCCATTCCACTCCCCTTTACCGTAAATTCGATCCCGAGTTACCCCACTCACCTCTTTTACAATCGCATCACGCGATTCGGTTAAGCGATTAAACAAAGTTGATTTTCCGACGTTAGGACGGCCGACAATTGCAATAATGTTGCTCATTAATATCCGTATTTTTTCAATTTAGCTTCCGAGGATCTCCAGTCTTTATCTACTTTCACAAAGGTCTCTAGAAACACTTTTTTATCTAAGAATTTTTGAATGTCGATTCTCGCTTGACGTCCAATTTTCTTTAACATCTCCCCTCCTTTACCAATGATAATTCCCTTTTGAGAATCTCGTTCTACGATGATAATGGCTCGAATCCGAATGAGGTGAACCGTATCTTCATACATTTCGATTTCAATTTGAGTACTGTATGGAATTTCTTTTTGACAGAAATTAAAAATCTTCTCCCGTATGATTTCAGATACAAAAAACCGCATCGGTCGATCTGAAAGTTCATCCTTATCGTAATACGGAGGATTTTCAGGAATCAACGATAGTATACGATCCCAAACGATGTCGATGTTAAAGTTGTGCAATGCAGAAATGGGATAAACCTCTGCATTCGGAATTTCATTTTTCCAATATTCAATTCGTTCAGCCACCTTTTCTTGGTGAGACTTATCTACTTTATTTATTAAACAAAGAACCGGAACATTCAACTTTTTGATTCGCTCAAGGGTTGCCTCATGGTTCATTTTTTGTTCAACGGTATCCGTAACAAAAAGTAATACATCTGCATCTTGAAGTGAAACAGAAACGTATTCCATCATGTTCTCATGAAGTTTGTAGGATACATTCACTACACCAGGTGTATCAGAAAACACAATTTGATGGTCTTCGTCATTCACAATCCCTAGGATCCGATGCCGTGTTGTTTGCGCCTTTGAAGTAACAATGGAAAGCTTTTCACCAACCAATTGATTCATTAAGGTTGATTTACCAACATTCGGACTTCCAACAATATTTACAAAACCTGATTTATGCGACATGGTTGCAAAGGTATGAAATTAAAGCGGGAGCACCTTAATGCTTGTAGCATATGTGTTTGCTTTGATTAACTTTGTGGGGTGACTGAAGACGAACAGTATATACAGCGTTGCATAGATTTAGCCTATCAAGGTCAGGGAAAGGTGGCACCTAACCCAATGGTAGGTTGTGTAATCGTAAAAGATGGCGTAATTATAGGTGAAGGCTATCATGAGATTTATGGCGGACCACACGCAGAGATTAATGCAATACGTAATGTGGGCGATGATTCCGCCATTCAAGGATCTACCATTTATGTATCCTTAGAACCCTGTACTCATTTTGGTAAAACCCCTCCTTGTACCCTGGCAATCCTTGCCTTGAAACCGAGGCGCGTTGTCATTGGAAGTCGAGATACAAATCCTTCCGTTGCCGGAAAGGGCATTGACCGGTTAAAGCGCGAAGGCATTGAAGTGGTGGAAGGTGTCTTAGAAGAGGAATGCAGGACCTTAAATAAACGTTTTTTCACGTTTCACGAAAAACGTCGACCCTATGTTATTCTTAAATGGGCACAAACTCAAGATGGATTTTTAGATCGGAACCGAGAGGAAGACGAAGTCGGAATACATTGGATTTCTAGCCCTGAAACAAAAGTTTTAGTGCATAAATGGCGTTCAGAAGAGCAGGGCATCTTGGTGGGAAGAAACACTATACTGAATGACAATCCTTCGCTAACGGTTCGTGAATTTAGTGGCTCCAATCCGACTCGTATCGTAATCGACAGTAATCTTAAATTATCCAAAGATGTTGGGGTATTTTCAAATGAAGCACCTACCCTGGTTTTCAATCGCGTAAAAAATGCAGTTGAAGGTCAGACAGAATGGATTAAAATTGCAGAAACATCAACTAAACTAATTCTTGAGGAATTATACAAGCGCAATATTCTTAGTGTGTTGGTGGAAGGCGGAAGCCGCACCTTACAATACTTTATTATTGATAATGTGTGGGATGAGGCGAGGGTTATTGTAAGCTCAACGCAATTTAAAGAAGGTATGCGTGCGCCTGTTCTTACAAAAACTCCAATTCGTTCGCACCCCTTCGGACCAACAGATACCATTTACTATTACCAAAGAAAATAATGGATTTATTCCTAAGTGTTTTAGCCTCAAGTCTGATTTTTGTTCTTTTTAGATCCTTCCCGGCTTGGAAAATAGATACCCTACAAGCTGTTATCGCGAATTACTTCGTTGCCTTTGCATGTGGAATATTTCTTTTTCATGACTACATCCCTGCAAGCGATGCCTTAAAAATTGGAATGCCCCTCGCCCTGTTGTGTGGTGTATTATTCATTTCACTTTTCATTCTCATGGGCCTGAGCTCGCAGAAGAATGGAGTTTCAACCACTTCGATTTCTGTAAAAATGTCAATGGCCCTTTCTGTTATCTTAGTGCTACTTATTAATCACACCCCTTTAGCATGGACAAATATTATCCCCTTAGTTGCAGCCATAATAGGCGTATTTCTTGTTTCATTTTCGAAACAGGTTAACAACCAATCGAAGGGCAACCTCTGGATGCTTTTAGTTTTATTTTTTGGGAGTGCTGGCCTTGATTTAGTATTATATTTTACTAATTCTAGATGGTTACCCGATGGATTCCATGATGGGATTTTTGCAGCCCTAGGTTTTTTAATGGCTGGTCTGATGGGATTAGCTTATTTTATTATAAAATTATTGACTGGAAAAATATCCTTTGATCGAAGAAGTTGGTTTGGCGGAATTATCTTGGGTATCCCAAATTATTTTTCAATCTATCTATTGGTGAACTCATATAATACGCTAGACCTAGACCCGCATCAGATTCTTTCAATCGCTAATGTGGGCGTAGTAATCATTACTTCGATCCTTGGTTTAAGCTTGTTTAAAGAGAAATTTACCGTACAAAAAACCATCGGATTAATCCTTTGCCTTACTGCATTAGGATTCTCAATCGGGTTCGGATAGCTAATTTGTGGTTAAATCCTTAACTTTGAGGTAATGAATAAATTATTACCCATTCTTTTCGCTTGCATTATTTGTAATTTATATAATGCTCAAGTCTTTATCAATGAGGCCAGTAATGCCAATGGCACGAACTATGTCTTAGCTAATGGGAGTTCACCTGATTGGATTGAAATCTACAATTCAAGTGCTACATCTCAAAATTTGCAGGGTTTTTACTTGTCAGATAAGCGGACAACCTTAAACCAATGGGCATTCCCTCCAATTAGTATCCCAGCGAATGGATTCATCACGATTCTTGCGAATAGTCAGGGTTCTACCTACCTTGTTAATCATTTCGAAAGTCCCATAAACTATGAAGCACTATGGTCTTATGCTATACCAAATGCAGCAATCCCCAATTGGTACACCAACTCATACGATGCTTCCGGTTGGAGTCAAGGAAAAATGAGCGTTGGATATGGAGACGGAGACGATAGCACGGACATCACCGGACCAGCAACTACTGTTTATGCACGGATTAATTTTAATGTTACCAATTTCAACGACATCGTTAAAACCATGTTAGACATCGATTACGATGACGGATTTGTAGCGTATTTAAACGGTGTTGAAATTGCAAGAGATGGTTTGGTAGGTACCCCACCCAACTTTGACGAATTAGCGGCCGATCACGAATCCCAATTGTATCAAGGCGGAAACCTCAGCAGTTTTGACCTCGACATGAGCGTAATTTCAAATTTATTACAAAATGGAACGAATGTACTTGCCGTTGAAATCCACAATTCCTCTCCATCAAGTTCTGATTTAACATGCCGACCGTTCCTTACGTTCGGATTAGCCTCAGCACAACAACAATTCGGAGGATATATTCATCCATTTTTCAATTCGCCACAAGCAGGAACCATTGAAACAAACTTTTCGATTGCGACCCTCGGTGAAACGATTTATTTGAGTGATGTGAATGGAATAATACTAGATAGTCTTTATGTTCCAGATCTTGAACCCAATATGTCTGTAGGTAAAAAGAATGATGGGAATAATTCCTGGTTTATTTTCCCTACACCTACCCCGAACTCCACGAATAATGTGGCGTTATCTTTCAATGGATATGAAGAGCAACCTTCCCTCGATTTAGTAGGTGGGATGTTTCCTAGTACCATTACTGTAAATGTAATTAACAATTCTACGCAAGGCGGTATTGTAAGATATACACTGAATGGGCAAGACCCGGATGGAACCTCCACTGTAGTCAGCGGTCCGATTACTATTTCTGCCAATGCGGTATTAAAAGTTCGATGTTTTCCAAATGGTACCAATCGATATATGAGTCCTATTGAAGCGGAAACCTATTTGATTAATGAAAGTTCAACCATTCCCATCGTTTCCCTTACGATAGATGACGATGATTTATATGGTGCGAATGGTATTTTTGATAATTGGTGGACTGATTGGAAACGCCAATGTAATATTGAGTATTTCACTCCAGATGGCATTAAACAATTTGAAAGCAAAGCCTCGGTTAAACCGGATGGTGGCGCTGGAGGCAGTCGCTCAAACCCTCAACATAGTGTTACCGTTGAACCGGCAAATACAACGTTCGGAACCGGAGAAAATATTCACTACCCCTTATTTCCAGAAAAACCCTATGTGAACGATTTACAAGCAATTTATATACGAAATGGAAGTAATTTCTGGAATCAATACCACCAACGGGATGCCACATTCATGCGCGTCATGCGTAAATCATACGCAAACTCTCAAGCATATCGTCCAGCCAACGTATTTTTAAATGGACAATTCTTTGGAGTATATGAGCTTCGAGAAAAAGCGAATGAGACGTATTTCAACGAGAACTACGGTAATCACGTAGACAGTCTCGACTTGCTTTCAGTGAGCTATTGGTACGGCAGCACCTTGCGAACGGTAAAAGGATCCGATAGTTCGTTTTTCAATATGTTCAATTTTATCACCACCGCTGATAAGACCAATCCAAATTATTTAAGTCAATGCGACAAACGATTAGACTTAAAAAACTATACGGACTACATTGCGGCTGAATTGTGGTATGGAAATACTGATTGGGTGTATAATAACGTAAAAATTGCCAGAACACGCAGCACTGACAATAAATGGCGATTTTTCTTACAAGATGTGGAATGGGGTCTTGGCGGTTGGACAGATTACAATACCAATATGTTTGATTGGTTCCAATATGCTATCCAACCAAACACATACTATGACATCCACAGTAACTTAATGCAGGATAGTACCTATAGAAATTACTTCATCAATCGATATGCAGATTTAATGAACACAACGCTACATCAAAATACATACACCCCGATTATTAATCAAATGTATGAAGAGCTACTCCCAGAAATGCCTCGTCATTTTGCGCTTTGGACAGGAGATGTGCCCGGAGGAATGAACAATTACACCTACAATAGAGATGTTATTTTGGGACAATTTAATAACAGGAATACCGCGGTCCGGAATCAAATGTTGACTTATTACAACTTACCGAATAAGGTCAATGTTACATTGAATACAATTCCGGCAGGTGCGGGCTACATCAAAATCAGCACCATCGTTCCAGATTCGTTACCATGGACCGGAGTTTACTTCAATGGGAACCCGGTTAAAATTACAGCGGTAGCAAATCCTGGATACACCTTTGACCATTGGGAGAACAACATCAACCTTCCTGCAAATCTATTAAATCAAGAATCCGTGGCGGTTAACATCGCTACGGATGATTATTTTACAGCCGTTTTCACAGGGACTGCAGCCAACAGCTCAATCACGATTTCAGAAATAAATTATCGTCCGGATGCTAGCTTGGATGGAGGAAACTGGATTGAGTTGCATAATTATGGAAATACGGAAGTAAACCTTACGGGATGGTCTTTGAAAAGTGATGACTTCTACAATGCTTATTCCTTCAGCGACGGGGTTAAAATTCCAGCAGGTGGTTATTTGGTGGTAGCACAGGACACGCAATTATTCCATTCCGTGTATCCAACAGTGTCTAATGTGGTTGGCAATCTTCGATTTGGATTAGAAAACATTATGGATTCCATTTACATTTTCCGCCCAAACAGCGATACCTTACTTGCTATGCAATACACGAATGATTCTCCATTTCCTCGATGCGCGGATGGATTTGGAAGGACCCTAGAGAATAAGTATCCAAGCGCCATTAGCATTGACTCCCTTTCATGGTTTTGCGGGTGTATTGCCGGATCACCAGGTGAAGCGTACTTCCCGTGCGATGAACCAGTTATTTTTAGTGAATTCAACCTTGGTAAACAAACCATGGCACATAATGCTGAAGATTGGATTGAATTGAAAAACAATACGGATAACGTCATTAATTTTTCTGGATATACGCTTAAAGACGAGAAACAAAATAATAGCTTTTCGCTTACAGGTTTACAACTAAATCCCGGTGAATATGCCGTTGTTGTTAAGGATTCCTCCCTATTTACTGAGCGACACCCCAATTTTGAGGGCAAAGCCTTGTATCAACTACCTTATGGTATTTCGAATAATGATGCATTAAGATTATACGACATCAACGGAACCTTACTTCAGAGTGTGGTTTTTGATACCACAATCACCTGGCCACAGGCTCCGTTTAACAGTGATTTTACCTTTGAATATTTAGAAGGAAATGCCAATCAAGCGCTTGCTTCGAATTGGTTCCAAGGCTGTGAAGGCGGTTCCCCAGGTCGTGCATTTGGCCCTTGTCCTGTGTTGCCAGACGGTGCTTTTGCTTGGCTATATCCAAATCCTTCCAATGGGGAAATTACAATTGCCATTGACAATATGTTAACGGGGAATGCCGGAACTCAAATCGAAGTGTTCGACCTTAGCGGTAAACTTGTTTACCAAGAAGCATTCCCGGTAGTTGTAGAGTCTATAGAACCTATCCAACTGGATTTGAGTTTTCTACGCGCAAGTATGTATTTGATCCGAGTAACTAAAGCTTCTCAATCAGTTACACTTCGCCTTATCAAGGATTAAGCCTGAGAAGCGCGATTCAACAGGGTTATCATCGCAGCAGTTACAATAAACAATTGCGTAGCTGTTTCATCATCCATTGAGGTTCCGTCTTCATCGTCGGTAGACACTTCCATGGCCATAAATCGAGTCAACTCGGGTTGGTCACAAAAGTCTTCCAACATTTGTTCTGACTCTTCATCGTCTTGCTCAAAATATGCGTCAAGCATGGTAGAAAATTCCGGTTGAAATGCTTCGATCATTTCTTCAGTGATTTCAACAGGAGTTAATCCCGCTTGATTAAACGACTCGATAATTACCCAAAAATAGTATAGTAAATAACCTTCTAATGCTTCATTTTCATATTCTGAAGGTGCAGCCAAGACATAGTCCAAAAGTACAGGTTGTTTCTCTGAAAATGCAGTTATTCCATCTTCCAATTGTTCGTCTGTAGCGTCGTCAACCCAGTCAAGCGCCGTTTCAATGTGTTTAATTTCAATATGTTTCATCGGGTCAAAGGTAGCCTTTATTGTGTATAAAATGAAAATGTAACTTAGGATACATATTAACACACGTTCTCCATGTAACTTTGTAGCACAATGAAAACAAAACTATTTTACCTTGGGATGACTTTATTGGGAATGGTGTTCGGATACCTTTATTATACGTATTATGGGTGTACTAAAGGGTGCGCAATTACTGGAAACCCTTGGCGGTCGACCCTGTATTTTGGGTTTATGTTTTTCTTAGGAAGTAATTTAATTAAAGATTTAATAACAAAAAAATCATGAGTGAATTTAGCGGAACGATCGTGGATGTAAGAACACGAGCAGAATTTAGTGGTGGCCATGTGGCCCATTCAGTAAACATTCCATTGCAAGAAATAATGGATCATGTAGACGAAATCAAACAAATGAAAACGCCCATCATTTTTTGTTGTGCATCAGGTGGTCGTAGTGGACAAGCAACCCATTACTTCAAATCCATAGGCGTGGATTGCGAAAACGGCGGTGGATGGATGGAAGTTAATTATCAATTTAATCATTAAATCATGGGATTATTTAGTACACTGTTCGGAAAAAGTGCAGATTTCGCACAACTGGTCAAGGATGGCGCCATTATTTTGGACGTTAGAACTCCTGGTGAATATGCTGGCGGTCACATTAAAGGCTCCAAGAACATTCCACTCCAAAGCCTTCAACAAAATTTAAGTAAAATCCCAAAAGACAAGGTGATTATTACATGTTGTGCTTCAGGCATGCGCAGCGGATCAGCCAAGTCCATACTGCTTTCAAGCGGGTTTAAAGAAGTTCACAACGGTGGTGGATGGATGAGTTTGAAAGGTAAGATTTAACCATAGACACACAACGTTTAAAGGGGGCACAAGCCCCTTTATTTTTTTAAATATTATTGAACTTTACTACCTTTGTGTATCCTTTAATTTATCATAGCATGCAACTGTGGAATAAATACAACAAGGAGGAACTGGAAAAACAACTTCGCGAAAAAGGGCATACCTATGTTACGGTATCGTTCTACACCTACGCAAAAATCCAAGATCCTCACTATTTTCGAAATGAATTCTATGCCGTGCTGGATTCACTTGATGTGATCGGTAGAATTTATGTGGCCCATGAAGGAATCAATGCCCAAATTGCCGTACCGAATACACATTTTGATGCGTTCAAAGAAAAACTCTATTCGATTGATTTCTTAGATGGTATCCGATTAAATGTAGCTGTTGAAGAAGAAGGAGCAGAATTTCCCTTTTTAAAACTAAAAATCAAGGTCCGAGATAAAATCCTTGCTGATGGGTTAAATGATGAAACCTTTGATGTTACCAATAAAGGACAACACTTAAATGCGGAGGAGTTCAATAAAATAACCTCCGAATCAGATTTCTTACTGGTGGATTTTAGAAATCACTACGAACATGAAGTCGGACACTTTAAAGATGCCATCTTACCTGATGTAGATACTTTCCGAGATTCTTTACCAGTAATCGAAGAAGAAATACTTAAAGGAAATGAAAACAAAAAAGTGATCATGTATTGTACCGGTGGTATTCGCTGCGAAAAGGCATCCGCTTGGTTTAAACACCGAGGGTTTGATAATGTGTATCAATTAGACGGTGGAATTATTAAATACGCTAATGAATGCAAAACCCAAGGATTGGAAAATAAATTCTTAGGCAAAAATTTCGTCTTTGATGAACGCAGGGGAGAACGAATTACAGAAGATATCATTAGTTCATGTCATCAATGCGGTGCGCCTTGCGATGAACATACCAATTGTGCGTTTGAAGGCTGTCATTTATTATTCATACAATGTGATGAGTGTAAGGCTATCATGGAGAATTGCTGTTCCGATGAATGCAAAACCATCACACATCTACCAGAAAAGGAACAAAAAGAACTGCGTAAGAAATTAACGCAAAGTAACCTCATTTTTAAAAAAGGTAGATTCGAGCCAAATAAGCTTAAAATAAACAGGTAATTGAGCTATCTTTGATACAAATTCGCATTCATGAACTTGCTTCTTTTCATTAATTGGTCGTTCGACGCTGAAATAATCCCAGGGTACCGCACACCAAATTGGTATGGCTTACTTTTCGTTTCGGGAATGATCCTCGGTTATTTCGTGATTCGTAAGATGTTCAAACAAGAAAACATCTCCAATGATTTACTTGATAAATTGGTGATGTACATGGTTCCTGCGACCGTTATTGGCGCTCGTCTAGGTCATGTATTTTTTTATGGACCCTATTGGGGTCCAGAAGGATATTTTTCTCATCCGGAAGAAATCTTTAAAATCTGGGAAGGTGGTCTAGCCAGTCACGGCGCCGCTGTAGTAATTCTCTTGGCCATGTGGTATTTTTCTAACAAAGTAATTCACAAACCATATCTGTGGATGCTTGATCGAATTGCAGCCCCAATCGCCATTGCTGGTGCGTTTATTAGACTCGGAAATTTAGTCAACCACGAAATGGTGGGCTATGTAACCGATGTTCCTTGGGCGTTTAAATTTTTACATCACGACTGCATGAATGTCATTGACGGGCAATATTTATGTGACTGGAACGATATTCCTGCAAGGCATCCCGCTAATTTATATGAGTCCTTAGCGTACTTTCTTTCGTTCGGAATTCTTATGTTCCTTTTCTGGAAAAAACAAGGATGGAAAAAGCAAGGGCTAGTCTTCGGTAGCTTTCTAATCTTGATTTTTGGTTTTAGATTCCTGATTGAATTTTTAAAAGAAAGCCAAACCGATAATGATTCAATGGTTGATGTAAGCACGGGTTTAAATACGGGACAATGGTTAAGCGTTCCTCTTATTTTGGCCGGTATAATTTTGATTATTAGGGCAAGAAAAAAATCATTCGAGGAAGCTTAGTGTATAATTGACATTAAGATATTCGGAATCCTTTATATATTTGTAAAAATTTGTTGAAATATGGCCATCAAGTCAAGCACTAAAAAAGCAGCTACCGCAAAGAGTTCCGAAGGCAAATTCGGGAAAGAAACCTACGTCAAATGGTACAAAGACATGTTACTCATTCGACGTTTTGAAGAAAAAACTGGTCAGTTGTACATTCAACAGAAATTTGGTGGGTTTTGTCACCTGTACATTGGACAAGAAGCCATTGCGGTAGGTACTGCCAGTGCAGTACGCCCAACAGATAAGCACATGACCGCATACCGTGACCATGCGCATCCGATTGCATTGGGTACAGACCCACGCGTATTAATGGCTGAATTGTACGGACGAATAACAGGTTGTTCCAAAGGAAAAGGAGGCTCTATGCACTTTTTTGACAAGGAGAAAAACTTCATGGGTGGCCATGGTATTGTAGGAGCTCAAATTCCTATGGGAACAGGGGTTGCTTTCGCAGAACAATATAACGGAACAGAAAATGTAGCCATCGTTTCTATGGGTGACGGTGCAGTAAGACAAGGTGCACTTCATGAGACCTTCAACATGGCAATGATGTGGAAACTCCCAGTGATCTACATCATTGAAAATAACAATTACGCCATGGGAACAAGCGTTGAACGTACTACCAATGTAACCGATCTTTCTAAAATTGGACTTTCCTATGAAATGCCATCAAAAATTGTAAACGGAATGCGACCAGAGGATGTGCATAATGCCATCGAAGAGGCGGCAAACAGAGCTCGTCGCGGGGATGGTCCTACCCTACTCGATATTAGAACATACCGTTACAAAGGACACTCGATGTCGGATCCACAAAAGTACCGTACGAAAGACGAGGTAAATGATTGGATGGAACAAGACCCAATCGACCATGTGTTGTCCGTGATTAAATCAAATAAATGGCTTTCTGAAAAAGAACTGTCGGACATCGATGCATGGGTGAAAAACGAAGTTGACGAAAGCGTTACTTTCGCTGAAAACTCACCTTATCCGGAGGCAGAAGAACTTTATAAGGACGTTTATGTTCAAGCAGATTATCCATACATTAAAGAATATTAATACTACAAGCAATGGCTGAAGTAATTTACATGCCCAAATTAAGTGATACCATGACCGAAGGCGTTGTGGCATCTTGGTTAAAAAACGTGGGCGATGCTGTGAAATCCGGCGAGTTATTGGCAGAAATCGAAACCGATAAAGCCACCATGGAATTTGAATCGTTCTATGACGGGGTATTGTTACACATCGGTGTCGAGACAGGTAAAGCGGCTCCGGTTAACGCCTTATTAGCTATCATTGGTCAAGCCGGTGAAGATATTTCTTCCATACTGAATGCAGCTCCAGCCGCAGAACCAGCAAAAACAGAAGAAGTTAAGCCAGCTCCAATGGTTGAAACCCCTGCACCAAAAGCTACACCAGCTCCTGCTGCTGCTGTAAGTGCACCAAAAAGCACACCTAAACCAGCCGTAAATAACGACCGTGTCTATGCTTCACCGCTCGCTAAAAAATTGGCGGAGGAAAAAGGAATTGATTTACAATATGTTGCAGGTTCTGGTGAAAATGGTAGAATCGTAAAACGTGATGTGGATCATTATATGCCACATCCAAACGGTGGTTCTGCATCCGCAGGTAATTCAGGTGGATTAACTACGGAAACCTATACCGATGAGCCTATATCTCAAATGAGAAAAACCATCGCGCGTCGTCTAGCTGAAAGTAAATTTACTGCGCCGCATTTTTATCTTACCCTAGATATTCACATGGATAATGCCATGGCTTTCCGAACTTCAGTGAACGCCACAGAGGGATACAAGATTTCATTCAATGATATCGTGGTAAAAGCGGTGGCCCTATCCTTACGAAAACATCCAACTGTTAATTCTTCTTGGATGGGCGACTTCATCCGCAGAAACCAACACGTTAATATTGGTGTAGCTGTAGCAGTAGAAGACGGCTTACTTGTTCCCGTAGTTCGCTTTGCTGATACCAAAGGCTTTATGCAAATCTCTGCAGAAGTAAAAGATTTTGCAGGTCGCGCTAAGGATAAAAAACTACAACCTGCGGATTGGGAAGGAAATACCTTTACCATCTCCAATCTTGGTATGTTTGGAATTGAGTCCTTTACTGCTATTGTTAATCCACCCGATAGTTGTATTTTAGCTGTAGGAGGCATTAAGGAAGTTCCTGTAGTAAAGAATGGGCAAGTTGTCCCAGGCAATGTAATGAAGGTGACATTATCTTGTGACCATCGCGTAGTAGACGGTGCAAGCGGTTCAGCATTCTTACAAACATTCAAAAACTACATGGAAAATCCCGTTTCGATGCTCCTTTGAGTAAGCGAATGGATGTATGCCTAACCTAAGATTACTACCTTTTCTTTTCGCCTGTTGCGCGACACTTTCCGTGTGGAGTCAAGCCACAATTCGCGTTACCGTACTTTCTGTTCAAGTTGGAATCTTTCAAGATTGTGATGGGTTTTTCTCCGGGAATTCAGACTTTGTATGGGAATTCACTGGAACGGATAACACCGTTGGATACTCCAATAATAATCCTGCCCTTTTCGGAATTTTTGGCTTTAATTATGCCTACAAAAACAACGACAACGGGCCTTACACGATGAGTGCACCCAGTGGGAATTTCTCGCCGAGCAATGGTCTTTTCTTCGATCACGATTATTTATGTCCCACCAACGTTCCAAGCATCATTAACCTGGGCTGGGAAGCCTACGAAAATGATGATGTAGGTAATTATGATGTCTTAGGTTTGAATGACGGTCAAACCAACTTACAAAACGTTGTCATGCCGGTTCCAGCCGCTGCGGGATCTTTGTTTTACACATTCACGGCCAATTCTGTAGACCCCGGCTGCAATCAAAGCTATACTGTAAATTTGCGCGTGGACCGTATTCCCATTGTGGTGAATTACATGCAAGATAATATCTGCAACGCAAACAGCTTAACACTTAATACGACCTACACCTTTGGGTGGTGTCCAGGTACCCTTGAGCCCAATGAACCCGCTGCTAATGACGTACAAAATGCCGGATCATTATGGTCGAAATTTGTAGCCCCTCCATCCGGAAGTGTAGAAATTACTTCGGATTTGGCTGGAACTCAAATTGGAACCTATTTTCAAATCTATCATGCGGCTGACCAAGGAAATTGTACCGATGGTATTCATGCCGTAACGGGGGTATTGATTAAAAATAAATTTGAATACCTTTCGAACGTAGACTTTTCTGATGGCGTGGATCTACTTGGAATTGACCCCGAGGCAGAAATTACCTTCAATGCGTGTGACCCTATTCCTTTGATTTCTTATCAAAAGTTAATTCCAGGTGAAACGTATTATATTCAATTTACATCAGACCAAGTCAATGACAACGGATATTTTCAGCTCCGAGTGAATGGTTTGGGTGGAGGCGCACCTAATCTAGAAGACATTCCGTGTTTATCCACCACTGTACCTTATGGAACGGCCGCGATTTCTTCGGCACAAAACAGTCCAGCGACCACGACCTTAAATTTTGGTTGTGCCTTTGACGGTGGAAACAATGCAGCAGAAACAGGTCAAGCCCACAGCAGTTCGAATCCGAACCAATACCATGCCTATGACTATCCGCATACTGCCGTTGGAAACCCTGTAATGAATGAAAGTGTTTGGTTGAATTTTATTGCTCCACAACAAGGCCGCATATCCTTTGAAGCAGATTATCAAAGTGCATTGTACGGAGAAAGCGCTGCCTTATTCGGTTATGATACGTCCTTTGCGCCTGGAGTTCCTGGGGATTATTTATGCTCGAATCTCAAGTTTATCGATTCCGATGAAGGAGGAACCAATGGATTTCTTGGCGGTGACCCCAATGCCTTAATTCTTGCCCCGTGCTTAGAACCGGGATATAAATATTTCGGCATGGTGGATCCTTCTGATGCCATTACACCCCTGAGTTCACAATCCATAAAAACTTGGGTGCACGACCCCAGTGTAGTCGATCCAAGTCAAAATCCTCCGGGAAATGATATTCTATGCCTTACCATGCAAAACCCCTTATATCAGGTACCTGTAATTCCTGCGGGAGTGGTTCCTCCGTTTCAAGCGGTAGCGGGTTCGAATGTGTTGGCTTGTCAAGAATACTTAGCGGGTGAACCAAATGTTGATCCTAACCCGGCCAACTGTGCAAACCAAACCGTTTGGCATTACTTTGTAGCACCGGCCTCTGGAGCCGTAGAAATTAGTTTACGTGCGTATATTGGGATGAACTTATTGCGCTTCAATATCTATGAACTGTTGAATGGAAATAGCTGCTATGGGGGACTTGCCCCAGCAACGTTTACCACGAATGGAACGCGCTACGATCCAGTAATTACCCCAGTGGTAAGCGGCGCCGCAACGCAAAATGGACTACAAGTTTCTATGTGCTGTTTAGATTCCGGGACCGTATATGCTATTCAATTGGATGGGGGCTCGCCGGGTGATGAAGGACAATACATTATTGATTATGTGCATGAAATCGAGGCGGATGCTGGGGACATTGAAGTCACTGTAAGTAATGGTGAAAATACCAACGTATTGCTTGGGGATACGGTACTGGTTTGTTTCGGCAATACACTTCAACCGAACATCATGCTCGACGGAATCGGAAATTCCACCCAGCAACTTCCAGGGTGTTTGAGTCCGGGGTATGTATTGCACAGTTACCCCACGGTACCGGATCCAGTGTATAATTCAGGTTTTACATACCTTGACTCCTTGCAGTCAAACGGCAGTTTCGTCCACAGTGGCAACGGGAGCGGTTCCTTTGGAAACCCAGTTTACAATACCGTTTATTACCTTTCTCCAGCCGGGGACTTACCCAATGCATGGGGAACCTTTAGCTGCCAAACCACCACGGTTGAAGAAGGCGTTCCAGTGGTATTTCTATCGCCATTAACGGCATCCAGTTCATACGATAACAGCAATTGCACCTTAAGTTTTTCATTAAACGGAGGGGTTTCTGCTTATTTGAATCAAGGATATGCATACGCTATAACGAATCCATTGGGTGCGCTTGTTCAATCAGGAAGCGTAGTACAAGGTCAGCCCGTATCCTATGTTGCGGCAATCCAAGGCACTTATACAATTACGATTCCAGATGAACCCTGTCCCTTATCCTTGAGCATCGATGCTACAGGTTGTCAAAATCCATGTGTACCGGTAACTGTTCCCGTTTCGGTAACGATTTGCCAAGGAGACAGCATACTGCTTGGAGGAGCGATGCAGAACCTTGCAGGAACCTACACGGATTCCTTAATTTCCGTTATGGGTTGCGATTCTGTGGTCTTAAGCACACTCAATTTTCACCCGAATCCAAGTTATGGGTTTCAAAATACCACCTTGTGCCAAGGCGATGTATTTTCCTTTAATGGAAATGAGTATACGGAAAATGGTCAATACCAAGATACGATTCAGAGCATTCATGGGTGTGATAGCATTGTAACCACGAGCATCTTTGTGATCACTCCAGTGGTAGTAAATCAAGAAGTACATCTATGTCAGGGTACATCGTATACCTTTAATGGAAACACCTACACGCAGGAGGGCGTTTATTTTGATACAACTACTACAGTAAACGGCTGTGATTCGATCAACGTGTTGAGTTTATTCTTAAATGCCGCCTATGAAACCAGCATCATGGATACCGGGTGTTTGGGAACGCCCTACATTTTCGGCATTGATACCATAAATACCTCGGGTACCTACACCCTCCCCTTGGTGGCAGATAACGGATGTGATTCTACGGTAACCTTAGATTTGTTATTTCTGGATTGTTCGATGCTGACGATTTTTGCACCGAATTCATTTACTCCAGATGCCGATGGCACGAATGACTTATGGTACCCGATTTTGCAAAATGTAAAATCATATACCTATGCCATTTACAACCGATGGGGAGAGCGCATCTTCACGTCAACGGGTGATCCCTGGGATGGAACCTATAACGGAAATAAATGCCAAATGGGGGTGTATACGTACATCATTGATTGGATCGACAACGAGAATATTGGTCACCGAGTAACGGGAAGTATAACCTTGATTTTGTAGTAAAAAGTCTGAAACGGGAAAGGTTAAAGTCAAGAGCTAACCGTGTTTATATAGCGTTTCAATAAGTAAAGTCTATTTGCGTTAAGGATTCCAAAAAACGCAATGGAAATAGAAATCATCAAAAACAGCATACATGAAATTCGTGGCAAGAAGGTAATTCTTGATTTTGAATTAGCAAAGATGTATCAAGTGGAAACACGCGCACTGAAACAGGCCGTTCGGCGAAACATCGTGCGATTTCCAATAGACTTTATGTTTGAATTAACGGAAGAAGAAATGAAAAACTTGACATCACAATTTGTGACGTCAAGTTGGGGTGGAACTAGACATCAATCCTTTGCGTTCACAGAACAGGGAGTGGCCATGTTATCCAGTGTACTCAAAAGTAAAAAAGCAATTCAAATCAACATCTCCATCATGCGGGCGTTTGTAATGATGCGTCAGTGGGCTTTAACCCATCAAGAATTAAGCAAGCGCCTGGATGCCTTAGAACAACAATACGGTCAGAAATTCTCCGACATTGAACAGGTCTTGAATTTTCTGATTCAGAAAGATCAAAAAACAATACAACAAGGCGCACGTAAAGAAATCGGGTTTAAAAAGTAAACAAATGGAAATAGAACTCATTAAAAACAGCATTCACGAAATTCGTGGTACGAAAGTCATACTTGACTTTGAATTGGCGAAATTATACGGTATCGAAACAAAGCGACTAAAGGAATCGGTTCGGAGAAATTCAAAGCGTTTTCCAATAGACTTTATGTTCGAATTAACTCAAGAAGAATGGGCCATCTTGAGGTCGCAATTTGCGACCTCAAGATGGGGAGGATCACGATACGCTCCCTTTGCTTTTACAGAACAGGGTGTTGCTATGTTGTCAAGTGTTTTAAATACAGATAGAGCAATCGAAGTCAACATCTCTATCATGCGGGCATTCGTGATGATACGGCAATGGGCTTTAACCCATCAAGAATTAAGCAAGCGTCTGGATGACCTTGAACAACAATACGGTCAGAAATTCTCCGACATTGAGCAGGTCTTGAATTTTCTGATTCAGAAAGATCAAAAGAAAGCGCAGCAACAACAAAGAGATCGAATTGGATTTAAAAAATAGCAATATGGAAATAGAAATCATCAAGAACAGCATTCATGAAATTCGTGGCAAGAAGGTAATTCTTGATTTTGAATTAGCAAAAATGTATCATATTGAGACAAAATATCTCAAAAGAACCGTTAAAAACAATCTTAAAAGATTCCCTTCAGATTTTATGTTTGAATTAAGTGACGCCGAGTGGCAAAACTTGAGGTGCAAATTTAGCACCTCAAGTTGGGGAGGACCACGATACGCTCCCTTTGCATTCACCGAACAAGGGATTGCCATGTTAAGTGGATTATTGAATTCCGAAATTGCCATAGAAATGAACATCTCCATCATGCGGGCATTCGTGATGATGCGGCAATGGGCTTTAACCCATCAAGAATTAAGCAAGCGCCTTGATGCATTAGAACAACAATACGGACAGAAATTCTCCGACATTGAGCAGGTCTTGAATTTTCTGATTCAGAAAGATCAAAAGCAAGCGCAGCAAAAACAAAGAGATCAAATTGGATTTAAAAAATAGCAATATGGAAATAGAAATCATCAAGAACAGCATTCTCGAAATACGAGGAAAAAAGGTCATACTTGACTTTGAATTGGCGAAATTATATGAAATAGAAACGCGGGTGTTGAAGCAAGCAGTGCGCAGAAATATAGACAGGTTTCCAGAAGATTTTATGTTCACCCTAACCCTGGATGAATGGAATGCTATAAGATCACAACTTGTGATGTTTAACAAAGGCAAAGGAAAGTTTCCCAAATATTTACCTTTTGCATTTACTGAACAAGGCGTCGCTATGCTTAGTGCTGTATTAAATTCAACGCGGGCAGTTAATACCAGCATCTCTATCATGCGGGCATTCGTGATGATGCGGCAATGGGCATTAACCCATCAAGAATTAAGCAAGCGCCTGGATGCGTTAGAACAACAATACGGACAGAAGTTCTCCGACATTGAGCAGGTCTTGAACTTTCTAATTCAGAAAGATCAAAAGAAAAAGCAGCAACAACAAAGAGATCGAATTGGATTTAAAAAATGAGCCAATGAACACAAAAGCACACATCAATCAATTTATTAACTTCTTGAACTACCGACGCTACAGTCCGAATACAATCAAAACCTATACAGATGCGCTTGAAGTTTTTTTCCGTTTTCATCAAAACAAGGAACCAGAAAGGTTAACTGTAGACGATATCATACATTTCAACACAGCGTATATTATTCGAAAAAATCTTTCAACAAGTTATCAAAACCAGGTAATAAACGCCATTAAATTATTCTACCGAAATCGTTTCAATCGGGTTATGGACCTCGAGAACATCCAACGTCCAAAAAGGGAAAAACGACTGCCTAATGTGCTTAGCAAGGCTGAAATTAAAGCCATCATCGAAGCGCCAGTAAACCTTAAGCACCGCGCCATGCTTAGCTTGATGTATGCTTGTGGCTTACGAAGGAGTGAGCTGCTAAACCTAAGCTTAAAAGACGTATTATCGGATCGTAATTTGCTTTTTATCCGGCAGTCAAAAGGTAAAAAGGACCGACTGGTTCCGATCAGCGATAAGGTCATTGACATGTTGCGCGAATATTACACAGCGTATAAGCCGAAATCGTGGTTATTTGAAGGACAATTTGAAGGAGACCAATACAGCGGCAGAAGTTTACAGTTGGTATTGAAACAAGCTTGTATAAAAGCCAAAAATCATAAACCAGTATCACTTCACTGGTTGCGTCACAGTTACGCCACGCATTTGTTGGAAAGCGGCACGGACTTGCGTTACATTCAGGAATTGTTAGGTCATAACAGCAGTAAGACAACGGAGATATATACCCATGTGACCACAAAAAATCTGCAACAAATTCGTTCGCCTTTTGACGACTTGTAGAAATAAAATTTATTTTCGTATAAGTGCAATAAACCTGCTACAATACACCCGATTTGGATGTATAAGCGAAGTTTTATAGCGTGTATAAACAAGTTAGCCACAACCTCAGATCATGATAAATTGTAGATAAATCAACTGCAATTTATTTGCTAATATTTCCTTTAAAATCATTTCAAGTCATGTAACTTTTTTCCAAGTTGTTACACTTACTACTATATTAACGAATGGAACAAAGTAAAAAAGAACGATTTATGCAATTATACGCTCCGGTTCACGATCGGTTTGAGCGTTATTGCAAAACACGTGCTTATGGGGAGTTTCATTTCAAAGATATCATGCATGACACACTGTTAGTTGCATACGAAAATTTTGATAAAATAAAATCGAAAGATGCATTTCTTCAATTTTTATTTGGAACAACTGTCCGCGTTTTAGCTAATCAAAGAAAAAAGAAACGTCCTGAATATGCAGACAATTTTATTAACAAATATGAGCATATAATCGCTAATGATAATGCAATCGAAAAACAACTAGAAATTAAATATTTGTATGAACAATTAAATAAACTAGACAATATAACTCGCGAGTGTATTATTCTATTTGAAATATCTGGTTTTTCGATTAAAGAAATTATGACTATTCTAAACTTGGGAGAGTCCGCTGTGAAACAGCGCTTAAGCAGGGGAAGAAAACAGTTAATTGTGCTTATGAATTCACTTGAAACAAAAATGGTATAGTATGAAATCAGAAGAAAAATTAAATCGGCTTTTTGAAATACTTAAAAAGGAAAATACCACAACCAGTGTTTCTGAGATTACTTCATGGATTGAAGCACACACCTCAATCGCAAAAGCAAAAACAGTTAAACCTTATAATTATTCCAAAATAATAATCATTAGTTCAATAATAACAACAACTTTAATTGTTGCTATTATTTTAGTGTCAAAAAAACTAGCATCAATTGAGGAGAATAAAATTTTACCTATAACAAAGGAATTTAGAATCACAACACCTACTGATTCCATATATTCCAATGATTCATCAAAAAATAAAATAATTGAATACAACCAGGATGAAATTGTATTTTCAAGAACAAAAGCTAATAGTATTAGTACAATTAATAATATCAATAGAGAAACTATTGTAAAAAATGAAATACATTATCCAATTGATTTGTCGAAGCATTCAAAAAACGACATCAATGAAACATATCCTCAAACCAATATAGAAAAATCCTCTGGAATTTGGAGGTCTCAAAATGATGGCTTAAAGGTAGATACGCTTTTTAAAGGAGTAAAATTAATAGTATTTATAAGCGACTTCAATCATGATATTATTGTGAACGGAAGTAATCGATCAGATGTTGCTTTGAACTACAATCATCAACTGAAAGCCAAAGGAATTTATTCAACGTCAAAAGATAGATATTGTGAATTAAATTACGTGCTTGCAGATTCAATTCTGACTATGCATTGCAAACGAGAAAATTATATTTTTAATGGCATTAGCATTATTGGGGAGACCAACAACCTGAAAATTGATGTGCCAAAAAACATATCAGTTCAAATACAATCAAGTTCAGGGAATATTGATTTAGAATTACTAAATCCCATATCAGAGTATTCTCTTGATTTGATAACAGAATTAGGAGAAATAAAAGAGAAAAGAAAAGACCTGAAGTTTCCTAATAAATCGCATTTAGTTACAGGCTCAGGCTTATTTAAAATATCAATAAAAGCTGATAGAGGTGATATTATTATCCGATAATGATCATTATCCGGATCAAACAATAAAAAAAACAAAATCATGAAAAATACAATTTTATCAATCGCCTTTTTAGGCCTTCCATTTTTAATGCAGGCACAATGCAACTGCCAAGAAGAATTTTCAAAAATTAAAACCCATTTGGAATCAAATTATGCTGGTTTTAAGGACAAGGTAACCCCAAAAAATATTAAGAAATACAAAGATTTTACAGCGGATAAAGAACAAGTTGTTACTAAAGCAAAAAATAAATCTCAGTGTTATTTTATTATTAACCAGTGGATGAGTTATTTTAATGATAATCATTTGTATACTGGCTTGAACGCAGAAGCAAAAGAGAAAATCCAACCCCAAAAACTTCAAACTGATTTTCCAATTGAAAAGCTTACGGTAAGCGAGGCGCTAATAAAGAAATTAGAAAGCGCTAAAGGAATTGAGGGTATATACACAAAAAAAGGCGAAGGTTTTTCAATTGCGGTTCTTAAAAACAAAAATCCTTTTAGAGATTATGTTGCTATAGTAATAAAATCTAGCGATAGTAAATTTGAAAACGGTACTGTATTAGCCGAACTTAAAGAAAAATCGGAAAATGAATATTTTCATTTGTACAACTCGGCTCATATGTTGGCCTTTGCTACTATAAAACCAAAGAATGGTGAGTTGATCAGTGGTTTCGTTAAGAATGGAAAGGAAATAGTTGACAATGAGAATTATTATTTCGAAGCCAAATTCCTAAACGAAAACACCTTGTACTTTAATATACCAAGCTTCAGTTGGGAAGCTAAACCAATGGTTGATTCTTTGTTTGTCGCACAAAAAGAAAATCTATCCAAATCTGCAAACCTAATTATTGATCTAAGAAATAATGGTGGTGGCAGTGATGATGTCTACAGTGTTATCTCTCCCTATTTATATACACAACCAATAAAAGGTATAGGCGTGGATATGTTCTCTTCAAAAGATAATATAAAAGGTTGGGAATTGATGCTACAAGATCCTAATTTACCATTGGATAATAAAGCAGAATATCAAAAAATGATAGATAAACTTAAACTGAAGCTAAACCAAAATGTAAATATCGTTGAAGACTATATAGATACAAGCTATACACCGCTGCTATTCCCTAAGAATGTGGTAATTCTTATTAATGAAGGTTGCGCTAGTTCTACTGAACAATTTTTGCTTGAAGCTATTCAGAGCAAGAAGGTTACACTTATGGGTCAAAATACATCTGGAACTTTAGATTACTCTAACTTACGTGAATCTGATTTTTGTGAAATGCCCTATATACTTTGGACACCTACCACTCGTAGTCGCAGAATAGACATCGGAGAAGGTATTGATGGAATAGGCATTAAACCTACTATTTACCTCACTGAAAAACAAGATTGGATTAAAGAAGCATTGAAATTTCTTTCGAATAAAAATTAATGTCACTTGATAAGTGAGGCAGTGGCTAACACGGGTTTGGCAAAATTGGCGGTTCAGTGCTTCGTATGACAGATTTTGCTAAATTTTAATTTGGTGCTTCGTTTGAAGTTTTGTGGTTAAAATCGCCAACTTCGCCAAGCCCGAAACCGTTATGGGAAATTCTAAAAGACAACACTGCAATGCAATTACATCTCGACAAAATAAATAAACTCATTACCACTTTTGACGAAGAAACATTAAAGGTTTTAGACGAAATAAGTTACGTTAAGACTTATTCAAAAGGTGATTATTTGTTAAAGACAGACAGTATTTGTATAAAAAGTTTTTGGGTTGAGAATGGCATTTTACGCAAGTTCTACATTCACAACGATAAAGAAATTACTACCGAGTTTTATTTTAAAAACGACCTTGCTATTTCATTTGACAGCTATACTTTACAGAGACCGAGCAGAGAAAATATACAAGCGTTGACTGACGTAACAATTAACGTGACAGACTATAACAGCTTTAAAATTCAAAAGGAAAGAAACTCAAAACTGCTGGAACTTGACTTTTTGTTAACCGAATATTATACATTATCTCTTGAAGAAAAGGTATTTGAACTTCATACTCAAAATGCCACACAACGCTATGAAACCTTAATCAAAAAATCACCACATATAATTCAACAAGTACAACTAACCCAAATTGCATCCTATTTGAATGTGTCCTTAGAAACGTTGAGTAGAATTAGAGCCAAAAAATAATTATTTGACTTTACATCAAATGAATTCAGATGTCTCGTTTTGAACTTTGCAAATAAAATTTAACAAAGGCAAAAAATGAAACAACGAATTATTGGTTTTGACTTGGCAAGAGCTTATGCCATTTTCGGAATGTATATTGTAAACTTTAATATGGTATTTGGCTCTTATAAAGACCAATCATTCACTGGAAAGTTCTTATCCCTTTTTAGCGGTAATTCAAGTACTGTTTTTGTAATACTTGCAGGTATGGGTATTGCATTGATGACTAATCGAAGTGAGTATTCAATAGTTGAAAAAGTTAACCTGCGAAATACTATTTTAAAACGAGCCTTATTTTTATTTGTTGGCGGACTTCTGCTCAACTTTATTTGGCCTGCGGACATTTTACATTTCTATGGTTGTTATATGTTTATATCTGCTTTTTTAATTTTCGTAAACAGAAGAAATTTTTTGTGGCTTGCAACGCTTTCCATTTTAGTTTTTCATTTTCTCATTTTTATGTTACCGTATGAAACTGGCTGGAACTTTGAAAAACTTCAATACAATGACTTTTACACTTTAAAAGGTTTTATTAGAAACACTTTCTATAATGGTTGGAACTCAATTTTCCCTTGGATAGCTTATTTCTTTTTAGGGCTGTTTTTAGGTAGGTTGGACTGGACTCAAATAAAAGTGCAACGAAAAATGCTTTTTACAGGTTTAACGCTTTATCTAACTGTTAATATAATTCAAATTGTTTCGCAACAAATACCAATTTCAACCGAAGTAAAAGAATTCATAAATGCTGATTATCTTCCGCCATTCCTGCCTTTCATTCTAAGCACATTTGGTTTTGGCTTAATGTTAATTTCTGGATTTATGTATTTAGGCAATAAGATAGGAGACAGTAAAATAGCTCAAACCTTTGCTTCAACAGGACAAATGACTTTGACACATTATGTTTCACACGTAACTATTGGAATGATAATATTCTCAGTCCTTACGGGCAAAAATTTATCAGAAGACTTATCACTTATGCAACCGACAAGTCCCAAATACGTTTTGCTTTTTTCAATTGTTTACTTTGTTTTTAGTTACTACTTTAGCAGACTGTGGTCAATAAAATTTAAAAATGGACCGCTTGAAACACTTATGCGAAAAATATCGGGCTGACAGAAGAACTTCCCATAACAGCACCTACCCAAAAGTGGCGGTTCAGTGGTTAAATCAAGCTTTGTGCTTCTATCAAAGTTTGTGCTTGGTTGACAGTGAAGTGCTTCGAAATCGCCACCTTCGGGTAGCTGCAAAACGTTAGGCAACATGCTAAAAGAGCCAACGCATAAACAGCACATTTGGTTTTTGCCGACACAAAAGCCAACGCTTGAAAAACCAAAAGAGCTGTTTTTTGCCAACGCTCTACAAGAAATAGAAACTGAATTGAATGAATAAAAAGGACTTATCAGAATCGGACATTAAAGCAAAGTTTATCACACCTGCGATACTGAATGCAGGTTGGGACGAACTGACTCAGCTTGGACGTGAGATTTATTTCACAGATGGACGTATTTACGTGAAAGGAAAACTGACTGCAAGAGGAAAAAGAAAATTTGCTGACTACATTCTATTCTACAAACCGAACGTGCCAATTGCCATCATTGAAGCAAAAGACAACAAACACTCTGTTAAAGGCGGAATTCAACAAGCACTTGGATACGCGAATACGCTTGACATTCCTTGTGTTTTCAGTAGCAATGGAGACGGTTTCTACTTCCATGACAAGACCGCAACGGATGGACAAATAGAAAAAGAACTTTCGTTGGATGAATTCCCAAGTCCCGAAACACTTTGGGAGAAATACAAACAATACAAAGGAATAGAAAGCAATGACGTTGAAGAAATTGCTTCACAAGAATACTTTCAAGACGAATCTGGGAGATCACCTAGGTATTACCAGCAGATTGCCATTAACAGAACTGTTGAAGCTGTTGCTAAAAAACAAGAACGAATTCTTTTGGTCATGGCAACTGGGACAGGAAAAACCTACACTGCTTTTCAAATCATTTACAGACTTTGGAAAAGTGGAGCTAAGAAAAGAATTCTGTTTCTTGCCGATAGAACCGCACTAATTGACCAAACCGCTAGAGGGGATTTCAGGCATTTCAAAGATGCTATGACTATCATCAAGCATAAGCAGATAGACACTGCTTACAATATTTATTTGGCGTTATATCAAGGATTATCGGATAGCAAATCAACAGACGCTTACAAACAATTTAGCCCTGACTTTTTCGACCTTGTAATCATTGACGAGTGCCACAGAGGAAGTGCCAAAGAAGACAGCAAATGGCGTGAAATACTTGCCTATTTTAACAAGGCAACTCATATTGGCTTAACTGCCACACCAAAGGAAACTACAGAAGTTTCAAACATTGAATATTTCGGAGACCCGATTTATACCTATTCCCTGAAGCAAGGAATTGATGACGGTTTCCTTGCTCCGTACAAAGTGGTTAAAATCACTTTGGATATTGACGCAGAAGGTTGGCGACCGCCAAAAGGATATTTGGACAAAGACGGTAATCCCGTAGAAGATAGAATTTACAATCGAACAGACTTTGACAGAAACATCATTGTTGAAGAACGAAGAAAATTGGTTGCAGATAAAATTACTGAATTTTTAAAAGGGAATGACCGATTTGCAAAGACGATAGTTTTCTGTATTGACATTGAGCATGCCGAAGGCATGCGAACTGCATTGGCTAACGCCAATGCGGATGAAGTTGTCAAAAACAGTAAGTACGTTATGCAAATTACAGGCGACAATGAAGAAGGAAAACGCGAGTTAGACAGCTTTATTAATCCTTCTGAAAAATACCCAGTAATTGCTACCACTTCAAAATTGATGACTACTGGTGTTGATGCTCAAACTTGCAAATTGATTGTATTGGACAGCAACATTGGTTCTTCGACTGAATTCAAACAGATTATTGGTAGAGGAACAAGAATAAATGAAGAATATGGCAAGACCTATTTCACCATCATTGATTTTAGAAACGTAACCAATCATTTTGCTGACCCTGACTTTGATGGAGATCCCGTAATGATAAAGCAGGTGGGTGAAAATGACGACCTCACTGGAACTGAAGATGAAACTACCGAAGAAGTAATCACTGACATTGTTGACGGAGAAGCAATTGAATTTCCTGAATATCCAGAAATTGAAGGTGGTGGCGATATTGTTGAGGAACCAAGAGTAAAAATTCGGGTTGATGGCGTTCAGGTGAAAGTGGTCAATGAACGAGTTCAATATTTGGGTGCAGACGGTAAAATCATAACCGAAAGCATTCGAGATTATACCAAAAAAAGTGTCAGCGAAAAATTCACAAGTCTTGATGATTTCCTGAATCGGTGGAATGCTTCTGAACAGAAGAAAGCCATCATAGAAGAACTAGAAGACCAAGGCATTTTCTTCGAACCACTCAAAGAAGAAGTTGGAAAAGACTTTGACCCATTCGATTTGATTTGTCACGTAGCTTTTGAGGCAAAACCATTGACCAGAAAAGAACGGGCAGAAAACGTGAAGAAGCGTAACTACTTCACAAAATATGGAGACAAAGCCCAAGCAGTTATCAACGCTCTATTGGACAAATATTCAGATGATGGATTGGTTACAATAGAAAGTACAGAAGTTTTAAAGCTTGATCCTCTCAACAAATTGGGAACACCTTTAGAACTCATCAAAGCCTTTGGAAGCAAAGCTGAATACATTAAAGCATTAAAAGAATTAGAAAACGAATTATACAAAACGGCATAAATGGCAAACGTAGGAGCAGTAGTAAGTAGCATTCGCAACATCATGCGTCAAGACAGAGGAATCTCTGGTGATGCACAACGATTGGAGCAATTGGGTTGGATGCTATTCCTAAAAATAATTGACGACAAAGACCAGGAATTAGAAATCATAAAAGATAATTACGTTTCAGTAATTCCTGAAAAATTTCAATGGAGAAATTGGGCATCAGACCCAGAGGGAATGACTGGTGATGAATTACTTGAATTTATTGACAGCAACGCACAAAACAACAAAGGGCTTTTTACTTCTCTAAGAGAGTTGAATGTTCCTAATCATCCGAAACGTGCTGCAATTGTTCGTGAAGTATTTGAAGGCTCAAACAACTACATGAAGTCAGGCTATGAAATGCGAAAAGTCATCAACAAGCTGAATGAGATTGACTTTAACAACTCGGAAGACAAACACATTTTCGGAAACATCTACGAAAGCATATTACAAGAATTGCGTGATGCAGGAAATAAAGGTGAATACTATACGCCAAGAGCTGTAACGCAATTGATGACCCAAATGACCAATCCAAAATTGGGTGAAAAAGTGCTTGACCCTGCTGCTGGAACTGGTGGATTCTTAACGGCAGCCATTGACCATGTTCGAGAGCATTTTGTCAAAACAGTTGATGACGAACACATTTTGCAAAACAGCATTACTGGTTGGGAATTAAAACCTGTTGCTTACGTCTTGGGCTTGACCAACTTGATTTTGCACGAAATGGACGTGCCCGACTACCACTACATTGACAGTTTAAAAAAGGAGTACAACAGCATTGGTAAAAAAGACCAAGTTGATGTCATTCTTGCCAATCCACCATTCGGAGCGAGCATTGCAGACGGTGTAGAAACAAACTTTCCTGCGACTTATCGTTGCAAGGAATCTGCCGACTTGTTTGTGATTTTAATGCTTCAATTACTGAAACCAAACGGACGTTGTGCCATTGTCTTACCAGATGGATCCATTACTGGCGATGGTGTAAAAGCAAGAATTCGGGAAAAGCTTTTAAACGACACCAACTTACATACTATAATACGTTTACCTCAAAGCACCTTCTTCCCTGCCACGGTTAGTACGAACCTATTATTCTTTGAAAAAGGAAGCCCAACCAAAGAAATTTGGTACTACGAACACAAATTGCCCGAAGGACAAAAAAGCTATTCCAAAACAAAACCCATTCAATTTGAAGAATTTCAACCAATTATTGATTGGTGGAACAATCGAGAGGAAAATGAAGTCGCTTGGAAAATCAAAGTAGAAGACTTGAAAGGTTTGGATTTAGATATCAGAAATCCGAATAAAAAGGAAGAAGAAATCCAATACTCTAAGGATGAGTTAATCGCGAAAATTAAAACAAGTCAAAATAGAATTATTGAACTGTTAGAAGAACTATCCTAATGAGCCTGAATTTTAAATACATACCCTTAACGTTTATAACAGATGAAAGTGAAATCAAGAAACAGATTTATAATACTATCATTCTGCGATACTTCTTTGATAAAAATAACACAACAGTCAAGCTAAATGACCTTATTGAAGGCACACAATATGGTTACAATGCTTCCGCTTTGGAAAGCGGCAACAATAAGTTTTTACGAATAAGTGACATTACAAATGGAAAGGTAGATTGGGAAACAGTTCCATTTTGCAATTGTGATGATGAAGAAACTTATCTGTTATATCCAGATGATATTCTTATTGCAAGGACTGGTGGTACAACAGGTAAAAGTTTTCTCATTTCATCGCCTCCTGAGCATTCAATATATGCTGGCTACTTAATTCGTATCAGGGCTAATTCGGAAACCAAGCCTGAATTCTTAAAATTATTTTTAGACAGTTATTCATACTGGTCGCAAATTGTTTCAATGAACGAAGATGAATTTAGACCAAGCGTAAATGCAAATAAGCTAAAGCAGTTATTATTGCCAAAATGCGAACCATTTGAACAGGAGATAGCAATTAAAATTTCATCAGGAGAAGTCATTTCAGGATACGAGGATTTGAGCATTCAGATTGACATGGCAATTAACGAATATGAAAATTGTAAGCGTATTCAAGAGCATTGTCTAATTCAAAAATCTAATACCGAGTTTCTTAAGCAATCCATTCTACAAGAAGCCATACAAGGCAAACTAACTGAAGAATGGCGAGAACAAAATCCTGAGGTAGAGCCTGCAAGTGAGTTGCTTAAGCGTATCAAAGCAGAAAAGGCACAACTCGTCAAAGACAAGAAAATCAAAAAGGAGAAACCACTTCCACCAATTAAAAAAGATGAAATTCCTTTTGAATTACCTGAGGGCTGGGTTTGGTCTATCCTTGATGAGATTGCTTTGTTCAAAAATGGAAAGGCACACGAGCAATTTGTTGATTCAAACGGAGAATATATTCTAATAAACTCAAAGTTTGTCTCAACTAATGGTGCAGTAAAAAAACATACTGGTGAATTAATGATGCCAATGTTTAAGGATGAAATTGCAATTGTAATGAGTGATGTTCCAAATGGAAGAGCATTGAGTAGATGTTTTTTGATTGATGAAAATGATAAATATTCTTTGAATCAGCGTATAGGTGGAATTGTAGGCTTAAAAGGAATTTATCGAAAGTTTCTAATTGCCGTATTAGACAGGAACCAACATTACCTAAACTTCAATGACGGGAAAAAGCAAACCAACTTAAAAAAAGATCAAATTTTATCGTGCCCTATTCCAATACCTCCATATGATGAGCAAATCGCAATCATAGAGAAAGTTGAGGCTTTAAATGACAAAACAAGTGCATTAGAATCTGAAATCACTCAAAGCGAACAATACGCTCAAATATTAATGCAAGCGGTTTTAAAAGAGGCGTTTGAAAGCAAAAAGGAAGTGTATGCTGAATAAAATAAAACTACATAAAGCAGCATGCTACAATGAAGTTGTAGAATTTGAGCCAAAAGAAATTAACTACTTTTTTGGCAGCAATGGTGTTGGCAAATCTTCACTGGGAAAGGTTATTTCAAATATATCTTCTTATCCTTCATGCGAGATAAATTGGGCTTCCTCACCTGTGGATATAAAAATTTACAATAAACAATTTGTCAAGGATAGCTTTTCTCAAAGCAACCAGATAAAAGGGATTTTTACACTAGGAAAAGATTTAACCGATACTCAAAACTTTATAGAAGAAACCAACAAAAAAATTGGAGACTTAAAAATCAGAATCGATAGCTTAGAAAGATCAAAAACTCAGCAATCAGAAAAACTTTCAACCAAAGTAACCGAAATGCAAGAAAAGGCTTGGTCTTTAAAAAGAAAATATGAAGCCGTTTTTAAGCCAGCATTTGTCAATTTTATGGGTAGTGGAGAAAGTTTTTTTAATAAGTGTTTAGCTGAACAATCAAATACCTCCAATCTACTATCAGAAAAAGACCTAAAAGAAAAATGTAATCGTGTTTTTAATGACTATCTAAAATCATTCGACCCAATTCCTGATTTTACTTTTGAAGAACTCGAAAGTAAAGAGTATTCGGATATCTTAAAAACAAAAATCATTGGGAAAGAAGATATTGAAATTGCAAAACTCATTCAGAAACTCGATAACAGTGATTGGGTAAAAGATGGAGTTGATTATTTGCAAGTAACAGAAGATTCTTGTCCATTTTGCCAACAATCAGTAAGCTCTGAATTAAGAAAAGAAATAGAGTCCTTTTTTGATGAAAGCTATGAAAACCAGAAAATTGAGCTTAATGATTTTATAGTCAGTTATGAAACTTATGTAGGAGGCTTGATTAGTGAATTAGAATTGCTCAGTAATCGAGAAATTGCCATTATTGATTTCCAAGCATTAAATGATAAAATAGATTTATTAAAGGAGCAATACAAAAACAACATTACAACTCTTGAGGCAAAGCAAAAAACACCGAGTGTTCCAACTAGTATTGATAGCTTAAAAGAATTACTCTCAGAAATTTCTACTCTTGTTACTATCTACAAAACAAAAGTTGAGGAAAACAACAAAACCGTCCTAAATATAAAATCAGAAAAAGATACCCTAAAGTCAGAAATTTGGCGATTTATTGTAAATGAACTTGACATTGACTTAAAAGTATACAAGACTACAAAACAAGCTGTAGATAAGGCTATTGCCAGTATTTCCAAATCGATTAAAGTCACAAAAGAAGAAAAAGAGAAACTAGAAAAAGCGGTTAAAGAAAAGGAAGCAGATGTTACTAGTGTAAAACCAACTGTAAATGAAATAAATAAAATTTTGGCTCTGTTTGGCTTTACCAATTTCAGCCTTGCGGAAGCTGAGAAAAAAGGATTTTATAAAGTCATTCGTGAAGATGGTTCGGAAGTTCAAGAAACATTAAGTGAAGGTGAATCAACTTTTTTGACCTTTCTTTATTTCTACCATATGTTAAGAGGTAGCACCTCCGACACAGGTATTGGGAAAGATAAAATTGTAATAATTGATGACCCTATTTCGAGCTTAGATAGCAATGTGATATTTATTGTTAGCAATCTAACGAAGGAGTTAATCCGTGATGTTAAGAATAAGACTAATGGGATAAAACAAATATTCATTCTTTCTCATAATGTTTACTTTTTCAAAGAGGTTACTTTTAAAGGGAGCGGCAACAACAAATGGAAAGAAGAAGCATATTGGATAATCAGAAAACTTGACAATAACTCTTTTATCAAAGAGCATGATAAAAACCCAGTAAAAACAACTTATGAATTATTGTGGCGTGAACTAGACGATATTGAGAAAATCAATACTGCCACAATTTTCAATACACTAAGGAGAATTCTCGAATATTATTTCAACATACTGGGCGGACTTGACTATGAAAAAGCAGTAAGCAAATTTGAGGGAGAAGAGCAAATAATATTTAAGTCCTTGATTTCTTGGATAAATGATGGGTCGCACTTTATAAATGATGATTTAGTCGTTGATGCAGAGCCAGAGAATGTATCTAAGTATTTAAAGGTTTTCAGACTGATATTTGAAAGGTTAGGTCATGAAAGTCATTACAACATGATGATTAAAAATGAAACTGAAATTAAAGTAAATGCCAACGCATAGCACCCATACACATTGCCAAGTCGCTCAATCCAGCGGCACAAGCCAAAACGTGCCAAAGAGTATGGTTGCCCCAACGCACGGACGAAGGAAAGCACGATTGCCTAACAGCGTGTATGTGGCAATAGCGGGTTCAGTGGTGAATCGAAGGTCTGTGCTTCTAAGAAACTTTGTGCTTAACGGACAGGTAAGTGCTTCTAATCCGCTACTGCACATACACGCAAACCGTTACCTGCAAGCGAAGCGGTCGACACAACGCAAATAAAGAACAGACATCTATGAATAGACTTTTAATAATTCTGACTTTTTCACTTTTTGTAATTAATTGTAATGGACAGAAAGTATCTAATCTCAAAATCGAGAAAGTTTTTCTTGACAAATCTGACACAACAAAAAACTGTTATACAATAATATATCCACCAAAACTACCTTGGACAGGATACTTGTTCCTTATGCCAGGTTTTGGTGAAACAGCTGAAAGAGTTTTACAACAAACAGACTTACCAAAAAAGTTAGCCCTTAATGGTATTTTGACAATTATTCCAACCTTACAAGATGGTGTTCTATCTTTAGGAGTGGATAGTCTAAGCCAACAAAGTTTTAACAGAATATTGAAAGATGTAACCACTAAACACAAACTTACTGACCAAAGATTTTTTGTTGGCGGATATTCCATTGGTGGCAGTTGTGTTATAAAATATGCTGAAAATTCGGACGTCAAACCTACGGCAGTTTTTGCAATTGACCCACCGCTCGACTTTGAAAGGTTTTATAATTCCGCAAAAAGAGATATTAGACTTTCAAAAAGCAATGAAGCTAGTGAAGAGTGTTTATATATGATAGAGAGACTTGAAAAAGAAACAGGCGGAAGTCCAACAACAAACCTTTCTGAATATTACAAACTTTCACCTTATTCATTTTCTGACACAACTCAAAAAGCAATTAAAAAAATAGTCACGATACCTTTAAGAATTTTCACAGAACCCGACATAAATTGGTGGTTAAAAGAACGTGGAGAAGACTTTACAAGTATGAATGCAACTGAATGTTCGGCAATGATTAACGAATTGAATAGGCTTGGAAATCAAAAAGCTCAATTAATAACTACACAAAATAAAGGTTACAGAAAGCCTGAAAATAGTAGACATCCGCATTCGTGGAGTATTGTGGACAATGACGAATTAATAAAATGGCTACTAAAACAGAAATAACGCCAGCAGGTAACAGCCGTTTTGCAAAAGCGGGGGTTTGGTGCTTCTATGACAGTGAAGTTCTAAATCTAAGCTTTGTGCATCTAATGAAGTTTAGTACTGAAAATCGCCGCCTTCGCAAAGCGGCAAAACGTTACCAGCAATTATTATGAAACATCTCCTTTTCATATTGACATTAATCTCTATAAGTTCTTGTGCATACAAAACAGGGACACTGACTTCTACTGAAGGAAAAAAGGTCAAGGTGAGATACTACAAGGACGATAATAAACAAAAAGAGTATGAAAATACAGCTACATTCAAGAGGGTTTATACCCCAATGACCTTCAAAAGACATGCCGGCCTTATAGCTAAAGACTCATTTGAAAACTATATCTATTTCGAGTTCGACACAGTACGAATCTATATTGACAAGAATCTCACAAAAGGAATTGACGGTGCAAAGTATTCGACTCTTCTTGAAAGCGGAATACTATCACCAAGCATTATATTTTGCGCTTTGGACTCCCTTTGTAGACCTCAACAAGACTCTTCGAATAGAATGATAACAATTGGAAATACCCGATCATACTCCAACAATTATGACGCATTCGACTCAGCTTTCCTTCTTAAAAGATATAATTGGTCTGGACTTAGAATCTCGATAAGTGATATTGAAGAGCTTCCCTATCTTGAAAAAAACAAGACAAGAGTTTTTAAATTTGAACACAAAATTTATTACGGAGGGCCAAGAAATGCATTCTACTTCTTTGAAATTACGAACGACTCCGCAAACAAAAAAACATCTTTCATTGACTTTATTAAAGGTGGGCGTTTGACATTTATAAAGCACACTTGGACAGGCATGGAAATATAACTGCTGGTAACAGCACCTACCCAAAAGGCGGGTTTTCGTGCTTCGAAGACAGTTTTGTGGTTAAACAAACATTCGTGTTTCAAATCAAGTTTTGTGGTAAAAGTCCCGCCCTTCGGGTAGCTGCAAAACGTTAGCGGTCATTGTAAAGACAACTTGTCTACCTATTTCATGACAATACATTGAGAAACGGACTAATAAGAGATAAAATTTCGACCGAAAATTTAACAACAGAAAGCCAACCGGAAAATGATTACAAGGACTATATCACAGAAAATGGGTATTAAAAAAAATTCAAGAGCAGTATTCGTTAATCCAGAAAAAGAAGCACTTGAGAATATAAACTTGCCGACTCTTGATATTCAAGAAAATCTTGAAGGAGAATTTGATTACATTCATCTATTTGTTAAAACACAAACAGATTACATTGACAATTTTCCTAAATTAAAGCCATATTTAAAACTAGACGGGATGCTATGGCTTTCTTGGCCAAAAGGCGGGAAATTAGGAACTGACTTGAACATAAAATCAGTAATAAAATTGGGGTATGATTTTGGACTTGTTGAAAGCACTTGTTTGAGTATTAACGACATTTGGTCAGGACTGAAATTTACTCATCCCAAAAAAGGAAAAGTTTACAATAACAGTTATGGAAAATTGAACGACAAAAGAACAACAAACCGCTAACACGAGTTTGGCGCTATTCGAGCGCAAAAACAAACAGACGACAGAATAATGCAAGACTTCATAGATCAAGCAAATAAAAATGGTGTAACACTTATCGACAAAGGAAGGTGTCAATTTTGTGGTGCAGACTATCAAAAAGGTATCTTTGACTGCATGAACAATTATAACAATGGACTTCAGCTTTTGGACTTTAATAATTCGGAACATCATATGTCGAGATTTTTAAGTGTGGATGCGCACGCCTTACAACACCCAGAAATTCACGGAAGGTGGAGCAATCATTTTCATTTAACAAGACTGAACTTAATTCTTGACAAAAAACAAACTTGGGACTACAAAAAATCACCAATGCTAAGTGACTACTTGAACGCATACAAACTAAACAAACCGAATGAGTTTCTTGATATCCCGAAACCATTAGACAGAGGAAAAATAACATCAAAAGACTTGATTAAGGCGAAAACAGCAAACGAATGTGTTGCACTAATAAAAATATGGGCAGACGAAGTATATCATTCATGGAGTTCAAGCCATTCAATAGTTTCTCAAATTGCAGACGGTTTTTTAGACAACATTTACAATGGAAAAACACATGACAGAAAAACAACGAACCGCTAACAGCACCTACCCAAAAGGCGGGTTTTCGTGCTTCGAAGACAGTTTTGTGGTTAAACAAACATTCGTGTTTCAAATCAAGTTTTGTGGTAAAAGTCCCGCCCTTCGGGTAGCTGCAAACCGTTATAGCCAATACAAACAAAAATCCCGATAACTCGTGCAAGGCGTAAAAACATTATTTTTCGCAGGAATATTCACTGCATTTTTTCTTTGTTCGAACAGGATATATAGTCAGCACGGCCAGAATGGTATAGAAGTAATGAGTTCGGATTTTCGATTTGAGCTGCAATCATGCGATTCTTCGGAATCTTCACGTTGTAACAATTTCAAATGCTTGTCCATGAACGTGTATTCAACAATCAATGATACTCTGATTGACAACCTTTACTTTTGCTCAGACCTGGATAGCTTATTCACTGAGAATTTTCTGCTTATTGGGGATTATAATTTTGATGGTCATACTGATTTCAGAATATTGACTAAAAAAAGTGCAACACTTGTAGAAAAAACAAAAGGAAGTCCGGACTATATAAATGATTACGACTTTTACATGTTTGATACAAGTAACAACAAATTCTACCTTCATTACATAAGTACGCTAAGCCAAGTAAAAATCGACCCGTTCCAAAAAAATGTTACAGGGACACTTTATAACAATCTAAATAATTCATCCAGCAGTGAAAAACAGCCAACTTCATATCAGTACAAATTCAATGGCGAAGGCCTGAAATATTGCACAATAGCTCCTCTCTCCTATCCAGAACCAAACCCATTTTTTGGCAATTTCGCACCTACTTACCGCATAATGGATGGGCGAAATTTGCGGCCAGCAACTGAGAAGGATACGTTAATTACAACCCCAATCATTCGTTATGAAAGCGGTTTTAAGTTTGTCAAAATCAGGCAAATACATCCTCGGTTAATAGATATGGAAAAGAATCCAAATATTAGTTATCGAAACATTTACAGGATATACAGTTTAACCACTGATCAGTTGTTGTCTGAAATTATTGGTGAGTATGAAGGGCTATTTGGAACACGCTCTGATTCTATTCTAACGGAAGATTGCAATTTCGATGGTTATCCGGATTTGGTTATTAAAGATGAGCCGAACAAATCATATACTGCTATTTATTTCTACGATGTTGAACGACAGAAGTTTTTTGAATATCCTAACATTAAACACCTGGAAAACCTATCCATTGATTTTCAGAGTAAAACCATTACAGGAAAGAACACCTCTCAGGCATATGTAATAAATCGATATGGTCAATTGTGTGAACCAAAGAAGAAAATATGGCGAGAATATGAATATATTGGCCCTTCATTGAAATATGTAAAGGTGCAAACCATTACATCCATTCCAAATAAGGATAGAAAAGTAAAGACAAACTATTACATCCATGAAAGCCATTCATTAAAACCGATTCGAAAAAAGGAATTTCTGAACTTTACCAATAGCATGTAAAAATTAAATACAAATGAATATAGTACTGGCTATAACAGCACCTGCCCAAAAGGCGGGGTTTTGTGCTTTAAAGACTGATTTGTGGTGAACGAAACTTTTGTACTTTTAATCAACATTTGTGGTGAATCGCCCGCCCTTCGGGTAGCCGCAAACCGTTAGTGGCAAATTAGAAAACTCTTATGAAACTAAAATTGCTTTTATTCATTCTTCTACCAAATTTAGCAATAGCACAATTGCGTTTTGACACATTATCAAACAGATATATGTACAATTGTACTTGTGACGAAAGTATAATTGTTAAAGGAACTCCAACAAAAATTAAGTATAATTCAAAAAATCAAAACTTCACTGTATTTCAGGTACAAGTGGATACAATATTCTATTTTGCAGATTCTACCTTAAGTAACGACAAGGAAATTTTTATCGTTTCAAATACGGTTAACAACTCTACGAAAATTATGAAATCAAATCTCTTTGTTCTTAAAAAATGCCTTTATTGTGACTTTCCAAATTCATATAAGTGCAGACCTTTAATGTATTACGAATTCATAGATGCTACAAAAATAGCTGTTTTGACTCTAGAAATAATCAGAAGACATCCCTCAATAAATCCATGCGTTCAGTGCCAAGCTATGCGTACTTACAAAAGAAAAAAGAAAAAATATAATTTTCAAGATTTAGATAAAATAGAAAAATTCATAGACAAGAAAACACGAAAATTAGCCACTAACAGCACCTACCCAAAAGGCGGGGTTTCGTGCCTCACAGATACATTTGTGCAAACCGAAAGTTCAGTTCGCCGAATGGAGTTTAGTGCTAAAAATCCCGACCTTCGCAAACCGTTAGCCGTCATTGCAACGCAGAGTACTAAATCTAAATGACAGATGAGATATTATTTTTTAATTGTTCTATTGACTTTAACCACATCGTCCAAAATATTTGGACAGGAATGCGATTGCCTCAAAAACATAACATTACTTCAACAAAAAATTGAAAACAATCAAGCATCTTACCAACATCAAGTGATAGAGCAAAAAAGGCTAAATGAATATCTTCTATTTAGAACAGACATCAACAGTAAAGCCAAAACTATTGAAACTAAAAAAGGTTGCATTGGATTAGTATCCTTGTATTTGTCCTTTTTTCGTGACGAACATTCTTTTATTTCTTATGAAGATAACTATGCTCCAAAACCGAATAAAATCTTAAAGCCAAATCGAAAAAGACATTTCAAACCTCTCCCTTTTGAAGGTATCTGGTATTTTCAAGACGGAAGTTTTAGTATCGACATTTTTCAAACCAAAAATACTACGGGAGAATGGGCTGGAGTAATAAAGAATGACAATTCAAAATCTTGGAAGAAAGGGCAAATAAAAATTGAATTCATAAATAATGTAAATGGAAGTTTTAGCTGTATTTATTGGAGAAAGAATTTAATCCCCAAAATATATAATTTATATTTAACGGATTCGACAATGATCATTGGACGGAACTTAATTTTTTACCGAAAACCACAAGTCGAACAAAATACAACAAATAATACACATGATTTGCATTTTAGGCAACTTTCAGAGCGAACGAATTACCTAAAAATTCCATCTTTTGACTTGTCATTTAAAAACAAAATTGACAGCTTAATCATAAAAAATCGACTAGCAATTACTTCAAAGGAAAACCTCATTATTGATTTGAGAAATAATGGAGGTGGTGGATTTGACGCATTTCAATCAATCTTACCATACGTGCTAGACACGAACTTAACAGAAGCTCCCTATTTTGGTTCTGTCTGGGTTAGCAATGAAAACTATGCATATTACGACAGAACTAAATATGAATATACCGAAACAAAACAAGATAGTATTGATGAATTAAAATATGTTGAGTTTTTAAAAACTAATATTGGACGATTTACACCAATAGAACGTTCGACTGATACAATTCAATTAGAGAGAAATTCACCTTTAAACATTGCAATAATGTTTAACAGAAATACGGCAAGCACAGCAGAAGGATTTATTCTACAAGCAAGTAAGTCAAAGAAAGTTCAAACATATGGGGAAAATTCAGCAGGTGCGGTATCTTATGGCGACTGGATGCCTGTCGAATTACCTGACTTGAATATTTGGGTGGCAATCACAACAAAGAAAATGGTATTCAAAAGCAATGAAGACTTTGAAAGCATAGGCATTTCACCAGACAAAGATTTAAAGTATACAAATGAAAATGAATGGCTGAAAATTATTCTCGAACAAATAGAAAAATAAACAACAACGAACCGCTAACAGGCATTTGGCAAAAAAGCGGGTTCAGTGCTTAAATGAAGCTTTGTGCTTCGTATCAAGTTCAGTGCTAGCAGACAGTTTAGTTCTTCGAAATCCGCTTCTTCGCCAAGCGCCAAAACGTTAGCAATCATTATCACTCCCAAAATACTCCCAAAATTAAATTTGCATTTGGTGCATTATTGGTGTATATTTACACCACAACGCAATCATTATGAGACGACAAAGCATCTCCTTTACTGAGCCAAATGATGAGTGGCTTAAACGTCAAATTGACAACAAAGAATATTCAAGTAAAAGTGAATTGGTAAATGATCTTATTCGTCAGGCAAGAAATCAGCAACAGCAAATTGACCTTATTCGACTTAAGTTAGATCGTGCTGAAAAATCTGGATTTACAACCGATTCAAAATCTGAGATCCTTAAGCAATCTAAAAAGTTGCTGAATGGCTAAATACAAATTGAGCAATGTTGCAAAGGAAGATTTGATTAGAATCCATCATTATGGTGCAAAACAGTTTGGGATAAAACAAGCTGACAAGTATTTTAACTCATTCTTTGTGCACTTTGAACGTATTGCAGAAAATCCACTCTCATTCGAATCCGTCGATTTTATTAAACCCGGATATAGACGTTGTGTTTGTGGTGTAGATAGTATATTCTATAAAACAAGTGACGATGTCGTGGAAATTATGACAATAATTGGGCGACAAGATCTTAATGAATTAATTTAGATTCAGACGGTTGCTAACATATGTCTTGTTTCCGAAAACGTAAAATTAGCTTCGCTTCTGCCTAGAACTGTGAAACCAAAACGATTTTGAATCGCACCGCGAAACAGCACCGAAGGCAAATAATACTAAATTTAAAAAATCTCTCCTGCTCCATGCATGGGAACGTTTTACTTAATGCTAAAAGACGACAACCAATGAAACAGTTAATCTATATGTTGCTTCTTCTTCCACTTTTAACTGTTGCTCAAACGGATAACAACCGATTGGTTGACAGTTTGAAGTTTGTTTCAGATATGCCTTACATATGCCACGACACGCTTCCAACTCAATTATCGGTTGGTTGTGGTGATCCCATTTTCTGGCAGGTGGTTAAGCAAAAACAAGACATTATTCCTTTTCTGCTTGACAAACTATCCGATACCACACAGACCGAGACGAGTGTTCCATACTTTGGCGGACAATATACAGTTGCAGACATTGCCTATACAGCATTACAAGAACTTATTAAAGACATTCCGACCTTTGAATTATTAGGTGTTAAGTTTGACAAAAATGGATGTGGCTATTGTTCATATTGGAACCATTTGCAAAAAGACCTAAAAAACAGAAAGAAATTTCAAACGAACGTTCGCAACTGGTATGACAAGAATAAAACAAATTTAGTTTGGGTAAAAAGTAATCAAATATTAACATGTGACTGTGCTAGGCGACATCCAAACGGTGGCTACTTTGAATTGAAACAATGAAACAACAAAAGCATAATACCAGCTTGTCAACATTGGCGAAGATCCTATTACTTTGTCTATGTGTAGCGTCTTGCCAGGATGGCGATAACCAATCTACGTTACATATTGGTAAAGGAAAAGATGGAACCGTTTCATTAAACATACTTGACGCTAAAGGAATTACGAAAATTGAATTCACTTCTAAGGGCGATTACCAATCCGTTACAGCATTAGAACTAGCACCATATAAAAACATTGATTATGGATTTAATGGTAAAGGAGAAGGAACATTACAAGTAATTGTCTATTCAGCGTTTGATACCATTCGATCTACTCATTATGTGGAAGGAGGCTATCATATCAACCTCGCATGCGACGCTACACACATTAAAACTCTTGAGCATAGCGATTATTAATTTTACTACCCGAGGTAATCATGTAACCCATTAAATTCACCCAAAAGAAGGGAGAAAAAGCAAATCAACCGATTAAATCGCTGATAATAACTCATTCCATTCAATCCTTGCGGCTGAGTGGTTCTTTTAAGATGGAATACTAAAACAATGACCGTACTTTTGTGTTGTTATTGGTCAAAGAAACAACCTGTACAAAGCGCTAAAATTCATACGCAATCGATATATGGAATGAAGAAACTTTTTAAATGCCTACCTTTTCTCTTTTTCGTGGGAATTGCTTTCGGACAACATAGTTCCCAAGACAACAAGCTTGTGGTCAATTTTCAAGACCGAATGGTCAAGCGATTTAATCAGTTAGGGCTAAAGGCAAGCAAATTTGAAACAGAAAAATTCCGAATCGATTATTTTGATGGCGGTCAGGGACCCGTTTTGGTGCTACTTCATGGCTTCGGCGGAAATGGACCGCTTACCTGGAGAAAACAGGTAGCTCCGTTATCAAAGCGCTATCGGTTAATTATCCCAGACCTTTGTTGGTTTGACAAAAGCTATAGCCAAAGCGCGCCGACCTTGGAAGCTCAACTTGAAGCAATTTCTGCTTTATTGAAATCACTGGACATACAAGAATATTCATTGGCCGGCATTTCGTATGGTGGCTTTGTAGGCTTGGCCTTGGCAAATCAAAACCCTCAAAAAGTCGCGAAGCTTGTTATCATTGACAGTCCAGGTCATACGTTCGACACTAATGAATTGAATACCTTGGCTAACAGGTTAGACGTAGAAAGCGTAGCGGATATCTTTGTTCCTACCTCGCCTGAGGAATTAAAAAGGTTGTTGAAGTTAACCTATTACTCACCGGTTCTGATTCCGAAAAGAATTTTAACCCAGCTATATGAAGTGTACTTCTCGAAAAATCACCCACAACAAAGAGAATTATTAAGAACCCTAGCAACGACCACTTTACTTGATTCAGTAGGGAAAGAAAGGCTTGATTGCGCAATCATATGGGGCGAAAAAGATGACGTTTTTCCTTTATCTGAGGGTGAAAAGTTAGCCGATGCACTTCATGCGAAGTTCGCCATAATCAAACGAGCAGGTCATATTGTTAATCTAGAAAGAAGCAAAAAATTCAATAAAAGTCTCCTTGAACTTTTGGAAAATAAATAGACGATTCATCTATTGAAGCGGAAAGAAAAAAGATGGGATATTAAAATTAAATCACCTTGAACGTTCTTTCAAAAGAAATGTAAACCGATAACAAGACTTATCCAATTGTAGTTAACTTTATAACCAGTACCATATTCATTCCCTATGAAAACACTACTCACTTTAATCCTTGGACTTTTTTGTACCATTTCCGTATTTGCAGACTGTGCAGGTAACGGACTTTGGGTGTTCCCAAAGAATAAAACAATTAACCAAAACTCAATTTTTGTCCTAACGGGATACGCGGAAAGTCAACATGTTATCCTGGCCCTAAACAAAAAACACCATGTTTATTTAAAAAGTGGGCGTCATAAAATCAAGTTACAGGTAAGCGAAATCTGTATTGGACAATTCTATTTAACGCAAGCCATTTTGAAACCAGAAACACCGCTAGAAGTAGGACTAGAGTACACCCTATGTATTGACAAGCTACCGGAATATGAGCACGTAGATCGATACAACAGCAAGACAGAATCCTACGAACCTATTTCTTACACGGTGAGCAAGGTCGTAGATTTAGACAAACCCGAGTTGTTGACACCAACTAAGGAACTTAAGAAAACCATTCATTACTATGGCTGCGGTCCAGCAAAGTACGTAGTGTTTAGTAATCCAGCCAGAGACAGCTCAGAAATCATTATTAAAACCACTGTAAAAAATCTAAAAACCAATGTAGAAACCACCTACTATGTCGAACCCAATCAGGAGGTAATTAATGTTGGTCATGACATGTGTTCGGGTGCATTTACCTATCATAAAGAAGATGAACATTATGAAATTGAGTTTACGTATATGGACAGTTCGGGTAACCTCACCCCATGGACTGGTGAACGCATAAAATTCACCAAGCCAACTGCCGAAAATTCTGTTAAGGACCATTAAACATTTGAGATTAACAAAGAAATTCCATTTTGACGCATGAAATCAGCCTTTTCTTTATGGATATGATCTTCAAGAAAATTCTTTACCTACTATCGTTAATCCTTTGGATTAACCCGTATTCAGGACAATCCCTAAACCCATCCCCAACCTCATTACCAATAACTGAAAGCGCCATTAAACAGCTCTTTAAATTCGCAGAAAAAACAGAAATGGAATTGAGTTGGAACGCATGCTATGACACAGACAGCACCTATGATTCATCAGACACCATTACGCTTTACAACGACCCGTACTATTATTTAAGCGCGCATTGTTGTTTCATTACAACATGGTATTTTAACCCCAATACAAGCACATTCAATATCCATAAGACACACGTTTGTGAAGAACCTCCTCCAACCACCATTGATTTTGAACATGCAGGGCTTAGGTTACATAGCTTTGAACAAGAGGGAAGTTGTTTCATTGCTATCTATCAAAAAAAACTATTGAAAGAATCCTTTAAAGTGATTTCCTTACATCCACATGTTATGAAAAATGGAGACGACGGGCTTGCACTCACGCTATATCGAACCTACCCTAACCAATAGATTATATGCTGAACGGTCCGAAGAAACCAACATTTTTTTATTTATTTACCCTTATTTACTTATGTATTACAATACATAGTACTGCCCAAAACAATGCATTAAACCAGCAAATCATAGATACCATTACCAAACATGGTAAACAAATTGCGCCGAGTTATACCAAGGTGGTATGCACTGAGTTTGTAATCGGGGTGCTGGAATATTTTGTTGCATTAGACAGTACGGATAAATCCAACATTCGAATTGATCAACCTCGTGAATCCATTGAGGATGTATACGGCAAAATCAAAAACGGATCACCTGAACCAAAGGGAGTCTATTATGCACTGACTACCAAGGGATTTGGCTTGCCAATTACCGATTGGGGGCAGGTAAAACGTGGCGATTTTGTTCAGTTTTGGTATCCGGATTCATGGGGTCATTGCGGCATTGTCGAGTCTATTAATTTGAAAGATAAATCCATGCGCCTTCACAGTTCGTTTCCTTCAACCGACGGTTATGGTATCCAAGAATTTCAAATTCCAAGCTATACCTGGTTTGTTCGTTTGATGATTCCTTGAGCTACCTTGCTAAAAAAAGAAAGCGTAATTTTGAAATGAAATTTAGCACCTATGGATTCCTCCTCCCCTATTCGAATTAACAAATACCTCAGTGAAATCGGGTTTTGCTCCCGTCGTGCGGCCGATAAGTTAATCGAGGAAGGACGTGTAAAAATCAACGGAAAGGTACCCGAAATGGGAACCAAAGTAAACCCCGGGGATGTGGTGACCGTTGACAACAAACCCACCCAAGCACCAAGCGATGATTTTATATATATCGCGTTCAATAAACCCATTGGGATCGTCTGTACTACCGATCAATACCGTGAACGAGACAACATCATTGATTTTATCAATCACCCGAAACGTATTTTCCCCATTGGTCGCCTCGATAAACCAAGCGAAGGGCTGATTTTTCTGACCAACGACGGAGATATCGTCAATAAAATTCTTCGCGCGCGAAATCACCACGAAAAAGAATACGTGGTTACCGTAAATCGACCAATTAATACGGAGTTCATTCAACAGATGAGCAACGGAATTCCAATTCTAGATACCGTGACAAGAAAATGTAAGGTTGAACTTGTAGACCGATACACCTTTAAGATTATTCTAACCCAAGGATTAAACCGCCAAATTCGTCGCATGTGTGAATATCTTGATTATCGGGTAATCAAATTGAAACGGGTCCGAATTATGAACATTCACTTAGATGTACCTATCGGACAATGGCGCTATTTAACCACGGATGAAATTGCAGAGATCCATTCCATGGTGTCCGACAGTGCGAAAGCAATCGATTAGTTTACGATAGATTCTACGTCAGTCACCTTAAACTTTCCTTCTATTAGATCATTATAAATATGGAGCATGAGAAAATAATCATCCTTTACCCAATCGTTTGACCCCGTTCCGTTATAGGGATAGTTGTTGAGGTAATTTTGAAACAAAGCACATGCTTCTTTTGCTTGTGCTTCCGAATAAAACGAATTTTTCCACTCCGCTGAAATATACTCCCATTCTTTCACCCCGATCCCACTGTTGTATATCTTCACAACCCCATCAGCATAACTAAAAGATACTACATCCACATCCCGTTGGTCTGCCCCTTTTAATAAATAGGTGGTATGCTTAAAATAATTCCCCAAGCGTTTAATTAATTGGTCCCTTGACTCGGGTTTACTTGGCTTAATTCGCCATTCATTATTGCTTGAATAAAATTCATCCTCTTTAAACGCGTTGAGCATAGTTGCCTGCCGCTGCCACGTCAACCGTTGGCGCTTATTTTCTGTTACCATAGCAGCCTGCTCATCTTTTTCCTCCGTGATGCGAACTTCCCAGCGCTGCGTTTTCCCCTTACAAGTTAACTGGATTGATTCCCCCTCGTTATCCCATGCCCAGGTACCCTGTTCGTAAAACCCTTTCTCGTTGAGTTGGGTAAATGTTTGATCCGGAAAAACACACAACAAAAGGCCTTCTTGTCCTGCTTCATGCTGCTTCGATTCATCCAATAAGGGATCTCCAGAACTGGGGCTTTTGGAAAGCGATTCACGCGCCGATAAGCGCCATATGGCATGGATATCTGTTTGCTTATCCGAGTTTGAGGTACATTGAACAAGCAATACACTTAAGAAAACATATAAAACCAAGTGCTTCATATTTCAAAATATTGTGGGAAAGTTAGGTATTTATGATTTAGGTCAGTTAAAATCCCCTGCCGTTTATGTACCTTGCGCTCTTAATTTTACGGTTAATGAACCAAGAGCACCAAGGCCTAACTACCGCAGCAGCAGAAAAAAAACTGAGCGCAATCGGATATAATGAACTTCCGGCAACCAAGGCTAAAAATCTGTGGGCCATCACCCTTGAAATCATTAAGGAACCTTTATTTATTTTACTGCTCGGATGCGGCACACTGTATGTGCTCCTTGGGGAATATAGCGAAGGAATCATTTTATTATGTTGGGTCTTTGTAATCATAATCATCACCTTAATTCAACAGCGCAAAACTGAAAAATCACTGGAGGCACTACGAAAATTATCCTCGCCCATGGCTCTTGTAATCCGTGACGGAGAACCTACGCGGATTTTTGGGAGAGAAATTGTACCCGAGGACCTCATCGTATTGCATGAAGGAGACAGAGTCCCTGCTGACGCATTGATACTGGAGAGCAATCACCTTGTAATTGATGAGTCCCTGCTTACCGGAGAATCAGTGCCCGTTATCAAATCGCTTGATTTAGAACAGCGCGAGTTATTCAGTGGAACCTTGGTTGTTCAAGGATCTGGTCTTGCCCAGGTAAGCGCTACCGGAATAAACACCCAATTTGGAAAAATCGGTAAATCGCTAGAGTCGATAGAAAAAACCAAAACCAGGCTTCAAGTCGAGGTAAAACTATTAATTCGCAACCTATTTATTCTTGGTGGATTTATCAGCGTTGGGGTAATTGCTGCCTTTTATATTACCCGCGGGAATTTTCTAGAAGCCTTATTAAATGGATTAGCTGCAGCGATGGCTCTTTTGCCTGAGGAATTCCCCGTAGTATTCACCATATTCATGGCACTTGGCGCATGGCGTCTTACAAAAAACAACATCCTTACAAGAACACCTAGCGCGATTGAAACCTTGGGGTCTGCGACCGTTTTATGCAGCGATAAGACAGGTACAATCACCCAAAACAAAATGGAAATTGCGGCTTTATTCGTGCATGATAAGGTCATTGACAAAGCACAATTCACGGAAAACAGCGCGCATCTGCAAACACTACTAGAAACCTTAGCGAACGCTTCAGAACCAGAACCTATTGATCCCATGGAGCGGGCGATTCATTCCTTAACCAAGCAAATAAATACAGAAACCCATGAATTTGAATTGGTTGCTAGCTACCCGTTGAGCAAGGCATGTTTCGCCATGACACGCCTATTAAAAAATAAGCAAACGGATGTAAATACGGCCTTTTGTAAAGGTGCCCCCGAAGCAATTTTTGAGCTGTGTAAGTTATCTCCAACGGAACGTGCAGCGCAATTAACCCATGTGCAGTTACTCGCCTCACGGGGATACCGCGTGTTGGGTGCAGCGTCTTGTTCAACAAGTATCCAGCCTGAAAATCAAGCCGAATTCGCCTTTGAATTTAGGGGATTAGTTGCCTTTGAAGATCCAATCCGACCGGAAGTACCGGGCGCCATTGCTGACTGTATCGCCGCAGGCATTCAAGTAATTATGATCACTGGGGATTACCCTGAAACGGCAAAATCGATCGCCACACAGATTGGATTACCTCATCACGATAAGGTAATCACAGGAACAGAATTAAAAACGCTTTCGGTTGAAGCTTTACGAGAAAAAATCAAAGAAATTCAAGTATTCGCTCGAATCATCCCTGAACAAAAACTTCAACTGATCCAAGCGCTCAAAGCGAATGGCGAAATTGTGGCGATGACCGGCGATGGCGTAAACGATGCTCCGGCACTCAAAGCAGCAGACATTGGCATTGCCATGGGAAAGAAAGGAACTGATGTGGCACGTGAATCTTCAGCACTGGTCTTATTAGATGACAACTTTGCATCCATTGTATCGGCCATACGCTCGGGAAGACGAATCCTCGACAACCTTCAAAAAGCTATGTTCTACATCATTGCCATTCACATTCCTATTATTGGGTTGGTCCTACTTCCTTCCTTTATTTCGACTCTTCCCATTTTACTTATGCCACTTCACATTGTATTCATGGAATTAATTATTGATCCCGTCTGTTCCATTGCGTTCGAATCAGAGCGCGAAGAAAAGGGAATCATGAACAGACCTCCACGCAATGTGAATGCACGCTTCTTTGGGGTAAAGAAAATCATACACAGTTTGTTTGTTGGGCTCTTATTACTTGGCGTTGTATTCGTTGTTTATTTCAGTTCCATCGACGAAGGACACACGCCGGCAGAGGTTCGTGCCATTGCTTTTTCAACCTTGATTATAGGGAATGTGTTTTTAATCTTGTCTACCCTGTCCAATACGCGAAGTTTTATCGCAGTAATTAAAGAAAAAAACATGGCAATGCTCGTTATAATGCCTCTGGCCTTTGTGGTCTTATTATGCACCTTAACCATCCCATTTTTGCAGCGTATTTTCAATTTTGAATTCCCCGGATTTCAACATCTGGTTCCAGCCTTGCTCGGAGCGTTAGGGCTATTGTTATTCCTTGAAGGAATTAAACAAATAACTCAGCGAAAGAAAAAGGTGCGCCAATAGCTACAAAAAATCCTTATAAAACAGTATGCGGCTGGTGGCAGGGGCTTGCGTTGCATTTCGCACCATGGATTGTGCTAAGGTCGTTGCACGAATGCTATGATATTGACCTCCAAACGTAAAGAAATCAAATACAGGCGTAAGGAGTTGTCCAATCTTCTCCCCTGGTCTGGATTCATTCCGAGCACCAATCAACATGGATGGACGATAAATAAGACAGGTTTCGAACCCTAAGGATTGTATTCCTTCTTCCGTTTCTCCTTTAATTTTAAGATAAAAATTGGAAGACTTGGCGTTTGCTCCAACCGAAGAAATCAGATGAATCTGCTGACATCCAAGTTGTTTAGCGCGGCGCGCGACTTCCATGGTGATGCCATAGTCGATGGCTTTATATTGAACTAAATCCGGCGTTTTTTTTCGGGTGGTCCCAAGGCAGCAACAGAGCACATCAACCGAAGTTAAGGCATCCAATGCGGTCCAATCAGAAAAATCGGTTACTACTTGAGTCAATTTACTGTTGGACATGGCTAATGGTTTTCTTACCAATACCGTTACGTTCCCCACCAAATCGTTCGCAAGCAATTCGCTCAACACATTAGAGCCCACCAATCCAGAAGCGCCCAGTAGTAAAACCTGTTTTTTATTCATCGTTATCAAATGTAGTATTACCTACTTTAGCTTAAAGGTTCCATCCTCATTTATTTGCCATAGCACTTCCGGAAAATCCATGGCGCACAAGCGTTTTATTTCGGCCAGTACCTGTTTATTTGGATCTACGGTTGGTCCACCCTCCCCGAGTTGTTGAATGGAAACAATTTCACCTTTGACAAAATCCCCAGTATATTTATTTATGTAAAGCTTATAAATCGGTGCAATGCCGCTTACCCCGGACAAACTGAAACGACCATAGGTAGCAAAATTCCCCATGGAATAGGTGATGAATTTCCCTTTATAGCAGTCGATCGCGCGTGTCACGTGTGGACCATGTCCCAACACGATATCTGCCCCATTATCTACCATCAGGTGCGCAAACTCATATACGTTCCCTCTATTTTCACCAACAAACTCTTCGGTTTTACGGGTAACATTGGTGCGGGTACGCCCCTCTGCGCCTCCATGAAAGGAGACAATCACCAGGTCACTAATTTTCTTGAGTTCAGCGAGTACTTCTAATGCTTTTTTGTAATCGTTCAACTTCAAGCAACCCGAATTCGGTGCGAATGCCGTCATTCCGATTACTTTACCATTTACGTGAATGGTATCCCATGGACAGGTTTCTAATCCCGCATGCTTAATTCCTTTCTCCTTCAAAATTCGTTTGGTGTTGACACGTCCGGCATTACCAAAATCCCCCATGTGGTTGTTGGCTAATGACAATAAATCAAAACCCGAATCTTTCAGGTAATCAACCAAATATTCTGGTTGACGAAAGGCATAGCATTTAGACGGATCGCTGCATTGTTTTACGTCTCCTCCTTCATTGAGGACTGTTCCTTCCAAGTTACCGAAGGTTAGGTCTGCATTGCGGAGGATATCACGAACGGGTTCAAGAATGTTTCCTTTATTGGCGGGAAGATAAGCCGCACTGGGGTAATTCGTTCCCAGCATGATGTCGCCTACAGCAATTATGGTAAGGATTGAATCTTCCGGATTAGGGTTAAGGCTAACATCTTGCTTCTTTTCATGCTTCGCTTGCTCCTGGCCACTAGATGAACAAAAGACAAGAGGCATTGAAATCGCCAGCACGCCAAGGGCTACATAAAAATTCTTCATTGATAACATTTATACGAAGGTCTTAAATTAAATTTAGTTAGCAAGAATAATCCTGACAATTGATAAAACAGTGGTACTTTCGATGAAAAATACAACTTCATGGTTACGATAGAAAACTACTTAGACAGCCACTACATACACCGAAGTAATTGGCTTCGTGCTGCGGTCTTGGGAGCGAACGATGGCATCATATCTATTTCCAGTTTAGCTGTTGGGGTAGCCACAGCAAGTCACACGAACGACCCGGTAATCTTAGCTACGGTGGCAGGATTAGCAGCCGGCGCATTATCGATGGCGGCTGGCGAATATGTTTCTGTGAGTTCACAAACCGATACAGAAAAATCGGATATTGAACGAGAAAAAGAGGAATTGCGGACAATGCCTGAAGCAGAATTGAATATTCTTGCAGCCATATACGAACAACGTGGTTTAAAAAAAGAAACAGCCATGCAAGTCGCTGTAGAATTAACAGAAAAAGATGCCTTAGCTGCACACATTCGGGATGAACTAGGAATAACTGAACTAACGCAAGCCAAACCCATTCAAGCAGCTATTGCCTCCGGAAGTGCTTTTACTGCGGGAGGAGTTCTTCCACTCCTGGTGACCTTGTTTGCCCCAATTGAATACATGCCTTATTTCCTTTATGGATCGACCATCTTATTCTTAATTCTATTAGGATATTTATCAGCGAAAACGGGCGGGTCACCGATTGGAAAGGCCATATTACGGATCACCATAGGTGGAACCTTAGCAATAGGAATCTCTGCTGGGGTCGGGTATTTATTTGGGGTAAATGTGTAGAAAAGAGATTATCGGAAGCTTCAAGTAATTTTCAATTTCACTATTTTAGTAAAAAAAATAGTATGAAATACTCTTTACCTTTTATACTCTTACTGGTCTTGTCAGGAACAAGCTGTACACGATTTTACATCGTCAAAGAAGATCAAAAACTTAAAAAATTCACCGAACCTAGGGAAAATAGTTGGGAGTATTTGGACAGTCGAAATATCGTACTTGTGCACCAAGGAACGGATATCTTTGAACTCACATCCATAACATATAATGAGAATAGTAATCAAATAACTGGGGGAATGAATAATTTGATTTCTACCCCATTGTACTACTACGACAAAGCCATAAATAAACCTAGTCATATCGCGCTTCGAAAATTTGGCGATCGAATGAAAGAATTAAGGCAAGTGCATTTATTTGTAAATGATACCACCATGAATGTAAATGGTACGTGCAACCTTAACTTGAATGATATTTATAAAGTTGATATTTCAAAACAAGCAGAGGGAATCAATGCTTTGGTAGCAATCCCTATTGTTGTTGGAGGCGGAATTGGCTTTCTTGCGATTGTTTGTGGGTGTCCTCACGTTTATGTAAATAATGGACAACAAATCACTTTTGAAAAGACTCTATTTACTGGGGCAAAAGCTCCGCAATTAGAACGAAGTGATATCAAAGAAATCCCAGATTATTTCCCAGATCAAAACCAACTTTCACTTACAATTAAAAATGAGGAGAAAGAAGACCAATACATAGACAAGATGTCATTATTGGTTGTTGAACATGCACCTGGAGTTGAGCTTGCGATGGAAAAAGATGGAAAAATCTTTGCTTATCAATCCGTTATTCCAGCTGCATCTGTCCTGGATCAGGACGGGAAAAACCAAGGGGACGCGGTAAAAGAAAAAGATAATATCGCTTATGATTTCAAACCGGAAAAACTTACCGATTTAAGTACACTATATGCCACCTTTAACGCGAACCTACCTACAGGTAAATCAAGCTTAATTTTACATGTCAAAAACACTAAATGGTCTGGTTATTTATACAATGAATTCAATAAGTTATTTGGATTAGAACATGCAAAATGGGTGGAAAAAAATAAAGATAAAAGTAAAGAGGAACGCGAAGCATGGATGCGACAAGAAGGGATAAAACTTTTGGTTGAAGTTAAACGAAATGGGCAATGGGAATCCCTATCAGAACTTGAACTGGTAGGCGATGTTGCTTATGAAAAGTTGGCAATCCCGGTAGAAGTAAATGGTTTGGAGACATTGGAAATAAGATTACGTTCTGGATTTCATTTTTGGGAGGTTGACTACATAGGGTTAGCAACATCGAATGAGGGACTAATCGTTAATCAAACTCGAATACAACCAGCATCAGTAGTTGATAAACAAGGCAATTCAAACACTGAAAAAATAATAAACTCAGATAATGTCTACGTGGCAAGCACCCCTAGTGATGCGATAAACACCATTACATTCGAAGGAATTCCTGTTAATCAAAAATACCAACGAAGTTTGTTCATCGAAGCAGAAGGTTATTATTTAATGAAAACAACATATACAGGCAACCCTAATTATAAACGACTTTCTAAGTTTAAAAAACCAGGAGAATTGTCTAGATTTTCAAAAGAAAAGTATACCGAACTTCAAAAACAGATTTCTTTCCAGTAGGATGGGGATTCGATATCAGCCTGAACCCGATTTGTTTTACAAAACTGTTACCGAACGGGTTGATGCTTTTTTTAACAGCAGTAAACGTTCCCGGCAAGCCAACGTCTGGTTTTACCTAAAGTCCGCGCTCTTAATTTCAAGCTATGCGCTTTGTTATTATGCCATTTACAGCTGCTCAAAAGCCAGTTTAGCTATCCTCGCGATGAGTTGTATGGGTCCTTTAGCCATATTAATCGGAATTAATATTGCGCATGATGCCGCTCACAATGCCATCTCCTCTAAAAAATGGATTAATCGTAGTTTCCTTTATCTCTTCGATGCTTTAGGAGCAAACTCATACATGTGGAAGAACCGACATGTGTTTTCGCACCATTCCTTTCCAAATATTTTGAACGAGGACGCTGATTTAAAACAACATCCCTTAGTTCGTATATTCCCAACCGATATACTGCGTAAAATCCACAAATATCAATTTATTTATGCCCCCTTCCTCTATTTACTTTATACCTTAAACTGGTTGTACTTTCGAGATTTTCAGGACTTTAATGCACAGAAAATTGGTTCCTTAGAAAACCAACGACATAATACAATAGAATGGATTAAGCTCTTTTTGTTCAAAGCCATTTACATTACTGTAATCATCGTTTTACCCGCTTGGTATTCCCCACTCAGTTTACCAGCCTTTATTCTTAGTTTTTTTTGCATGAATTTCGCTGCAAGCATTACGATTACACTTGCACTTATCCCGTCACACGTCGCCGAATACTCCCGATTTCCGTTACCGGATAAAAATGGCTTAATGCCCTATTCTTGGTCACATCATCAGGTACTCACCGTAATTGACTTTGCCACGAAAAATCCCTTTTTAAATTTCCTTTTTGGCGGATTTAATCACCATGTAACCCACCATTTATTTCCTTCCATTTGTCACATTCATTATCCTAAACTCACACCGATCATTGCTCAAACCTGTCAAGAGTTTGGCTTAGATTACCGACATGAATCTAGCTTTTTGAATGCCTATTTTGCTCATTATCGCCTGTTAAAAAATAACGGAACACTGGTTTCATTAAATGATTTATAATGTTTTACATCCTTTTCGTACCACTTACTGCCATCACATGGATACTGTTTTTCGAGTATTTACCGTGGTTGTTTGGACCTCAAATGAAACGCTTAATAATCCCCGGAAGACAAAGCACAAAGACTTCGAAAAAGGAATATTTACTAAGCGCCATGAACCTGCTCGTGTTTACTGGTTTTGGCGCTTTATTGGATTTCTTAAAATCAGCAGAACTTACTAAATTCTACTTCGAAATTGAATTTACGTGGAATAGCCTGCTTTATTTACCTGCCAGTTTATTTATTTCCCTTTTTATTCATGACCTCTTTTTTTACCTCTCGCACCGCATGTTACATTTGGCCTTTATGCACAAGTATATACACGTATACCACCATCAATCACATACTATAAATGCCTGGGCCACCTTTTCCTTTCATCCCATCGAAGGGTGCATTCAAATTTCTATTGTATGCTGGCTGCCATTGGTTCTTCCAATCCATCCTGTAATTCATGGAATATTCACAGTTTTTATGCTTTTCATGTCTGTTTATGGGCATTCAGGATATGAACTACGCGCCAAAAAAGCACCCATATTCAATGCCTTTAACACCTCGTTTCACCATGCTCAACATCACCAATATGGAAATTATAATTTTGGGATATACTTAAATTTTTGGGACCGCTTATTTAAGTCTAATCATGCGACATATGAAGATGGGTACAAACACCTGCGAGAGCACATCAACGGTTCCAAGGACGTCGAATAAAATAAATAATGAGCCCTTTTGAGTCCTGATATTCATGATACACTTCAAAGCCATACCGAAGATACATAGCCAAGGTCCGTTTTGAAATTGTTTCTGCAATAATGTCCAATCGCTTTGCTCTGGAGCGCTGAAATACAAACTCCTTTATTTCTATGATTGTTTCCAAGCCAAAGGACTGATCTTCTACGGCAAGCATCCAAAAATAAAAGGCTGGTGCTTTTGATCGGTAACTTTTAATTATTCGCTCTCGCTTTAACATTGGTATCGCCCTTAACCAACCAACACTGTACTGTCCTAAATAAGCGTATAAACTCAAAGCATCCAACTTGGTGAGATGATTTTCTGAGTTGAACATCAACGCTACTCCTTTTCTATTTGACGTGATATAAGCTCCTTGTTTTTTTCGTGCCACACGAACACAAAAGGTACACAAATGAAAAATTCGAGATTTAATGTGATGATCCTCCTTTACAAAAGCACGCACTCCTGGATTCGTTTCAAAAGATGCTGCTAATATGCGAATGGCAATTTCTTCAGTCGAATAGTCAATTGGTAACATCACTATGCAGCGGCTTCACACAAGGATTCCTCAACCCTTTCTTTCGGTAGCGGAAGTTTGCAAAAAGGACATGGATAAAGTTGCCCGTCAAAATCTAAAAAAATGTAGGAGCGTCCACCACCACAAGTCATTTGCTTTCGATAACCCGCTGGGAACAAAACAGTAGGATAGGTAATATGAGCCTTCTCAAAATTAAAGCGTTCACTCAATTTCCAAAGGTGGTCGAGTTGCTTGGTATTCAAGGCTATGTCTTTATCTTGGTAATTCCCTACGGCACGTGGTTCAAGGATATTTACAATCGGAACTCCTTTGTTTTTCGCCCATTCGATAATTCGCTCTACTCCATATTCGTCAACAAGTTCTCTTGTTGGACAAACATTTAAGGCGACTAAAATCCCCACTTCAAGGCAATGACTAACACTTTGATCAACCCATTCAAATGAATTCGAATTCCCTCTAAACGCATCGTGTTCATTCGGATTAAAATGATCTAAACTTATTGCGACCCCATTCAATCCAGCATCTTTCAAACGCTTGGCACGATCCAGGGTTAGTCCATATCCTGAGGTATACACCCATTGGTCACACCGATTTTGATAACGCTTAAGTAAGGAAATTAAATCATCAAAACGACTTAATGGTTCTCCACCTGAAAAAACCAATTGTCCCACGCCCTGAGCAACAAATGGGTCAATTTTATGATAATAATCCGTTAAGGAAAGTACATCTTTTTGATAGAGTGTTGCGGCCTCACTGCAGTGCGCACACGCAAGGGGACAACGTTTGGTTATGGCAACAATCAGCCGACGCAAAGCGCGGTTATCGGCTGGTGTGGCTTGAATTTCAATTAAATGACGTTTAAAAAACGCATTAAATCCTAGTGAAGGCCAAGCAGGATTAAACATATCCCACGCGTATTTACCCTCAATTTTAAAGGCACGAACCAATGTTTTACCTCCCATCATACGCTTAAAATTCTTAAGGAGTTTGACCAGTACAACGAATGATTTAAATGGGCTTTTGTACAATCGTGTTCCAATCCACCATATATTAATCAACATTAATATTCTAATCGTATGGTACTCAAACCCAACAACTCGTTTAATCATATTAATTCAGTAGTTAGAAATAAATGTACTCGTAAAAATAGAAAATCTAAGCGTTATTTTAACCAATCAAAATGCTGTTCAGCAATTTCAGTCTTATGCGCCATGATATACGTCCCAAACGCCTCTGCTACCGGACCATGACGCTTACCTTTTAATGAAATAAGTTGCCACGCCGTATGAACAGGTAAGCCACTAATTTTTAGCATCTTTAATTCTCCAGCTTCTAGTTCATGCTTTAACCCGATTAATGGCATAATGGAAAGACCAAGACCTGCCTTCACCGCTTGTTTAACCGCTTCATTTGATGTTAATTCAAACTTCCGATCTAATTTAACATGATGGGTTTTAAGAAATTGCTCCATACGCTGCCGTGTGC
>JBILBR010000015.1:0-49492 GCA_044353585.1 Crocinitomicaceae bacterium | reverse complement strand
CCAGAGCTAAAAATCTACTATCAAAGAAGAATAAGTGAAGGAAAAAGTAAAATGTCTACCATCAATATTGTTCGCAACAAACTTGTGAGTAGAATTTTTGCTTGCGCAAATAGAAATTCAAAATATGTTGAAATTTATAAATTCGCTGCATAAAAATTTGGAGAAGTCTTAGAATACGGACAAGCTCAGGGACCGCAAGCACGACAGGCTCAGGGACCGCTTTATTCCAAAATGTTAAAAAACAGGTGCGCCCTTCGATACGTCTGCTCCGCCAGGCGTAGGCAAACTACTCAGGGACCAGCACCTAGAGGCATATTTTAATATACATCACTCCTCGATCTCCACTACCCGCTCCACGGTACCGTCTTCGTAAATGAAGAGCATGAGCGTGTTTTTGCGTCGGGGGATAATTTTTCCGTTGAGGTCGGTGATTTTTACGAGCTTTTTAGCGCCTGTACCAAGCTCATCCATTCCGGTGAAGTTCAAGGTAAGGTTTAATGTAATGGTAATGGTACTGTCGCAGCCGTTAGCAGCAGGAACGGTTTGGGTATAGGTGCCGCTTTGCGTATAGGTTTGACCGTTGAGGGTATAGGAATCCAAGGCGGTTTGTGTTAAGGTGCTCACAGCGTTTTCCAACACAGTAACCACTATGGTGTCTGTTCCTTGACAACCTAAAGAATCAGTGCCATTAAGCACATAGTTAGTACTTTGGTTTGGCGTAAAGGCTTGCCCGTCTACCACATTATTATTCCACTGGTAGGTACTGCCGCCGATGCCGTTTAAAGTAACTGGGTCACCACTACAAATGCTTTGATCTGCACCAGCAGAGATCGCTTGACTTACATAATTTACTTGACTTTGGTAGAGGTTTTGAATTTCACATAGGGTGAGTACTCTATCCCAAATTCCCACATCGTCGATTTTTCCGTTAAACCAACCGGGCTCTCCAATCCAGTATAAACCACCAATACGCATAGTACTATTTACATTATTGCACATCCCCAATGGTGAACTTTGTGTAGACTCTAACAGCACACCATTTAAATAATGGTTAATAAACCCAGTGTATGAAACTGTTGTAACAATATGGCTCCATATACCATTTGGAACACTTCCCGAGTTTCCCCAAAGCCCATTTTCGATTTGAGTATTACACACCCCATTACCATATCTTGTAGACAATCCATATTGATTCTGCCAAAAATCTTGATGAGTTAGTCTGAAAGATTTTTCATTTGCATTGCTGGGATCATTTTTACTTATAATACAAATGTCATTTGTTAAGGGATAAATCCAAACAGAAATAGAAATTTCAAGCGAATTTAAACTATTTGAATTTGAAACTTCGATGTTTTGACTCACCCCATCAAACCCATACGCCATATTCGCATTTCCAAAGCGATCTTGGGTAAGGGTTGCTCCATTCACCGTTCCATGATTCCCGTTCCCACTTTCGTCGTTGGCATTGCCGTTAAAAGGCCACCAACCTACCAAGCCGTTGGAAGGTACATAATTTGGGATTTGGGCGAAAGCAGTTGTGCCTAAGATGAAGACAGCTAAAATGAGTAGTGTTGTTTTCATATTCTTATTGATTAAATAATTTTTCTAATTTATCCCATTGTTCATTGAAGGTCATTCCCGTAAAAAGCGGCTCAAACCATTGGTGTTTAGACTTGTCTCTGGAATCTTCTGGGCTCATCATTTGAAATATTGGTTTTTCATGATGATTGTTTTCTTGCTTAGCAAAGTTTCTTTTGCGATGCACGAAAGCAGTCCACATTGCCCACTCCATTTCTGAAATAGATGCTCCTAGGATAATAACTGGATTATTATATATTTGGGACAACCACGTGAGGTCTTTGGTTTGATTGTAATTTTCTTTATCCTCATTTGCCTTGAAGTGATTTCTTATTTTTATTGTACTGGACACTAGTTCAGCATACTTTGCAACTCCTAAAACCATAGAATGTGGATTATCTATTGATCCATGCGGATGCCAAAAACGAATGGGGTGCTCATTTTTGATTTTAATCTCCTCGAAGGAGGTTATTTGAGTTATAAAACTCTGACTTAACTTTCCTGATTTTTTAACTGAATTAAAAGAACTTTTATTTTCTTTTTTAGAGATGTATCCGGTCTTACCGAATAAATATTCAGGAATCGTGTCGAAATTTAAAGATACCACATCGGAAATTTTTTCTGAATGAAATATATTCGGGTATTTGAAGCGATTTATTTCTTTTAATACATACTTTTGCTCTTCTTTTATAATGGAGGCAAGATTCTTTTTTTCAGTTTCTTCAATTTTAGATGCTGCCTTGATATCATCAACATCTTGCTTCAAACATCGTTCTAATACTATCCTTTCAAAGTCCAAAATGTAATTTCCTTTTATGTTTTTTGAATGAGTTAGACGTGAAAGTAGAATTTCCCATTTACTTAAAACTGAATTGCTCCCTAATGCTTGTTGATGAAAACCAGAACCAAGAATTATAGTGAATTTGCAATTACTTTTCAGTAACACATCGAAATTTGGATTTATCATTTTTATTTAATAAGATAATATACAATAACCATTTTGACCATTTCCACCTGATGAAGGTGTCAAAGATGAACAAGTTCCAGTACCGGTCCTACCCATTGAACCACCACTTCCTCCCGCTGCTAGTCCTGGAATCGGAGTTAACAATGTTGTAGGTATATAATTATTATTTTGATTGAGCGGTGGATAAATCCAATTAGAAACTGTTCCAGTTTGACCTATTGAACCTTGTGTATACGTTTGAGAGATTCCTCCGGTACCTCCAAATCCTCCTTGGGCAGATAAAAAGCCTGAGAAGGAGGAATTACCTCCATTTTGACCAGTAGCACCCGTACCACAAGTTGCTAATTGACCTCCGACTCCTCCACTTCCGATAACTATGCTATATGACTGTCCCGGACTAACATTGATAATTGATGAATTATATCCACCTGCACCACCATTCCCACCATTCCCACCATTCCAAGCGCATCCCGTCCAAAACATACAACCATTATTACCTTGATTTGTTCCGGATCCACCACCACCACCACCACCGGCCCCCCATAACTCAACTTTCACTTGGTAAATTCCTTGAGGACAGATCCAGTTCGTTGAGCTATTTATTCCTACTTTAACTGAAAAAGTATTGTTTCCGTTTCCAACTCCTGCCCCTCCCGAGCCATTACACACATAGGTCGTTTGGGCGGCATTGATTTCTGCTAAATCCAGTACGCCATTATTGTTGGCATCTAATCCGGTTTCTACTTTGGTTCCTCCGGCAACGCAATTCGCACCGGCAGGCTCTACTGTAGTTTTAACTAAGGCATTTAATCCGTTGGTTCCATTGGTACCTGCTACTCCTTGAATTCCTTGTGGGCCTACTGCACCTACAGCACCAGAAGCGCCATTGCACACATATTGTGTAAGTGCAGGTACAATTTCCGCAGCATCTAACAATCCGTTTCCATTTACATCGGGTCCAAATTCTAATTTTACCCCTCCGGTTGCGCAGTTTACACCTGCCGGTTCCACGGTGGTTAGAGTTACTGAATTCAATCCGTTAGTGCCGTTAACGCCATTGGTTCCAGCTACGCCGGCCGGACCCTGTAGGCCGGTTGCTCCTGTTGGTCCTGCCACACCCTGAATTCCCTGAGGACCCACTGCGCCGGCCGAGCCTTGTGGACCAGCTGTGCCGGCCGAGCCTTGCGGGCCGGTAATGTTAGAAATTAATACCCACGTATTTCCTGTAGTTTTCGTGTACACATTTCCAGTGGCTGTATCAAGGTAATAATCACCTACCAGTCCTAGGTTACTTGAAGGTACCCCTGCGCCATATTTCCATTGATTCACTAAATTACCCGAAGATTTGGCATACAAGGCGTAGGGTACACTCATCATTTGTTGCGTGCCATAAGGCATGTAAATCGTAGGAGCAGGCAAGCCTGAAAAGGCGACGCCTAAATCCAAAAAGAAGGGGCCATTAGCCCATGGAATATTGACAAAATTACCCGATAACAACGTTCCACTACCAATGACAAAATTTACCAAACCAAATTGGTCTGTCGTTACGTTTTGTCGTTCCGAATATACTACCAATCCGGTGGTAGAATTTTGCCGTATGTTCACCCGAATGGCAACTGGAGTATTTGCGGACAAGGCTCCAGTGTTGTTTCGTATAACCGCTTGGTAATTAATGCCATTCGGAGCTTGGGCATACGAAAGTGTTTGAAACAAGCTTACTGCAAATAAAAGCAGAATGGCTAGGTACTTTTTCATACTTAGGATTTAATCAGTTTAACTTGGTGAATGAATTCCCCCGTGATTTGATAAACGTTTAGAAAATATGTTCCAGGAGCGAGACCTGTAGAATAATCTGCTTTGTGGCGTGCGCCTTGCATGATTTCGTCATACACTAATTTGCCATTGGCGTCAATGAGTTGCAGTTTCAATTCCTGATCTGCATATTCTTGAGGTGCCTCAATGATGGAATACGCATCAAAGGGGTTGGGATAGATCTTAAACACGGGTTGTGTTGGCATTTGTACTACCACGCCAGGTCCTACTGGAACTAAAGCATCAGGTTGCTGAAATCCGTTGCACATTCGGGTTGTGGAATACCCTAAGGGCGTATTCACATAAATGAAAGGTTCGCCCAAGGTATACGACATGATGTAATTTGTTCCAAACATTGTAGGGGTAAGGTTTTTCGCAATTCTTCCCGCGCTTGCCATAATACGACGCTTGTCTATTTGAGAGAAGGCGTTGATGCAAATTGCAAGTGAAGTAAAAATAAGTAACAAGTTCCTCATGTGTACTTTTATTTAACAAATGTGTATACAAATATATACATAATTGCAGTTTAGTTTTATGGTTCGTGGGATAATTATTGAAAGCAAGATTAAAGTGAACGATATGGGAATATCAATGGTCACGAGTCAAGCTTGGTCATAGAGAAACGATAAGAGGTTCGCCCCCCTGGGTGCGGGTTTAAACCCGCACCCAGGAGGAAAGTTGAAGGGCGCACCCTTCTATATGCAACATTAAAATCCCTAGTAAAGAAAACCCTTTATCTCTGTCGGATGGCGCCTATTTCGCCCGATGGAATACTGAAGACCCAGTCAAAATAGCCTATAAAATGGCTACCTGTGAACCCCATTTTATTCGAATAGGATGCGGGAAATGTTAAGCGAAGGTGCGGAGCAAGCCCTTTCATTAAGGACTGTGGTGCTACGCCATCTTGCAGGCACGGCGCTTGTTTTCTTGCACCTTTTGGTATACTTCCATATTGATATACTTCCTGCCACTGCGATGGGATTACTTTGCCTGCCGCCGCATTTTCAGGAGCAAATACATAGAAAGACCCAAATACACACTTGCTTTTCATTGCATCAATCATTCCAAGGGCATAGGCATATCCCATGCTGTGTGCAACAATAATTATCGTGTCGTTACTCGAGCTTCCTGGTACCTCATTTAATAATTGAAATAGGTTTCTTCCGGCGATACGTCCATTTTTTCTTCGCAAAGCAAACCCGGCCTTATTCGATTTAAATGGTAATAACGAGAGCGTTTCTACCGTCGCTCCCGTGGTTGTTTTACAGGTTTTGCACCGATGCTTCCCTTTACAAGGCTTCGGATAATCTGCTGCGGCTTTAGTAAAATTAAGTACAGAACCATGGTTTGACGTAGCCACCGAATGGTGGCCATCTGCATAAAATACTTCATTCGGTTTTATCCGGTCAATCATGCGCTGATCAAAGGCGCCCCAAGGTCTCCAATAATTATAACGGTCTGTTGGGAATAAAATATTCTGTGAATTTGGAAATTCAACCCCATTATTCCCGATGCGCATAAGGGCCTGTTCCGGAGTACCCCCATTAGCCACGGGACGATATCCATTAACAAATACTAAAATTCTGCGCGCTGGATCTGGCTCAACATACTTATTCGTTATGTTGACTTGGGCATAATTAAAGACTTCTTCCTTAAGAAATTTCCCACCGGCCGTGAAGATTTTATATACGAAAAGGTGGGTTTGAGCTTTTCCCTTATACTCCTTTATGTTCAGCTGATAGGAATCGTACAAAAATCGCTTCGATAACATGGTACCTTTCTCGTCTTGTATCACCTTGAAATAAAGTACATTCTTCAGGCGTTTCATTGTCCATGTCTTTCGCTCTTTGGTGTACACCTCCCAATAGGTTTTAGTTGCAGGCTGATCAACTACGCTATTACTTGCTGTTAGGTGATGAATAAAATCCTTCGTAGAACTGTTTCCTACGTGTTCATAATTGGATGAACTAAAGAACATTTCCTTGTAAAATCGGTCGGTAGTTAGGTACACCAAGTACCCGATACCAACGAAAACAGCCCAAAGCACGAAGCGAAGTATAAAGAACCCAATTTTTGAATGCAGCTTAAAACTCTTGTCCGCCCGTTCGTTTACCTTCTTTCTAAATATCAACATGATGAAGAACGCCAAACAGACTAGGGCCATGTGGATGGGCGCTATAAATCGTTCGTCGGTACGGTAGAATGGCTTTAACCAATAATTATGAATGTCTAGATTGACTTTACCATTATTTCGTTTAAAGGGTAAGGAAATGCGATTGCTGCTTATGTTCCCATGCACATCTTCAGTCCAGAAGGCAAACGCTACCATTCCGTTCTTGGACCCCATATTCTCTGTGTCGTCATGAAAAAGATAATACGAATCATTAACTCCTGGTGAGCGTTCAAGGTAATTCATGCTCCGCGCCAGGGAATCAAGCGCCAAGCGATTTAATCCTTTTTGATCTGCCGCAGCGACTAAAAGGTAAGATAAAAATCGCTCCGAAAATCCCTTGGCAGGTTTCGCTGCAAGAAACAGTATATGTTTTCCAGGCAAAGCAAATCCCGCATGTAGCGTATCCGCCGTTTGATTCGTTAAGAACACATAATAATCCGCTTTCGTACGTTTGTGCGAAGAGTTAAAAAATGCGTCCCTATACACTTTCATGTCACTTGAAAAGTAGGGCATGGTGTCGTTGAAATTCACGGAGGGAAGTTGTCCAACCTTGGGATGAACAAATTGATCCACCATAACGGATGCACCCTTTTGGTTAACGATTTGTTGAATTTCAACGAGTTGCTCCGGACTTAAGCGAGCCTTTAATTCTGTTGCAACAATGTGAATTTTGAGGGTTGGTTGTGCATACAGCGATGCACTAAAAAAAATCCAAAAAATACGCAGTAAATGCGTGTATTTCTTATAAGTGAAGAAAGGCTTTTTTAGCCAACAATTGATCATTTGATTCTCGGTAATTTGGATCATCCACACAACAATCTACTGGGCATACCGCAGCACATTGTGGTTCATCATGAAAACCAACGCATTCCGTACATTTTGTATGTGTGATATAATACACATCCATACTTACCGGTGTATTCGCCAAAGCCGCATCCACTGATTCACCTTCAGGTGTTGTTATCATTCCAGCAAGTGAGGTACCATCGGCATATTTCCATTCGGCTCCCCCTTCATAAATCGCATTGTTCGGACATTCAGGCTCACAAGCCCCACAATTTATACATTCGTCCGTAATCGTTATCGCCATGACAATTCCATTTTAATGATGCAAATATACACAGGCTTTACTAAAAGCCTACTATTTCAACATAGGCTAAACGAACTTTACACTACTTTTGTTCGATGACTCGCTCCCAACTAATAACTGATTTAGCTACGCTTGGTCCGTGGCTAAATAACCTAAGCTCCTCCGAAACGCCCCAATCAGAAATCTTTTCCCCCGAATTAACGGAAGCTTTTCAAGCCGTCATATCGCGCGAAATCTATAGAAACGGGTGGTTTGAACCCCACGCGGTGAAGGACTCGTTGGCAGGGATTTCAAGTTGGCTGAACACAGAGGTCTTGACGTCATTTGCTGCACCTTATGCATTTCAGGGTTTCCGTCCAAGTTTAGGGTTAATCTTGGCAGGAAATCTCCCGATGGTTGGGTTTCATGATGTGTTGTGCGGACTGCTCAGTGGGTATAGGCTTCAAATCAAACTGAGTTCAGACGACCAACAACTCATTCCCTTACTCCTACGCGGCTTAACTGAACTTAATCCTGTATACGCTGAATTGATTCACGTAAATCCACAAAAACTCAGTGGCTTTGATGCAGTAATAGGAACAGGAAGCGATTCTACCCTACTCCATTTTCAGTCATATTTCAAACATATTCCTCACCTGCTGCGCGGAAATCGCACCTCCATTGCGATCCTACGTGGAGATGAAACTCCGCACGAATTATATGCCTTAGGAAACGACATTTTTCAATACTTCGGCCGGGGATGTCGTAATGTGACCCACCTCATCGTACCGGAAGGGTATTCCTTCGATGCGTTTTTTGAGGCGATACTTCCATTTCAAACCGTAATTCAAAACAAAAAATACGGCAACAATTACGACTATAATAGAGCCATTCACTTATTGAGCAATCACCCCTTATTAGACAATGGATTTTTAATTTTACTTGAATCCACCGCATTGCATCCTCCCCTCGCGATGCTTCACTACCATCATTACACGGACCGTTCTGAGGCCAATGAATACATCAACCAACACCGGGATAAAATCCAATGCGTTTCAGGTACCGTTGAAGTGCCTTTTGGAACAACCCAACAACCGCGAATTGATGATTTCGCCGATGGAATTAATACCATGGAATGGCTTGAACATGCCTTGAAGTGATGTGGATTTTATACTTTTGTAGCTATGGCAATTTTTGGAGATTCAATTAAATATAAGACAGCTGAAGAAATAAGCATCATGCGTGAAGCTGCACTAATTGTAAGTCGCACACTTGGAGAGGTAGCAAAACACATGAAACCAGGGATTACCCCGGCATTTCTAGATCAGATGGCAGAAGATTTCATACGTAGCCAACACGCAATCCCAGGGTTTAAAGGCTTATATGGCTGTCCAAGCACCTTGTTGATTTCGGTAAATGAAGAAGTAGTGCACGGGTTACCAACCCAACGACCAATCCAAGCAGGAGATATTGTTTCTGTCGATTGTGGGTCTGTGTATAAGGGCTATTACGGGGATCACGCCTACACCTTTGAAGTAGGAGAAGTGAGCGATGAAAAACGCAAGCTGTGTAAGGTTACCAAAGAATGTCTATACCTCGGAATCGAGGCCTGTAATACGTCAAATCGTATAGAGGATATAGGCTATGCGATTCAGCAACATGCAGAGAAAAATGGGTTTAGTGTGGTACGAGATTTAGTTGGGCATGGCTTAGGAACTAAACTACACGAAGAACCACAAGTACCGAACTATGGCCGACAAGGCCGAGGAAAACGGATCCAAAACGGCTTAACCATTGCCATTGAACCCATGATCAACATGGGGACCTATAAAGTAAAAACGCTTGATGATCAATGGACCATTGTGACCGAAGATGGCTTACCAAGTGCGCACTTTGAACACGATGTTGCTGTAATTGACGGAAAAGCCGAAATCTTATCTACGTTCGATTACATCTATGAAGCGTTAAAACTGTAATGGAGAAATCAATTAAAATTGCACTTATTGGTTTTTTAATTGTGCTGGCCTATTCTACCAGTGTCTTAGTAGAAACCGGTTACTTTATTATTCCCTTCCCCTTGTTTAGCTTTGTGTTACTTGGTGTATTAGGGGCGAGCATCGTGCAGGAACGAAGCCACTGGAAGACATTTATTCCCATATCGGTTGTAGTTCTTTTTCGCTGCTTGTGCAACCCGTTAACCTATACGTTTTTCTTGAACGAGGCAACCTATGACAGGTTCACTGAAGGAATAACACTGGATCTTTTTCGAATTTCAGCCATGCTTAGTGTGCTGCCCTTAATCATTCAGATGGTGGGCTTTAAAAGGAATCAAGATAAAATAATTGCCCTGGCGTTATGCTCCGTGTATATACTCACCGTAATCCCTCCATTTGAACTGTTGAACTACACCTTCTTCACGATCTTTTTCCTTTGTTTGATCTTAACCGGTAGAAAGCACCTTACGACGCCACTGCTCGTATTAATCGCACTATTCGATTTATTGGAAGGGTATAGCTTACTTTTTAGTTAATAAAAAACGCCTGAAAAAATTCTTAGATTAAAATGACCGTACCGCCCGAACCAAGGTTTTACTGGTTTTGTCGTAGTAATTCGTCGGTTTGGAATCATAGAAACTAAAAAACCATGCCGAGGCCGTATTTGACTCGGTAGACGACCAATAGAGATTCATTTCCACGGGATCGGTGTTTGGGATATCACTCAGTGCGCGTTCCACCGTAAATAAATTAGTATTTATCGCTTGAAGCTCATAGATGGCGGGGAGATACCAATCATCATAGCCCTCACTGACATATGCATCGCACAGTCCTGCCGCTTTAGTTGTATCTCTGGTGGCGAACATAATGGCGGTGGTATTTGCCCGACCGTCCCACGTACTTTCGCAACTTTCAAGATCCTTCTCTTTGTCGCCCCACTCCGCTTCTCGAGCTACATTAGCTAAGGAAACCACCAATCCGTGTTGTTGACCCAGGCTATCCTGAAATAAATGAAATACGATACCTCCTTGTGCATGCTGACCGATATAGTATGTTTTCTGAGCTGAAAGGCTAGACAGCAAACTAAATAAAAGCAAAGTAAGGATCGTTTTCACAGGCAAAAGTTTTAGGAAAGATACACATTGAAATTGGAAACGCGTTAGTTTGCCAATTGAATTAGCTGATAGTCTGCGCCATCATAAATAATCTTTCCATAATCAGGAAGATTGGATAAGGTTCGTTTGTTAACCACAAGGTATGAGCAACCTTGAGCAGTTAAATCATGCACCACATGTTTTTGGCGTAATGTGTCATCAGAAAGGTTCCACCCTTTTCTACCCAGAAAATACAATTCTTGGGGGTTGCTATTCCCATTAATTGCAACCAAGGCTTGCGTTGGGATGTAACGTTCCGCAAGGTGTCCTAACTCCAATTTATACGCTTCAGAACGATTCAATCTAAAATCATAGAGTTGATTACCAATGGCTTCCATTGAGATAAGAAGCATGAATACCCAGCTAAATTTCCCAAGGGTTGACAAAGCATATCCGCCAAGGATGGCGAGCAAAGGAACCATAGGCAAGATGTAATATTCATGGGTCAAAAAGATAACACCCGCCTTCAAGGTATACCCTGTGAAAAGCACCAAGAACAGGGGCAAACTAAGTTTCCATGCCCAAGAAACGCCTTGTTTTGCCAGTCGAATTACCCCATAAAGGCACAACCCAAAGGCTAAATAACTGACGAACGGATGAAAAACAAGCTGTTGCAGCAATAAAAAAGGCGACTCAATAAAGGCCTTTCCGCCGTTCATCAATCCACCACCCAAGTTATACCAAGACCCAAAATGGGCAGCCAAATAGGGATTCCAAATAAAATACCATATACATGCAGGAATTAAACTAATGAACGGAATCAAGAACACCCCGGTTTTTTTAGGTTCATTCGAAGTTTTCACATAGGCAAACACCACAAAAGCAAGTAAGGGAAGCACAGATATTTTCAGCAACAACCCCAGACTCAGCATCATAAAAGACAGCAACACATCCTTCCATCTTCCAAACCGCAAGGCCTCAAAAAAATAGTAGATCCCGATGATATACACGACTAGGGCTTCGGTATCTGGCATAACCTTACGGCTATACATGAAAAAACAAGACACCATCAGAAGTAAGGTCGCATAAAACGCGGTTTTATCTGTGGCAAATCGACGAATCAAGGCATAAAAATATACCAATCCTAAGGTAGAAATTAGCACATTGAGTAAGCGTCCTATACCTGCATGAAACCCGAATAAGACGCCAAGCTTTCCTTGGATGTAATACAACAAGGGAAATTCCATCCCAATAATCCCCGTTCCCCCACTGGTTTCATCCACCATTGGATACCAAAAGGAGGTGTTTCCTTCGAAATAATTTCGAGCAACCATTAAGCCTGTGGCTTGACGCCAACTGTGAGCGGCCTCAATCGGCGGGTTCCATATTCCGATGAGATGCACCAAAAAAAACAAGGCGATCCAAAAGAATATGTTGCTTACCAGCTTAGCCAACAACCGGTTGTTCAAGGTATGCTTTAAAATGGGTGAGAACTGCTTGCCAACCTTGCTGCTGAAGATCTTCCGGATTTTGAGTTTCGGGCTCAAACTTCCAATCGATATGCGTTCCCTCAGCTGTTGGTGTTAGATTCAACTCAACGTGTCGACCATCTTCCAAGATATACTGCAATTGTTTTTCCTGTTCAACCGCAGTGAATGTTCCATTAAAATCAAAACCAAAGGACTGATCCTTGGCTTCCATGCGAATGTTGAACGTTCCTCCTACCCGACAATCCAATTCGGCACTGGGACAACACCAATCATCCGATGCAAAATACCAGTTTACGATGTGGGAAGGATTCACCCACGCATCAAAAACTACAGATACGGGCGCGGAAACGTAAATTTCTGATGAAATCATTGATTGTTTTCAATTACGTAGGTTAAAATTTTCTCCATCAAATGAGCTCTGTCTTTACCAATCACATTATGTTTATGCATTGGATAGGGAAAGAAATCCATCTGTTTTCCATCTTCAACAAATTTCTTAACCAGGGAATAATTATGCTGCATTACCACCACGTCATCAACCGTACCATGAATCAAGAGTAATTTTCCTGTTAGATTCTTCGTATAGTTTGTCAGTGCATTTGCTGCGTATCCTTCCTTATTTTCTTCTGGACGATCCATGTAGCGTTCGCCATACATCACCTCATAAAACTTCCAGTCGGTTACTGGTCCCCCAGCTACCCCAACATTAAATACCCCGGCATGGCGCAACATTAAGGAAGTAGTCATAAAGCCCCCAAACGACCAACCATGAACCGCCAGGCGCTCTGAATCAACGTAAGGCAATGATTTCAAAAATTCTACACCAGCTAATTGATCCTGCATTTCTACCATGCCTAACTGGCGGTGAATTTGAGATTCAAAGGCGAATCCTCGCTCCGCAGAACCACGGTTATCCAAGGTAAACACAATATAGCCTTGCTCCGCAAGCCAATTCATCCAAAGGTTAGCGCCTGCATTGAAACTATTCGTTACCATTTGAGCGTGCGGTCCACCATAAACATAAACTAACACGGGGTATTTATTTTTTGGGTCGAAATTCGAAGGTTTCACCATGCGGTAGTATAAATCTGAACCATCGTTCCCTTTAATGGAATTAATTTCACTCACCCCCAAAGCATACTCCTCCATGGGATTCGTAGATTCCTTAAGCAGCTTCGCCATCTTTCCATTCGTGGTATAAATCATTTCATGATTTGGCATGCTCAGGCTTGAATAGCCATCATAAAAATATAGGCCGTCATCCGACAAATCGAATCGATGAACGCCTTCATACTTTGAAATCATTTTTGAATCCCCGGTTAAATCCGTTGTATACACCATGGTATTGCATGGATTTTCTCCTGTCGCGGTATAGTAAATCAATTTTTTGGAAGCGTCTACTTCAAGTATGTCCTTCACTACAAAGCGATGATTGGTAAGTTGTTTAATTCCTGGTTGTAAAACTTCCATTGGTTTGCCTTCAAAGACAAAGTCCATCGCTTGTTGGTCAAAATAAACCAAATAAATGTTCATGAAGCCATCTTTTTCAGACATCCATAAAAAATCATTTCCCTCACCAATAAAATAAGCGGGGTGCTCGGGCTCTACCCATTTTTGATTTTTTTCATGCCAAAGGGTTTTTATTTTCTTTCCCGTTTTAACATCGAATACATTCAACCAAAGTTCATTTTGCGCTCGATTAACCTCTGCGATGATGCAAAACTTTTCATCCGGGGTAAATGCGAAGTTTGTTAGGTAATCATCGGCATTTCCGCTTGGTTTGATAAATACTGTTTTCTTCGTTTTACAATTGTAAATTCCTACGCTCGGCTTCTCTGATTTTTGTCCTGCCATGGGATATTTAATCGATACCAAGGAACCAGGGGTGGTATTGATGTCTAATAAGGGGTAGTCCGCTACTTCACGTTCATCTTTTTGATAGAAGGCCAAATAATTTGCATTTTTCGACCAAAACAAGCCTTTTTCGATGCCAAATTCATTGCGTGCGATGGATTGACCTGAAACAATGTTTTTATCGGTATTTTTTGTAACCGGAACATAAAACTTATTCGAATACGCAGCGACATAAACATTATTATCCAAGGTATAGGCACATTTATTTGAAGCAGCGTGATAGGTTACATTCTCCGCGTTATCAAGTCCAGTCTTTTTAATAAATAAGGCCTTCGACGAAATATTATAGGTGAAAATAACAGACCCGTTATTAACCAGTAACTCATCCGAGGAAAGCCACTCATATCCATATAAATTCTGAATTTTAGCATCATCCGGCAATAGGTTGTTTAGCTGATCCACTGTACAAAGAACACGAACTGAATCTTGAATAAACGTATATTCTTCCAATGCCTTATAATCGGCGGAAAGCAAGGTGTAGGCCGGTTTGTTTTTAACCCATGAAAAGCCAACGGTGCGTTGCGGACTAAGTGCGCGTTGTTTTAGCACGGATTCGGTAACGGTTAATGATTTTTTTTGAGCACTCGCTGCATAAGCAAGCAAAAGAAGGGATGTGAAAATTAAAAAACGCATAACTAGGATCGATGTATAAATTGATTAAAAAAAGATTCGATTGGTTTGCCTATTTCGTAGGCCTTAACGAGGGTATCTAAGAGCTCGTCCTTAAGGATTAATTCCGCAGGAAACGTTGCATAAAAATAGAATTGTTTGTTGAAAATTAGGGGTTCTTGCGCAGCCGCTGATTTCAAATGTGCAGGGAGCATTTTATTCTTTTCGCCATGAATGGCTCCATAAAAGGAACTGAATGAAGGCGCTGAAACTAAGCGCTGAAACTCGGCGGTATTTGCGGCGATTCCTTCGCGAAGCTCAAGAAGATTTTCCTTATCGATTTCATACACCCCACCGTATACGCGCACATGCTCTGGGGTAAGTTCAAAATATATCCCATTGATGGCGGTGCTCTTTTTACCTTCTGGAGAAACCACGGCGGAACACATTAGTTTATATGGTGTTTTATCGGCAGAAAAGCGAATATCCCTGTTAATCCTAAAGATACAATCTTTGGCTAATACGTGTTGAAACGAGGGATTGTCAAGTGCAATTCGATCGATTAGGGTTTGTGTAAACTGAGCAAATGGTTTCTTTACGGACGCTTCATAGCGCTTTCGGTTTAGATCAAACCAATCTTTGTGGTTATTTGCAGCGAGTTCGATAAAGAAATCAAGATAATCCGGACTAAAATACCCCATAAACCGACTAATTGAAGGCGAAAGTTACTTAAAAAGGATTGAATCCCAAGAAAGCAATTGAAAACAAGGCAAATACTTTGGGTGAAGAGAAAAATAATGCTATCTTTGCACCCTTAAATTTTTATTAACTAATTAAGAACCTTATGAATTCTTACGAAACTGTTTTCATTTTAACTCCCGTTTTGTCTGATGATCAGGCAAAGGAAGCAGTACAGAAATTCGAAGGCGACATCAAAGGCATGGGTGCCAAGATAACGCATTCGGAAAACTGGGGTCTGCGCAAAATGGCTTATCCAATCCAGAAAAAATCCACCGGATTTTATTTCTTGATTCAATTTGAAGCCGCTGGATCTGTTATTGCAGATTATGAATTAATGATGAAACGTGACGAGCGCGTACTTCGGTTTTTAACCGTACGTATGGATGCTGACCACGTGACTTACGCTGAAAAGCGCAGAGCAAAAACATCAGCAAATTAATTATTAACCCCTTTAAATTACTGAGATGTCAAACGATATTAGATACCTGACCCCGATTAATATAGATATTAAGAAGGATAAATACTGTCGATTCAAAAAATCAGGCATTAAATTCATCGATTACAAAGACGCAAATTATTTGTTGAAGCTAGTGAACGAACAAGGAAAAATTCTTCCTCGTCGCATCACCGGTACTTCTGCGAAGTTCCAAGGACGCGTTAACAAGGCTATCAAACGTGCTCGTCACTTAGCACTTATGCCTTACGTAGGAGATATGTTGAAATAATCGATAAAAATTTTGAATCATGGAAGTCATTCTATTAAAGAACGTAGATAAATTAGGTTACACCAATGAGGTGGTAACTGTAAAGCCGGGTTACGGAAGAAACTTTTTAATTCCTCAAGGATATGCTATCCTTGCTACGGCAAGTGCGAAAAAAGCGCATGCAGAAGTAATGCGTCAAAAATCACACAAAGAATCCAAAATGTTAGCTGAAGCGCAAGAGTTAGCGGCTAAATTGGCTGATGTGAGTGTTTCTATTGCTACAAAAGCTGGTGAAAACGGTAAGATCTATGGATCTATCAATACCATCCAATTAGCTGAGGCATTGAAAGCAGCTGGACATGACATCGACCGTAAGTCTTTAAAAATTAAAGATGAGCCGATTCGTGAAGTGGGTACGTATGAAGCAGAAGCTAACCTTTACAAAGGCGTAAAACAAACCATTAAATTTTCAGTAGTAGCTGAATAAGCTCAACCGATTTCATAAACCCTGACCTTTACGTCAGGGTTTTTTTTTCTTAAAACCAACCCTATGAAACACCTAATCCTTTCTATTATCCTTGCATTTAGTGCGGGAATATTTGCACAAAATGCAGTAACCGAAAAACGCGTTGAATTCGAATTAAAAGACGGCTTCAGCAATGAACGAGTTTTTGAATTTGGTGCTAAAGGAATGCTTATCTTTTCTAAGCAAGATAAAGATGAGAATCAAATCAGTACATATCGATTTGAAAAGTACAACACCGACTTGGTATCAACACACGAGGTAAGCTATACCATAGAGAATAAATTCTATGTAGATGAAATCTATCAAACAGGAAATTTCGTGTATTTCTTCTTCAAAACCCGACGAACGGATTACCGAGTGGTTAAATATGATTTTATAAGCGAAACATTTAAGGAGGTTTCTGGCGAACTACCAAACCGCAGTTACATAAAATACACAGCATGCATGGATGATCGTGCTGTAATGGCCATCATCAATAAAAACTATAGCATTTCAATCATTTCTATTGATATGAATGCTGGTTCTGAACAGAAAACACCTATTACACTAGAAGGATTTAAAGCTAAAAAACTTAGTCTTTCCAACATGGAAACCATGCCGGAAAGCAAAAACATCTTACTCAGCATCAATGCCTATGTAAGTAAAAAACGTACTGAATTGTTCATTGTTCGCCTAGACGAGTCTGGTCAAGTAGAAGCAAGTACAGACATTAGTATTGGCACAGATAATAACTTAAGAAATGCGCGAGCATATGACATTGGTAATAACGAGTACATTCTTTCCGGGACCTATTCTGTGCCGAAATCAGGTGGATCTAACGGATTTTTCATCTCTCGATTAGCACAAGGTCAATTGGAGCCAATAAAATTTTACAATTTCACGGAGCTGAAGAACTTCCTTAGCTATCTACCTGCCAATCAGCAACGTAAAATTGAAAAGAAAAAACAACGTAAAGCCAATAACGGACAAGAATTGAATATTTCTTACAACATTGCCGCACACAGTCCAATCAAAGTGAACGAAGACTTTATTTATATCGGCGAGGCCTATTATGCGACCTATAGAACAGAAACCCGAACATCAACCTCCTATGTGAATGGAAAAGCCGTGACCACAACCACCACGGTGCAGGTGTTTGATGGGTATCAATATACGCATGCGTTCATTGCAAAATTCGACAAAAACGGAAACCTTATTTGGGACCAAACCTTTCCTATGTGGTTGGCTCAAAAACCGATGACTGTTCGCCGATTTATTCACGTGGCTGATCAACAACAAAATAACCTTAAACTCGTGTATGCCAACGGTAATCGTATTACCAGTAAAGTATTTGATTTTGATGGAAATGTATTGAGCGATAAACAATCTGATCAGATTGAGACGAGTTCCGAAAACGATAAAACGCGCTTAAGCTATGCGGAAATCATCCATTGGTACGACAATTACTTCTTGTCCTATGGGATACAACGGATCATTAACCGTAAGGACAAAGACGTTGAGCGCAAGCGGACCGTATTCTTCTTTAACAAGATTAAACTGGACTAATTCAGTTCATTTAATGCACGTACGCCAAAGGCATCGTTATGCCAAGCCTTTGTAATTTTTCCATGTTCGATCAACACATAGGTTGGAAAACTACCTTCAGTAATTGGAATTACTTCCGTTAGATTTGATTTGAGTTGGCACTTAATCTTATTCCCCACTAAGGCTTGATACGTGTTTAAATCAGACGAATCAGAACCCAATACCCAATATTCAATAGGAACGTTCGTATACGGCTTAATTCCCTTCATATGCTGGGTAGATTCCGAGCAATACTTACACCCAGGCAACGCGATGACCACTAATTTTTTTGACTGACCTAGGTCCATGGAAGTTTTGGGCTTATAACTGAGATCGACAAGATCTCCTTGATAAATTGGGAAGATTGCAAAATAAATCAGCACAGGCTGAATGAAAATCCCAATAAACAATATTCCTAACAACCAACGTTTGGTCGTTTTTCCTTGAACTCGACGGTGTATAAACCGTGCTAAGAACCAACCGATCACGCCAAGCAACAGATACGGTAGAAATTTCGCCCCAATAAATGGAAGCCCAAGATTTAAAAAAAATGTTTCAATACTATTCATAATAAAAAAGGGGGACGAATCCCCCTGAGCTGTTTAATAAGTTCTTACTTATTGAATTTCGCAATTGGTAGATAAGGTTCCTACGGTAGCGTCATTTGCGTCGCATGCAGTAGTAACATCTTTCTTTTTCCCGGTAAGGGTTGAACTTGTGGTTCCTATTTGAACCCCTGAATCCGTTACGGTACACTTACATGTGTAATCTTTGGAACAAGACGCCATCGTGAAAAGTGCTACCCCTAAAACAATCATTAACTTTTTCATATTTGTAAATTTTAAGTTACTCAAAGCTATAAAAAATCTTTAAATCTCTATTTATTCTTGTCTGATTTATAGTAATAAAAGAACCATGCTAAGGTTGCCGAAGGCAAAACATCGGCAAAGGGCGCTAATTCCTCTACAAACGTAAAACCTGCCCACGAAAGTTTTCTACCAAACATGTAGTATACCAAAATGGCGGAAATTGGAGCCCAGACCGCATCAAACATTTCACCAATACCCGGGATTAAGTAAGAGAGCAAGCCCATCCCATCAATAAACAATGCCGCAACCAGCTTGATTATTTTCGTGTCGTTCGTTTTCTTTAATTCATTCATAGTCAAATATAGTTATTGTTTATTCATATTCAGTAATATTTCTCGCTGCTGAAGTACCGAGGCTTCCACTTCAGCGACAATTTGTTCCACCTCTTCCGATCTTGCAAATGACGCTTCGCCAATTCCAACATAGGAATCAAAAGGAACTAGCAATTTTTCACCTTTTGGTAATACCCTGCCCATTCCACTCATAAATACCGGAATGTACGGTATGGTAGGTCTTCGTTTTAGTATGGCACCGATTCCCTTTTGAAAGGCCTGTAATTTTTCAGGTTCTCCTCTTGAGCCTTCAGGAAACAAGATGAGTGAATGCCCTTTATCCAATAGGCTAATCATTAAATCCGTTGGACTGGGGTCACACGCTGCTCGATTTCTTTTTATTAGCAACGCATTGATTACCCAACGTGATAAGAATCGCTTGAATGGGGAATTACCGAAATAATCAGCTGCAGCCACCGGATGTGTTCGGATTAACTGTTTTATTGGCAGGGCCGCCATAAGCGACATCGTATCTAAATGGCTGTTGTGATTGGAGACCAATAAAAAAGGCATGGGATGCGACAAGCGACTTGCATTAATCCATTTTACACCAACGAAGATGCTCAAAAATGGTCGCATGATCACCTTGTAATAAACGATCATCAAAATCCATTTCATTAGGCGTAGTATAGGTTATAAACAAAATAAAAGAAAGATGGTGCGGCTATTGCCAATGAATCAATGCGATCCAAAATTCCGCCATGCCCTGGAATCAAATTGCCCGTATCTTTAAGTCCGATGTCGCGCTTAATTGCTGAAACGATGATGTCACCAATAAATCCGCCACCCGCAATAATTGCCCCAGCAAATAGGGCTTCCATGGCAGTGAATGGCGTTAAAAATCGAATAAAATATGCAACAACAATGGTTGTAATAAATCCTCCGATGAATCCTTCCCACGTTTTATTGGGACTAATCTTCTCGATAATCTTGTGCCTGCCTAATATTTTACCCCAGGTAAACTGGAATACATCATTCATTTCAGTTAAAAACACCACAAAAAGTAATAATCCCCTTCCTCCTGCATTGAACCCAGTTAATTCTGGAAGAGACAATAGGTATGCTAAATGACTAATGGAAAATACAGTAAACATCAACTGCACCGGTAATACACTCATTGACCGTCCAATTTCCACCGTAAAACCACGGATAACCAATACAAACGGAATCCAAATGAACATAAACACAGGAATAAAAATGATGAACAAATTAAAATAACCCTTGTACGCTAAGAAATACTGCACTGGAATAGCCAGATAACACCAGATAATTACCCGTCGATCTTCCGGTCGAATGTTCTTACTAATGCTGGCTAATTCGCGCAATGCGGCAAAAGACAGTAAGCCAAAAGCCACAAACGAAATACTTGGATGAAGAACAGTCGCTAAAATAAAGACAGATGCCATGATCCACCATGATTTCGTTCGCTGTTGCAGCTCCCTCACCTTGTCGCCGGGAACTATTTTCCCCAAAACAAAGAACAAGATGGTAGCAAAAATTAAAATCCCAAGAATGACCAAGATAATGGATAGCACCTCTTTATTCTCGGCAAATCGGTTCGAAAGAAAGTAATTCATGCGTTTAATGAGTTTTTAATGCGCGCGATGGTACTAACCAACATGGCAAGTACAACCATAATAATCAAGTAATAAATCCAAGTTATAAGCATGGGAAACAAAAAAACCACCAAACAAAGCAAGCCAAAAAACAAGGCTCGATCACTTTTCCCCATGGGTCCTTCATACCTTCGCTCCCCTCCCATCGCCTTACCTAATACACCAACAAATTCATTAATGATCATCAATGCGATAAAACCAACCAATAAATTCGGATGCTTGTCCATGCCAAACTTAAGCAATAAGGGATAAAAGATGGCCAAATCAGCCAACACATCTCCAAGTTCATTGAGCACTTCCCCGAGTGCTGATTGTTGATTATAAGCCCTAGCCATCATCCCATCGATGGCATTCAATGCCATACGGATAAATAGATAAAAGGGTACCACCAGTAAATAAAGCCACCCCGTATTTAAATAAACAAAAACACCCGTGAGTATCGACCCCAATAATGCAATTAATGTGATGTGATTGGGTGTGAATTTCTTTTGATGCAAAAACTCCATCACCGGTTTTATCAGTTGTTGGAACTTGGGTTTTATGTTATATACCGAAATCATCGCTTTTTAAGTTTAATGAATGGATGTTGAACCGGTGTATTTTGCTTAAACCCTTCCGAAAAATGGCCATGTGCTATAAAATAGAACACTTCCTTGCCAAATTCTTGCGGTTTAGTATACATCTGATCATGATTTAACGGGATATACGCGTAGTCATCATACCGCTGCTGGAGTGACTCCACATCCCAACGTAAAGGCCCGAGTGCTAGGGCGGTCTCTCGGTGTTTTCTTACTACATTGGTGGCGTACGTTTCAATGAAAATCCCCATGCTTATCGAGGTATCAACTAAGCTTGGATACGGAGTTTGTATAAAGTCTTTCGTTATTTCTCCAAACAATAGCGCATTAACAAGCTTCAAATCCTCAATTAATATCGTTGGCGCACGTTCCTGTAAGGGACTGCGATCGTAGATAATGGTCTTTATGTTACGCTTCCCGTGTTGAATAATCCATGAATTTAAGGTCCAAGAACCAATAATATAGGCCATCACATGTAACTCATCGTATTGAGACAATTCATGGGTTTGATAATAATCTTCTAAATTTTCTGTACTTTTTTTAATCGATTTTCTCGAAATATATGAGGCCACATAAACGGGCATTTCAGCATGTTTAAAATATCGTTTCAAGGCCCCTGTGCCGTTGATACGTGAACCGAATCCAGGCAAAATAAGCAATGCACGTTTCTTAAGAATAGTATCTTGCCCCCAAACCAACGATTGGCAACTTAGAACAACACACAATATCCAAAGGATCAATCTCATTCAAGAGCAAATAAACACATTATATCAACGGCAGCACCATAATCTTCAAATTTAGCAATTCGAACAATGGCTTGTTGAGTAAAACGCAATTCCTAACGCAACACATTAAAAACAAGTTGTTATTTTTGTCCAAACACACAATCATGGCAAATCAATTATTAAAAGGTAAAAAAGGAATTATATTCGGTGCATTGAATGACCAATCCATTGCATGGAAAGTTGCGGAACGAGCGCACGAAGAAGGCGCAGAATTCGTACTAACAAATGCTCCGATTGCGATGCGGATGGGCGAAATAAATGGCCTAGCAGAAAAAACTGGTAGTCAGATTATCCCTGCGGATGCTACTAATACCGAAGATTTAGAAAATCTAGTTACCCAATCCATGGAAATCCTTGGTGGAAAGATTGATTTTGTTTTACATTCAATCGGTATGTCACCCAATGTTAGAAAAGGTAAACATTACACAGAGAACAACTACCAATATTACCAGCAAACGATGGATGTTTCGGCGATGTCTTTACACAAGACCTTGGCCACCTTATATAAACATGACGCGATGAATGAATGGGGTTCTGTTGTGGCGCTTACCTACATTGCAGCTCAGCGTATTTTTCCAGATTACAACGACATGGCAGATGCTAAATCCTTACTAGAGTCTATCGCTCGTTCGTTTGGATACCATTATGGGATTGCTAAAAAGGTTCGTGTAAACACCATTTCTCAATCACCTACCGTAACCACTGCCGGACAAGGAATCAAAGGATTCAGTGAATTCATAAACTTCTCCGAACAAATGTCACCGCTTGGAAATGCACCGGCCTTAGCATGTGCTGATTATTGTGTAAGCATGTTCTCCGATTTAACGCGATATGTTACGATGCAGAACTTATTCCACGATGGTGGGTTCTCGAATACAGGAGTAACGCAACAAGTAATTGAACGATTCGGAAACTAACCGAAACTTAAGTAAAGAAAAAGGGGGCAATAGCCCCCTTTTTTATTTAATCCCCTTACTGCTTATCAAACATCTTCGTGAAATCTAAATTATATACCATACTAATCCACAAACTGTGATTACGCTCCATATCCGTTGCATTCGATTTAATCACAAACTGATTCAAATACCCCACTTGTATATTGGTTTCTGCATTAAGATAGTTTAAGATTCACTGCATACTCAACACCTAATCGTATGAAGGATTGTTGCCAATGCCGAAACCCATCCGCTCGTCGCCATTGATACTCAGTCATAACGTTTACTTTATTCCTAATCCTATGTATTCCTGTGGATAAGGGCCACGCATTAAACTGATTGCTAATGTTTTTTTGAGCGAAACCAAAAACCTGGGAAAGAAGAATTGAAAAACATATAATTCTTAGCATGAGTCAAAGGTAAAATGAATAAAGGTTTCGCGTGGTAAATTATAAAATTTAGCTCGCTTAACTTATCTTTGCTTATGCAAATGACACAAGAAACAAAATCCGCTTCATATATTTCCCTCGAAGAAAGATTTGGAGCACATAATTACCATCCACTTCCTGTGGTACTTGAACGCGGAGAAGGGGTTCACGTGTGGGATGTTGATGGAAAAAAATATTACGACTTTTTATCAGCCTATTCCGCTGTAAATCAAGGACATTGTCATCCGAGAATCACTAATGCACTGATAAATCAAGCGAAAACCTTAACCCTAACCTCGCGTGCTTTTCATAATAATTTATTGGGGCCCTTTGAAGAATTTTTAAATTCCACCTTTGGTTTTGACAAATTCCTCCCAATGAATACGGGTGCAGAAGCAGTAGAAACAGCGATTAAATTAGCTCGAAAATGGGCCTATGAAGTAAAGGGAATCAAAGAGAATCACGGGAATATAATAGTTTGTGATGGAAATTTCCACGGAAGAACAACTACGATCATCTCCTTCTCATCTGACCCCGATTCCAAAGATAAGTTTGGTCCGCACACCCCTGGATTCATTAGTATCCCATACAACGACATACACGCAGTAAGGGAGGCTCTTAGCGCACCGAACACCATTGGGATTTTAGTAGAGCCTATTCAAGGCGAGGCGGGTGTGGTAGTACCGGATGCCGATTTCTTAAAAGCCATTCGGACAATTTGCACCGAAACAAACACCTTGTTTATTGCGGATGAAATCCAAACCGGATTGGCACGTACGGGCAGCATGCTAGCTGTATGCGGTAATTGTTCGTGCACCGACCGTTGCGAACGACAAGAAACCTACCAGCGACCGGATATACTCATTCTTGGTAAAGCATTGGGTGGTGGGGTTTACCCCGTTTCCGGCGTATTTGCTGACAATTCCATCATGGATGTTATAAAGCCCGGTCAACACGGGTCAACGTTTGGAGGAAATCCTTTAGCAGCAGCGGTAGCAACCGAAGCACTGAATGTGCTAATGGATGAACACTTGATGCAGAATGCACGTCGTATGGGAGATAAATTTCGACACGCCATGCAGGAACTCGTTAATCAGAACAAAATTTTCACCTTAGTTCGTGGTAAAGGCTTACTGAATGCAGTTGTTATAAACGATTCTCCAGAGAGCGATACGGCTTGGAACTTTTGTATGAAATTGGCAGAATTCGGCTTACTCGCTAAACCTACCCATGGAAACATCATTCGTTTTGCTCCACCCTTGGTTATCACTGAAACTGAGATGGACGAGTGCATAGCGATCATTACAAAAACATTTAATCACTTTAACGCATAAGCTTTGGTACAGAAAATCAAATTTGGAACAGATGGGTGGCGTGCTATTATAGCACAAGATTTCACCGTTGAAAACGTAGCACGCGTAACCGAAGCAACAGGCATTTGGCTTAAACAGCATTTTGAGAATCCTTCCGTAGTGATCGGGCATGATTGCCGCTTTGCCGGTGAATTATTTATGCATACAGCGGCAGCCGTGTTAGTTCAACAAGGAATCAAGGTGTATATCGCTCAAGGCTTTGTTTCCACCCCGATGATTTCCTTGGGTGCCCACAAACACGGATGTGAAATTGGAATCATCCTAACAGCAAGTCACAACCCTCCATCGTATAATGGGTTTAAATTAAAGGCCAAATTTGGCGGACCGCTACAGCCTGAAAAAATCAATGAGATTGAAGCAATCATCCCAGACGTTTGCAGTGTAGACTACTCAAGTTTTTCGATTGACAAGGCATTAAAATCAGGTCTTATTGAAGTGCTTCCTTTAGAAAAAGAGTACATAGACCACGTAAAAGCAAGCTTCGATTTACCTGCGATACAAGCATCCGGTTTACGCTTAATGTATGACGCGATGTACGGGGCTGGTCAACGAGTTATTCCACAAGTACTTCCATCCACTACCTTAATGCACTGCGAACCCAATCCTTCGTTTATGGGGCAAGCACCAGAACCGATCGGAAAGAACCTACAAGTACTTGCGCAGTATATTAAAAAACATCAAAACATCGATTGTGCCTTAGCTACGGATGGAGATGCTGACCGCATTGGATTGTACGATAGTCATGGTGAATTCATCGACTCTCATCACATCATCTTATTGTTAATTCATTACTTGGTGAAATACAAAGGGATGAGCGGAAAGGTTGCTATTGCATTTAGCGTAACGCCACGCGTTTATACAATGTGTGAACATTACGGATTAGAGCACACCACCACCAAAATCGGGTTCAAGGACATCGCAGCCATCATGGTGAAAGAAGACGTACTTCTTGGCGGCGAAGAATCTGGAGGTATTGCAGTGAAAGGTCACATCCCAGAGCGCGATGGCATTTGGATGGGACTGATCCTTTGGGAATTCATGGCTAAATCTGGCAAGACGCTTGATGAATTGATTGAAGAAGTTTACCAGATTGTAGGACCTTTTAAATTCGAGCGAAATGACCTGCACATCACCGAAGAATTAAAACAAAAGATCATCAAAAATTGTCAAGAAAACAACTACAAATCCTTTGGGAAATATGTGGTGCGTGAGGTGAAAACAACGGATGGATTCAAGTATTTCTTTGATGACGATCGCTGGGTTATGATCCGTCCTTCAGGTACAGAACCTGTACTAAGAACCTATGCTGAAGCCCCAACATTGGAAGAAGTTCGTGAAATTCTAAAGGCTACGGAAGACGCGATTTGTGGATAGAATTCAGAAGACGTTTAGACATTTAGACGTTTAGACACTAAGACGTTAAGACACTAAGACATTTAGACGATAAGGCATTTAGAGAATCTAATTTCCACAAGTCCTAAGGTCCTAATGTCCCGATGTCCTAAAGTCCAATAAGACACTAAGACGTTAAGACACTAAGACATTTAGACGATAAGGCATTTAGAGAATCTAATTTCCACAAGTCCTAAGGTCCTAATGTCCCGATGTCCTAAAGTCCAATAAGACACTAAGACGTTTAGACATTTAGACGTTTAGACACTAAGACGTTAAGACACTAAGACATTTAGACGATAAGGCATTTAGAGAATCTAATTTCCACAAGTCCTAAGGTCCTAATGTCCCGATGTCCTAAAGTCCAATAAGACACTAAGACGTTAAGACACTAAGACATTTAGACGATAAGGCATTTAGAGAATCTAATTTCCACAAGTCCTAAGGTCCTAATGTCCCGATGTCCTAAAGTCCAATAAGACATTTAGACGTTAAGACACTAAGACATTTAGACGATAAGGCATTTAGAGAATCTAATTTCCACAAGTCCAAAAGTCCCGACGTCCCGATGTCTAAAAGTCCTGATGTCCTAAAGTCCAATAAGACATTAAGACGTTAAGACACTAAGACATTTAGACGATAAGGCATTTAGAGAATCTAATTTCCACAAGTCCTAAGGTCCTAATGTCCTAAAATCCAATAAGACACTAAGACGTTAAGACATTTAGACGATAAGGCATTTAGAGAATCTAATTTCCACAAGTCCTAAGGTCCTAAGGTCCTAAGGTCCTAATGTCCCGATGTCTAAAAGTCCCGATGTCCGGGCTTCTAGCCTAAGGCCACATCTAAGATCATCATTACCACAAATCCGCCTATAAACCCTAATACGGCGAGATCCGTGTATTTATCACGTTGTGTTTCTGGAATCACCTCTTCTACGACTACGAAAATCATGGCACCTGCGGCAAACGCGAGTGCGAACGGCAAAATCGGTTGAATATAAATCACCGCAAGTGCGCCTACCACCCCTGCAATCGGTTCAACAATTGCCGAGAGTTGACCATACCAAAAGGATTTAAACCGACTTGCTCCTGCCCGACGCAAGGGCATTGCGACCGCAAACCCTTCAGGGAAATTCTGAATGGCAATTCCTATGGCTAACGCAACTGCTCCACCAATGGTTGCACCTCCAAGGCCATTAGCTGCCGCACCAAATAACACACCAACGGCAAGTCCTTCAGGAATATTATGCAACGTAATCGCCAACACCAATAAGGTAGTTTTATGAAGTTGTGTTTTTACCCCTTCTGTTTCATCCTCATTAAAGTTAAGGTGCAAATGGGGCATTTTTTTATCCAAAACATACAAGAATAGTGCGCCAGCAAGAAAACCAACGGCAGCAGGCATCCACGGCATCGATGGATATAATTTTTCTGACATTTCAATCGATGGATTCAGTAAGGACCAAAAACTAGCGGCAACCATTACCCCCCCGGTGAATCCCAACATAGCATCCAATACGCCGCGATGCATGGTCTTAAAAAGAAACACTAAGGCGGCGCCAGCTGCAGTCACTAACCAGGTAAAAACGGTTGCTATTAGCGCCGCCCATACGGGATGAATGTGCTTGAAAAACTCGATTAGTGTATTCATATGTTCCAAATTTAAGAACATTTGTAAAACCAAGTGAAGTTACTTATCTTTGAATACAATTTTTACTACAATGAGGTCAATTCTTCTTATTCTTTTGGTTGTTAGCGGTTTTTTAATCAATGGCTGCGGCAAAAACAATGACACGATATTGCGTGTTTATGTGGGATATGATGGTCAACCAAAACTCAGTGCGAAAGTAGTAATTGACGGAGTAACACCAAATGCGCCCTATGTACCGTTTGTAATTACCGAATATACGGATGTTAACGGCTTGGCTGAATTTAACTTAAAAGATTACATTAAACCAGGATCATACGGAGGAAGTACTGTAGATTGTTCGGTTTTCCTTATCAAAACATCGCCTCAAAGCGATACCTTAAAAACAATTTTTGTTGAAGGTTTTAAAACAACAAAACAAGAATTTCTATTCTAAGAAATCTGCTTACATCGCTTTTTTAATTGCTTAAATGTAGAGGGAATCTTACCTTTGCATACATTTTAATTCCTATGGCTAAAAACGCAACAACGCGACAAGAAGACTATTCCAAGTGGTATAATGACCTGGTACATAATGCTGACTTAGCTGAACATTCCGATGTAAAAGGCTGCATGATCATTAAACCTTATGGCTATGCCATTTGGGAAAATATGCGTGATGTACTTGATCGAATGTTTAAAGAAACTGGGCACTCAAATGCCTATTTCCCACTGTTTATTCCTAAATCGTATTTGAGTAAAGAGGCAAGTCACGTAGAAGGTTTTGCCAAAGAATGTGCGGTGGTTACGCATTATCGCTTGAAAATGTCTGACGATGGAAAAAGTGTCATCGTTGATCCGGAAGCTAAATTACAAGAGGAATTAATCATTCGACCAACCTCCGAAACTATCATATGGAATTCATACAGAAACTGGATTCAATCGTACCGAGATTTGCCTATTTTAATTAACCAATGGGCCAATGTTGTGCGTTGGGAGATGCGTACACGCTTATTTCTTCGAACCGCTGAGTTCTTATGGCAAGAAGGCCATACCGCGCATGCAACGAGAGAAGAAGCCATTGAAGAAACGAACCAAATGCTCCGTGTATATGCCACCTTCGCAGAGGAATTTATGGCTATGCCCGTTGTCATGGGACGAAAAACGGCCAGTGAACGATTTGCAGGCGCAGATGATACCTTGTGTATTGAAGCCATGATGCAAGATGGAAAAGCACTACAAGCAGGAACCTCGCATTTTTTAGGTCAGAATTTCGCAAAAGCATTTGACGTGAAATTTGCTGATAAATCGGGTAAATTAGACTACGTATGGGCAACTTCTTGGGGAGTGAGTACCCGATTAATGGGAGCGTTGGTCATGACACATTCTGATGATGAAGGCTTAGTTTTACCTCCAAAATTGGCCCCAATTCAAGTGGTTGCCATTCCGATTTATAAAACAGAAGAGGAACTTCACTTGATTGAAGAGAAATTTAAATCCATGGGGAATTCATTAAAATCGCTAGGGATTCGGTTCAAATTTGATGGGGACGATAATAAACGTCCGGGTTGGAAATTCAATGAATATGAAGTCAAAGGCGTTCCGATTCGATTAGCTATGGGTCCAAGAGATTTAGAAAACGGACAGGTAGAAATTGCCCGTCGAGACACCAAAGAAAAATCATCGATTGCCGTGGATGGTGTTGTAGAACATATTACTTCATTGCTTGACGAAATTCAAGCCAACTTATTGGAACGATCGAGAGCCCATCGGGAAGCGAATACCTTTAGTGTTGACACCTACGAAGAATTTAAACAGCGCATTGACGAGGGTGGATTTTTCTTAGCCCATTGGGATGGAACAGCGGAGACCGAGGAGTTGATAAAAAACGAAACCAAAGCTACGATTCGTTGCATTCCGTTTGACGGACCAAGCGAAGCTGGGTCATGTATGGTTACCGGCAAGCCTTCTGCACAGCGTGTAATTTTCGCCAAAGCATACTAGGTATTGCGCACGTTTCATTTTAAGTATTTCAGTATACTTCACAACGAGCATTCCCTTCCATTTGGAACGGATGCTATGTTACTCGGGGCACTTTCGAATCATGAATTCCCAGCACGAATTTTAGATGCCGGCGCAGGATGTGGCGTTCTTGGGCTTATGTTGGCTCAGCGCTATCCCAACGCACAGATTACGTGCATTGAACTGGATGAAAAAGCGGCTGATGAATGTTTCAAAAACGTAGAATCTAGTCCGTTTCGTGAACGAATCAAGGTAATCCAAGGCGATCTCTTAGCGCCTTTAGCATCCGAGTTCGATCTAATCATTAGTAATCCCCCATATTATTTTACCGACAATAGTTCATCTCAACGTAATCATATTGAAAAACACAGCACTTCCGAAGACTTTACAGCATGGATTCGTGCGTGTTATTCACTCCTATCCGAGCATGGTACCTATTGGATGATTTACCCGAGTAATCAAGCGGGAATAGTAGCTCATTGCACACGCTCAAGCGATTTTCATGAATCCAAGCGATTTATCCTCCTAAATCAAAATCAACAAGCTGTACGCATCATAAGTGCGTATTCAAAACAGTATACACGATTAGAAGAAAATAACATCGCTATTCGTAACTCCGATGGCACGTACAGTGCTGATTATCTTGAGTTAACTAAAGAATTTCATGCAAAAACCCCGTTAAGGTAACCTAGGTTACCGAAAGAATTTTTTTGAATGCGTACCTTCGTAGAAATAATTGATCATGAAAAAAGGATCCAAACTCTACAGCATCGCTACCATGACCTGTCCGCAATGTCAGGAATCTCACATGATGGTTGCAAACCCTTACCGATTTTCCACAATGGGTGAAGTAAAAGACAAATGTGAAGTCTGCGGATTAGACTTTAAACCTGAACCGGGATTTTACTATGGTGCCATGTATGTTTCATACGCCTTGGGCGTTGCTGTTTTTGTCACGATTTGGGCATCATGTAATTGGTTTTTTGAAAACGTTGGCGTGTGGACACAAATTAGTTTGGTTCTTATCGCGCTCATTGGATTAGGTCCATACTTGTATGCCTTATCCAAAGTAATTTGGGCAAATTTTTTCTTTAGCTATAAGGCCAATGCAACCTCTAGTAGATAAAAAACAACTGCTCCACGATACCATCGGGTATATTTTGGAAGAGGAGCTCATCGAGGAGATGAGTAAAATTGCCAAAATTCGTGAAACAGTACAAGATGAAATTATCATTCACGTAGGCGACGAATTAAAAATGATCCCAATCGTGGTGTATGGTTCAATAAAGGTATCGCGCGAGAATCACGATGGTGATGAGTTATTGTTATATTACATTGAAGGCGGTGACACGTGTGCCATGACCTTACAATGCTGCGTACGGCGAACAGATTCTCAAATAAAGGCCACCGCAATGGAACCTTCACTCCTACTCATGTTTCCAAGCGAGTACATGCAATTGTGGATGGATAAATACCGCTCCTGGCGAGAGTACATTCTACAGTCCTATCACACTCGAATGCTTGAACTCATGGAGACCATTGATGAAATTGCCTTCATGCGCCTGGATGAACGATTGATAAAATATTTAACGGATCAGGCTAAATTATTGGGAAACTTAGAACTCCACCACACCCACCAACAAATCGCAGATGACCTGCATTCCTCTCGGGTGGTAATTTCACGCTTATTAAAGCAATTAGAAAACAAAGGAGCCATACAAATTCGACGAAATCGAATTATTCTGAAAGAAATCTAGTCGTTACGCTGCAACTTAAATTCCGATGATTTATGAAAGGTAATCTTTGGATAATCCTGTTCTGCCATGGATAACAAGAAAGGTGTTTCCGCTAAGAAAACCCAGTTTTCATCTTTATCTATCGCCATGTGATTAGATTTTGCTCGCTTAAAGCGCTCAATTTCGGAATCATCATCCGACGTTAACCAACATGCTTTAAAATAGTTCCTGGGAACAAATCGGCAATTCGCCCCGTATTCATGAATCAATCGGTAATTAATCACCTCGAACTGTAATTGACCAACGGTACCAACAATTTTACGATTCCCGGGCTGTTGAATAAACAACTGCGCAACCCCTTCATCAATAAGTTGTCGAACCCCTTTATCCAATTGCTTGGATTTCAATGGATCCAAATTCTCCAATTCTTGAAATATTTCTGGTGAGAAACTTGGGATCCCTTGGTACATCATTTTCTCCCCTTCGGTCAGGGTATCTCCAATTTTAAAGTTCCCTGAATCATATAGACCTACAACATCTCCTGGAAACGCTTCATCTATGACACTTTTATCTTGAGCCATAAAGGAAGTCGGGTTTGGAAACTTCATTTTTTTATCTGATCGCACATGGTAGTAAAACTGATTGCGTTCAAATCTTCCGGATACTATTCGTAAAAATGCGATTCGGTCGCGGTGTTTTGGGTCAAGGTTTGCGTGAATTTTAAAAACAAACCCACTAAACTTTTCTTCAGATGGTTCGATAAAACGCTTATCCGTTTCTCTTCCACGCGGTGAAGGAGAAATCTCGCAGAAAGTATCCAACAATTCTTTAACACCAAAATTATTTACTGCAGAGCCAAAAAATACGGGAGCCACATCTCCGGATAAATACGAATTTCTATTAAACTCATCATAAACCCCTTCCACCATAGCTAATTCCTCACGCAATTCAGCGGCAGGTTGCTCACCAATAATTTCGTCCAACGCTGCATTATTAATATCCTCAAAGGAAACCACCTCTTCGGCAATCTTGGTTTTGTTGGCAGCAAAAAGATTCAAGCCTTTTTGATAGATATTATAAACCCCTTGAAACCTGTCACCCATGCCAATTGGCCATGTTAAGGGACAAACCCGAATATCTAAGGTTTTCTCTAACTCATCCAATAAATCAAACGCTTCTTTTCCGTCGCGATCAAGTTTATTTATAAAAATAATGACGGGAGTTTTTCTCATGCGGCAAACTTCCATCAAGCGTTTGGTTTGCTCCTCAACCCCATTGGCACAATCGATTACAAGAATCACCGAATCCACCGCGGTAAGGGTCCTGAATGTATCCTCTGCAAAGTCTTTGTGACCTGGTGTATCTAGGATGTTAATTTGCTTTCCATGATACTGAAAAGCCATAACAGAGGTAGCAACAGAAATCCCCCGTTGCTTTTCAATTTCCATGAAATCCGAGGTGGCAGATTTTTTTATCTTATTATTCTTAACTGCACCAGCCGTCTGAATTGCTCCACCAAAGAGCAATAACTTCTCAGTGAGGGTTGTTTTTCCTGCATCGGGATGCGAGATAATCCCGAAGGTTCGGCGTTTTTCAGTTGCTTCTAGATTTTTCATAGAAATGAAAAAGACCACACAGGGTGGTCTTTAAAGTGTTGTTAATTCGAATTAGAAAATCTCATTCGCAGCAAAATGAAATGCTCCTTCGATTGCAGCATTTTCATCAGAATCTGAACCATGAACAGCATTTCGTCCTTTACTTTCTGCATACGCTTTACGGATTGTTCCTTCTGCTGCCTCTGCTGGATCGGTAGAACCAATTAATTTACGGAAAGAAGCCACAGCATCCTCTTTTTCAAGAATTGCGGCAATGATTGGACCAGAAGTCATATATTCCACTAGTTCCCCGTAGAACGGACGCTCATTGTGCACTTCATAAAATTTACTCGCTTGCTCTGTAGTTAAGCGCGTATATTTCATCGCTTTAATGGTAAACCCGTCTTGAATAATCATGTCGATAATTTTACCCATGTGACCATTTTCAATCGCATCAGGCTTAAGCATTGTAAAAGTTCTATTTGTTGCCATTTTTATTTGTAATTTGGGTGCAAAGATAGGTATTACTTTTAATGATATAAAATCTTTACTAGGTTTAAAAATAAGGATATGAAAACGTATTTTATTATGGTAACGGCACTTGCATTAGGTGCTTGTTCTGAAAAACAACCGAAAGTTAACCTTAATCGAAGTACTCAGAAATTTAAGGAGCCACAACACATCGCCCGTACAAAAAAAGATACGGCAGCAAATTATAATACCCAGGAATCGAAGAAATCCTTCACTAAACCCGTTAAACGATTTAATACAAAACAGGTAGCAACCCCACTTTCTAAAAGCACCCAGGCCGTAATTTACGAACCTGAAGAAAAAACATCCTTTGAAAATCCGAGCATGGAAAAATGGAAAAACGGGTTTGGGAAGGACCCTCAATGGATGCAACTATATCAAGAAAGTATAAGCCGTTACCTCAACGGAATTGATCACAATTTAAAACAACAACCTACCCTGCGAATTTCTCGGAGTAAACTTATCGAGGTATACGGTAAAAAAATGTTTGATACCTTTCAATTAAATCCTGAATTCGCTGAATTCGCGAAACACAACTTTGGCGAATCACCCGAATTATATCTATTCGTCAGCCAACATTCCAACCAGATTACTGAAGATTGACTGTTTTGGGTAATGCTTTCTTTTTTGTTGCAAACTCTACGATGATCCCAATGGTTGGCTGTACAATACCCGAGGTATTTTCAATCAATTTGGTTTTGTAGCGTGTTGGGTCCGTTGGATCTACTATTGGAGCACCTGCTGCATCAGTTTCTACCAATAAAATCGGAGCCACTTTGGTTTTGTACCCGTATAAATTCTGAATGTCTAAGTAGAAATTCATGTTGAATTTATCCAAAAACAACTTTTTATCGAGGCGCACATTAAGTTGATGGAAACTTGCTTCTCGCTCTGTATTTAGGCGATTAAAATCAAGTAGTCCCACCCCGTTAATATTCCAGTTTGAAATTAAACTTGAAGTTTCTACATCATATGGTGTATATGGAGAACCACCCGAGAACAACCAGCGCATGCCAAGCTCCCACCCTTTCTTAAAGCGCTTCCCACCCGTTAATGAAACAATGTGACGGCTATCCCATGCCGTTGGAACATACTCATCGTTTTTATTTTTGAACTCAGAAATTACGTAGGTATATGCTACGACAGCATAAAATCCTTTATACAATTTTTGTTGGTATAGGAACTCACCACCGTAGGTTCTTCCCTGAGACATACTTTTCACCTCCTCATTTCCTACTACACCGAAATCTGAACCTTGATTTGCCAAGCAGATTGAATCTTTTAAACTGAACGGATAACGGTCATAATTTTTATAGAACCCTTCTAGTGTAAATCTAGAACTTGCTTTGGTGCGATACTCCGCCCCTATAACAAAATGGTCGGCACGAATATATTGAATGTCGTTTTGTTTATTTACCAACTCTCCTAGTGAATTTCTATAGCCTAAGATGGTATATGCCGGTATCTGGTGAAATCTTGAAATATTCGCATTTAGCGCCAAGGACTCATTGATTCGGAAATTCACGGACAATGAAGGCGATAGTTGATTCAATGGATTGGCCATCGTTTTTGAATAATTCGAACCATCCATGCGCAAGCCAAACGAAGCATTTAATCGCTCCTTGAAAAAAGACTGACTTACTTGCGTAAAGAACGCGTATTTACTCAGGAATAAATCCGACGTGTAATCAATTACCACAGGAAAACCTTGAATTGTCACGTTTGCATAGGTATCATTTCGATAACGTGCGTATTCATATCCAAGACCTACATTCCAACGGAAGCCGTTCTTACGGTAGGTATGTTCCATTCGGACTTTGTTTTCGGCCTCAAAGGAGGAATAGTTTTGTAATAAATTAGCAGGTGTTTCTATAAGGTCCTTATATCGGTATGCTTTGTTATTGAGCATATTTCTAGAAACCACGATATTCTGAATTGACTGTTCCGAGAAATGTTGATAGTTGATACCTACGGTGTAATTCCATTGACTTTGCATCGGGATATTTCCAAGAAGAAACTTATTGTATGCAATTTGTGCTGTATCAGTTAACCCATCATTTACATCGGCATTCAATGCAAATTGATCAATCGCTCCCAGGCCAATAAACGAAATGCGATTCTTCGCATTAAGGTCCACGTTTACTTTATATTGAAAGTCATTATACGTCGGTAGTATTGGCAATTTTAATGCAGCAAATAGAAACTGTAAATAGGAACGGCGTGCTGAAAAAATGAAGTTTGCTTTTTTCCCAAGCGGCCCATCAAAAGTTAACGCGGCATCGCTTGAACCCAAGGCGAAATTGGTGATTAATCCATCTTCGTTCCCGTCTTTCTGTTTAAACGCCAACACGCTGCTTAACCCGTTGGCTCGGTTGGCAGGGAATGCTCCGGAATAAAAATCCACTTCATTAATGAAATTCACATTCAATAAGCCTACAGGACCTCCGCTTGAACCTTGCGTGGCGAAATGGTTAATATTCGGAACTTCTATACCATCCAGATAAAATTTGTTTTCACCCGGTGATCCACCACGAATAATAATGTCATTTCTGAAAGTTGCCCGTGAAGCCACTCCGGGTAAAGCCGCAATTACCTTACTTACATCCCTATTTGCTCCAGGAAGACGTTCTATTTCTGTGGCATTGAGTGTTTTGAGGGATACAGGTGACTCTGTATTTCGCTGAAATTTAGGTCCTTTTACCACAACCTCATCTGATTCTTTTCCTGAAACCAGTTCTTCGAGTGAAAAATCTAAGGTAATTGACCGTGCATTTGTTACTGTGATTTCATTTTGAAATGCCGGTTTGAATCCGGTTGCTGTTGCTCGAAAGGTGTAAATTCCCGGAGTTAATTTGGTGAATTCAAAATTTCCTTCTGCATCTGAAATTGTACCTGTAGACAATTCAACAATCAATATTTTCACACCTTCCAGTGCTTGATTATTGGTTAAATTAACGGTATTACCGCGGACAATACCATTTTGGGAAAGGATGAAAAACGGAATAAAAATCAATAAAATAAAAAGACCTCGCATGTTGTTGATGTTTAAATCAAAACATACGAGGCCTTAAAAAGTTCGTTACCTTTTTTCTATTCTTTATCTAGCATTTCATTTTTCAAGCTTTCTTGGGCAGGTGATGAACCTAACCAAATAGCAAAAAGCGCTTTTTTGAATTCTAATCCAGGGATGGTACCTTTTAAGTCACCGTTTTTATAAATTCTTACGCCTTTGCTTGGAACATAATCAAAGTAGATTTTATCTCCTTCCTTGAACTCGTCGCTCAGGTAGGTCATGAATTTTTTCTGTTCTTCCTGCGTTGCTTTTCCGGAACTGGCATTCTTGAACCCTTCGGTTACCGCTGTTTTAAATTTATCTCGCGTAACCATGGATGAAACTAACTTCAAATGAATTCCCATCTCTTCATCCGCTGATATGATCTTAGTTGCATCGCTGGATTTCTTCTTAAGGTATAGGGCAGCTACATACATGTCCATGAAATACTTTTCACGAACTCCTGCGCCATTAATAACAACTGGAACTTCATTAATTGTTGTTTCAGTGTAAAAAGTTACCCCGTGATACTCTTTCGTTTTTTTTGTTTGTGACCAACCTATCGATACTACGCTAAGCACGGTCATAAGTAAAGCTATTTTCTTCATGTTGTTTAATTTTTTTCGAAACTACTAAAATATTTTAGATAACACATTGCGAACAATTTCCCTGCCCTTAGATGTCATAACAGATTCTGGATGAAATTGCATACCAAACTGTTTTGTAATGGGATTTTCAATGGCCATAAGAACACCCTCTGTGTCGATTGCAGTAATTAAAACCGGATCAATATCTTTTATTGCCCAACTGTGATAAAGACCTACTTCTATTTGATTCGGTAAATCGCATAACAAGACCCCATCTTTTTGTTTAAACATTGTCTGTGAAACCCCGTGTCGAATAGAATCCAAATTATATAAGGTGCCCCCGAGGTCAATGCCTAACCCTTGCATACCGAGACAAACTCCCAACACGGGTATCCGACCTCGACAATAGGCAATTATCGCCATCATAGAGCGTGTTTCTTGCGGCAAACCAGGGCCTGGCGACAGCGTAATCCCTTGAAACCCATTTAAAAAATCCAGTTCGTTAATGTTAATCTCAGCATCCGAAATAACCTCTACCTGGCAACCGAATGATTCAAAATAATGCACCAAATTAAAAACAAAGGAATCGTAAAAATCCACTACAAGTACACGCATTTTGTTCATTTGTTTTACTTTTACAAAGTTAGCTTCATAACGCATCAAACGCGCAATTTTATGAAACAATCCGTAAATATACCAAACGCTCCAGCTCCAATCGGACCATATTCACCTGCAATAATTGCTGGGAATCAGTTATTTGTTAGCGGTCAAATACCGCTCGACCCGATAGCAGGGACATTTAAAAACGAAACGATTGAAGAGGCTACCCAGCAAGTAATGGAAAACTTAAAGAACCTGGTCTTGGCTGCCGGATTCACGATGAACGAGGTGGTGAAATGCACTATATTCTTGAAAGATTTAAATAATTTCGCTGCTGTTAATCAAATCTATGCTTCCTATTTCACGGAGTGTCCGCCAGCGCGAGAAACCGTAGAAATCAGTCGGCTACCGATGGATGCCATTGTGGAAATTTCTTGCATCGCAATAAAAGCGTGAACGCTAAGCACGACATAGCATTATCTGTAATCATAGTCAATTACAATGTCGCCTTCTTCTTGGAGCAAGCCTTGCTTTCCGTATTTAAATCTAAAGGAATTGAAACCATTGAAGTCATTGTAGTTGATAACCGAAGTAGTGACGGATCAGTAGCTATGGTTAGGGATAAATTCCCTCAAGCAACGTTAATTGTTAATGAGGAGAATGTCGGGTTTTCAAAAGCCAACAATCAAGGTATTTTACATTCCACCGGTGAATATATTGTTTTATTAAACCCTGATACTGTAGTTGAAGAAAACACCTTTGAAAAAACAATTTCAGCCTTTAAATCAAACGAACGTATTGGAGGAATTGGTGTTCGAATGGTAGACGGAAAAGGTACGTTTTTACCAGAATCAAAGCGTGGGTTACCTACACCACTGGTAGCGTTTTACAAAGTATTTGGGTTGGCCCGCTTATTTCCAAAATCAGCACGGTTTGGACGGTACCATCTTTCCTATTTAAGTGAGTTCGAATCACATGAAGTAGATGTACTTAGTGGGGCTTATATGGGATTGAGACGAAGTGTATTGGATCAAATAGGTTTACTAGACGAGGCGTTTTTCATGTATGGAGAGGATATTGACTTATCCTATCGCATCCAGAAATCGGGGTATAAAAACCTATATTTGGCGGATACCACCATCATTCATTACAAAGGAGAAAGCACCAAAAAAAGTTCCGTAAACTATGTTTTTGTCTTTTACCGAGCAATGATCATTTTTGCACGAAAGCATTTTTCGCAGAATTATGCATTCATGTTTTCGCTTTTTATACATCTCGGAATTTATTTGAGGGCCTCAATAGCCGTTGCTAAACGCATGTTAAGCTATATATTACCATTTCTTTGGAATAGTGGCATTGGAATTATTGGGCTTTACGGCTTGGCAGCACTATGGAAAACCCATGAAATCTCATTTCCTACTGTAGTGCTCTACGCAATGATTCCATCCTACTGGTTAATTTGGTCACTTACAAACCTACTAGCCGGAACGTATGATCCACCATTCAAGCCGATGAAACTGCTTAAGGCCACGATCTTCGCAACGGTACTCATTCTGATCGCGTATGCGCTTCTTCCAAAAGACTTACAGTTTTCGAGGTTGTTTATACTAATTGGGGCACTATGGTTTTTAAGTTGGAACTTTTTGGATCGCTTAATTCGATTTATTATATTCAAACAGTCAAGTGGATGGAACCCATCCAGCAAGAAGCGATTTTTAATCATCGGGGAGGCCTCAGAATTCAAACGAATTAAATTATTGTTACTTCAACACATGAATGAGGTTGAATATATTCATGGAACTTGGATAAATACGCCATATCCTGAAGCACGATACCATGTGAATGAGTTTGAAAATCGGACCAATCTCACCCTATATGACGAGTTAATATTTAGCGCGAAAGATTTAAGTGCACATCAAATAATCCAGTGGATGACCACCATAAAATCTACACATTTAGATTTTAAAATTGCCCAACCGGATGCCGATTTCATTATTGGGAGCAATTCAATTGACACCACCGGAGAAACATATAGAATTAACATCAATAAACTTAGTCGTCCAGAGAACTTACGTTCGAAACGATTCTTAGACCTTACCTTCTCCACCTTATTACTCGCATCACTACCCATAACGATCTGGTTTTTTAACAATAAACTTGGCTTATTAAAAAATATCAGTAAGGTCTGTTTAGGTACATTAACGTGGGTAGGCTTCATAGATACGAATGATGGCTTCAAGGATCCTCAATTACCGGCATTAACACCGGGCGTATTAAGTCCAAATCCAGGCTCAGTGTATACCGATCGAAACATCCAGGATAAACTAAACATCTTGTATGCGCGAGATTACAGTGTGATTACCGATGTTAAAATCGTAATGACATCGTTTAGAAAACTTGACAAACAAAGCTAAAAATACCCTCGAATTTTAATCGCTTTTTCATACCTTTGCACCACCTTAGTAAAGAAGTATGGCAGAAATAGAGATTCGTCTCCCTAAGATGGGTGAAAGTGTAACAGAAGCAACGATTACAAATTGGTTAAAGCAGGTTGGAGATTCCGTTGCGCTCGATGAGCCACTCGTAGAAGTTGCAACCGACAAGGTTGATAATGAATTGCCATCAGAAGCAGCAGGAATTTTAATCAAACAATTGTTTCAAAAAGATGAGGTTGCCCAAGTTGGTGATGTAATTGCTATCTTATCTACGGATGGAGCAAGTACCGCAGCACCGATTGTAAGCCCGCAAGCGGTTGAAAACAACGTGGTAAGCACTCCAGAAATTGCAGCAGTATCCGCACCAGTGGCTAGTGCCGTTCCTACCACGTCGATTAGTTCTGCTAACCGTTTTTATTCTCCGTTGGTAAAAAGTATTGCTTCTCAAGAAGGGTTGAGCCAAGCGGAATTAGATGGTATTGTAGGAACTGGTTCCGAAGGGCGGGTAACAAAAAAAGATATTTTAACTCATATATCATCGCGAGGCAATCAAGCCGTTGTTGAAACGACGCCTGTTGCAACCCCTAAAGCAGTTGAACAGAAACCAGCACCAGCACCTGTAATAGCATCAGGCACGGATGAAATCATCGAAATGGACCGCATGCGAAAACTGATTGCAGATCACATGGTGATGTCAAAAAGTGTTTCTCCGCATGTAACTTCCTTTGTTGAAGCGGATGTAACCAATATTGTTAATTGGAGAAACAAGGTTAAGAAGGAATTTTTCAATCGTGAAGGAGAGAACATTACCTTCACTCCTATTTTCATTGAAGCCGTTGTTCGAGCAATCCAAGATTTCCCGATGATCAATGTATCTGTTAATGGTACAACAATTATTAAGAAAAAAGACATTAACGTGGGTATGGCGACTGCCCTTCCGTCTGGAAATTTAATTGTACCCGTCATTAAAAATGCGGATCGATTAAACTTAGTTGGACTCACTAAATCCGTTAATGACTTAGCAAATAGTGCCCGAAATAACAAGTTAAAACCAGAGGATATTCAAGGCGGCACATACACTATAACCAACGTAGGTACTTTTGGAAATGTGATGGGTACTCCAATCATAAACCAGCCTCAAGTGGCAATCTTGGCTCTAGGAGCCATTCGAAAAGTTCCAGCGGTTATCGAAACGCCAGAAGGAGATTTTATTGGTATCCGTCATAAGATGTTTTTATCACACTCCTATGACCATCGCGTAGTTGATGGGGCATTAGGAGGACAATTTGTTCGTCGAGTAGCTGATTACTTGGAGCAATTTGATGTGTCTCGGAAATTTTAACTACCTTAACCCTACCTAATTACGTCATTTATGAAAAAGCTAAGCATCATTTTAGCCCTTGTTAGTTTTCAATGTTTCGGTCAAATGAATGAAACCGAAGTAAAAGCAATGATAGCCGTTACGGAAGAACCTAAGCTAGTCATAGAATCCTCACGGTTTCTTCAAGAGAATTTTTTCCATTTTGCAGATTTAGTTACTGATAAGTTATTGAGTTTAAATCCGAAAAACGGTAATTACAATTACCGAAAAGGGTTCATTCTGTTAGGGATGAATAAATCACCTGAATTAGCCCTTAAGCATCTTGAACTAGCGGCGGCAAAAACCGAAATCAATTACGACATCTACTCACCTAAAGAAACCTCTGCTCCAATTGATGTTTATTATTACTTAGGAGTTTGCCACCACCGCATGGGCAATTTGGATAAAGCGCTTGAGTATTATAACAAATTCATGAATGAAACTCAAAAAGGCTCTACACTAATCCCGAATGCTAAAAGAAGAATCGCACAAGTCGGTTCGGCAAAAGGCCTTGGAATCTTTAGTTCCAATGCGGTATTACTTGACATAAATTCACCCTTTAATGAGCTTAGTCCAATAATTTCTGCCGAAGGTAAAAGTTTATCTTTTTCTTCAACGCGCTCAAGAAATGATAACTCTTCTGCAGCATATGTAGAGCCGATGTTCAATGTGTTACCTGCCGACATCTATCAAACGACTAAAAACAAAGATGGTAATTGGAGTTCAGCCCAATTATTTTCAATGAATGACAAGAAAACAGACGAAGTATTGTCCTTTCTTTCACAGAATGAGCGTGCCTTAACCTATTCCAGCTGGAATGACCCAACTATTTATAGTTCATTATTCGAACAAGGAGCTTTTACAACTCCCAAACAAATAAGCCTTTCCGTGGCAAATGGAAAAGAAAAAGTGGCACCTTACAATATGCAATTCATTGTATCTGCTGATGGTAATACCGGATTTTTCGTATCGAACGCGTTAAGCGGTAAAGGTGGATGGGATCTGTTTATGGTTGAGAAAAAAGGAGATCAATGGGGAGAAGCAACAAATATTAGCATGTTGAACTCCGATGCTGATGAAATAGCGCCATTTTTAAGTTTAGATGGCAAAACACTATATTTTTCATCTGACAATGCTCAAAGTGTAGGTGGTTTCGATATTTTCAAAGCTACGCGCGACGAAAACGGGATGTGGTCTAAACCAACCAATCTTGGGTATGCAGTAAATTCTTATTCAGACGAGGTTGGATTTAGTATGATTGCCGATGGCACCAAGGGCTACGTTTCTTCAAATAGAATTGGAACAACAGGGATGTATGATATTTTCACTGTGGATATCAATGAAAAAGCATCTGGTCTTTCGGTACTAGATGGTCGAATTGTAAATACCAAAGGAAATGCAATTCCTGAGCAATCCTATGTCACCCTCCGCTGTTTAAATTGTACAAACACCATGGAAACTGTTATTGCTCCACGGATGCGGGATGGTGAGTTTGTAGCTGCGCTTGAGCAATGTAAAGAGTATGAGTTAGCGTATTATTATGGGCCATTAACCAATAAACCGTACCGTAACCGATTCAAAACCACATGTCAAACAGGATTTGAATGGATCAATAAAAAGGTGCTAATTATCGATGAAGACCAAGTTATCGTGCCATTCCCAACCTACGAAATAAAAGGAGTAGTGGTTGACTTGGAAAGTGGTGCGCCAATAGCAAATGCTACTGTTAATTTATCAATTGAAGGAAAAACAGCGAATGTAATGACTGGTGCCAATGGGATGTATCAAAGTAACATTATTTCCGATTTCGAATACGAAACGCATATTTCCGGTAATTTAAATGCATCAGCTTCAGACTATTTAACCGCTTCATCAACCATCAATACCGATTTGTTAGCAGATTCGGTTGTAACGGTAAACTTTAAATTAGAAGCTTCAAGGAAAGGTTTTATAGGGCCATATGTTGTTAACTATGAATTTGACCGCTATAACCTTACGGATGTATCCAAAAACAAATTGAAGGAAGTAATTAAGGTTATGAATGATAACCCAACATTAAAAATTGAAATCAGGTCTCATACAGACAGCAGAGGTCCTTCATTCTATAACCAAAGGTTATCTGATATGCGTGCTAAAACGGCGATGAATTATATTAAACAATTTGTAGTTAATCCGAGTCGAATCACAGCGAAAGGATTTGGTGAAACAGAATTACTGAAGCCTTGTGGTGATGGTGTAAATTGTTCAGATGCTGATCATCAGGAGAATCGACGCACTGAGTTCATTATCATGAAATAAGGTACGGATAAGCATGAGGCTAAACCTAACCAAACCCCTTTGTTTTTTTGATTTAGAAACGACAGGTATACAACTTACGAAAGACCGTATTGTACAACTGGCCGCGGTTAAATTATTTCCAGATGGGCAACGCGAATCCAAAAACTATCTCATTAATCCCGAAATTAATATCCCGGATGAAATTGCTGCAATTCATGGGATAACGAACGATATGGTTAAGGACGCACCAAAACTAGCCGACCTTGCTAACGAAATTATTGACTTTATTGGGGATTCCGATTTAGCGGGTTATAACTCCAATAAATTCGACATACCCTTCATGGTGGAAGAATTCTATCGGGTTGGAAATCCTTTTCCAATGGACGGTAGAAATTTTGTAGATGTTCAGAATATTTTCCATAAAATGGAACAACGAACCTTGGCTGCAGCCTACCAATTTTATTGTGGTAAACCCATGGAAAACGCACATGATGCGTTATACGATACGGAAGTAACCCTTGATGTGTTTCTCGCACAGTTAAACCGATACGAGCAGCTTTCACCTGAAATCCCTGCCCTCGCCTCATTTTCCAGCAACAGTCCATTGGGTGCTGTAGATTTTGCCGGAAGGTTGGCCAAGAATCAAGCGGGTGAAATCATGTACAATTTTGGTAAGCACAAAGGGAAAACAATTGAAGCGGTCATGAAAATAGAACCAGGGTATTACGGTTGGATGTTAGATGCGGATTTCCCGTTCCAAACCAAGGATTGCTTGCGCGCGGAGGTGAATCGCCTAAAAGCGCTTAAAGAATCGAACAAAGAAGCTGGTTTTCAAGATAAACTCAACCAATTGTCATCGAAATTCAATAAAAAATGAAAATCATTTGTATTGGACGAAACTATGCGGATCACGCTGCAGAAATGAAAGCGGAACTTCCAAGTGTACCCGTATTTTTCATGAAACCAGATACTGCACTCTTAAAAGATGAAGTCTTTTATTTTCCGGGATTCACTAAAGAAATCCATTATGAATGCGAATTAGTAGTGAAAATTGATCGGGTTGGAAAACACATCGATCCGGCTTTTGCGCATAAATATTATAGCAGTGTTGGGCTAGGAATTGATTTTACAGCCCGCGACCTTCAAGCTGAATGCAAAGCCAAGGGACTTCCATGGGAAATGGCGAAAGCCTTTGATCAAAGCGCGGTGGTTTCATCCCAATGGCTTCCAATTACACCAAAGGAGTTTGATTCCCTTTCCTTCGAATTTCACCAAAATGGCGTACTCAAACAACAGAGTAATCCAACGATGATGTTATTTAATATCGACCAAATCATTGCGTACATTTCAAAATTCATCACACTAAAAACAGGAGATTTAATCTTTACTGGAACCCCTGCAGGTGTTGGTCCGATTGCTATCGGTGATGAATTAGTGGGCACCTTGAACGGAAAAGAAATGTATCGAATTTCGGTAAAATAAGGACCAAGCGTCTCGTAAATTCAATTAAAGTTTCACGACTCTGCCAATCGGTTTTCCTGCATGATATATGAGGTAAACCCCCTGTTCAACATCCGTTAAGGGTATGGTACAATGCATAGAATCACAGGTGTAATCGAGTATGCATTTGCCCGAAAGATCAAGCAAGGTGATTCTACCCAAATTCACCGATGAATTAACGGTGATGTCATTACGTGTAGGATTAGGATACAAGGTAAAGGTAGGGTCCACTAATTCGGTTTGACTTAAATTACTTCCAAGTTCATGCTCTAATCGAAACAATCCGCCTAAATCTTGTCCAACATAGAGATCTAAGCGACCGTCGTGATCGATATCATCCACTGCAACTGCGGAAAATGAACCGAGTTCTAGTCCAAGAAATGGAAATGCACGCAGGTTAAACGTATCGGTTAGGTGATTATCAATGCTATCATAAAACCGGATTTTTCCGTCATAAGCACCGATCATGGCATAGGTGGTATCCTGCCAGCGGAAAAAATGGGGTTGCGGAAATCCATCCGGGGTACTTGTAACAATGTCTATGCCCCCAAGCGTTGCATCTACTAAGGTAAAGGCTGGAAGTGCAGCAGTTCCAGTATTTTGAAAATATTGAAGCGTTCCTGTTTTTTCACCAACGATCAAATCCAATACGTTGTCTTTATTTAAATCAAACAATTGCGGCGCAGCAAACTGTCCAACATCAATCCCTTGGAATTGGGTTTGAACTGCACCAAAAACCGGGGAAGCACCTGTACTTTGATTCGGATAATACCTTAATGATCCATCCTCAAGTCCTAAAATTAATTCAGGCCGCCCATCCCCCGTTAAATCTCCGAAGGTTGGCATGATTCGAAACCCGAGGTTCGCTTGACTTAAATTCAAAAAATCATTATCTACAAAGGTAAATACTGGATTCGCTAAGGTTCCCGTGTTTTTGTAATAAGCGATTCGAGACTCGGTTAATAGCGTCGGTTTATAGGCAAAATAATTAGCCACGAACAAATCAGGCAGGCCATCATTGGTAACATCAGCAAACACTGGAACTGATCCAATGCCATGTTCAATCATATCGCGTTGCAGGAAGGCATCGGTTTCATAAATAAAATTGGGTACGGTAAGTGACCCTTGATTTTTGTATTTCCACACACTCTGTTCATTCTCTGAAGTGCCTTTAGCATTCGGACTGCAAAGCAAGTCCTTCTTCCCGTCAAAATCCACATCCAAATAAAAAGCACCAGGAAACAATTGGAGGTTTAAGGACACAGAGTTTGAAGGAAAGTTAGGGTCTACGGAGACCATCTGCGAATTCGTATTCGGATTGGTTCCGCCATTCATCAATTTGTTTAAATTGCCATAGGCTACATCCCCAATCAATAAGTCAAGTACGCCACTGTTATCAAAATCAAGGGCCAGCAAGGTAGAACCGGCATGTGCTTTTTCTTCTTCTTCAGGTTTTGTGATTACCGGTAATTGCGGATTGGGCACATTTCCCGTGGTACATAAACTTCCGGAATCGAACAGGGTAATTTCATTCGAAGTAACTGCTTCCCTGAACCCTCCCCAGCATTTATTTTTAAGTACAAAAATCAGGCTGTCGCAATGTCCGTAGAGTTCTTTAGACATGTTCTTATGATACTCCACATGATCCCCAGCAATAGAAAAGGTTAATATATCCAAATCTGAATCTCCATCCACATCAACTATGGCAGGAATATCGGCAGAACTCACATAGAGGCCCATGAACATGCCGTTATAATCTGAGTAGAGCAAATTCTTTGCAAGTACCCATTGCAGCCCTACTCCACTGTTACCGGAATTTCGATAAACTTTTACGCCTCCGATTCCATAGGTAAACAAATCATTTTTCCCATCCAAGTTATAATCTGCCAGAAACATGCGATAACGTACATCTGTAGGAAACAAGGCATCGCCATAGGGATTGAATTGATACGAATGTGCAGCTCCTTGAACCCGGTGTTCAAACACTCGGATTTGGTCATTGCTTCGATCCAACAAAATCAAATCCATGTCCCCGTCGTAATCATAATCCAGCTCAGAAAATTGAGCATAATTAATCCCTCCTGCCCATGGAAACTTGAGGGTATTCCCTAATTTAATCACGGAAATTGAATCGTTGTAATTGAATTGAAATTGAGCCACATACGAATTCAATACGAACAGCACGCAAGTTAAAACTAAGAATCGGATGTAAACAAAAGGATTCATGTTGTAAATTTACGGAAGAAAAAAATAGCATATGCAAAAGCCTTTATTAATACTTATCATCTTCATTACATCGCTTGGATTCGCTCAACAACAGTTAAATGTTTTATTTATAGGAAACAGCTATACCTATGCCAATGATCTGCCCGGTACGCTCGTTCAACTTGCAGCGGCGATGGGTGATCAAGTGAATGTAGATTCAAAAACCAACGGCGGGTTCACGTTTCAAATGCAAGCCCAAGATCCGATTACCTATCAAAAAATTAATGCGCAAGCATGGGATTATGTGGTGATTCAAGGACAAAGTCAAGAGCCGTCTTTCCCTTACCAGCAAGTCAATACCCAGTCTCTTCCGTTTGCGATGCAATTGGCGGATTCAGTATATGCAAACCATACTTGTGCACAGGTGAATTACTTCATGACTTGGGGAAGAGAAGTTGGTGACCCCCAATGGGATAGCATCAATACCTTTTATAAAATGAACGCGCGTTTGCGCGATGCTTACCTTCGAATTGCCGATTCGAGTACGGCTTCGGTGAGTCCTGTGGGCGCCGCATGGCGTTATATTCGAGAAACACAACCCAGTATTCAGTTGTATGTTGGAGATGGCTCGCACCCATCGGTGGCGGGTACGTATTTAGCTGCATCCGTTTTTTATGTTTCCTTATTCCACAAAGCAATTACACCAAATTTAGCCTATACGGCAGGGCTGGATGCGGTTACGGCTCAACACCTAGTGGATGCGGCAAACTTAGTGGTATTGGATAGTATGGCTACGTGGATGCTAACTCATCCGGACTCTTTAACTCAGGTAGCGATTAGCGCACAAGCGGGTGGTATTCCCGGTGGCTATCTTTTTGAAGCGAACTGCAGTCATTGCGATCAAATCACTTGGGATTTCGGAGACAATCAAATTGGGTCAGGCGAACAAGTAGCACATACCTTTGCAAACGGAACCTATTGGGTAACATGTACAGGCACTGGACCATGCGGTCAGGCAATGGATTCAATACAAATAAGCGTTGGATCAAATGGTATTTCAGACCTTGAATCACACATTTCAATCAAAGCACTTGATGAACATCAATGGGTTATTGAAGGCAATAACCTAAATCTTAGCGACATGAAAGCCTTTGATTATTCAGGAAAAGCACTTGAGCTAACACTACAAAATGCAACGAAAGACGCCATAAGGTTCTCACTTCAAACTTCATTTGCCTTCATCCGCTTGAACGGACAATATTATCGCTTGCCGGTGAGGGAGTGATTATGACCGGCCCTTCGATCCGCCTCGGCTCTTAGATTTGCTCAGTAGAATTATTTCTAATAATTTCCGATTCAAAGGAAGGAGTGAACTATCGCCTCGGCTAGGAATTAGGTCCTATGGTCCGTTTTAGTCTCCT
>JBILBR010000017.1:0-16893 GCA_044353585.1 Crocinitomicaceae bacterium | reverse complement strand
AGGAGACTAAAACGGACCATAGGACCTAATTCCTAGCCGAGGCGATAGTTCACTCCTTCCTTTGAATCGGAAATTATTAGAAATAATTCTACTGAGCAAATCTAAGAGCCGAGGCGGATCGAAGGGCAGCACTTAAAATGACTTTCAGGAAAACGGAAGCTTAATGTGTTACTTATTCGTTCATGATAAATTCATGCATATTGTCTCGGTGAATGCACTGAAGTGTACTTGATGGGTAAGCGTTCGTAAAGGTTTTTGGAAAACGGTATTTCATTTCCGTTTTCCATTTAAATTCGTACGCATGCAATTGACCATCGAACTCTTCGAGATAATCGATTTCTTGCTTCTCCTTGGTACGCCAGAAATAAACATTGGTATAGTGCTGTCCGTATAAATTCCGTTTTTGGCGCTCCGATACTAAATAGTTCTCCCAAAGTGCCCCAATGTCTTGCCGTCCCTCTAGTAGTTGAAAAGAAGAAATTAAGGCATTGCGAATACCGTTGTCATAAAAATATATTTTTTTCGACGCTTTTAATTCGTTGCGTAAATTTCTACTGAAGGAACTCAAACGAAAGATTACAAATGATTTCTCTAACAATTGAATATACGATTCAACAGTTTTACTGTTCAATCCAATGAGGTTTCCAATCTCGTTGTACGATACTTCATTACCCACTTGATACGCCAAGGCCTGAAGTAACTTCACCAGTTTCTCTGGTTTTTTTATGTCTTCGAGCATTAATAAGTCTTTATATAGAAAACTATCCGACAATGATTTCAAGCGCTCTATTTCATTGCCAGGGTGCATGATAACCTCGGGATACATGCCGAATACCAGTCGATGATTAAGTATTCTTTGCTCGACCAAGTCATTGGTGTGCTTCACCATTTCACCATAAGAAATCGGAAATAAGTGAAACTCAAACTTTCTGCCGGTTAACGGTTCATTGGTTTTGTTTTTTAGTTCAAATGCGGAGGAACCCGTGGCAATTACTTGAATCTCTGGGTAGTTGTCAATCAACAATTTCAACGCCAATCCTATGTTGGTGATTTGTTGGGCCTCATCAATGATCACCAGTTTTTTGTTTCCAATCAACGCTTTTAATTGTGTTGAGGTAGGCTGTTTAAATCGTTCTTGGATATCATATTCATCGGCATTTAACCAAAGAGCGTCTTCTCGATACGCTTCAAATAAGCGCTTTAACAAGGTGGTTTTTCCTGTTTGACGTGCTCCAAGAAGAGTAATTACCTTTCCTTGAAATAATTTACGTTGAAGGTCTGCCTCAATATCCCGAACAATCATGGGTAACTTTTTATCTAAAATACAACTTTTTTGGAATACAATACAAAATAGTTATTACTTTTTTGGAATAGAATCTAAAAAAGAAGGTTATTTTAATTTATGAACCCCCTGTACAAAGTTCCACGGGAATTCAATTCCAGTTCAAAGTTCCACGGGACATCAAATCCCAGTTCAAAGTTCCACGGGATTTCAAATCCCTGTACAAAGTTCCACGGGATTTCAAATCCCGTGGAACACCTACACCACCATCTCCTTGCCGCACTTAAAATGACCTTCCGGACATTCTTTCTTTCCGTGCAAGCCGCAGGGACGGCACGCAAGTCCCGTAACTTCGTTGACTTCTGAATCATCCGACAAGGGACCAAAGCCAAAGTCTGTTACAGTAGAACAAAAATAGGCGGTTACCGGTGCATTTACCGCAGAGGCAAAATGTAAGGGTCCCGAATCATTCACATAATTCCGTACGGCTCCTTTCATCAGTGCGACAGATTCCATGAGCGAAAGTTCGCCCGCTACATTCTGAATACGTGCTGGGCTTATAGTTTTTATGGTTTCGCAGAGTGTGCGGTCATTTGGACCACCAAGTAAGTAGATTATGTGATCTTGCTTTTCTGAAAGCTCCACCCATTTTTCGATTGGAAGTTGCTTCGTTTCCCAAACCGATGCGGGCGCGAAACATACATACGGCGTTTCCTGATATTCCGTAACGTTGCGCATCGCTTCCTCGCTTGGTACAATGGATGGCTTTACCAAGTGCTTAATGCCAAGCGCAGCGATTAAACTGAAATTCCGGTCAATTTCATGAATTCCTTTTGAGATGGGATGCGGTAGTTTTAAGTTATAAAATCGAGCCAAGGGATTTTTGTTGAAGCCAACAGTTTTACTTTGACTAAGCACCGCAATAAGTCCGGAAGAGGCAAAGCGATGTAGGTTTATAATAAAGTCATACCGCGTAGCTCGGTTGGCACGAATAATCCGTAACATTTCTCGCCATTTTCTCGATTTATCAAAAATGAGCACTCGGTTTAGATTGGGGTGTCCAAGCACTAGCCCTTCATTTCCTTTTTTCACCAATAAATCAACCTGCGCCTCTGGATATTGCGCTTTGATTGAATTAACCACTGAAGTTGCGAGTATGACATCGCCAAGGAAGGCCGTTTGAATGATTAAAATGCGCGCATTGTTAGCGAATAACATATACCTCTCCTCGTTTGATTAGTTGATTCCCTGCAGCATCATAAAATTCCATCACGTAAATGTACATATCGTTTGGAACTAATTCATTATTGGCTTGAAATCTACCGTTCCATCCCAAGTTGTAATCCGTCGTTTCAAAGATAATATTGCTCCATCGATTCATGATGGTCATTTTAAATTTACTCGGGTCGATGTTGGTGGCGACAGGCTTAAATACATTGTTAATCCCTTCCGGAAATACACTGTTGGGAATATAGATTATTGGGGTATAGGTGAGGCAAACCGTATTGCTCGCGCACCGTTCTTCGATTCCGTAATTGTTGATGAGTTCTCGGGCCTCGATATAATAACAGATCTCACCGGGGTAAGGACCGGAGTCGACACTGTCCTCCACACTATATTGTCCATTAGGAACCGTTTGAATCAGCGTAGCAGAACCGTCCGGTTCGATTCGATATACCTCATACGTACTCACCCCAACTTCAAACCCAAGGTAAGGGGTCCAGCTGATTACATTGATTTGCGTTTCATCATCGGCTATTCCTGTTGCTAAGATGGTGGTGGCCGCATTGGATGGACTGCCGATGTTTCCACACGTATCAATGTATTTGGATCGGTATTGATTCGTTTGATTCATTACATCTGCTTGCGTGTCGGTAAATTGAGCCAAGTTATTTACTACGGTTGCCGTTCCGATTGCCGTGTAATTTCCCGGTGTTTCTTCTCGTTCAATTTGCACCTGGTTAATCCCAGCGTTTTGATCCACATATACCCGTATTTCAACGGAATTCCCACTTACACTGGCCGCTTGTAGGTAGTGAAAGTTGGGTTGTCCAGGAAGGGGTACAATAAAGGTATACGGATTTGAAAGTACGGCATTTCCATTACCGAGATTGGCTTGTATGAAAAGTGTGTAGGTATTTCCGCCCACTACGTCGATGGTGCTGTTCAAGGCATTTGTTGTACCTAGCAATACCAACTGCCCGTTTTCATAGGAGTATACTTGATAGGAACTCACACTCCAACCGAGATAGGCTGTCCACGCTAAGTCGATGGATTGATCGCACGAGTTAATAGCGCCTTCCAAGCGGATACTGCCGTTCAGCGGAGCTTTTCCCGAGGTTTGGTAAGTAATTGGAACTGCCGTCGTAAAGCATGAATCAAAGGCCGCGACGGAGAACGTAAACGGACCAGAACCACTTGGAACATAGGTGTACGAAGTGTTACCGATTCCCCATACGGTATCGATTTCATACAGTACGTTATTGGCATCCAAGGTGTAAATTACATAGCCATACGTGTCTGATTGACTGTTTTGATTCCACGTTAAGATGAGGTTTCCGCTGGCTGGATCAAATCCTAGACCTTGAATGATTGGGATGACCGGCGTAAGCATGTCTTCAAATTGGTCACTTGGGGTATTTGATTCAAAACTACATCCGCCATAAGGATAGACGATTTGATAGCCCAATGTCCCATTACAAATGCGCACGGTGTCTTTATAGAACGTAGTTCCATACGGAACGCTGTCGTATAAAACCCACGGACCATTTCCTGTTTGCTGATACAAATGATAATAACCTCCAAGATTAATTGCGCTTGGTGCATTCCATTGAAGTAAAGCTGTCCCATTATTAGGGTTGGTTAATTGAAGGATGATGGGGTGTAAGGTGTCACTGAATCGAGTAATGCTTCCGTTGCAACCGGATACTACGCCCAAATAAAAATCTTGATTTGCTTGCGCCGAACCGATCGAAAAGGTCGTGGTGTTGATGTCGTTGATGGTTGTAATCAATCCGTTTTGAAGGGAATACAGCGAATAAGAAACAAAGGTGTTCAGTGGATTTGTAACGGGATTCCACGATAGCGCATAATTCCCGTTGGAGTAGTTAATACAGTTTAAGTTAGGCGCAGCGATGATTCCGGGATTCCGCACATTGATTTGTATCGTGGCATAACTTACCTTGGGAACTTGACAATAATTGTCCTGCGCTTTGAACACAAAAAAATACGGAACGGATTCGGCCACAATGCCAAAGGAGTTTATCAGGTGGTCGCAATCGGTTTGCCATGTAAAGGGTACGTTTGCTTGACCAACTCCGGTGGCGGGTAATCCGGTGGTAAATGCGCAAGGTTCAATTCCGCAACCGGTTGCTGCCGTGAAATTGGTGCCGAACATGGGGCCGGTTGCACTGATGGTAACCGATTGTGCTGCACCATTTTGAAGGAACCCATTATCCAATGCCGAAAGATTGAAATTAACCAAGGCTCCCGCATCTACGGTGGTGGTAAATGAACCACTGAATGGGGGAGTGAATTGCGGCGCATTATTGGGTTGACAAGGTACTACGATGAGTTGCATTTCTCGTTCCACCTGAGAAATTAATTGACCTAAGCGATAAGAAGACACCTTGATTTTAACTACGAAATTTCCTTGAAGGGTGGACGTGAACGTTAATTCTCCATTTTGAGGGTTAAGCTGCGCTGGAATACTTCCTGGACTAATGGACGCGGAAGGTGTTGGAGATTGATACGTGAATCCGGGGTCGAAAGGTACTGGAGCAGGATTCACGGGTGGATTGAAGCTACCTTGTGGAAAATGATTGAGGGGTGCGCTAAATTCAAAGCGCAAGGAATCCATGTCTGGATCTATGGCATTCATGTTGTACACGAACGGATCGCCAACACAACTTACAAAATAAGGCGCTTGAAGGAATTGTGGTGAGTTGTCTTGACAGCCTGTTTGTCCGCCGATAGCAAACATCGTGGCCGAGATGGTCATGCCATAGGTGGAGGGATTGGTTAAGTTGGTAATGGCATTTGAGCGCGCGAAATTCTCATAGGTAAAAATCCATCCTTGAGCGGGTGGAGTTCCGGCCAGCATGATTTCGGCTGACCGATAAAGGACTTTCTCGGTTGCACCGATTCCATTGCCACCGTTGGATCCTGTTCCACAATCAAGGGGTTGGGGGCCGCCTGAAACTTGGGTGCAGCTTGGCGAAATATCGGTCCGCGAGATATAATTCACCGTGATATTCGTTACGCTCGGATGGTTCCAGACGCGGAGGTTTTCGGAGAGCACATTGACTTCAGCGCCATTACAGTCGCGGTAAAACACCAGTTCAAAGAGATAGCCGCCATTTCCACCGCATTTCCAAGTGATTTCACCCCCCATCACATGCGAAGCAAAGGATAGATTAAATCCGGTAAGAAATAAACTGAAAAGTAAGAAATATCTCATGCGCGCGTGAGGAACGTAATGTCCTTAAGAAAATTGTACGAAAGTAAATTAAAGAAGTTGCTACCCCGCGGTAACAATCAACATTTCTTCTGAATTTAAATGGGTTACAGCCGTTTCCATGATTTCCTCGGATGTAATTCCTTCAATGGTGCGCAAGGCATGTTGGTAGAAGGAATAATCAAGTCCTCTGATTTCCGCCATAGAAAACAAATCCATCATGGCGAATGGACCATCAGCGCTTCGAAGGAATTGACCGGATAAATAGTTTTTAACCAAGCTTAATTCTTCGGCAGGAACTAATTCCGTTCGCATCCGTTCGATTTCTGCGTTAATTTGAACCAAGGTATCCGCTAAAAATTCATTCCCAACTTCCGTAGCTATTACAAAATATCCGTTGGATTGATTTTCACCAAGATAACTCCCAATCCCATAGGTATAGCCTTTGTCTTCCCTAATATTCGACATCAATCGACTCCCGAAGTATTCTCCTAAAATTGTATTAACCACGGTCATTTTATGGTAATCTGGATGAGATCGGTCAAACAGTATTTTACCCATTCGAATGCCAGTTTGTACTGCATCCGCTTTTTTCACATCAATGCGTTCAATGGTTGGGGTGTAATTCATGGTTGGCGGCGATTTCACCTCATTACTCCATCGTTCAAAACACTGTAAAATACGGTCTAATTGCGCTGCACTTGGATTCCCAACCCAGTTGATTTTTCTAAGTCCTTTTTTAAAATAGGTTTCAAAAAAATTGCGAATGTCTGCTCGCGTGACCCCGTCAAAGTCGTCGGGTTGATTAATCCTACCGTACGGTGTTCCCTTAAACAGGTGTTCTTGTAAACCACGCTGTGCCAGGGTGCTTACTTTTTCGAGTGACACCATCAAGTTTTGTTTGCGTTCTGCTTTCAGTTGAATCAATTCGGTTTCCGGGAAGTTCGCATTGAAGAGGCAATTCTCAATAAGGGACACCAATTCATCCATAGATTCATTTAACCCGAAAATGTTTAGGTAGGCATAATCGGCACTTACACTCGCATTGAAATACCCCCCGTGGTCATCAATCATGTCGTTGATTTCTGCCATAGTTTTGTCTTCGGTGCCCGCCAAAAGCATCCCAGTGGTTAATCCAGCCACAGGTTTTTCATCGTAAATAGAGCCTGCGTCAAAAATCAACTCCAATTTAACGGCTTCGCTGGTTTCATTGCGCATCAAATACACAGGTACACCCGCTGGAGTGAGGTGGCGCTCCGGTGCAATGTAATTTATGTCATTGGATAGTGAGACTGAAGGAGCCTGCGAACGGTTTAAGTTATCTGTCATGTTAGTTAGATTCAGATGCTATAAATAATCGGGAGCAATTGCTTGGGTTGAAGAGCGATTTTGCATAGTCTTGCAAATGACTTGCTTGGATGGCATTATAAATGGCTTCCTCTTCGTTAATTCCATTGGCATCTCCCAATAATTCGAATAACGAAAGATTCATCGCTCGGTTTAAAAGGCCCTGCTCCTGAAATGCTTTCGATGTCTTTCCTTTCATTCGAAGCCTGTTTAAATCAGGGGTAGAAATCAAGGTGTTTTTGAACGTTTCTAGTACTTCCCATAACGCTGTATCCAAATCCTCAAAGGTTTTTCCGGGCATGAGCTTTCCAGAAACAATAAATAAGCCCTCATCAAGCGATCCTAAGATATAGGCATTGATTTCATGTACCAGCGCTTTGTCTTTTTTAAGACTCAAATACAGCTTACCTGATTTGTCTTTTCCTACTTCATCCGAGAGTAAGTCGGCAATGTAATATCCTTCAGATTTACGCTCCGACATTTTAAAGGCGTAATAAAACGCAGAAGCGGGCACGTTTCGATTAAGTGTTAGTGTTCGGTATTCGGTTTGAATTGGTTCCTTCATCAAGATTCTCGCTCCTTTATTTTTTCCCGGAATGGCTCCATACCATTTTGAAACTAAATCCTCTATTTGATTATTTTCATAGTTACCTGCAATGGTTAGGATGGCATTTCCGGGGTGGTAATGTGTGCCAAAAAAGGACCGAACGTCATCCATCGTTGCTTGTTCAATGTGACTAATTTCTTTCCCAATCGTAGCCCATTGGTAGGGGTGAACTTGATAAGCAAGGGGGCGTAATTCCAACCATACGTCACCATAGGGTTGATTCAAGTAGCGTTGCTTAAATTCTTCAATGACCACGCTGCGCTGCACCTCTAAACTTTTATCAGAAAAGGCCAGCGATAACATGCGATCGCTTTCCAGCCACAAGGCGGTTTCTATGTTTTGAGATGGAAGGACATCGTAATAATTGGTGATGTCGTTGCTGGTAAATGCGTTGCTTTCTCCTCCGGCACGCTGCAAGGGCGCATCAAAATCTGGAATATTCGCTGAACCGCCGAACATTAAATGTTCGAAAAGGTGAGCGAACCCCGTATGATTCGGGTCTTCATCGCGTGCACCCACATCGTAGAGTGTATTAACTACCGCCATGGGCGTAGATTTATCTTGGTGAAAAATCACCTTCAGCCCATTGGGTAGGGTAAAGCGATGAAAAGATATCATAGGTTAAATTTCATGTGTGTTAACTGTTCGGCCATTTGATTGAATTCGGTGATGAATTCTTGAACTACTTCACCCGCAGGTTTTAAGTGGCGAATCATCGCTGAAACTTGTCCAACTTCTAATTCACCCGCATCTAAGTCGCCTTCAAACATGCCTTTTTTTGCCCGACCTCTTCCCAGGTGAGCCGCTAATTCTTCGGGGGTACCGTTCCGTTCGTATATGGCCTGTATTTCTTGATAGAAGGGGTTGTTAAGTAAGCGCACCGGCGTAATTTCCTTAAGGGTAAGTTTGGTGTCACCTTCTTCTGCCTTGAGAATTCGTTCCTTGAATGCTAAGTGTGCGCTTGATTCCGGCGTAGCAATAAAACGGCTGCCCACTTGAACACCGTCTGCTCCTAAAATCATAGCGGCTAACATGGCTTTGCCACTTCCAATACCACCTGCAGCAATCACGGGAATATCAACGGCTGCTGCAACTGAAGGAATTAAACATAAGGTAGTGGTTTCTTCTCTTCCGTTGTGTCCACCCGCTTCAAATCCTTCGGCCACTATCGCGTCTACGCCAGCTTCCTGTGCTTTTAGCGCAAATTTTTTGGAAGATACCACGTGAACTACAGTAATTCCTGCCGCTTTTAAACGCGCCGTATGGGCTTTGGGATTTCCGGCAGAGGTAAATACGATGGGAACCTTCAGCTCAATTACAGTAGTTAAATGTTCTTCTATATTTGGATACAAGAGTGGAATGTTTACTCCAAAGGGTTTGTCTGTTGCCGCTTGACATTTCAGGATTTGTTCTCTTAAAATTTCGGGATACATCGATCCTGATCCAATCAATCCAAGGCCGCCTGCGTTGGAAACAGCAGAAGCTAATTCCCATCCAGAGCACCAAATCATACCGCCTTGAATGAGTGGATATTTTATCTTAAAAAGTTCTGTAATTCGATTCATGAATATTGTGCTATAAGCGAAGTAAAATTACAAAAAAGCGCGCTGCGCGTCGATTACTTTTTTTCACCTGAATAAAATCCGTATTTTTAGAGCGATGAAGAGCTGGGTTTTATTTCTTGGAATAGTTTTTTTAGCCGTTGGGGTTCATGCGCAGGCACCTCAAGGGAATTTTCAATCCATGCCCGCGTTGAATTCCATTCAGTTTTTTGAGAACAAAGGACAATGGCCGTTAGAGGTTTTGTTTAAAGGTGAAAAGGAAGGCGGTAAGCTTTGGGTGATGAAGAATAAACTGATCTTTCATCAGCAAGATTTAAGTGCCATGGCGCACGCGCACGATCGCGGTGAGAAACAAAAAAATCAAGACATTCGAGAACATGTGGTGCACGCATCGTTTGTTAACTCGCTTCCTTTCACCACCATGGAGAAATCGGGAGCAACTTCGTTTTATCACAATTATTTTCTTGGAAAAGATTCGACGAAATGGGCCGCTGAGGTTCATGGGTACGATCACGTAGTAAGGCATCAATTGTATTCGGGAATTGATTTAACCTTTAATGCAACAGGCCTCAATCAAGAATATGGATTTGTAGTTTCACCCGGTGCGGATCCTGCTCAAATTCGCATGCAATATGCGGGACATCGTAAACTTAGTGTGGATAGAAAAGGGAATTTAGTGATTGAAACTCCCCTGGGTCAAATCAAACAAGAGCAATTAGCCGCTTTTCAGGATATCAATGGACAACGAATGTGGGTGGATTGTCAATTCATCGTGCAAGGCGATGAGGTGATTTTTCGCTTGGGTTCATATAATAAGTCGGTTCCCTTAGTTATTGACCCGGTATTGGTTTTTGCCACGTACAACGGGGCATTTTCGGATAATTTTGGAATGACGGCAACCAATGGGCAAAATGGTGCTGCGTATACAGCGGGGATGGTATACGGGAACAATTTTCCCATGCCGAACGGATCTTCGTATGACCCGACTGGGAATTTTGTCGCCATTGGTGGGAATTACGGAATTACGGATGTATTTATTACCAAATTCAATCCAACCGGAACAGCCATGCTTTGGGCTACCTTTTTAGGCGGGGGCGATATGGTGCAAGGAACGGAAACTGCGAACAGCCTTATCTGTGATTCCGTAGATAACATCTACATCTTTGGTGCTACATCGAGTATTGATTTCCCTACCACCAACGGTGCGTTTCAAGCGACTCACGCAGGCGGTGTTGCGAATGCAAATTTCCTCTTTAACGGGGTGTATTTTCTGAATCAAGGAACGGATTTATTCGTTTCTAAACTCAGCGCAAACGGGCAGAACCTCTTGGCCTCTACATATGTTGGCGGTACGGGGAACGACGGGGTAAATTACAAAGTGGCTTCACTTCCTTACAACGGTGCATTTTTGTATGATTCCTTGACAACCAATTACGGCGATCAGTTCCGCGGTGAAATCATGTTGGACCAAGCAGGTAATGTGTTAATTGCATCGTGCACTCGGTCAACTAATTTCCCAACCGTAAATCCATTTCAAGCAACAAATGCCGGTGCACAAGATGGTGTGATTTTTAGGTTGAGCCCTTTGTTTAATACCTTACAATTTTCCTCCTATTACGGTGGAAGTCAGAACGATGCCTGTTATTCGGTGAAAGTGGATACACTAAATAATATCTTCACATGCGGTGGCACATCATCAACGAATTTAACAGGTACCGTTGGCGGACTCATGGGAGCATATCAAGGAGGGAAATCGGATGGCTTTGTGATTAGATTAAACCCCGGAGGTACGGCAATTACCGCAGGAACGTACTTAGGGAGAACCGATTATGACCAAGCATTTTTTGTTGAGGTAGATCGAAATAACAATGTGTTTGTATTGGGTCAATCGGTTGGAGGGATTTTCCCAACGTGGAATGCGCCTTACTCCAACCCGAACTCCAGCCAGTTTGTTATCAAACTAACCAATAACCTGTCAACCAATCAAGCAAGTGCAACCATTGGTAACGGGAGCAGCCAGATTAATATTTCGCCTTCCGCCTTCCTTGTGGATATCTGCGGAAATATTTACATCTCAGGTTGGGGAGCCAATATCTTGCAAAATGTCCCAATTTCTGGAATGCCCATTTCGGGTAATGCCTATCAGCCAAATACCACCGGATTCGATTTCTATTTGATGGTCATAGAACATGATTTTTTGAGTTTACTTTATGCTACGTACATGGGCGGAAATATTTCTACAGAACACGTGGATGGAGGAACGAGTCGCTTTGATAAAAATGGGGTGGTTTATCAATCCGTTTGTGGTGGCTGTGGCGGACACAGTGACTTTCCAATTACACCCGGGGCATATTCCAGTGTAAATAACAGTACCAATTGTAACAACCTCTTATTTAAGTTTGATTTCGAGTTAATTCCTTCCGCGCAATTTATTGCCAATCAAACCATTGGGTGCGAGGATTTTCAAGTGACATTCAATAATTTTTCTTCGCAGAACGATGATTATTTGTGGGATTTCGGGAACAACAATACCAGCTCATCGGTGTTCAATCCAACCGTCACCTACACAAATCCGGGGCAATACCAGGTGTATTTGTATGTGACAGACAGCATTTGCAACCTAACAGATACGGCTGAAATTACCATTACGGTATTGGATTCCATTAATTTCGCGCTGTTTGATACCCTTGCGCTGTGCTCGAATACACCGTATGCGTTATCGATAAATACCAACGGAGCAGCGAATGAATACCTGTGGGGTACTAATTCCTCGTTTAATCCGCCCCTGATTCCAAATATTAACGATTCAACCTTGTTGATTTCAAATAACAATCCCGGATGGTATTATGTATCAGCTGCTAATGGGTATTGCTCCAAAATGGATAGTGTTTTTGTTCAATTTGATGTTCCCGTAATAGCAAACTACCAACCCAGTCCCGAAAGTGGGTGCAGCCCGGTAACCGTTGATTTTAATAATTCCTCTACCGTAACTTCTAATTTCTATTGGAATTTCGGCAATGGAGTAATCGACTCCTTAACTTTTGAACCCCAAGTAACCTATACCGTACCCGGACAATACCTCACAGAGCTTGTGATTTTTGATTCGGTTTGTAATGCATCAGATACCGCTTCCGTTACCATTACTGTTTATCCTTCGGTGAGTTTTTCAGTGCCAAATGATATCTATTTGTGCGTGGATTCTACCATCGTTTTGGCTCCAAGTGCTCTACTGGGTAGTCCAAATTATTTTGTTTGGTCAAGCAATAACCAATTTACCGATACTTTGAATGTGCCGGTTCAAAATGCGTCATTGGAAGTCTTAGTTCCAACCACAGAAACGTATTATTTGACTGCAGGAAATGGTAATTGTTCGTACACAGATTCCGTCAGCATTACGGTGTTTTCAGAATCAATCAGTATCTCCGGACCTGATTCAATCTGTTTAAATAACCCAACCTTGTATACAGCAATCAATAACTCCTTAGAAGTATTCAGTTATGTGTGGAGTCCCGCGGCAATCATTCAAGGTGCAACGAATCAAGCGACTGCGATCATCTTACCTCAAGCCACGCAATATCTTTATTTAGAGGCTACCAGTGCAAACGGCTGTGTCGTGGAAGATTCAGTTTATGTTACGGTATCTTACATTAACCCGACTTTAGTGCAAGCCAGCGCTAATCCACCCTTAGTGACTCCGGGTTCAACGATTTCGTTAACTGGTTCACCAGCAGGTTATCCAATTTATCAATGGGTACCGGCCGCTCCAGTGCTCAATCCGAATGCGCAGAATACCCAAGCCACGGTGGATGAAACCACGGTATTTACCCTCTATGTTTCAGACGGTGTGTGCACTGTGAGCGATACCACGCAAGTGAAGGTCTACGAAATTATTTGTGATGGACCTTATGTATACGTTCCTAATGCCTTTTCTCCAAACAATGATGGGAATAACGATGTGTTGTATGTGCGTGGACTATTTGTAGAAAAAATGATCTTCCGAGTGTTTGACCGCTGGGGAGAACTGGTGTTTGAATCAACGGATGTAAATTTTGGATGGGATGGAATCTATCAAGGAAGAAAACTCGATCCAGATGTTTACGACTACTACCTGCAAGTTACCTGTTACGGGGGCTTAGAAAATATTATCAAAGGGAATGTAACCTTAATGAAATAATCCATGAAAAAAATAATTACCGCCAAATCAGAAAAATTCTTAGAACAATACCTCAACAACGCGAGTCCGACTGGTTTTGAATCGCCAGGACAAAAATTATGGATGGATTATATGCGTCCGTATACAGATGAATTCATTATTGATAATTATGGGTCTGTAGCAGCAGTTATTAACCCGGGAAAACCCTACAAAGTGGTGATTGAAGCGCATGCCGATGAGATTTCATGGTTCGTACATTATATTACGAGTGATGGCTTTATCTACCTGCGAAGAAATGGTGGTTCTGACCACATGATAGCGCCGTCGAAACGTGTAAATATTCATACAGATAAAGGCATTGTTCGTGCTGTTTTTGGTTGGCCTGCGATCCACATGCGCCATACCAAGGATGAAGCACCAAGCATGAAAAATATCTTTTTGGATTGTGGCTGTGCTACCAAGGAAGAGGTTGAAAAACTGGGGGTGCATGTAGGTTGTGTGGCAACCTTTGAAGATGAATTCATGGTGCTCAATAAGAACCGTTATGTGGGTCGTGCCTTAGATAATCGGGTAGGGGGATTCATGATTGCGGAGGTAGCGCGAATGCTCAAAGAAAAAAAGGTGAGCCTACCGTTTAGTTTGTATGTTGTGAATGCAGTACAGGAGGAAATTGGGTTGCGCGGTGCAGAAATGATTGCCCACCGAATAAAACCTGATGTTGCGCTAATTACCGATGTGTGTCACGATACAGGAACTCCAATGGTGAGTAAAATTGAAAACGGTGACCAAAAATCTGGGGAAGGACCCGTATTAACGTATGGTCCAGCGGTTCAGAATAACTTTCTACGTCAGATTATTCTGGTGGCAGAAAAAAATAAAATTCCATTTCAGCGCGCAGCGGCTTCACGCTCCACGGGTACGGATACCGACGCCTTTGCTTATTCAAATGAAGGAGTGACGAGTGCGTTGATTTCCTTGCCTTTGCGATACATGCACACTACGGTAGAGATGGTTCGAAAAGAAGACGTGGAGTCTTGTATTGCACTCATTTTTGAAACGGTGAAATCGATCAAGGCTGGACAAGACTTTAGATACTTGAAGTAAAAATAACGACCGATTGAATAATAAGCAACCCAAATGATAACGCGGCGTTAAGCCCAACAAATCTTTTATCTTATGAATTTTAAATTTACCTTCCTTTTCGCATTCCTGATTTTTAACTTTATTTCATTTGCACAACCATGCAATATGATCCTTACCACATCCGTAAATAATGCCATGGGGGGTGGCGCTAACGGCGTTATTAACCTAACGGTAACTGGAGGAACTGCGCCTTATTCGTTCATGTGGAGTAATGGAAGTTCTACTCAAAACTTAAATATGCTTCCTCCGGGATGCTACACGGTTGTGGTAACGGATGCCGCAGGATGTCAAGCATCGGCAACATCCTGTGTAACGAATCTTGCTGGTCCAATCCTTTATTCGAATTCAAATCCAGTGAGTACTTTTTCTGTGGTAAATGGAGGGTTTACCCCGCAATGGGTTTGTGCCAACCAAACGCTCCAAACCGACGGTGGAATTATGAAGATTTATTTGGAGTCTGGAGCTACGATGATTACGGGCGGAGGAATTGATACCGTATATGCCAAAACGGGATCAACCATCACAATGACAGGAGGGATTCATGTGATATACCATGAACCAGGGGTGACCTTGAATATGAATGGTGGGATACCAACCTTATATCCTTGCGCGAGCTTGGTGTTCGATTATTCGCAAGCACCAGCAAATGGGTGTGCACCTGTTTTGACATGTAATCTTTCCGTTTCCTTGGGGGTTGGCAATTCAATCGGTGGAGGAAATAACGGGTCAATAAGTACAACAGTTTCTAACGGTACCTTTCCATTTACCTATGCATGGAGTGGCGGTCAAACGGCAGCTAACCTAAGTAGCCTGAGTCCAGGAGCTTATAGTGTAATTGTTACAGATGCTAATGGGTGTATGGATACTGCTGCAGCCAACATAATCAATTTGGCGGGTCCAACCGTATTGTCGAATTCGAATGTGGTAAGCTCCTATCAAGTGGTGAATGGTGGCTTTACACCTCAATGGGTTTGTCAAAACGATACCTTGTATACCGATGGAGGAATCATGAACATTTATTTGGAGGCAGGAGCTACGATGATAACCGGCGGAGGAATCGACAGTATTTTTGCTAAGAGTGGTTCAACTATAATCATGACTGGAGGAATCCATCGGATTTATCATGAGCCTGGGGTAAATTTAGTCATGAATGGCGGGATTCCTTATTTGTACCCATGTCCGAGCTTGGTATTTAATTACAGTCAAGCACCAGCCAATGGGTGTGTACCCGTACCGGTATGTAACATGACCGCATCCGTAACTGCAAGCAACGTGTTGTGTAATGGTCAGGCCTCAGGAACAGCAACGGTAACCCCAAGTGGTGGAACAGCACCCTATTCTTATGTGTGGTCTCCCTTGCCGGGAAATACGCAAACCGTGAATAATTTAACTTCAGGAACATATACGGTAACGGTAACTGACGCCAATGGGTGCATATCTACACAAAATTTTACGGTAACAGAACCAGTTGCTCTTGTGGGTAATTCCTCGGTTATTGCTCCGATTTTATGTGCTGGTGGTGAGGCCACCGTTTCCCTTAGTGCAACCGGAGGAACTGCACCATATGCTGGAATTGGTTCATTCTCCCAAAGTGCAGGTACACAAACATATACTATTACCGATGCGAATGGATGTTCATCCACAACCACCTCAACCATTACTGAACCAACGGCTCTTACTATTACAACCACATCAACCGACGAATTATTGGGGAATGATGGAACAGCCGCTGTAACTACTACGGGTGGAACCGCGCCTTATTCCATCACTTGGCAACCCGGAGGATTTACAACAGCAGCTATAAGTGGTTTAACTTCCGGATTGTATATGGTAACCGTGACAGATGCCAATGGGTGTGGTGTTACGATGGAAGAGCAAGTAGGATCTCAAGTGGGCTTGAATTCGCTGAATCAAGAAACGGGGCTTAGCGTGTATCCAAATCCGAGCGCCACAACCATTACGGTAAGTAACAGCGCTTCAACTGTTTTCGACAAGGTGGGTGTGTATACCTCGGAGGGTAGGCTCGTGTTTGAGTTTACGTTGGAAGGAAATGAATCAAGAATTTTAGATATTTCCAGTTGGTCATCGGGCCGTTATGTGTTGAAACATGCGTCCGGAGTTCTGCCAATAGTTAAACTATAAAACGTAAAAAGGTCGGCGATGCCGGCCTTTTTTATTGAATAATACTGTAGTAGATCGGAAAACCGATGGTAATATTCATTGGGAAGGTAATGGCCAGCGCCATGGGTAAAAATAAACCAGGATTCGCTTCAGGCGCAGAAATTTTCATGGCCGCAGGTACGGCAATGTAGGAGGCGCTGGCGGCGAGTACAGCGAAAATGA